>NZ_VYKK01000028.1 GCF_008710135.1 Paenibacillus spiritus | reverse complement strand
TGCCGGCCCTTTACATTTACCGTCCACAATCCGGGTCACAGTTCACCTACAGGCGGGGCTTTTTATTTCGGCCATGTTTTGGCCACAATTGTAAGCGGAACCCTTAATGGAATTTTCAGAAATCAGGCGATCTGCGTTCAAACAAATTTCATTCATTTTCATGAAAAAATTGTGAAACACAGCGAATAATAATGAAAACGCATGTTAAGTTTTCGTCTTTTCCACATAAGGTGAAATGCTTAGGCAGGGATGATATAATAAACAGGATTTAGGGCCGGTTAACGGCCGGTGAGTACAATAAGGGCCGGAGGGACAAGCATATGGGCAAATTGGTGATCTGCGATCATCCGCTTATTCAACACAAACTGACATTTATCCGCGACGAGCGGACCAACACGAAGGAGTTCCGGGAACTCGTCGACGAGGTTGCAACACTGATGGCATACGAAATTACGCGGAGCATTCCGCTTGAGAACATGACCGTTCAGACTCCTGTCGCTCAGACGGAGAGCAAGGTAATTTCCGGACGGATGCTGGGGCTGATTCCGATTCTGCGCGCAGGTCTCGGCATGCTGGAGGGTGTCCTGAAGCTGCTGCCGGCGGCCAAGGTCGGCCATGTCGGATTGTTCCGTGATCCGGAGACCATGCAGCCGGTGGAGTACTACATCAAGCTGCCGACCGACGTTCAGGAGAGAGAGTTGATTGTGATCGATCCGATGCTCGCTACCGGCGGCTCCGCCATTGCGGCGATTACCTCGCTGAAGAACCGGGGCTGCACACAGATCAAGATGATGAACCTGATTGCTGCGCCTGAAGGCGTGGCTGCCGTTCAGGAAGCCCATCCTGACGTCGATATTTACGTAGCCGCTCTCGACGACCATCTGAATGAGCATGGGTACATCATTCCGGGTCTTGGCGATGCAGGGGATCGCCTCTACGGAACTAAGTAACGCAGCGATCCTCAGAAGCCGATAAAGCCGCCCTTCGAGGCGGAGGAAAGGAAGAATTATGTCCAAGCTTAGAGTAATGACCGTATTTGGCGTGCGTCCCGAAGCAATCAAGATGGCGCCGCTCGTGCTGGAGCTGAAGCGTCATCCCGAGCACATTGAGACTATCGTCTGCGTGACGGCCCAGCATCGTGAACTGCTCGATCAGGTGCTGGAGGTATTCGAGATCACGCCGGACTATGATCTGGACGTGATGAAGGACCGCCAGACGCTGAACGAGATCTCCATCCGGGTGCTGGAAGGACTGGAGCCGGTACTGCGGGAAGCCAAGCCGGACATTGTGCTGGTCCACGGCGACACGCTGACGACTTTCTTAGCCAGCTACGCCTCTTTCCTGCAGCAGATTCAGGTGGGGCATGTCGAAGCGGGCCTCCGGACCTGGAACAAACTTTCCCCGTATCCGGAGGAAATGAACCGTCAGCTGACAGGCGTTCTGGCCGATCTTCACTTCGCTCCGACCGACTGGTCGGCGGGAAATTTGAGACACGAGAATAAAAAAGAGTCAAGTATTTATATCACAGGCAACACCGTAACCGATGTGTTTCAATATACCGTACAGCCGGGCTACCGGCATCCGGTATTGGATTGGGCAGCCGGAAAAAGACTAATTCTGATGACGGCGCACCGCAGGGAATCACAAGGCGAACCGCACCGTCATATTTTCCGTGCCATCAAAAGAATCGCAGACGAGTTCGAGGACATCGCCATTTGCTATCCCGTACATCCAAGCCCGGCCGTCAAAGAGCCGGCGTACGAGATTCTGGGCAATCACCCCCGAATCAAGCTGATCGATCCGCTGGATGTCGTGGATCTGCATAATTTTTACCCGCATACCCACCTGATTCTGACCGACTCGGGCGGTCTTCAGGAAGAAGCGCCTTCCTTCGGCGTACCGGTTCTGGTACTGCGCGATACAACGGAGCGTCCGGAAGGAATCGAGGCCGGCACGCTGGAACTGGTGGGGACGGATGAAGAGAAGGTGTATCAACGGACACATGCTTTGCTGACGGATGAAGACCTCTATCAGTCGATGAGCCGGGCCGCCAACCCGTATGGAGATGGCAAAGCGTCGCAGAGGATTGTCAATGCGATTCTTCACCATTTCGGAGTTATTGAAGAGCGTCCCGAACAATTTAACAGAATGTTCACAAATAGCTTGAGCAAGGCAAATTCCTAATCGTAAGAGCCGCTTGTTTTACATACAGTGAAACTGTACGGTTTATATGGTTTTGGAACAAAATGCTGTGATTATTTTCATAATTTCAGCCCTCTGTGACGCCGCTTTCACTGCATTGACAAACTCTTGTAACATTCAGTAAAATGAATTGGAATTCCAAGGGTGGGGATTTTATGAATCAGCCAGGCCAGCCTGGAAGCGGCGATCCCAATACGGGGAAAGCGCTTAGAGCCATGGGCCTTGTAAGCGCAATTGGCGTTGATCTGGCAGGCTGTACGCTCGGAGGCTATTTTCTCGGAAGATGGGTCGGAGGCATGTGGGGAAACCCCGGTCTCTGGATCGGTCTGGGCGTATTATTCGGGATGCTGTCGGGCGCTGCAAGCATCTTCGCTGTAATCAAGAGAATGATGAGGGATATTGATGGATGATTCCGCAAAGTTAACCAGGTTGCTGACCATGAGCATTGCGGGAATCGCCGTGATCTGTCTCCTTGTGGCCGAGCTCATGCCGCATCGCCGGACCGTTTTTCATGGAGTAGTGCTTGGGGCGACGGTCAGCTGCCTCAATGTGCTGTACATGGGCTTCAAGATCAAGCAAATAGCCAATGCAGCCGCAGGGGGAGGGAAGAGAGCCTCGCTTGGATTCGGAGTCCGGATTGCGACTTCCATTCTGGCGATTCTGCTTCCGCTTGAGTACCCTCATTACTTTAATGAAGTTGCTGTCTGTGCGAGTCTTGTAGCCGGACAGTTTACCATTTTCATCGTAGGGTTTATCACTGTCTTTAATGAAGATCGAACTTCGCGGAGAGAAAGGGGTGAGAAACATGATACATGAGTCACCGGTTATTAATCTGTGGGGCCTGGATTTCGATCTGTCAATCGTGCTGATGCTGGTCGTCACCTGCGTTATCGTCTTTGTCCTCGCCCGTCTGGCTACCCGCAATCTGTCGGTGGAGAACCCCGGCAAGCTTCAGAATTTTATGGAATGGGTCGTTGAGTTCGTTCAGGGCCTAATCTCCAGTACAATGGATCTGAAGAAGGGCAAGCCATATCTGTCGCTGGGCATGACGCTCATCATGTTCATATTTGTAGCTAATTTGCTGGGCCTTCCGTTCGGGGTGGTTACCGAATATACGGATGCCAGCAAGGCCCACATCTTCGGGCATGAGATTGTCTCGGTTACAGAGAAACTGCATCAGGCCCAAATCGACAACCCCGGCGAAGAAGCTGAAGTCGGCGTCGCCTGGTGGAAATCTCCGACCGCCGATGCTTCCGTTTCGATTGGCCTGGCTCTGATGATCTTTGTGCTGGTGCATTTCCTGGGCATCACGAGGAACACCAAGAACTACTTCAAGCATTACTTGCAGCCGTTCTCCTTCTTCCTGCCCATCAATATCATCGAGCAGTTCTCCAAGCTGCTGACGCACGGCATGCGTCTATTCGGCAACATCTTTGCCGGCGAGGTGCTGATCTCCGTCATTATCAAGCTTGGAACCCTCAATCTGATTGGCGCGATTGCAGCGATTCCGCTGTTGATGGTCTGGCAGGGCTTCAGTATATTTGTCGGATCGATTCAGGCCTTCGTCTTCACGATTCTGACGTTTGTCTACATCTCGCAGTCGATTGACACGCACGAGGAACATTAGCTTCAAGACAGACGTCCGCAAGTTCGTCTGAATTCCAATACATCATTACACATCTAAGGAGGATTTATTAAAATGGGAGTTATGGCATATATCGCGGCAGCTATCGCGGTAGGTTTGGGCGCGCTGGGCGCCGGTATCGGTAACGGTCTGATCGTCAGCAAGACGGTAGAAGGTATTGCCCGTCAGCCAGAGGCGAAGTCCACTCTGCAGACAACGATGTTCATCGGTGTAGGTCTGGTTGAAGCCCTGCCAATTATCGGTGTAGTATTGGCGTTCATTTTCTACACAGGCGCATAAATAACCCATGCAATAGACTGGCGGGGAAGGCCACGGCCCTCCGCGCTTTCTTTTTTACCCTAAGAGAAGATAAAGAGCCGAATAACCGGTCGTACACGGCCGCATGTCATCGGAAAGGAGTGACCCACACGTGCATTTTTCAATCACATCTTTGGTGCTTGCGCTGATCGCGTTCCTGATTCTCTATTTCCTGCTTAACAAATACGCGTTCGGCCCGCTGTTCTCCGTTATGGAGAAGCGCCGGGAACTGGTACTGCAGCAAATCAACGAAGCTTCCCAGACGCGGGAGCAGGCGGTCGCTTATGTCGAAGAGCAAAAGCAGGCGCTGCAAGAAGCGCGCAAGGAAGCTTACGAGATCATTGAGCAGTCCAGACAGACGAGCAGCAAGCAGTCCGAGCAGCTGATCGAGCAGGCCAAGCTGGAAGCGGCCCGCCTTAAAGACGACGCTGTCCGCGATATCCAGAACGAGAAGAACAAAGCGGTCGAAGCTCTGCGCAGCGAACTGGGCGCCGCTTCGGTCAAGATTGCATCCAAGCTGCTGGAGAAGGAAGTGCAGCCTGACGCCGCTCAGGAACAGCTGGTCGATCAATACCTCAAAGAGGTTGGAGGCCGGTCATGAGCCAGGATGCGGTAGTCGCCAAGAGATACGCGAAGGCTCTGTTCGAGGTTGCTTTTGAAGAGAAGCGTACGCTTGAAGTAGAAGAAGAGCTGAAGAGTCTGGTGAATGCGCTGAATGCCGATTCCGACCTGCAGCGATTCATCGGAACGCCCAGGATCTCCGGGGAAGACAAGCTGGCTGTGTTGAAGAAGACGCTGGAAGGCAAGGTGTCGGGCCCGGTCCTGAACACGCTCGAACTGCTGGTACAGCGCGGCAGACTGGAGATCCTGAATGATCTTCTGGAGAGCTATCTCCGGATCGAAGGTGAAAGTCTGGGTATCGCCGACGCCGTGGTCTACTCGACCTACGAGCTGAACGAAGAAGAGAAGGCGGCCGTAACGGAGCGGTTCAGCGCGCTGTCCGGACGCAAAATCCGTATTACCAATGTAATCGACAAGAGCCTGCTCGGAGGACTGAAAGTTGTGATCGGCGATAAGCTGTACGATGGAAGCCTGTCCGGGAAGCTGGAACGTCTAGAGAAATCTTTTAACGACAAGCACAGAAGATAGGGGTGAACAAATTGAGCATCAGACCTGAAGAAATCAGCACTTTGATCAAAAGTCAGATCGAGCAGTACAAAGCCGATATCGAAGTAGCGGAAATCGGCACGGTTATTCAAGTCGGCGACGGGATCGCCCGCGTATACGGCCTGGAGAATGCCATGGCCGGAGAGCTGCTGGAATTCTCCAACGGAGTAGTGGGCATGGCGCTCAATCTGGAGGAGAGCAACGTCGGTGTCGTTATCCTCGGCGAATATTCGGAAATCCGTGAAGGCGATCAGGTAAAAAGAACCGGCCGCATCATGCAGGTGCCAGTCGGCGAAGCGCTGCTGGGCCGCGTAGTCAATCCGCTCGGCCAGCCGCTCGACGGCAAGGGTCCGATCGAGACGACCGAATTCCGTCCCGTTGAGAACAGCGCGCCGGGCGTAATCGACCGTAAATCGGTTCATGAACCGATGCAGACCGGTCTGAAAGCCATCGACGCGATGGTGCCGATCGGCCGCGGTCAGCGCGAACTGATCATCGGCGACCGTCAGACCGGTAAGACCGCCATCGCCATTGATGCCATCATCAACCAGAAGGGCAACGGCATGAAGTGTATCTATGTGGCCATCGGACAGAAACAGTCCACGGTTGCACAGGTTGTTGAAACGCTTCGCCGCCACGGTGCTCTGGATTACACCATCGTGGTTACGGCCTCGGCTTCCGAACCGTCTCCGCTGCTCTACATCGCTCCATATGCCGGCTGCGCAATGGGCGAATACTTCATGTACAAGGGCGAGCACGTTCTCGTTATCTATGACGATCTGTCCAAGCAGGCCGCCGCTTACCGCGAGCTGTCCCTGCTGCTCCGCCGTCCTCCGGGCCGCGAAGCCTTCCCGGGCGACGTCTTCTACCTCCACTCCCGTCTTCTGGAACGCGCTGCGAAGCTGAGCGACGAACTCGGCGGCGGCTCGCTGACGGCTCTGCCGTTCATCGAGACCCAGGCTTCCGACGTATCGGCTTACATTCCGACGAACGTCATCTCGATTACCGACGGGCAGATCTTCCTGGAATCGGACCTCTTCTATTCCGGCCAGCGTCCGGCTATCAACGTCGGTATCTCGGTATCCCGCGTAGGCGGTTCCGCCCAGATCAAGGCGATGAAGAAGGTTGCCGGCTCGCTCCGTCTGGATCTGGCCCAATACCGCGAACTTCAGGCATTCTCGCAGTTCGGCTCCGACCTCGACAAATCGACGCAGGCCCGTCTGAACCGCGGCGCCCGCATGATGGAAATTCTGAAGCAGGGAACCGGCCAGCCGCTTCCAGTTGAGCATCAGGTGATCAGCTTGTACACAGCGGTTAAAGGCTTCCTCGACGATATTCCGGTGAAGGACGTCAGACGTTTCGAGAAGGAGTTCCTTGCCTATGTGGCCAGCAACGCCTCCGAAATCATCCAGTCGATCACCGATACGAAGGATCTAACAGCCGACAATGAAGCTGCGCTGAAGGACACCATCGAGAAGTTCAAGAAAGGCTTTGCTGTAAGTTAAGCCTTATCCATACTCTATCATTAACCGATCTTCCCGCGGTTCATTCGGATCCGGGCTGCGGGCAGAACCCGGATTATAATGCTTGTCAGATTACGCTTACGAAGCCAGCTTTGGCTTCGCCAAAGCACAGATTATGCTTACGAAGCCAGCTTTGGCTTCGCCAAAGCTTTGAGGTGGTGAAAACATGGCAAGAAGCATGCGTGACATCAAACGCCAAATCAAGAGCGTTCAGAATACGAGACAGATCACCAAGGCGATGGAAATGGTTGCCGCCTCCAAGCTGAGAAAGGCGCAGGAGAAAGCGGAAGCTTCCCGCCCTTACGCGGAGAAGCTGAAGGAAGTGGTGGGCAGCATCGCTTCGGGCACCACGGGAGTCCAGCATCCGATGCTGGTCAGCCGTCCGGTGAAGAAGACGGGTTACATTATCATCACCTCCGACCGGGGTCTTGCGGGCGGATATAACGCCAACCTGCTGCGCAAGGTCACCCAGACCCTCGCCGAACGGCACGCTTCCAAGAGCGAATACGGTCTGTTCGTGATCGGGCGGAAAGGCCGCGATTTTCTGCGCCGCCGGGACTACCCGATTCTGGAGGAAATTACGGAGCTGTCGGATACGCCAAGCTTCGCCGACATTAAGTCGATCGCCTATTCGGCAGTCGGCCAGTTCGAGGAAGGCAAGCTGGATGAAGTCTATATCTGCTACAGCCAGTTCATGAACGCCATCAGCCAGGTTCCGACCGTGGAGCGTCTGCTGCCGATGGAGCCGCAGAGCGCGGCGAAGCCGCAACCGGGTACTTTGCAGGCCGGCTATGAGTATGAGCCTTCTCCGGAAGGCGTGCTTGAAGTGCTGCTGCCGAAGTATGCCGAGACGCTGATCTACAGCGCGGTCCTCAACGGCAAGGCAAGCGAGCTGGGCGCGAAGATGACGGCCATGGGCAGCGCGACGAAGAATGCATCGAAGATGATCGGCGATCTTACGCTGACCTATAACCGGGCCCGTCAGGCGGCCATTACACAGGAAATTACGGAAATCGTGGCCGGCGCCAACGCGCAGGGCTAGTTCGCCTTCACGCCCCGGGCTAAGGGGCGTACAGGGCAAGCGGGGCCGGCGGTTGCGCCGCCCTTTCTTTTTGAAGATACGAGGAGGGGAACAATTCAATGAATAAAGGACGCGTAGTCAGCATTATGGGTCCGGTCGTCGATATCGAATTCGAACGCGGCCAGCTGCCCGAAATTTTCAACGCGATCACGATCCAGGCCACTCCCGAGAGCGGCCGTCACAGCGATCTGACGCTGGAAGTGTCCAATCACCTGGGCGATAACCTGGTTCGCTGCATTGCCATGTCCTCCACGGACGGATTGGTCCGCGGACTGGATGCCATCGACCAGGGAAGCCCGATCTCGGTTCCGGTCGGCGAAGCCACGCTGGGGCGCGTGTTCAATGTACTGGGCAACCCGATCGACAACGGCGAAGCGATGGGTCCGGTTCAGAAGAACCCGATCCACCGTCAGGCTCCAACCTTTGATGAGCTGTCTACCCAGGCTGAGATTCTGGAGACCGGCATCAAGGTAATCGACCTGCTGGCTCCTTACGCCAAGGGCGGTAAGATCGGCCTGTTCGGCGGCGCCGGCGTAGGCAAGACCGTTACGATCCAGGAACTGATCAACAACATCGCCCAGGAGCACGGCGGGATCTCCGTGTTCGCCGGCGTCGGCGAACGTACTCGCGAAGGAAACGACTTGTACCATGAAATGACGGACTCCGGCGTTATCAAGAAGACGGCGATGGTGTTCGGACAGATGAATGAACCGCCGGGCGCGCGCCTGCGCGTGGCACTGACGGGTCTGACGATGGCGGAATACTTCCGCGATGTAGAAGGACGCGACACGCTGCTGTTCATCGACAACATCTTCCGCTTCACGCAGGCGGGTTCCGAAGTATCCGCCCTGCTCGGCCGCATGCCGTCCGCGGTAGGTTACCAGCCGACGCTGGCTACCGAAATGGGCCAATTGCAGGAACGGATCACTTCCACCAAGAAGGGCTCCGTTACTTCCATCCAGGCCATCTACGTGCCTGCCGATGACTATACCGACCCGGCTCCGGCTACGGCGTTCGCTCACTTGGATGCAACGACCAACCTGGAGCGTAAAATTTCCGAGAAGGGCATCTTCCCGGCCGTGGACCCGCTGGCTTCCAGCTCGCGTATCCTCGCTCCGGAGATTGTCGGCGAAGAGCACTACAATGTCGCTCAGGGCGTGAAGCAGCTGCTTCAGCGCTACACCGAGCTTCAGGACATTATCGCCATCCTCGGTATGGACGAATTGAGCGAAGAAGACAAGCTGATCGTGGCCCGTGCCCGTAAAGTCGAACGCTTCCTGTCCCAGCCATTCCATGTTGCGGAACAGTTCACCGGATTCAAAGGCAAATATGTGCCGATCAAGGAGACGGTTCGCAGCTTCAAGGAAATTCTGGACGGCAAGCATGACGATCTGCCCGAAGCCGCCTTCCTGTTCGTTGGAACGATCGAAGAAGCCGTGGAGAAAGCGAAAACGTTGTAATCCGGAGGCTCATGCCCCGGGCGCATAGGTAAAGCGGTTAGGAGGAATGGGAAGTGAACACCTTTTTGCTTGAAATCGTCACGCCGGATCACCTGGTCTACTCCAAGCGGGTCAACAGCCTTAGCGTGGTTGGCGCCGAAGGGGAACTGGGCATTCTGCCGGGACACGTTCCGCTGGTGACTCCGCTCCGGGTCGCGCCAATGACCATCAAGTCGGAAGAAGGCACGACAACGCTCGCCGTTCATGGCGGTTTTCTCGAAGTGCATAAAGACAAGGTAACCGTTCTCGCAGAGAGCGCCGAGCTGCCCGCCGAGATTGATCTGGAACGGGCCGAGGCGGCCAAGGAACGCGCGCAGCGCCGTCTTCAGTCCCGCGGCAAGATGGACGAGGTCGATCACCGCCGGGCCGAGCTGGCTCTCCAGCGGGCGGTTACACGGATTAAAGTGTCCTCCCGTAGTGGACACCACTAAAAACAGGAGCAGTCTCGCCTTGGGCGGGGCTGCTTTTCATTTTGTCATCAGAAATTAAGGGGAGACGCAAGGAATTCTCTGTTAAGAACGAGCCGGAGTGAGAAGGAGAAGGCAGCAGCTGATGTCAGATTGTAATTGCTGACTGGACATTGATGCTAGATAGCGTTTACAAGTAACAAGTTGCTTAAATATTTGTAAAAGTACTGGATTCTTTCTTGAAGCGCAAGTATGATATAAGAGTCGATTTGCGACAGGCATAGACAAGGGGGTTCCCATGGAAGAGAATTTAGCCACCGAGCTGTCGAACACGACGGGTGCCGCCGGCATTCTGTCCATGGCCGTATCGCTGCTCTGTGTGGCCATCGCATGGTGGTCCTTGCAGAACCTCAAGCTGGATACGATCATAAGATATCCCAAGAGCTCTCAAGGGCGGCTTCTCCATCTGCTGCTTGCGATCGTGCTGGGACACTTTGTGGCAAACTTCCTGCTGGATTACCTGGGCTGGAGCCTGCAAATGCGCCGCCTGTTTTAAGATGCGAAGGTTCGGTTATTAATGTCTTAAGCTATAGAGCCAAGTCATTCGCCGAATAATAACGATTTCAATGGCAAACACTGAACGAAAAGCAGCACTCCTTCGGGGAGTGGCCGCGGCGGCGGACGCGGAAGACGCTGAACTTGATACGGAGTAATGACACAAGCTACAATGAAAATAATGGACGCGGAGGGAACGAAGAAGATGAGCAAATTTATCGTCCGCGGCGGCAGAAAATTGACCGGAAGCGTAAAGGTAAGCGGCGCTAAAAACTCTGTATTACCGATCATAGCCGCCTCTCTATTGGCAGAAGAAGGAGTCAGCGTCATCATCGACGCACCTCCGCTCGATGATGTGATGACCATCAGCAGAGTACTCGAATCTCTGGGTGCGGGCGTTACATATTCCAATGATGTAATTGAAGTGGATGCACGCGAACTGGCGACCTGTGAAGCACCTTATGAGTGGGTGCGGAAAATGCGGGCTTCTTTTCTCGTAATGGGACCTCTTTTGTCCCGATTGGGCCGGACGCGTATTTCGCTGCCCGGCGGCTGCGCCATCGGCACCCGGCCGATTGACCAGCACTTGAAAGGTTTTGAAGCGCTGGGCGCGGAGATCAGTCTGGGCCAAGGCTTCATCGAAGCCCGGAGCCACGGAAGACTGCGCGGTGCCAAAGTGTATCTGGATGTCGCCAGCGTCGGCGCGACGGAGAATATTATGATGGCGGCGGCACTTGCCGAAGGCGTAACCACGATCGAGAACGCCGCCAAGGAACCGGAGATTGTCGATCTCGCCAACTATTTGAACAGCATGGGCGCGATCGTCCGCGGCGCAGGCACCGGCGTCATCCGGATCGAAGGCGTAGAGCGCCTTCACGGCGTGCGGCACACGGTCATTCCGGACCGGATCGAGGCCGGCACCTACATGGTGGCTGCCGCGATTACGGGCGGCGACGTCTATGTGGAGGGCGCAATTGCCGATCATCTGGGCCCGGTTATCGCCAAGATGGAGGAAATGGGCGTCACGATCCTTCCCGATGAGAACGGGGTGCGGGTAATCGCCGACAAGCCGCTGAAAGCGGTAGATCTTAAGACCCTTCCTTACCCGGGTTTCCCGACGGATATGCAGTCCCAGATGATGGCGCTGCTGCTTCGCTCGGAGGGAACCAGCGTAGTGACGGAGACGGTCTTCGAGAACCGCTTCATGCATGTCGATGAATTCCACAACATGAACGCCGAGATCAAGATTGAGGGCCGTTCGGCCATTATTACCGGCGGGGCACAGCTCGTCGGGGCCAAGGTATGTGCGACCGACCTGCGTGCGGGAGCGGCCATGATTCTGGCCGGACTCGTAGCCGAAGGCACCACCGAAGTCAGCGGTACACATCATATTGATCGCGGCTATGTACATCTGGCCGAGAAGCTTCAGGGCCTCGGCGCCGATATCTGGCGCATCTCGCTGGAGGAGAAGGCGACCGAAATCGGAAGCAAGCCGGAGACGGCGAAGGTCGAGGCAGCCGCTGCCCAGGCCGAGGAGATCGTTCCGCTATTTCAGGTTCAGCCTACCTTGGGCTGAGAGCTTCTATGGCAGACATCCCTATAACTTTGTTATATAAGACGGGACCTTAGGGTCCCGTTTTTTTTTGTGCGCGGGCCGAAGCTTGTTCCGTTACAGGGTTCTGTCCTGCCTCCTAATCTCATAACTATGAGTATACGGATGAATTGAGGCAAGGAGGATGAACCCGAATGAAAGAGTTCCGCCGCCGTTACCCTTACGGCCGGGGCGCGCGCCGCTTCGCGCCCGCGGCCCTGGCGGCGGCGCCGCTGCTTGCGGCGCTGCTGCTGCCGCTGGCCGTGGTGCCGCTGCGGCACCACGCGCCGGCTCCGCTGCCGCCCGCGCCTGCGGCGGCGCCCTCTCCGGCTGCGGACGAAGCCGCGCAGCCGGAGGTATCCGTCTATTTGTCGCGGAGCGGACAAATGGAGACGCTGCCGCTGGAAGACTACGTCAGCGGCGTGGTTGCGGCCGAGATGCCGGCCGACTTCGCGCTGGAAGCGCTGAAGGCCCAGGCTATCGCCGCCCGCACGTTCATTGTCCGCCGGCTGCGGTCCGGCGACCACAGCGGCGCGCCGGTTCCGGAGGCCGATGTCACCGACACGGTCAGCCACCAGGCTTATATCTCGCGGGCCGTCTTGAAGCGGGACTGGGCCAGAAGAGGCAGGAATGCCGACCTGGCGAAGATCCGCCGCGCTGTCCGGGAGACGCGGGGCATTGTGATGACGTACCGCGGAGAGCCGATCACGGCGTCTTTCTTCGCTTCCAGCGGGGGATATACGGAGAATTCGGAGGATTACTGGAAGGCGACGATTCCCTATCTGCGCAGTGTCGCGAGTCCCTGGGACAAGGAGCTGGCTCCCAACTACACGGTGACCGTCACCTTCAGCCGCGAGGAGCTGCGGGAGAAGCTGGGCCTGTCGGCTGTTCGGGCAGGGGCCGAGGCCCTGGGGAACGCCGGGACTCCGGAGAATTCCGGGTCCGCCGGCGCGTCCGCCTCCGCCGCCGCGGGCGTCAAGACCCGGCATCGTCTCACGGGACTGCGCGGGCTGTCCGCCGCCGGCGCGGCTCCGCAGCTCCGGCTGGAGGCTGTGACCGCCGGCAAGCGGGTCAAGGCCGTCGAGATCGACGGCGTAACCTTCACCGGCCGCGAGGTGCGCGAGAAGCTGGGACTCCGTTCCAGCCAGTTCACCTGGAAGCTTACGCCAGACGGCATAGCCATTACTTCTTACGGCAGCGGCCATGGGGTCGGAATGAGCCAGTGGGGCGCGAACGGGATGGCGCTGGAGGGATCGACAGCGACCATGATTCTCGAACACTACTACACGGGAATCGGCTTTGCCCAAGTCTCGACTCTTTTGAAAAAATAACGTGAAAGAAACGTATAAATGCCCAAACCCCGGTAACACTGGTTACTGAGGTGATGAGCAAAATGAATGAAAATCAAACAAACAAACCGTCCCAGGAGGAATCTCTCAAACCTAAATCGGGAGAAACCAAGCATCAGCCTTCCACCTGGAACAAAATGTTGTCCAGACGCTGGGTGTTCCCGGCGGTGTATACGGCGGCAGCGGCTATCATTCTAACGTTGGTGTGGGTCTACCAGGACGCCGGCACGCAGACGCCGAAGACCGACACCGCCGCTGTAGTCTCGCAGGATGTCGGAGGAATGCAGTCCGGAAGCGCCGACGTCAAGACGCCGGATCAGGACGCCGCTCCGGTAGTAGCCTCGGCCGAGAATCTGGCATGGCCGGTCGCAAGTCCGGGCGAGATTGAAGTCGTGAAGCCGTATTACGACCAGAATGGTACGGATGAGAATCACGTTCAGGCCATGGTTCAGAGCGGCGACACGTTCATGACGAACAACGGCATTGACCTGGCCCGCAAGGACAATCAGGAGTTCGACGTCAAGGCGGCCCTGAGCGGCAAGGTAACCCGGGTCGAAGATGTGCCGGTGCTCGGAAATGTCATTGAAGTTACGCATGACGGCAATCTGAAGACGGTATACCAGAGCGTCGGCGAGGCCAAGGTTAAGGTCGGCGACGAAGTCAAGCAGGGCGAGACGCTGGCAGCCGCCGGACGCAACGAACTGGAGAAGGATCTCGGAAACCACCTGCACTTTGAAGTGTACGAGAACGGCAAGGTCGTCAATCCTGCGGATCTGCTTCCGCAAAAATAAGTCTGCCCGGCCAGGAGCACGCCGCTCCTGGCTTTTTTGCGCAAACCGGAGGTAGGCGTCAAGTCTCGGTTAAACGGGACTATCCGACGGTTGTCCGGCAAATTAAATGGGTCTGTCCCGGCCTGTCTGGTCCGCAAAGCGCGAATATCTAGGCCCGCCCCTCATATAATGTACCAAACTATCCACAGTTGGGAGGCGGGAGCGTGCACGATTACATCAAGGAACGGACGATCAAAATCGGACGCTGCATCGTGGAAACCAGGCACACGGTCCGGACCATAGCCAAAGAATTCGGGGTTTCCAAAAGTACGGTGCACAAGGACCTGACCGAGCGTCTGCCGGAGATCAACCCGGATCTGGCCGATCAGGTGAAGCACATTCTCGAATATCACAAGCAGGTCCGCCATCTTCGGGGGGGAGAAGCCACCAAAATCAAATACAAAAAGTCGACCGGAAAGAAACGGGAAGTGGCAGTGGCGGCAAAGTCGTAAACTTTTGCATTTTTCGGCGGTTTTCCAGGGTTCTTGCATTGTATCCGTCCCCTAAAGTATGGTATTTTTAAATTTGGTATCAACCTCGGTTAATCCAATTAAAATAATACTTTGGGGGCTTTTTCATTATGCTTAGCAAGGATATCGGAATCGATCTCGGCACGGCTAATGTGCTTATACATGTTAAGGGAAAAGGAGTCGTGCTGGATGAGCCTTCCGTGGTTACGCTGGAAAGCGACACCAAGAAGGTCCTTGCGGTAGGCGAACAGGCCCGCCGGATGGTCGGGCGCACACCGGGCAATATTATGACTATCCGTCCGCTTCGCGACGGAGTCATCGCCGATTTTGAAATTACGGAAACGATGCTCAAATACTTCATCGACCGGGTTGGCGGCCGGAGCTGGTACGCGCGTCCCCGCATTCTGATCTGTGCCCCCACGAATATTACGTCCGTTGAACAGAAGTCGATCCGGGAAGCGGCTGAACGCAGCGGCGCCAAGGAAGTCTTTATGGAAGAAGAACCCAAGGCGGCTGCCATCGGAGCCGGTATGGATATTTATCAACCGAGCGGCAATATGGTCGTCGATATCGGCGGCGGAACGACGGATGTGGCCGTACTCTCTATGGGCGACGTCGTGACCGCCTCCTCCATCAAGATTGCGGGGGACAAGTTCGATGAGGCCATTTTAAAATATATCAAGCAGAAGTATAAGCTTCTGATCGGGGAACGGACGGCCGAGGATGTCAAGCTGGCCATCGGCAACGTGCGCCCTGGCGGCATGAAGGCGGAGATGGATATCCGCGGCCGCGATATGGTATCGGGACTGCCGCTGACGCTGACCATCTCCGCCGAAGAGGTGCAGGAAGCGCTGTGGGACCCGGTCTCTTCCATTGTTGCGGCGGCGAAGTCGGTACTGGAGCGGACACCGCCGGAGCTGTCGGCGGACATCATCGACCGCGGCGTTGTGCTGACCGGAGGCGGGGCGCTGCTGAACGGATTGGACGAGCTGCTCGCCGAAGAGCTGCATGTTCCGGTGTGGGTTGCGGAAGATCCGATGCACTGCGTGGTCAAAGGCACGGGAATCATGCTCGATCATTTGGACAAAGTCGTTAAGAAAAAGTTCTGACCAGCCGATATATACCTGTAGCAAAGGAGTGATCCTCATGATTCGAGGTTTATATACGGCTGCTGCCGGGCTTGTGACCCAGCAGCGCAGACATGACACGGCGACCCAGAATATCGCCAACCTGAATACGACCGGATACAAGCAGGTCGACAGCGTGAGCCATTCCTTCCCGGAAGCGATGATTACGGCCATGCAGGGCGGCGTTCGCCAGCCGATCGGCAAGCTGAACACAGGGGTGTTCGCGGAACAGGCGATTAACCAGTACCGGCAGGGCGATCTGATCGAGAGCGGCAAATCCACGGACTTCGCGCTCGCCGGCGAACTGGAGGCCGTCGATCCGGCCACGGGCCAGAATATTGTTTTTGATGCGACAGGCAAATTCATTAATGACCAGGGCGAGGTCAAGTACCGGCCGCAGGCATTCTTTGCGCTGCAGGACGCCAGCGGCCGGGCGCTGTACACCCGGAACGGAAGCTTCGCCGTCACGGCGGCGGGCGAGGTGCTGAGCAGCGAGGGATACCGGGTGCTCGGCGCCGACGGGCAGCCGCTGACGCTGAAGGGCGATGCGCTGAACGTTGCGGACGGCGGCCTTCGCGTGGACGGACAGGGCCGGATTCTGGACAAGACCGGACGGCCTTCGGGCGCAGCGATCGGCATCAGCGTGGTGGACAACCCCGAGAAGCTGGTCCGGGACGGCAGCGGTGTCTACCATGCCGAAGACGGAGCCGGAGTACGGCAGCCGACGACCGCTGACAATATTGATCTGCGCCAGGGCTATGTTGAAGGCTCCAATGTTGACGCGACCCAGGTCAGCGTCGATCTGAATGCCGCTTATCGCGCCTATGAAGCGAATCAGAAGCTGATTCAGATCTATGACACCAGCCTGCAGAAGACGGTCAACGAAGTCGGCCGAGTATAAGGGAGGAACGGGTAAATGAACAACTCCACCATCAGCGCGCTGGTCTCGATGAGCGCCATGCAGCAGCGGCTGGATCTGATCGCCGATAATATCGCCAACCTGAACACGGCCGGCTACAAGACCAAGGAATCCTCGTTCGAGGATACGCTGACCCGAGTCCAGCAGCAGTCCAAGGATTATCAGATGGACGGCCGGGCTACGCCGCTGGGCTTCAATCTGGGATTTGGCAGTCAATTGTCGCTGCGCGGAGCGAACTGGGAGCAGGGAGCGATGCAGGAGACGGGCAATCCGACCGATCTGGCGCTGCAGGGGAACGGGCTGTTTGCCGTGTCGGTAGGCGGAACCACTACTTATACCCGTCAGGGGGATTTTCACTTTGAACCCGATTCCGCCAATGCCGGCCGGATGCGTCTGGTGGACAACAGCGGGAATGCGGTTCTGAACACGGCGGGGGCGCCGGTTACGGTGCCGGTTGGGGTGGACGCTGCCATCAACGAGAAGGGCCAGGTGCTGACCAAGCGGGGCGAGAACGAGCCGGCGGTGGTTGCTTCCACGCTGAAGATTGTCGCTCCGCGGACCGAGAACGTTCTCCAGGCGGTCGACGGCAGCCGGTTCGTGCTGGCCGCCGGGCTGACCGAAACGCAGGCCTTCAGCGCGGCCGGTAATGCGGCGGTCGACGATCCGGCATCGGGCGTCGGCGTCCGCTCGGGGTATCTGGAGCAGTCGAACGTGGATCTTGGCAAGCAAATGTCCGAATTAATGATGGTCCAGCGTAATTATCAGCTGGCCGCCCGGGCGCTTTCCTCCGGGGACCAGATGCTGGGCCTCGCCAACACTATGCGCGGGTAGGTGATGCAATGAGCCGTCAGGCTGAAGAACAGGTCAAGGACGGGGAACCGCCGCAGAAGCGGCGCAAGCGTTCGGCCTGGAAGATCATCCAGTGGTTCCTGATTCCCCTGCTGCTGATTGCCGCCCTCGGCGGCGGCCTCGTTACCGGATACGTGGTAATGGGCAAGAAAGAGATCGCCGATGTGTTCCAGTGGAGCACATGGCGGCATGTGTATGATCTGGTCTTTGCCTCCTGAGGCAAAGCATTCCGTGAAGCGGACTCCCTTGTGCATTTCCTGTGCAAAGGGAGTTTTCTTTTTGTTCAAGGAATGGGTATAATGAGGGGGACTGTCAACGCAAAAGGGCCCTCTTGGCGAAGGCCCCTTATTTTAACCTCCACTTCTGCAGCGGGTGAAGGATATCTGTTATTCTTGCCTGCTCGGACGCTGTTTATGCATGCCTGTGAATGGGGAAGGAGTTATCGTCACATGATGGATGTCAATCAGATTCAAGAGATTATTCCGCACCGGCCGCCGTTTCTTCTGGTGGACAAGATTATCGAGATCGAGATGGGCAAGCGGGCTGTCGGTCTCAAGAATGTAACGGTGAACGAGCCGTTCTTTACCGGACATTTTCCCGGTTATCCGGTAATGCCCGGCGTCCTGATCGCTGAAGCGCTGGCCCAGGTCGGCGCCGTCGCCATTCTTGGCGTAGAGGCCAACCGCGGCAAAATCGGTTTTCTGGCCGGACTGGACGGTTTCCGTTTCCGGGGACAGGTGGTGCCCGGGGATACGCTGACGCTTGAAGTGGAGATTACCCGGCTAAAAGGCAGCATCGGCAAGGGAAGTGCGGTTGCCAAGGTTGGAGACAAGAAAGTGGCCGAAGGCGAGATTATGTTTGCTCTGAATTAGACCATAGAGATGAAGGAGAGATTCTGATGACTGAACTTAGTCCAAAAGCTGCTGAGACTCTGGAGCGATGGCTGCAGGACGCATCCGTGGACGAAGAGACGAAGGCGGAATTGCGTGCCTTGGAGAATGACCCGAAGGAGCTGGAAGAGCGCTTCTACCGGGATCTGGAATTCGGTACGGGAGGACTCCGCGGCGTCATCGGCGCGGGAAGCAACCGCATCAACCGCTATACCGTGGGCCGGGCGACGCAGGGCTTTGCCCAATTCATTCTGGAGAGTCATTCGGGAGAAGGACGCCCGTCAATCGTCATTGCCCATGATTCGCGGCGTTTCTCGCCGGAATTCGCGCTGGAAGCGGCGCTGGTGCTGGCCGGCAACGGGATCAAGGCGTATCTGTACCCCTCCCTGCGTTCCACGCCGCAGCTCTCGTTCAGCGTCCGCCATTTGAAGGCGACCGGCGGCATTGTCATCACCGCTTCTCATAATCCGCCGGAGTATAACGGTTACAAAGTGTACAACGCCGAAGGCGGACAGCTGGTACCGCACGAAGCGGAGAAAGTTATTTCCTACATATTCCAGGTTGATTCCTTCGACGCCGTCAAGCGGATCACCCGGGAAGAAGCGGAAGCCGCCGGCCTCCTGGAATGGCTGGGCGAACGCGAAGACGAAGCGTATGCAGATACGGTTGCAGCCGTAAGCGTGGGCGCCGAAGAAATCCGGAACACTCTGGGCGGGGACTTCAAAATTGTCTACACGCCGCTGCACGGCACCGGCAATCTGCCGGTCCGGCGCGTGCTGGAGAAGGTGGGCTTTACTCAGGTAACCGTTGTTCCCGAGCAGGAACAGCCGGATTCCGAATTCTCGACAGTAAAGTCGCCGAATCCGGAGGAACGGGAGGCCTTTACGCTCGCCATGAAGCTTGGCGAGGAGATTGGCGCGGATCTCTTGATCGGAACCGATCCGGATGCCGACCGCATGGGCGCCGTGGTGCGTGACAACGAAGGCAAATTCGTCGTCCTCTCCGGCAACCAGTCCGGCGCCATCATGATCTACTACTACCTCAGCCGTTTGCAGGAGCAGGGCAAGCTTCCGAAGAACGGCGCCGTCGTCAAGACGATTGTTACGAGTGAAATGGGCGCCGCCGTCGCCGAACATTTCGGAGCCACCGTGTTCAATACGCTGACCGGCTTCAAATATATCGGCGAGAAGATGACCCAATTCGAAGCGTCCGGCGAATACACGTATTTGTTCGGATATGAAGAGAGTTACGGCTACCTGGCCGGCGGCTACGCGCGGGACAAGGATGCGATTGTCGCCTCGATGTTGATCGCCGAAGCCGGCGCCTACTATAAGGCGCAGGGGAAGACGCTGTACGATGTGCTCCAGGAACTGTATGCCAAGTTCGGTTATTTCCTGGAGAGCCTGGAGTCGCGGACGCTCAAGGGCAAGGACGGCGTCGCCCAAATTCAGGGCATTATGACCGACTGGCGGAGCAACCCGCCGACCGAGATCGCCGGGGCTTCCGTTCGCGAAGTGCTGGATTATTCGCTCGGTCTTGACGGTCTGCCGCAGGAGAATGTGCTGAAATATCTGCTGTCCGACGGCTCCTGGTTCTGCCTGCGTCCGTCCGGCACCGAGCCGAAGATTAAGGTTTACTTTGCCGTTCGGGGCAGCTCTGTCGAGGATGCGCGCAGCAAGGTGGCTGCCCTTTCCGGGGAAGTCATGGCGCGCGTCGACCGTCTTTCCTAAAGCGGAAACGTCACGAAATATAGAACCTGTTAGGAACACTCAAAGTCTGGTGCGCCGCTGCGGTTTGTCGGCGTCACCGGACTTTGTGCCTGAAATGACAAGCAAGCTGTAAGATAAGCAGTCCTGAAGTGGAAGGACAAGCTTCGCGAGGAGGAACCTGAAGTGTTGCAGAAATGGCAGCAATGGAATATCGCTTCACGTAAATGGCTCTGGATTCTGGTGATTATCGGCGTGATCTCTGCGCTGTTCGTCGCTAATGACCGACTGAAGACGGAACGGTCGTCCAAGACCGTGGAATTCGTCTTTGATTACCGGGATTTGACGGAGGCGGCCAGTTACCGGGCCAATCCGCAGGATTACGCAGCCGAGCAGCTGGACCGCCTGAAGGCGGCCGGCGTCGGCAGTGTCGCCGTGTACGAGAGCACGCTCGAAGATTACCGGAAGGCGCGCCGGGCGATGTTCTGGGGAGCTCAGGATATTGCGAACCTGACCGACAGCGTCATTCCGGAGAATGAGAATTATACGTACGTGCTGTTCACCAGCGCAGCCAACTACGACGCTCTGGCGTCGGGCATCCGCGACACGTTCGAACGTCTGGATATTCCCGTCACCAACTGGACCTTCCGCGGCCAGCGGGGGCTCATCATCCGGACGCCGCTGGAGGACGCACTGCTCAAGCCGATTGCGCCCGATCCGGTGACGTTGGAGATGCTGCACCAGAAGGGCTTCCGGATCGTTCCCCGTATGGTGGACTCGCTCCCATACGATGAAGCTTCGATGGAGAAGCTGTTCGACCTTTATCAGAGTCTCGGGGTGACCCGCGTTCTGTTCGAGGGCGAATCCGTTAAGGGCTTCAACGACGATCAGGACCAGGGCAGTCTTGCGGCCTTTGGCAATCTGCTGAAGAAACACGGCATCGGCATCGCTGCCATTGAGAACATTAAGCAGCAGCAGAAGGGGTTCTCCAAGCTGGCGTACAGGCTGGATTACAATGTAGTCCGCCTTTATTCCCTGAGCGAGAAAGACTCTTCCATCAGTGCGCAGACCATCGCTGACCGGTTCGCGCTTGCAACCAAAGACCGGAATATCCGCATGCTCTATCTGAATACCGCGCCGGCCCGCAACACGGCCAAAGCTCAGGTAACCGACAGCATCGACAACCTGATCAAGAGCCTGGAGGGACCGGACGGAGCCATCGCCAAAATCGAAGGCAACGGCTTCACCATCGGTCCGGCGACCGCGTTTGACGTTGCCGATTCTTCCTTGCAGCGCTACTTCAAGCTCGTAGCCGTTATCGGGGCCGTCGCGCTGATCGCGCTGATGATTTCGTACTTCGTGCCGTGGTTGACGCTCCCGGCCTGGGCGCTGGGCCTTGTGGGCAGCGCAGGCTTGTACGTGCTCAAGCCGGTGCTGTTCGAGCAGGCGCTCGCCCTGCTGGCCGCCATCAGTGCGCCGACCGTGGCAGTCGTACTGGCAATCCGGCGATTGAACCGGATGGGGCCGCCCCTTGTGCGCAAAGACGGCACCGGCGCACGGATATCGTCCTCTTTCGCGGCAGAGAGCCCTTTGCAGCGTCTGGGCCGCACTCTGGCGCTCTATGTGCAGACGGCTGTCATTTCGCTGTGCGCTGTACCGTTCGTCATTGCTCTGCTGAACAATATTACCTACAGCCTGGTGCTGAATCAGTTCCGGGGCGTGAGCCTTCTGCATCTGGCGCCGATTGCGCTGGTGGCGCTGTACGCCCTGCTGTACCGCGGCGAGTTCGTGCTGAATCAGACCGGCAGACTCCTCCGGACGCCGATCAACCTGGCTATGGTGCTCGCGGTAGGCGTTCTGGGCATCATCGGGATGTATTACCTGAGCCGTACCGGCAACAGCGGGAGCGCATCCTCGGTGGAACTCAGCTTCCGGACGTTCATGGAGAATACGTTCGGGGTCCGTCCTCGAAGCAAAGAGTTCCTGCTGGCGCATCCGTTCTTCATTCTGGGCGGCTTCCTGGCCCTGAAATACCGGAATGCGATCTTCCTGATGGTCGTCGCCGTTATCGGCCAGCTGTCGATGGTGGACACCTTCGCCCATATTCATTCCCCGATCAAGATTTCGATTGTGCGCGATCTGCTCGGTCTGGGCCTCGGTCTTGTCCTGGGTCTCGTGCTGGTGCTGGCTTGGCAAATTGTTGAAGGGTGTTGGAGAAAATGGTCGCCCCTGCTTACCAGATAGTGCTGTCCGGCTATTACGGCTACCGCAACAGCGGGGATGAAGCGGTGCTTCAGTCCATTCTGATTGCGCTGGACCGCTGGTCGCGGGAGCTCGGCGTGCAGATTGTGCCCGTTGTGCTCTCTGGCGATCCCGCCTGGACAACCGCCGCCTATGGCGTCCGCGCGGTGCCCCGGATGTCGCTCGGCGAAGTGCGCCGGGCGATTGCGGAGAGCGACGCGCTGATCAGCGGAGGCGGCAGTCTCCTTCAGGATGTTACCGGCGCCAAAAGCATCCCGTATTATCTGGGCGTCATTAAGCTGGCCCAGATGCTGGGCAAGCCAAGCTTTGTCTATGCCCAGGGCATCGGCCCGGTTAACCGGAAATGGTTCTATCCGATGATTCGCTCGGTGTTCCGCCGCTGCAAGCTGATCTCGGTGCGGGACGAGCAGTCCCGGGCTCTGCTGTTGTCGATGGGACTGAGAGCGGAGGATGTCCAGGTCGTTCCCGATCCGGTCATGGGATTGAAGCTTCCCGGAGAGGAGGACGGCGGGAAGATTTCCCGCACTCGCCCGTCCGAAGAGGCGATTCCTTGCATCGGCGTTTCCGTCCGCTTCTGGGAGAAGGACCGGCGGGAGCTGGAGGCGATAGCCGACGGCCTGCGCCAGGCTTGTCAGTCTCGGCCCCTGCACATCCGCTTTCTGCCCTTCCATGTCCCGTCCGACGTTGAGGCTTCCCGGTACTGCATGGAGCGTCTCGGGGAAGTTCCGATGGCAAGCGGAGGAAGCGTCAGCATCGCCGAGCCGGATGACCGTCCCCAGTCCATGCTGCGGGAAGTCGGGGAGTGCAGTCTTCTGCTCGGCATGAGACTGCACAGTCTGATCTATGCCGCGGGACGGCGGGTGCCGGTTATCGGAATTTCATATGACCCGAAGATCGACCATTTCCTGAGCCGTCTGTATGTGAAGCCGGTCGGAACCACGGAGTCGCTGGACGCCGATCTGCTCGGTGAAGAAGTGCTCCGGCTGCTGGAACACGGAACGGAGTGGCTGGTGGAGCGTGAGGAACGAATCGCTGCGCTGGTTCGCGAAGCCGAAGCTCCGGCCCGATATATCGTTGATTATTTTCGTCGCAAAGGGTGATACCAAAGTGAAAAACAACGGCTATGTGCCTGCAGTACCGATATTCGGCATTCCCGTATCCAAGATGAACATGGAAGAGACGGTTGAGTATTTGAAAGAGGCGGTTCAGTCCCGCCGTCCCCACCATGTCATTACCGCGAATCCGATCATGGTAATGACAGCGCTGGAGAATCCGGCTTACATGTCGGTTATGACTTCCGCGGAGCTTGTCGTTCCCGACGGAACCGGGGTAGTGTGGGCGGCAGCCAAGGGCGGGGAACCGGTTCGGGAACGCGTGGCAGGGTTCGATCTTTTACATGAATTAATGAAGGCTGGAGAACACTATCATTGGAAAGTGTACCTTCTGGGCTCCACCTCCGAAGTGATTCAGGAGACGGCAAGACGGTTACAATTGCAGTATCCGGGGGTCGTGATCGCCGGCTATCATGACGGGTTCTTCGGGCCGGCGGAGGATGACGAAGTCGTCGCTGAGATTGTACGGGCCGAACCGGATCTCCTGTTCGTCGCCCGGGGCGCTGACACCCAGGAGCCCTGGATCTGCAAGTACAAGGAGCAGCTCGGCATCCCGGTTATGATGGGGGTCGGGGGAAGCTTCGATATCATTTCCGGCAAGTCCAAACGGGCTCCGATTGCCTTCCAGAAATTGCGTCTGGAATGGTTCTACCGGCTTCTTAAAGAGCCGACCCGCTATAAAAGAATGCTTGCGCTGCCGAAATTCGCAGTAAAAGTGCTGCGGGAGAAAGATACAGTAACGAAACGCGGCTAAAACCCGCGTTTTTTCTGAAAATAAACAAAAAACCGCCGATTTGGGCTATTGGATTTGACAAAACAACGGCGTATAATTCATTGCGGTAGAGAAATGGGGGTCGACTGAACCAATGTTAATGATTTACATCGCCGGATTTATCGTCTGCATGGGACTGGCTCTGTGCCTCACGCCGCTCGTCAAGCAATTCGCCATCAAGATTGGCGCGACGGATGTGCCGAATGCGCGGAAAGTGCATACGAAGATTATGCCGCGCCTCGGTGGGCTAGGTATTTTTCTGGCGTTTGTATTGGGCCTGTTGGCCGTATCGCCTTTTATCCCGTATGATTTTTCCGCTCGGGAATTGGACTTCGTTCAAGCGCTGCTCAGCGGCGGCGGCCTGATCGTGCTTCTCGGCGCGCTGGACGACCGGTTTGAGCTGTCGGCCAAGGTCAAGCTCCTTGGACAGATTGCGGCAGCCTGCATCGTCGTATTCGGATTCGATATTACAGTGGACTTTGTAAACATTCCATTTAACAACAGCTATTCTTCGCTAGAGAGCTGGGTTGCTATTCCGCTGACAATCTTCTGGATTGTCGGCGTGACGAACGCCGTTAACCTGATTGACGGGCTGGACGGGCTGGCGGCCGGCGTATCCGGCATCGCCATCGCCACAATGGCAACGATGGCCTTTATTATGGGCAATGTGATGGTGGCGATGCTGTGCCTGCTGCTGCTCGGCAGCATTGTAGGATTTCTGTTCTTTAACTTTCATCCGGCCAAAATCTTCATGGGCGATACCGGCTCGCTCTTCCTCGGCTTCTGTCTCGGCATGCTGGCGCTGCTTGGCTTCAAACAGATTGCCGTTGTGTCCTTTATTACGCCGCTCTTGATTATCGGCGTTCCGCTGTCCGATACCTTCTTTGCGATTGTACGCCGGAAGCTGCAGAAGAAACCGATCTTTGCTCCGGATAAAGGCCATCTGCATCACTGCCTGCGGGAGCTGGGATTCAGCCACCGCCAGACGGTGCTCATTATTTATGGCATTGCCGCTTTCTTCGGCGTACTGGCCGTGATTCAATCCTCTTCGGCGCTTTATGAAGCGAACTGGGTGACCTTCGTCGTCATCTGCATTATGCTCTTCTTCCTGCAGATCGGCGCGGAAGTTATCGGACTGGTCGGACAGACGAAGAAGCCGCTTTTAAGTTTTCTTTCGAGAGTATTCATGAAGGTCAGCCCCGAGAAGGGGTCTAAATCTTAATTTTCCAGCCTGGATGTACTAAGGCTGACCATGAAGCCTCGCTCCTGACAGGAGCGAGGTTTTTTGGTATTTCCCTAATCATTGATTTGCCCCCTTCCGATAAAAGAAAAAGAGAAGACATCAACCGCCGGTACAGACAGACAGCAATACCAAAACAGCAGTAGGAGGTTTCACAAGTGACCAAACGTTTCAGAAGATTAGGCAGTTTTGTCATGGCAGCCGTACTCCTGTTCTCGACGCTTGCGGCTTCGGGAGCAGCATCCGCGGCGTCCGGTCAATACTTTACGTTTACCAAATTCAGCACGTCCCAGGCTTCTCCGACCAGTGTCAACACCAGCACGGTCGATGTAGAGGGCAGCTTTAACGGGGTGTCTGCGGACAGCCTGTATTACAAAGTGGTCGGCCTTGTCAACGGCGTCGAGGTACCCGGATCCAACGGGACCGACGTCAAACCTACGATTACAAACGAAAAGTATTTTTCGTTCCCCAACGTCAAGCTGACGCAGGGGCTTAACCGGATTACGATCTACGGTACAACCTCCGACGGAACGGTAGCTACCGGAGAGGCTTACGTCAATTTCTCCAACGTCCCGGCGATCTACAACATCAAGCTGCCGGACGGCACGCCGCTGAGCGACAGCCAGCCTACGCTGATCAATACGGAAGGCTTAACGCTCACGCTGGAAGCTCCGAACGCCACCGAAGTTCTGATTAATTCATCCAAAATGTACAGTGGCGGCAGTTCCACTTTTGTTATCGCCGACTACAAGCTGACCCCCGGCTATAACAAGCTGACATTTGTCGCAACGACAGACGGAGGAACCCGGACGTATTCGGTAACGCGCGAAGTTATATATGCGCCGGTGAGCACAGGGATTTCGCACGGTACCAAGCTGAACGGTCAACCCATCGACAAAGGCGATGTGATTACCAGTTCTTCCGACGGGAAATTGACGGGATCGATCACCTTTAAGATTCCGGAGACCAACCCGGCTCCGGCTCTGCAAAATGTTACTGTTCAGATCAAGAATACGACAACGGGCAGCAACATTACTTTTGATAATGGAACCTCAACCAGCACAAATCTCGCCCTTGGAGCGGGCACGGTATCCGGCGAGTTCATCACCTTCCCTTATAGCAGTGCAGTGGACATTCCGAAGCTGACATCCAACGGCAACTACACCATTATTTTCGGAGGCACTTATGACGGGAAGAGCATCGCCCCGGTCAATTTTATTTTCCGCGATGCTTCTACGCCTTATATTACCAGCATTCAACAGCTGTACAGTCCTTCGGTCAACAGTTCGGTTGTGTCCTATACGTCTTCGGGAGTATTTAGTACGAATACCAGCCTGTTTCAGCTCCCGCTCTGGCTTGTAGTCAAGACCAGCGACAAGTCGCAGAATATAGCAATCAGCACCTTTCAGAACGGACAAGCGGTGACCGGCAATTTTTCGGCAGAGGCTAACCTGACCTCATCTGAAGGCTACCGTGTGATCAAGATTACGGGTCTGCCCCAAGGTGAACAGGCTCTGCATATTGATTTGAAGGACAAAGACGGCAATGTGGTCGATTCCCAGATTTTTGCGATCAATTATACCGCAGCCCCTTATATTGAACTGACCAACTTATACAACAACCAAATTTTCACGAATACAGGAAGCTTCAAAGAGATTACCGGCAACCTGATTAATTTCACCGCAAGCGAGAAAGGGACCGTAAGCATCTCGATCAACGGTACGGTAGTTAAGCCGACGTTATCGACGATCGACAACTCTTTTGTACTGAATACGACCAGTATTCCGCTCGTTAACGGACCGAACAAAATTACCGTGACCGGAACAGCCAACGGCATCCCGATTTCAACCAATGTAACGGTCTATTTGTTCCCCGATACGCTGCCGTCGCTGGCCGGCCTTGTTCCGCTCCCGGTTAACCAGACGACCGATCCGGATCAATTATTCGTCAAGACGGCGAATCTGGCTTATACCACCAACCAGACCAGCGCCGATATCCAGTTTGTCGTTAACAATGCGACGCAAATCGTAATCACCATTGACGGCAAGCAGGAGGTAGTAGCCAACTGGGATTCTTCCAAATGGAGCTGGTCGCCGGCATCCGCCAAGTTGTCTCCGCCGAACGGACAGAGCGGCGCCTTTACGCTGCGCGATCAAGCGCTGCCTACCACCGGTCTGCGGACGATTGTAATTACGGCGCGGCTCGACAGCTCAACGGTATCCCAGGCGCTCCAGATTACCCGCGAAGTTCCGCCTTACAGCATCCTGTCGCCGAAACTGCCGAATGAGAGCATTATCAAGCAGAATTTCCTTGACGTCAGCATCAAGGCGGAAGGCGCCAACAGCATCATGATCGGCAAAACCGCAATGATCAAGGGCGATAAGGATATTTTCCGGTATCAGCTCAAAGACCTGAAGAAGGGCGTCAACACCATTAAGTTTACGATTACAACCGGCACGCAGAAGACTAACGGGAGCTTTACTGTGACCTATTCGGATGAAGTGCTGCAGGGGGCCCAGTACAAGACTTTATTGAGTTCTTCCGGGAAGCTGTCTGCCTTCCAGAACTCGGTTGTCATTAATTTCCCCAAAGGCACGATGCTGAGAGACGCGACGCCAGTCCCGGGCACGAGCAACACGCGCCAGATCAACCTGTTCAATTCACAGTACGTCTTGCTCGGCATCGCCGATAAGCAGGATGGCCGTACCGTCAAGCAGTACAATCCGGTCGGCGAGAAGGACAGCGGAGGCGTTTATCAAGACGGCAAGCTGAAGGAAGTGAGCGCCAGCTCGGGTGCCATTGCATTCCTGACGCCCAAGACGCATTACGGCTATGCTTCCAATCTGTACTGGATCGATCCGGGATACTTTGTATCCACTACGTCCATCAATGATTATGAGACCGTCGTCTCTTCGCATCCTTACAAGACCGGCAATGAGTTCTACTCCGGGCATATGGGCAAATGGCTCGAACCGACCCAGCAGGGCACCATTACGCTGAAGTATGATTCCAGTCTTGCGAATGCTGCTACCTCGAATATCTCCGTCTGGAAGAACGTAGATGGAGCGTGGTACAACATGGGCGGCAAGGTCAACACCAGTTCCAAGACGATTACGGCTACGTTTGACGGATTCGGGTATTACACGGTGATGAGCCTGCGTTACAGCTATGACGACATTGTCTCGCACTCCTATGCGCGGACCGAGCTGGAGACGATGATGGCCAAAGGAATTATGAATGCCAAGGATGCCAGCGAGTTCGGCGTATACGAGAATACGACGCGCGGAGAGTTCGCTACCATGCTTGTGAAGATTATGGGCATCCAGCTCGATTATGATCCGAACAACCTTACCTTCTCGGATGTGGTGAAGTACAGCGATTATCATTGGGATTACCGCTACATCGAGACGGCTGTCCGCAAAGGCCTTATTAAAGGGACCGCGCCACGGGTCTTCTCGCCGAACAGCGCGCTGACGCGCGAAGACGCAGCCGTTATGATTGCCAGAGCGATGAACCTGAAGCTTGGAACGGTAGAGAAGGATTTGCCGACGCTGCAAAAACAGTTCACGGATACCGGCTCGATCGTCTCCAACTACTCGGTGCCTTCCATTCTGGCAGTATATAAAGCCGGTGTGATTCCGGCGATTGCCAACAAGCTGACCAGCGGGCAGAAGAAGGCCACCTATCGCTTTGATCCTCAGGCCAAGTTCTCCCGCGCCGATGCGGCTGTTATGGCCCAGCGGATGATGGTGAAGATGAAGAAGATGTAGAGGATACGGATAGCTGCGGCAGGAGTGAGAGCCTCTTTTCCTTGGATGGGGAAGAGGCTTTTCTTCCAGTTTCCAGTTACAAATCTTTGTAATATGCCGGGATTTACGATACAATGACGTAAGAAGGTGCAAGAACACATTCACGCAAGAAGGAGAAAGCCGTAGATGAAACCGATTTTGTCAAAAGCTCAACTCGATTACATGAAAGCCAAAAACCAGTTTGAGAATAGAGCCAAGGTGCTGGAGAAAGAAATCACCGCCAAGAGAGCTACCCAGGAGATTACCCAGGAAGCTATGGAGGAACTGGTTCAGACAACCGGGTTCCACGACGCATACAATGATTTGATCCTTGCAGAGAATGCACTCATTGATTGGTCTCATTCTACGATCAAGCACGAGAAGACCTACCGCGAGAATCGGGAGGCCATTGACGCGATGTATGAGAACGTGAATTCCAGCCCCGAGAAACGCCAAGAGATGATTCAGCTATCCATGAAGATTCGCTAGATAACCCGATACAGAAAGCGCCGATTCGGCGCTTTTTTTGTTTTTCTTCTATAAAATATGATGCATGGCAAAAAAACGCGATTGGAAGAGTTTAGGGAAGAAAGACTTGGTTTAATGAATTAACAATCGCTGTCATTCTGCACCCGGATTGCCGGAACGCATGGCTTTGGAATAAAGCTCTGAATATTTTTTGAGGAGAGCGCAACTTTTCCGAACAGCCTGCGTTTATAATGGTGAGTCACACGCAGTGCAGGAATGGGCGGCGTAAGACTCAAGGTTAATTGACCAAGCATAACGCTATGGAAAAATTAACTTTACGCGAAATGAGGCACATTGTATAATACGAAGGTAGAATTAGGAATCTAGTATTGTCATGCCCTCATAACGGTTTACCAGTTTCTGTGATACCCGTCACAGACATTATTTATACTTAATTGCTCAACTCGGGAAAGGGGGTGCATCGGCTAATGAGTAACATGAGCTACCCAACCAAACAAGATTCTCAGTTCATGAATGTTCAAGGAGGAGAAAAAAAGGTTATGAAGAAAATTTTGTCCGTAGCACTGTCTACAGCAATGGCATTCTCGATGTTTGCCTCTGTGGCTTTTGCTGATACTGCAGCAACAACTCCGCAACAGAAATTTGATGCCCTGGCAGCTAAAGGTATCCTGAACGGATATCCAGACCAGCAGGCTCACCTGGAAAAGGATCTGACTCGCGCTGAGTTCGCGAAGATCGTTACCAAGCTGTTCAACCTGAAAGAAGTTAACAACAAGCTGTCCTACAAGGACAAAGGCTACAACGCCAAGAACTGGGCTGTTCCTTACATCGAAGCTGCAACTGCTGCAGGTCTGATGCAGGGTAAAGATACTGTTAAAGGTATCTTTGACTACAACGGCAAAGTAACAGTTCAGGAAGTATCTGCGGTTCTGTTCCGCGCCCTGAAGCTGGACGCTCCGACTGCCACTGACAACAACGCTTCCGTATGGGCCAAGGGCTATGCTCAGGCTCTGATCGACAAGGGTCTGATTGCCAAGGGCACCAACTTCACAAGCAACGCTACGCGTTCCCTGGTAGTTGAAACGGTATATGCCGTTACACAGATGACCACGGCTCCGGCTGTTGTTTCCGCTGAAGCAACGAGCCCAACTGAAGTTACAGTGAAGTTCGCCAACGGCAAGGAAACGAAGGTTACTCTGACTACCGCTCTGGTAGAAGGCGTAGAAACTACAATCCCGGCCTTCACTTTTGAAGGTAACACCTACAACAACGTGAAAGTAACGCTGACGGCTCCTAAGGTTGTTGCCGCAACTGCTCCAAATGCGAAGCAGCTGGTAATTTCCTTCAACCGTGCAGTTGACGCTTCCACGCTGATCGCTGATGGCAAGCTGAAGAACGGCGTTGTGCAGGTTGTTCCTGTAGCTGGTGCTCAGAGCCCGGTAACGGTTAACGGTACTGTCGCTTCCCTGAACGATGCCAAGACAGCCGTAACAATCACGCTGCCTAACACGGAATTCATGAAGGGCCAGTATACTGTAGTGGTTACGGATGCTGTGAAGACTTCTGTTGGCACTGCATTCTCGACTTATACTTCCCTGCTGAACGTTGCTGACACAACGGCTCCTACTGTAGCAAGCGTTACGGCTGTAGCCAAGACAACAACGAACACAGTAACAGTGAAGCTGAGCGAGCCGGTTAAGAGACAGGGCGTTATTGCTTATGTCAACGGCGTAGCTTCCACAGCTACTGTATCCGACGACACTTATGACACGATTACCCTGACTACAGGTACGCTGAACAGCGGCGCAACTTATGATGTGTCCCTGCTGAACGTAACCGACTATGCAGGCAACGTTGCTAACCCGAACCCGATTAAGACGACTGTAACGGTTGTAACTGACGCTGCAGCGCCTACGGTTGCGAGCATTACTCCGGTTAGCGACACTTATGTTGATGTAAAGTTTAACAAGACAATGAATTATGAGTCTTTCGTTGGCAATGTTAAGTTTGTAGATGCTTTTGGCAAGAGCAGTCCATTGGTAGTGGAAACTAAGAAGAATAGCGACACGATTCGTCTGCGCCTCCCACAAGGTGACCTCCTTCGTTTCCCTAGCAATAACACGCTGACAGCTGCGCTTGAATTTGGAGCAACTGTTCGTGATACGCTGGGCAACCAGCTGGGCGCTGTGGTTAATCAGCCGGTAACGGTTGTGAAGGATACTACTGCTCCTGCGGTTGTAAGTGCAGCCTACACAAGCGGCAAGGGATTGGTCGTAACATTCAGTGAGAATGTTCAGGCTAACCTGACTACAGGAATGAGACTGATCAATGAAACAACTGGTCAGGTAGAAGCTAAGGACTTCAGCGCACCTGTGGTTTCTGATGCGACAGTGACATTCCCGAATGTTACTCTGAGTGCAGGAACTTACACGCTGAGCCTGCCGGCTGAATTTGTACTCGACGTTTCCCGTTCGAAGAACAAGCTGGCTGCTTCGAGCACCACTGTAACGGTAGCTGCCGGTACTGCTGCAACTGATAGCAGTGCTCCAACAGTTGCTTACGCAGGATATGACGACAGCACCGCTACTTCGGATATCGTTGTGAGATTGACTGCAACTGATGACAAGGGTCTGAATGTTGCTTCCATGCGTGATCTGAACAGCTACACGCTGGCTGGCAAGGCACTTCCAGCTGGATCCAGTGCGGTGCTGACACATTCCAACGGAACAGCAACAGCTGCCCCAACTACTGCAACAATCGAAATCACTATTCCTAGAGGCGCCATCAACGAAACGAAGTCCTATGACTTTGTTGCTTACGGCATTACTGATGTTGCCGGTAACCGAATGGTGTCTCTGAACCCAATCGCACTGTCTCTGACTGACCGCGTAGCTCCTACGCTGACAGGCGCTACAGTATCTTCTGGAGACAGCAAGGTTCTGGTTCTCTCCTTCTCCGAAGGTAGCCTGAACAATGTGAACGCAAGTGACTTTGTCTTCACAATCAACGGTTCGACAGCTACGGTCCGTGGCACAATTACACAGGGTGCAGGCAACGATGCAGGTAAGTACTATGTATCCTTCCAAAACAGCGATGCTACTGCTGCTCTGGACCTGAACGCTGCCAGCGTGAACTCCATTTCGGTTAAGGTTGCTGACGCTGCAGACATTACGGATGCTTATGGCAACAAGATCACAACTGGAACTGAAGTTTTCGCAAAATAATCGCTTCCTTACCGAAGCAAGAATAGCCTCTTCGGAGGCTATTCTTTTTTTTATCACGAATTCCGAACCCCAAGGAGGAACCGATGAAACGTGCATGGAAACTGACGACCGCTGCAGCTCTGCTTCTGGGAAGCGTCTGGGGCGGGTCGCTCCTCAGCAACACCGCTTCCGGAGCGGAGGTAGGGAACCAGCCGGGAACGGCTGATGATCCGGTGGTGACCAAGAGTTATGTGGATCAGCAGATTCAGAAGCTGCTTCAAGGCGGCAGTCTGCCTGCTGCCGGAACAGGGACGACCGCAACCGCAACTCCAACGGCCACTGCAAAGCCTTCGCCAACCGCGGCGCCGACGGCGACGGCAACACCCGGGACATCGGACGGTACGAGCAGTGTGATTGTAGATGTGAAGCCGGGTCAGACGCTGATCGCTTCTGCTGGCGCTGAATTTATTGTGCGCGCCGGCAAGGCTGTCATTCGGTCTGCCGATGCCAACGGAGTCGCGGATCTCACAGACGGCAAGGACCTGACCAACGGTCAGCCGGCGCCGTCGAACCATCTGCTGTCATTCCCGCGCGATGGCCGCGGGATTGCAGTTCAGGACGGCCAGAAACTTGGACTGGTCGTCATGGTAAGAGGCGGCTATACGCTCAAATAAAAGCCGGATAGGGAAGGGCCGCAGGCCCTTTTTCTAATGCTAGTCTCTCCTGATCATGCAGGGTCTATACCAGCGCCCCTTCCAGAACTAACAATCATTGCTGCGAGTAAGCCTGACAGAGCCGGATCACAATAGGGTTGTCTTATCATAACCTTATTGGAGGTGCATGCGTGATGGCACGCAGTAATCGCAAAGTCGTTCCGGAGAGCAAGGAAATGCTGAAGCAGCTTCAGTTCGAGATTGCCGCTGAATTCGGACTCTACGGTCCGGGAATGGGCGGCGCCATGGATACGGAATTTGCCACCGAGCTTGGCATGGGCGGAATGAGCGCCTCGGGCAGAACGCCTTACCTCGGTCATTTGACCTCCAGAGAGAATGGTTCGGTGGGCGGCGAGATTACGAAACGGCTGATTCGTCAGGCGGAGCAGTCGCTCTACAGCTAGGTTATTCAGGCTTAGGCGGTTTGACACACTGGGGTAAATAGGATAGAATTCTGTTGAGGAAAACCGACCTTTTCCATGTGGAAAAGGTTTGTTTTTTTGGACAGGACGTTATTATGCAGCTTAACTCTTATATATAGAAGCAAGCAGGGAGGTAGACCATTATGTCCATCAAGGGACGGCATCTGTTCACATCGGAATCAGTTACGGAAGGACATCCGGATAAGATCTGCGATCAGATTTCTGATGCGGTTCTGGATGCCTTTCTGGCCAATGATCCCCATGCGCGTGTGGCCTGTGAAGTATCGGTTGCGACCGGACTCGTTCTGGTCATCGGGGAGATCAGCACCAAATCGGAATATGTCGATATTCCGTCCATCGTGCGCAACACCATTAAGGAAATCGGTTATACCCGGGCTAAATACGGCTTTGATTACAACACCTGCGCCGTGCTGACTTCGCTCAACGAGCAATCGGCCGATATTGCCCAAGGGGTAAATGCGGCGCTGGAGAACCGAGACCCGAGTCAAGTGGCAGAAGAGACGGCCAATATCGGAGCGGGGGACCAGGGGTTGATGTTCGGTTTTGCTACGAATGAAACGCCTGAATTGATGCCGCTGCCGATTGCCTTGTCGCACCGGATTGCCCGTCGCTTGTCGGAAGTGCGGAAGAACGGTACGCTGGAGTATCTGCGTCCGGACGGCAAGACCCAGGTGACGATTGAGTATCAGGATGAGAAGCCGGTGCGCGTCGATACGATTGTTGTATCCACCCAGCATGCGGAAGACATTACGCTGGAACAAATCCAGGAAGACATCAAGAAGCATGTCATTGCGCCGGTTGTGCCGGAGAGCCTGCTGGATGAGGAGACGAAGTATTTCATTAATCCGACGGGTCGCTTCGTTATTGGCGGTCCGCAGGGCGATGCCGGTCTGACCGGCCGCAAAATCATTGTGGATACGTACGGGGGTTATGCCCGTCACGGCGGCGGAGCTTTCTCGGGCAAGGATCCGACGAAGGTAGACCGGTCCGCTGCTTACGCCGCGCGGTATGTGGCGAAGAATCTGGTTGCGGCGGGACTCGCCGACAAATGCGAGATTCAGCTCGCTTATGCGATCGGGGTCGCCAATCCGGTATCGATCAACGTGGATACATATGGAACCGGCAAAATCTCCGAGGAGCGGCTTGTCGAGCTCGTTCGGAAGCATTTTGACCTCCGTCCGGCTGGCATTATCGCCATGCTTGACCTTCGCAGACCGATCTACAAGCAGACGGCGGCTTATGGGCATTTTGGCCGTACCGATCTAGATCTGCCTTGGGAACGAGTGGACAAGGCGGAGCAGCTTCGGGAACAGGCGGGTTTGTAAGCCGCATAGCCCGATAGATGAACGTTAAGCAGTATCCTCTCTTTAAGTAAAAACAGGCCTGTTCTCGCGATGACGCGGGGGACAGGCCTGTTTTGTTTAGCAGCCTGCACCTTCCAGAGCAGATGAAAGGATGGCAGAAAGCGTAAAATTTTCGGTGGTTTTCGTAACTTTTCGGCCTGAAAACAGTCTATTAAACTGTAGAGACGCTTTCAGGCGAGCAAAGAGAGATGGGAGAGTTACGAGAAGATGAAGGAATGCAACAACGAACACCTGCAGACGCATCAGGCGAAGAGCAAGCCCATGCTCCGAAACTGGGCCGTTCTTTCACTGGCGGGAGTATTATGGCTCGCTCCGGCCGCCGGAGCAGTGGGACCCGGAGCGTGGCAGCCATGGGCAATTCCTCTGGCAGCGGCTGCGTCTTCCATGACGGTATCCGCAGTCAGCCAGGAGCCGGTAACGTCCGGCGCGATTCTGAACACTTATAAATATACGACGACCCGTTCGGGGTCCAAGGCGACCGGCCGGGCGGACGTCATTCGAATTGATCTGAATAATCCTTATGTCTCCATTGATGTAATGACCGGCAAGAACGGCAAGCTGACAACACGCCAGAGCACAGGCGGAATGGCCAAGGAGACCGGAGCGGTCGCGGCGGTAAACGGCGATTATTTCAATACAGGGGGAGAGGGATCGCCAATCGGTGGACAAATTACCGCCGGAACCCTGGTCAGTACGCCATCCCAGTTAAAGGGAATGTATGCGTTCGCGCTGACAAGCGACCGAAAGCCGATGATCGACCAGTTCACATTTGAAGGCAGCGTTACGGCAGCGGACGGTACGCCGTTTGCTCTGTCCGGAGTCAACAAAGGGGCGTACAACCCGGAAGGCGGGACCTCGACTTACAGTCATGTGAACGCCATGTATGTCTACACCGATGCTTGGGCCGCCCAGGAACGTCCCAAGAACAGCAGCACGACGCCGACGGAAGTGCTCGTTGAGAATGGCGTGATCACTCAAATTTCGGAGCCGGGCGCGGCGGGGCTGCCTATCAGCGTACCGGCCGGAGCTTATATCCTGCGTGCGCATGGCACCGCAGCCCAGTATGTGCGCGACCATCTGGCGGTTGGCCAGCCGGTTCAGACCGCCTACGGTCTGCGTTCGCTGACGACCGGGCAGACGGTGGACCCGGCTTCGCTGCAGATGATGATCGGCGGTCATACCATTCTGGTGGACGGCGGCAAGGCAACGAGCTTCTCCCGTTCCGTCAATGACTTGAACGGCTACCGCGCCCGGACGGCGCTTGGCTATTCGCAGGACGGACGCTATGTCTACATCGTCGCGGTAGAGAAGAACAGCAACAGTTCGGGCATGTCGCTGACCGAATTGCAGACTTTCATGACGCAGATCGGGGTTTATAAAGGGCTTAATCTCGATGGAGGAGGGTCTACCTCTATGGTAGACCGGCCGCTCGGGGAAACGTCGACAACGCTGACGTTCAACACAGAGTATGGCACCGAGCAGCGAAGCGTGGTGAACGGACTTGGCGTCTACACGAGTGCGCCTCAGGGCGAAGTGAAGGGCATTATTCTTAGCGGGAGCAAGTCTCTGTTAATCGGTCAGCAGGCCAGCTATTCCATGAAGGGCTATGATACGTACTATAACCCGGTTGATGTGAGCGCCGGGAATCCCTCCTGGACGTCCAGCAACGGCAGCGTGACGGTCAGCGGAGGGACGGTGACGGGCGTGAAGCCGGGAACGGCAACGATTACGGCTTCCAGCGGCGCCGCCAAAGCAACCTCTAAAGTGACGGTTCTGGGCGGCGGCGACCTACAGACGCTGAGCGTCTCCCCGGCAACCGGCGCGCTGGCTGCCGGCGCCTCGATTCCCGTTGCCCTGACGGCAACGCCGCGGTCGGGAGCAGCACTGGCCGTGCCCGCTTCCTCCGTGAAGTGGGAATTTGTCGGCTTTCAAGGCAGCGTGAAGGACGGAGTCCTGTCCGTCAGCGCCGTTAATCCCGGCGTAACAACCGGGTATGCGATTGCCCGCTATGACGGGTTCAGCACGGCGATCGTACTGTCCGCAGCGGCTCAGACGATGTGGGAGGATTTTGAGAACACGGCTTACCCGGTCCAGTTCACGACGAATGTCTCTGCGGTTCAAGGAACGGCAGCCATTGCGCCCGGAACCGGAGACCGCAGCGCATCCAAAGTGCTGAATCTCAGCTATGACATGAGTGCCGGAAGCGGCAAAATGTACGCCTATGCGCAGTTGAACGGAACGGCCGGCAAAAGTATTCCGGCTGCGGCCACCTCCATGTCGCTGGACGTCATGGGAGACAAGAGCCTGAACTGGCTGCGCGCCGAAGTTGCAGACAGCAGCGGAGCTACAGCTTATATCGATATCGCGAAGGTGATCGACTGGCAAGGCTGGAAGAACATCCAGATCGACCTGTCGGGTTCGGGCATCAAATTCCCGGCATCCCTGAAGCGCCTGTATGTGGTCAATGTAGCGGAAGGACAGGATGAACGGGCGAAGACGGGAACGGTGGCATTCGACAATATTGCCTTTACCATGCCCGCTCTGACCAGCGAAGCGGGGCTGCCTACCGGGACGGCCCAGATGGTGATCGGACAGAAGAAACTGACGGTCAACGGAACGGCGAAGACGATTGATTCCGCTCCGATGGTTCAGGACGGCACCACCTATGTTCCGATCCGGTACGTGCTGGACGCTTTTGGCGGCAGTGCGGCTTGGGATCCGGCGTCCCGGCATATTATGGTACTGCGGGGATCGAAAGCGCTGGATCTCACCGTGGGCCAGAAGGAGTATGTGCTGAACGGAAAAAGACAATCGGCCGAGGTATCGCCGCTGCTGATCGGAGGCAGGACTTTAGTCCCGCTCCGGCTTGTATCGGAACAGCTTGGCCTGACGGTAAAATGGGAACAGAAAACGAAGACCGTTACGATTCAATCATGATATGGTAGTATAAAGAAAATTCTTTATACGAATCGAGAGAAATGGGGCTAACGTCCGTGGAATTTCAACCCGATGCCATAGATCGCGTAATCAAGAATACGATTGATGTAATGGAAGACAGCAAGTACCAGATATTCGAGATTCTTCAGACGGCCCGGGACGAGCTGGAAGCGCTGAGAAAGGAACTGGAGCGGGTTCGCGAAGAGACCAATGAGACGGTAGACAAAGTGGATAAGCTGGAGGTCGATTACCACCGTTCCCGAATCCGGCTGACGGAAGTCAGCCGGGACTTTGTCCGGTATACGGAGAAAGATATCCGGATTGCTTACGAGAAGGCTACGGAGCTTCAGTTGGAGCTGATGATGACCCGGGAAAGGGAGCTGTATTTGCGGAATCGCAGAGACGAGCTGATGAAGCGGGTGCGCAGCGTGGAGAATTCGGTAGAGCGCGCCGAAGCGATCGGCTCGCAAATGGGCGTGGTGCTCCAGTATTTATCCGGCGAGCTTGGACAGGTTACACGAATTGTCGAATCCGCTAAGAATCGACAAATTATCGGGTTGAAAATTATCCTGGCCCAGGAAGAAGAACGCAAAAGAATTGCCCGGGAAATCCATGACGGCCCGGCCCAGATGCTTGCCAACCTGGTGCTTCGGACGGAAATTGTAGAAAGAATGCTGGTTAAGCAGGAATTTGGACTGGTGCAGGACGAAGTAATAGATTTGAAAAGCCAGGTTCGTTCCAGCCTTGAAGAGATGCGGAAGGTGATCTTCAATCTCAGGCCGATGGCATTGGATGATCTGGGATTGATTCCGACGATGCGCAAATTTGTCCATGATTTTGAGGAGAAGAACAAAATTCGAACGTCCTTTGAGACCAGGGGCAAGGAGCATCGGCTCTCTTCTGCGATGGAGGCAGCGGTCTACCGGCTGATTCAGGAGGCGCTCTCCAACGTCGCGAAGCATGCGCAGGCCACTTATGTGTGGGTGGAAATTACATATCAGGCTCAAATGATCAAAATTGTCGTCAAGGACAACGGAATCGGCTTCAACCTTCAACAGATCAAGCGGGAACAATCCAAGCGCGAAAGCTTCGGCCTGGTCGGAATGCGCGAGCGGGTGGAACTGCTGGAGGGCAGGATGGAGATCGAATCCGCAGACCAAGAAGGGACTACAATCGTTATTCATATTCCGACGAATGTGGATAAGGGGAAGGAGTAATGGCGATGGAGAACCAGAACGCCGGAAAGACGCCGATCAAGGTGCTGCTGGCAGACGATCATCAGCTTTTTCGGGAAGGGCTTAAACGGATACTGAACATGGAGGAAGACATCGAGGTTATCGGCGAGTGCGGAGACGGCATTCAGGTTCTGGAATTCTGCAATACCCAGAAGCCGGACATCGTCCTCATGGACATCAATATGCCAACGCAGAACGGTGTCGAAGCGACCGAGAAGCTCCGGGAACTGTTCCCGGATGTGAAAGTGATTATTCTCTCCATCCATGATGACGAGAGCTACGTATTCGAGACGTTGCGCAAGGGAGCCAACGGCTATTTGCTGAAAGATATGGAAGCCGAATCGTTGATTAACGCCATCCGTTCCGTCTGTGAGGGCCACGCTTTTATCCACCCAAAAGTGACCGGCAAGCTGATCAATCAGCTCCGCCGGATGACTTACCTGAACGAGGCGGGCGCGATTGCCGAGACCTCCGTTAAGGAAGCGGGCGTCAAGTTTGTCGCCGGCGACAATAATCCGCTCACGCGCCGCGAGGCGGAAGTGCTGCGTCTGATGGCCGAGGGCAAGAGCAATAAGATGATCGGCGAGTATCTCTTCATCAGCGAGAAGACGGTCAAGAACCATGTCAGCAGCATTCTGCAGAAGATGGAAGTCGATGACCGCACACAAGCCGTAATCAACTCCATCAAGTACGGCTGGGTTACGCTGTAAACCGAGGATAAGCGAAGGAGGCACCTTCATCTGGAACCGGCATATAGTGTCGGTATACAGAGGAGGTGCCTTTTCATGATCGCCCACTTATGCTGGATTGGAGCCGTTTACGCTCTGGCTGCCCTTGCAGTCCACGCGCTGCATGCCCGAAAGAGCAGACCAAGGGTGTGCGTCGGCAGGGAAGGCTGCTGCATCCTCATCACGCGAAACCATCAGGATGTGGTCGAGTGGTATATTCGGACTTTGGGATTGCTCTCTCTGCTGGGAGGCGTCCGCATGCGGATGGCCGTGGAGGATTGCGGCTCGATGGATCAGACGCTGGAAATTGTAAGACGGCTGGAAGGGAATTGCGCAATGGAAGTGGAGATCCGTCCGTACAGAGGGGACGGGAGCCGAAAGGCTCCGACCGAAGCGGTACTGGATCTGCGGTTCCGCAGCGGGCCGCTCGGACTGTCCGCCCTGCGCCGGGTGTGGACGGCGGGAGTGGGGGAAGCCAAGCATTGAGGACACGGAAGAAACCGATAGAGGCCGAATCAGGAATGGGAAGACCAAAGTGAAGCACACTTGTGGTCCCTGCGGGGAGCAAGTGTGCTTTTTGCGTTGTCCGGGGCCTTAAGAGCGCATCCATTACATGATGAATAAGAATGGGACAAGGAGGAGGAACGTAATGAAAGCAGGGGTTTATGCCGTTATGGACAAGAGGGAGTGGCGCTTGCGGCTGACGGTGGACTGGAGAGTCGATCAGTGGTGGTGGAGCGGACAAGGGCTCGCCGGACCAGAACCCTACCCGGGCCGGCCGGTTCTTCTGCACCCCGCTCTGCCGCTGAGCTGGGCGTCGGAAGCGCTCCGCAGGTTCCGGCCTGAGCCGGACATGCAGCGCTGGGACAGGGACAGATGGAGAGAACACTTCAGCGTTCTCATGAAGGAAATCAGCGGCGGCCGGCATGGAACCCCGGGCTCCTCCGGCGTGAAGCCCGGCGGTTGGCCGGAGTGTGGCGGAGGCGAGGAGCCGCAGCTCCCCTCCGCGGCAGCGCTGCTGGACAGCGCGGGCCGGCTTGCCGGGCTGCTGAAGGGCCGCTCGCTGCTGGCGGAAGAGGCCGAGGCGCTGCTGGCCGAGCAGGCGCCGGAGCTTCTTGCCGCGCCGTGGCGCAGCGCGGCGCAGCTCGCCTACCTGCAGGGCCGGCTGGACCTGCAGGCCGCCGTGCAGCCGCGCTCCTCCGGCGCGCGGCCCGGGACCCTCCGCGCCGGGCTGCGCCGGCGCCTCCTCCCGCGGCGCGCCTTAAGCGCCGCGGACGGCCCGCGCTGCCTGCGCTGCGGCAGCGCCGCAGAGGGCCGCACGGCCTGCGCCGCGTGCGGCCTGGACGGCTGCGCCTACTGCGAGGCCTGCCTCGCGCTCGGGCGCAGCCGCTCCTGCGCGCTGCTGCTGCGCAGCGCGCCGCCCGGGCCGGCCGTGCGGGGCACGGCCGCAGGCGGAGCCCCAGCCGCGCAGCGCTGGGGCCTGAGCGCGCCGCAGGCGCGGGCCGCCGAAGCGGCGCTGGCGGCCATGGCGGCCGGGCGTGAGCGGCCGCCCCTGGGCCGGGGCGCAGCGGCCCAAGGCCCGGCCGGTCCGCGGCCGGATAAGCCGCCCGGGCGGTTTCTGCTGTGGGCCGTAACCGGAGCGGGCAAGACGGAAATGCTTTTTCCGCTGCTGGATTCGGTTCTCGCCGCGGGCGGACGGGTACTGGTGGCTACGCCGCGCCGTGATGTGGTGCTGGAACTGGCCCCGCGGCTGGCCAGAGCGTTCCCGGAATACAGCAGAGCCGTCCTGTACGGAGGGAGCGCCGACCGCTGGAGAGAGGCGAGCCTGACGGTGGCGACCACCCATCAGCTGCTGCGGTTCTACCGGGCCTTCGATCTGGTCATTATCGATGAGCTGGACGCCTTTCCTTACCATAACGATCCGATGCTGAGCTACGCCGCTGAATCGTCCTGCCGGCCCGGCGGGTTCTTCCTGTATCTGTCCGCGACGCCGCCCGCCGGGCTGCGGGCTGATGTCCGGCAAGGCCGGGCGGGAGCCGCCCGGGTGCCGGTCCGCTACCACGGCCATCCTCTCCCCGTACCGCGCCGGATTGCCATGCCGGGGCTATCGCAATGCTTGAAGCGGGGGAGTCTTCCTTCACGTCTTCGGGAGGAGCTGCTTCACTCGGTGGAGCGGGGCGCCCAGGTCTTCGTCTTCGTTCCCCGGATCGCAGATATTGAGCCGCTCCTCGCTCTGGTCCGCCGGATACTGCCGGATTCCGTTCCGGCAAAAGGCACTTCCTCCCGGGACCCGGACCGGAATGAAACCGTGGAAGCTTTCCGGAAACGGGAGATCCGGGTGCTGCTGACAACGACCATTCTGGAACGGGGGGTTACCGTCCCGGGAAGCGATGTCTACATTCTGGATGCCGATAATCCGCTCTTTGACGAAGCGGCGCTGATTCAGATGGCCGGACGGGCGGGAAGATCCAAGGAGGACCCGAATGGCTGCGTCCGGTATGCGGCCGTCTCCTGGACCCGCGCCCAGCGCAACGCCTGCCGCGAGATCCGGACGATGAACCGGGTAGCCCGGCGAAGCGGCTATCTTGCCGCGCACCGGAAGGGGGGAGTCCGATGAAGAAGCGGAACGGCTTCGCCATTTTGGAAGCTCTGCTGGCTCCTGCTTCCTTTGGCTGTCTGGCTTGCGGACGGCGGGGCGATCCTTCACCCGTGCTTCCCGGGATTTGCCGAAAATGCGCGGCGGAGGTTCCGTGGATTGAGCGGCCCCGCTGCCGCAAATGCGGACGGCCGTCAGGCTGTCCGGACTGCGCCAGAGGGTCGGCGCGGTTATCGGCCTGGATCTGCAACCGCAGCGCCGTCGCCTATTCCGATGCGATGCGGGATTGGCTGGGCCGGTACAAGTACCGGGGAGACCAGCGGTTTGCCGAGCCGCTGGGGCGGATGCTGGAGCAGGCGTACCTGCGGCTTGCGGAAGAGAGGGGAAGGCTGGAGAGGAACGCTGCCATCCGGGGAGAAGCTGCGGTTGACGCAGGTGTTCTGCCGCGGGCCTTCGCTTGGCTGCAAAACGCGCTGGGTGCCGCCCATCCGGCGGGACCGAGAGCCGGGCGGTCCTGGCAGGCTGACCTGCTCGTCCCCGTGCCGGTCAGCGCGGTCCGTCTTGGGGAGCGGGGGTTCAACCAGGCCGAGGAGCTGGCCTGTCTTCTGGCCGGACGCCAGGGTCTGGAAGTGCTTCCCTTGCTTGCGCGCTCCCGTCATACCGGCAAGCAGAGCTTCAAGGGAAGAGCCGAGCGAATCGCAGACATGAAGCGGGTGTTTGTTCCGGACCCGGAGGCCCCTGAGATGCTCCGGCGATGGCTGGCTCCCGGTCCGGTCCGGGAAGGACGCGCCCTGAGAGTCGTCGTGGTGGATGATATCTATACCACCGGCGCGACCGTCACCGCCTGCTGCGAGGCGCTGGCAGAGCTGCTTGCAAGCTGCGGAATGAATATGCAGCTCTACAGTCTGACCTGGGCGCGTTCCTAGGCATGGAGCTCCCGAAGTCCAAAAAATGCGGAGCGGACGTCTGGCGGAGATAGACGAACCCGCCGCAATCATGTAATGTAGAAATCATAGAGTTTCGGTTAAGAATAACAGGGTAAGGAAGGAGCGGCACGGCAGATGAACCTCGATAATTGCCCAAGATGCGGCCGTTTGTATGTCAAGAATCCGTCCGAAATGTGCCAGTTCTGCTTTAAAGAATTGGAGAAGCAGTACGAGACCTGCGTCAAATATTTGAGAGAGCACCGCGGCGCCAATATTCAGGAGCTGTCCGACGCAACGGAAATACCGATCAAGGAGATCACCCGGTTTATCCGCGAAGGACGCATTTCGATCGCCAACGCGCCGAATATGACCTATCCCTGCGAGGTGTGCGGCACCCTGATCCGGGAGGGGCATATGTGCGACAATTGCCGATCCAGGTTAACCAAGGATTTAACCCAGGCCGCCAAAGAGGCTGCCGACGCCGAAGCCGCCAAGCGTGCCGGACATGGGGCTTATAAAGCGGTGGATAAGCTTCGCGACCGGTAAGGAAATGGAATTTGGGACGTAAAAATTGGCCTGCGCTATAAAGAATGGTTCAATAATGGTCGATAAACTTAGTAAAGATTATCGGCCTTTTACATTAGAAAGAAGGTGTATAATTGTGAAAATCAACGATACCGGACGAATTAATGCGATTAATCCGTATCAACGAAATATGGAATCGCAAAGGCAGGAAGCCATGAAGAAGACTACGCGCAAGGATGAAGTCACGATTTCGACTGAGGCGATGAAGCTGCTGGAAGCGCAGAACAATACGAAAGTCGACACCGAACGCGCCGCCCGTATTGAAAGCCTGAAACAGCAAGTATCCGCCGGAACCTACCATGTTGACGCCGCCAAACTCGCAGATAAACTCGCCCCTTACTTCAAGCCATCCTCCGAGAATTAGGTGAATGCATCTATGTCAGTAACATCTTTGATTGAGCTGCTGGAGCGGCTGGATGACAGCCACCGTCAAATGCTGGATCTGGCCGCCTCCAAGAAACAGGCGATCATGACCAACAATATCGATCAGCTCACCGAAATCCTCACCAAAGAATCCAGATTAATGAAGCTCAGCGGGCAGCTCGAGAAAGAGCGGGAGCAGGCGGCTTACACCTTCCTTCAGAGTGTGGGCATCCGCTCGAATCTGCAGTTGAACTTAACCGAGCTGTCCCGGCTGGTCTTTGATCCCGACGATAAAGCCCGCCTGCTGCATATTCAGGGCCAGCTGGCAGATACGCTCAGCCGCTTGAAGAAAGCCAATGAGCTGAATCAGAGGCTGATTGAACAGTCGCTGGATTTTATTGATTATTCTCTGGATCTGCTTGTAGGCAGGCCCAGTCAGGAAGTAACCTATCAGCATCCCGCCAGCGGGCCTGTCGCGCTTAAACGTCCGGGATTGTTCGATGCGCGGGGATAATCCTCCTGAAGCCATTAAAGGATTTGCGCCGATATGCCGATAATCTGAATAATGACGCTCAAAACGGTTAACCGCCAACTTATCCAGGGCGACGGCGAGCCGTTTCTTCTTTATCCGGGGCCTTTGAACCGGCATGAATTCATGATCAGATGCTCGGGAAGCGCTAAGCCTTCGAATGAGCATGAGGAGGAACATTTCCAGTGACATCTACTTTCCACTCCATAGAGACGGCTCGGCGCAGTCTGTTCACCCAGACCGCCGCGCTCAACACCACCGGGCACAACATTGCCAATGCCAATACGGAGGGCTATACGCGCCAGACTGTCAAAATGACGGCTTCCCGTCCCATCGAAGCCTACGGGTTCGGGAACTCGACCGTACCGGGACAGCTCGGTACAGGCGTCGAATTCGGTTCCATTGAACGGGTTCGCGAGACTTTCCTGGACGATCAGTACCGGGGAGAGAATGCCGCTCTCGGCAGCTGGACGATTCAGTCGGATACGCTGGACAAACTGGAGTCCATCTTCCAGGAGCCGTCCGACACGGGAATCAGCACCGTTATGGATAAGTTCTGGAAATCCTGGTCGGACCTCAGCAAGAATCCGGAAGACGGCACCGCCCGAAAGATCGTGGTTCAGACTGCGCAGTCTCTGACGGATGCCCTGAATTACATGAGCCGGCAGCTGCAGAATCTCGACAGCGACCTTTCGACTAATGTCGATGTTAAGTCTACGGAAATTAACGGCTACCTGTCCTCCATTGCCGACCTGAATCAATCTATCTTTCGGATCGAGAGCATGGGCGACAAGGCCAACGACCTGCGGGACCAGCGCGATCTGCTGACGGACAAGCTGTCCAAGATTATGAATGTCAGCGTTCTGGAGACGGGAACCGGCTACAACATTGCGATGGGCTCCACCACGCTTGTTCAAGGCTTCACCGCCTCCCCGGTAACTTCTGAAACGCTGAACAGCGCATACGGAGACGGTTCCACCGGAGATCTCAAATCCGGCGAAGTCTACGGCATGATTGCCTCCAGCAAGAAATACGTCAGCGATTATAAAGCCCAGCTCGACAACTTGGCCCGGACGATGGCAACCGGAGCCGTGGAGATTACCGTACCCAAGGGTTCGGTCCTGCCGCAGGGAACGGTTCTCACGAGCGATGCGTCGATTATTCAGGCGGACGGCACAGCGGCAACGCTTGCCGCAGGCCAGGCTATGCCGCAGGGAGCGACACTGAACGCCGACGTCAAGACGACGGTGAACGGTCTGAACGGCCTGCACCAGCTTGGTTATACGATGGACGGCACGCTCGCGCCGGGCAAACCTCTGTTCACAATTAACGGAGACGGCGATACGATTACAGCCGGGAACATCGTCTTCAATCCCGAGATTGCGGCCGACGCCAATCTGCTTGCCACTTCCCTGCGCACCTCGGGGACGGGCGATCAGGAAAAGGTGATGCAGGGCAACAACACCCTTGCGCTGCTGATTTCCAATCAGCAGACGGGAACCTTCGCGTCTTCAACCGGCATCAAGGGAACGCCGGGTTCTTTTTACAAGACGATGATCGGTCAGCTCGGCGTTCAATCACAGGAAGCCACCCGGCAGACGGAGAACTCCAATTACCTGGTGGAACAGGTCAATGCCAGACGACAGTCGGTGAGCGGGGTGTCGCTTGACGAAGAAATGTCTAATATGCTGGTCTTCCAGCATGCCTACAGCGCCGCTGCGCGTTTTATGACCACCTATGATGAAATGCTCGATAAACTGATCAATGCTACCGGTACGGTCGGCAGATAAGGAAGGAGGACGGAGACATGCTAAGAGTTACATCCAACATGATGAATTCCCAGCTGCTGCTTAACCTGAACCGCAATAACCGGGCAATGAACGACACCCAGCTGCAGCTGGCGACGGGGCGCAAAATCAATAAGCCTTCCGATGACCCGGTAGGCATTACGTATTCCCTGCGGTATCGGAGCGAGCTGTCGGCCAATGAGCAGTACCAGAAGAACTTGGACAGTACGGTCTCCTGGCTGGATTACAACGATACGATTATGTCGCAGGCGGGAGAAGTCGTTCAGCGTCTGCGCGAGCTCACAGTCAACGGAGCCACCGGAACCAATCCCCAGTCTGCACTCGACAGTATCAATGCCGAGGTTACCCAACTGAAGGCGCAGATGGTGGATATTGCGAACAGCCAGCTGAACGGGAAGTATATCTTCAACGGACAGCAGTACACCGATAAGCCTTACGATTCCGCAGACCCCAAGAATACGATTACGGATACCGGTCCGATCAATTACACCATCGGAGAAAGTGTGCAGCTTCCGATCAATGTGACGGGCAATGACTTCTTCGGCGCCAAAAGCGATCCGGATAACATATTCGCTATTCTCGATAATATTTCCCAAGCGCTGACCAGCGGCAATCAGACCGCCCTGTCCAGCGAATTGTCGAAGATCGACTCGCGCACCGACAAAATGCTGGCTGTCCAGGCGGATGTCGGCGCCAAAACGAACCGCGTCGAGCTGATGCAGGGTCGGCTCAGCGACCTGGAGACGAATCTCACGGATCTTCAGTCCAAGACGGAAGACGGAGATTATGCAGAGTTGTTGATGCGCTCCAAGGTAGAGGAGAATATCTACAATGCTTCTCTCTCCGTCGGAGCCAAGATTATCCAGAACTCTCTCGTGGACTTCATTAGATAGAAGGTGACGGCGTGCAGCCTGTTCTTCAAATCATCCAGACTCGCGGCATTCTGGAGATGCAGACAACGCCGGGAGCTTACTCAATCCGGCAGCCCAAAGCGGATTTGAATATCCAGACTACACCCGGGCAGCTTCGCGTCGAGAGCGAAGCGCCTCAGCTTCGGATTGACGGAAGCCGGGTCCGGTCCTCGATGACCGGCGGCAACTGGCTGGAGATGAACCAGAGGATCTATGACGGCATCAAGCAGCGGGTGCTCCAGAACATTGCATCGCGCATGCAGCAGGGAGACCAGATGATGAATTATCAGCGTCCCGGGAACACCATTGCCGAGATTTACGGATCGGACTGGCAGCCTCAGCCTTTTCCCGAGACCCGCACTGCTGCTTCCAGCGACAATCTGAATATCCGGATTATCACTACAGAACCGTCCGTTACGTTCAGGCCCTCCAGAGTCAATGTGGAGGTCACCGCTCACGCGCCGCAGATTGAATATAACCGGGGAAGCATCAGCTTCTATATGAAGCAGTATGCCGGTGTTCAATATATTCCGCCCGAAGTGGATATGCAATTATAGTGAATAGCCATAGAGGTAACGTTTCGTGCCTGCTGTGGCTTTTCTTATTTCCGGCGATCCATCATAATGAGAGAAAGGCCGCCGGGCATGGTGTGAATTGAAAGGAGACTTATAGGATGAAAGTGGAAACAACCGCATGGGGAACACTCGAAATCGAAGAGGAGCAGTTGCTGAGCCTGCCCAAGTCGCTCCCGGGTTTTGACGATATCACGAACTTCGCGCTTCTTCCGGCAGAGCAGGAACCGTTTTATTATTTGCAGTCTCTGGACAATGCCGATTTATGCTTTTTGCTGCAGAATCCCTTTTATTTTTTTCCGGATTATCAATTCAATCTGCCCGACGATGAGGCCGAAGAGCTGGAGATTACGGATCAGACCGGCGTAGAGGTCTACTGCATCACAACGGTCCGGTCCTCCATCAAGGAGTCGACCGCGAATCTGCTCGCTCCCCTTGTGGTGAATCCGGCGAAACGTGTCGGCAAGCAGGTCGTCCTTCATCAATCAGGTTACCAGACCAGACAGCCGATCTGGATATCCGAACCGGACAAGCCGGAAGAAGGAGGGGTATAGCATGCTTGTGCTCAGTCGCAAAAAGGGAGAAAGCATCATTATCCAGGACCACATCGAGATTAAAGTCCTGGCCGTAGAAGGAGATACGATCAAATTGGGCCTGGTTGCCCCGAAGCATGTGGATATCTTCCGCAAAGAGATTTATCTGGAAATCCAGGAGGCGAACCGGGAGTCGGCCTCTGCGAATCCGAATGGTCTGGCAGCCCTGCTGGGCCAGTTGAAGGATATCGGCACAGAATAAATTCTTCATTTTTTTTACGTTTGGTATTAACAACCTCCTCATACGAGTCGATATATGTATTAGGCACCCGGCAGGGGGGCGGCCGACTTTACCGGCAGGGTGCTTACCACATGGATGTGGAACTTAACGATCTCAGGGAGGAAATATAAAATGATTATCAACCACAACGTAGCGGCGCTGAACACTCATCGCCAACTGGCAGTAAACACAGCGAACACCAACAAGTCGATCGAGAAGCTGTCTTCGGGTCTTCGCATCAACCGTGCGGGCGACGACGCAGCCGGCCTGGCGATTTCCGAGAAAATGCGCGGCCAGATCCGCGGTCTCGACATGGCAGCCAAGAACTCGCAGGACGGCATCTCGCTGATCCAGACGGCTGAAGGCGCACTGAACGAAACGCACTCCATTCTGCAGCGTATGCGTGAACTGGCCGTTCAATCCTCGAACGACACGAACACCAACAAGGACCGCGAGTCCCTGCAAAAAGAAGTGGACGAACTGGCGAAGGAAATCACTCGTATTTCCAATACGACAGAATTCAACACCAAGAAGCTGCTGGACGGTTCGGCGAACAGCGCATCCGGCGTAACCAGCGCAGCTAACCTGAGCTTCCACATCGGCGCCAACAAAGACCAGAACATCTCGCTGACGATCAATGCGATGGACGCCAAGACGCTGGGTGTAACGGGCGCTTCTTCTGCAAGCAATGCCGCAGCATCTGCCGGAAATCCAGCCAAGGCAGATAATGGAATCAGCATCTCGACTCAATCTGCAGCCAATGCTGCAATCGATACGATTAATAAGGCAATTGAAACGGTATCGACCGAGCGCGCTAAGCTGGGCGCTTACCAGAACCGTCTGGAACACACCATCAACAACCTGAACACTTCTTCCGAGAACCTGACTGCCGCTGAATCCCGTATTCGCGACGTAGACATGGCGAAGGAAATGATGTCCCAGACCAAGAACAACATTCTGGCTCAGGCTGCGCAAGCGATGCTGGCTCAGGCTAACCAACAGCCGCAGGGCGTACTACAACTCCTGCGTTAATCGATTAGCAGGCTTTAAGCTGATCCGCGATGAATGGAAGAGAATTGCCCGACCGATCCGGTCCGGGCAATTCTTTTTTTATGCGCTCCTGCAGCCGTTTAAAGACAGCCGGAACCTAAGGAAAACCGAAGATTTGCCGATATAAGAGGTATCCTAATTACCAGAGGAGACTCGCCTTATGAATGCCTCTATAGCTTTATGCATGATTGTGAAGAATGAACAACAAGTGCTGGAACGCTGCCTCGACAGCGTCAAGCACGTTGTGGACGAGATCATTATTGTCGATACCGGATCTACTGACGAAACCTTGACCATCGCCCGACGCTATACCGATAAAATCTATCCCTTTGCCTGGACCGACAACTTCTCGGATGCCCGGAACCACTCGATCCGTCAGGCAACGAAGGACTATATTCTGGTTCTGGATGCCGATGAATATCTGGATCCCGAGTCCGACCTGCAGGCTGAGCTGGCGTCCGGCCTGGACTTCTATCTTCTCCCGATCAAGAGTTATCTGTCCGGGGGAGAGAGTTCGACGCACCGGGCCGTGCGGCTGTTCGCCAACCGCCCGGAGTTAAAATATGAGAACCATCTGCATGAGCATTTGAATCTGCTGGATCATCCACAACTGACGGGCGGAGAATCTGCTCGGATTCTGATTCACCACAGCGGTTATCTGGATGAAGCCATGCAGGAGAAGGACAAAATTCGGCGGAACCTGGACCTTATGAAGAAAGCGGTGCGTGCTCATAAAGACGGGTACAACCTGTTCAATATGGGCAAGAGCTATATGGCGCTGGAGGATTACTCCAGAGCAATTCAGTGTTACAAGGAAGCGTATCCCTTAAGCGCCGGCCGCATTTACTTGCCTGAACTGATTACCAAACTGTCTCTGTGCCTGGGAGAGCTAGGGAGAAATGAAGAGGGATTGAACATCCTTAAGGACGCCGTCAATCTGTATCCGGATGAGACGGATATGCGTTATGTCCAGGCTCTCTTATATAAGAAGGCGGGATATTTGAAAGATGCAGTGGCCGCCTATGAGGCCTGCCTGAAGATGGGCGACCGGGGAAGCACGGTGACTGAAGGAGCGGGAAGCTACAAAGCGCGGGTCTCCCTGGCGGAGATTTACCGGAACCAGCGGAAATGGTCCGAAGGATTTGAACAGGTCCTTCAGGCGCTTCAGGTAAAGAGCGGCTATGTCCAGGCGCTTCGTCTTTATTTTGAAATTACGCTGAAAGCGCAGATCCCCGCACCGAATGTTCTGGAGACGATCGGACAGTTCTCGGCAGTACGGACGGTCGAGCAGCTTCAGACGCTGCTGGATGTTCTCTATGCACAGCGCCACCCTTTAATGGAAGAAATTCTGAAGGCCTATCAGATTACGGCTCAGCCGCATATCCGGATGATTTCCAAGCTCTATGACCGGCAGTATGACGCTGCGTATGCCGAGTGGCAGGAGAGCGGGGATGCTTTTCCCAACGAAGTGGGAGCAGATTTGGCTCTGCTCGCCTATCTTCGCGGGGATGCCGAACTGATGAAGGCGGCTGTCCCTCGCCTGAATGCCAGCCAGCGCGAAGCCAAACTGCTGTACAAGTGGATCGGGGAGGGAACCTTGGACCCGAAGCAAATGACGAGCTTGGTGGAAGAACTCCTAGTAACGGTATCGGAACGGCTGCTGGTGCTTCGGGAGAACGAAGCTTTCGGGGCGGTATCCCGGCAGTTGGAGCAGAGTAAGCGCGAGGTGCAGTGCCGGCTGGCCGATATTTTGCTGGACTACGGTCAAGACAAGGCTGCGTTTGATCTGTTGGTGAAGCTCTATGAGAATCACCCCGATGAACCTCGAGTGCTGGAGCCTCTGGGTGATCTCTGCTGCAAGCTGGGCTACTGGGACGATGCCGAAGTGCTGTACGCCAAGCTGAAAGAGCAGAAGCCGGTCTACCGTTCGCTGGAAAGATTGTACGGTCTCTATGAGAGCCGCCGCACCTTTGAAGGCATGCGCATTGTCTGGCAGGAGATTCACGAGCGCTTTCCTCTCTCGCAGTGGAAGCTGACTCTATAAAATCGCAGCCGATTTCTTCACAAAAAGCGGTTGTTTTCCGATATAGGTGTTATCAATCAGTTTGATTTCGGAGGTAAAGCAGATGGATGTTCAATTCTCCTTGTCCGCGCATCCCGTCAGTCCTATTAAATCAGTGGTTTCAAGCGAGCTGGGGTTCAAGGGAGGGAATGCAGATTCAAGAGCCGATCAGATCAACACCAACCTCGAATTAAACCAAGCCGAACGTCAAGGCGTCAAGGTGCCGATCGGGGAAGAACAGCTGATCAAGGCTATTGATAAAGCGGTCAAGGCGCTGGAGGGCCCATCTACGACTCTGGAGATCAGCATTCATGAGAAGACGCACGAACTTATGGTGAAGGTGCTTAATAAAGATACCGGTGAACTTATCCGGGAAGTGCCCCCGGAGAAGACACTCGATCTGGTTGCCAAGATGATGGAAATCGCCGGAATTCTCATTGATGAACGTGTCTAGGAAGGAGTTGAAGACTCAGACATGACTATGCGTATTAACGGATTATCTTCAGGCATGGACATCGACAGTATTGTCAAAGAGCTCATGACTGCCAAACGGCAGCCGCTGACCAAGCTCAATCAGTCTAAGACTCTGCTGGAATGGACACGGGACAGCTACCGGGAGATTAACAGCAAGCTGGTAGACTTCAAGATGAACAAGCTGTCCAACTGGAACAAGACCTCCCAAATGAACACCCAGCAAGCCGCCGTCACCGGCAATACGACAGCAGTGAAGGCGGAGGCCTCCGCCAGCGCCACGAATGTCGACATGACCGTAACGGTGAACAAGCTGGCGACGCGTTCCAGCGCCGAATCGGATGCGCTTATGAGCAGTTCCACTGGCAAGAAGGCTACCGGTGCCACCCTGCTCTCTGACCTTGCGCATAGCGGAACGGTCACCCTTCCAAGCAAAGTTACGATTAACAACGTGGAGATTGGAATCAGCGGCACCGATACTCTCTCCACATTCATTAACAAAATCAATGGCAGTGATACCAAGGTGAGAGCCAGCTTCGACGAAATAAGCGGCAAGCTTTCTCTGACTTCCACCCTGGACGGCTCCAACACCTATCTTCAAGCCAATCAAATGGACAGCTCTCTGAAGAGTCTGTTGAATCTCTCCACCTTTAAGGACGCCCAGAACGCAGAGGTCGTTATCAAATCCAGCAAGCAGGGCGCCAACGAAAACGGAGTGACCTATACGCCTTCCTCTAACTCGCTGCTGGTCAACGGCGTCCAGCTGACGCTGCTGCAAGAGTCGAAGGCGGCGACGGGAACGGCGGTGCCTTCGACCATCAGCCTGACTACCAACACAGACAAAGCGGTAGAGACCATTAAATCCTTTGTCGAGACCTATAATTCGCTGGTCAGCTCCATGACGACCAAAGTCGAAGAAGCGAAATACCGGGATTTTGCCCCGCTTACAGATGAACAAAAATCGGCCATGAAAGAAGCCGATATTACGTTATGGGAGTCCAAGGCCAAGAGCGGCCTCCTCAAGAATGACGATATTCTCAAGACGGCCATTTCCAATCTTAGAGCGGTTGTCTCCAATCAGATGGGCGGTCTGAGCGACCTCGGCATAACGACCGGCCAGTACTATGAAGGCGGAAAGCTGTACCTCAATGAGTCTAAACTCAAAGAAGCGCTGACGGCCAACCCGCAGAAGGTGACCGATCTGTTCCAGGGAACGGCGGGAAGTGTGAAGGGCGGTATCTTTACTCAATTGTCGACAGCGGTGGATAAAGCTCTGGATAATATCGCCGCGAAGGCGGGGACGTCCAAGTTTACGACGGATTTGACAACCACCTACAAGACCGAGAGCGTCATGGGGCGGATGCTCAAAGACTATAACTCCCGCATTGACACACTGACCGACCGATTGACGGATATGGAAACGCAGTACTACAAGCAGTTTACCGCCATGGAATCCGCAATGAATAAATACAATTCACAGTCCAGCAGTTTATCCAGCTTTATTTCGGGCTGAGATTGAGCATAACTTAGAGGGTGAAAACAACAATGGTAACTTCTCCATATGAAAAATACCGGCAGTCGTCGGTAAATACCTCCACGCCGTCACAATTGCTGATTATGCTTTTCGATGGAGCGATTCGATTTACCAGAGCCGGCGTTGAAGGCCTCAATGAATCCAATATTATCAAAACGAATCAGAATCTCGTAAAAGCACAAGCCATTCTCAGTGAACTGATGACCTCTTTGAATCCGGGGTATGAAATTTCCAAAAGTTTGTACAGCCTTTACGAGTACATCAAGCATTTGCTGATTCAGGCCAACATCAAGAAGGAGATTGCTCCGGCCGAAGAAGCGCTGGGTTATTTGACCGAGCTGCGGACAACCTGGATGGAAGCTTCCAAGCAATCGATGATGCAGGAACAGCACCATGGCTAATCGTGTCGATAGACTGGAAGAATTAACTCTGAATCTGCTTGGAACGCTCTCCCGGGCAGGATACGAAGAGATGGCTTCCTTCGTGGAGCAGCGCGAAGAGATCGCTCAGGAATTAACGGCGTCTTTTGAACAGCGGCTGCCGAATTCCGAAGAGGAAGAGAAACTAAGAGAACTGCTGGCCTATGACAACCTGATCAGCAGCCGGATGCGGGAATTGGCTGCGGAAGCCTCGCAGTGGCTGCTCCAGCGCAATCAGTCCAAACGGCAGCGCACGGCCTATGAATTCTCCTATGCGCCGGACAGCATGATGTTGGACCGGCGGAAATAAAGGCGGGTATCTACCTGACGGATAAAGGCTTCGTGAGCCCTTAGACGTCAGGTTTCTTTTTTGCTATATGCATTATATTATTCTGATATACTGAATTTAAAATTAACACTAAGTAGGGGATATCTTTGAGAAAAAGTATAAAGAGCCAACTCATACAAATATGGGTGACGTTCATGGAAGGCCTAGATTATATCAAAGCGGCTGATCTTCAAAATGCGCGAGTTGTTCTGGAGGATTGTCTTTATGTAGTCGATGCCGTTAGAGATAGTTTGAGCAGTCAATTAACTAAAGAACAGGCAGAAACATATAGACCGATATTGATTCAAATGGAAGAAAGTCTCCACCAGCTCTGGGAACAGAAGCAGCACAATGAAAGGGCGCTGCCTGATCTGTTGAAGCAGATAACTTGGCAGGTTCAAAATCTGCAGCAGCACATTGAGCAAGAACCTCTGCATTACGAGATTGTTTTCCTTCCGTACAAAGCATCTATGTGGGATGCTATGGAGAGTGTCTGGAGAGCCGCAGAGAAGGATCCCTCTTGTATTTGTCGGGTTATACCCATTCCGTATTATGACCGGAATCCGGACGGAAGCCTGGCTCAATTCTATTATGAAGGAGATTTATTCCCAGAGGAGGTCACAATTACCCATTATCTAGAATATAATCTAGCAGAACACCGTCCTGATATTATCTATATCAGTAACCCTTATGATGGGCATAACTTCATCACAACTGTTTATCCTCCCTACTATTCGCATGAATTGAAATCGTATACTGACTTGCTTGTTTATATTCCCTATTTCTTTACGGGCGGGAGTTTTCCAGAGGCCCAGCTTAACCTGCCCTCCTATCAGCATGTGGATTATATTATTGTACAATCCGAACAGGCCATGAATAGTTTTACGGACCCGGTAATTCGTGCCAAGCTTTTGCCCCTAGGTTCACCCAAAGCGGACCAGATTCTCCGTTACGAGGCTAGTCCGCCTCCCATTCCGCATGAATGGAAGGAACGAATCGGCTCAAGAAAAGTCGTATTCTATAACACTAGTATATCCAGTCTTTTGGAGTTTGGAGAGAAGGCGCTGAGTAAGATTCTTTATACAATGCAAGGTTTCGCTGGCCGTGATGATCTTGTACTCTTATGGCGACCGCATCCCCTATCCAAGTCTACTCTCCAGAGCATGCGTCCCGAATTGGCCGAAACGTACACGAAAATTGAAACTATGTTCTTAGAAAAGAACCTAGGCATTCTGGATACAACACCCAATGTGGAGGCTTCGATAGCAATTTCGGATGCGTATATCGGGGAAGGCTCGTCTTCTATTGTTCATATGTTCGGAATAACCGGTAAACCCACCTTTATAACATATGCCAACATTGAAGTACCTCTCCTGTTAGAGGAAGAAAAAAGAGCTGCCCAGTTCGTGGACTTTTTCGCGGAAGAAGATAAGTTATGGTTCGTAGACGGATTATATCAAGCTTTGTGCCAGATAGACTTGAGAGACGGCAGGATCACTGTAGTGGAACATATGGTAGAAAGAGGCGCCGGGCTATATCCCTTTGTCAGTGTATATAAAGCCGGAGATCAATTAATAATCAGCCCGTTTAATGCCAAGCAAATCGTTCAGTATCATCTGGGAGATCGGTCAAGGGCTAACTATCGACTGGATAATGCCCGGGAACGGCATAATTTTGACGAGATTATTTCCTACGGAAATCAGATATTTTTGAAGCCGGTTACTTATCCGGGAATCCTATCTATGAATTCAAACGGGCTATTCACCGAGCATCCTATTCCTTGTAATAAGTCTGATGAGACTGAAATGAAATGGGGCAAGGGAACGTGTCTTGTTGGAGAAACTTTGTTTATTCCTTGTATGACATCCAATCAGGTGCTGGCCTTTAATCTTAGCACTTTCAATATGACGATCCATACCGTTGGATCCGACACTTATACCTACTTTGGTATAGAGTATGATGGCGAAGCATTCTGGATAATTCCATATGAAGGTAAGTCTTTAATTAAATGGAATGAAGCGACGGGAGAGACCCGAGAGTATAGCGCCTATCCTGAAGGATTTGAGGGAAATAACCATCTCTTTAGTGGTCTGGTCTACTGCGGCGATTATTTACTGGCATTTCCGCGAACTGCAAATATGATCATTAAAATTAATACTGCTACCGGTCAAATGAGCAAGGTGGAGTGGGAGTTGCCTTATACGGAAGGCAGTCGTCAATCGGCTTTATATGATTATCCGAATCATTACTTTTTTGCAAAAAGAGTGAGTGATCGAAAAATAGCGGCGCTATCCGCATATAATAACAGCCTGGTTGTCTATGATATCGTGACCGATGAGGTTGTGGTTATCCCCTGCCGGTTTGAAAACAATGATGTTTCTTCACTTGCTGGTCATGCAATTGAGCTCTCTTTTGGTAAAGAAGAGGGAGGGCTTCCCTATTGCTGCGCGGAAGATGGTAAGCTAAAACGGATGGAGTTCTTCTTGGATTATTTATCGGTTTCACAGCACGACAGGCTTGAGCAGAAGCAGGCATATGAAGGAATTCTGAACCATCTGGATGGAACAGCAGGATTCCACATCCATCAAGCTTGTTTAAAGAGACGAGTGGGGAAGGAATGAATCCGGTTAAGCTTTGCGGGAAAGCTGGGGTAACGATTTACGCTTCGACCGGAAGAGCCGGCTATGGCGTTCCTGACCGGATGTCGTCACTGCACTTTTATAAAGCGTACCCCGGCAGCCAGATTATACTAAGAGATGTTCGGTATTTGTTTAATGTCGCTACTTATTCCTTGGAAGTAAATCCGAAATATATATACACGTACGATTATGAGCCGGAGTGCAGTTGGACGACGTATAATGGAGATTTGAACGGGAACACCTACCGGCAGGAGAATTATGTGTTTGAACAGGAATGCTACTTCCGTCTTTGCTTTAAGCGAACGGACGGTGGTGCTTTTACCTCTGAAGACGAGGGACGCTTCGAAATGATTGTGGACTTTGAACAAGGGGAGGCCTCCTTTTCTGATAAACCCTTTTTCAGAGAAGAAGCCTGCAAGACGGCCGCTTCCCTATTGGAGCAAGCAGCTGCAGACGCGGTGATGCTGGCAGTTGTAACGGACAGTCACTATACTGTGAACGGAACATGGGATGATACCGCCAGCAATATAGCGATGGTCCATAACATGGCGGCTTTTCACGGGATTGTTCATCTTGGGGATTTGACAGATGGAATGCTCCCGGCTGAACTAACCCGTGACTACGCGGAAATGGTGATGCAGGATCTGATAGCCAATCAAGTACCTCTTTATGTGGTGCCGGGCAATCATGATTCTAATTATTTTATGGGAAATCCTGAGCCCTTTGAAGTGAAAGCGCAAGCCGATATCTATCTGTCTTATACGGACCGCTACACTGTTCGGGAAGGCAAACTTCCAAATTATTATTTTGATTATCCAGAATCGAAATTGCGCTGTTTTGTTTTGCATTCTTTTGATTACCGGGAGGATGTCCGGTACGGGTATGCGGAAGAAACCCTGGATTGGCTCAGTCAGTCACTCCAGTGTACAGAGACTGGCTATTCCATATTGCTCTTCAGCCATGTTCCACCGTTGGCGAATCTGCATTACTGGAGTAATGAAATCCGCAACGGTGAGGCGTTGATTTCTCTGCTAGAAGACTATCAGCGAGAGAGCAGCAATGAGATTCTGGGACTTGTTCACGGTCATAATCATGCCGATGCTGTAGATCTGGAACGGGACTTTCCGATCATTTCCATCGGCTGCTCCAAACTGGAGTATTTTACAGACAAGAAGCCGAAAGGTTCTTATACGCCTCCAAGACAGCGTGGGACGGTGTCCCAAGACCTGTGGGATGCAGTGAGAATAACGCCGTCACAGTCGCGAATAGACCTGATTCGTTTCGGAGCGGGAGAGGATCGTATAGTATATCGCGATTTAAATGGAGTGTGGCGTGCTACATCGCCAAATACAGGAGGAGCCCGTGATTCAGATTGATAAAGAGGCTTTGAGGCGAATACAGCTTATCCAGCTCGAGATGCTGATCGAGGTTGACCGGATCTGCCGCATCTGCGGTATCCGCTATCAAATTATTGCAGGCACCATGCTGGGAGCCATTCGTCATGGTGGATATATTCCTTGGGATGATGACGCTGATGTAGCCCTGCTTCGCTCAGAATACGAGAAGTTTCGGAAAGCCTGTCTGACAGAGTTGGACACGAGCCGTTTCTACTTCCAGGACCACCGGAATACACCCGGCTACCGTTGGGGCTACGGCAAGCTGCGGCGGAAGGACAGTTTGTTTCTCCGAGAATATCAGGAGCATATGCCCTATGAACAAGGGATTTTTATTGATATTTTTCCGCTTGACGGGACGCCGGATATGTATCCCGTACGTGTTCTTCACAATCTGAAATGTTTCTGTGTACGGAAGACTCTTTGGTCGGCGGTGGGGAGGTTCTCAGAGCCCAAACTTTTCGTGCGCTTGCTCTACCGCTTTCTCTCTGGTATTCCGGAAGAATGGGCACTCCGCCGCTACGAGAAGCTGATCGTGCGCAGCAATCGGAAACGAACGACCCATGTCCGTATCCTTATGTTTCCTACACCTAACCGAACTTACGGTTACAAGCGGAGTTGGTACGAGAACAGTACGCCGGTTATGTTTGAAAATCATATGTTCCAAGGTATTCAAGCCTATGAGGAATACTTAACATTTAAGTTTGGTGATTATATGATACTGCCGCCGGAGTCAAAGCGGAAAGTACATCCGGTATCGGCGCTAGTGGTTCCGAAAGGAGAGAAATAGAGGAATAATGAGAACCCATCTGGATGGTGCTATACGCATTGGAATTATAGGAAGTGGTCGGATCGCCGAACGATTTATTTCGGAGGCGCAGCAGGTACAGGGAATTGAGGTTGTCGGTGTCTATAACCCGCGATTCCCGGCTGCCCGTGAGTTTGCCGATCGGCATCATTTGGAAATAGCTGCCGAGAGTGAAGAGATGCTCTACAAAGGGGTAGATGCCGTATATATTGCTTCTCCACATGAAACGCATTTTTACTATATTATGAATGCTCTGGTCAAAGGCAAGCATGTCTGGTGCGAGAAGCCAATGGTACTGGATAAACAGGAGGCGGAGAAAGCCTTTGCTTGCGCCAAGCATCAGGGCTTGGTATTAATGGAGGCCATCAAGACTGCATATTGCCCCGGATTTCTTAAGGTATTGGAAGTGCTGGATAGCGGCAGGATCGGGCTTATCCGAGATGTGGAAGGAACATTTACGAAACTCTCACCCCCTGGAGAACACTGGAGAGAACTTTCGCCTTCGCCATGGGCCGGAAGTTTTACGGAATTGGGCAGTTACCCGCTCATGGCCGTCCTGAGCATCTTAGGAGACCAATATGAGTCGCTGCGCTTTGAACACATCCCCGGCCAACATGGACTGGATTTGTATACAAAAGCGTATTTTCGCTATACAGACAGTCTGGCTACCGTTAAAGTTGGGCTTGGAGTCAAGTCAGAAGGCACGCTCGTAGTCAGCGGAAGCAAGGGCTATCTCAAGGTAGTCGCTCCGTGGTGGAAGACCGATGCATTCTCGCTCTATTATGAAGATGCCACCTCTCGCGATGACTTTGAAGAGGAGTTCGCCGGTGAAGGCTTAAGATATGGACTGAGCTGGTTTGCGGCAGCAATTCAGGGGAGTCAGGAGGCTGTCCGGTTGTTGCCATCTAAAGTATCCATCGGGATAGCTGCTATTATGGCCGCATTTTTGAAAGAGAGAAATGGTGGTAGAAGAGGTGTTGGAAGAACTAATGGATAAAATTAATATTTTGCAATTCCCCATCGCTAACACTTCCGGCGGTATTACCAACTATGTACTGAATAATTGGAGACATATTGATAGGGATCGGTTTCACTTTGATTTTGCAACGTTCAGCAAGAAGAAGCTCGACTTTGAAGAGACATTGACAAGCCAAGGCTGTAAAGTGCACTATCTGTCCTGCTATGCTGAAGAGAACGAGGAGAGGTTCATTGAAGAGATGAATCACATTTTGGAAGAGGGCTACGATGTTATACATCTCCATACCTCCTATTGGAAAAGCTTTCTGGCAGAGAAACTTGCCCTCCGCCATCGGGTTCCTCGGATCATCGTGCATGCGCACAGCACCATGGTAGATAAGGCAGACGAGAAGGAACGACTGATAGCCATCAGGCACCATCAGGAGCAGAAGAAATTATTTCACAGGGGGCTGGCGACCGATTATTGGGCCTGCTCGGAAGCGGCAGCGGACTGGTTGTTTGGTGAGCAGATTCCCAGAGAGCGGATTATCCTTATGAGGAATGCAATTGATGTTAGAAAGTTTGCCTTTAACCTTGTGCTTCGCCGAAATTATCGACAACGTTTGGGACTCAACGATTGCTTGGTACTGGGACATGTCGGAAGGTTTGTTCACACCAAAAATCACGAATTTTTAATTGAGGTCTTTCGAAGGGTGGTATCTGTATACCCGCAAGCGAGACTCGTCCTGGCCGGTGTCGGGCCGATGGAGGAGCAGATTCGACAGCAAGTCAATGATTTTGGATTGGGCTCAAGTGTCATCTTTCTTGGCGCAAGAGAAGATGTTCATGGAATTATGCAGGCAATGGATCTTTTTTTGTTGCCTTCGCATTTTGAGGGATTGGGTATTGTGCTGATTGAGGCCCAGGCGGCTGGATTACATTGTTTGGCCAGCGATAAGGTTCCCTATGAAGCCAAGATTACCGGAAATCTTGATTTTCTGCCTCTAAAAGAGGAGGCTTGGTACGCTTGGGTTAGACAGAACGCCGAGAAATACCATAGGGGCCAGACCGAGGAGCCTATCACGGCGGCCGGGTATAATATCGTATCGGAAATCAAACGGCTGGAGGAAGGATATGGACGTAGTTAACCCCTATAAAGTTTCGGTTATTATTCCGATTTATAATATGGAGAGTTATCTGGAGGAGTGCTTGGATAGTGTTGTGAACCAGACGTTGGCGCCCATTCAAATTGTTGCGGTTAACGATGGCTCCACAGACAGATCCTTAATAATTTTGGAACGCTATGCCACCCTATATCCAAACATTTTTATCATTAATCAAAAGAACCAAGGGGTGTCTAAAGCACGAAATCGCGCTCTTGAGGCATCGACTGCCGAATATATTGCCTTTATGGACCCAGACGACTACTATCCCGATAATCAAGTGTTAGAGCGCTTATTTAACAAGGCTGTAGAGCATAAAGCGGAGATTTGTGCAGGATCTTACTGCTATTGGGTGAACGATCACAGACTTACCGATTTCTCAGGCCCCTTCTCAGCACTCACTTTTCCATTTGAGGGCATGATCACCTTTTCAGAGTACCAATTTCCTTATGGGTTTCAAAGATTTATGTATAAAAGAGATCTTCTGGTACGTAATGGGTTATTGTTTCCGCTGTATGAGAGATGTGAAGACTTACCCTTTTCTACTCAGGCCTTAGTCCTCGCTGAACAATTTTACGCGATACCCGAATTCGTATACTGCTATCGTGTTAGACATAAATATACCACTTTAAACCTGCGTAAGACTACAGATTGCGCCCGCGGTGCCCTGGATTTGATCCGGGTGGCTGAACAGGAAGGACTTTGCCACCTATATAATTTAGCTGTCCGTATCTTTTATGACGACTTGTATCGGGCTTTTTATAAGTTCATTCAGAAGCAGCTACCCAAAACTCATGAGCTTCATGAACTTCTCAATGAAATCGATCAGTCCATCCATTTCGATTGGCTGACTGAAGAGAACCAAGACTACTATAACCGCTATCCATTAAAACCGCATCAGATCAAACAATACGCAGCAAAGATGCCTGAAATCCAAGAGAAATTGGTTAAGCGATTGCGGGAGAACCAGCCGGTCATTATATACGGTGCAGGTGTTATGGGGGAAAAGGCAGCAGCATTCCTTAAAGGGTATCCAGAAGTTGAAGTAATTGGTGCAGCAGTAACTAAACTTGGCAGCGGCAAACGATATATCACAACTATTCCGGTTAAACAAATTGAAGATTATCTTTATTTGAAAGAAAAGGCTACAGTACTTATTGCTACGTTTTCCAATCTGCACAACGAGATTAAGCTCCATCTAGAGTATTTGGGGTTCCAGCACCAGATATATTTGAATTCCTTAGAGTTTCAATTATTTGGAATCGACCGAAATAGCGTAATTCAGGTTTAACTATTTTGAAGTTTGGAGAGAGAATATGATCCTTGAGCCTCCTAAAGTTTCTGTTGTGATTCCTGTTTATAATGTAGAGAGATACCTGGACGAGTGCCTGCAAAGTGTGATAGGGCAAACGCTGACGGATATTGAAGTGATATGTATTAATGACGCTTCGACCGACAACTCTATGGATATATTAGAGAAATTCCGGACCAATGATAAACGTATTCAAATTATAACTCATCCCCGTAATAGGGGACTATCCTCTGCCCGAAACACAGGACTTAGCAGAGCCTCTGGGAAATACATTTATTTTCTGGATTCTGACGACTATATCGTCCCTGAAGCTATGGAAGAATTATTCAATAAAGCCGAAAGTGGTGTCTTGGATGCAGTCTTCTTTGAAGCAGAGCTTCTTTATGAAGATGACCAGCTAAAGACCCAATTTATCGGTTATAAAGAGGAGTTTCGTCACTCTTATGAGAGAGTTATGTCAGGCAGTGAGTTGTTTCCGTTGCTAGTTTATCGCGGAGAGTGGTTTGGCTCTGTATGTCGGCAGTTCTGGAACAGAGAATTTTTAATAACTCGTTCGTTTGATTTTTATGAAAATATTATTCATGAAGATGAATTGTTTTCTTTCCTTACTCTTTTGTCCGCTGAGCGGGTGGAATGCGTTCACAAGAAATATTTCGTACGGCGCCTTCGTCAGAAATCGATAATGACCAGCGGCGCGACAAAAAGGAACTTTATTGGATTGTTTATAACAATTTGCGAGATGCTAGATTACTGGAAGGGCCAAGAAATAGATGAAACCCTTGATGCTGCGATTGCCCGGCATATCTTCAATCTCTACACCCGTCTTCATGTTCGGTATGCCCAGATAAAAGGGGAAGTCCACTTAAACGACTTTCAGGAAGTTGGTTCTGGTTCTCTTCCAGGACATTTGTTCCAACTTTATATGAATACGAAGAGGAGACGTGAACTTGATATATCGGAAATTTATTCCATAAGTAAATATCCGAAGGTAGTTATATATGGAGCCGGAGTAGTCGGCAGACAGATACTTGAGGTTTTAGATAAGCAACAAATTGGAATCAATGGATTTATGGTTAGCGAGAAGCAACATAATCCCGAATTTGTCTTGGGCCATCGTGTATACTCGATTGAAGAATTGCATCCTTACCGCCAAGAGACACTGATTCTACTGGCAGCGACTCCCAAGTATTTGGTCAGTATGCGGGAGAAACTTGAGGAGTTTGGGTTTGAGCATTACATGGATCTAGATCCATACTAAACCGATATTATCGGAGGAAGACATGCCGAAGTTAACACCCCCTATATCTGTTATCATACCGATCTATAACGTGGAGCGTTATTTAGAAGAATGTTTGAATAGTGTGCTGGACCAGACTCTCCCGGGTATCGAGATTATATGTATCAATGATGGTTCTACGGATGGCTCACTGGAAATATTGCAGAAATATGAGGCTCGTTATTCACATTTGGTCACTATAAGCCAATCTAACCAGGGGGTTGCGGCTGCCCGCAATCGCGGATTACTTATGGCCAGTGGAGAGTATGTAGCATTTATGGATCCCGATGATTATTACCCTGACAATGATATTTTAGAATGTCTTTACACAAATGCGATCAATCATAATGCTTTAATTTGTGGAGGATCGTTCAGCCTATTAGACAATGGGAATATAATTGAAAACTTTCAGAGTTGGTACCAAGATTATCGTTTTAAAAGTGACGGAATGATTGCGTTTGAGGATTATCAGTTTCCATATGGCTTTACCCGTTTTTTGTATCAACTTGAGTTTTTACGCAACCATAGTATTTCGTTCCCTACTTATAATTACTTTGAGGATCCTCCCTTCTTTGTCAAGGCCGCGATTCAAGCTAAACAATTTTATGCTCTATCGAAAGTTACTTATCGGTATAGACAAGGACATAAGAATCCAGCTATACCGACTCATAAATGGGGCGATTTTGCAGCTGGTCTACTTGACCTGCTAACTTTATCAAAAAAACATAATTTATATAAATTACACAACATAGTGGTCAAAATTGTATATTTAGATTTATTCAGACCCTTTTACAAGCAGGTTGCAACAGGGCGGAATTCTAGTGGGATGTTGTTAGAGGAAATCGAACAAGCTATTAATATGGAATGGTTAACAGAGGAACAAAGGTTAATGGCTGATCGCTTTCCCCTAAAACACGCCCATCTTGAAATCTTTGCAAAGGAAAATATAGAATTGCAGAAAAAATTTAATAGGTTTTTACAAGGCGGAAATCCAATTATTATTTATGGTGCTGGCTGTATAGGCCAAAAAGTAGCGATGTATATTCAAGAAATTCAGCATGTGCATCTTGTAGGGTATGCGGTAACCTCTGCTGTTGGGAACCCTAGAGAAATTGAGGGGATAACTGTAAGAGAAATTAGAGACCTGGCAGAGCTTTGCCCTACTGCTTCTGTCGTCTTGGCTACAACGGACAGTTTCCAGAATGAAATAATGGCAACTCTTGACACGTTGGGTTTTCAACAAATTTGGCCCATTGAGTACCGACGCTTTCAGTTATTTAATACTTCAAAGGAGAACTAGGATGAAATCCATTAGTGTCATTATCCCTGTCCATAACTCAGAACGATATCTGCGGGAATGCCTTGACAGTATAAGCCTTCAAGCGCTGCCTGACATGGAGTTTCTATGTATTGAGGATTCTAGTACAGATCAAACCCGGGAAATCATCAAGGAATATAAAGCAAAAGATGGACGTTTTCGTATGATTATCGATCCGGATAGCAGCTATGGACACAAAATTAATCGTGGAATTGAAGAGGCGTCGGGAAAATACATCGGGATCGTAGAATCTGATGACAAGGTCGACCAGGATATGTTCGCAACGCTTTTTCGGTATGCCGAAGATAATAAAGCCGACTATGTTAAGTCTGATTTCAAGCCGTTTGTTACCGAACGTAAAAGGGATATTCACCTTCAACTGCACATTGTGAACACCCCGTCTTTCTACAAGACTATATTAGATATATCCGCTGATCCGCTTTTTATAGTCAACGTTGATATTGCCATTTGGACCGGAATATACAATAAAAGTTTCCTTCAAAGAAATCAGATTAGATTAACAGAATCACCGGGGGCTTCCTATCAGGATACCGGCTTTTTCTTTTTTACTTCTCTGTATGCACAGAGAGCGTACTTCCTGGATGAAGCCTTCTATTGGTATCGTACAGACAATGCGGCATCCTCTACCAAGGACCTTAATAAGGCTTTTGCTATTATAGAGGAATTTAAACAGATCAGAGAGCAACTTCCCGAAGAATTGAACCAAGTGGCTAAAGTGCTTTCTGCGCTTGCGGTTAGAAAATATATCGCATATGAATGGAATCTCAGCAGATTGGAGGGGGAACTGCAAGAGGCGTTTCTCGAAGAAATTCGGGAAGAACTGATGCGTGACTGGAATGATTCTAATCTGGATATGAGTCTGCTTCCTGCTGATCTGAAAACCTTTTATGATTTGGTGGTTGCCGATGAAAAAGAGGCTTTGCTTAATTATAATGAGCGAAATAGAAAAGAAAAAACTCGCTCCCAAGAAATTGCGACTATTTTAAAGTCTAATAAAGATGTTGTTTTATTCGGCGCAGGAAATGTAGGGCGATATTTCATTCTGCTTGCGAAGACTCTGCAATTTCCTCATATACTAGCACTCTGCGATAATAATTCGAAACTTTGGAACACTGAGATTGAGGGGTATTCTGTGATTTCGCCAGCAGAGGCAGTAGCCCGCTATTCTAAAGCCGATTTTGTCGTAGCGGCGTTTAAACATACGGATGAAATGTCTGATCAGTTGGCGGGATTTGGTGTACCTAGTAATCGAGTAAGTATCTGTAATGCTTACGCTAATATTTATTATATTCTGGACTACATTAAAAGTTAGTTAACGTTTTGGAACAGGAGCGTATGATATATGGCCACGCTGCACAGAACCACGAAGGCAGATGTTTCTGCTGCAAACCCGACTGATCGCGATATACGCGCTTATCTGGAACAGTATCCTGCGGGCCGGTTTGATGAAGTGCTTCGCCAAGATTCCAGATGGGAAGTATTTTATCACCTGAGTGATATGAGAACATCGATTCTGAATTGGTATAAATTTGATGCAGAGGCGGAGGTTCTGGAGATTGGCGGCGAGTTCGGGGCACTCAGTGGTATGCTCTGTGAACGATGCGCACATGTAACAACTGTAGAGGAATCCTTGTTCCGGGCGGAAGCGATCTGTCAGCGTCATGCGAACCGCAGTAACCTGGATGTCTATGCAGGACATGTGATGGAACTGGAATTAGATCGATCCTTCGATTATATCGTACTGGTGGGAATGCTTGAGCAAGTGGGCGGCGGGTCCACGAGCCTGAATCCTTATATAGACTATCTGAGCAGACTTCTGCCCTTACTCAAGCCTCAGGGTAAAATTCTGCTGGCCGTAGAGAATCGCTACGGTCTTCGTTATTTTGCCGGTGCACCCGAACCGCATACCGGCAGGCCTTTTGACGGGGTGAATCATTATCCGAAGGGAACGAAGGGGTATTCCTTCAGCCGCCAGGAAGTGAAAGAAATCTTGAAGCTTGCGGGCTTAACCTATCATCAATTTTATTATCCGCTGCCAGATTACAAGCTGACGCAACTGGTATATTCCGAATCCTTTTTGCCGGAGAAGAATCTCCAGGAACGTCTGATCCCCTACTATCCTAATGCTGAATCGCTCGTAGCGTATGAACTGGACCTATACAATGATGTGATTGATAATGGTGTATTCGAGTTTTTTGCCAACTCCTTTCTCGTGGAGGCTTCTTTGAGTAAGAACTTAAGCCCAGTCATCTATTCGGCAATTTCAGGAGACCGGGACAGAGGGCGTGCCTTCGCCACAACCATTTATCGGAATAACCAGGTGAAGAAGACACCGTTATATCCCGAAGGTAGGCCAAGTATGGTGCAATTGTATAAGAATATGCTCGACCTCCGGAGTCATGGATTGGAGATTGTTCGACATAGTCTGGAGCGCATGTCCTTAGTCATGCCTTATATGTCTGCTCCGACACTGTCCAAATACTTGAAAGAGATCGTCTCTAGAGATTCTGCTGAATTCATTCGGCTCTTCGATCACCTCTATGGTTTGATTTTAATTTCTTCTGAACAAGTCTCCTCGGAACAAAGCGCATTCCGACCGGAGGGTGGAGACCAGGTGGACTTTGGCCCTGTGCTGCGCCGGGCTTATTTGGAATTGATTCCTTTGAACAGCTTTTATGAGAACGGTCGAATTATTTTTTTTGATCAGGAATTTGTTGAAGAGAATTATCCGGCCCGTTATGTGTTGTTTCGGGCGCTTCATTATATGTATGCCTTTGCTCCAGATGCTGAATATGCGGTTCCATTGAACGGCCTGAAAGAACGATACGGACTTAAGGAGGCATGGAGTTTTTTTCTGGAGGAAGAAGGCCGGTTTCTATCTAATGTACGAAGACATGATCAGCATGAGCATTTCTACAGATGGACCCGGATCGATTACGAACGAATCTTGCGCAATACAGAAGAAATAGGGTCACCGAAGGGGGTAATTGAACCAGCCCCTGTTACCGATAAGATAAGAAAAGTACGCAGTGTGCAGCTGAAGTTGCTATCCAGCCTTCTGGAAGTCTGCGAGAAGCATGATTTGCGGGTATATGCCATCTACGGAACCCTTCTCGGAGCGGTTCGACATCAGGGCTATATTCCTTGGGATGACGATATCGATATGGCCATGCCCCGGGCGGATTATGATCGTCTGAAAGCTATCGCCGCTTCTGAATTTCCCGATTCGTATGTTTTGCAGACACCGGAAGAAAGTGTAGATAGCTTCTATGGAGGATTCATGCGGTTGCGTGACAGCAAAACTACAGGTATTAGCCGGATCGATCTTGGCCGGAGCGGTCATCAGGGTATCTGGATTGACATCCTGCCGATGGATAGCTGTACCCGAAATCCGCAGAAGCTGAAAAAGAAGTTGCGAAGCATCCGGACCGCCCAGCGTCTGCTGTATAGCCGTGTCTACGGCCATGAATTCCGGCAGTTTCGGGACATGACGGGCTGGACCTGGAGAGGTTATCGTATGGTGGCAAGTCTGTTCTCGCACCGCCAGCTCGTCCAGAGACTGGAGCGGGCAATAACGCAATTACCGGATCCAACCTCTGACTACCTGGCGATCTTCACTCACTATAACTATTACCAACCGTTGAATCGAAGCGATTTTGAGGAAAGGGTTATGCTGGGATTCGAAGATCAGACAATTCCGGTGCCAATCGGCTATAAGCGTTGTCTGGAAATGACAATGGGTAAGGACTATATGAGCTACCCTCCGATGGAGCAGCGCAGGCCCAAGCACAAGGGAATTTATCATCCTGAAATTCCTTACCAGGAGTTTTATCGGTTATTCTTTGATTTGTTTGGAGGCAGTGATGGTAAGCAGCTGGTGATTTTTGGCGCGGGCCTTATGTTCGAACATTACATGGACAAACATGGGGAAAAGCACCGGCCGGATTTTCTCATAGATAATGATTCGGCCAAGTGGGGGACTTGCCGACAAGAAATACCGGTATGCTCTCCGCAGAAGCTTGCTGATATTGCAACTGACAACCTCCATCTGATTATTTGCAGTGTGCATTACCGGGCCATCGAGAAGCAGCTCCAGGAGATGGGAATCCAGGATTATCGGGTCTATGTCCAGGATGTGGATTGGATTACCAGAGATGAAGAAGGGGAAAGTCGGTGAGTCTGCTATGATCGTTAACTTGTCTGTAGCGATTGATGAAATTACGGAAGGTATATCTGAATATTTGATTGATATAGAAGAGGGAGGTCCCGGATTTCCGCTTGCAACCATCGGGAGATACAGCTACATCAGCAGAGATGGAGACCGGCCTGGAACGATCTCGTCAGGTCTCAAGTGGAGAATTCCCGCTGGTTGGATTGCCCATAATCTGCAAATTGGACAATTCACCTCTATTGCGTACGGTTCCAACTTTACGTTGGGTATGGCGCATAACTATGCCAATTTATCTACCGGAGTATCCCGTTTATTTGGAAGACAGGATGCTGTCTCGAATTTCTCGGAACTATGCAGATGCAAGGGGCAAATTCTAATTCAAAATGATGTTTGGATTGGTCATGATGTGACTGTTATGCCTGGCGTAACGATTCACAATGGCGCCGTCGTTGCAGCTAATTCTCATGTAGTCAATGACGTTCCGCCGTATGCTATCGTTGGTGGCAACCCTGCCCGGATCATCCGGTATCGATTTAGCGAAGACATCATTGAGAAGCTCCAGACCATTCAGTGGTGGAATTGGGATGATCGGAAAATTTCAGAGAACAGCGCTTTTTTTACAGATACGAACGTAGAACGCTTCTGCGAGCTCTTCTATGAGGAGGGGCTGAAAAAGAAAAGCCATGTCCCTGATATCCCCCTTCCGCAAGGTGAACTGAAGTACGTATTTTTTGGGGATTTTGCAGAACCCTTTAGTCTGTGGCAACGAATCATTAAAGAATTCGTTCATACGTTTAGGACCGATCAAGAACGGATGCTGATTATCCTAGTTGAGGAGCAGTTCGCAGCTGCATCGCCTCAGATTCTCTCCTTGTTGGCGACTTATATCGACAAGTTAATCCAAATGGAGAAAGCGACGTGCTCGGTGCAAACCTGCCTCTGCCCGGAAGAGCAGGAACGGGCGGTATTTCGAAAGGCAGACTATTGGATTACGAACCGGACGAAGAAAACCATCCTTCATTCGGAGTATGCTTATGAGAATGGAGTCAAGATGATCTCCGGCGTGGATTGCCCGGTATTCTAACAAGGAGGTACAACCATGAAACCGTACAAGACAGGGTATGTGCCCGGTGTATTTGACTTATTCCATGTTGGTCATTTAAATCTTCTTCACCAGTGCAAGGAGCTTAGCGAGTATTTGATCGCCGGTGTGCTGACGGATGAATTGGTCCTTCATTTTAAAGGAAGAGCACCATACATTCCATTCGAGGAACGTCTGGCCATTGTCGAGTCTATCAAATATGTCGATCGGGCGGTTGCGGTATCTTATCACAACACGGTAAAGTGGGATGCCTGGCAGTTGTATCGCTACGACTGTCACTTTTCAGGCGATGACCATAAGGACGATTGGCAAGAGGAGCATGCCCAGTTACGTGAGGTTGGCTCGGATATGATCTTCTTTCCTTACACCCAAGGGACGAGTTCCACTCAGATCAAGAAATTGATTGACCAATCCCTGATTTAGCGGAGGCCCTTATGTACAGTTTTGACGTATTTGATACGCTGATCACCCGAGCTACTGCAACACCTAAGGGGATCTTCGCTCTGATGCAAGAGAAACTCCGGTATGAGAGCGAATTTGCGGATATTCCCGAATATGTTCGCAGTAATTTCTTTCTTCTTCGGAGTCATGCAGAGCAAATGGTCTGGACGATTCGGGAATCGGAATGGATAGAGGAAATCACGCTCATCCAGATTTACGATGCTTTATTGACGACCGGAAGCCTAACAGCAGAAATGGCGCTACGGTTGCAACAACTAGAACGAGCGATAGAGTATGAGTACACGCTTCCGATCCAATCACGAATAGAATGGCTGAAGACGCTTATCCGTCAGGGAGAACGGGTTATCCTAATCTCTGATATGTACCTCGACCACGAGCTTATACAAGCGATGCTGGTCAAGGCGGATCCGATCCTTGCCGATCTACCGCTCTATATTTCGTCGGATTACGGACAGGCCAAATGGACGGGCAAATTGTATAAGCGCGTCGCTGAACTGGAAAGAGTAGAGTTCAGCGAATGGACCCATTGCGGCGATAATCTGGAAGTGGATATTCAGAGGGCTGCCGAGCTGGGAATTAGAACCAAGCACCTACCTTTCAGTCCATTGACGACTTATGAACAAGCAGCGCTTGAGCGAAGCGAAGACGATGCCTATACACAATTGTCAATAGGGGCTTCCCGCTATGTTCGCATATCCGAGCAGACTGCGGAGACGGCAAAGACCGCTGCGGCCATTGGTTCTTCCTTGGGTGGACCTATTCTGTTTTCCTATGTATGGTGGCTTCTTGAGGAGAGCTGCGATAAAGGAATCAGCCGACTGTACTTTATTGCTAGAGATGGTTACGTTCTAAAAGGCATCGCAGACCGGATTATCAGAGAGCGGCAGCTTGATATCAAGACCCATTACCTTTATGGATCTCGTCAAGCGTGGCGGATGGCTTCCTTCGGTCCGGGCAACGATGACTTATACCGGTTCATCGGCTGGTCTTATTCGCAAAATTTGCAGAGTGTCGCTGGCTTAGCAGATATATTGCAACTATCCTTTGATGAATTGGAGCCCTTCCTCCCTTTTGCAGCACGAACGGTCAAGAAGCCGTTATCGCAGATCGCCTTAGCTGAAATTGCTAAGAGATTGAACTCCAATCTGACTTTCAAAACGTTTCTGCAGAATAAACACCGTCCGAAGCGTGAGCTGGTTGCGCGTTACCTGCAGCAAGAACTGGATCTTACCAATAACCAGTTTGCCTTTGTCGATCTGTCCGGCGGAGGTTTTACACAAAGCTGCTTAGCCGTTATTATGAAGGATTTTTACCCAGAGACCATCCGTACTTTCTATCTACGAATGGACCGAATGAAGACAAGCGGTAGCTGTATCTATTACAATTTCTTGCCCAGCTATCTAGGGCCCTCGGGACTTCTGGTAGAAATGCTGTGCAGGGCTATGCATGGTCAAACTATAGGTTACAGGGAAGAAGGAGAACGCATCGTTCCGGTCCTGAATGATGCCGGAGAGGTGGATGCACTTTCGAAGCATGGATTTGTGGACTACGTGACCGGAGTAGAGAATTTCACCTCCCGGTTAGCGCATACGATTGAACAATTTGGACACCGCGGGGACCGGCTGGATATTGCAGTTTCTTATCTCAAATATGCTGCGGATACGCCAGATAATAATATTCGTGACTTCTTCGGAAAAATGCCAAATGGCGTCACAGGCCGGGAGTCGGAGCCGGTTGAGTTTGCTCCGATTTTAACTCGCCGCCAGCTTCGCCAGCTCTTTCTATACCGAACTGACGAGCCGATCGAACGTTACTATTCGGGCTCCTATCTGGATTACTCCATTATGCGGGCAAATCTAGCAGACAAGAGGCGAATTGCCTTTTATCGCCGCCAAAACGAGGCATGGTTAGGACGTCTGAACCGTTTTCTTAAGACTTGGCGAAGCGGCAAACGGTACCGCTTGGCAAGCTATTTTCCGGTAGAAGCGTTGGATGAAAGGATTGTCTTGTACGGCGCCGGAAAGATGGGACAGGAGATTAGAGATAAAATTCTGAAGTTCGGTAAAAGCCAAGTGGTGCTCTGGGCGGATCGGGATTATCTCAAATATCGGCAGATGGGCATGAATGTATCGAGTCCTGACGAAATATCGCAAATCAAGTATGATAGTATAGTAATCGGAGTGAAGGACCGCGGTCTGGCAGGAATTATCCGCAGGGACTTGGCGGACAGGGGCCTTCCGGAAGACTCGATCCGATGGGTGGAACCTTGGCCCACGTGGGAGTAGGAGGAACGACTCATGAAGGCGATATTATTAGCAGCGGGTAAGGGAACCCGAATCTCGCGTATGATTGAAAATGTGCCCAAAAGCACGCTGCCGATCAATGGTGTACCGCTTATCCGGCATACCGTCACAATGCTGCTTGAGCATGGCATGGAGATTTATGTCTGCGTTGGCTACCAGAATCATCTGATTCAAAAAGCGCTGCAGGGACTTGAAGTGACTTACTACCATAACCCTTTTTATGATGTAACCAATAGCATTGCCAGCCTTTGGTTTGCCCGGCAGGAGATCAACGATGATATGCTGATTCTAAATGCGGATGTCTTCTTCTCTCCGGAAATTCTCAAGCGAATTCTAAGCGACCGGCATGAGGTAGTTATGGCTATGGACACCGATAGGGTTGAAGTCGGAGACTACTTTTTTCAAACCGTCAATGGATGTGTCAAGAAATACGGGAAGGACCTTCCGCGGGAAGACCGGACCTGTGAGTATGTAGGCATTGCCAAGGTAGAGAAACGTTTCACCGAAACATTCTGTGATCAGATGGAGCAATTGATTCATGCACAGGAGCATGGGAAGTGGTGGGAAGATATTCTTTATACGATGACGCATAATCAGAATATTTATACGATTGACGTAAAAGGCTGCTTTTGGTCTGAAATTGACTACTTTGACGATTATGAGCGAATTTTGGAATATATTGACGGGAAGATCAAAGATTATGACTACGGGGGATAAACGGGGTTAATTATTTTAGAGAGTTTATTAAATATTAGGTTTCAGTGTAGGAGCAAACGGGTATTATATCTTGTCTGTTCCATTTCATATAACAAACGGCTGATATCAGAGGAAATTGTTTGTGGTAATTTATTGTATGTAATCATTTTCTTTTCCAATTGACAATGAAGAAGCCGGGGTGTTATAGTCAGAAATGTGAGCAAGGCTCGCGTTTAATTGATGACGAAGGGAATGTGTAATCAATGGAAGGTAAAGTAAAATGGTTTAACGCAGAGAAGGGCTATGGCTTCATCGAAACTGCGGAAGGCGGCGACGTATTCGTACATTTCTCCGCAATCCAATCCGAAGGCTTCAAGACGCTGGAAGAAGGTCAATCCGTAGAGTTTGACATCGTTGAAGGCGCACGCGGACCGCAAGCAGCGAACGTAGTCAAATTATAATCATCCGGCTTAGCCGACCTACATATAACGGTAGATGGTTAGCAAATGGAGACGACGCTAGCGTAAGAACCCGGGAGGAAATCCCGGGTTTTTTCTTTGTGTGCAGGGACACCGTTTACACCCTTTTAATGTTTTTACATGTGCCTGACCTTTTGGTATAATAAAGGGGCAAAGGAGGAGTGCCCATGCAATTCAGCATTCGAGGTCAACAAATTGAAGTGACCGACGCTTTGAGAGACTATGTGGAGAAAAAGCTCAGTAGACTTGATAAGTATTTCGATGCACCCCCTGCCTCTGAAGGTTTCGTTACGCTGAGCGTACTGCGCGGCCTTCATACAGTGGAAGTTACGATCCCGCTGAACGGAGTGACGCTTCGCGCCGAAGTCCGCAGCGAAGACATGTACGCTTCCATTGACGGTGTGGCGGACAAGCTGGAACGCCAAATCCGCAAGCACAAGACCAAGCTCAACCGGAAGTTCCGTCAGGAAGGCAGCTTGAAGACCCTCTTTGTTGAAGGCGGTCCGAACAGTTCCGTCGCCTTGGAAGATACGGATGAAGAGCTGGAAGTTGTGCGCAACAAGCGCTTCACGCTGAAGCCGATGGATGTGGAAGAAGCGATCCTGCAGATGAATATGGTGGGACATAATTTCTTTGTATTCTCGAATATCGATACTTCGGAAGTCAGCGTTGTGTATAAGCGCAACGACGGCAAGTACGGATTGATCGAACAAGGCTGACAGCCGCTGCGGCAAGCCTGACTCATGAACAATAATGAATCGAGCCCCATCCGCGTGAGGCGGATAGGGCTCTTGTGCGTATATATCCCCAGAACGATATATCTTCGGGGAAAGCCCGCGAATATTGCGGCATCCCTTACAAACTGTTACAATTTATGAAGCAGCGGAATCGTATGTTCAGGCGCGCCCTTTCGTTCTGGTGGGGATGGGCTGAAAGGTTCCACCATCTGTGTTGCATGAAAGGGGTTAACCATGCTAGGACTTGTTAAGAAAATATTCGGCGACACCAATGAACGCGATGTCAAACGTCTGATGAAGACGGTCGATATCATCAATGGACTGGAGCCGGAGTTCACTGCGCTTACCGATGAGGCGCTGAAAGCCAAGACGGCCGAGTTCCGGGAGCGGATCGCCAAGGGCGAAACGCTGGAGGAGATTCTGCCGGAGGCATTCGCTACGGTGCGGGAAGCGTCCAAGCGTACGCTTGGCATGCGGCATTTTGATGTGCAGCTGGTCGGAGGTATGGCTCTGCACGAAGGCCGAATCGCTGAAATGAAGACGGGTGAAGGCAAGACGCTGGTCGGCACGCTGCCGGTCTATTTGAACGCGCTGCTGGGCAAAGGCGTTCATGTCGTTACCGTCAATGATTACCTGGCGCAGCGCGACAGCGCGCAAATGGGACAAATCTATAATTATTTGGGCATGACGGTCGGGGTCAACCTGAACGGCATGGACCATGCCAATAAACAGGAAGCTTATGCCTGCGATATTACGTACGGCACGAACAATGAATTCGGATTCGACTACCTGCGCGACAATATGGTGCTCTATAAGGAACAAATGGTACAGCGTCCGCTGTACTTCTGCATCATCGACGAAGTCGATTCCATCCTGATCGACGAGGCGCGAACGCCGCTGATTATTTCCGGACAAGCCGAGAAGTCGACCGAGATGTATTATGCGGCCGACCGTTTCGTCAAGAAGCTGAATCCGGAAGAGCATTATACGGTAGACATTAAGGTGAAATCCGTAGCGCTGACCGACAAGGGCGTAGCCCTAGCCGAGAAAGCCTTTGGCATTGAGAATCTCTACGATCACAGTCATGTGACGCTGAACCATCATATTGTCCAGGCGTTGAAAGCCAACGTGATCATGCGCCGCGATGTGGATTATGTTGTGACGGACGAAGAGGTTGTCATCGTCGATGAATTTACGGGACGGCTGATGGCCGGCCGCCGGTACAGCGACGGTCTGCACCAGGCGATTGAAGCCAAGGAAGATATCGTGGTGCAGAACGAGAGCATGACGCTCGCAACCATCACATTCCAGAACTACTTTCGCATGTACCGTAAGCTGGCGGGCATGACCGGAACGGCGAAGACGGAAGAAGAAGAGTTCAAGAAGATTTATGGCCTGGAAGTGCTTCAGGTGCCAACGAACAAGCCCAACCAGCGTGAGGATATGCCGGACGTGGTCTACAAGAGCGAGAACGGCAAGTACAATGCCGTGGTCGAAGCGATTGTAGAGCGTCACCGGAACAACCAGCCGGTGCTGGTCGGTACGGTCTCGATCGAGAACTCGGAGCGCGTATCCGAGATGCTGAAGAAGCGGGCCGTTCGCCATCAGGTGCTGAATGCGAAGCACCATGCGGCCGAGGCGGAGATTATCGCCCAAGCCGGCCAGCCGGGTTCTGTTACGATTGCAACGAACATGGCCGGACGCGGTACCGATATCCTGCTTGGCGAAGGCGTGCCGGAACTAGGCGGTCTGCATATTATCGGTACAGAGCGGCATGAATCCCGCCGGATTGATAACCAGCTGCGCGGCCGTGCCGGACGTCAGGGCGATCCGGGCTCCACGCAGTTCTACCTCTCCCTGGGAGACGAGCTGATGAAGCGGTTCGGCGCCGACAATGTGCTGAACATGATGGACCGTCTTGGCTTTGAAGAAGACCAGCCTATCGAGAGCCGGATGATTACGCGGGCCATCGAATCGGCCCAGAAGCGGGTCGAAGGCAATAACTTCGACGTCCGCAAGGTCGTCCTGCAGTATGACGACGTGATGAACCAGCAGCGCGAGATTATCTATAAGCAGCGCCGCGAGATTCTGGAATCCGAGAACATCAAGGATATTGTCGTAGAAATGATCCGTCCGGTCATCGAGCGGGTTGTCGAGGCGCACTGCAGCGACGATATTCCGGAGAACTGGGAGCTGCAAGAGGTGGCGGATTACGTCAATTCCAAACTGCTGGAAGAAGGCGAAGTCACCCGCGACGATCTGTGGGGCAAGGAAACCGAAGAGATTGTGGAATTTATCTTCGGCAAGGTAATGGCCAAGTATGAAGCCCGGGAAGAACGGTTGGGTTCCGAACTGATCCGCGAATTCGAGAAGGTTATCGTGCTGCGCGCGGTTGACTCCAAGTGGATGGATCATATCGACGCCATGGATCAGCTTCGCCAGGGGATTCACCTGCGGGCTTACGGCGGTACCGATCCGCTCCGCGAATACCAGTTCGAGGGCTTCGAGATGTTCAATGCCATGACGGCTGCGATTCAGGAAGAAGTCGCAACCTACATTATGAAGGCCCATGTCGAGACCAATCAGGAGCGCCAGTCTGTGGTCGACGAGAAGAAGATCTCGACGAACGGCGAGCCGGTTGAGAAGCGTCCGGTTACCGTGACGGCGACCGTAGGCCGGAATGATCCGTGTCCTTGCGGAAGCGGCAAGAAGTACAAGAACTGCCACGGGCAGAATGCCTGACCGGCGGACAGGCCGGCAGCGTATATGCGGCGAAGGATAATCGGATAAGGGAAGACGGCTGGGCCCCGAGGCTTTGACTTGCGGCCCGGCCGTTTTTTAACTATTATAGGGCAGGAATGAAGCCAAGAGCAGAAAGGTGAAGTGATCAGCATGATCGATCCAAGCGTGAAGCAGGATCTTCGGGAAATCGGCAAGAAATTAACCAACCTTAGGGGGTCTCTTTGACTTAGATCTGAAGCAGGAGATGATTGCCAACTTCGAGGAGAAGATGGCGGCGCCGGATTTCTGGGACGACAATGAACGGGCTCAGGGCCTCATTGCCGAGATGAACGCCGTGAAGTCCGTTGTCGATGAATATACGAAGCTGCAGCAGGAATATGAGGATTCCTCCATGATGGCGGAACTGGCCGACGAGGAAGGCGACGAAGAGATGGCCTCGGAGACGGCGCAATCGATCCGGGGGCTGGTGGGACGGCTGGACGAATTCGAGCTGACGCTCCTGCTCAATCAGCCCTATGATAAATTGAACGCGATTCTGGAGCTGCATCCGGGCGCCGGCGGGACGGAGTCCCAGGACTGGGGCCAGATGCTGCTGCGCATGTATACCCGCTGGGCGGAGAAGCGCGGCTTCAAGGTGGAAGTGCTGGATTACCTGCCCGGCGATGAGGCCGGGATCAAGAGCGTTACGCTGCTGATCAAAGGCTACAATGCCTACGGATATCTGAAAGCCGAGAAGGGCGTTCACCGTCTGGTCCGCATTTCTCCGTTCGACGCTTCGGGCCGCCGCCATACCTCCTTCGTCTCCTGCGATGTGGTGCCGGAGATCAATGAAGATATTGATATCGAGATCCGCACCGAGGATCTGAAAGTGGACACGTACCGGTCGACAGGTGCGGGCGGACAGCATATCAATACGACGGATTCCGCCGTGCGGATTACCCATATGCCGACCGGCATCGTGGTAACCTGCCAGAGCGAGCGCTCCCAGATCAAGAACCGCGAGCGGGCAATGACCACACTGCGGTCCAAGTTGTACGAGCGCAAGCTGGAGGAGCAGCAGCGGGAGCTGGACGAAATCCGCGGCGAGCAGTCCGATATCGCCTGGGGCAGCCAGATCCGTTCGTATGTGTTCCACCCGTACAGCATGGTCAAGGACCATCGGACTTCGGTGGAGACAGGCAATGTGGGCGCCGTGATGGACGGCGATCTGGATGCTTTTATCGACGGATATTTGCGAAGCCAGATCAAGACCGAGGCTGAATAACGCATGGAGAAAATCAATAAACGCGCCAAGCCGCCGCTGATTCCGCTGAACGGGCCACTCCGCCATACGGTGGATACGCTGCTGATTCTGCTGGGTTCCCTCATTACGGCGCTGGCGTTCAACTGGTTCATGCTTCCCAACGAGATCGCGTCGGGAGGCGTATCCGGCCTGTCCGTACTGGCCAAGGCCTGGTTCGGGGCCGAGCCGGCTTTTACCCAGTGGGCGCTGAATATTCCGCTCTTCGTGCTGGGCGTCTGGGTGCTCGGCAAGCAGTATGGTCTGCGGTCGCTGCTCGGCAGCATTGTGCTGCCGCTGTTCATCTACATCAGCAAGGACGGTCCGGTACCGACCCATAACCCGCTGCTGGCCTCCATCTATGGAGGGATCGGCGTCGGTCTGGGACTCGGGCTCGTCTTCCGGGGACGGGGTTCCACGGGCGGGCTGACCATTCTGGCACAGGTGATTCAGAAGCTGACCGGACTGACGTTCGCGGTATCGGTGGTGCTGCTGGATGCGACGGTGATCTCGCTGGCCGCATTCGTGCTCGGCATGGAGCAGGCGATGTATGCGCTGATCGGATTGTTCGTAACCGGCAAAGTCATCGACGCTCTGGAGGTCGGCTTCAGCTACACCAAGGTGGCGTATATCATATCCGATTACACGGAGGCCATCTCCGAGGCCGTGCTGCATGACCTGGACCGCGGTCTGACGAAGCTGAACGCCGAGGGCGGCTACACCGGCAACAGCCGGGTGGTGCTCATGGTAGCGGTCGGTCAGAATGAAATTACCCGGCTGAAGACGATTGTCCGCTCTGTCGATCCCGGGGCCTTTGTCATTATCAGCGATGCCCATGAAGTGCTGGGCGAAGGGTTCAAGAGAGAAGCGTAGTTTTCCGAAAGGGAAGCACGCTTCTCTTTTTTATTGTATTTATATAAATCAGGACGTATAATAATACATATTTGTGGGCACGGCACGGACAAAGGAGACGAGGAACATGGAGAGGAAGACGAGAGTCGCGATTGTCGGTTCAACCGGCTACGGCGGCGTAGAGCTGATCAGGCTATTGCAAAATCACCCGAAGGCGGAGATCACCTCCGTGATTTCATCCTCGAGCGCCGGTGCGGCGCTGGAAGAAGGATTTCCGCATTTGACCGGCGTTATGGACCGTCCTCTGGACGGGGTGAATGCCGAAGAGATGGCGCAGCGCGCTGATGTGGTATTCGCGGCCACCCCTTCGGGCGTTAGCGCGAAGCTGGTTCCCGAACTGCTGGCGGAGGGATTGAAGGTCATCGACCTCTCCGGCGACTTCCGGCTGAAGGACGGCGCCGAATACGAGCAGTGGTACAAACATCCCGCGCCGCCGGCGAAACTGCTGGAGCAGGCCGTCTACGGACTGTGCGAGGTGTTCGGCGACCGGGTGAAGGAGGCAGGCTTCATTTCCAATCCCGGCTGCTATCCGACGGCGACGCTGCTCGGTCTGATCCCGGCGCTTCAGGCGGGCTGGATCGACCCCGGCAGCCTCATTATCGACGCCAAGTCGGGCGTATCGGGCGCCGGGCGCGGAACCAGCCTTCAGGTGCATTATGCGGAGATCAATGAGAATTTCAAAGCCTATAAGCTGAACAAGCATCAGCACATTCCCGAAATTGAGCAGGCGCTGGGCGAAATTGCGGGAGAGCCGGTTACGATAACCTTCACCACCCAGCTCGTCCCGATGACCCGAGGCATTATGGCGACCTGCTATGCGAAGATGAAAGGGAATTACAACGAGCAGGAATTTATCGACTTGTACCGGAACTATTATACAGGTAGACCCTATGTGCGCATCCGCGGCGCGGGCATCTGGCCGGCGACGAAGGAAGTGGCGGGATCGAATTACTGCGATATCGGCTTTGCGGCAGACCCGAGGACAGGCCGGATCACGATTGTATCGGTGATCGACAATCTGGTGAAAGGCGCGGCGGGCCAGGCGATTCAGAACCTTAATTTGATGATGGGATGGGAGGAAACGCTCGGGCTCGGCTGCACTCCGGTGTATCCGTAAGCGTCCGTGCGGCACGAGACATGATTGGACAAGAGCGGTATACCGTCGTCGAAGGCGGAAGCGTCACAACTCCGAAGGGCTTCAAGGCAGGCGGACTGCACTGCGGACTCAAAAAAACCGACCGCAACGACCTGGCGGCCATCCTGTGCGAAGTTCCGGCAACCGCCGCCGCCGTCTATACGACGAATCTGTTCCAGGCGGCGCCTCTCCAAGTGACGCGCGAGAGCCTGGCGGACGGACGCCTCCGGGCGGTCGTCGTCAACAGCGGCAACGCCAACGCCTGCACAGGCGAGCAGGGCGAAGCCGACGCCTATGAGATGCGGTCGGCAGCCGCCCGCCACCTTGGCGTGGCGGAGCGCGACGTCGCCGTCGCCTCGACCGGCGTGATCGGAGAGCTGCTGAAGATGGACTGCGTCCGCAGCGGGCTGGCGCAGCTGCCGGAGAAGCTGGACGGAGGCGCAGCGGGGGCCGAGCAGTTCAGCCAGGCCATTCTGACGACGGACCTCGTCAAGAAGGAGTGCTGCGTCCGCCTTACGGTCGGCGGAGAGGCCGTCACCATCGCCGGCGCCGCCAAAGGGTCCGGGATGATTCACCCGAACATGGCGACGATGCTCGGCTTCGTGACCACCGACGCGGCCGTGGCCGGGGAAGACCTGCTGGCGCTGCTTCGGGCGGCGACGGATACGACGTTCAACATGATTACCGTTGACGGCGACACCAGCACGAACGATATGCTGATCGCGCTGGCCAGCGGACTGGCGGGCCGAGAACCGCTGACCCGGCAGCACCCGGACTGGGCGGCTTTTGTGGAGGCGTTCACGCATGTGTGCCGCCATCTGGCCATGGCCATCGCCCGGGACGGCGAAGGCGCCGCGCACCTCATCGAGGTGCGGGTAAGCGGAGCCGCCGACCGGGACGCGGCCCGCGCGATCGCGAAGACGATTGTCGGCTCCAGCCTGGTCAAGTCAGCCGTATTCGGGGCCGATGCGAACTGGGGCCGGATTATCGCGGCGGCGGGACGCGCGGGGGTTCCGATGTCGACGGACCGCGTAGACATCGCCCTGGGCGGGATCGAGGTGCTGAAAGGCTCGAGACCGGTCGCTTTTGACGAGGCGGCGGCACTTGCGTACTTGCAGGGCGATACGGTGGAGATTACGGTGAAGCTCGCCGACGGCGAGGGAGAGGCCACGGCCTGGGGCTGCGACCTCACGTATGATTACGTGCGGATCAATGCGGCTTACCGGACCTGAGCGGACAGAAGCGGGGGGAGCGGGCAGGATGCCACAGCAGACGGAAGGATTCGGGGCGGCTCGGGGCACAGCCCCCGGACGGTTCATTATGAAATGCGGAGGCAGCACGCTTGCGGCGCTGCCGGATTCGTTTTTTGCGGATTTAAAGAGTCTTCTGGAGCAGGGAATCCAGCCGGTCATCGTGCACGGCGGCGGTCCGGCGATTTCGGAGAACCTGGGCAAGCTCGGCATCGAGAGCGCCTTCGTCAACGGCCTGCGGGTGACGACCGAAGAGGTGCTGGACGTGGTGGAGATGACGCTTGCGGGCAGCATCAACAAGGCGGTCGTCCGCCGCATCCAGCGTGCGGGCGGCCGGGCGCTGGGGTTATCGGGCGAAGACGGCGGCCTCCTGGAAGCCGCGCCGGTGGAGAACAGCGCCGAGGTCGGACTCGTCGGGCATGTCGTGAAGGTGAAGACGGACATTCTGGAAGGTATACTGAAGATGGGATACATTCCCGTCGTCGCGCCGATCGGCATCGACGGTTCGGGTCAGCGGTACAATGTCAACGCCGATACGGCAGCGGGGGCGGTAGCTTCCCATATGGAGGCGCCGACGCTGATTGTGGTTACGGACGTTCCCGGCATTATGGCGGCGGACCCGAAAGGGAAGAAAGCAGTGCTGCCGTCGGTAACGACCGGTCAGATTGAAGCGCTGATCGGCAGCGGCGAAATCTACGGCGGCATGATTCCGAAGGTGCGGGCGGCCATCGACTGCATTCAGGGAAGCGTGTCCGAGGTGATTATTGTGGACGGCAAGGAACCGCAGATCCTGAGCCGCGTGCTGTCGGGCGAAGCGGTGGGGACGCGGATTGCGAAGGAATAGCGGCGGGATTCAAGCCGGAAGAATTCAGGCGGGCAGCCGTTGGAGCGCCGCCGCAGAGGGAGCGTGAATGCAGCAATGGGCAAACTGGAGCATATTTTTCCGTCCTATGCCAAGTACGATCTGACGCTGGTCAAGGGTAAAGGAAGCTGGGTGTGGGACGATCAGGGGCGGAAGTACCTGGATTTCACCTGCGGTCTGGCGGTCACTAGTCTGGGACATGCGCCCGAGCGGATCGCCGAGAAGCTGAAGAGCCAGATCGACACGCTGTGGCATGTGTCCAATCTGTTCCATCATCCCGGCCAGGACCGGGTAGCGGAACTGCTGACCGGGAACAGCTGCGCGGATCAGGTATTCTTCTGCAACAGCGGAGCGGAGGCGAACGAGGCCGCCATCAAACTGGCGCGCCGGTACCACCAGAAGGTCAGAGGCGAGAACCGCTATGAGGTCATTACGTTCGAGCAGTCGTTCCATGGCCGGACGCTGGCGACGCTGACGGCGACGGGACAGCAGAAGGTCAAGGAAGGCTTTCTGCCGCTCCCGCAGGGCTTTGTGACGGTGCCCCTGCATGATCTGCCGGCTCTCCGGGCGGCAATCGGCCCGAATACGGCGGCGGTGATGCTGGAGATGGTGCTGGCCGAAGGCGGTATCCTGGAGGTGCAGCCGGACTTCCTGAATGCGGTGGTGGAGCTGTGCCGGGAGCATGGCCTGCTGCTGATTGTCGATGAGGTCCAGACCGGTATGGGACGGACGGGCAAGCTGTTCGCGCACCAGCATTACGGCATTGAGCCGGATATTTTTACACTGGCCAAAGGCATTGCGAGCGGCTTCCCGGCCGGCGTTATGCTGGCCAAGGGATACCTGCGCGAGGCATTCAGCCCGGGAGCGCATGCCTCCACGTTCGGCGGCACGCCGCTGGCCACCGCGGCGATGGCGGCTACGATCGAGACGATGCTGGAGGACCGGGTGCCGGAGCGGGCCGCGGAGGCCGGAGAATACCTGAAGGCGCGTCTGCGCGAAGCGCTGGCCGGCTGCTCCTGGGTGAAGGATATTCGCGGCAAGGGGCTGCTGATCGGCATCGAATGCGGGAGCCCAGTGGGCGACATCATTCTGGCGGGGCAGTCCAAGGGGCTGCTGTTCGTCCAGGCCGGGCCGCAGGTAATTCGCCTGCTGCCGAATCTGTACGTTACCCGGGAGGAGATCGACCAGGCGGTCGGCATCCTCTCCGATCTGATTCATACTTACGCCCGGGAACACGGGGCAGTTGCCGAGGAGGCCCAATTATGAGCAGCTTGACCGAGCATCCCCTGGCGGAATCGCTGAAGGGACGCGACTTTCTGGAATTGAATGATTTTACGGCGGAGGAAATCCAATATTTAATCGACCTGGCAGTGGATCTGAAGCTCAAGCAGAAGAACGGGGAAGCGTACCAGCCGCTGAAGGGCAAGACGATCGGACTGATCTTCGAGAAATCCTCGACCCGCACCCGGGTATCGTTCGAGGTAGGCATGTACCAGCTCGGCGGCCATGCGCTGTTCCTGAGCACCAATGACATCCAGCTCGGCCGCGGCGAGACAATCGCCGATACGGCGGGAGTGATGTCTCGCTATCTGGACGGCATTATGATCCGGACGTTCGGCCACGACAAAGTGGTCGATCTCGCCCGCTTCGCCTCGGTGCCGGTCATCAACGGGCTGAGCGACCTGGCGCATCCGTGCCAGGTGCTGGCGGATCTCCAGACGGTGTACGAGGTCAAGGGCCGGCTGAAGGGTCTGAAGCTGGCCTTCATCGGCGACGGCAACAACATGGCGCATTCGCTGCTCCTGGGCGGAGCCAAGATGGGGATGCATGTCTCCATCGCCGGACCGGAGGGCTATGAACCGGATGCCGCGGTCGTTGCCGAAGCGAAGGAAATCGCCGAAGAGACGGGCGCCGAGATTGTCATTACGCGCAGCCCCGAGGAAGCGGCGAAGGATGCCGATGTGATATATACGGACGTCTGGGCGAGCATGGGCTTTGAAGCCGAGCAGAAAGCGCGGGAAGCCGCGTTCCGGGATTATCAGGTGAACGAGGAGCTGGTGAAGCTCGCCAAGCCGGATTATCTGTTCCTGCATTGTCTGCCGGCGCACCGCGGCGAGGAAGTCAGCGAGGGCGTTATCGACGGGCCGAACTCTTATATTTTTGACGAAGCCGAGAACCGGCTGCATGCCCAGAAGGCGCTGATGGCAGCGCTGATGGGTTAATTCTTCAATCGAGAAAGGAAGTCGCTTGTTCCATGGCTAAAGAGAAAATTGTGCTTGCCTATTCCGGCGGGCTGGATACCTCGGTCATTCTGAAATGGCTGAAAGAGACGTATGATGCGGAGATTATCGCCTTCACGGCCGACATCGGCCAGAAGGAAGAATTGGACGGCCTGGAGGCCAAGGCGCTCGCTACCGGCGCTTCCAAGGTCTATATCGACGATCTGCGCGCAGAATTCGCGCAGGACTTCATCTATCCGATGTTCCAGGCCGGCGCTCTGTACGAAGGCCAGTATCTGCTGGGCACCAGCATTGCCCGCCCGCTGATCGCCAAGCGGATGGTCGATATCGCCATTGCGGAAGGCGCAACTGCCATCGCCCACGGGGCGACGGGCAAGGGCAACGACCAGGTGCGCTTCGAGCTGGGCGTTGCGGGGCTCGCGCCGAACATCAAGGTGATTGCGCCTTGGCGTCTTGAAGAGTTCCGCAGCCAGTTCCCGGGCCGGGCGGAGATGATCGCGTATGCCGAAGCGAACGGTATTCCGGTGCAGGCATCGGCCGCCAAGCCCTATTCGATGGACCGTAATCTGCTGCACATCAGCTACGAGAGCGGCGTGCTGGAGGACCCTTGGTTCGACGCGAGCGCGCCGGAGAACAAGGAGATGTTCTTGCTGACGAACGCGCCCGAGGATGCGCCGGACGAAGCGGAATACATCGAACTGGAATTCCTGAAGGGCGACTGCGTGGCGCTGAACGGCGAACCGCAGACTCCGCTTCAGGTCATGGAGAAGCTGAACGAGCTGGGCGGCAAGCACGGCATCGGCCGGGTCGACATGGTGGAGAACCGCTTCGTGGGCATGAAGAGCCGGGGCGTCTATGAGACGCCGGGCGGGACGATCCTGTTCACGGCGCACCGCAAAATGGAGTCCATCACGATGGACCGTGAAGTCATGAACGTCCGCGACAGCCTGATTACGCGCTACAGCACGCTGGTCTACAACGGCTTCTGGTTCGCGCCGGAGCGTAAGGCGATTCAGGCGCTTGTGGCCGAGAGCCAGCAGAACGTGACCGGCACGGTGCGGCTGAAGCTGTATAAGGGCAACATTATTGCCGCCGGCGTCAAGAGCCCGGTCAGCCTGTACAATCCGAACATCGCGACGATGGAGGCGGACCCGACCCAGGCGTACGACCAGGGCGACGCAACCGGGTTCATCCGGCTGAACGCGCTGCGTCTGAAGGTATCGGCCGGGGTAGCGGAGAGCACGGAGCTGCCGGAATAGAGCGGGACGGCCGCAAGGCCCGAAGGAAGGAACGGGAGATACCCGGGGCGGGAGCGGAGGTGCTGCCGGCGGCCCGGGTTTTTCCATGAAGAACCAAGGCCAGGCAAGAGGCCGGGCAAGGGACTACAAAGGAGGAGACCGGCGTGAGCAAGCTGTGGGGCGGACGTTTTACGAAGGGTACGAACAAGCTGGTGGAGGAGTATACGGCCTCGATCGGCTTCGATCAGGCGCTGGCGGAGGAAGATGTGCAGGGAAGTCTGGCGCATGTGACGATGCTGGGCAAGTGCGGAATTCTGCCGGAGGCGGATGTCGAGACGATCAAGGACGGTCTGAACCGGGTGCTGGAGAAGGTGCGGGCCGGCGAGATCGAGTTCTCGGTCTCCGACGAAGACATTCATATGAACATCGAGAAGAATCTTATTGAGTTGGTCGGGCCGGTCGGCGGCAAGCTACATACCGGACGGAGCCGCAACGACCAGGTGGCGACGGATATGCATCTGTATCTCCGCAACCGGGTGGTGGAGCTGACCGATCTGCTGTTCCACCTCCAGGAGGCGCTGATTGAGCAGGCCAAGGACAATCTGGATACGATCGTTCCGGGCTATACCCATCTGCAGCGGGCGCAGCCGATTCTGTTCGCGCATCATCTGCTGGCCTATGTCTCCATGTTCGGGCGGGATGCGGAGCGGCTGAAGGACAGCTACAAGCGAATCAATGTGCTGCCGCTGGGCGCCGGTGCGCTGGCCGGCACGACCTTCCCGATCGACCGCCATCTGGTGGCGGAGCAGCTCGGTTTTGACGGGGTGTACGAGAACAGTCTGGATGCGGTCAGCGACCGTGATTTCATCGTGGAGTTCCTGGCGAACGCTTCGCTGATCATGACGCATCTGTCCCGGCTCAGCGAGGAGCTGGTGCTGTGGAGCAGCACGGAATTCGGCTTCGTAGAGCTGGACGACGCATTCTGTACAGGCAGCAGCATTATGCCGCAGAAAAAGAACCCGGACGTTCCGGAGCTCGTCCGCGGCAAAACCGGCCGGGTCTACGGCAATCTGATCGGTCTGCTGACCGTTCTGAAGTCGCTGCCGCTCGCCTATAACAAAGACATGCAGGAAGACAAGGAAGGCATGTTCGACACCGTCGCCACGCTGACCGGCGCGCTGCAATTGTTCGCTCCGATGATCGCTACGATGAAGGTGAACAAGGGCCGGATGCGGGAAGCGGTAAATACCGATTTCTCGAATGCGACCGACATTGCCGACTTCCTGGTCGGCCAGGGTCTGCCGTTCCGCCAGGCGCATGAGGTGATCGGCAAGACGGTTCTGTATTGCATCCAGGAAGGCAAGTTCCTGTTGGATCTGAAGCTGGAGGAGTTCAAGCGGTTCTCGCCGCTGTTCGACGAGCGGATCTACGACGTGCTGCAGCCGGAAGCGGTGGTGAACGCCCGCAACGTCTACGGCGGAACCGCGACGCCGCAGGTGCAGGCCGCCATCGGGCGGGCCGAAGCCGCGCTGGAGCAGGCGCGGACCTGGACGGCCGCGCACGGGCCGGCGGCGCTGTAGCAGCAGAGCGCCAGGGGCGCGGGTGCGTCTCTACGGCGCTGCGCTGATTGCGCCGTTCCGCAGGGGCCGGGGCCCTACCGCCGGCCGGAGCCGCGGCCGGCTTCAGCCCGCACAAAAAAGCAGGATGCCTGGGAGCATCCTGCTTTTTTGCGTACATTTGCGTACATTTGCGTACATCGGTATTGCCCTACTTCTTCAATGGCAGCCATGCCAGCACGTCCTGAATCCTCGCGTCCCAGTAGCCCCATTCATGGTCGCCGGGTCCTTCTTCATAGGTCAGATCCAGACCGGCCTGCTCGCAGACCTGCTTGAAGCGCTGATTGTCCTCGTACAGGAAATCCTCGGTTCCGCAGCATTGATAGAGCTTCGGATTCGGTCCGGCCGACTGTCCCCGCTGTTCCGCCAGCCAGAGCAGATCGTTGGACGTTCCGGCAATGTCAGCGGTTCCATAAATCAGCTCGTATTCTCTCGACTTGGCCGATGCGTTCGCCGGGTTCATGAAATTGTGCGCCATATCGAGCGCTCCCGACAGACTCGCCGCCGCCGCGAAGCTCTCCGGCTTCCGCAGCGACAGCTTGAAGGCCCCGTACCCTCCCATCGACAGGCCTGCGACAAAATTGTCCTCCCGCTCTGCCGACAGCGGAAAGAACGAGCGCGCCAGCGCCGGCACTTCCTCGCTAATATAGGTCCAATACTTGCCGCCCCACTCCATATCCGTATAGAAGCTCCGGTGCACCTGCGGCATCACGACCGCAAGCCCCGTTTCGGCGACATAGCGTTCAATGGAGGTGCGGCGCAGCCAGACGGAATCATCGTCGGACAATCCGTGCAGCAGGTAGAGCGTCGGGTGAAGTCCGCCGCGGGTGTTGTTCTGCATGCCGATCTGGGATGACGTCTGCTGCGGCAGAATCACAGTCATCGACGTGCTGAGGCCAAGAACCTCCGAATAGAATCTGCATTCCATGAGGGCCATTTCTTCTGTTCCTCCTTCTCTTCTAAAAAAACGATCGTGTCCAAGCCAAATGATAGCACAGGATTCTGCCGATATATAGGATAGAATGTGCCTTTTGAGAGGAGAAGAGCCATGCGGCGGGAGGATGGGTTTACACTGATCGAGGTCCTGGCTTCCATCGTTATTCTGTCCATCGTGTCTCTGGTGCTGACGGCGTACTTCACCAATGCGCTCAGCTACACGAAGTCGAACCAGAACAAGACGATTATGGTGAATTTGGCCCGGAATGCGCTCTTCTATATGGAGAAGCAGGATTTTGACCAGATAAAGGATTTCTTTGTGACCGGGAAGCACGCCCTGAAGGGAGACGACTGTAAGCTGAACTCTTGCGTCAAGCCGGAGTATGCGGCGCATTTCAATACGGGAACGCTGGTGTCCGTGCTGCATCCCAACGTGAACGGCATCGAATACAGCATTGATATCGAGTACCAGCAGGAATTGGCGGAGCCCCGTCCGTCGCCCTCTCCGGGTGCGGCAAGCCCGAATGCGATCGACCGGTCGGTGATCCGGCAGTATCTGGTTCCGGTCCGGGTGATGGTCCGTCAGGCGGAGAATGGGAGCGGCAGGGCTCCGGTAGTCGTGGAGGGGTATATCAGCGATGAAGAGATTCGTTAGGCGCGCCGGCGCCCAGGCCGGATTCACCCTGATTGAGCTGATCGCGGCCATCAGCCTGTTCACTATTGTGGCCGGCATTGTCGGTACAGTGACGATGTTCGGCTTCCGGAGCTATCACCAGATTGCGATCGAGAACACGCTGCGCGATGAAGCGGATCTACTGATGTCGTCGATTATAACCGAGCTGTATACCTATGGGCCGGAAGAGATTCAGAATACCGAGTTCGGCATCCGGCTGATGAAGAACGGCAGCGACCCGGTGCTGATTCAGATGAACGGCGAGCAGATGCAGGTCGGCGGCCAGACGGCAGGGAGAGATACGGGCGGCGCGCTGAACCTGCATTCCAGTCTGCTGGGCTCTTCGATCAGCGTCCTGCCTGCGGAACACCGAATGCGCGATACGTACACCCGGTATGAGAGCGGGCTGATCTCGATTCAGTTGAAGCTGAGATATGCGGGCAGCAGCGAAGACGAGCTGGACGTCACCAGCCAGTTCGGATTTTAGGGGGATAAGGGATGAGGAAGAATCAAGCGGAAGTCCGGAAGACGCGCTCCCGGCGGGACCGACGGCTGTGTTCCGAAGAGGGTTCTGCGCTGGTGCTGGTCATGTTCATCGTGCTGCTGCTGACGATTCTCGGTATGGGCGTGCTGAGCGCGGCTATGAACGGAGCGATTCGCACCGAGACGCGGGAGAACGATGTGCAGAGTCTGCATTTGGCGGAAAAAGGGCTGGATGAAGCCACCGCCTACATCCAGGCCCAACTGGCTCCTCTGGAAGACCTGAATCCCGACGAGCTTCAGGATATTCTGAGCACCCTGGACAAGAAGGGGCTCCATGTCTCCACAGAACTGGGAGCAGGCAGCAGCGGGACGATTGAAGATATTCAATATTCAGGCAAGCAGACTGTTACCGATACGAACCAGCAGACCCGCCAGTATTACATTGATGTCAAGGCGTCCGCCATGGTCAACGGTGTCAAGCGGACCCTGCAGCAGCGCATTACCATCGACAGCTATCCCGACTTTCTGAAGTATGCCTTCGGGTCGGAGCATGATGTTATTCTGAACGGAGCGCCGCTGCTGAAGGGGAATGTGTATGCCGGGAACGAACTGATCGTCTCGGACATGGCCCATTATACGTATCACGGGACATCCGGCTTGTCGGAGCCGACCATCTACCCGAAAGTCACGAAGCAGGATGAGGCAGCCGCTGGCGGCGGAGAAGTCCATGTCCAGTCCTTGTCGCGCATTCGCTACAAGGAGGGAGTTAACGATCCCGTCAGCCTGACGGACAGCAAGGATATGAAGGATACGGCGAACCGGATTCTGGGCATCGATCCCGATCAGATCAAGATCCGGGAACAGAAGAAATTCGTCCAGATCAATGTCGAAGAATCCGTGGTGGACAAGCTGGTGGAGGCGTACTCTCCGGTGCTGGGGCTGGAGAAATCCGGCGAGAAGTCGCTTGCCGCCGAACTCAGCGCCGCCTACAAGAACGGAAGCCTGAATGGCTGGCTGAATGCGGATTCCCATCTGCGGGAGCTGACCGCCGGTCCGCCGCCGCAGAAGCCGAAGCAGGGCGAGACGGAGAGCGACGACGATTACCGGAAGACCATTGATCGGTACAATGCCGAGCTGGCCGCCTACAAGAACACGTTCATGAATATCAGCCAGTCGGGGCTGGTGAAGGGAAATGTTACGATTGACGGGGTAGATTACGCCGGCATCGGCTTTACCGATTCCGCCAAAGGAACCGTCGCGGGGACCACGCCCAAGTGGCTGATCATCAACGGAGACCTGAACATCCGGAATGCCAAGTCTTCGTTCATCTCCGTGCGCGGCAATCTTCTGGTCACCGGCAACGTGAACATTGAGGGCAAGGTGGCCTTTGATTCCACCGTCTTCGTCCTCGGCCGCACCACCGTCCAGGACGCGGTAATCGACGGGATTGGAACCGGGACCGGCAAAAAGGAGCTGGTGCTCATATCCAAAGGACCCGTGCTGGTGAACCGGATCGATTCATTCACCAACGTAGAACCCTCCGAGATGAACGCCTTCTTCTACACCGACGACACCGCCGATCTGTATGGCGTGGGCTCCATCTTCTGGCTGCGGGGCGGATTCTTCGCCAAAGGGAACCTGACCGTCAATGCCGTCCGGGGCAGCGCCCAGGAGCCGGTGCCTGCGCCTCAGGGTGCCTCTCTGATCTTTACAGAGCCGCAGTCGGCCAGCCTGCGCGAGCGGTTCCGGGTTATCTATAATCACGAGATATATACGCATCAGCAGTCCAGTCTGCCCCGTGTCCGCAAAGTAAATATTTCGGTAGGGCCGCTTCACCTGGTGCCCTCCGGGGAATAGACAAGGGCAGCGGGATTCAAGGCTGCCGCATCCCGGCCACCCGCCAAAATCAAAGAGAGGGCCCGCAGCTTCCGTTAAGCTGCGGGCCCTCTTCTTGTAGGGAAACGCTGAAGAACGAAGGGATCAGTAGCGGTCCCCGGTATTGCTCTGTACCGGACGCGCCTTGATGACGACTTCAAGGGTAGCGGTGATATCGGCCATTCCTGGTGCGGAGTACGTTACCGTTACCGTCGCGGTACCTTTCTTGTTGCCGGTGATGATGCTGCGATTGTCGGCTGTAACCGGGCTTGCGAAGGAGGCAACCGCCGGATTGTTGCTGGTCCAGGTTAACTGATCCATTACCGATTCAATCGGCACCGTGCTTGGCAGCGTCCAGAGCAGAGAAGACAGGGTGCAGGTCTCGCCGACGAAGCGTTCCACTTTGTCGCTGCTGAACTGCAGGCCGGTCAGCCCGGTAATGCGTACCGGGAACGGCGCGCTGCTTATCTGGGAGCGTGTATCTCTGACGACCACCTGTACGGTACGTCCCGGTGTACGGCCTGCCGTGAGTGTCCCGAGGAGGCCTCCGCTGGACTGTACGGACGCATACCGGCTGTCGTCCGTCCCGACCAGACTCCACTCCAGGCTCGGAGCATCGGCATCGGCCGGCTCTACCTTGACATTCAGTGCCAAGGAGTTGTTCATCAGAACGGTAGAAGTGCCCTCGATCGTCAGCTTGGTCGGCGGATTGGCAACGGTAATGGTCTTGCTGGCAGACAAGCCGATCAGGTTCTTCTCGCTTGTTACCACGACCTGAACCGTATAGTTCCCGGAAGAAGGAGCGCTGAATGTTGCGGTGTTCCCGGCAGCGGTCCGGATATAACCGTTCACTTCCTTGCCGCTTGGATCGAGCACCTTCCAGGTGTATTGGATATTGCGCTCGAATACGGAATCATAGAGAGCAGTCAGAGCAACAGAATCGTTCGGCTTATAGACGCCGTCGCCGCCGGTAATCGACAGGGCGCGGTCTTTAACCGTTACCGTGGCCGAAGCTGTCGCCGGATTGCTGCGGTCAGTGGCGGTGGCTGTGATGACAGCCGAGCCAAGCTTCCTGCCTGTAACATCGCCGGTCATCGGATCGACGTAGACGACGTCCGGCTTGTCGGATGTCCAACGAAGGTTCTTGTTGGTGGCATCCTGCGGCAGAATGATTTCGCCGAGATCCTGAGGCGAATCGTTCAGCAGAATGGTGGTATCGTTCAGCGAGACGGAAGTGACCTTGACTACCGCTGTCAGCGTCAGCTCCTGCGGAGTGAACTGAACCGACCCGGGCGTTGCCTGGGTGCCCATATCAATTGTACCGGTGAACGGAACGCTGTAGAGCTGGGCGCTGGATACCGCCGCGACCGAGCCGGCAATGATCTGGCCGCGAATCTGGCCGTTATCGAAGCTGACCGCTGCCTGCGGGGCCAGAATGGTTCCGCGGAGCTCATTGCGCAGAGTGAGCGCAGCCGCCGACGGGAAGTTATACAGAATCTGTCCTGCCGCAACGCCGGTCAGCCGGGTGTCCAGAGCCATGCGCACATCGCTCAGATCTCCGCCTATGTTCACCACAACCGTCGAACCTGCGGGAACGTCTACAACTACACTGGTAGCGGAGGACAAGTCCTGCGCGCTGACCTGGAACACATACGGCTTGGCGCCGTCGCTTCCGGTCAGCCGGATCGTGCCGTAAGCCGACTCGGTTCTTCCGTTGACGGGAAGGCCCGCAAGCTGTGCGGACAGGTTCAGCATATTCTCCTTCAGCGCCGTGAAATCGACCGGACTGGCATTCACGGTCTTCCCGGTAATGCTCGGCGTCGTTGTGCTGGAGATGAAGCTGCCTCCATACACGGCGTTGCCGTTGATTCTAATATTGTTGTTGTAATACAAATTCTCTCCGGCAATGACCCCGTTCTGCGAGGATGCGCCGGCTGTATTGAAGGAACCGCCGCCGCTGCTAAAGTCGATGTCGCCGCGGGCAGCGATGCGCCCTTCGGACTGGAGATTGCCGCTGCTTGCAATGCTGCCGCTGACGGCAAGCAGATTATAATCGGCTGCCGCTCCAAGCGGGGAAGCCGCGGTTGCGGCGTGCAGCTCGTCGAACGACAGCGAAGCTGCTCCAAGCTTGTAGTTATTGAAGCCTTCATCCGCTCTCTGCGGCGATACGGTAACGGTGAAGCGGACTTCCTGTCCCGGATCGGGAGTGAAGACCTTGACGCCATTCTCGGATGTGAGCGTGTAGCGGATATCGCTGAGCTTCTTCGAGATCGAGTATCCGGCTTCGAGACTGCCGGTCTGGTTCAGCTCCGTGGACGTGCCGACGATCTTCAGATAGGCCGGGATCGAATCCTTGAAGACCACATTGGAGATCAGCTGCTTGTCGCCGATGCTGGCCGCGGCAATGCCCGAATCGGAGAATGCGATCGGCTTCGGAATAATCGAATAGGTGATCGTGGTCTCTTTGCCGCGCTCCACTTCATTGTTGACCAGATCGGCCGGCAGCGAGCGGGTTGCGGTCAGACTGGCGGTCGCTTCCTTGACCTTGACGGTAACCGTCTGCGCCGCCAGGGCGCCGTGGCTGTCTTTGACCTGAATGACGATCTGCAGCGTGCCGTCCTCCACAGGCAGCGGGTTCTCGAAATAACGGCTCACCGTCTGTCCCGAGATAAACGACACATTCTTGACGCTTGAGGCGGTAACAAACTTATTGGTGGCCGGGTCCAGATAGTTGACGGAGATGGAAGCCGTCAGATCCCGGTCGTTCAGGTCATAATCCTTGGCGCTGAAATCGACGAGCAGCTTGTCCAGATAGGAGGGCATCGTACTCCCGTCGGTGGGCGAGTTCACGGTAATCTCCGGCGCATGGTTGGCGCCGACAAACGCGCGGTACATCGTATTGACGAACAGCTTCTGCTCCCAGTCCGGGAACCCGGAACTGGTATGGCCGGTACCCGAGAAGGTGATATTGCCGACCGAATACGTATAGAAATGGTTCCGGCTGTCATCGGTATCCCGGCTGCTGCCGGCAATGTTGTACCACGGAATGACATCTGCCTTCTCCAGATTCAGCGGGAAGAACTGGTCGTGCGTCTGCGCAACCGCGTAGCGGGATTGGTTCGAAGGAATCGCAACGGTTGCCAGGTTGAACGGATACTGCGTCAGCAGACCGTCGTTCACCGGTACGACCGTTTTGGAGGTTGCAACGGCGCTGCCTCCCAGATAGGTGCGGGGCATATCCTGGCCGACCAGATCATGGAAGTAATAGCTCCAATAGTTAACGCCGCCGTTGCTTTCCTTGGTCGGCTGCGCCGGATCATTGAAGATCGTATCGTGCGTCAGCATGATGCTCTGCTTGGTCTGTTCCGCAAAAGCCTTGACTGCCTTCGCAGCCGCTTCGGAAATCATCGGGGTCTTCACGCGGTCATACATGTCGCGGAAGCCGAAGACCACCATATCGTAGGTGCCGTTGAGACCGGAGGTCGGATCGGCCGGACTGACACGGGAAGCAATGTAGCTGTTGAACGCGCTCATGTCCTTGACGGTAATCTGCAACTCGTAGTCCTCATTGGAGAGGTACGCAGTCTTCATGTTGCCCGTGTTGAGCAGGCTGCTCTCCGTCAGACCGGCCGGCATGACCTGCAGCACCCTGACCACCGGCTTGAGGCCGCGGAAGCGGATCACGCCGCTGTCATAGTCCTTCAAGCCTGTTGTCGTATCGGTCGCTTCCAATCTCCAGTACAGGGGTCCGGAATAGGTAGCCGGAAGCGAGTAGGAGAGGGTCCCTGTCTGGGATTTCATGACGGCGCTGGCGACTACGCTGCCGCTAGTCAGCGGGAGCGAAGAATCAACGTTCATATACAATTGAACACGGACCGGCCGGCTGCTTAAATTGGGCGTATTGGTCAGATGAATAGAGAAGTTCAGTTTATCGCCGGCATTATAGACAAAATCGGGAGAAGTCAGATAACTCTTGATCTCGGACTTGTTCGCAATGTCAATCCGCGGCCGCTGGGTAAGGCCGGCCAGATAGGGCGATGAGCTGCCGCTGATTCCGGAAGCGAGCGGACCGAGATCGGCCTCCTTCAGGAATACAACATTGGGCCGGTTGGCTGTTCCCAGATAGTAGGAACCAAACGTTCTGTAGAGGATCCCTTGCTTGGAGGCATCCGCTTTCTGGGCATCGAAAGTCTCTCCCCGGAAGAACACATACAGACCTCTGTTAATGTAATAGTCGGTAATTTCCTTGGCTTTCAGCGCGGTAATATCATTCTCGACAGCCGTGGTGTTGTGGGCCTTGTTCCGGCCGTCAGTGCTCATGCTTCCGTTGCTGTTCACCGCTGTCTTGGTAAAATCGCCGAAGCCGATATAGACGGCATCGTATTTACCGTCCCATGCTTCGCGGAGCGATACGAATTTCTTCATCGTTACCGTATCGACCTTGACATTGGGCAGCTTCTTCAGCGCGTCCAATTCGCTTGCCGAATCGGTCTTGTCTTTCGTCAGGCTGGCGCTGTTCGGATCCGTAATCTCCAGGATGCGGATGGTGTAGCTGTTCGTCGCGTCAACGGACATCGACAGGCCCTGCGTCAGCAGAACCGCCAGCAGAATCGCCAGCGCCGCTCCGCCGAGCGCCGCCAGCTTCCTCCGTTTGAACCATTTCATGAGAATCTCCCCGCCTTTCAATAATGAAAATCGCCTGCATAACGATGCACAAAAACAGCCGCTGATAAGTGGCTGGCAAAAAGCATAGGACCGATTCTGTGAAAATATGGATTGTACTGTCTATTATTCTAGGATAATATTCTTAGATAGACAATAGAATTATGCGCTAATAGTCCTTAAAATGTGAAACTTCAGAACCATACCTATTTTTGTTGTTCTTCCACCTGGCAAGCTGTGCTTCCCAGGTCGCTTATATTAAGGATAACTAAGCTGATTTATCGGTTTTTCCTGCTGGAAAATGAATAGGGCCCGGAGGGCTTTTATCCTAAATTTCACAAGGGTCCCATCCGATATAGAACATAAGAAATTGCTACCATCACACGGCATGGAGATGAGTGGATCTTGGCCATTGTAAAAAAAAGACTCGGCGACCTGCTGGTCGAGAATGCGGTCATCTCGCAGGAGCAGCTGGAGGAAGCGCTGGTTGAACAGCGCAAGTCCAAGCGCAAGCTTGGAGATCTGCTGATTTCGCAGGGCTATATCACCGAGCAGCAGCTGATCGAAGTATTGGAGTTTCAGCTCGGGATTCCCCATGTAAGCTTGTTCAAATATCAGATCGACCCGGCTATTACCCAGATCATTCCGGAGAGTATGGCCAAGCGCTACCAAGTGCTGCCCTTCATGAAGGAAGGCAGCAAGCTGATGGTGGCCATGGCGGACCCGCTCGACTACTATGCCATCGAAGACCTGCGCATGAGCACAGGCTTCAAGATCGAGCCGGCCATCTCCACGCGGGATGAGCTGCAGCGCGCCATCGCCCGTCATTACGGCATGCGCGACTCCATGACCCAGATGCTCGTGGAGCTGCCGACCCAGGAAGAAATCGAAGAGACGGAGATAACCGACGAGGACTCGCCGATCGTACGGCTGGTGAACCAGATGATTCAGCAGGCCGTCCAGCTCCGGGCTTCCGACATCCATGTCGATCCGGGTGAGAACAATCTGGCGATCCGCTACCGCATCGACGGAACGCTTCGGACCGAACGTCTGATTCCGAAGCAGATGCAGGGCTTCATCACAGCCCGTCTGAAGATTATGGCCAAGCTGAATATCGCCGAGCGGCGGCTTCCCCAGGACGGACGGATCAAGATGCAGTTCGACTACAAGATGGTCGATATCCGCGTATCTTCCCTGCCGACCATGCACGGGGAGAAGATTGTCCTCCGGCTGCTCGATCTGAGCACCGGCGTCAAATCGGTCGATACGCTCGGCTTCAGCGAAGCGAATATCGAAGCTTTTAGAGACATGATCGGCCGCCCCTACGGCATTATGCTGATTACCGGTCCGACAGGGAGCGGCAAGACAACCACCCTGTACTCGGCGCTCAATCAGCTCAACCAGGAGAGCGTGAACATTATCACGGTTGAAGACCCGGTCGAGTATCAGCTGGAAGGCATCAATCAGGTCCATGTGAATCCCGCGATCGGGCTGACTTTTGCAGCCGGTCTGCGCTCCATTCTCCGGCAGGACCCCAACATCGTCATGGTCGGGGAAATCCGCGATACCGAGACGGCCGAAATTGCCGTCCGGGCTTCGCTGACCGGCCATCTGGTGCTGTCCACCCTGCATACGAATGATGCGGTCAGCTCTATCTCCCGTCTGCGGGACATGGGCGTGGAGCCTTATCTGATCGCCTCATCGCTGATCGGCGTCGTCGCCCAGCGGCTGGTGCGCAAAGTCTGCGCGGACTGCAAGGAAGAATACACGCCGTCTCCGCAGGAGCTGATCCTGCTGGAGAAGCACGGACACCGGGTGGACAAGCTGTACCGGGGCCGGGGCTGCGGCAGCTGCAACTCGACCGGGTACCGCGGCCGGATCGCGATCCATGAGGTGCTGGTCGTGAATGACCGGATTCGCCAATTGGTCACCGATTCCGCCTCGGTCGAAGAACTGCGGGCAGCGGCTTCGGGAAATGGATTGGTGCCGCTGATGGAAGACGGCCTGCTGAAGGTAACCCAGGGTATGACCACGCTGCAGGAAGTGCTGCGCGAGACGGTCTCGCATGGATAGGGAGAGGAGAGTGACTGCCGGTTGAATGCACGACGGATTATAGAACTTCTTCATATGGCTTATTCATCCGGGGCCTCCGACCTCCATATTTCGGTCGGTTCTCCGCCGGTCCTGCGGATCGACGGCAGGCTTCAGCAGGTGGACGGCGGACCGGTCGGTCCCGGCGAGGCCGAGGAAATGGCGCTTGATCTGCTCGGAGCGGAGCGGGAAGCGGCTTTTCGCGAGGCGGGGGAATGCGATTTCTCTTATCCGATTTCGGGCGGTGTGCGCTTTCGCGTGAACGTATACCGGCAGCGCGGCGGCATCAGCATTGCAGCCCGCAGCATTCCGGCCGTGATTCCAACGCTGGAATCGCTCGGAATGCCGGCCGTGCTGGCTGAACTGGCAGCTAAGCCGCAAGGGCTGGTGCTGGTTACCGGGCCGACCGGCAGCGGCAAATCATCGACGCTGGCGGCCATGCTGAACGATATCAACCGCCGGGAGCGCAAGCACATTGTAACGCTGGAGGATCCGATTGAATTTCTGCACGCCCATGGCACCTGTCTGGTCGATCAGCGGGAGATCGGAAGCGACACGGCCAGCTTCGCGCAGGGTCTGCGCGCCGCGCTGCGGCAGGACCCGGACGTCATTCTGGTCGGCGAGATGCGCGACCTGGAGACGATCTCGGCGGCGGTAACGGCTGCCGAGACGGGGCACCTGGTGCTGGCAACGCTGCATACCTCGGATGCGCCGGGGACGATCGACCGGATTGTCGATGCTTTTCCGGGCCACCAACAGAATCAGATTCGTCTTCAGCTTGCTTCGGTTCTGCTCGCGGTGGTCTCGCAGCGGCTGTTCCCCCGAGCGGAAGGCAAGGGGCGGATGTGCGCGACGGAGGTATTGATCAACACGCCGGCCGTAGCGAATCTGATCCGCTCGGAGAAGACGCATCAGGTGAAGAACATCATGCAGACCGGACGGGCGCTCGGCATGCACACGCTGGAGATGAGCATCCGGGAGTCACTGGCCCGGAATCTGATTCATCCGGCGGCGGCCAGAGCCTATCTGACGGAGGTGAGAAGCGATGCCTCTGTATGAGTATCAGGTCAAGACGATCGCCGGGAAGGCGATCAAGGGCTCGCTTACCGCGCTGGACAAGGCGACAGCAATGGAGGAGCTGCGCAAGCGCAATCTGACGGTATTCTCGCTGAACGAGCGGAAGACGTCGCTGCTTCAGATGGACATCTATATCGGGAACCCGGTGAAGTCGATTCACTTCATCATCTACTGCCGGCAGTTCGCCACGCTGATGCGGGCCGGGGTGTCCATCGTCGACGCCACCCGCATTCTGGCGGAGCAGACGGAGAGCAAGCCGCTCGGCAAAGCGCTGGCGGACGTCGGGTCCAGCCTGCTGCGCGGGGTCGCTTTTTCCCAGGCGATTCAGGACCACAAGAAGATCTTCCCGCCGCTGTTCGTCAATATGATCCGCGCCGGCGAAGAATCGGGCGATCTGGAAGGTACGCTGGACCGGCTCGCCGTCTTCTTCGAGAAGCAGCATTCGACGACGGAGAAGATCAAGTCCGCGCTGACGTATCCGATTACGGTCGGTGTGATGGCCGTGGCCGCTGTCATCTACCTGCTCTGGGCTATCGTCCCGCAGTTCGTCTCCATGTTCGAGTCCATGAACGCCGAGCTGCCGGCCATTACCAAGATGGTGCTGGTCATGAGCAAAAGCATTCAGGGCCAGTGGTACCTGTGGCTGCTGGCGGTTGTCCTGCTGGTCGCAGCCTACCAGGTGGCTAAGCGCACCGAGAAGGGAGCCTACGCGCTGGATTACGCCAAGCTGAAGATCCCGGTCTTCGGCAAGCTGAACCAGAAAGGCTCCATCGCCCAGTTCACCCGCACCTTCGCTTCACTCTATGCCAGTTCCGTGCCGATTCTGCAATCGCTGGCAATTGTCGAGGAGATTGCCGGGAACAAAGTGATCGGGAAGTACATCCGCAGCGCCGGCGATTCGCTCCGGCAGGGCAAGCCGCTGTCGGAGCCGCTTAAGAGAGCGTGGGTCTTCCCGCCGCTGGTTACGCAGATGATTGCCATTGGCGAGGAGACCGGAGCGCTCGATACGATGCTGAGCAAGGTCGCGGATTTCTACGAGATGGATGTCGAGAACACCGTAGACCGGCTGAAGTCGCTGCTGGAGCCGCTGCTGATTGCTTTTCTCGCAGGGGTGGTCGGAATTATCGTAGCGGCGATCATGCTGCCGATGTTCAGTTTGTACAGCAATATGTCTTGATAAATAGTCAACAGCCTTGAAAGGGGTGACGCCGGGAAGGCGGGGAGAAGCAAGGTTCGCCGCCGGACATGCAATGATAGAGGTGTCGGAAATTTCCGGGAGTCAGGCTTTTGCTTTATACTACACATCATTTTAGGAGGAAATCAAATGTTGAAAGAAGCGATTCGCAAGAGATTGAGCAAGGAAGAGGGGCAGAAAGGTTTTACACTGATCGAACTGCTCGCGGTTATCGTAATCCTGGGGATTATCGCGGTCATTGCGATTCCGTTGATCGGGAATATCATTAATAATTCAAAGTCAAATTCTGATGTAGCAACTGCAAGACAAATTTATGATGCTGCTCGAATGTATATTATCGGTACTGATGGAGACTTCACTGATCGCACTATTGCGGTCAATGATGCGGACACTGACAATACCAACGACTTGGTACATGCAGGATATTTGGATAGCAATCTGGTTCTTCCTAGTTCTAAAGAGGCTATCACAGGGGGTACGGTTACATTTGATAGTACTGGTAAATTAGGCGCCCTGTCACTCACGGTGGGTACTAATAATACATCTAAAGTATTTAGCGTGGAAGAAGTCATGGCTTCAAAGCCAGCAGCAAAACCTGCAGCAACAAAATAATTATAAGCTCAGCAAGGAATCGGATCATTCCGGTTCCTTTTTTAATCTTACCGAAAAACCGGTATCATCCGATATATAGACTAAACCCCAAGGATTGTTCATCCCATACAGATAGGAATTCAAGCTATGACGATTGCAATCGCCATCTACCTTGCGCTGCTCGGACTCGCGCTGGGCTCGTTCTATAATGTGGTCGCGCTGCGGGTGCCGGCGGGAGAGTCGCTGACTCATCCTCCTTCGCACTGTACGGCTTGCGGGAGACGGCTGACGGCCCGGGATCTGGTGCCGGTGTTCAGCTGGCTGGCGTCGGGCGGACGCTGCCGCCACTGCGGGGCCAAGGTGTCCGTCCTGTATCCATTGGGCGAACTGGCGACCGGACTGCTCTTCCTCTGGTCCTTCCTGACATTCGGCCTGACCGGGAGCACGCTGACGGCGCTTGCGCTGTCCAGTCTGGCGGTTCTTGTAACGGTGGCGGATCTGAAATACATGCTCATCCCCAACAAGGTGCTGCTGTTCTTCCTGCCGCTGCTCGGTCTGCTGACCGTGCTGTTCCCGCAGGAGCCGATGTGGTCGCACGGGCTGGGCCTGCTGGCCGGAGCCGCGATTCTTTTCCCGCTCGTCTGGTTCGGCGGAATGGGGATGGGCGACCTGAAGCTGTTCGCGCTTCTGGGCCTTGCGCTGGGCTGGCAAGGGACACTGCTGGCCTTTCTGCTGGCCTGTCTGCTCGGCACCCTGATTATGGGCAGCCTGCGGCTGGCCGGGAAGATCGGACGGAAGCAGCAGGTTCCGTTCGGGCCTTTTCTGGCAGTCTCCGCCCTGATCGCCTATGCCTACGGCCCGCAGATTATCGGCGGGTATCTCTCGCTCATTCGTTAGGAGGATATCGAACTACATGCTGGGATTACACACACCTGCGGGCGGTCTGACGATTGGGCAGACGGGCATCCGCTACATCAGCCTCAAGAACACTAAATCATGGGAGGTCCGCAAACGCCGGTATCTGCCGCTTCCGCCCGGCCTGATCGTGGATAACCAGGTGGCGGACGAAGCCGGCCTGCTGGCCTTGGTCAAGGAATGGGTCAAGCGCGACGGCCTGCGCGGCAGCCGGGTGGCCCTGACGATCCCGCCTTCGCAGATTGTTATCCGCAAAATGACGATCCCCAGCGGCAATGAACGCCAGGTGGAGCAGCTCGTCAAGCTGGAGGTGGAGACAGGCCTTCACCTGCCTTTTGAGAATCCGGTCTATGACTATATTACGACCGAAGTGGAAGAGGACAGCAGCAAGCTGCTGGTCTTCGCGGCGCCGCGAAGACCGATTCAGAGCTATGTGGATGTGCTGGAACAGGCCGGACTTCGGGTCGCGAGCGTGGAATTCACGGCCACGGCGCTGGCCCGGAGCTTGTCGGTGGCTCTGGGTGAGAGCTTCGGCGAGACCATGCTGGTCAATCTGGAAGACCACGTGCTGGATGTCTTCATGTTCAAAGACGGCAATCCGCTGTTCATGCGTTCGATTAACCTGGCGGATCTGAACCGTCCGTTCGCAGGTGCGGCCGATCTGATGCCGGGCATGGAGGAAGCCGCAGCGGCGGCTGAACCGGCTCCGGAGCATTTGTCGCCGGAGCAGATGGTAGAGATCACCGCCGAAATCTCGCGGATGCTGAACTTTTACCAATACAGTCTCCATGACGGAAATACGCGGATTCGGCAGGTGCTGGTAGCCGGTTCGCCGTTTGTACGGGGGCAGCTCGTCGAGGAGCTGCGCCAGACCCAGGCGGAGATGGAAGTCGCCATGACGGGGGTCTACCATACGAGCACAGGTGAACCCGACCCCGAGCTGAACGATTACCGGGTTGCATTGGGAGCGGCGCTGCGCGCCCACGGCGTGCTTCCGATCAATCTGCTGCCCCGGGAAGACCGGGAAGCAAGGGTTTTTCCCTATGTGGCAGGCAGTCTCGCCCTCCTGTGGGTGCTCGGAGCCATCGGCGTATCCCTGCTGTTCCTGACGGACCGGGGCAAGGTCGATGAGGGCAAGGAGATGATTCAGGGCGCGGAAGACCGCGGAATCATGCTCCAGGCCGAGATAGCGAAGATGAACGGTACGGCGGGACAGTTGAACCGCAAGGCTGCCATCGGCGAGATCATGAAGTACAAAATGAATATCGTGAACGTGCTGAATGAACTGACCGACGGTCTGCCGGCGGGCAGCGTGCTGCGAACGATGGACTACACCTACCTGACTTCTCTGGATCTGACGGTGCTGGTGCCGTCGATGGAAGACTCGGCCCGCTACCTGGCGGCCCTGCGTGAAATGTCGTTCACGGTCGATGCCTCGATCACCAAGCTGTCCCAGGGTGATCCGAACGCGGAGCCGGGTTCGCCGGCTTCGGCGAGCCGCATGTATACGGCGGTGTATAAAGTCAACCTGGACAAGCGCGGAGCAGGAGACGCAACGGACACTGGCAGTCAGGAGGGAGGAACCGACAGTGGAACAGATCAATAAGTACCGTTCTCCGATTGTGCTGGGCATTCTGGTGCTGTTCCTGGCGCTGCTGGCCTTCTATCTGCTGGGGGCCCGTCCGCTCTCGGAGAAGATCGACCAGCAGCAGGAGGAGCTGGCGCTGCTTAACCAGCAGAACAGTCTGATGGAGAAGAAGATAGATGAGCGCAAGGCCGACGGCTCAGCCGATTCGGAGAAGGCGGAACTGCTGGCCCAGCTGCCCAAGGGCGACAATGCGGAGACGCTGATCCTGCAGCTGCGGCAGATTGAGCTTCATACCGGCGCCCGGCTGAAGGATATCGGATTCGCGGTGAGCGAGCAGAACCCGATCCAGGTCATGAAGGGAACGTCGGTGCCCGAGTACCCGACCGTCAAGCAGCTGACGATGACCGCCGTGGTCGAGGGGAATTACTTGAGCGTCAGCCGGTGGCTGTATGAGCTCTACACGATGGATCGGATTGTCAATGTGGATTCGCTGTCTTTTCAGAAGAACACGGCGAACGGGACATCGGCGGCGGAATCGGGCATTCTTACAGCCAATGTGACGTTCTCGGCGTACTTTGAGGAGAGCGACGAGCCGACGGGACCGGCACAGTCGCTGCCGCAGGCAGACCGCGGCGGGACGACCGACACCGCGCAGGCGGAAGCTCAAGGAACGACAGGAAGCTAATACTGCCGAATAATCATATCCGGATATAGCAGCAGGGGGCCGTCCTTTGGGACGGGCCCCTTTTTGGGCAGGTTGACGGAACTGCCGAAGGCCGCCCCGAATTTTCCGGACAGACCGGGATGATGGCGTTTTCGATCCTGGCCGAAACGGGTATTCATGGGTACGGAGTCCTGCTCCGCTACATAATTCCAATCATTCCAAGGAGGAATGGACATGAACAGAGTGAAATGGTGGATCGGCGCGCTGACGGCAGTGGTAGGCTTGACGGCGGCGGGAAGCGGGGCGCTGGCCGCGCCGGCGGCCGCAACGCAGAAGGCGGCGGCCACGGCGGCGGCCAAGGCGAACCCGGCGATGGTCAACAACCTGACCTCCAGTACGCTGATTCCGCTGGTGCTGTACGCGCGGGAGATTTATTTCTACACGAACCGGGGCGGAAGCCTGGCCCAGCTCGAGACCTTCACGCACAACGGCCAGGAATTCCGCTATCTCTCCCGGGATCTCGGAACCCGTCAGCAGCTGCTTCATTACGTCAAAAAAGCCTACACGCACAACGCAGCGGCGTTCTACGTGCAGACTCAGTTCCTGGAGAACCAGGGCCGCATGGCCCAGGTCAATGCCGACATCGGCAACCTGCTGGAGTTCCACAAGGCCCAGGCGACCATGCTGTCCAAGGATACGACAAAGGCCGTGTTTGAATTGAAGGTCCCGTACCCGAACAACACGCAGAACCCGGAGACCTTGATCGTGAAGCTGAAAAAGGTAAGCGGCTACTGGCGGATCGACATGTCGCCGGACACCTTGTTCTAGGCCCGGTTCAACCGGGCGGCCGGTAATCATCGGAATGGGCCGAATGTGCCTTATCTCTCGCATCAGGTCGGAGACGCTTGCGGCTCCGGCCTTTTTGCCGTTCTCGGTGACAAAAGAGGCCGCGGCTCCCCGGCGTCTACTCCCCGCTTACGCCATCCTCGACCAGCCTCCGCTGCGGCGCGGACGAAGGCGAGGGAGCGGCCGCGCTCCCCGGAGCGACGGCAACCACGCGCTGCTGCGGCCAGTAGGTGTCCCGCGAGACGAGCGTTTTGCCGGTGACCTGTCCGTCCTCCCGGCGGATCAGGTACGTCTCGACGACATAGCCGGCTTTGCCCCGGACGAGTGTCCGGGAAGCGCCGCGGGCGACGGAAGCGTCGATGACCCGCCGTTCGCCCGGCGCCAGAATGTCCACGGTGGAGGAACGAACCTCATAGACAATGCCTCTTGGAAAGGTGCCGTACATTTTGACGGTCAGCGTCCGGCCCCGCACCTCGGACCGGATAAGCAGATAGTGTCCGGTGGTGTTGCGGAACCGGAAGTTGATCGAGCCCTGGGCGAAGGTCGCATCCTGGCCTTTGGGAAGATAGCTCACCGGCAGCGAGTGATTGCGCCGTTCCACAATGTCCAGACCCAGACGAAGCGCCGCTCCGTACAAGGTGCTGGACACCTGGCATATGCCTCCGCCGACCCCGGGCGTCAGCCGGCCGTTGACGATAACGGGGGCCTGGCGAAAGCCGGTCGTGCGGGCAGCCTTGTCGATGGCAAGTCCGTAATCGAAGATTCCAGCAGGGGGGATGAGCGTATCGTTCACCGCCCGGGCGGCCGATTCCACGTTGTATACTCTTCCCGGTCCGCTGGCTCCGAGCGGCGTGCTCATCGACACAATCAGGCGGGAGACGCCCTGGGCCCTAAGGCTCGCCTCGGTAACGGCCGGAGGCAGCTCCGCCAGAGGCAGGTCCAGGACCCGGGGAACGGCATCCTCCGGCCCTCCCGGCTGAGCTTCGGGTCCGGCGGGGGCGTCGATCCCCGGCTCCCGAGGCAGGGAGGCCAGCAGCCGGCTCTCCAGCGCGGTCCAGTCAATCTGGCGCGAAGAGCGTCCCGGCGCATACGCGATCCGGTCGTCCGGGGTTATCGTCCGGACCGCATTGACCGCCTCGCCGTAGCGGCTGTGCTGCCACTGTGCATTCAGAAGGCCGCGCAGCTTCCCGGAGTTCCATTCGGCCTCAAGCCGCCAGGTTCGGGGGAAGGTCCACCGGGTACGGACACGTTCCCACAGGCCGCCCTCTCCGAGCGAGTCCAGCGCATGCAGCAGTGTCTCCGCACGGTACACGACGCCGGCTTCCGCCAGGGTCAGGCGGGCGGCTTCGCCCTGGTCGTCCCGCAGCGACAGGGACAGCCGTTCCATCCGGGCCATCGTCCGCTTCAGCTCCGCCCGGGCTTCGGGCAGAGGCCGCCCGCCGAGCTCCAGGCCGGCAAGCCGGACATGCGAAGGGACGGTGCGCTGGCCTGTATATAGAACAGCGCCTCCGTATAGCAGGGACAGCAGCAGCGCAAGACCGGTGCCGGCGACCAGAGCGCCGTGCCATTTTCTCATATCGGGGCTCCTTTACAGCTCACTAATGAAACAGAATGGGCATTGAAGGTCTTTCTGGGGGAATCATCCAGCGTCCGGGCGAAACGGTGCTTTCAGCTGGCCGAGGCGGCGGATGGCCGGGCTATACCCATGTATATGCCGGTCTTCGCCCAAACTTTCGGGTACTCAACCGATAGGGGATTTGTTACAATGGATATGTTGTGGCAATCTTGCCCTGCCTTCATTCGCAATAATTCTACGGGATAAGACATAATCGGGAAGTGATACAGTGATCGAGATGCAGGATGTATGGAAGACCTATCCGAACGGTACCCACGCGCTTCAGGGGGTATCGGTCAAGATCGACCGCAATGAGTTCGTCTATGTGGTCGGCCCTTCGGGTGCGGGCAAATCGACGTTCATGAAGCTGATTTACCGGGAAGAGACGCCGACCAAGGGGCAGATCTCCGTGGGCGGGTTCAATATCGGCAAGCTGAAACTCCGTAAAATCCCGTACGTCCGCCGGAACATCGGCGTCGTGTTCCAGGATTACCGGCTGCTGCCGAAGCTGACGGCCTTCGAGAATGTGGCTTTTGCCATGGAGGTTATCGAAGCGCCGAAGAAGCAAATCAAGAAACGGGTGAACGAGGTTCTGGAGTTGGTGGGACTGCGTTCGAAGGCCAACCGCCAGCCGTCCCAGCTCTCCGGCGGAGAGCAGCAGCGCATTGCCATTGCCCGGGCGATCGTCAACAATCCGTCCGTTATTGTAGCGGACGAGCCTACCGGCAACCTGGACCCCGAGACGTCATGGGGAATTATGCAGCTGCTCGACGAGATCAATTTCCGCGGCACCACGATCGTCATGGCGACGCATAACCGCGACATTGTCAACAAGATGCGCAAGCGGGTGCTGGCCATCGAGCACGGACAGATAGTCAGAGACCAGTTGAGAGGGGAATACGGCTATGAATTTTAGGACCTTCTTGCGCCACATGCGGGAAGGCTTCAAGAACGTATTCCGCAACGGCTGGATGTCCCTGGCCTCGATCACGTCCATCGTTGTCTCCCTGCTGGTGCTCGGCGTGTTCATTCTACTGGTGCTCAACGTCAACGAGCTGGCGGACAAGGCCGACAGCGCGGTGCAGATCAAGGTGCATCTGGAGCTGAATGTCGACGAGAAGCTGCGGCAGACGCTGCAGGCCGAGATTGGAGCCATGCCGGAAGTCAGCAAAGTGGAGTTCATCTCGAAGGAGCAGGGGATGAAGGAGCTGCGCGAGGACCTGGGTCCCGACGCCGAGACGGTACTCGGAAGCTTCGACGAAGCGAACAACCCGCTGAACGAGGCGCTGCTCGTCGAGGTGGTTAAATCGACAACCGTCGGGGAAGTAGCCGCCAAAATCGAAAAACTCAACACAATTCACCCGGAGAAGCCGATATATAAAGTGAAATACGGCAAAGGGACGATCGAGACGCTGTTCAAGGTGACGCGGACGATCCGAAATGTCGGCTTTGTTTTTGTAGCGGGGCTCGGCGTGATGTCGATGTTCCTGATCTCCAACACCATCCGGGTTACGATTCTGGCCCGCCGCCGGGAGATTGGGATTATGAAGCTGGTGGGAGCGACGAACTCATTCATCCGCTGGCCGTTTTTTGTCGAGGGAGCGCTGATCGGAGTATTGGGGTCGGTCATTACAGTGCTTGTTCTCTACATCGGTTACACCGGGTTGTCGGAGACGGTCAAGAGCGATCCGCTGATCGGCTCCAGCCTGATTCCGTTCTCTGATATCTGGCTGCTGCTGAGCGGTCTCATGATTGGACTCGGCGTCCTGATCGGCGTCTGGGGAAGCACCGTGTCGATCCGCAAGTTCCTGAAGGTGTGAAGCATACAATTCGATTCGGAAGATAAAGGATGGGGAGCGAGATTTGAAAAAGATTGTTGCCGCCGGGTTAGCCGCGTTGCTGCTGTCTGCCGTCATATTCCAGCCCTCTGACGGATATGCCAAGAAAACGACGGTTCAGGAAATCGACCAGCAGCTGAAGAAGCTGCAGGAAGAGGTCAAGACCGCCAAGGTCGCCCAGGAGAAAGCTGCGGCGAAAGAGCAGGAAGCCCAGCACTACAAGAACAAGACTACGCTGAATCTTCAGACGGTTCTCGACCAGATCGCGGGTGTAAAAGGCGAAATGAATGAAATTTCGGCCCGGATCGACGATACCGAGGAATCGCTGCAAGCGACAGCCGCCGATCTGGATGCTGCCGAGAAGCGGATTGCTTCCCGGGAGAAGCTGCTGGAATCCCGGGTCCGTCTGATGTATACCGATGGAACGGTCTCGTATCTGGATGTGCTGCTCTCTTCGACAAGCTTCTCCGACTTCCTGGACCGGGCGGATTCGCTGATGTCGATTGTTGACCAGGATCAGGACCTTCTGGCGCAGGACAAGCGCGACAAGGAGACGGTGGTTGCCAAGAAGCAGGAGCTGGAGGGCCAGTACGCCATGGCGAAGCAGCTCTATACGGACCTGGAGACCCGCCGCAGCGAGCTGAAGGAGAAGGAAGCGGAGAAGCAGGAACTGATCGAGATGTATGACCGGCAGATTGCGGACGCGGAGGATATCAGCGAAGAGCAGAATGCGAAGCTCGTCGAATTGGCGTCCACCCGGGCCGCTCTGGAGCAGAAGAAGGACAAGATCAAGGCGGAAGAAGCCGCCCGGCGGGCCGCAGAAGCCAAGGCGGCGGCTGCGCGGAAGGCGGAAGCGGCAAGAAAGGCGGCTGCCGCAGCTGCCGCAGCAGCGGCAGCCAGATCGTCGTCCGTTGCGGTCTCCGCCAACGAGACCGAGAGCTCTTCAGGAAGTTATGCCTTCGGCAGCGGCCCGCTGCTGCTGCCGGTAGGCTCGGCGCCGATCTCCTCGAACTACGGCTACCGGATTCATCCGATTACGGGCGCGCGGAAGCTGCATACCGGCATCGACTTCGCGGTCGGGCAGGGGACGGCGATTCATGCCGCCGAATCGGGAACCGTCATTGTGGCCGAGTGGTGGAGCGGCTACGGGAATTGCGTCATCATCGACCACGGCGGCGGCATGTGGACGCTCTACGGGCATATCCGCGACGGCGGCATCAAGGTCAAGAACGGCGACCATGTCGAACGGGGCCAGAAGATCGCCGAATCCGGATCGACCGGACAATCGACCGGTCCCCATCTGCACTTTGAAGTGCGAATCGACGGGAAGACCGTCGATCCGTCGGACTATTTGTAAGCACCGGACCCGGGAGGCGCGTGCGCCGCTTTCTCCCGGCCAGCCGCGCAGCGCGGCGCCGCCTGTCGACAGGCGGTGCCGCTTTTTTGAATAAAAACGCCCGAACGGCATATACTGGAAGGCACAACCGTCCGCGCTGGCCGCGGCGGCTGTGTCTGGACATGCCCGACAATGGACAAGAAGGGTCGGTGAAACCGCATGAAGAAGAGCACGGCAGCCATTATGGTGATATTTGCTCTGCTGTTCGGCAGTCTGCTGACGCTGGCGGCGACCGGAAGCCTGTTCCCGGAACAGGCAGCGGGTCAATCCGCGGCGGCCGCAGTTACAGACGGCGGACTGGATTCCAAGGAATCGAAGAAGCTGGGAACGGCAATCAATCTGATCGAGGATTACTATTACGCCGGGGTAGACCGGGAGAAGCTGATCGACGGCGCCGTTAACGGAATGATGGAGGCGCTGGGCGATCCGTATTCCAACTACATGGCCAAGGAGACCGCCGAGAAGTTCGAAGAGAGCATCGAAGGCTCCTTCACAGGGATTGGCGCCGAGGTGTCTTCCGAGAACGGGAAGATTACCATCGTCTCCCCGATCAAAGGCTCGCCCGCAGACAAAGCGGGGCTGAAGGCCAAGGACATTATCCTCTCGGTGAACGGCGAATCGCTGACCGGGATGGATTTGAACGATGCCGTCGCGAAGATCCGGGGCCCGAAGGGCAGCGTCGCGAAGCTTGCGGTCCAGCGCACAGGCTCCGGCCAGGCGCTGACGTTCGATATCGTCCGGGACGATGTGAAGCTGGAGACGGTGTACGCCAAGATGGAGGATGACCGCATCGGCGTCATCGAAATCACCCAGTTCTCCATGAACACGGCGGAGCGCTTCAAGGAAGAACTGAAGAAGCTCGAGAGCCAGGGCATGAAGGGCCTGGTCATCGATGTCCGGAACGACCCCGGCGGCGTGCTGCCGGTCGTCATTGATATTGCCGAGCAGTTCGTTCCCAAGGGCAAGACGGTCGTTCAGGTAGAGGATAAAGAGAAGAAGCGGGACGTGACCAAATCAAACGGATCGGGCAAACCGTACCCGGTTGCGGTGCTGATTAACAAGGGAAGCGCCAGCGCCTCGGAGATCCTGGCCGGAGCGCTCCAGCAGTCGGCAGGGGCCAAGCTGATCGGCGAGAATTCCTTCGGCAAGGGCACGGTTCAGACCAGCTTCGAGAAGCAGCTGGGGGACGGCAGTCTGCTGAAGATCACCATCGCCAAATGGCTGACCCCTAACGGAAGCTGGATTCACGGGAAAGGCATTCTTCCCGACATTGCGGTGGCTCAGCCGGCCTATTTCTCGGCGGCGCCGATCGACAAGACAAAGACGCTGCAATACAACAGCAACAGCGAAGACGTCAAGAATGCGCAGATTATGCTCCAGGGCCTCGGCTTCAAGCCCGGCCGCCAGGACGGCTACTTCGACGCCGGAACGAAGGCGGCGGTCAAGAAGTTCCAGGCATCGGTTAAGCTTGCGGCAACCGGAGGTATCGACGCCAAGACGGCACAGTCGCTGGAAGCGGCGCTGATCAAGGCGATCCAGAATCCGGTGAACGACAACCAGCGCAACCGGGGAATCGCGGAGATCCGGAAGGAAATTGCGGCGCAGGCGTCGAAATCCTAAGAAGGCTGACTTTCAGCCTTCTTCTTTTTTTGCACGATAGTCCGACTCTGATGGACCAAGGAGCTGATGATCGGTTTGAACGAATGGAATACCTTGCTGACGGAATGGGGCTATGCTGCGCTGGACTTGCTGATCCAGCCCTTTTACTATATGGCGGTCTTGTTTATGTTTCTCTATTATTTGCGGCAGACCGCGGCGGAGCGGCGGCTGATTCATGTGAAGCTGCACAGCCCCGGCGCGGAGCTGTGGCGTTCTCTCTGGTCCGGTCTGCTGGCGGGCCTCGGGGTCTCGGCAGCCGGCGCAGCGCTCGGCATATCGCTCTCCTCTGCGGGCGTCGCTGCCATCTGGATCGTCAGCCTGCTGCTGCTGCTGCTCCGGGTCCGGGCGTTCTGCTTCGCTTATGCGGCCGGAACGCTCGGCGTGCTCCAGTTCGTACTCTCCTTCTTCCCGGATGCGCGGCTCCCCGGATGGGGCGGCGAGCTGCTGCAAGCCGTCCGGGACCTGGACATTCCGGCGCTCGTCGTACTCGCCGGACTGCTGCACCTGGCGGAAGCGCTGCTGGCCCGCCTGCAGGGTCCAAGCCTCGCGACCCCGCTCTACCTGGAAGGCAAGCGGGGCCGCACGGTCGGCGGCTACCGGCTGGATGCCTTCTGGCCGGTGCCGCTGTTCCTGCTGATCCCGGCGGGCTCCGCCGCCGGGGAACTGCCCTGGCCGACGCTGCTGGGCGGCGGCCTGGGGCTGGTCTCCCTTCCCGTCGTCATCGGCTACAGCGACTGGACGACGGGACGGCTGCCGCGCGTCAAGGCGGCCCGCGTCTTCGGGCGGCTGCTGCTGTACGCCGCCGCCCTGGTGGTTCTGGGCCTGGGCGCGGCCTGGTGGGGCCCGCTCACGCTGCCGGCGGCGCTGGCCGCGCTGCTGCTGCACGAAGGGCTGGTCTGGCTCGGCGCCCGCGAGGAGCGCCGGTCCAGCCCCTTCTTCGTGGACCCGCAGCACGGCCTGAAGATTATGGCCGTGCTGCCGGCAAGCCCGGCCGACGAGCTGGGCGTCCAGCCGGGAGAGATCCTGGTCCGGGTCAACGGAATGCCCGTGACCGGACGGGCGCAGCTGCACGAAGCGCTGCGCCTTAACCCGGCGTACTGCAAGCTGGAGGTGCTGAATGCCGCCGGGGAGAGCAAATACCTGCAGCGGCCGATCTATGACGGCGACCATCACCAGCTTGGCGTCATCCTCGCGCCGCTTCCCGACGAGGACGTGACGGTGCCGGAGAAGGCGCCCAGCCTGCCGGCCGTCGTTGCGCTCCGGACCGGGGCGCGCCGCCGCGGCCGGACGGAAGCGGAGCCTGCCGCCCAGGAGCACGGATCGGCCGAAGCGTAGGCGCGGCCCGCTAACTTGGCAGCGGGGCCTCATTCGGGTATAATGAAGAGAGTATGATGCAAACCGAATAATTCAGTGTTATCGGAGGAGCCTGTCACCAAGGGCTCCTCTTTGTCTTTTTTCGGACAATTGAAGCCATACTAGAATCGAAGGAGCGTATGCCGACATGGAAATGATTCTGACCTTACTGCTGATTATCTTCTTCACCAAAATGGCCGGACATGTCTCCGTACGCCTCGGACAGCCGGCCGTGCTCGGCGAATTGATTGTGGGCATTGTGCTCGGCCCGGCTGCGCTGGGCTGGATCGAGAGCGGCGAATTTATTCATGAACTGTCTGAAATCGGTGTCCTTCTTCTGATGTTCATTGCAGGCCTGGAGACCGACCTGGAGCAGCTGCGCCGCAACTGGAAATCGGCCTTTGCCGTAGCGGTGCTGGGCATCGCGCTGCCTTTCTTCGGCGGAACGGCCCTCGGGGAAGCATTCGGGCTGGATGGGCATGAGTCGCTGTTCCTCGGTACAATTCTGAGCGCCACCTCGGTCAGCATCTCGGTTCAGGTGCTGAAGGACATGAACCGGCTGAATTCCCGGGAAGGCTCGACTATCCTTGGAGCCGCCGTCGTCGACGATATTCTGGTCGTCATTCTGCTGGGTCTGCTGACGAGCTTCTTCGGAATGGGGGAGAGCGTATCCATCGGCGTATTGATCGGCAAAAAACTGCTGTTCTTCGCCGTTGCCATCGCCGCTGCGTTCTTCGTCGTTCCGCGCGTCATGAAATGGATCACGCCGTTGAAGGTGGCCGAGGCGGCGCTGTCGGCAGCGCTGATTGTCTGCCTGGCCTATGCCTGGTTTGCCGAATGGACCGGCATGGCCGGCATTATCGGCGCATTTGCGGCGGGCATCGCCGTGGCGCAGACGCCGCTTCGCAAGAAGGTGGACCGCAAGCTGTCGCCGCTGGCTTACGGCATCTTTGTTCCGGTCTTCTTCGTCAGCATCGGCCTGAATGTTACCTTTGACGGGGTGCTGGACCAGATCGGCTTTGTAATCGCGCTGTCGGTTATTGCAATTCTGACGAAGCTGATCGGCGGCGGTCTGGGCGCCAGGCTGACCGGATTCAAATGGCGTTCTTCCTTGGCCATCGGTTCGGGGATGATCTCGCGCGGAGAGGTGGCGCTTATTATCGCCGCCTCGGGTCTGAGCAGCGGTCTGCTGCCCAAGGATTACTTCACCTCGGTCATTATCGCCGTGATTGTGACGACGCTGGTGACACCGCCGATGCTCAAGGCCATGTTCCGCCGCCAAGGCGAGCACGACAAGAAGCCGGAGCATGGAGGAGAGGCTGCGGCAGACCGAGTATAAGATTTATAAATACCACAAGGGTACCCGGCACCGCTTGAGCGGCTGGCCGGGTACCCTGGTGTTCGTTATGCCGGTTACAGCTTCTCGGCGTCCAGCACATAGGTCTGGAGCAGCTTCCATTCGCCGGCTGCATTCTTCTTGACGGTTGTTACCGTCGCGGCCCGGTTGTCCTCGAAGGCCGGACCCTTCCGCTTCTTGGCGGTCTGGATCGCATAGACGGCCGCGTTGGTTCCGTCGTAGGAGATGATTTTGGCCGTTTCCAGGCTGTACGTAATATCATACGTCCGGAACAGGTTGCTGTACTTCTGCTTCATCTGCTCCAGGTCGGCGCTGCTTGCGTCCACGGTCGCCAGGAAAGCGGTCAGATCTTCCGCGTTGGCCGCATCGAAATTAGCCTTCAACTGCTGAGCGATGGCCTTCTGGTCAGCTTCGGGGACGGTCACGGAAGCTTGAAGCTGTTCATCGGAGACCAGGTACTGGATACCGGTAATCTGGGCATTGGCAATTGCCCAGCCCTGATCTCCCTGCCGGACAATCCGGTACGTATTCTCCGACCGGCTGTCCGGCTTGAACGGCCCGCTGGTAATATGCGTGTACTCAATCGTATGGACGATAATTTCATTGGCCTCCGCACGGACAATGTGAGCCTGTTCCAGCTTCAACTGCTGTCCGTTCGCGGTCACTTCTTCCCGCTTCGCGGTCAGCGCCCGGGCGAGATCGGAGCCGGGAACGAACAGGGAGAGAATGGCGTCAAAGTCATTCCGGTTCACCGCGCCGGCGTACTTCTCGAAGAACGCCTTCATCTCCGGTTCCGCCTTCGCCGTATCCGCCGAGGTGATCAGAACCGCTCGGTCTTCGGCATCCCATTCTACCCGGCCGCCCCAGGTTTCACTGATGAAAGAGGCGGGGACATAGACGGCTCCCTTGATGGATCGGGGAGCAGCGGCCAGTTCCCGGACCTGGCCGTTCACGGTTCCCTGGGTACTGCCGATCTGGAGCTTGAAGGTCTGGGTGCCTTTGCTGCCGCGGATTGCTCCGGTAGCCAGGTCGTAGGTGACCTGAATGCCGAGCTTCTGCAGAACAGGACGAAGCGGTACAAATACGGTTCCGTTCGACTCTACCGGATTTCGTCCGGCCAGCTCCAACAACTGGCCGTCCACCTGGATCAGAATGGGCGCAGCGGGCGCGGCTCCGGCGGGCAGCGCAATGGCTCCCGACAGCAGCAGCGCGGCGAGCGCAGCTTGGGTTTTTTTCATCATCACAGCTCTCCTTGTCAAAGAATGACTTTCAGGAAATATTCACCATCCTGCATCATTCCGAAACGGCAAGGGCCTGTGCACCGCCTTCTCAGGGGTTGAGCGGGGTCGAGCCGATAACGAACGTTCCGCCGATCTTCCACTGCCCGTCGGCATTCTTCACCATGCGGAAGACGATTTCATTCCGGTTGTCCTTATAATCCGAACCCTTGACTTTCCGGATGGCGACGTTGAAGAGCAGTGCGCATTCTTTGCCGGAGTAAGCGATGATGCGGCTGTTCTCCACAGTATAGGCGAGATCATAGTTCTGAAAAGCCTGGGTATAACCGGCCTGCTCCGAAGCCTGGGGCTCCTTCTCGAACAGACCGAACAGCGCGTCTGCCTGTTTCTTAGCGGCATAATCATAATAGTTCTTCAGAACAGTCTGAACCGCTTCTGCATCCTCTGCGGGAACGGTCAATTGAACATTGCGCTGTGCGTCGGAGAGCAGGTACTGAACGCCGTTGATGGTTACATCGCGGATCCGCCAGTTGTCCTTGGCGTAGATCAGATGATAGGTATTGGAGGAACGCTGGTCCGGTTCGTAGGGTCCGCTGATGTGAGAGGTGCTCTCCACCGTCTGCACAATGGCGTCATTGCCCTGAAGCTTCAGGATGGAGGCTTGTTCCACGGCTGTCTTCATGTCGGAAGCCGCCAGTGCTGCCTGAATCTGGCTCCGTACCGCTGGTACGTTCAGAGGAGAATCGGAGGTGAACAGGCTCATGAAGCCCTCCAGGTTCTCCGTATTGGAATATTCGACGTATTGGCTGAGCAGCGTCTTGATGCCGGAAGGATCGGCGGGGCTTGTAATCGACACCATACCGCTCTTGGCATTCCAGGCAACCGAGCAGCCGAACGCTTCTCCGATCAGGCGGAGCGGTACATAGACGGTTCCGTTAATCTTCTGCGGGGCAAGGGAGAGCTGAACAGCTTGTCCGTTGATTGTGGCCCGCTTGCTGCCGAGCTGAAGCTGGATGCGCAGTCCGTTCTTGGCGCCGGTAATGACGCCGGTCTTGGCGTCAAGCGAAGCCTGGGCTCCGTATTTCTGGAACAGCGCGCGCATCGGGACCAGGACCGTTCCTTCTTGCTGAACCGGGGTCAAGTCTCCGAAAGAGAGCGCCTTCTGATCGATCTGAACGGTAATCGGCTTGGATGCGGCTGAAGCGGGAGAGGCGGGAAGGGCGCAAGCTCCGGACAGCAGCAGGGCGGCCAGCGCCAGTTGAAGTTTCTTCATCGTTTAACACTCCTTTAAGTGGTCATACCTGTTGAAAATTATAGGACGCCGGAGACGCACCCGGCAGGTCCAGGCAGGATATTGACAGCGGGACAAAATCGTGGGACGCTTCACAATTTTTCCTGATTTGGCGCCGGCCTCCGCCTTAAGACCGAGCCGCAAAACCGTTCGCTGGTCGGTTCCTTCTCTCTGCTCCAGGCCCTACACTGGAAAGCACGGGAACCATACATAGAAGAAATACAGCCAGAGAACGACCGCAAATTATTGGGGAGTGGAAGGAGAGATTGGCAAGTGGAACGATTAACGAGGTGGACATTCAGGAACAGGGCGGCGGCCGGGCTGCTTATCGTCATCGCACTAATTGCAGGGGTGATGAGCTACTTCAAGCTGCCGATGGAATTTATGCCGGAGGCGGACAATCCGCAGGTGACGGTAACCGTACTCGGACCCGGGCAGGATACGGCGGCAATGGAGGAACGGGTAACCGGGCCGATTGAATCGGCGGTATCGGCTGTCAAAGGCAAGACGGGCATCCTGTCGACGACAGGGGACGGTTACTCGCAGATCAATCTGAACTTCGACGGCAAGACGGACATGAAAGCGGCGTCCCAGGATGTGCAGAAGGCCGTCGATGCGCTGACATTCCCCGAGGGGGTCATGAAGCCGTTTGTGGTTCAGCTGAATACTTCCATGATTCCGGTCTCGCAGTTGACCATGGCCTTCGACGAGGGACTGACGGAGCAGGCCTTGCAGAAGGTGGAGAAAGAGATTCTTCCGGCGCTGGAGGATATCGACGGGGTTGCGAATGTGGCCCTTTACGGCCGGAGCGCCCCGGTGGTGAACGTCCGGATGGACCCGGCCAAGATGGCCGCCAGCGGCGTATCGCTGCCGCAGATCATGGGCGTTCTCCAAGGGCGCAGCGTCTCGGCATCCATCGGCGAGCAGACGATCGCCGGAGAGACGGGCAGCGTGAACGTAACGGCCCGGATCGACAGCGTGGAGACGCTGAAGCGGCTGCCGGTCGCAGACGGCGTCACGCTGGGCTCGGTAGCCGCCGTTGAAGTGCGGCACGACCAGGAGAGCGTCAGCCGCTCGAACGGCCGGGACGTGCTGGTTGCAAGCGTAACGAAGGAAGCGGGCGCCAATGCGGCGGACGTCGGAAGCAAAGTGGCCGATAAGGCCAAAGAACTGAGCAAGAGCGTCAAAGGCGCTCATGTGGAAGTGATATTCAGTACCTCGGATATGGTCGTCGATTCGGTCAACAGCATGATGCGCGAAGTGCTGCTCGGCGCGCTGTTCGCCACGATCGTCATCCTGATCTTCCTGCGCAATGTGCGGGCGACGCTGATTACAGCGGTCTCGATTCCGCTGTCGCTGGCCGTCACGCTCTATCTGCTCGATCTGTCGGGCATTACGCTGAATATCATCACGCTGGGCGGCGTGGCTGTAGCGGTCGGCCGTCTGGTAGACGACAGTATCGTCGTCATCGAGAATATTTACCGGCGGCTTCAGAGGGAAGCCTTCTCTGTAGACATGATTGTCTCGGCGACCAAGGAAGTAGCGGCAGCCATTACATCGTCCACGATTGCAACGGTGGCGGTATTCCTGCCGATGGGTCTGCTGCGGGGCAGCCTTCAGGCTTTTCTCCTGCCGTTCGCCCTCACCGTTACCTACTCGCTGCTGACTTCGCTCGTGGTCGCCCTGACGGTGGTGCCGCTGCTTGGTTCGGGCTTGCTGCGCAAAGGCGGGCTCCGGGAGCATAAGCCTTCGCGCTCGTTCCTGCGGTTCCTGAACTGGAACCTGAGCCATAAATGGGTCTCGCTGACGCTCGGAACGGTGGTGCTGATCGGGTCGATCGCCGCCTACGTCACGATGCCGAAAGCCGCGCTGGACGCTTCCGACGCCAGCTATGTATCGGTCCAGCTCAAGTATCCGAACGACAAGCCGGTTGCCGAAGTGCTGGAGCGGGGCAAGCAGCTGGAGGCGGAGCTTATCAAGCAGCCGCAGACCGGGGATGTCGTCATGCAGTCGGGCAACAGCGCCGATATGGCCAAGTGGGGCAGCGTCTCATCAACCGCGCTGGTCGATTATACGATTGTTATCAAGAAGGGCACCAATGCCCAGGCGCTGATCGACCATATTGAGAGTCTGGCCGGCGACTATAAGGGAGCGGTTCTCTCGGTCAGCGAGATGAGTCTGATGGGCTCGTCCGGCGCGACCGAGTATATCGACATTGTCGGCGATGATCTGGAGACGCTGAAGCCGGTAGCAGCCGAAGTTCAGAAGGCGATTCAGCCGGTGGAAGGCATCCGCAAGATTACGAGCAATATGGATGATACGAAGCCGGTCTTTGCCTTCAAAATCGACCCGGCCGTCTCCGGCGGCCAGGAGATTTCCCAACAGCTGGCGGCGGTGCTCAACCCGATCCCTCTCGGAGAGATCGATCTGAACGGAGCGCCATCCAAAGTGGTGCTGGCGCCGTCCTCTGCGCCGAAGACGGAGAGCGACCTGCGGAACCTGACCATTCTGACGGCGCAGGGTCCGAAGAAGATCGGCGAAATCGCCGAGCTTGAAACCACCCGCCAGCCGGCGATGCTCTATCACAAGGACGGCAAGCCGTACATCCGGATTACAGCCGATGTCGATCCGAAGCGTGTCTCGGAGATCGGCAAGGACATTGCCGCCAAGACGAAGGATATCAAGACTCCGGATGGCGTCAAGCTGTACGCGGGCGGCGCCTCGGCAGAACAGAGCGGAGACTTTGCCGACCTTGGCATGACGGCGCTGCTGTCAATCGGCCTGGTCTACCTCATTATGGTCCTGACCTTCCGTACCCTGCGCGCTCCGCTGGCCATCATGTTCTCGCTGCCGCTGGCGGCAATCGGCGCCGTCATTGCGTTGCTGATCTCCGGAACAACGCCGGATTTCACCGCGCTCTTCGGAGCCCTGATGCTGATCGGCATCGTAGTGACCAACGCGATCGTGCTGATCGACCGCGTCAAGCACAACGAGGACTCGATGAGCATCCGCGAATCGCTGCTGGAAGCCGCCGGCACGCGGATGCGGCCGATCCTGATGACGGCTGTCGCCACCATCTGCGCGATGGTGCCGCTGCTCTTCGGCCACTCCGAGCAGGGAAGCATTGTCTCGCAGAGCCTGGCCATCGTCGTTGTCGGCGGGCTGACGGCCGCGACGGTGCTGACGCTGGTCGTCGTGCCGGTCATCTACGAGCTGCTGCATTTCCGCAAGGCGGCGCGCCAGCGCCGGCAGAATGTACAGAAGGCGGCATAGCATAAGCCGTCCGTATAAGATCACGGCCCTGCGGCCGCACAGAATAAGCCCGGCGAGGAATCGCCGGGCTTTCGTCTGTTCCGAAGGCCGTGAACAAGGTAAAGGACGCATTATATCAGAACAAGAACCTGCCTGACAATATCCTGCTTGGACATTTCAGGTTATTCGTATTGCCTTCAGAATTAGAGGAGAGCTGGGTCTGAGGGAGCAGGCTGAAAGTCTCTCGGTATCAGCCTAGGGAGCTTAGAAGGATACTTTGCCAGATTGTAAGCGCTCTTAAAATATTCAACAGTTAGGTAAGGAGATGCAGATAGAATGAAATACCTCATTGAGTCCGGCACCACCCTGGAATTTGAGAATGTGGTGGCATTGCGTAAAAAGGTCGTTTTCGAGCAAATGAATCAAGAAATTGATTCTTTTGTGGAGTACCTGAGAAGCTTGGGTTTGGCAAGAAAGGGGCCGTTTATAACGGTAACCTTTGCCGTGGAGAACGATGGGAATCAGCGGCAAGTTATTGATATGGAATTTCTGGTGGCTGTGGATCGGTGCGTCAAGCTTCATCCGGAGTACCGTTATTTGCCCAAGTTCTATCTCACCAATGCCTTGCTCTGTCGGTATAAAGGATCACCCGAAGACGTGCATCTTGTCTATGAAAGTTTTGCCGAGTATATGAGTAAGAACGGCTTGCAGCCAATTACCGCTTATTACAACGTCAATCATGACTCCGAGACCGGCGGCGAGATTCATATCGATATATATGTTGCAGTTAATCCTTGCCTGCTTTGAGCAGAACGGCAACGAAAGGGGGTGAATGGGAATGAATATGGCGATTGGAGATCTCAAGGGCTTCACACTGATCCAGGAAGAGATGCTGCAGAGCATTAATGGAGGCATCGATTGGTGGAACGTAGCCAAGTCGGCTGCGATTGGAGGAGCTTCGGGCGCGGTTACAGGAGGACTGGCATTTGCCGGTGCCGGAACCGTGGTAGCGCCTGTGGTTGGCACTGTATCTGCCGGAGCGGCAGGTGCGGTGGTAGGCGGTGTTGTAGGCGCGCTTTCGGGCGCGGCTAAGAGTATCTGGAAACAAGTCTGGTAATGACAGGGGGAGGAAATAAAAGATGCAATATGCGCTGAGTAACGGTTTTGTTGAAATGAACAGTTCTGAACTCATGGAAGTTAACGGCGGTTCCTGGTGGAAAGATGCAGTCGTAGGTGCCGTAGTAGGTGGCGCTGCCGGTGTCATTCGGGGAGCGGCGATGGGAGCGCTGATCGGGGCAACGGCAGGCCCTGGCGGAGCGGTAGCCGGTGCTATTTCCTGCGCAGCTTATTACGGGGTCCGCGGCGCGGCTACCGGTGCTGTATTTGGCGGTTCGGCAGGAGCGGTAAGCGTAATTTTCTAGTATTCCATATACCTGGAGCTGCGGCTCCAGGTATTTTCGCTAACGTTAGACAGGAGGTGCACGATGAATAAACATACGAACGGGTTTACTCTTTCGGTTGCGGGACTCGCTTTGGTTGCTGTCTCTATCTATCATACTTTAACTGTATGGAATACCGTACTGTTCATGGTAGGTTTGTTTTTTTGTTTTATGCCGTTTGACCTTAGATTTGCTTGGGAAGAGAGAAAGGGGAACAGTGAAATGAAGCCCACGGTTTCTTTTGGCTTTTTGGTATTTGTAGTTGTCGGGTTTGCTCTTATCTTAACTTCTCTTGCGGATGATATGAAGGTGGTTGACCTGCTGCTATTCGGTGTTGGGCTTGCTTTAATGTTCAATCCCCTTATTCGAAGCATATCTAAAAAGAAGTAACGATCTATCGATAATTAGAGTTTTGGAAGCGGCGGTGATGGAGCTGTTCAACAAGTATATTTGCATCAAACAACATGATTACAAAGATTGCGGTGCGGCTTGTCTGGCAACAGTCTGTAAGCAGTATGGACTCAAAATTCCGATTTCCAAAATACGGGAAGTCGCAGGAACAGACAATCAAGGTACCAGCGCCTATGGCCTGGTTAAAGCCTCTGAAGAATTAGGCTTTACCGTAAAGGCGGTTAAAGGAAATCGAGAGTCTCTGTTCAGCGAATTCCCGTTGCCGGCCATCGCCCACGTAGTAGTCGATGAACGGCTGCTGCATTATGTAGTCATCCATAAAGTTGATAAAAACCTGATCACCCTGGCTGATCCAGCGAAGGGAATACTGAAGCTCCCGCCGGAGGAGTTTCTCAAAATCTGGACTGGCGTTCTTATATTAATGGTTCCTACCCCTCAATTCCAGAAGGGGAACCAGACTAAAGGGCTGTTCTCCCGTTTTTTTGGGCTGTTAATCCCGCAGCGGCGAATGCTCTTTGGCATTTTTCTTTCTTCAATGCTGTTTACGGTACTGGGGATTTTATCGGCGTTTTATTTTCAATTGCTGATCGATGAAATTCTTCCTTATAGCCTAAGCAGAACGCTGCACATTGTGTCGATTGGTGTAATTGTATTGTTTATATTCAAGGTTCTTTTGAATGCATTTCGGAGTCATATTCTGCTTACCCTCAGTCAAAATCTGGATATTTCGCTGATTTTGGGCTACTACCACCATGTCCTTAAGCTGCCCATGAATTTCTTCGGAACTCGCAAGACCGGCGAAATTATATCTCGGCTTATGGATGCTTCCAAGGTAAGGGATGCGATTTCAACCGCTACGCTGACGGTGATGATCGATACCATTATGGTTGTGGCCGGTGGGGTTATCTTATATGTCCAGAGTCCGCTTCTTTTTGGCATAACCGTACTGATGATTCCGTTGTACCTTTTGTTAGTCTGGGGATTTCACAAGCCTTTTGACCGTCTCAATCGGGAACAGATGGAGAAGAATTCTCAATTGACTTCTTACATCGTAGAGTCGATCGAGGGCATCGAGACCGTCAAAGCTTACCGTGCCGAAGCACAGGCTGGATTTGAGACCGAACAGAAATTTGTCGGTTTTCTGAAATCCGTTTTTCGGCTGGGGTTAATCAACAATATCCAGAGTTCTTTAAAGGCGACTGTGCAGATGATTGGCGGAGTGATTATTCTCTGGGTAGGCGCTGTCCAGGTTATTCAAGGCGATCTGTCCATCGGACAATTAATTGCTTACAATTCGCTCCTGGCTTATTTTCTGGAGCCTATTCAGAATTTGATGAACCTTCAGCCCACCCTTCAGACGGCAGTCGTAGCTGCAGACCGTCTAAGCGAAATTCTGGATCTCGAAGCGGAGAAACAAAATGACGAGGACAAAAAAATACGGCCGGAGCGTCTAAGGGGAGATGTTGATTTTCGAGGAGTCAGCTTCCGGTATGGAACCCGTTCTCTGGTCCTTGAGGATATTAGCCTTACCATCAATCAGGGAGAGAAAATTGCGTTGGTTGGTGAAAGCGGCTCCGGCAAGACCACTCTGATTAAATTGCTGATGCAGTTCTATTTGCATGAAAAAGGAGATATCCTGATTGGCAATTACAACATCAAGGATATTCATTTGGATCGATTAAGAGACCGGATTGCTTATATCTCGCAAGAGACCTTCTTCTTCAGCGGAACGATTCGGGATAATCTCTGCCTGGGCGCTGCGGCAGACTATAATCTGGAGCAATTAATAGAAGCTTGTGAAATTGCACAGGCACATGAATTCATTAATCAACTGCCATTACGGTATCAGACGATTCTGGAGGAGAATGGAGCCAATTTATCCGGGGGTCAAAGACAACGGCTGGCGATAGCCCGAGCTCTGTTGCGACAACCGGATATTCTGATTTTGGATGAAGCGACAAGCAATTTGGATTCGACTACCGAAAAAGCCGTGTCCGAAACGATAAATAGCCTGGATGATATGAGCATGATTATTATCGCGCACCGGCTCAGTACCATTATGCGTTGCGACCGTATCTATGTCATGGATAAGGGACGGATACTGGAGGCGGGGAGTCACCATCAGCTTTTGCAGTGCCGAGGGAAATATTACAGTCTTTGGAAAGATCAGCTGCCGGAGAATGAACAGAAGCTTGTGCTGGCGGGCGGATAAGGTGGCCGAATAGAATGGACATAAAAATAAGAGAGCTTAGCGAAATGACAGACAGTCGGGAGATGCTTGAATCTAAGACACATCCCTTCATAACCGTTTTTCTGGTTATTGTGATGCTGCTGCTAGGGACGGTCTTGGTGTGGTCCTATTACGGCAGTATTGATGTGACTGCTAAGGCTGCGGCTGTGGCAAGATCCAATGAGAAGGTCAGCACCGTCCAGTCTGCTTCGCTGGGAAAAGTCACCGTTGTTAAAGTGAAAGAAGGCGAACAGATCCATAAAGGCGATGTGTTACTTGCACTTGATACCAAGGATCTTGCTCTTCAACTTCGCAACCAGAGCGACGAGGCGGACAAATGTATCCAGAAGCTGAACTTGCTTAAACGCTATCGTCACAGTATCGATAACCTGCACAATGAATTTTCGGAGTCCGATCCGGCAGAAGATGAGTATTACGACGGTGTAGAACAGTTCTTGCTGGAGTACCGCCAATTGCAGGACAGTCTTGCTGCCTCAGCGCTAGAAATAGAATCGGCTATCCACACTAACGAGAGCTCCCGAGCTCTGCTAAACAATGATCTGCAGACCAGCCAGGCTAAGCGGAGCGAGCAGGAATCCGAATTACAGCGTAAAATCAGTTGGCTCGAGACGGAGTTGACGCGGGAGAAACAGTTGGCTCAGTCTGTGAAAAGTAATCAAATTATCATCGAGACGAAGGATGCGAAGCGAAATCAGCAGTATGCCACCTATGCGGAAAAGCGTAAGCAATTGCTCAAGAATGCCGAGGAGAAAACGACTGACTTCAAAATACTGGAGAGTCTGGGGGAACGCCTCGTTTCAGGCGAAGAACTGATGAAGGCTCAAAGAGATATGGAGGCGGCCCAAGGACAGATACAGCAGCTGTATGAAGAAGAACTTTCAGGTATTGAGAACAATGTTGCAGATATGGAAGCTCAGTTGATTGAGATGAACAGCCAGTTGAATACACTGAGACACCAAGCTTCGAGTAAATCCGAAATCGAAAGCTATCATCTCCAAGAGGACAAACTGGGCAAAGAACTGGAGGATCTGAACAGCCAGCAAGTGATGGCTATGAACGCTGAAAATACTGCATTAAGTAAACTAAAGGCAGATCGAATTGTTCAGATCCAGAACCTCATTCAGGAGGAAGAGACCAAGCTAACCGCTCTGCAGAGCAATGTGGATCAACTCAAGCTGGAGATCGGAAATCATACGCTGGTGTCTCCTATTGACGGAACCATTAATGTGATCAAAGAAATCAACGCAGGCGATGTAGTACAACCCGGAGAACCTTTAATGGCGATTATTCCGATGAATGAATCCATGTATAAGATGAGTCTGGCAGTGCCCAATTCAGAAGCCGGAAAAATAAAGGTAGGCGACCCGGTGAAGTTTAATTTTGCAGCATTCCCCAAACAAAGCTTTGGTTCTTTAAGTGGAACGATAACTTCAATAGGAACCGACTCCGTTATTCAACAGGATGGGCTGAGCTATTATCTCGTTGAGGCGGCTCTGCCAAACAAATACTTGAAGAATCATAAAGGAGAACGGGGGGAAGTCCGTCTTGGTATGGAAGCACAGGCTTATATTTTGACAGATACCAAGCGGATTATCGATTTTGTTCTGGAAAAAATCAGTTTCAAGCAATAGCAGGGGAGTGATAAAAGTGATCCGGCCGAGCAGGAGAACGAGTATATGGCTCTGTCTGATTCTGCTGATCGTGTTCTCGTCCAGCGCATATGCCGAGGAGGGGACAATCCGCAAGCTGTCGCTAGACGAGGCGACTCAACTCGCGCTTCAAAGCTTCAGCGAAATGAAGCAGACGAAGTGGGAGTTGGCCGCAAGTGAAGCGGAGATGTCTTACATTCAATCCGAGAAAAACAAGCTGGCATCCGCTAATGTGGAGACTAAGGCATCCCTGCTTACCGTAAATGCGGATGATTATTTTGCAGAAATCAAAGACTGGGACGACCTGAAGGAAGAAGAGCAAAATGCGATCCTTCAGTCGATAAATCTTCAAATTGCCATTAACCGTTCCATTAATCAGTGGATTCAATATCAGAATGGAATACAGAACGCGGCGAATCAACAAGAGAAGAATCAACAGCTGGAGACCTATGATGCACGGCTTCGAGAGCTAAACTGCAACCAGTATTTGGCTTCTTTGGCTGTAATGAAAGCAGAACCGTTAATCCGCTATAAGGTAAAGCTCCAGTATATTGGGTTGAAGATGGCCTCGTCTGAAATGGAATTTGTCCAAGAGAGCTTTGAAGACAGCCAGAGGCTAGCTTCAGATGCGGCTATTCTCTACAAGGCGGGAAGATTGTCCAGAAGCGGACTGGAGAAAATACAGCGGCAGGCCAGGGCCAAACAGAGCGAACTTGAGTCCAAGAGGAACTCTTACCAGATCCAACTCTCTCAATTTAAGCGAGAACTCGGAATTAATGCCGATCTTCCGCTTGAATTGGACAATTTAATCATCGCCAATCCCTCCTCGCCCGATCTGAAGATTGCTGTTGATCTAGACCGAAATTATGACATCAAGCAAATGGACGCTAAAATCAAACTGGCAAAGAGTAATTTGGATGCTGCCGAGAAGGGGACAACAGAAATGAAAAATTATTATACAGTCCTTTGGTCTCAAGCAGTTGAGCAGAGAAACACCCTTAGAGTTGAATTGGAGAGTGCAGTGGAGGCATACCAGGCAGAAGCGGCAACCCTTTATTATCAATTTCAAAATGCCTCCTCAGAAGCAGAGGATGCTTCTGAGGAAGCTCAGGATGCCTACCGCTTGTATGTCTCTAAACGGATATCGTTTGCCAAACTGGAACAAGCGAATCAATCGCAGCGTGAGGCTGAGTATAAACTGGATCAATTCCGCTATCAATATCTGCTTCAGACAGAGAGAATGAAGCTGGCTGCTGAAGGAGTGATCATTTCGGAGAAGTGATGACAACTCTATATTATGCCATGATGTGTCTGAACCTGCAACATCCTGCCGGGACCTTTCGCTTCTGGACCGAAGCGTTCACAATGGAGCACAGGGCGCAGCCTGCTCTGCAGGAGGGGAAGAGAAATCAAGAGAACGAGCCGTCACACCGTTGACCGATTCTCTGTCCTATCGATGGGATTGCTCACGGTGATCGCGGTGAGGGAAGCGGTTCGGCTGCGCTGACGGTACCCGCTGTCTTTAAGCCGCTTATCGTTTAGCTTCGCCAATCGGTCTTCAGGTTACCATCGTGGCACAGATCAAGAGACCCGGACCTTGTCGTCCGGGTCTTTTGATTTTAAGATGCTTGAAGGCTATCTGGAATCCCAAGGTAAGGGGTATGACAAGGATAGGGATGCTTAATACAAGTCGGACATGCTGACCGGATAACCGAGCAGCTTCATCCGGTCGAAGAGCTGCGCCCGGTGATGCTGGGCGTGGGTAATGATTTCAATCAGCCACTTGGCCTGGACCGTGGGATGGTTCACATAGAACGGAGCCGTGGCTTTGTGCAGGAACTCGTCGTCGCTTAAAGCGTTCATGTAATCTTGAAGCAGGGCGGCTCCGGATTCGAACCGGGCGGTCAGCCGGGCGGCATCGGTGCCGGTGCTCGCTTCGATCTCCGCTTCCAGCGCCCGGACCGGCTCGGCCGGGCTTTCGCGCAGAATCAGCAGATCGACTTCGGGGATGGCGACCAGGTGCTGGGCCAGTTCGCGGAGGGTGCGCATATTCTCCTGCGGCCGCTGTTCCCAGTGCTCGGCTGAAATCCGGCTCAGCAGCTGGCCGGTGGTACGGATGATAAGGGACAATTCTTCAAATAAGAGAGCCTGAATTTCCTGAACGGCTTGCATGTGCAGTCACGCCTTCCTGAATGGGCTGAGGGTGAAGGGGATGCCTTCCCTATCAGTGTAGCCTATAATGGTGACAAGTATAGTCATAAATGGGGCAAAAAGAAAGAAGGGATTGCGATGTCCAAGTCCAAACGGCTGCTAGAGCTGATGCTGACCGTTAACCGCAAACGGAAGTTCACGGTCAAGGAATTGGCCCGGGAATTCCGGGTGTCGCCCCGGACGATTCTGCGGGATCTTCAAGAGCTGGAGGAGCTCGGCGTCCCCCTGTATTCCGAGGTCGGGGCCCACGGGGGATATCGGGTCCTGAATGAACGGATTTTGCCGCCGATTGCTTTCACGGAGGAGGAAGCCGTCTCGCTGTTTTTTGCCAGTCATGCGCTTCGGCATTACACCGCGGTTCCGTTCCGTGCGGAAGCTTCCTCGGCCTTGGGCAAATTCTATCACTATATGTCCGCCGATGTCCGGGAGCGGATTGACCAGATGAGGAACCGCGTGGATTTCGTCATTCCGCCCAGGCAGGCGGAGGCGCCGCATCTGCCGCTTCTGCTGAAGGCGGCCATCTCGTCGAAGGTGCTGCGGATCGGGTACCGTTCTTCGGGTCACACGGCGGAACGCGACATCCAGCCCATCGGCATCTATGCCAGCAGCGGGCTGTGGTACTGTCCGGCGTACTGCTTCCTGCGGCAGGGCGTCCGCCTCTTCCGCTGCGACCGGATAGAGACGGCCCGGGAAGTAGAGGACGGGCCTGTGTCTCTTGATCTCAGGGAAATTCACCTCGGCAACTGGCACGAGGCCTCTGGCGGAGAGGGAGCGCTTCTTCGCTGCCGGGCCGAGCTTACGGAGGAAGGGGTTCGTGTCTGCCAGGCCGAGCTGGGCGCGCGAGGGGGAGTTGCGGTTCGCCAGGACGGCAGCGGCCTGCTGGACAGCGAGATACCGAGCAGCGAGCTGGACTACTTCGCCCGCCTGTTTGCCGGCCTCGGGCCGAGCGCTCTGGTGAAGGAGCCGCCGGAGCTGATCGCGGCCGTCCGGCGCCTTTTGCTGGAAACGCTGGAACGATATAAGAAATAGGCCGAAGGGAGGGGACGGAATGATACTCCGATTCGTGGAACTCATCATTCCCTTTGCCGCGCTTGCGCTCTGGGTGTATTGGATGTGGCGGCTCATAAAATGGCTGCGCGGCAGACGGTGAGAGGGCACCGGGAAGCGCCTGCCCGGCATGAATCACAAAGGACCGTCCGGGGGACGGTCCTTTTGCTGGAATCGGAAGGAGCCGGCATTAGCTGAATTCCCGTGCAGTTGTCCCCGGTCTCAGCCGCAGGAACAGTTCAGCACCGGCTTGCGGGCAGCCTGGGTCTCGTCGAGCCGGCTGATTTCGGTCGTATGCGGGGCGTTCAGCACCCTCTCGGGGTTCGTTCTGGCTTCCTCGGCGATGGCAATCAGCGTGTCGATGAAGCCGTCGAGCGTCTCCTTGCTCTCGGTCTCGGTCGGCTCGATCATCAGGCACTCCTCGACGGTCAGAGGGAAGTAGACGGTCGGCGGATGATAGCCGAAATCCAGCAGCCGTTTGGCGACATCGAGCGTGCGGACCCCGTACGCTTTCAGATTTTTGCCGGAGAGAACGAATTCGTGCTTGCACAGACCCGGGTATGGCACGTCGAAGTGCGGCGTCAGTCTGGCGAGCATGTAATTCGCGTTCAGCACGGCGTTCTCGGAGACTTCGCGCAGGCCGTCCGGTCCATAGGTGCGGATGTAGGTATAAGCGCGGACCAGAATGCCGAAGTTGCCGTAAAAAGCTTTCACCCGGCCGATGGAATCCGGCCCCCCGTGATTCAGCGTGAAGGTTCCGTCCTCCCGGCGGGAGACGGACGGCGCGGGCAGGAACGGAATCAGCTTCGCCTTGACGCCGACCGGTCCGGCCCCGGGTCCGCCGCCGCCGTGCGGGGTGCTCATCGTTTTGTGCAGATTGAGATGCACGACGTCAAAGCCCATGTCGCCCGGACGGGTAATGCCCATAATGGCGTTCGAGTTGGCGCCGTCGTAATACAGCAGGCCGCCGGCCTCGTGAACAATCGCCGCGATCTCGGTAATCTGTGTCTCGAACAGACCGAGCGTGCTCGGGTTGGTCAGCATCAGCGCAGCGGTATCGGGGCCGACGGCGGCGCGCAGCGCCTCCAGGTCCACCATGCCGGCCGCATCCGAGGCAATTGTAACGGTCGTCAGGCCCGCCGCCGAAGCGCTGGCGGGATTCGTGCCGTGCGAGGAGTCGGGCACAATTACCTTGGTCCGCTGCTCGCCCCGGCTCTCGTGGTAGGCGCGGATCATCATCAGCCCGGTCCATTCGCCGTGGGCCCCGGCTGCGGGCTGGAGCGAAACGGCGTCCATGCCGGTCAGCGCGGCGATGTCGCGCTGGAGCGTATGCATCAGCTCAAGCGCGCCCTGGAGCGTCTCTTCCGGCTGATACGGGTGAATGCGGGCGAAGCCGGGGAACCGGGCGACATCCTCGTTGATCTTCGGATTGTATTTCATCGTGCAGGAGCCAAGCGGATAAAATCCGTTGTCCACGCCAAAGTTCCGGCGGGACAGCGCCGTGTAATGCCGGATAACATCGACCTCCGACACCTCCGGCAACGCGGCGGGGGCGCTGCGCATAAGCTCCGCCGGAATCAGCGACTCCAGCTCCTCCTCCCCGGGAACATCGCAGACGGGCAGGGAATACGCCGTCCGTCCGGGCTTGCTCAGCTCGAAGATCAGGCTCTGTTCGGGTTTCTGCAATTCCTTACTCATAGACAGCCCTCCAATGCGCTGGCAAATTCATCGATTTCAGTCCGGGTCCGCTTCTCGGTGACGGCAATCAGCATATGGCCGGCAAGCTCGGGGTAATCCCGGCCCAGATCATAGCCGCCCAGGAATCCAGCTTGGGCGAGCTTCGAGCCGACGGCGGACAGGTCCGTGCCTTCCGGCAGCTTCACGGCGAACTCGTTGAAGAACGGAATGTTGAAGGCCAGAGTCACGCCGGGGACGGCGGATAGCCGCTTGGCGGCATAATGGCTTTTGCGGATGTTCAGCTCGCACGCTTCCCGCAGCCCTTCCCGGCCCATCACCGACAGATACACCGAGGCGCAGAGGGCGAGCAGGGCCTGGTTGGAGCAGATGTTGCTGGTCGCCTTCTCGCGGCGGATATGCTGCTCCCGCGCCTGGAGCGTCAGCACGAAGCCGCGCTTGCCGCTGCGGTCGACCGTCTGGCCGACAATACGGCCCGGCATGCGCCGCATCAGAGGCTCGGCGACGGCGAAATAGCCGCAGGTCGGTCCGCCGAGCGAGGCGCTGATGCCGAGCGGCTGGGCGTCGCCGACGACGATGTCGGCGCCGAGGCGGCCCGGCGCTTCCAGCAGGCCGAGCGCCAGCGGGTTCGCGCTGACGACCAGCAGCGCCTTGGCGCGGTGCGCCAGCTTCTCCATGGCGGCCAGATCCTCGATGCCCCCGAAGAAGTTCGGGTACTGGACGAGGACGGCGGCCGTCCGGTCGTCGATCGCTGCGGCCAGCGCCGCGACATCGGTGATGCCGTCCGCCGTGCCGACGGTGACGATCTCCAGACCCAGCCCGCGGGCGGTCGTGGCCAGCACGCCCCGGGCCTCCGGATGGACGGCGGCGGAGACGACGATCCGCGTTCGCCGGGTCTGGCCCGAGGCGAGCACCGCCGCCTCCGCGAGCGCGGTTGCGCCGTCGTACATGCTGGCATTGGCGACCTTCATGCCGGTCAGCTCGCAGATGTACGACTGGAACTCAAAGATCGCCTGCAGCTCGCCCTGGCTGATCTCCGGCTGATACGGCGTGTAGGCGGTATAGAATTCCGAGCGGGAAATGACATGGTTGATCACGACCGGGATGTGATGGTCGTACAGTCCGGCTCCCAGGAAGCTGATATGGGAATCGAAATGGGCGTTGCGTCCGGCCAGCCGGTTCATATGGCGCAGCAGGGCGTATTCATCCAGCGCTTCCGACAGGGGAAGCCTTCCTTGGTAGCGTACGGTCTCGGGAATATCGGCGAACAAATCGTCCACGGTCTGAACCCCGATGGTTCCCAGCATGGCGCTGCGGTCTTCTTCGGTCATCGGCAAATAACGGTGTCTCATGCAGGATTCACTCCTTGGATCGAATGGATGGAACAGGCTGTGCCCGGTAAAAAGGGGTCTTCACGACTTCCGCCTTCAGGCGTCTGCCGCGGATCTCCACCTCGACGGCGCTGCCGATGGCGGCATAGGCGGCCTCGATCAGCGCAAGCCCCAGGCTGCGCTTGAGGGTCGGCGCCTGGGTGCCGGTCGTCACCTCGCCGATGCGCCGCCCGTCCGCGTAGACCGGATAATGGCAGCGCGGAATGCCGCGGTCGATCATCTCCAGACCGACCAGGCGGCGCGGCGGGCCGCCGTCCTTCTGGGCGGCGAGCGCCTCGCGGCCGATGAACTCGCCTTTGCCGAGCTTGACGAACGGCCCGAGGCCCGCCTCCAGCGGAGAGATGTCCGGCGACAGCTCCTGGCCGTAGAGCGGCAGCCTGGCCTCGAAGCGGAGCGTGTCGCGGGCGCCGAGTCCGGCCGGCAGCAGCCCGTGCTCCCGGCCGGCTTCCAGGAGGCCGGTCCAGAGTGCGGCGGCCCCGGCGGCCGGCGCGTACAGCTCGAAGCCGTCCTCGCCGGTGTAGCCGGTACGGGAGAGCAGGACAGGGACGCCGCACACCGTCGCCCCCTCCAGGAAGCGGAACGGCTTCAGGGCGGCGGGGTCGGCATCCGTGACGGCCGAGAGAATCGCGGCCGCCGCCGGACCCTGGAGGGCGAGCAATGCTGTCTCCTCCGAGACATCCCGCAGGCTCGGGCCGCCCTCCGCCGGGAGATGAAGCTTCAGCCACTCGAAATCCTTGACGGTATTGGAGGCGTTCACGACCAGCATATAGCGGCCTTCGCCCAGACGGTACACCAGCAGATCATCCACGGTGCCGCCGTCCGGGTAGCAGAGCAGCGAGTATTGGGCCTGCCCGTCTTCAAGCCCGCTGACATCATTCGTGGTCATCCGCTGAAGGTACGCTTCCGCGCCTTCTCCGGTAACGAGGAACTCGCCCATGTGCGAGACGTCGAACAGCCCGGCAGCGGTGCGAACCGCTTCATGTTCTTTCTGGATGCCGACGAACTGCACGGGCAGCTCCCAGCCTCCGAAGTCGATGCACCGGGCATCCGGGAAGGCGTCGGCCTGCGCGCGCAGGGGCGTTTTTTTCAGGTGGTCCATGTGTTCACTCTCCTTCGCGATTTAGAATGGCATGCCAAAAAGGACAGGCAAAAGAAGGGGGCGCCTCTGGCGCGCTCGCGCTTCTTTCGCTCTGTCCCTTGTACCTGAGAGTTGCCCCGCTGCCTCACGGCCCCTGCCTGCCGGATGCTCTGCGTCCGGGCGGGCAATCGGCTCCGCCTGGCATAGATGCGGGTTTCCCCGTTGGTGACCGCTTCTTCCCCATGCCTAAGGCTGCATCGGGCGGCGGTGCTCTCCAGAGATGCGTCCGATACAGGTCCTTTTGCCTGAGAGATTCACCCGGCTTGCATCCGGGCTTACTCCTTCGGCGCCGCCTTCAGCAAGCGGTCTCTCCCTGCACCCTCATTCGCCTGACCTATGTGATTCTTCTCACTCCATTAAACCTGCCTTTCCCGTATGCTGTCAACGAGAATAGGAGAAATGTTCGTGATTTTTTTATGGTATCCGCTTTCAATCGGCTGAATCGCACAAGGTCTGGCAGCTGCCTGTCAGCTTTTCCGTACGTTATCCGGGCGTTGACGGTTGACACGGCGGAAGGGTATCCCGTAGTCTTAGTTTGATGAAATTCACGAGTGAAGGGACGGCGTAGGAAATGAGCGAAGTGTTGGATCACCTCCGGTACAGCGAAGAACACGAGTGGGCGCAGCAGGGCGAAGGACGGACCGTCCGTGTAGGCATCACCGACCATGCCCAGCATCTGCTCGGAGATATCGTATTTGTCGAATTCCCGGAGGTCGGCGCGGCGGTGACGGCGGGCGACAGCATCGGCAGCATCGAATCGGTCAAGACGGTCTCCGAGCTGTATACCCCGGTATCGGGAACGGTGACCCGGATCAACGAGGAGCTGGAGAACCGTCCCGAGCTGCTGAACGAGCAGCCTTACGGCGAAGGCTGGATCTATGAGCTGGAGCTGGACGGGGAGTTTGAGGCGGCGGTGGCGTCTCTTCTGGAAGCAGCGGCCTACAAGGAACTCATCGGCGAATAAGACGCGGATCATCGCGGAAGAAGGCTTCGGACCCGGAGAGTGCGGGACCGAAGCCTTTTTGGGAGGGAGAAGGAACTGGATGGCGTGTAGAAGGACTGCCGCCCGGGCGGTTTCGGAAGACGGGGAATGAAGGCGGAAGGCGGTGTCGCCGTATGCCTACTCGCCTCTCTCTTCGAACTGCTTCAGGCGGGCGGCGGCCCTGTCGAGCGCGGCTTTGCGCTGGTTCATCCGGCGCTGCTGCTCCTGCTCGATCCGCAGGAACTCGGCTTCGTCCAGCTCCATCCACCGGCGCAGCCGGTCCGCTCCCGGAGCCGGAGGCGAAGCCGGACGTCCGCGCTTGACGCCTGCGTAGCAGAGGTACTTGTGCCTCACTTCCAGCGCGCACTCGCGGAACTTCGGGTAGAGCAGGCGGGAGAGGCTGCCCGCGTAGAACGTCTGCTTGTGGTCATGATAGGGATGGTAGCCATAGGGCACGGTGACGATCAGCTTGCCGCCTCTGGCCAGCAGCCCGGAGGCGCGGGCGATCAGCCGCCCGGGGTGGGCAAAATGTTCAAGAATCTCTCCCAGGATTACGGTATCGAACCGGTGCTCCCCGGCCTCGAAATCCAGAATGCTGGCCAGCTGAAAAGCGATCTGGTCGCGGACCGGCTTTGATTCCCGGGCCAACTCGGCTCTTGCGAAGCGGAGACTGGCCGCATCGAGATCGATGCCGGTGACGGAGAAGCCTTCCCGGGCGAGCAGAATCGAGGCGATTCCCTGGCTGCAGCCGACATCCAGAACCCGGCTGCCCGAAGCCTGGGCGCAGATCCAGTGGATGCGGGAGCGCGTAGCTTCATGCGAATCCTCGGAGTTGATCTGTCCGTAATAGCGTTCGCTGACCCGGTCGTTATTGGGCATGGTTCTCCTCCCCGCCGGCGCGTCCGCCGCCCAAAAGAACGATCCGCCCGCCCCGGCAGCCGCGCGTGGCGTTGCGGGTATCCAGAATAAGCGGGGCATGATCGGCCATCGCCTGGTAGTCGACTCCGCTGTGGTCGGTCGTAATGACCACCAGATCGGCATCGGCCCAGACGGCGGGGCCGCCCTTCAGCGAAGCGACGGTCTTCTTCCCGAGCCGGAACGAGGCGACATAAGGGTCCGCATAGGAGACGGCGGCTCCCTTCCGGCGCAGCAGCCGGAACAGGTCCAGAGCGGGAGATTCCCGCACGTCGTCGATATCTTTTTTGTAGGCGATTCCCGAGAGAAGGATGTGCGCTCCCCGGAGCTTCAGACCCCGCTCCTTCAGCAGTTCCTGAATCCGCCGGACAAGGCGGCGGGGCTGTCCGCGGTTGATCCGGTCCGCCAATTCGATAAAAGCAACCGGCAGGCCGAGCGACTTGGACTTCCAGGAGAGGTAGAGGGGGTCCACCGGAATGCAGTGGCCGCCGATGCCGGGACCCGGATAGAAGGGAAGGAAGCCGAACGGTTTGGTCGCGGCGGCATCCAGCACCTCCCATACGCTGATTCCAAGCCGTTCGCACACGGGCGCAAGTTCATTGACGAGTCCGATATTGACGCTTCGGAAGGTGTTCTCGAACAGCTTGGCCGTCTCGGCCACAGCCGGAGAGCTGACCGGAACCACCCGGTCCAGGAAGGAAGCGTAGAAGGCCGTTCCGGCTTCCAGGCAGCGGGCCGTGACGCCGCCGACGATTTTGGGCGTATTGGTGACGCTGTAATGAAGACTGCCGGGGTCCACCCGCTCGGGAGAGTAGCAGAGGCAGTAGTCCTCTCCCGCCTTCCAGCCTCTGGCCCGCTCAATCGCCGTCCGGATCAGCTCGTCGGTCGTACCGGGATAGGTGGTGCTCTCCAGAACGACGAGGCATCCGCGGCGCAGATGGGGAATCGCTCCGTCCAGCGCGGAGCGGATGAACGAAATGTCCGGGCGATGCCTTCCGTCGAGCGGGGTAGGCACGCAGAGAATCGCGATATCGGCTTCGGCCAGCGCGGCAAAATCGGTGCCGGGCCAAAAGCCTCCCTCGGAACCTGGGGATTGGCCGTCGTCCGCGGCCAGGACGGAGGCCAGCGCCCCGTCGCTGACATCGAGACAGTAGGAATGGCCGCTGCGGAGCGTGGCGACCTTGCCGGCGTCGATATCGACGCCGCGCACCCGGTAGCCCGCCCGGGCGATGGCCGCGGCCATCGGCAGTCCGACATAGCCGAGCCCGATTACGGCTGCGACGGCGGAGCGGCCCCGGATTTTATCTTGAAGCATGTCGATTGTCATGTTGAAGACCTCCTGTCGGTTTACTTCAGGACTAGCGCCGGGCCTGGCGGATGAATCCTTCGGCCCGCAGCAGGGCGGCGATTTCGGAACGGTTCATCAGCCGGTCGTCCGAGCGGTACTGCGGGAAGCCGGCCTTCGGCAGTCCGCCGTAAGCGGCTGTCAGGGCTTCGCCCGGCGACGGGGGCAGGATGACGAAATAGCGGCTGTCATAGATCCGGGCCGACGGCGCCTCATAGGGCGAGATCAGCACCTCGTGCAGCTTCTCGCCGGGGCGTATGCCCGTCTCGCGGACCGGCAGCCCGGCCGCTCCGTCTCCGGCGGAGGCCTCTGCGAGCACGGCGGCGAGGTCGGCGATCCGGCAGCCGTTCATCCGCATGACGAAGGTCTCGCCGCCGACCGAAGCCTCGGCCGCCTTCAGCAGCAGCCCGATCGCTTCGGTCAGCGTCAGGAAGAAGCGCGTCATGCCGGCGTCCGTCAGCGTCAGCTCCTTGCCCTCGGCGATCTGGCGCAGGAACAGCGGCACGACGCTGCCGCTCGTGCCGAGCACGTTGCCGCCGCGGATGCAGACGAACCGGGTTCCGGGGCTCCAGCCGTTCGCACGGATGGTCAGCTTCTCCCCGATCGCCTTCGTCATGCCGTAGACGTTGACGGGATCGACCGCCTTGTCGGTTGAGACGTCGATCACCTTACGGACGCCGCAGTCGATAGCGGCCCGGATGACGTTCTCCGTGCCGAGCACGTTGGTCTTAAGCGTCTCCTGCGGCTGGAATTCGCAGACCGGCACATGCTTCAGCGCCGCCAGGTGGAAGACATAGTGGACGCCCCGGCAGGCGTCCAGAACCGCCTGGGCGTCGCGGACATCGCCGATGATGAACTTCAACCGGGGATCGCCGCCGAAGGCGCGGTTCATTGCAACCTGGGCGCTTTCGCCCCGGGAATAGATCCGAATTTCGGCAGGCTGCCGCTCCAGCAGCGCGGCCGCAAGCTTTTGCCCCCAGGAGCCTGTCCCCCCTGTAATCAGAATCGTGGACCCTCTAAACACATCCATCCCCTCCCATGAATGAGGCCAGCACGGCCTGAATCTCCCCCGGTGCCAGCCGGCCCTTGGCCGGAACCTTCTTGCGCGAGACGTTGGCCCCATGCACGACATTGACGTAATTGCGCGGCTTCAGAATCTCGTGCGGAAGCTTCGGCACATTGCCGTGTCCGCCGCCCGGAATGACAATGCGGTGGCCGGCGGCATAGTCGGAAGACGAATAGAGAAATACATAGAACTGCGGGCAGGGATGGAAGATAGGGGCCATCGCTCCCTCTTCCGCGTCCCACAAATACCCGTTCTGGTTGATGAGCGCGACCGTTCCGGGCTGCGGTTCATACTCGCAGAGCTGCCGGATGTACGTCTTGTGGACGAGATCGTCGGAATCCAGCCGCGCAATGAACAGCTCGTCGGTCCCCGCGGCATACGCGGCGACGCGCCGGGCGCATTCCCGGGTTTCGGCGAACAGGAAGGAATCCGGCAGACCTCCGGTGGCGGCCAGCTCCGCACGGACGGCTTCTCCGCTGCCCGCGGCCACCTTGCCGGTCACCAGAAATTCCTGCTCCTCCTGGGCCAGCAGACTCTTCAGCGTGAACCTCCTGAATATTCCGACCCGCTCCGCAATCCACTCGCGCGTCAGCCGGTTCGGATTCATGCCGTAATTGTTGAAATTGATCTCAACGACAACTCGGCGCCTCATGCGCATCCCTCGCTTTCAGTAGGATCACAGCCAGCATATGAAGAGTTGAGAGATTCGGCATGTACGAATGCACGCGAAGCAGAAAGAAGGCGCCGAAATGAGCAGCCGCACACGAATGCCCGAAGGGTCTTTCATAGAATAGGGAGACGACAAAAGGGAGGGATGCGCATTGAAGCCGTGGACCGTGCCCGGTCAGGAACCGGGCGAAAGAGAGCGCCCAGGCGCGGACAAGGAAGGAGAGCAGAGGCCAAGGCCGGAATCGGAGTCGGGGACGGAGAGCGTGATAGAGGCCGAGATGAAGATTGAGAACAAGATAGAGGCCATGATAGAGAACAAGATAGAGACCCAGATAAAGACCCGAATAACGGGAATAGAGAAGAAGACGGAGGGGCCGGGAATCTATCTGGAGCTTGCGGACGTGCTGGATGTGCTGGAACAGGCGCTGGAGCAGAGGACCCCGCTGTCTCTGGTGCGGATCGGGGACGGAGAGAATCTGGTGCTCGCCCAGGATACGGTGTGGCCGCTCCGCCGGGTGCTGGCAGAACGCTGGGCCGTGAAGGCGAACCGGGGCCAGAAGGGGCTGACGCTGCCCAATCTGCGGCTTCGGGACGAGGTGGCGGAAGCGGTCCGAAGAGCGGATGTGGTCGGCATTCTGCCGGAGGACGATGATACAATCAAGGCGCCGGCCGACCTGAAAAGAGCGCTGACCGACCGTGTCTTCGCCCATCACCGCCTGAACCCGCCCGTCGCCTGCCATGCCTGCGTCAACCGCGAGCTGGCCGTCACGCCCCGGTTCTGGGAGCTGCTGCGCGGCCGGAGGGTGCTGATCGTGACCGCGCTGGCCGAGGAACTGCGCGCGCTGCTGGCGGCGGAGCCCTACGGGCTCGATGTGGCCGGCACCTATGTATTCACCGGCAATGCCCAAATGGAGGAGGCTCTGGCCTTCATCGAGGCTGCGGCCGAAGACTTTGACGTTGCGCTCTTCTCCTGCGGCGTTAATGCCGTTGTGCTCGCCCAGCAGACGGCCGAGCGGACGGGCAGGGTGGCCATCGACTTCGGGAAGGCGATCCGCATTCTTTTGTACGGCAAACCGAATTGAGGAAGAGAGTGGCCCCTCTCCCCGGGAGTTCTTGATTGGTTATTGGACCCGGTTATATTCATACCAAGAAGCCGGGGCCAAGTCGATGGGATGACTTGGCCCCGGCTTCTCGTTCTATTCCTCCTGCAGCTGCCGCAGCACGATGATCTCGACGCGGCGGTTCTTCTGCTTCCCTGCCGGCGTGCCGTTGTCGGCGGCCGGGCGGGTGTCGGCGTATCCGGCGTATTGAAAGCCTGCGGGGTCCAGCCCTTCCCGCTCCAGAAAGAAGCGAAGCACGGACAGCGCCCGCGCGCCGGACAGCTCCCAATTATCCCGGTAAGGGGATGAAGCCATCACCGGCGTATTGTCCGTATGGCCTTCAATGCTGACGATGGCTCCAAGACCCCGGAACAGGCCCGACAACTGGCGGAGCGCGGGATAAGCGCCGCTCTTAAGCTCGGCCTGGCCGCTGTCGAAGAGGAAGCGGTCGCTCAGCGTAATGGCAATGCCCTGCGGCTTGTCCTGCACAAAGATCTCGTCGCCCAGATTGTTGGCGTTGATATATTGGGTAATAACCCCCATAAGCTCGGCCAGCTTCTCTTCCTGCTTGCGAAAAGCCAGCTCCCGCTCCGTCGGCGGAGCGGAGCCCCCGGCAGCGGCTCCGCCGCCCGTTCCGCCGCCTGAACCGGCAGCGGATGAAGCGCCCGGTCCGTCCGAGGCCGCGGGAGCGCCCGAAGCGCTGCCTCCGGCTCCCGGCTTGCCTTCCAGCACGCCGTCTCCGCCGTCCAGCACGCCGGTTCCGGGATTCTGAAAGGTATCCTGGAGCGAGGCGACGACGCTGCTGTATTTGCGTTCATCCAGGCTGCTCATGGCATACAGGATGAGGAAGAAGATCAGCAGCAGCGTGATAAGGTCCGCGTAGGTGACCATCCAACGGTCGCGGCCTCCCCGCCCGGCGCGCATTTCACCCCGGTTCCCCCGCCGCGTTCCGGCCTGCCCGTCCAGTCTCCGCCCGCGCTGCCTCATGGCCGGCTCCGCCGTTCAGCGAAGTCTTCCGCGGCGCTTCCGGTCAGAAAGGAGGCGAGCTTGCGCCGGACGAGCTGGGGATGGTCGCCGTTCTGGATGGCGAGAATGCCCACAACGAGCATTTCCATGCCGTGCAGCCGGCTCTGGCTGCGCGCCTTGATCTTCGAGGCAATCGGAAGGAACAGCAGATTGGCGCTTGCCACGCCGTAGAGCGTCGCGGTGAAGGCAACCGCAATGGAAGGTCCAAGGTTGGACGGGTCGGTCAGACCGCCGAGCACCTGGATAAGTCCCATCACGGTCCCGATAATGCCCATCGTAGGGGCATAGCCGCCGGCAGCCTCGAACAGACGGGCGTATCCGTCATGCTTCAGTTCTTCGGCGTCCATCTCCAGCTCCAGAATTTCCCGGACCTGCTCGGGCTCGGTCCCGTCCACTACAAGCTGGAGCCCCTCGCGGGTGAACGAGTCGGGATGCTGATCCGCCCGCTGCTCCAGCGCAAGAACGCCGCTGCGGCGGGTAATGGCCGCCAGGGCGACAATCTCTTCAGCCTGTTCTTCCAGGTCTAGAGAGGAGCGGCCGAAGGCCATCTTCAGAGCTGCGCCGACGGTCCGGAGCTTGGCGGCGGGGAAGCTGACGAGAACGGCCGCTAACGTGCCGCCGAATACAATGAGGGCGGCATTGAGCTGCAGCAGACCGGCGAGCCGGCCGCCTTCCCAGAGAAATCCGCCGAGCAGGGCGGCGAAGCCGATAATAAGACCAATGACCGAAGTAATGTCCATAAGATCGAGACTCCTTGTCCATCAGAATAGTAAGGAAAGAAACGGAAAAATCGGTTTGCACGACGCTGAATGAACATGTATAATGACGGGGATGGGAACAAATATTCTTATTCAATGAACGGTATGAATACAGGCAAGTTGGACAACGCTGGATATAATTGAAGTTTGATATAGTTAGAATCTATTCTAGTCGATTTGAGGGGAGACGGGCAAATGAGCGACCTTGTCGTCAGTACGAAGACTTTTCAGCTGGAGTCGGAGTATACACCCCAGGGCGACCAGCCCCAGGCGATAGAGAAGCTGGTGGAGGGCATCCGCCAGGGTAAGCGGCACCAGACATTGCTGGGAGCAACCGGCACAGGCAAGACCTTCACCATCGCCCAGACCATAGCGAAGGTGAACCGGCCGACGCTGGTCATTGCGCACAACAAGACGCTCGCGGCACAGCTTGCCAGCGAGTTCAAAGAGTTTTTTCCGCACAATTCGGTTGACTACTTCGTCAGCTACTACGATTACTATCAGCCGGAGGCGTATATCCCGTCTTCGGATACCTACATCGAGAAAGACTCCAGCATTAATGAAGAGATCGACAAGCTCCGCCACTCGGCGACCAGCTCCCTGTTCGAACGGCGCGATGTCATTATTGTAGCGAGCGTATCCTGCATCTACGGCCTCGGTTCGCCGCAGGAGTACGGAAGCCTGCTGCTGTCGCTGCGCGTGGGCATGGAGAAGCCGAGGAACCAGATATTGGGCCGCCTTGTCGATATCCAGTACCAACGCAATGACATCAACTTTGTCCGCGGCACCTTCCGGGTCCGGGGCGACGTCATCGAGATCTTCCCGGCTTCCCAGGGTGAGCATGCGATCCGGGTGGAGCTGTTCGGCGACGAGATCGAACGGATTACCGAGATCGATGTGCTGACCGGAGAACTGATCGGGGAGCGGGAGCATGTCGCCATCTTCCCGGCCTCCCACTTCGTTACCCATGAGGACAACATGCGCCGCGCGCTGGTCAACATTGAGCGCGAGCTGGAAGAGCGCCTGGCCGAGCTGCGGGAAGCGGGCAAGCTGCTGGAAGCGCAGCGGCTGGAACAGCGGACCCGGTACGACATCGAGATGATGAAGGAAGTCGGCTTCTGTTCCGGGATCGAGAACTACTCGGGCCCGCTGACCTTCCGGGAACGCGGCGCGACGCCGTATACGCTGATGGATTATTTTCCGGACGATATGCTGATTGTCATCGACGAATCCCACGTTACCCTGCCGCAGATCCGCGCGATGTACAACGGCGACCAGGCGCGCAAGACCGTGCTGGTGGAGCATGGCTTCCGCCTGCCTTCGGCCCTCGACAACCGGCCGCTGCGCTTCGAGGAATTCGAGGATAAGGTCAAGCAGATCATCTATGTCTCGGCTACGCCGGGCCCCTATGAACTGGAGCACTGCGACACGATGGTGGAGCAGATTATCCGGCCGACGGGTCTGCTCGACCCTGTGATCGAAGTGCGGCCGACGGAAGGACAGATCGACGATCTGATTGGCGAAATCCGCGAGCGCCTGGAACGCGACGAACGCGTGCTAATTACGACGCTGACGAAGAAGATGGCGGAGGATCTGACCGACTATCTCAAGGAGATCGGCATCAAGGTGCGTTATCTGCACTCCGATATCAAGACGCTGGAGCGGATTGCCATTCTGCGCGATCTTCGTCTGGGGACCTTCCATGTCCTGGTCGGCATCAATCTGCTGCGGGAAGGACTGGATCTGCCCGAAGTATCGCTTGTCGCCATTCTGGATGCCGACAAGGAAGGCTTCCTGCGTTCGGAACGGTCGCTGATCCAGACAATTGGCCGGGCCGCCCGCAACTCGGAGGGCAAGGTGCTGATGTACGCCGATTCGATCACCGATTCGATGGATAAAGCAATTACGGAGACCCAGCGCCGGCGTTCGCTGCAGATTGCCTACAACGAGCAGCATGGAATCACCCCGCAGACGATCCGCAAAAAAATCCTCGACGTCATCGAGGCGACGAAGGCGGCGGAATCGAAGGCGGATTACCTGACCGATGCCGCCGGCAAGATGAGCAAGAAGGAACGGCAGAGCCTGATGCAGCGCCTCGAAGCCGAGATGAAGGAAGCGGCCAAGAACCTGCAGTTCGAGCGGGCGGCCGAGCTGCGCGATGCCTTGCTGGAACTGAGAGCGGAATAATTCAAGCCCGGCCCGTTGTCCACTGATAAGGAGAGATGTCCGTTGGCGAAAGAGAGTATTGTTATCAAAGGCGCTAGAGCCCATAATCTTAAGAATATCGATATTACCATTCCCCGCGACAAGTTCGTTGTGCTGACCGGCCTGAGCGGTTCGGGCAAGTCTTCGCTGGCCTTCGACACCATCTACGCGGAAGGGCAGCGGCGTTATGTCGAGTCGCTGTCGGCCTATGCCCGCCAGTTCCTGGGGCAGATGGAGAAGCCGGATGTCGATTCCATCGAGGGCCTGTCGCCGGCTATTTCCATCGACCAGAAGACGACAAGCCGGAACCCGCGGTCAACGGTTGGAACAGTCACCGAGATCTATGACTATCTGCGTCTGCTGTTTGCCCGAATCGGGCGTCCGCACTGTCCGGACCACGGCATCGAGATCACGTCGCAGACTGTGGAGCAGATGGTGGACCGGATTATGCAGTACCCGGAGAAGACCCGGCTGCAGATTCTGGCGCCGGTTATCTCCGGCCGCAAGGGCGAGCATAAGAGCCTGTTCTCCGAAATTTCCAAGCAGGGCTTCGTTCGCGTCCGTGTGGACGGAGAACTGCGCGATCTGTCCGAGGACATTGAGCTGGAGAAGAACAAGAAGCATACCATTGAAGTCGTGGTGGACCGGATCGTCGTCAAGAGCGATGTGGAATCCCGGCTGACCGACTCCATCGAGACGGCGCTGAAGCTGTCCGGGGGCAAGATTCTGGTTGACATCATCGGCCAGGAGGAGCTGCTCTTCAGCTCGAACTTTGCCTGTCCGGTCTGCGGCTTCAGTATGGAGGAGCTGGCTCCCCGGATGTTCTCCTTCAACAGTCCGTTCGGGGCCTGCCCGGAATGCGACGGGCTGGGACAGCAAATGGTCGTCGACCCTGATCTGCTGATTCCGGATCAGACCAAGTCGGTGGAGGAAGGCGCGTTCCTGGCCTGGACCGGAAGCACGTCAAACTATTATCCGCAGTTCCTGAAATCGGTCTGCGAGCATTTTCATATTCCGCGCGATGTGCCGGTCAGTCAGCTCTCGAAGGAGCATATGAACAAGCTGCTGTACGGAACGGGCAGCGAGCGCATCCGGTTCCGCTACGAGAATGATTTTGGCCAGCGCAAGGAAGCTATGGTGGCGTTCGAGGGGGTCATTCCCAATTTGGAGCGCCGCTACCGCGATACGGCTTCGGAAGGCATCCGGGAATTCATCGAAGGATTTATGAGCGCCAAACCGTGCCCGGTCTGCCAAGGCAAGCGGCTCAAGCGGGAGATTCTTGCGGTTACGGTAAGCGGCAAGAGCATTGCCGATGTGACCGGTTTCTCGATCGGGGACGGTCAGCGCTTCTTCCGCGAGATGGAGCTGACCGAGAAAGAACGCTCGATTGCGAATCTGATTCTGAAGGAGATCGACAGCCGGCTCGGATTCCTCGTCAATGTAGGGTTGAATTATTTGACGCTCAGCCGGGCGGCGGGCACTTTGTCCGGCGGCGAGGCCCAGCGCATCCGGCTGGCGACCCAGATCGGTTCCAGCCTGATGGGCGTGCTCTATATTCTGGACGAGCCCAGCATCGGGCTGCATCAGCGCGACAACGACCGGCTGATCTCAACGCTCGGACATATGCGGGACCTCGGCAACACGCTGATCGTTGTGGAGCACGACGAAGACACGATGCTGGCCGCTGATTATATTATCGACATTGGACCGGGAGCGGGAATCCACGGCGGGCGGGTTATGGCTCAAGGGACGCCGCAGGAGATTATGCAGGATTCCAATTCGCTGACCGGAGAGTATCTTAGCGGGCGCAGGTTCATCCCGGTTCCGAGCGCCCGGCGCAAGCCGGAAGGCCGGTGGCTGGAGGTGCGCGGCGCCAGGGAGAACAACCTGAAGAATGTGGATGTGAAGATTCCGCTGGGCATCTTCACCGCCGTTACCGGCGTCTCGGGCTCCGGCAAATCGTCGCTCGTCAACGAGATTCTCTACAAGAGTCTGGCGCGCGAACTGAACGGCGCGTACAAGGTGCGGCCTGGACTCCACAAGGAAATTCGGGGCCTGGAGCAGCTGGACAAGGTCATCGACATCGACCAGTCGCCGATCGGCCGGACTCCGCGGTCCAATCCGGCGACCTATACGGGAGTGTTCGACGATGTCCGTGACCTCTTCTCCAAGACCAACGATGCCAAGCTGCGCGGGTTCCAGAAGGGACGCTTCAGCTTCAATATCAAGGGCGGCCGCTGCGAGGCCTGCAAGGGCGACGGCATCATCAAGATCGAGATGCACTTCCTGCCGGATGTCTATGTCCCGTGCGAAGTCTGCAAGGGCAAACGGTATAACCGGGAGACGCTGGAGGTCAAGTACAAAGGCAAGAACATTGCCGATGTGCTGGAAATGACGGTTGAGGATGCGACGTCCTTCTTCGAGAACATTCCGCGCATTCACCGCAAGATGAAGACGTTGCTGGATGTGGGGTTGGGCTACATCAAGCTGGGCCAGCCCGGAACCACGCTCTCGGGCGGCGAGGCGCAGCGCGTCAAGCTGGCTTCGGAGCTGTACCGCCGGAGCACCGGGAAGACACTCTACATTCTCGATGAACCGACAACGGGTCTGCATGTTGACGATATCGGCCGGCTGCTGGATGTGCTGCACCGTCTTGTGGACTCCGGCGAATCGGTGCTCGTAATCGAGCATAATCTGGATGTCATCAAGACGGCGGACTACATTATCGACATGGGGCCGGAGGGCGGCAGCGGCGGTGGTACCGTTATCGCCAAGGGAACGCCCGAGCAGATTATTGAAGTGCCCGAATCGTATACAGGCCAATACTTGAAGCCTGTATTGCTGCGGGATGCGAAGCGGACGCAGGAGCTTCAGCCGCAGAGCTGAGGACTTTAAGGCCAAGGCCAAGGTGGAGTGTACCCGGACATCTTCGGGGACTCTCGGCCGCTCCGTGCCGGGGGCGCAGTAGTCATGATCGGCTGGGCCTGTCCGCGCAGAGAATCCTCCTCGAGCCAAACAACCTCCGTCATCCGGTGGTCAAGACCCCATTTAGTGGACATTGAAAAAAACACCTAG
>NZ_VYKK01000027.1 GCF_008710135.1 Paenibacillus spiritus | reverse complement strand
GAGGGGTCACTTTTTTCAAAGTGTCCTTCTTGTGGGTCACAGTTCAAGGATACGCAGGCGGGGAACAAGCAAAACGAACTTCCAATAATATAGAAGAAACAATAGGGCTTAGTACTGGAGTCCGGGGTAGATTGGGAAACGCTCGGTCAGCGCAGCCACCCGGCGCGCAGCGTCCTTGAGTACGCCATCATCCTTCGGCTGCTTCAGGACCGCCGCAATAATGGCGCCGATCTCGGTCATTGCCTGCTCGTCCATGCCGCGGGAAGTAATGGCCGGCGTTCCGATCCGGATGCCGCTGGTTACGAACGGGCTGGTCGGGTCGAACGGAATGGCGTTCTTGTTGACGGTAATGCCGATCGAATCCAGCACCTTCTCCGCATCCTTGCCCGTAATGTTCAGATTCCGGGTATCCACCAGCATGAGGTGGTTGTCCGTACCCCCGGATACGATGTTCACGCCTTCGGCAATCAGCGTTTCGGCGAGCACCTTGGCATTCTTGACCACATTCTCCGCGTACGTCTTGAAGGACGGCTGCAGCGCTTCGCCGAACGCCACCGCCTTGGAGGCGATCACATGCATCAGCGGTCCGCCCTGCGTTCCCGGGAAGACGGCCTTGTCGATCGCCGCCGCCCAAGGCTGTCTGCAGAGAATCATACCGCCGCGGGGACCGCGGAGCGTCTTGTGCGTCGTTGTCGTGACAAAGTGGGCATGCGGAACCGGGCTCGGATGCACGCCTGCGGCTACCAGACCGGCGATATGCGCCATATCGACCATGAAGAGGGCGCCCACATCCTGGGCAATGGAAGCCAGCGCTTCAAAGTCGATGGTCCGCGGATAAGCACTCGCCCCGGCTACAATCAGACGCGGACGGTGCTTGAACGCCGCCTTGCGGACTTCATCGTAGTCAATGAGGAATGAATCCTCCTGCACACCGTAGGCTACAAAGTTATAGAGCAGACCGGAAGCATTGACCGGGCTGCCGTGCGTGAGATGGCCCCCGTGGGCCAGGTTCATGCCCAGCACCGTATCCCCGGTGTTCAGCGCGGCCAGATAGACAGCGAGGTTCGCCTGGGCGCCGGAGTGGGGCTGCACATTGGCATGCTCGGCGCCGAACAGTTCCTTGGCCCGGTCGCGGGCCAGGTTCTCGACGATGTCCACATCTTCGCATCCGCCGTAGTAACGCTTGCCGGGATAGCCCTCGGCATATTTGTTCGTCAGAACGGAACCCATCGCTTCCATGACGGCTTCGCTGACGATGTTCTCGGACGCGATCAGTTCGATATTTGCCTTCTGGCGTTTCAGTTCAAGCCCCATGGCTTCCAGTACGGCAGGGTCGCTCTTGCGCAGTTGCTCCATTTCTTTGTTTCCTCCTCCAAAATGATGATGAAACACGCTCGTATTACTCGCAGTTGCTCGCGTTGCCGCGGAGGGGCGCCGTGTAGACAGCGCGTTCCCCGCCGATCAGCGGCGGCCGGGTGAAGGCGGCGGTTACCCGGGCCTGTCCCACTTCCCGCAGCGACGGCCGGAACGGCACTGCTACGCGGCGCAGATGCATGCCGATCAGCGTCTCGCCGATGTCGATGCCGCCGTGCGCTTCCACCGTCTCGGCCAGAACCGGGTCGCTCATCGACTCGTAGGCAGCGGCGGCCATTGAGCCGCCTGCGCCGGGCACCGGAACGGCGGAGACTTCCTTCAGCCCCAGCCGCTCCAGCAGCCCGCGCTCCATCACAATCGCGCGGTTCAAATGCTCGCAGCATTGGAAGACAGGCTCGAAGCCGTATTCCTCCGCCGCCCGGCGGACACCGGCCAGCAGACGGCGGGCCGTCTCCAGCGCCCCGCCTGTACCGATGCGCGCCCCGGCTACCTCGCTCGTGCTGGCGCCGATCACAACGACCTTCCCGGGACCGAGCCGTCCCGCTTCAGCCAGCTCCCGCAGAATCGCTGCGGTCGCCTCTTCCCAATCCGTGGATGCTTCCAAGTCTTCAGCCCCCTTCTGACAGCGGCTTCCATTTAAACAAAAAAGAGCAGTCCGCGAAATGGCTGCGGATTTGCTCTTCTGCCCAGGCGACCGGCCGTTTATTCCGGTGCTCCATCGTGGTTAATCCCACACTTGTCGCCAGTTACACCGAAACCTTGATTTGCTCTTTTATATTAAAGCATCACACGCCGAAAATCAACCGTTCCTTACAGCAGACGCAAGCTTTCGAGCTTGTCCAGCAGACGGTACAGCGAACTGCGGATTTCGGCCGCAGCCAGCTCGTAATCCTCCCGGCTTCCGCCGAACGGATCTACAATATCGCCGCTTGGAATGCGCTGGCGGATCTCGATCACCCGCTGCAAATCCTCGGATTCGGGCTCCCGGCCCAGCGTCCGGCTCAATTCGATGCCGGCATAAAGACTGTCCAGTTCCTCCAGATCGCGGCGCACCGACTCTTCATCCTGCACATATTCCTTGAGCGTATAGGTCTTGCCGACCGCCGCCGGATGGACCTGCAGCACATGGCGCTTGTGGCTCTGGGTCAGAGTCAGGACCAGATCGGCCCACTCAATGTGCCCGATCTTCAGCTGCGAAGAGGTAATGTCTCCCTGAACGCCTTCGTCGCGCAGTATGGCTGCGGCATGGCGGGACATGGAATTGCCGTCAATGGCGGCGACTCCGGCCGACCGCACCTCCAGATCCAGATTGCGTTCGGCGGCCAGCTTGCGGAGCAAGCCTTCGGCCATGGGACTGCGGCAGGTGTTGCCGGTGCAGACAAACAAGATGCGAAGCATGCGGGTCACCTCCAAGTAGAATGTATAACTCCAGACAGCCCCAGATTAACAATAATTGTATCAGAAGATAAACAACAAGCCAAACCCCAGCAGAATCGCTCCTCCGAGCGCTTCCCCGAAGCTGCCCAGCTTCCGGCTGGCCCGTCTTCCGAGCAGCAGGCCGCCAATCGCCATCAGGCCACCGGCTGCGCCGAAGGCCAACACGGTCAGGGGTACATTGCTGACGAACATCCCCAGCGACACGCCGACCGAGAAGGAATCAATGCTGACGCTCAGCGAAATCAGCAGCATGCCCCACAGCTTCCGGTGGTCGATTGCCCGCGCCTCCTCCTCATCTCCGGAGCGGAAAGAGTTCACGACCATATGTCCGCCGAGCAGAACCAGCAGACCGCCGGCGGCCGCGCCGGCCACCCGGCCCAGAAGATGGCCCACATACTCTCCCGTGAACAGGCCCAGCAGCGGCATCACGACATGAAACACAGCGATCAGCAGACTCATCTGCAGCACATGCAGCAGCCGGATGCCCCGCATCCCGATGCCGACACCGAGCGAAAAGGCGTCGAAGCCAAGCGCCACCGCCATCATCGCTACCGTCAGCACCTGCCCCCAGCCGGCATACACTTCTCCTACGCCCATCCCGAACCCTCCATACCCCACGAGTGTCTGTCTCTCCACGATATGCAGAGGAGCGGACAAACATGACGGGCAGGGGGAGAAGGCGGGCGGGCAGCGGAACGCAGAGATGCCGGGCAGTCAGCCTCCCGGGCAAAAAGCTACCGGCCGGCCTCGATCACGCGGCCGGCCGCCGCCTTCAGCAGCCGGTTCATGACGGCTGCCCCGAGCCCTTCCTCCGGGCAGGCCTCCGCAAGGATATAGGTGGCGCCCGCTTCATCGAAGCGGCGGAGCGCGGCGTACAGCGTGCGCGCCGCCGCTTCGAGCCCGGCCAGCGGGCCGAGGGACACGGTGCAGGCGGCTGCGCCGGCGGGATAGAGCGGGACATGCTCCTCGAAGAGAAGCAGTCCCGTCGTCTCGCCGCGCGCCGCCGCCTCGGCCAAGAGGCCCGCCGCCGCCTTCGCCGCGGCCTGCGGCGAAGACGCGCGCACGATGCGCAGCTCGCCCCGCGGCGCATAGTGCGCGTACTTCATGCCCGGCGCGCGCGGCGCCGGGCCGCTGCCGCCCGCATCCGTGCGGGCGGCGTCCGGTCCGGCGGCGTCATCGCCGGACGCGGGAGGCTTCACGGCATCCGCAGGCGCCGTGAAATCCACCGGCGGCGCGGGCGGCAGCACCGCGTCCGCGCCGACGACGGCCGCGAGCTGCTCGGCCGTAATGCCGCCGGGGCGGAGCACGGCGACCTTCCCGTCATCCAGCACCTGGATGACGGTGGACTCCAGGCCGACCCCGGCCGCTCCGCCGTCCAGCACTCCGCCGACCGCTCCGGCGAGGTCGTCCAGCACATGGGCGGCCGTCGTCGGACTCGGCCGCCCGGAGCGGTTGGCGCTCGGTGCCGCCACCGGGCAGCCGGCCGCTGTCAGCAGCGCCAGCGCCACCGGATGGTCCGGCATGCGGATGCCGACCGTATCGAGCCCGGCGCTGACCCGGGGCGACACGGCGCCGCCGCGCAGCGGCAGCACCACGGTCAGCGGGCCGGGCCAGTAAGCGTCCATCAGCGCCGCGGCCGCAGGCGGCACCTCGGTTACTAAGCCTTCCAGCGCCGAGCGGTCGGCGATATGGACAATCAGCGGATTGTCCGACGGCCGGCCTTTTGCCGCAAAGATCCGCTGCACCGCCTCCGTGCTTTGCGCATTGGCTCCCAAGCCGTAGACCGTCTCTGTCGGGAAGGCCACCGTCTCTCCGCGCCGCAGCAGCTCGGCCGCTTCGGCCAGCGCCTGGCGGTCGCTCGCGCTCACCGGCGCAAGCGCCGATTCCGGGTCTTCCAGCTTCCAGCAGACCGTATGGGGTTCTCGCAGTCTCTCGTTCATGGCCTTCCATCCTCTTTCTGTTCTTCGCTCCGGCATAAGCAAAAGACCCTCGCCATGCGGGGCCTTCGCTGCCATGCGCAACTATAATTACCGGCAAAGCGCCGCCGGTTCATCCGGCCGCAGCCGTCAAGATTCTCTCCAAATACTATCACAGATCGGCTCAAAACAGTAGCTTGCTTCTACTTCCAGAGCGAGGCGATCCATTGAAACACCTTCTCCAGCAGCTCCACGATGAAGAATTTCACCTGCGGCGCTTCCGCCTTGGCGGCCGTACTCCCTCCCGTTCCGGCTTGGCCGGTCCCGTCGGGGACGGCTCCCTTCACAGCGCCTTTCTGTCCGGCCGCTGCCGTCTTCCCGTTCTTCGCAGCGGAATCGGCTTGTGCTCCGTTCCCGTCCGTCGGGGCCGGCTTGGCGGCGGCATCGCCGGACCCGGCGTCGATGAAGCACAGCGGCGGGAACAGCACGCACCACCAGTTCTGTCCGCTGCCTGCGCCGAGCGTAATCCGCAGCGCTTCGTAGTCCCCGGCGGGATAGACGGTTCCGCCGTACATTTTGGTCGGGAACGGCACAATGCCCAGCTCCACCTTATGGCCGTAGGTCAAGCCGCGTTCCTTCAGCTCCCGGTCCACCAGCGCGTCCAGCTCCGGCAGGTGGCTGCGGATCAGCGTCCGGGCCTGCTCCAGACTCTGCGGATCTTCCAGACCCGCCACCCAGGTGTTCATCTGCTCCACGACCCGGTCGCGGAGCTGCCGCTTGACGAGCTGATCGCCTGCGGAATCGGAATTGGCCAGAATCCGCAGCCGGATCGACTGGGCCGGAATGGCCGCTTCTACGGCGGCGGCATCGCTTTTTTGACTTTCCCAAGCCATCATCAGAACCATAATTATCGTAATTAAAATAGCGGTATGCTTGACGGCCTTTCGCAGCCCGTCCCCGGATATCCATGGCGTATGCTTCATCATTCTTCTCGCCCCTCTCACTCTCTGAATCTCTTATGTAAGGCAGTATGTCCGAAAGAGAGAGAAACTAAACCCCGCCTTTTCAATCCTTTTATTTCAATAGAGTGCAGGTATTTCCTCGCGCATGCAGAACTCTTCCGGTACATGGCAGATGGCAGATTAGGTACGAGGTACGAGACAAAAGCTCCGCCTTGCTGCGGAATAGGGGGACACCACTCTGGATTCCATGTTGTATCTAGGCTTTCACCTGCTTTCGCACCTCCTGCTCGGAATGTCGACAGCCTGGCTTCTACTCCCGCGCCGTACCCCGAGAGAACGGCTTCTTACCTTAAGCGCGGGCGCGGTATCTGCCGTCCTTCCGGACCTGCTGGGCGGAAGGGCAACGAACTTGTGGTCTCACTCTCTTATCGCCGCTCCGCTCATCGTCCTGGTCGTAGCCATCCCCGCCTGCCGTCTGCTCGGAGACATCCGGTTCCGGCGAGTCTGGTGCGCCTGCATCCTGGCGGAATGGATCGGGCACCTCCTTTTGGATATAATGGATCACGAGGTGGTTCTGCTGTATCCGCTGAATTCGGCCGCATTCCGGGTAGGTACAATCACCCTGGGAGACCCGTTCATCTGGGTTCCGCTGCTGGCAGCAATACCGGCAGGCATCGTCATGAGATCCAGAAGGCGGCTGCCTGTGCTTCTCGGCGTGTGCGGAATTCTCTTCTATATGGCTCTGCGGATTACGGCAATGGAGCGAATTCTGCACCTTGCCGGAGAGGACATGCCGCAAGAAGAGACGGCTCATGTTACAGTAGAGCCGAATACGCATAACGAATACAAACTCTGGTCCAGAGACTGGCTGGAGTATCGGTTCAGCATTCTAAGCGCCCATCATTTAATGGGCGGATAAGCCGGGATGCAGGGCGAGGAACTGGGGCGTACGCAGTGGCACGTTTTTTATCCCGAAGGCCAACAAATCCGGTGAATTGACGGGCAGTGGCAGAGTCCGCCACGTTCGGGCAATTCTGCCGATTCCCTGTCTGTGACTGTTCTGAAAGAGTGGGAAGAAGGCGGCTATTCCTACCTAAAGGGAGAAGCGGCGGATCATCAGATCCATGTATTCAGGCACCAGGACGACGGGGATTGGGAGGAACAGCGGCAATAGGAGATCATCCTCTGCTTAAACTATGCAAAGGAGCTGAAGCGGCATGATTATTGTGACCAACCGGATCAGAGTGAAGAAAGGGATGGGCGAGGCGATGGCGCCGAGATTTGCTGCGCCGGGACCGCTCGATACCTTCGAGGGCTTCGTTAAGGTGGAGGTCTGGCTGACCCAGAACCTGACGGAGTATGACGAGCTAAACGTCAACATGTACTGGGATTCCATGGAGTCCTTTGGGGAATGGCGCAACAGCGATGCATTCAAGGCGGCCCACAAGCGTCCGGAGCCGGGCGCCGAAGCGGACCGCCAGGAATCTCCGGTTCTCGGCAGCGAACTGATCACCTACTCGGTGGCCGCGGTGAAAGAAAAGGCCTAATCTGGTTTTCACTGAACGATTGCATCAATAAAGGCTCTGCGGATATCGCAGGGCCGTTTATTTTAACCACGGAAGGTTGTTTCCAGCCCCCCCTTTCCCGCTCGGGTACCGCCTTTATTTCAGCAATCTCCCCTGCACGAGGATGTATGGCAAGGTTTGTATTGCTCCGTCAACAAGCGGGGGAGACAGCTTCCAGGTCGCTTCAACCATGCCGTCTTTTTTCACCAAGAAACGAGGCCTGGTCTTGCCCTCATATTGAACCGTCTGATTAAAGACCCAATAAGGGGTTACCCCTTCCTGTCCGGCGGGGATATCGGCTCCCGAAATTTGGTTAATTGTATTTTTTAATGCCTATAATCAAAGCGGCCGCCCAAGAAGAGTATTCTTGAACGACCGCTTGACTATAAAATCTCGATTGAGTTGTGTACACCCTCGGAACAGGCAAGACTGCGAACGCCGCCTGTCCCTCCCCCTCTCACGCCTGCTTCGCCGTCCTGGAAGTTCTGGCCGACTTACCGCCGGAGCCGCCCTTGGCAGGGCTGTTATACTCCAGTTCCGGCAAATCCTCTTCCTCTTCCCGCCCGTGCAGGCGCACGCTCATTACAAGCCCGATGCTCGCCATGTTGATCAGCAGCGAGGTGCCGCCATAGCTGATAAACGGCAGGGTGATGCCGGTCAGCGGCATGAGTCCGAGGAAAGCGCCGATATTCTCGAAGATCTGGTACAGCAGCATGGCGACGACGCCGACGATCAGCATCGGCCCGCCCCGGTCCCGGCACTCCAGCGCAATCAGAACCATCCGGTGAATCAGGATAAAATACAGCAGCAGCAGCACCGCCGAGCCGACGAAGCCGAATTCCTCGGCAATCTCGACGAAGATGGAATCGGAATACGTATACGGTACCCGCTCTGTCTGCACCGAGCTTCCCTTCATGTAGCCTTCTCCGCTCATGCCGCCCGAAGCGATGGCCAGCTTGGCATTCTTCGTATGATAGCTGGCCTTGGCCGTCGCTTTCTCGGGCGCGAGCCACGGATCGAACCGCTCGACGAGATGGGGCCGTCCCAAGGTGTCGGAGAGAAAATGCGTCACCTGGTCATGGTAATGCACATAAGAGAAAATTCCCCCGCCGATGGAACCGCCGAGGATCACGAGTCCGAGCAGCGCATGGGTGAACCGGATGTTGCCGATCCACAGCATCCCCATCAGGATCACGAGATAGCTGAGTCCGTTGCCCAGGTCGTTCTGCATAATGACAATGGCGAACGGCAGCAGCGTCACCAGCGCGAGCGGCACGACATCGCCCCAGAACCGGAGCCTCGCCCGGTTCTTGCGAAACAGCACCGCAGACAGGAACAGAATGAGAATCAGCTTGAACAGCTCTGCCGGCTGCAGGCTGAATCCGCCAAATTTGATCCAGCCCTGCGCCCCGTTCTCCACCTTGCCGATGAAGCTGACCAGCACGAGAATGCCGATGCCCAGGATGTAGATATAGAGCGCATATTTAACGAGCCAGCGGTAATCGAACAGCGACAAGCCGATGAAGGCCGCAAAGCCGAGCACATAGAATTTCAGCATCTTGATTTGGAAGCCGTCCTCGGCCCGGCCATGGGTCACGCTGTAGATCGCGAACAGGCTGATGACCATCAGCAGCAGCAGCACGACGACGATGCCGCCGTCGATTTTCTTGAATTTATGCAGCAACGCGGCTCCTCCTAAGATTGAATCTTCACGGCCAGGCCCGAACGCGGCGCAGCCGTGCTGGCCATATTGATAATAAACGATGTCACGCCCCGCTTCGTTCCCGCAGTGCGCGGATACAATCGTTCTTCCCTCATTGTACGGAGCGGGGGCAGGTATTTCAACCGCGCGCCATTCCCAATACATGGCGCGCAATGCCGGCCAGATCGTCAATGGTGACGATCTCGTCCCAATGGCCGGCCGCCCGCAGCAGATCCGCGACCGCCTCCGCCTGCCCGAGCCCGAGCTCGAAGCCGATCAGGCGCGGCGGGCGAGCGAGCAGCGGAAGCTGCTCCAGCATCCGGCGGTACGGGTCCAGCCCGTCCGTCCCGCCGTCCAGCGCGAGGTGCGGCTCATAGTCCCGCACCTCCGCCTGCAGCCCGGCGAGATCGCCGCCGGGAATGTAGGGCGGATTGGAGACGAGGATATCCGTCTCCAGCCCCCGGAACGGCTCCAGCAGATCGCCGAGCCGCAGCTCCACCGCCGCGCCGTGCCGGGAGGCGTTGCGCGCGGCGACGGCCAGCGCCGCCGGCGAGAGATCGCCGGCCAGCACGCGCCACGCCGGCGATTCGGCCGCCAGCGTAACGGCGATTGCGCCGCTGCCGGCGCCGATGTCGAGCGCCGTCAGCGGGCGGACGGCGGGCGGCGCCGGCAGCGGCTCGCTTGGGCCGTCTTCCGTTCCGGCCCCGCCATAACTGCCTTCCCCGCCTACCGTTCCAGCTCCCCCCTGACCGCCTTCTCCGCCGGAATCGCCTCGGCCGTCTTCCGCCGTCTGCCGGTCAGGCCCGGCGCTTCCGCTCCCGGCGCCCGCGCTCCCGGCCGGCAACAGCTCCGCCGCGTACCGCAGCACCGCCTCCACCAGCAGCTCCGTCTCCGGCCGCGGGATCAACACGTCCGGCGTCACCTCAAAGGGGCGGCCGTAGAATTCCTGCTCCCCGATAATATACTGCGCCGGTTCGCCCCGGCCCCGGCGGCTGACCGCCGCCTGCCACGCTTCGGCCCGTTCCGGCGGGAACGGCTCGGGCAGCGCCAGGTAGAACCCCGCGCCCGAGACGCCCAGCACATGCTCCAGCAGCAGCCGGGCGCTGCGCTGCGGCTCGTGGGCTCCGCTTGCCGCCAAAAAAGAAGAAGCCTCCGCAAAGGCTTCCCGGATGCTTTGCACCTGCGACATAACAAATGCGCCTTGTCTCAAAGCATTATTCTCCTTTTTCCATCAGTTCCGCCTGCTCGGCAATCGAGAGTGCGGAGATGATTTCTTCAATCTCGCCGTTCATAACCTGGTCCAGCCGGTGCAGCGTCAGTCCGATCCGGTGGTCCGTCACCCGGCTCTGCGGGAAGTTGTAGGTGCGGATGCGCTCGCTCCGGTCGCCTGTGCCCACCTTGGACTTGCGCTCTCCGGCATACTTCGCTTCCTCTTCCTGGCGCATCATATCGGAGATGCGGGCGCGCAGCACCTGCAGCGCCTTCTCCTTGTTGGAGTTCTGCGATTTGCCGTCCTGGCAGGTAGCCACGATGCCGGTTGGAATGTGCGTGACGCGCACCGCCGACTTGGTCGTGTTGACGGACTGGCCGCCCGCCCCGCTGGAGCAGAACGTATCGACCCGGATGTCCTTGTCGAGAATCTCGATGTCGATCTCTTCAGCTTCCGGCATGACCGCGACCGTAGAGGTCGAGGTGTGAATGCGTCCGCCCGATTCGGTCGTCGGGATGCGCTGTACGCGGTGCGCGCCGCTCTCGTATTTCATTTTGCTGTAAGCGCCCTTGCCGTTGATCAGGAAAATGACTTCCTTGAAGCCGCCGAGATCGTTCATGTTGGCGTCCATCAGTTCCACGCGCCAGCCCTGGTTGTCGGCATAACGGGTATACATCCGGTACAGGTCGGAAGCGAACAGCGCCGCTTCGTCGCCGCCGGCCGCGCCGCGGATTTCCACGATCACGTTCTTGTCGTCGTTCGGATCTTTGGGCAGCAGCAGAATGCGGATCTTCTCCTCCAGCTCGGTCTGGCGGGAAGACAGCTCGTCAATCTCCATCTTCACCATTTCGCGCATGTCGTCGTCCAGCTTCTCACCCTGCATCTGCTTGGCGGCGTCCAGCTCTTCCATGACGGTTCTATATTCAACGTAAGCCTCGTAAGCGGGCTGCAGATCGGATTGCTCTTTGGAATAGTCCCTCAGTTTCTTACTGTCGCTTGCAACATCCGGATCGCAAAGCAGTTCACTGAGTTTCTCATAGCGGTCCGCCAGAGATTGCAATCGGTCCAACAAGGGAATTCACCTCTCCTGATTCCATTCGGATAATTTGAAAAAAAGCGTCTACGCCCTTGCAAATAAACATGGCATACACGACTTTATATTATATCACGAAGAGCGGCGGTTGGCTACACCGCCGGTTACGGCCCTTCCCGCGCACCGGAACCGGTCCACCTCTCTTCGGAAGTTAATGGTCCGCTAACAAATCCGGTTTAGACTGGAAGAAAATACGATTCGGATGGCATGCACGATGCCAAGCCCGGAGGAAGGAAGATCCGCGATGGGAATCCACGCCTATTTTCAATCATTAACCGATCTGGAACGCATCATCCGCTGTCCCGGCCGGTTCAAATTCGAGGAGCACAGCGTATCGGCCCACTCGTGGAAGGTGGTGCAGTACGCCAAAACGCTCGCCGACATCGAGGAGACCCACGGCGTCGCCGTGGATTGGAAGAAGCTGTACGAGGTTACCAGCAGCCATGACTACGGGGAAATCTTTATCGGGGACATCAAAACGCCCGTGAAGCACTATTCGCTGGAGCTGCGCGCCATGCTGCAAAAGGTCGAAGAGGGCATGGTCGCCCATTTCATCGACGAGCATATTCCCGAGGAATTCAAGCCGATCTTCCGCAGGCAGCTGCGGGAAGGCAAGGATGACTCCCTGGAGGGCCGCATCCTCGAAGTGGCGGACAAGCTCGACCAGGTCTACGAGGCCTTCGGCGAACTCCAGCGCGGCAATACAGAGCCCGAATTTGTGGTCATGTACCGTCTGGCGCTCATCGCGATCAAGAAAGTTCCGCTGCATTGCGTCGATTATTTCCTGACCCATATTCTCCCCGACATGGTGGCAGAGGGCTCCCGCTGCCCGATCGACATCGAGCAGATTACGAAGGAGGCGCTGGCTTCCTAATGGGACCCGGTGGCGGTTCAGACAGGCTTATAAGGCTATGGCGGCGGCTATGGAGCAAAAAATAGCATCAAACGCATAAGAAACAAAATTTCCGCCAGATTGATTCCTGTCCCTATTAGCGCGACCTCCGCATCATACAAATAAGCCATAATATTTTGAACAGGTGTGAAGAGGTGCAATACAGCAGACGCCCATTTGAATCGAATGCCGAGTTATCCGACTCGGTCATCGGGTCCATTCGCAGATCTGCCAGAGCGCCGGATGTTCGCATAATCCCGGATTTCGGACCACAGAGTCCTTATTTGCTCTGTAAGCAGCCTTTTTTCGTTCTTCGCGGACCTAGGAGCTCTTATTGGGGTGATTCAGGCCATGATTAACGCTTACATTTCGATATAAGGTCTCTGGTGTCCGTTAATTCCGGACAATCAGAAGAATGAGCCAAATAAGGTCTTCTGGGTCCGAACCGGGCGGCGCTTGGAAGCGTATGCGAGTAGGGCGGCAGGCGGATATAGCGGGCAGGACAGCCGAAGGCCTATGAGCGGACAGCGATATGAGCAGACCGTGCAAGAGCCAGTGCTTCCCGGAGACGTGTACAAAAAACGCCCCGAACGGCGCAGCTCTGCGGTTCGGGGCGTTATGGTTCTGTTGCCGCCTGCGGACGGCTAACCCAGTAGACAGCTTCGCGCCGCCGGGAGACAGCGCGCATCCGGTTCTTCCGGTTACACGTTGAACCGGAAATGCATCACGTCGCCGTCCTGCACGACGTACTCCTTGCCTTCCAGCCGGAGCTGGCCGCGCTCCTTGGCCGCGTTCATTGAGCCGGCGGCGATCAGGTCGTCGTAGGCGACGACTTCCGCACGGATGAAGCCGCGCTCGAAGTCGGAGTGGATGACGCCGGCTGCGCCGGGCGCCTTCGTGCCCTTGCGGATCGTCCAGGCGCGCACTTCCTGCACGCCGGCCGTGAAGTAGGTGTACAGGCCGAGCAGCCGGTAAGCGGCCTTAATCAGCCGGTTGAGGCCTGATTCCGCCAGTCCCAGTTCCTCCAGGAACATGGCTTTGTCTTCGCCTTCCAGCTCGGCGATCTCGGCTTCCACCTTCGCGCTGATCGGCACGACTTCGGCGTTCTCGGCCGCCGCGAATTCCCGGACCTGCTTCACGTACGGATTCTCTTCGGCGCTGGCTACCTCGTCTTCGCCGACGTTGGCGGCGTACAGCACCGGCTTCATCGTCAGGAGGTGCAGATCGCGCACAATCTGCTTCTCCTCGTCCGACAGCTCCACACTTCGGGCCGGCATATCGTTGTAGAGCGCGTCCTTGATGCGCTCCAGCACTTCCACTTCCTGAGCGTATTGTTTGTTGCCGCCCTTCATGTTTTTGCGGGAACGGTCGATCCGTTTCTCTACGCTCTCCACATCGGCCAGGATCAGCTCCAGGTTGATCGTCTGGATGTCGCTGATCGGATTCACCTTGCCGTCAACATGCGTTACGTTCTCGTCCTCAAAGCAGCGCACGACATGCACAATGGCGTCCACTTCGCGGATATGCGCCAGGAACTTGTTCCCAAGACCCTCGCCCTTGCTCGCACCGCGCACCAGCCCCGCGATATCGACGAACTCGAACGCCGTCGGCACCGTCTTGTTCGGAACCACCAGCTCGGTCAGCTTGTCCAGCCGCTCGTCCGGGACCTCCACTACGCCCACATTGGGGTCGATGGTGCAGAAAGGATAATTGGCCGACTCCGCGCCCGCCTGCGTAATTGCGTTAAACAGCGTCGACTTGCCGACGTTCGGCAGTCCAACGATACCCGCTTTCAAAGCCATTTATATGACAACTCCCATTTATCGTGAAATTGATCTCATCCCGCTCTCGATCTCACCTATTATATATGAGAACAAAATGCGCGGCAACACCGCGAAAGATGCCGCTCTATACGCGGACCAGCCGCTTATGTCCCCGCAGCTTCCCGGCCGAAGAGACGCCGATTCCGAACATCGCCGTCTTCAGCTCCAGCTCAACCCGGGCCAGCGCCTCGTCCAGCGCCGCTTCCGATTCCACCGCCGGGCCGAGCAGCCCCCGGCCGAAGCCGGCCAGGTCCGCGCCCAAGGCCAGCGCCTTGGCGGCATCGACGCCGCCGGCAAGTCCGCCGCTGCCGATCAGCGGCGTCTCCGGCAGGGCGGCCCGCACCTCGGCGATGCAGTCCGCCGTCGGTATGCCCCAGTCGGCAAAAGCCTCCGCTGCGGCCCGGTGGACAGGCGAAGAGCTGCGCAGCTTCTCCACCTGGCTCCACGAGGTGCCCCCGGCCCCGGCGACATCAATAAAGGCCACGCCGGCCCGGCGGAGGCGGACCGCCGTCTCCCCGTCGATGCCCCAGCCGACTTCCTTGACGCCGACCGGCACCTCGAGGCTTCGGCACAGCGCCTCGATGCGCGGCAGCAGTCCCGCAAAGGCCGTCTGGCCTTCGGGCTGGAACACCTCTTGCAGCGTGTTCAGATGCAGGACCAGCCAGTCCGCCCCGGCAATGTCCACCGCCCGCCGGCATTCATCCGGCCCGAAGCCGAGCGCTAGCTGGACTGCGCCGAGATTCGCGATGACGGGAATGTCCGGCGCGCGGTCCCGGACGCGGAACGTCTCCGCCAGCTCCGCGCGTTCCACTGCGGCCCGGACGGAGCCGACGCCGAGCGCCCAGCCCCGCCGCTGCGCGGCTTCCGCGAGCCGGGCGTTGATCCGGCCGGTGGCTGCGCTGCCGCCCGTCATCGACGAGATCAGCAGCGGGGTGCGCAGCTCGCAGCCGAGAAAGGAGGCCTTCAATGAAATATCCGCGAAGTTGATCTCCGGGAGCGCATTATGCCGGAACCGGTAGCGCTCGAAGCCGGCGGTGACGCCGCGGGCGGCGACATCGCCGTTCAGGCAGAGCCGGACATGCTCGATTTTGCGCTCGCCCGTCCGGTGCTCGGGCAGCAGCGAGCCGGAAGCGGCGTCCGCCGTGCCGTTATTCCGGTTCGCATCCGGCGCGGCGTCTGCCGGTCCGTCCTGTGCGCCCGCTTCGTCAGCAGCGCCCGCCGGCCCGCTATTTTTGCACGCCTCTATAGCAGCGTCTCCCGGTCCGTCATTCCGGCCCGCTTCCGCCGGTCTGTTGTTCCTGCTCGCATCCATCGCGGCTTCCTCCTGCCGTACTGTAAGTTAGACGCGCCCTCATCGCGCGCCGATATCAGTGTCCTATTATACCATGTCCGAAGACGGGATGCCGCGCGGCATCCCGTCCCTTCAGCGGAGCGCCTCCTGCGCAATCCGTTCTCCCACCAGACGGCCCGAGAGCGAGACGATCGGCGTGCCGCCGCCGGGATGCACCGTTCCTCCGACATACCACAGATTCGGAAGCTCGGCCGAGCGGTTGCCCGGGCGGAAGAACGTCTGCCGCGCCGTATTGGATGAGATGCCGTAGATGGCTCCCTTGTGGGCCAGCGTGTCGCGCTCGATATCCTGCGGCGTCCAGCGGCGCAGCACTTCAGCGCCGTGCAGGCCGCCGATGCCCCGCGCTTCCAGCGTATCCAGCACGCGGCGGCCGTAGGCCTCCGCCTCGTGTTCCCAGTCGCAGGCCGGGCTGAGCGCGGGCGCATTGGCCAGGATGAACAGATTGCTGCCCCCTTCGGGCGCAAGTCCCGGCTCCGAATGTCCCGAGTGGCAGACATAGACGGCGGGATTGGCCGGAGGCGTGCGGGTATCGAACAGCGCCTCGAATTCAGGCCGGTAGTCCGCCGGAAAAAACACCGTGTGATGCAGCAGCTCTTCATAGGTGCGCCTCACCCCCGCCAGAATCGCCATGCCGGACAGCGACGGCTCCAGCGCCCCGATCTTCCGGTCGCTCAGCGACGGGCGGCTGCGTTCGGGCAGCAGCATTCTGCTGACGCTGAGCGCGTCCCCGCCGCAGATGACGGCGTCGGCCCCGTGGAAGCCTCCCGCGGTCTCGACGCCCGTGACCCGTCCGCCGCGCACGGCAAGCGACGACGCTTCCGTTCCGGTCAGCAGGGTCACGCCGAGGCGCTCCGCCAGGCCGGTCAGCGCCTCGATCAAGCGGTAAGTGCCGCCTCGGACCCCGAATACCCCCTCCCCCGCCTCGGTATAACCGAGCATGGCGAAGATGGAGGGCGCCCGGTAAGGAGAGGAACCGACATAGGTGGCATACCGCCCGAACATCGCCAGCGTATTCGGATGGCTGAAGTAGCGGCGGAGCAGTGTGTCCAGCCGCACCAGCGGGCGCACGCGCACCAGATCCCGGATCATTCCCGGCGACAGCTTGTCCCGAAGGCTGAGCGGCCCTCTGTTCAGGAAGCGCCGCTGGCTGAGCCGGGACAGCTTCTCCGCTTCCCGAAGAAAAGCGGGATAGCGCAGCGCATCCTGCGGGCTGTAGAGCGCAATCTGCGCCGCCGTCCGCTCCGGGTCGCGGCTGAGATCGACGACCGAGCCGTCCGCAAAGCAGTTGCGGGTGCGGGGCTCCAGCTCATACAGCTCCACATGGTCCTCCATCCGCTCGCCCGCCAGCTCATAGAGGGCGGCAAAAGCCTGCGGCATCGTAATGGTGCTCGGTCCCCGGTCGAACCGGTAGCCGTTCTCCTCCACGCGCCGCAGCTTCCCGCCCGGAGCGTCCTGGCGCTCCAGAACCGTCACGCGCCACCCCCGGGCGGCGAGCGTGACCGCGCAGGACAGGCCTCCGAAGCCCGCCCCGATCACCACCGCTGTCCGCTGTCTCATAAGTATCGCCTTCCTTTCCACCAATATCCGCGGCCGGCTCCCCGCCAGGAGGCGGCCGCGATGAACGCAAGGGCCAGCATTCCGGCCGGCAGCAGCAGCGCGTATCCCCCGGATTTCCGCCCTGCCGCATCGGCGACCCGCTTGATCGCCGCGCCGAGAAGCATGCAGGCACAAGCCCAGGCCGCTGGCCCGGGATCGCCGGCGAAGCCTGCTCCGAGAAGCACGGCCGGCGGAAGGACGTACCCGGTCAGGTACACCGCCATGACGCCCAGCAGCAGGAGCGGACGGCGGCCGAGGCCGTCGTACAGGTTTTTGCGGTAGCCCCGCCAGACTTCCCCCGCGTTCTCATACATGCGCATCCGGACATGGTCGGACAGATTTGCCAGGGTCACCGGCATTCCCGCCGATTTGACCGCCCGGGCCAGCGCCATGTCATCCACCAGCGCCGAAGCGACGGCCCTGTGTCCGCCGCAGGCGTCGTAGGCGTCACGGCGGATCAGCATGAAGCCGCCGTGCGCCGCCACGAACCGGGGATCGGCGGAGCCCCGGACCAGCGGGACCGGCAGGTGGCAGACTACGGTAAACAGCATAAGCGGCACGACCAGCCGCTCCAGCCACGTCCCCGTCTCCTGCCGGGGAAAGCCGGTAACGAGCCCGCCGACGGCCGCTTCTCCCGTTGCCAGCGCCGCCGCCAGCGCATCTGGCGCCAGCCGGACATCGGCGTCGAGAAAGAGCAGCCACTTGCCCCGGGCCGCTTCCGCGAGCTGGGCGCAGGCATGCGGCTTGCCGGCCCAGCCCTCCGGCAGCGGGCGGCCGGCCAGCACCGTCACCGCCGGGCCTCCGGCGCGCCTCGCGGCCTCTGCCGTCCCGTCCTCCGAGCCGTCGTCCAGAACGAGAATCTCGGCCGCCTCCGCCTCGCGGCAGGCGAGAACCGAGGCCAGACAGCCGCCGATCCGGTCCGCTTCATCGCGGGCCGGAATCAGAATCGACAGGACCGGCCGGGCCCCGGACGCCTCACCGCAGCTTTTCCGAGGGAAGCTTCCCGGCTTCGGGTTGACCGCCGTCTTATGCATCGTTCCTCCAGCCTCTTCAGCCCCGTCCTCCGGTTCAGTCCGCTCATTCGCTTCCGCTCCCGCTTCCCGGCTTCGTTCTCTCCCGGCCCGGCGGCCAGGGGCAGATCCTCCGCTCCCGAGCAGCGGCAGATGAACCGTATTCCAGCAGGCGAACAGCAGCTGAATCACCAGAGCTGCGGCAATCGCCTTCAAGAGCAGCGTCATGTCCGTCCCCTCCCGAATACGCCGTCGAAATGCTCCTGCACCGATTTCCTGCCCCGTACCAGCGGAACACAGCCCGGCGGCAGACGGCCGTCTCCGGCGATGGCCCGCTCCCGGTGCTCCTCCAGCTGGGCAGTCAGCGCAGCGGCCAGCCGGTTCCCGATCTCGCTGCGCTCCATGCCGCTCCAATCATCCAGCAGCGGCGGACCGGCGAGCAGCGTCGCTTCCGGCTTGGAATGGCGGAACAGGCCGTGGTAGAGGGTAACCGGAACGACGGCCGCCTCCGGACAGAGCCGGAGCAGCCCCGCAGCGCCGGGCTTCAGGCGGATCGGCCGCTGCTCCAGCGGGACGATCTCTCCCTGCGGATACATCCAGACGCTGCCGCCTCCCCGGAGGAGACGGACTGTATAGCGGAGCGAGACAGCGGCTGAAGCGGGGTCCCCGGGAGATACCGAGAACGCCCCCAGCTTGCGAAAGAAGCGGTACCGGCGAAGCTGCGCCTCTTCCATCATGAAGTAATGGTCGCCCCGGGTCAGAGTGCGGGCGGCGTGATAGGCCAACAGACCGTCCCACCAGGAGCTGTGATTCATGATATAGAGCAGCGGCCGCTGCCCGGCCGAAGCCGGCGCAAGCTCTCCGGCGGCGGCAAATCCGCGGAAATGCCGGGAGATCAGATATCCCTTGTTGTACCGGTAGAACAACCAGTCAAACCCGGGCCGCTTGTCGGCGCGAAGCATGGCGTACCCTCCCTTCGGCTAAGAGAATGCCCGCGGCGGCGATCAGCGCGCAGAGCGGCAGGCCGTCGCGAAGCGAGATCAGACCGAACATCAGCAGCATCGCCTGATAGAGCCGAACGCCCCGCCGAATGCCGGCGGGAGAGAAGCGGATTCGGCCCGGTGCGAAGGAGAGCAGCGCGGCGGCGGCGAACCAGCCGGCAAAATTGCTCCACGGCACGCCGTAGAACCCGGCGTCCGTCCCCCAATCCCAATAGCCCCGGGCCTGGGCCACCGGGTCCAGCACCAGATCCAGCAGCACCGCCCAGCACCCGGTCAGAACGGCCCGGAAGAGCAGCGGACGCCAGCCGAAGGCGGCTCCCTTCTTCCCGGAAGCCGCCGCCGCTCCCGGCGCCAGCAGCAGCGCGTTCAGCACAACGGCGATCCAGGCAAAGCCAAGGGTAACGGGCACGCCGAACATGAGCGGTCCAAGGGCGGAGGAATACCGGTAATCCCCGAACAGCAGTCCGGTATGAACGCCGATCCACTCGACCCCCATACCTGCCAGCCAGATGAGCGCAGCCGTCAGAACAGTCCGGGGAAGGCCATCTTTCCGGCCGGTTTGGCCGGTTTGGCCGGTTTGGCCGGTTTGGCTGACTTGGCTGACTTGGCTGGTTTGGCTGGTTTGGCCGAAATGACCGGTTCGGCGTACACGCCCCAATCTGCCCGGAGGGACGGCATAGGCGTCCGGCGGTGTTTTTTTAATGACTAACGAGTCATTTCCGGTTGTGCCGAGTCTCTCCCGAAGATGGAGCGAGCAGGCGTACAGCGCATAGAAGACCAGGAACAGACCGTTGGCAAATTCCAGGCTCTCCGGCAGACGCAGCAGCACCAGAAGCACCGTTCCCGCCGCATACCAGAACCAGAACAGCCGCGCCATCAGCCGGTGACCGGCCATCGTCCGGCTTCGCTGGCGGCATAGCGTCCCGCAATCTTGCGGAACATCCGCAGCTTCGCCTCATCCCCGACAATGGCTCTTCCGGCGAACACATCGTAACCGGCATCTTCAATGACATCCAGGATCGCTGCATAGAACGCCCCTGCCAGCTCAACGGCCATAGCGCTCTCGGGCGGGTAGGAGTCCACTTCGGCCAGACCGAGCCGGAACCAGCGGTGCGCATGGCTGCGCAGTTCCCGCATCAGGGCAATGAAGCGTTCATCCACAACGCCGCGCTCCAGCTCCTCCGCTCCGTAACCGTATTTCTCCAGCAGTTCAAGCGGCAGATAGCGGCGGCCCCGCTCCAGATCTTCGCCGACATCGCGCATGATGTTGACAATCTGCATGCCTATGCCCAGCGAAATTCCCGCGGATACGGCAGCTTCGCTGCGGTCGTCCCGAAGTACCGGCAGCAGCATCTCGCCCACCGTGCCCGCCACCAGGTAGCAGTAGGATTCCAGTTCATCCAGCGTCCGGTAATGGGTGAAGGTAAGGTCGCGCAGCTGTCCTTCCATCTGCAGCAGGAACGGATCACGGCCGATCTGCGGGAACGAATTGAACAGCCAGCGGAGCGCCGGCCAGATGAAATGGCCCTCGGCGGTATCGAGATCCGTGAACAGCCGCCGCAGCTCCCCAATGGTATACGGGGCATTCTCGGGTTCGTCCACGCTGTCGTCGATCAGCCGGCAGAACGCATAGATGACATGGACCGCCTCCCGGCGCGGACTCGGCAGTCCGGCAAATGCCCGGTAGAACGAAGACGAGCCCCTCTTCATCATTTCCTCACACTGTCGAATAATCTCGCCGTTCATTGGCTCTCAGCTCCTCTGCAATTTGGTGGGCGGCCATCCGGGCCCCCTGCATGACAATCGGCACGCCGCCGCCGGGATGCACCGAAGCCCCGGCGGCGTACAATCCTGCAATTCCTCCGGGCTTCGGCTGCGGCCGGAAGACGCCCGACTGGGAGAGCACCGGCGCAATGCCGAAGCTTCCTCCCCCGTACAGACCTTCCCGCTCGGCATCCGCGGGCGTCCGTATCCGCTTCCACCGGATATGGGCGGCAAGTCCCGGGAAACCCCGCGTCTCCGCATCGGCCAGCACCCGCTCGGCCAGCGGTCCGGCCGCTTCCTCCCAGTCCATTCCGTTTCCCGAGGGAACCGGCACCAGGAAATACAGCACGCTCTCCCCCTCGGGAGCCGCCGCACTGTCCAGCGCGACCGGATTGAAGACATAATAGGACGGGTCTGCGGGGACGACGCCCCGCCCGAACAGCTCGCGAAGGCTTGCATCCAGCGAGGCGGGCAGGAAGAATTGATGCACTTCCGTCTCCGCCCAGCGCTTCGCCACGCCCAGATAGATCAGCAGACAGCCCGAGGAAGGCTGATACCGGGAATCCGCTCTTTCATCCGGCTCCGGCCCGTGCGGCCGAGATCCGCCGCCCTGCGGCAGACGGCCTTCCTCTTCCCGAATCCGGGCGGCGCGGGCATGAATTCCCTGCGGTCCGTCTGCGGCCGCGCTGGCTTCGGCCCGGACTGCGCCCGCCTTGCCGCGCCGCTTCCCTCCGGGCAGAAGCCGGACCGCTTCCGGCGGAAGAAGACCGCGCAGATACGGGAACTCGCCGTTGAACAGCACGGCGTCGAAGGAGAAAGCTGCGCCTTCGGCAACTACGCCGGTGCAGACGCCGTCTTCTACCGTCAGCTCTGTGACTTCGGCGTTCATCCGAAAATGCACGCCGCGCCGCCGCAGCTCGGAGGCGATCAGACCCGGAAGCGCGCCGTAGCCGCCGCGCAGCATCCAGACGCCGAAGGCATGCTCCGCATAGGGAAGCATCGTGTACAGACCCGGCGTCCGGAACGGAGCGCCTCCGATATAGAGGCTCTGCAGCGAGAAGGCGTCCCGCAGCTCCTCGCTGCGGAAATAGCGGCCGACCGCTGCCCGGAGACTCTGATAGGCGCGAAGGCGCGCCATCAGCTTCAGATTGCCTGCGCTGAAGAACGAGCGCCGGTTCGGGAAGCTCCGTTCCAGAAAAGCCGCTTGCCCCAGAGGGAACAGCGGGGCCATCTCGGACATGAAGCGGAGAAAGCCCGCGCCTTCTCCGGGGTACAGCCGCTCGATCTCCGCCATCTGGGCGGCCGGGTTGTCATAGCGGCGCAGCGTTCGGCCTCCGCGCACATGAACCGCGCACATCGGGTCGCAGCGCAGCAGCTCCAGACGCTCAACCGGAAAGCCGCCCTCCTCCAGAATGCCGCGCAGCATATCCGGCAGAAGGACAATCGTCGGCCCCTTGTCGATCCGGTAGGGGCCTTCGGCTTCCCAGGCCACTCTTCCGCCGGGTTCGGAGCCGCGCTCGAACACCGTAACTTCATGCCCCTGCCGGCTCAGCAGCAGCGCCGCCGTCAGGCCGCCGATTCCCGAGCCGACGATACCGATCCGGCTCATCCCGTCACCTCCCGGCCCGCGCCGGCCGCAGCAGTGCGTCTGCGGGAAGCGCCGTGGCGCTCCAGCAGCAGCCGGGCGCTGATCTTCGCCGATTCGAAGATGGTCGGCAGTCCGCTTCCGGGGTGGGTACCTCCGCCCACCAGCCAGATTCCGTCGACCTCGGCGAAGGCATTATGCGGGCGGAGCGCCATCATCTGGCCCAGATTGTGGGCCAGATTGAAGGTCGCCCCGGCATAGACGTCCAGCCGGTCCTGCCAGTCCAGCGGCGAGAAGAAGAGCTGCTCCTCGGTCCGCTCCGGGAGGTCCTCAAGACCGGGAATCCGTGTCAGGCGCTCCAGCATCGAGGCCTGGACCCTTTCCCGCTCCGCTTCCCAGTCGATGTCCGCCTTCAGGTTCGGCACCGGCATCAGCACATAGAGCGAGGATTTGCCGGGCGGGGCCAGCGTCGGATCAAGCGCAGAAGGGTTGTGCACATACAGGGAAGGGTCGGCCGACAGCCGGCCGGCTGCCGTAATCTCTTCCACATTCAGCCGGTAGTCCGCCGCGAAATGAACGGCATGGTGCGGAAGGTCCAGCTTCCCGTCCACACCGAGATACAGCATGGCGGTGGAGCAGGAGAAGCGTTTCCGGGCGATTCGGTCCGGCGTATAGCGCTTCAGCGTACCCGGCTCGAACAGGGTCGTCATGGCCGACCCGAAGTCCGCCCCCAGAATCACGTAATCGCATTCCACCTCCTCGCCGTTCTCCAGCGCAAGCCCCGTTGCCCGGCCGTTCTTCACCCGGATTCGGCGGACGCCCGCAGAAGTCCGGATAACGCCGCCGTGTTCTTCGGTCACCTCGGCCATCGCCTCAAGCACGCGGTGCACGCCCCCGACCGGATGCATCAGCCCGTACGCATGCTCCAGATAGGAGAGAATCGTGAAGGTTCCCGGGCAATCCCAAGGCGACATTCCGAGATACTTGGCCTGAAAAGTAAACGCGAAGCGCAGCCGCTCATCGCGGAAATACCGGGACAGCCGGCCGTATACCGTATCGGCGGCATGCAGTTTCGGCAGTGCGCGCAGCACATCCTTCCGGGCATAGTCGGCCAACGAACCGAACGGCCGCTGCAAGAGCGGCATAATCCGCGCGAATTTATCCTCCTCGTCGGCCATGAACCGGCGGTACCCCGCGCCGTCGCCGGGGAAGAGCCGTTCAATCTCCGCCTCGGTCCGGTCCCGGTCGGTTCCCGGCGAGAACACCGTATCGCCGAAATGCAGGCTGTACAACGGGTCCAGCTTCAGCAGCGTTACATAATCCTCAAGCTTCCGTCCTGCCATTTCGAAGAGTTCCTCCAGCAGATGCGGCATCATGAGGAAGGTGGCCCCCCTGTCGAACCGGTAGGCTCCCAGTTCCAGCCGGGCAGACCGCCCGCCGACCACCGCCTGCTTCTCATACACGGTGACTTCGCATCCCTCCGCCGCCAGCAGCATGCCCGCGGCCAGCCCGCCCGGTCCCGCTCCGATGACCGCAACCCGCGCGGCCGTTCTATCCTGTGTCACATGCGTTCCTCCGCCCTGGCCCTTCGGCCAATTGTGCAAACATTATACAATAACTGTACAAATACTATACAATCTATATACAACATCATAACGGCTTTTCATCCGTCTGTAAACGTCACCGATTGGCCACAACTAAAAAAATGTCGATTTTGCCGGTTTATGGCCTTGGCCGCCTCTGAAGCCCACGCCAAAAAGCCCCGGCAACCGGGGCTTCTGCAAGGCAATCCGCCGGTTCGGACCCACCGGCTTCTTACGGATATGAAATTCTACGTCATTCTGCCCGGCAGGCGGCTCCGGCCTGCGAATACGGCGCTGAACCAGCTCTGCCACCGGGCCGGATTCTCTCCGGACCTATGCAGCCGGACCGGGAAGCCCTCGGGACTCTGCCAGTCGGAGAATGCGCTCCCGCCCGCAATGAACAGCGCCCCTTCCGCCAGTCCGGCCAGCCGCGCAATCACTTCTTCCGCATAGGGAAGCAGCGCCCGGTCGGTCAGGGACAGGCAGACGGCTCCGATTCCGTCTTTCTCCCGTAGGAGCGCGGAGACTCCCTCCTCCGGCGTATCCGCTCCCAGATAGATGACCTCCACCCCGTTGCGGCGCAGGAACAGCGAGAACAGCAGAAGACCGACTTCGTGCCGTTCTCCGGCGGGACAGAAGCAGACCGCTTTCGGCAGGGAAGCATTGACGGGGAACACATGGAACAGCGCATGGAACCGGTTCGCGACAAAATGGGTCATGTAATGCTCCTGGGCCACGGTGGCCTCTCCGTTCTCCCAGGCATCGCCCACCAGGACAAGCACCGGGGCCAGCACCTCGTGGAACATGGTCTCGTAGCCGTAGACCGAGAATCCGAAATCGGTCAATCCTGCCGCCCGTTCTCCCTGAAATTCCAGCAGCGCCTCGTAGATCTGCCGCCGCAGCTGGAGGTAGGCCTGTTCCGGCGTACCGGGAGCCGCCGCAACGGGCTTCTCGGACGGGGCCGCCTCCCGGCCGGCCTTCAGCAGCCGGACGGCGTGCGAAATGCCGATTCCCCGGGCTTCTGTCTGCTCCTTCAGCCACCTAAGATCGTCGACATCGCGCTGGCTGTACAGCCGGTATCCCGACTCCGTCCGCTGCGGAATCACCGCTTGGTAGCGGCTCTCCCAGGCCCGAAGGGTAACCGAAGGAATGTCGAGCATCGCTGCGACCTCTTTAATTGTATACATGCCGCCGTTCACTCCAGTTAAGGTTTATACAAATCCTGTACAACCATTATACATACCGTGCAGAGGACTGTCACCCGAAGCTTCCCCGAGGCCGGCCGTTCAGGAACCTCCGCCCCTAACGGCAAGAGGACACCTCTAGGGTGTCCTCTTGGTTCTCTTTCCCTATCGACGATACATCCACCCGCCCCAATTCCGCGTCCGGACGCATCTGCCTGCCGGACAGGCCGAGCCAAGGCCCGGCGCTCCCGCTACAGCAGCGGCGACATCAGCCGGGCGCCCGACTCGAGCAGACGCTCCAGCAGACGCTTCTGCATGAATTCCTCATGCACAATCAGCCGGGTCGAGAGCAGATCGCGCTCGAAGTCGGAGACAATGCGCTTGACGCTCTCGGACTGAAGCAGCAGCGCATTGACCTCGAAATTGAGATGGAAGCTGCGCATGTCCATGTTGGCCGTGCCGATGGTTGCGACTTCGCCGTCGATTATCAGGATCTTCGAGTGGATGAATCCTTTCTCGTATTCGTAGATCTTGACCCCCGCGTCGAGCATCAGCGGGAAGTAAGAATGCGAAGCGAAGAACGGAATCCGCTTGTCCGGCTTGGCCGGGAACAGCAGGCGCACATCCAGTCCCGACATGGCGGCAACGCGGATCGCCGTGTAGATATCCTCATCCGGGATGAAATACGGAGAGGCAATCCAGACCGATTTCCGGGCGGAGGTGATCATCGCGAAGAAAATATTTTTGAGCGCCCGGCGTTCATTGTCGGGTCCGCTCGGAATAATCTGAACCGCGCCGTCGCCCGCGGTGTAGCGAAGCTGCGGCGACAGGTAATCCTGCTCCAGAATCCGCTCGCCGGTCGTATGCATCCAGTCCTGAAGGAAGATAATCTGCATGGTCCGGACAGCCTCGCCGCGCACCAGCATGTGGGTATCGCGCCAGAATCCGTAGGTCTTGCTGCGGCTCAGGTATTCATCGCCGACGTTGAGGCCGCCCATGAAGGCGACGTCGCCGTCGATCACGACGATTTTGCGGTGATTGCGGTAATTGACCCGGCTGGAGAAGAAGGAACGCGACTTTCCGTAGGCCGCCACCTCCACGCCGGCTTCCGACAGCTCGTCCAGAAATGCGCGCGGCAGCTGCATGCTTCCGACCGCATCCACCATGAACCGGACCTTCACGCCCGCCTTGGCCTTCTCGATCAGAATCGACTTGATCCGGGTTCCGATCTCATCCGCCCGGAAGATGTAATACTCCATATGAATATGGTGCTGGGCCTGCCTGAGCTCCATCAGCAGCGTGCCGAAGGTCTCCTCGCCGTTGGTTAGCACCCGGGTCTCGCTGGTAAAAGAAATCGGCGTCCGCGCGAGCCGCTGGGACAGACCGAGCAGCTTCTGCTGCGCCGGATTGAAGATGGACCAGTCCTGGTGCATGCGCAGCGCGTCGTTGTCGATCCGCTCGTAGGCCGTCTGCGTGCGGACGGCTTTCTTGTCGTACTTGCGGCGTTTGAATACGTTCTGTCCGAACAGGAAGTAGAACACGAGCCCGACCACCGGAATAAGAACGAGCAGCAGAATCCAGGCCAGCGTGGCTGTGGGATTCCGGTTCTCCATGAAGATCGCCAGACAGATCGAGACGACCGCAAGCGTCGAGAAGACGCTGATGATGGTTGCGGCCGTGCTGCCGAAGAGGCCGACTCCGAAATAATAGAAGGCGAGAAAAGCGCCTATGATAATGATCGCCTGAATACCTCTTCTCATGATTACCTACCTTTACATAAAAGTCGCTGTGGGCCCACTCTACATTGTACATGATCCTGTCCATTCTTCCCATTGATTTCTGAAAGGAACCGCTGAATTTGTATTCTCCGGCCATCTGTACTATAATCGGTTTGACCAATCAGTCAATCAGAGAACCGGATAGTCAGACTGCCGGATTACCGTGCAGGGAAAGGAGTCTTAAGCGTATTGGCCGACCGAACCGCCGACAAAAAAACACAGATTATCAAGGCCGCCATGGAGCTGTATGCCGACAAGGGACCCGGATCGACCTCCATGCAGGATATCGCCGAGCGCTGCGGCATCTCCAAGGGAAGCCTGTATCTGTCCTTTAAATCAAAGGAAGAGCTTGAAGAGAGCATCTTCCTCTACTGCTTCCGGCTGATCAGCAGACCTCTGCTGGCTGCGGACCACGCGCCCGGCCGGACGCCGAGAGAGAAGCTGCGCGAGCAGATCGAGATTCTGCTTCACCACCTGTACGAGCTGCGGGAGTTCCTGCTCCGCCAGGTGCAGGAATGGGTTGGGAGCACACGGGACAAGAAGCCCGCCGAATGGATGCGCCACTTGCAGCCGACGCTGATTGCCTGGTTCGGGAAGCGGCTTAGCGAGATCTACGGACCGGGAATTGCCCCCTACTCGGGCGATCTCTGGCTGTTCGCCGACGGCATGGTCGGCGCCTATGTGCGGGCGCTGTTCCACCCCTTCTCTCCGCTGAAAGTACCCGCCATTGCCGACCATTTCATCCGGCTGCTGGATATGGTGGCGGCCGGTCTGATCGAGGGAAAGGCCGAGCCGCTGCTGTCGGCTTCCCGCCTGGCCGAACTGATCTCCTGCGGAGAGCCCCCGTTCCGGCATCCGCTTCAGCTCATCCGCCGGCTTCGGGAACTCGCCGCTGCGAGCGACAGTTTTCAGGCGGGCGAGCGCGAGGACATCGAGGTGTCGCTGTCCGTGCTGGAGGAAGAGGTTCGCCTTCCCCTGCCGAGAAGAGCCGTCATTAACGGCATGCTGTCCAACCTGACGGGGCACCCGGCGCTTGCCGAAGCCTGCGGAGAGCTGGAGGCGCTGTTGACCGCTTATCTCGAACACCTGAACCGAAATTAGAGAGAAGGAGAGACTACCTTACTTTATGAAGAGCCTGATCCAGTTTTCCCTGAAGAACAAGTTCGCCGTCTGGCTCCTGACGATCATCGTCGTATTCGGGGGCATGTACAGCGCCCTGACGATGAAGCAGGAGACGCTGCCGAACATCAGCATTCCCTTTCTGAACGTCACCACCGTCTACCCGGGGGCCGCGCCCGAGGGCGTCGTCAACGACATCAGCAAGCCGATGGAGCAGCGGCTGCGCAATGTGGACGGCATCAAGAACATCAACTCCACTTCGATGGAGAATGCCTCCAATGTCACCATTGAATTCGACTACGGCGCGAACCTGGACAACGCCACCGCCGCCGTACGCGAGGCGATCAACGATGTGAAGCTGCCGGACGGCGCCCAGAAGCCAACCATCACCCGGTTCAGCCTGAGCTCGCTGCCGGTCATCTCCCTGAGCCTGTCGTCCAACGGATCGCAGAATCTGGAGAGCCTGACGCGAATCGCCGAGAACGACATTGGCCCGGCGCTGGAAGACCTGGGCGGCGTTGCTTCTGTGCAGATCTCGGGCCAGTACGTCAAGGAAGTCAACCTGAAGTTCCATCCCGACAAGCTGAAGCAGTACGGCCTGACCGAAGATACGGTCAAGGGCATCATCCAGGGCTCGTCGGTTCATGCACCGCTCGGCCTGTTCACCCTGGACGAGTCGCAGAAGGCGGTCGTGATCGACGGCAACATTGTCACCGTCGATGACCTCAAGAATGTCGCCATTCCGATTATCCCGCAGGGCGCGGGATCGGGTGCCGCTGCCGGTTCGGGCGCGGGTTCTGCCGCCGGAGCTGCCAGCGCTTCCGGCAATGCCGGAGCCGCCGCCGGGGCCGCCAATGCCGGAGCCGGTTCTGCCGCCGGACAGACGCCTGCCGGCTTCAGCCTGCCCACGGTCAAGCTGGGCGACCTCGCCGACATTCAGGTTATCGGCCAGTCCGAATCCGTCTCCCGCACCAACGGCAAGGAATCCATCGGCATCCAGATCGTGAAGGATAACGACGCCAATACGGTCGAAGTCGTCAACGACGTCAAGTCGGAGATCGACAAGCTGAAAGGCCAATTCAAGGATATTAACCTGGATATTCTGCTCGACCAGGGCAAGCCAATCCAGGATTCGGTCAACACCATGCTGTCCAAGGCCGCCTTCGGCGCCCTGTTCGCCGTCATCATCATTCTGATCTTCCTGCGCAATCTGCGCTCGACGCTGATCTCGATCATCTCGATTCCGCTGTCGCTGCTGATCGCCATGCTCTGTCTGCGCCAGATGGACATCACCCTGAACATGATGACGCTCGGCGCCATGACCGTTGCCATCGGCCGCGTCGTCGACGACTCGATTGTCGTCATCGAGAACATCTACCGCCGCCTCACGCTCTCCGGCGAGAAGCTCCGCGGCCGCGAGCTCATCAGCGCAGCCACGCGGGAAATGTTCGTGCCGATTATGTCTTCGACGATCGTCACCATCGCGGTCTTCCTGCCGCTCGCCTTTGTCAGCGGCATGGTCGGCGAACTGTTCCTGCCGTTCGCGCTGACGATGGTCTTCTCGCTGCTGGCGTCGCTGCTGGTTGCCATCACGCTCGTGCCGGCGATGGCCCACTCGCTGTTCCGCAAGGGTCTGAAGAACAAGCGGAACCATGAAGAGAAGCCGGGCCGTCTGGCCGGCGGCTACAGCAAGATTCTGAACTGGACGCTGAACCACAAGCTGATTACCTTCGGCGCAGCCGTGCTGCTGCTGGTGGGGAGCCTCTTCCTTATCAAGCCGATCGGCGTCAGCTTCCTGCCCTCCCAGGAAGAGAAGAACGTGATCCTGACCTTCTCTCCGAAGGCCGGACAGACGCTGGAGGACGTCAAGGAAGAAGGGCTGAAGGCCGAGAAGTACATTCTGGCCCAGGACCATGTCAGCCAGATGCAGTATTCCATCGGCGGAGGCGGCATGTTCGGCTTCGGCGGAGGGAACAGCGGATTGTTCTACATCGAATATGACAGCAATACGCCTGATTTTGACAAGGTGAAGGAGAAGCTGGTCGAAGGCCTGACCGAGAGCGTGCCGGACGGCACCTGGGGCGACATGTCCGGCATGTCCGGAGGCGGTCTGGGCGGCTCGTCGCTGACCGTCAACATCTTCGGCGATTCGCTGGAGGACATCAAGCCGGTGGCCGACCAGATTCTCGGCATCGTCCAGAAAGACACGAAGAACTTCAAGGACGCCGAGACGAGCCTGTCCGAGTCCTACGGGCAGTACACCATCGTCGCCGACCAGCAGAAGCTCAGCTCGCTCGGTCTGACGGCCGGACAGATTGCGATGAAGCTCGCTCCTGCGGGCACCCGTCCGGTCCTGACGGAAGTGAAGGTGGACGGCAAGAACTACAACGTCTATATCGACACCGACGCCACCACCTACACCAGCATCGACCAGATGGAAGATGCTACGCTGACGTCCCCGCTGGGCATTCCGGTCCGGATCGGCGACGTAGCCAAGGTGGAGGAAGGCACTTCCCCGGACTCCATCACCCGTCTGAACGGCAAGATGACGGTCAGCGTCACGGCCGATATCCTGTCCAGCGACGTCAACAGCGCCTCCGGCAAGGTACAGGATGAGATCGACAAGCTGGAGCTTCCGGACGGCGTTACCGTCACTTACGGCGGCGTGACCGAACAGATCAACGAGACGTTCGGCCAGCTCGGCATTGCCATGCTGGCAGCCATCGCCATCGTGTACTTCGTCCTCGTGGTCACCTTCGGCGGGGCGCTGGCGCCGTTCGCCATCCTGTTCTCGCTGCCGTTCACGGTCATCGGCGCGCTCGTGGCGCTGCTGATCGCAGGCGAGACGCTGAACGTCTCGGCGCTCATGGGCGCACTGATGCTGATCGGGATTGTCGTCACGAACGCCATCGTGCTCATTGACCGCGTCATCCACAAGGAGCGCGAAGGTCTGTCGACCCGCGAAGCGCTTCTGGAAGCCGGCGGCACCCGTCTGCGGCCGATTCTGATGACGGCGCTTGCGACCATCGGCGCGCTGCTGCCGCTGGTTACCGGGCTTGAGAACAGCGCAGGCATCATCTCCAAGGGTCTCGGCGTAACGGTTATCGGCGGCCTCGTCAGCTCGACGCTGCTGACGCTGGTGATCGTCCCGATCGTCTACGAGTTCCTGATGAAGTTCCGCCGCAAGACTACAGAAGAATAATTACCGCCCGGCCGCCGGTTCTGAACCTTCGGCCGGAGAACCGGAACTCAAAAAGCCAACCCCTTATCATTCGGGGTTGGCTTTTTTGAACTCTATCCGCGTGCCGGACGCTGCGCATCCGGCGCCGTCTGCAGCGCGGCCAGCTCCGGAAAGACGGGCTCCAGCCGGTCATACAGCCGGCGGAACACCGGCTTGACCCGCTCATAGACAGCCCGTCTCCGTTCATCGGGCAGATGGCTGCGCAATATCGGCAGTTCGCCACCCAGCTCGTCCAACGAGGTGATCGCGCCCATGCCCAGCATCGCCAGAATGGCCGCGCCCCGGGCGGAAGCTTCATAGGTGTCCGGCACATCAATGCGGACACCGGAAATATCGGCCAGCAGGCCGGTCCAGCCCGGCGAAGCCGCGAAGCCGCCCGAAGCCAGCAGCCGCTCCGGCGGCCCTGCCAGCTCGGCGAGCGCCGAGGTGACGCTGTCGACGGCCAGCAGGACGCCTTCCAGCACCGCCCGGGCAAAATGCCGGCGCTCATGGTGCAGCCCCGCTCCGGCGAACACGCCGCGGGCGCTGGGGTCCCAGTGCGGCGCGCGCTCGCCGCTCAGGTACGGCAGGAAGAGCAGCCCCTCCGCACCGGGAGGAACGCTCAGCGCCTGCTCGATCAGCTCATCGAACGAGCCGCGGCTGACCGACGGCGCAGCCTGGGTTCGCACCGGACCGCTCCGCTGCCGTCCCCGGTGCTGTCTGCGGTCCTGGGCCGGAAGTCCGGCGCCCGATCCGGCGCCTGCCGGCGGTTCCGGCGGCATGAACTGCTCCTTGAACCACCGCAGCGCAATTCCGCCGTTGTTCGTCGGTCCGCCGATCAGCCAGCGGTCCTGGCCGAAGGCGTAGCAGAAGGTGCGTCCCTGCGGGTCCGTTACCGGCTTCGGGGCGAAGCGCCGCACGGCTCCGCTGGTCCCGATCGTGACCGCCGTGCTGCGGTAATCCGCCGCGCCGGAGCCGATATTGGCCAGCGCGCCGTCGCTGCCTCCCACAATCCACGGCGTCTCCGGCAGCAGGCCGCAGCGCTCCGCGGCTTCCGGGCGCATTCCCCTAAGCACTTGGGTGACCGGCATCAATTCGCCGAGCCGCTCCCGGCCGACGCCCGCAATCTCCAGCGCTTCCTCGCACCAGTCGTCGCCTTCCACCCGCAGCAGCCCCGTGGCCGCAGCGAGCGAGATATCGAGCGCATACGTGCCGAAGAAGCGATGGAATACGTATTCTTTAATGGAGATGAATTTGGCCGCCTTCGCGAACATCTCCGGCTGGTTCTCCCGCCACCACAGCAGCTTCCCGAGCGGAGACATCGGATGCACCGGCGTTCCCGTCAGCTCATACAGCCGCTGGTCCAGCCCCCGGCGCTTCAGCTCCCCGATCTGGGGGGCGCTGCGGTTATCCGCCCAGGTCACAAGCGGCGTCAGGGGATGGCCGTCGCCGTCGACCGCCATCAAGGAGTGCATGGCGGTGCTGACCCCAACGGCCGCGATGTCGCCGGCCTTGGCGCCAGAGGCGATTTTGGCCAACCGGAACGCTTCGGTCACCGCCCGGACGATATCGTCCGGACGCTGCTCCGCTCTCCCGGGCTCAGGCACCAGCAGCGAATACCCGGACTGTCCGCTTCCGCGTATATTCCCTTGTTCATCGTAAGCAAAAACCTTGGTGCTGGTCGTCCCAATATCCAGACCGACATACAGTCCCATTCTCATCCCCCTCTCCCCTATTCCCTCCATTATAGACCCGAAAGCCGAACGCAAACAAACGGCAGAGCCTCCAAGGGCCCTGCCGTTATCGTTCGTTCCCGGATACGCGGCGGGACAGCCGTCAGACCAGAGCGGCCGAACCCGCTTCCAGCGCCGCTCTCCAGGAGCGCAGCATTTCCAGATCATAAGGCAGAAATTCTTCCAGCAGACGGGCCAGGCCCCGGTACAGCGGACTCTCCGTTGCAGCGGTCAGCTTGGCGCAGAAGCCGGGCGCCCACAGCAGCAGGTGCTCCTCCAGGAACTTCTCCTGGGTCTCCAGCCGTTCCAGAGCGCTTCGTACCGAGAAGCTGTTAAACATCATTTCTTCATGGAGAATACTCATGAATTCCAGCTCAATCGCAATATGGTCATCGGCTTCAGCGCCGCATTTCTTGAATACAATGCCCGATTCGGCATAGATGCCGGAGAGCACATTGCAGAAATCCTCTTTCTCGCCGCGCAGCTCCGATTCCCGGGCCGCCGCCAGTCCGGCTGCCCGGAGGCTAGTCAGACGGTCGTACTCCTGGGCCTCGCGCTCCCAAATGCCGGGCAGATCGCCCGCATTCCGGGTGTACAGGCAGCTTCTCAGCTCCCGGCCGCTGTCCAATCCGTCCAGAAGCGCTCCGATCCGCCGGTCGAGGCTCCATTCGGCGATCATGGAGAGCTTCGGTCTCCGGCCGAGAAATTCCGCATACAGCTGATACAGGGAACCTCTGCCTTCCAGCCAGCGTTCGCAGGCATCCGGCACAACAAGTGAAGGGGCATTCCGTGAAGTCATGATTGGTTTCCTCCTTGTGTGTACCCGGCGGTTGCGGGAGGCCCGCGAGCTTCCGTACCCCATTCCATATCGCTTGCCGGACCTTAAGCCCGCCGGTCATCTGTACGAAACAGCGCGGAATTAGGGAACCGCCTGTTCCTGTTTTCATTATAAACGGTAATGTAAGCGCTTTTCATGGCTATTCTATGGCAAAACGCTTTCATTTGTCGCAGGACTGTCAAATTCTCCTTCTTCCAGCCTCCAACGCCCGTATTGTGCATGACGATGAAAAACGGCGCTCCGCATTGACGGCCCTGCGCGAAGAGATTAAAATTTGTACCAACCAACCGGGATGGCAGACAACGCCCGGCAGCAGACGAGGGAGGACCTGACATGGACGCGCTGACAGATTCATTCGGCCGGGTACACGACTATATGCGCATCTCTGTGACTGACCGCTGCAACCTTCGCTGCATATATTGTATGCCCGCCGAGGGCATGACATTCCAGCCCTCCGAGCAGATCATGAACGATGACGAGATCGCCGCCGTCGTGCGCGCCCTCGTACCGGCCGGCCTCCGCAAAATCCGCCTCACCGGCGGCGAGCCGCTTGTGCGGCCCGGACTGGAGCGGCTGGTCGCCATGCTGGCCGGCATAGACAGCGGCCTGGAGCTGTCGCTGACGACGAACGGCCTGCTGCTCCCCGGCAAGGCGGCCGCACTGAAGGAAGCCGGGCTCGCCCGCGTCAATATCAGCCTGGATTCGCTCCGGCCCGACCGCTTCGCCCGGATTACCCGGGGCGGCGATGTCGCCCGGGTGCTGAAGGGGATTGAAGCGGCCCAGGCCGCCGGCCTTGCCCCGATCAAGCTGAACGTCGTGCTGATGAAGGGCATCAACGATGACGAGATCGCCGACTTCATCTCGCTGACGCTGGACCGCCCGCTGCATGTGCGGTTCATCGAATATATGCCGATCGGCGAAGCCTCCGATGCCTGGCGGCAGACTTATCTTCCGCTGGAGCGCGTCGCCCAGGCCTGCCGGGATGCCGGCTGGGCGGCCGAAGCGGCCGAAGCTCCCGCCGGGGGCGGCCCCTCGCAGGATCTCCGCGTCCCGGGTGCGGCCGGAACCTTCGGCCTGATTCACCCGGTCAGCGAGCACTTCTGCGAGGGCTGCAACCGGCTGCGCCTTACCGCCGACGGCCATATCAAGGCCTGTCTGTACTGGTCGGACGAATACCACGTCCGCCCGCTCGCCTCCGATCCGGAAGCGGTCCGCGCCCTGTTCCGCACCGCGCTGGCCGGCAAGCCGCTCAGCCATGAAATGGCGCTGGCCCTGGCCGGCAAGGATCAGAGCCGCACGCCGACCGCGCGGCGGATGTCGCAAATCGGCGGATAGGGGAGGCCTGCAGCCTCTCCGGCCGCACCGCCTTCCCTCCCCGTTATGACATACGCCCCGAAGCCCTGCGCCCGGGGCGCGCTTGTCCCCGCTTCCTCCTCCGGTGATTGTGGCAAGAATGCGTCCTTGTTATCCAGCCAAGCACAAATTTAGATAATTGTTGGTTTGTATCCCCTTTCAACTAATGATACAGTGATAGCATCGGCTGTCCGTCTGCGGGAGACGCAGCGGGATTTCAGATGCCGAAACCGCATGTGAAAGGAGCATTACGTGGTGCGGGAAGAACCGGATAAATCCTCTTCGCCCTTTGTTCTGAAAGGGTTCACTTTCTTTGTCTACGGCGCTATGGTGCTGTTCGCCACTTATTTTCCGCTGTACCTCCAAGACAGGGGCTTGAACAAGCTGGAGATCGGCCTGCTGCTGGCCTTCGGCCCGCTGGTCTCGATCTTCGCCAATCCGTTCTGGGGACTGTCGAGCGACCGCTACCCCCATGTCCGGCGAATCGTTCTGATGATGCTGACCGGCACGCTTCTGTTCGCAGAGCTGGCCTTCGGCGCCCATACATATGAAACGCTCTATACGGCCATGCTGCTGTTCTATTTCTGCCAGACGCCGCTGCTGGCCCAGACCCATACGCTGACGCTGAGCTACATCAGCGATACCGGACGCCCCTTCGGCTCCTTCCGCTTGTGGGGCTCGGTCGGCTGGGCGCTGACGGCGCTGCTGGCCGGTCCCGTTCTGGAGCGGGCGGGAATCTCGTCGCTGGCGTTCCTCTTCGCCGCTCTCCTGGGGGCGGCGATGCTGTCGCTCGCCGCGCTGCCCCCCCTGAGCCGGGGCAGCGGCGGATTCGCCGTGGCCCCCAATCCGTTCCGGGGAATCGGCAGAGTGATCCGCAATCCGTATTTCCTGTCGTTCCTGATCTTCGGACTGCTCGTCTCCATCCCGAACACGATGAACACGACTTTCCTGTCGCTGTATATCACCGACATGGGCGGCTCCCGTTCCATTGTCGGACTGGCCGTCTTCCTGTCCGCCTTTCTGGAGATCGGCGTGCTGAAGCTGTGTGAACGCTATCTGCGGCGCTCGGTGCCGGCGCTGCTCGGATGGCTCGCGCTCGTCAGCCTGCTGTTCGTCTTCCGCTGGTGGCTCACCGCCCAGGCGACGACGCCGCGTGAAGTTGCCCTGATCCAGATTATGCACAGCACTACGTTCGGCGGCTTCTTCTATGTCGGCGCGCAGCTGACCCGGCTGCTGCTCCCGCGCCCCTTCCGCTCGTCGGGCCATGCCTTCTTCACGCTGGGCTGGAGCGGCATTGCCGGGGTAGCCGGCGGTGTGCTGGGCGGGTGGCTGTTCCAGAACTTCGGCGCCCAGAACATGTACGAGTTCGGCGGCTTCCTAACCTTGATCGGTGCTGTAGGCTTTGGCGTGATGTGGTTCTTCGTATTCCAGTCCGGCTACGCTCCCGGCAGCCACAACGGGGAGCACGGCGGCAGCGGCGGCCAGTAGACGCTTCAATCCGTCCCGGCTGAACACGTCTCTCTCCGGCAAGCGTGACCTGCAACACAAAGACCCGCGTCTCTACGGACGCGGGTCTTTCGTATGCGGCTTGATTTTCTAAGGAATGGAGCGATTGCCTCTCCCTGTTCGCCCGGCTTCAGCCGACTACCCGCTGCTCCGCCATCCGTTCCAGCGCCAGCAGCTGCTCCCGCACCCGGACCGTCTCGCCGATCACGATCAGCGCCGGATTGCGCAGCTGTACGGAAGCGGCCAGCTTCTCCATGCCGCCGAGCGTGCCGACAAAGGTGCGCTCGGCCGAAGTCGTGCCGTTCTCGATCAGCGCGACCGGCGTGGATGCGCTCTTCCCGTGGGCCAGCAGCTCCCGGCGAATCTCGCCGATCTGCGCCGTGCCCATGTAGATGACAAGCGTATCTACGCCGTGGGCCAGGCAGTCCCACCGGGTCTTGGGGGACGACTCCTCCGCCCGGGTCCCCGTTACGACGGCGAACGAACCGGACAACCCCCGGTGGGTCAGCGGCACACCGGCCGAAGCCGCCGCGCCGATGGACGACGTAATGCCGGGAATCACCTCATACGGAATGCCCTGCTGCGCCGCTGCGATCGCTTCCTCGCCGCCTCTGCCGAAGACGTAAGGATCGCCGCCTTTCAGGCGGACGACCCGGCTTCCGGCCAAGGCATGCTCCAGCATGACCCGCTGAATGTTCTCCTGGGTCATCGCGTGCCGTCCGGGAGCCTTGCCGCAGTAGATGCGCAGCGCTCCTTCACGGGCGTAATCCAGCAGTTCGCCGCTGACCAGCCGGTCGTACAGAATGACATCGGCCGCCTCAATCCGGCGAAGCGCCTTGAGCGTAATCAGTTCGGGATCTCCGGGGCCGGCGCCGACGATGGCAATCGCCCCGCCTCTCATGCTTCCGTACCGGTTTTGGCGGGAGCCATTCCAGCAGGCGCTGCCGCTCTTGCTGCCGTCCGGGAGGCTTCATAAGCCTTCCGTCCGTCGCGCAGACGCTGCTGCGAGAAGTAGAACAGCAGGCCTGTCAGCAGGACGCCGCCGACGAAGTTGCCGAGCAGCACCGGAATCCCGTTCCAGATCCACCAGTCGCCGAAGCTGACGTTCGCGCCCAGCATCATGCCGGCCGGGATGACGAAGAAGTTGACGACGGTGTGCTCGAAGCCCTGGGCGAAGAAGGTCAGGATCGGAAGCCACATGGCCATGATTTTGCCGGCGGTGGACTTGGAGGTCATCGACAGCAGCACGCCCAGCGTAACCATCCAGTTGCACAGGATTGCCTTGATGAACGCCAGCGTCCAGCCGTCCCCGCCCATGGCCTTGTAGGCGGTCGTCTTGGCTTCGGCAGCCGAGATGACGGTCTGAATGAGCGGATTCGACATGTCGTTGCCCATCTTCGAGATCGTCAGGCTGTACAGCGCCGCGTAGGCGGCGCAGCCGATCAGATGGCCGACAATTACCCAGAAGAAATTGCCCAGCATCTTGGCTGCCGTTGTGCGGCGCTCGAGCGCCGCCATCGGAATCAGGGCAAAGTTGCCGGTAACGAGATCCTGCCCGAGCAGCACGATCATGACGAAGCCGACCGGGAACAGCAGGGCGCCGACCAGCGGAATCCCGGTCTGCCCGGCTGCCGTATAAGCGAGCGTTGTTGCGCAGGCCAGGATAAGGCCGGCAACCAGCCCCCGGATCAACTGCCGGCTCCAGGACATTTCAGCCTTCGTCTGGCCGGCTTCCAGCATGGAAGCCAGCACCTCACCCGGTTTTACATAATCCATCACGAACTCCTCCTATACCCAGATAAAGACTTCTCCGTCCTCGACGGTCGTTGCATAAGTGGGCACGCTGCCCTCGTCCGGCTCCTGCACCCGGCCGTCAATCAGGGATACCCGGCAGTCGCGGACCGGGCAGAACACATACTCTCCCGACACGGTGCCTTCCGCCAGCGGCCCCAGCTTGTTGGGGCCCTTGTTGCCGACGGCCTTAATGGTTCCGTCGGAGAGACGGAATACCGCGATCTCTTCATCCTTGATCCGGAAAGAGCGGCCAATGCGGGGCAGCAGCTGCTCCATCCGAACGACACGAATCTTCTCCTGCACTGCGCTTGCTTGTTCCAGTCCCATCGCTTACACCCTTTCTACTGTGTACAGTTCGTTGCGAACCGCTTCACTGCGGACGACTTCATTCCAAGGATTGCGGCGTTTGCCTTCCGTCGAACGGTCCAGCTCTTCCAGCAGCGTTTTGCGCTGCTCGGGGTCCAGCAGAACCGATTTCACCTGCTCGAAGCCCAGGCGTTCCAGCCACGGAGCCGTCCGCTCGGCGTAAATGCCGGTCTTGCGGTAGTATTGCAGCATGGCGCCGCAGATATCAATTACTTCCTGCTCCGTCTCCACCGTCGTCAGCAGCTTGCCTTCCTTGACTTCCGTACCGCCGTTGCCGCCGATATAGATCTGGAAGCCGTTCTCGACGCCGATGACGCCGAAATCCTTCACGCCCGTCTCCACGCAGCTCCGCGGGCAGGCCGATACGCCCATCTTGAACTTGTGCGGCGTGTCGATGTATTCATAACGCTCTTCCAGCTTGATGCCGAGCCCCATCGAGTCCTGGGTGCCGAAGCGGCAGAAGTTCGCGCCGACGCAGGTCTTGACCGAACGGACCGCCTTGGCGTATGCCGATGCGGAATCCATGTCGAGTTCTTCCCACATTTCCGGCAGATCCTCTTTCTTCACGCCGTAGAGGCCGATGCGCTGGCTGCCCGTGATTTTGACGAGCGGCACATCGTATTTCGCCGCAACTTCCGCAATTTTCTTAAGCTGCTCCGGAGTTGTCTTGCCGCCGCGCATTCTCGGAATGACCGAGAACGTGCCGTCGTTCTGAATGTTGCCGTGCATCCGTTCGTTGACGAAGCGGGATTCCTTCTCGTCCAGATGTTCATCCGGGAAGGCGACGTTCAGATAGAAGTTGATCGCCGGGCGGCACTTCGAGCAGCCTTCCGGATTGCGGAACTGGAGCTTCTCATACACTTCGCGCGTAGTCATCAGGCCCATTTCATGAATCTTCAGAACGATCTCATCCCGGCTCAAATCCGTGCAGCCGCAGATGCCGTTCTTCGCTACCACCTTATCCTTGCCAATCACGGCTGTAAGCAGCTCGTCAATCATGCCCTTGCACTTGCCGCAGGAGCCGCCGGCCTTGGTCGCCTTGGTTACTTCGGCTACCGAAGTCAGCCCTTTGGTCTGGATGGCGTTCACGATGGTTCCCTTGGTGACCCCGTTGCAGCCGCAGACCGTCTCTTCATCCGCCCAGTCCACAACGCTGTCAGCAGATGCCCCGCCGCAGCAGCCGCCGGCCGAGAGAAGCGATACGGAAGTGAGTCCCGAGATGTCCTGCTTCTGGGTCAGCATCTTGAGGTAGCGGTTCTCTTCGCTGGTATCTCCGTAGAGAACAATGCCCACAACCTGGTTATCCTTGACAAAAATCTTCTTGTAGCTTCCGGCCAATCCGTCCAGCGCTTCAATCGCCTGCACGTCCTCTTCCTCGCGGATGATGCCCGCCGAGAACAGGTCACAGCCCGATACCTTCAGCGACGTGTACGTCGTGCTGCCCTGGTAAGGCGCTCCCTTGCCCATCGTCAGCGCGTCCGCAAGCACGCGCCCTTGCTCGAACAGCGGAGCGACGAGGCCATAGACCCGGCTGCGGTGCTGCGCGCATTCGCCGACGGCGTAGACGCTAGGCGCGCTCGTGGCGAGGTAGTCGTCCACAACGATGCCGCGTTCTACTTCCAGACCCGCCTTGCGCGCCAGCGCTGTCTCCGGCCGGATGCCGGCCGCCATGACGACGAGATCCGCTTCGAGCGTGGTGCCGTCGCTGAATTCCAAGCCGGTTACGCGCGTGTCGCCGGTAATGCGGACGGTCTTCTTCTGCATCAGGAACTTCAGGCCCTGCTTCTCCAGATCGCGCTTGAGCAGGTTGCCGGCCGGTTCGTTGAGCTGTACTTCCATCAGCCATTTCTCCAGGTGAATAACGGTAACGTCCATACCCTGATCGACCAGCCCCTTGGCCGCTTCCAGACCGAGCAGACCGCCGCCGATCACCGCGGCCTTCTTGTACTGCTTCGCCATCTCCAGCATCGCCACCGTATCGTCGATGGTGCGGAAGCCGAGGACGCCCGGCAGATTCGATCCTTCAATCGGCAGAATGAACGAACGCGAGCCTGTCGCCAGAATGCACAGATCATAAGGAACGGTGCGGCCGCTTGCCGTCACAACGGTCTTGTCCGCGGTATTCATATCGACCGCCGGATCATGGTGGATCAGTTCGATTCCATGCTCTTCATACCATTCGCGGGGATGCGTGATAATCTCCTCGACCGTCATTTTGTTCTGGAGCACATTGGAGAGCATAATCCGGTTGTAGTTCGTGTAAGCTTCTTCACCAATCACTGTCAATTTATATTTCGCGGGATCTCGATCGAGGATCTCTTCCAGGGTTCTAACCCCTGCCATACCATTTCCGACGAGTACCAGACGTTCTTTTTCCACTTTGTTCCCCTCCTGCTTGTTAGCTAACATATCATGTAAGGTTGTGAACTTTTTCACTTTCTTCTCTTGTTTTCAAGGTACCACTTTCCGGCAGCCGATCCTATTAGGGAAACTTCTATTTGTCGGGGCAAAAAACCCTTAAGGGTTCCTATCCCCCTCTAAGCTGACGCCAAAAAGCGCCTGTTCCGCACAACAGGCGCTTGGTTCGGGCGGTTGAAGTCCTTCATCCGCCGCACAATATCCATAAATTTGTTGCAGAATGTACAAATCCGTTCTCCGTCAGCGGTCCAGCAGCTTCTTCTTGAGCGCATACTCGACGAGCTCCGGACGGCTTTTGAGATTCAGCTTGCCCATGATCTTGGCTTTGTGGGCCTCTACCGTCTTGACGGAAATGAACAGCTTCTCGGCGATCTCCTTGTTGCCGTAGCCCTTGGCAATCAGCGGCAGAACCTCCAGCTCCCGCACCGACAGCTGCTCGAACGTATCATCCCCGGCGCTTCCGGAAGTCTCGGTCCGGCTGAACAGCTCGCGCACCAGTGAATTGGCCATCTTCGGATGGATGTAGGTGCCGCCTTCGTAGATGGTCCGGATCGCGAGCAGCAACTCCTCGTCGGGCGCACTCTTGAGCACATAGCCGGACGCTCCGTTCTTGAGCACATGGAACAGGTATTCCTCATCATCGTGCATGGTGAGTATCAGAATCCGGGTCTCGGGAAAATCGGCCTTGATCTTCCCTGTCGCCACCAGCCCGCTCTCGCCGGGCGGCATGCTGACATCCATTACCAGGATGTCGGGGCGCAGCTTCGCCACAGCCGCATAGGCTTCGGCTCCGTCCGCCGCCGTCCCGATCACTTCCATATCGGGCTGAAAGTTCAGAATCATTGTAAATCCGCTCCGCACAATGGCGTGGTCATCCGCGATTACAATCTTCATAGGCAATCTCCGGCGGCCGGAACTTCGGCTGTAATCGTCGTTCCGCCCCCTTGGCGCGAATCCAGGGTGAAGCTGCCGCCGACCAGCTCCGTCCGCTCGCGCATGCCGTACAGGCCAAGCCCCGTCCCCGACGGCTCCGCGCCGGGAGTCATGCCCGCCCCGTCATCGGAGACCGTGAGCCGAAGACGTCCTTCGTTCTCGGTCAGCGTGACGCGCACCTCGTCGACCTGCGCATACTTCATCGCGTTCAGCACCGCTTCCTGGCAGACGCGGTAGATCACGGTCTCGATCTCGCTCGGGTACCGGCGGCAAGGCAGCTCGGAGACGAATTCGACGCCGAAGCCGTAATTCTCTTCCAGACGCTTGAAGTGCGAGCGGAAGGCCGCCTCCAGGCCGAAGTCATCCAGCGTTGCGGGGCGAAGCTCCACCGACAAGTTCCGGATATCTCCGAGCAGACGGGTGAGGACGGCCTTCGTCTGCTGCATTTTGCCGATCAGACTCTGGTCCTGGGTCATATATTTCAGCACACGCAGATCGACCATCGCGCTCATCAGTTCCTGGGCGACGCTGTCGTGCAGCTCCCGGGAAATCCGGCGGCGCTCGTTCTCCTGGGCCTCCAGCACATGCTTGATCATTTTGTTCCGGTAATACGTCTCCTGCGCCTGATACTGCCGGGTCTGGTTGCGCAGCATGAAGGCCCGGATGCCCCGTTCAGGATCTATCAGCTGAAAGGAAGCCGTATACGGCTCGGGACCTTTCCCCCCGGTCTCCAGGAACACCTGGAAAGAACTGAAGTTCGACGTATCCGGCGCGTTCAGGTAGCAATCGGCGCAGGTGCGCAGCTCGGTCTCGCTCGTATAGCCCCGGCAAGCTTCGCAGATGGCCCGCTCCTGAAGCCGGTGAAGCTCCTGCGTTACCGCAGGTCCCATGATTTCCTCCGCGGCCCGGTTCATCGCCACAATTCCGCCCGAGCCGTCAACCAGTATGATCGCTTCCCGGCTGTTCGCGAACAGCAGGCCCGTCAGCCGGTTCAGCGTATCCGCATCCACCTTGGCCGTCAATTGGACATCCATTCCTTTCCGTTGAAGTCTCCGATACCTTTCTTGGCCCATTTCAGCATTTCCTCCAGATGGCTCTCGGTGACCCGCTCAGGTTCGCGGAAGCCGCCCAGCAGGACGCCCGCCACGCGGGCGTCGTTCCACAGCGGGACGGCCGCCAGGCTCTTGAGCTTCTCCAGATTGATGATGGGATAGTGGAACAGGTTCTCGTCGCTGATCGCCTCCTGCACGGACGGCAGCCACATCGGCTTGCCCGTCTTGAAGACGATGCCCGCCACTCCCTTGCCGGTCTGCAGTACGATTCGCCGATAGCGTTCATTGAGATTGCCGGCGGCATATCTCCATTTAATGACGAACTGCTCCTCGGCGGGCTCCGGAAGCGCAATCGCCATGAAATCATATCCGAGCGCGCCCCGCAGATGCTCAAGCTCGCGCTGTAAATCCGCCTCTTTATCCATTTCCATAGTCTCCCTGTCCATTAACGTTCTTGTCTTCAAGGATATAACGTACGGGAAATCATTTCAATGAACGAAGACCTCCAGATGTATTTCCCTCTATACAAATATACCCCCTGTCCGCCTGATGAGCCGTTGCCGGCTCGGCTTCCAAGGGGTATCCTTATCGCTTTTGGTTCCACCGAATATTTCGTTTATCCGGTTACTCCGGCCGCTCCGGGACAATTGTCACCTCGACCGCTTCCTCCGTAGCCGCTCCGGCCTTTAGGCCGCTGTCCATCCGCCAGCCCGGAGAGAGAACCTCCTCCAGCCGCTGCGCCTGGGCGGCGGTCAGCCGGGCCCGGACCGCTTCCTTGCCTTCTTCAAGCTCCAGTTCCGGCTCCCGGCCGAGCGCTACCTGAATCCAGCTGCGGATGCCCCGGATCGTGTTGTACTTGATGCGGTAGCCCGAGACGACCGCCCGGCGGTACGCCTCCGGATTCTCGGCTTCCAGCTCCGTCAGCCGCCGGTAGTCGAACTCGAACTCGCTGTCGTCTGCGGGAAGATTTCCTTCGCGCACCCGCGCAATCAGCTCTTCGCTGCTCCAGCCCCGGCTGCGCAACGACTCCAGCAGCAGCGCGTCCCACTGCGACAGCTTGACCGGGCCCTCCGTCCCGGCAGCCGCTCCGCTTCTTCCGTTCCCGATGCTCTCCGTCATTCTCTTCTCCTCCTTCGCGGCAGGCCGCCGCCGATTCTCTTGCCTTATTGGCGGTAGTCCGCCACCCAATGGCCCGGCGCAACCTCGCGAAGCTCGCCGCCCTCTCCCGCCTCGAACCGCAGCGCGCGGCGGTCGAACAGCACCCGCTCGCCGCTGCCGGTCGGATCGGGCTCCAGCATGGACGACAGCAGCGCCCGCGTATACGGATGCTGCGGATTGTCGTACAGCTCATCGCTGTCCGCCACCTCGACCAGCCGGCCCGCATACATGACGCCGATCCGGTCCGAAATATGCCGGACCATCGACAGATCATGCGCGATGAACAGGTAGGTCAGGCCAAGCTCTTGCTGGAGATCCTCCAGCATGTTGACGACCTGGGCCTGCACGGATACGTCGAGCGCCGAGATCGGCTCGTCGCAGACGACGAACTCCGGCCGCACCGACAGGGCGCGGGCAATCGAGATGCGCTGCCGCTGGCCGCCGCTGAATTCATGCGGATACCGGTACAGATGCTCGCTCTTGAGGCCGACCTTCTCCAGCAGCGCCACCACTTCCTCCCGGCTCTTGCCGGGCCGGTACAGGCCGTGAATCTTCATCGGCTCCGCGATCAGCTCCAGCACATTCAGCCCGGGGTTCAGCGACGAATACGGATCCTGAAAAATCGACTGAATCCGCCGCCGGAACGGCTTCAGCGCCTTCTCTCCCAGCCCGCCGATGGGCTGGCCGCCGAACCGCACCTCGCCTGCGGTGTAATCGTACAGCCGCAGCAGGCAGCGGCCGACCGTTGACTTGCCGCTCCCCGACTCTCCGACCAGCCCGAACGTCTCGCCGCGCCGGATCTGGAAGCTGACGCCGTCGACCGCCTTCAGCACGCTCTCCCGGCGGCCGAAGAGTCCGCGCTCGGCAACAAAATGCTTCTTCAACCCGCTGACGTCCACCAGCACTTCTTTATTCCCGGTTGCCATCGGCCGCACGCTCCTTATCTGTCGTAGCCGCCGTCCCGCTCTTCGCTTGGACACCGGCGGCCATCTCCTCGGCCAGCCAGCAGGCGGAGCGGTGTCCCTCGCCCAGCTCAAACGCCGGCGGACGCTCCACGCAGCGCGCGAACGCATGCGGACAGCGGTCCCGGAACGGACAGCCCGGCGGCGGGTTCAGCAGCTCGGGCGGCGAGCCTTCAATCGGCGTCAGCCGCTCCCGCCCTTCCGCCCCCCGCTTGGGCAGCGAACGCAGCAGTCCGAGCGTATACGGATGCTGCGGGCGGCGGAAGATATCCTCTACGCTGCCTTCTTCCATAATCAGTCCGCCGTACATCACGATCACGCGCGTGCACACCTGCGCCACCACGCCGAGATCATGGGTAATGAGCGCAACGGCGGTTCGGGAATTCTCCCGGAGATCCTTGAACAGCTCCAGAATCTGCGCCTGAATCGTCACATCGAGCGCGGTCGTCGGTTCATCGGCAATCAGCAGCTCCGGCGAACAGGATAGGGCCATCGCAATCACGACCCGCTGGCGCATGCCGCCGCTGAATTCATGCGGATACTGGCGCAGCCGTTCGCGCGGGTTCGTAATGCCGACATCGGCCAGCAGCCGGACCGCTTCCTCGGCCGCCTCCGCCTTCGACAAGCCGCGGTGGCGCCGGATCACTTCCGTGATCTGGTCCCCGATCCGGCGAAGCGGATTGAGCGAAGTCATCGGGTCCTGAAAAATCATGGCGATCCGGTTCCCCCGAATCCGCCGCCATTCCCTCTCCGGCAGCTCCAGCAGATTGCGGCCGCGGTACTTTACCGTGCCGGAGGCAATCCGGCCGGGAGGCTGGATCAGCGCCATAATCGACTTGGCGGTCACGCTTTTGCCGCTGCCGGATTCGCCGACGATGCCGAGAGTCTCGCCTTCTTCCATATGAAAGCTGACTCCCCGCACCGCCTCGTTCTCTCCATCCCGCGTCCGGAAGGAGACCTTCAGATCGTCTACGGACAGCAAAGGCTCAGTCATCTTGCGTCTCCTCCTTATCGCTTCAGCAGCTTCGGCTCGAAGCCGACCCGCAGAATATCGCCCAGCACATTGAAGCAGAGCACCGTCAACAGAATCAGCAGCCCCGGGAACACCGCCAGATACGGCGCCTGGGCCATCGAGCCCTGCGCGCTGTTGAGCATGCTGCCCCAGGTCGCATTCGGCGGCTGGATGCCGAAGCCCAGGAAGCTGAGCGACGACTCCATCAGAATCGCCGAGGCGATGCTGTTGGTCGCGCCGACAATGATCGTCGGGATCAGTCCGGGAAGAATATGCTTCACTATGATGCCCGGCGTGTTCTGGCCGGAGGCCTTGGCGTAGAGCGCATATTCGCGCTCCTTCAGCGTCATCGTCTCGGCGCGGACGACCCGGGCGATGTTCATCCACATCAGAAAAGCAATAATCAGAATCAGGCTGATTACGTTCGGCTTCAGAAAGACGCTGAGCAGCAGCAGAATCAGGAACGACGGGATAGACAGAATAATATCCAGCATCCGCATCAGCACCGAATCCACCCAGCCTCCGAAATAGCCGCTGATCACCCCGACCGTCACGCCGATCAGCGAGGCGACCAGCATGGCGGAGAAGCCGACGAGCAGCGAGATTCGTCCGCCGTACAGCGCCCGGGCAAGATAATCGCGCCCGTATTCATCCGTTCCGAACCAATGGTCCGCTCCCGGCGGCTGCAGCCGGTCCATCACATTCATTTGATTGGGGTCATACGGCGAGAGAAAGGCCAGCAGCGCGCCCAGCACCAGCACGCCGAGCAGCGCAAGGGCCGCAATGCCCCAGCGGCTCTCCCGCAGCTCCCGTCCGATATTTGTCCAGATTCTTCGGTTCATACAGGGGTCACCTCGATCCTTTAATGCGCGGGTCCACGATGGTATAGAGAATATCCGCAGCCAGGTTGCCCAGAATCAGGAGCAGCGAGGACAGCAGGGTAATTCCCATAATCAGCGGGTAATCCATGCCCTTCACCGCCGTCATTCCGAGCGAGCCGATGCCCGGCCAGGAGAAGACCGTCTCGGTGACGATTGCGCCGGCGACCAGATCCCCCATCGACATGCCGAGCAGCGTAATGATCGGCAGCATCACATGCTTCAATACATGCCGGAACAGCACGATGCGCCGGGCGGAGCCGAACGCATACTGAAGCTGCACATAGTCTTCCCGAAGCTGCCCGATGGTGCTGGAGCGGATGTAGCGGACATAGACCGCGAAGAAACCGAAAGCCAGCGTCAGGCAGGGCAGCAGACCGTGCTTCAGCACATCCGCCGCCGAGCTGACGCCGATTGTCCGCATGCCCATGCTGGGCAGCCAGTGCAGATGGATGGCGAACAGATAGATCATCAGAATCGCCAGCCAAAAGACGGGAATGGAGATTCCCACATAGGCGACCGCATTGACCGCCCGGTCCAGCCAGCGCCCCCGGTTCGCACCTGCAAGCAGGCCGAACGGGAGGGCAAGCAGCACGCCGATCCCGATGGCGCTCCCCATCAGGCCCGCGGTAGCCGGCAGCCGGTCCAGAATCTGATCCAGCACCGGCTGATGGTTAACCAGCGAATAGCCGAAGTTGCCCTGGACGACTTCCTTCAGCCAATTGAAATATTGAATATAGGCAGGTTGATCGAGGCCCAGGTTGTGGCGGATGCGCTCAATATCCTCGGCATGCATGTTCGGCGTCACAAACGACAGCACCGGGTCGCCCGGTCCGAGCTTGATCATCGCAAAACATACCACCGAGACAAAGAACAGCATCGGCACGGTCTGCAGCAGTCTTCCCACGATTCTTCGTCCCATGTCTAGATTCCGTCCCCTCCGGGCCCATACGGCCAAAAAAATAAACCGGGCTCACCGGCTGAGCCGGGAACCCGCTTATTCTTGGACGCGTAGGGATACGCGTTATTTCTGATAGATTTTCGACAGATCCTCGAAGATGACAACCGGCTTCAGCACGGCTTCGTCGATGCCGCCGAACTGCTTCGATACCGCTACGATCGTCTTCGTGTAGGCAATCGGATAGATCGGCGCGTCTTCGGCAATCTGCACCTGGGCTTTCTTGTAGATCTCGCCGCGCTTGGCCGGGTCTACTTCGCCTGCACCCTGCTCGAACAGCTGATCGACTGCCGGGTTGTTGTAGTGCGAGTAGTTCGAGCTTCCGCCTGAAGCGAACAGAATGCGGTACGGGTCCGGATCGTATCCCATAATATACCCGGTCAGCACGAGTTCGTAATCAGCGGCCTTCAGATCGTTGAACTTCTGGACGAAGGCGCTGGAATCCATGCTCTGGAGTTCCACCTCGATGCCTACAGCCTTCAGCTTCTGCTGCACATACAGAGAGACGGCTTCCTGCACCTTGTTGCCGCTCTGTACGATGAAGCGGAGCTTCAGATTCTTCACGCCCGCGGCATCCAGCATTTCCTTGGCCTTGGCGGTATCATTGTCGAAGGTCGGAACGTCATTGGTGAAGAACAGCGCGTCCGGCGTCAGGAACGACTTGGCCGGATCGGCGTAATCGCCGGAAGTATAGGCGGTCTGAATGATCTCATCGCGGCTCAGCGCGTAAGAGAGGGCCTGGCGGACTTCCTTCTTGCCGAGTACGCCGGTGTCGCTGTTCTCGTTGAACATCAGGTAGGACAGGCGTCCTTCGCTGTACGGCAGAATGTCGAAGTTGCCGGTCGCTTCAATCGTCGAGATATCCTGCGGGTCGAGATACTTCACATTGATCTCGCCGTTCTGCAGCGCCAGATTGGCTGCGTTCGTATCCTTGGCGATCCGGTACGTGACGGAATCCAGATGCGGTTTGCCGCCGAAGTAGTTGTCAAAACGCTCCAGCGTCAGGTACTCGCCGGTCTTGTATTCCTTGAATTTGAACGGGCCGGAGCCGACCGGAGCCGCGTTCTTGCCGCTCTTCTCAATATCCGTCTCGTTCTGGAAGATATGCTTCGGAATCGGGGAGACCTGCACCAGGGCGGCTTCGAACGCCGGACTGGCCTGCGGAAGCTTGAACTCCACGGTCAGATCGTCCACCTTAACGGCTTCGACCGGCTTGCCGCCGACGACGAAGCTCTCGCGCAGGAAGCTGTTCTGCTTCTCGTCGAGAATTTTCTCGATTGTGAAGACGACGTCGTCGGCCGTCAGCTTCTCGCCGTCATGCCAGGTCAGTCCGTCTCTGAGCTTCAGGGTATACGTCAGATTATCTGCGGAAGGCGTCAGGCTCTCCGCCAGATAGAACGTCTTCTTGCCGTTATTGACTTGGAACAGCGGCGCGAACAGCGCCTGGTCAATCGTCAGGCTGACGCGGTCCCCGGCATAGTTGGGATTGAGGATCACCGGGTCGGCCGCTACGCCGATAATCAGGCTGCCGCCGTCTTTGGGTGTGCCTTCGCCGGACGGAGCCGCCGAGGAGGCCGGAGCCTGGCTGGAGGAAGCGTCGCCCTTCGAAGACGAAGCGTTGTTGTTGCCGTTCGAGCAGGCTGTAACCAGCAGCACCAACAGCAGCATGCCGATAAAGCCGATACGATAGTTCTTCAAATGATTTCGCCCCTTCTGTCTATAGTCCTGATCTAAAGTCCTGATCTAATATTCTTAATTATATATAAGATTACTTGGTATTTCAACACTTTCGACAAAACGACCGTCTTTCACCTGTCGAAAGACGGCGAAAGACGGTCCTATAGTCCCACGGCTGCTCCGAAGGAAGAATCGGCAAGCCCTGCCCGAAGCAGGGGACTTGCCTACCCTTCCTTCGGCGGCTGGTAGGAGCTCTTCAGTCTCACAATCAGGTTGAACACCGGCTCGCCCGGCTTGGAGTAGCGGCTGTCTACATTAAAGTAGCCGTGGCGGAAGAATTGGAACTTGTCCTGCGGCGCGCTGTCCTTGAGTCCCGGCTCGACGAAGCCGTGCAGAATCTCCAGCGAATTCGGATTCAGCTTGTCCAGGAAAGTCTTCTCCGGCTTGTCTTCCCCTTCCGCTTCCGCCGCTTCGCCCTCTAGCTCTTCGTCCAGAATCAGCGGCTCGTACAGGCGGAACTCGGCAGGGGCGGCGTGGGAGGCTTCGACCCAATGCAGCGTGCCTTTTACCTTCCGGGTGCTCGTCTTCGTGTCCGGATCATAGGTGCAGCGCAGCTCCACCACTTCGCCGTTCTCATCCTTGATAACCTCGTTGCAGGTAATGAAGTACGCATACTTCAGCCGCACCTCGTTGCCCGGGAACAGGCGGAAGAATTTCTTCGGCGGGTTCTCCATGAAGTCGTCCCGTTCAATATAGATCTCCCGGGAGAATGGAATCTTCCGCACGCCCATCTCTTCATTCTCGATATTGTTCTCGGCTTCCAGCCACTCGGTCTGGCCCTCCGGGTAGTTGGTGATGACCACCTTCAGCGGCCGGAGAACGGCCATCGTGCGCGGCGCCTTCAGCTTCAGATCCTCGCGGATAAAATGCTCCAGCATCCCGAGGTCCACAAGCCCCTGGCTCTTGGAAATCCCGGTCTCGTAGACGAAGCTGCGGATCGCCTCCGGCGTATAGCCCCGGCGGCGCAGACCCGAGATCGTCGGCATCCGCGGGTCGTCCCAGCCGTCCACATGCCCTTCGTCCACCAGCAGCTTCAGCTTGCGCTTGCTGGTGACGGTCTGGGCCAAGTTCAGACGGCCGAATTCATATTGGCGCGGCTCGGCCTCCATCTCGCATTCCGCCACCACCCAGTCATAGAACGGCCGCTGGTCCTCGAACTCCAGCGAACAGAGGGAGTGGGTCACATGCTCGATCGCATCCTCCAGCGGATGGGCGAAGGCATACATCGGGTAGATGCACCAGGCGTCGCCGGTATTATGATGATGGGCATGGGCAATCCGGTAGATCACCGGGTCGCGCAGATTGATGTTCGGCGAAGCCATGTCGATCTTGGCGCGCAGCACCTTCTCCCCGTCGCCGAATTCTCCGGCCCGCATACGGCGGAACAGGTCGAGATTCTCTTCTACGCTGCGGTTCCGGTACGGGCTATCCTTGCCCGGCTCGGTCAGCGTGCCGCGCAGGGCGCGGATCTCGTCCGGAGTCGAATCATCGACGTAGGCTTTGCCCTTCTGGATCAACAATTCCGCCCGTTGGTACATCTCCTCAAAATAGTCCGAAGCGAACCGCAGATTCTTCCACTCGTAGCCCAGCCATTTCACGTCTTCCTGGATGGACTGCACGTATTCCGTATCTTCCTTGAGCGGATTCGTATCGTCAAAGCGCAGATTGGTCTCGCCGCCGAACTCGTCGGCCAGGGTGAAGTTAATCCAGATCGCCTTGGCATGGCCGATATGAAGATAGCCGTTGGGCTCCGGCGGAAAACGGGTGACGACGCCGTTCACTTTTCCCGACTTCAAGTCCTCGGAAATAATCGTTTTGATGAAATTGGAGGGGGTCGTACGGTTCTCCACTGCAATCAACCTTTCACTCGGTAATGTATCTTTTTAATATACCCGTTAAGACCCGATTGTTCAATAAAACGCCGCGGGAGCTGCGGAATCCGGCTTTCCGGCTGCCGCCCCTTCTGCGCTTCCCCTTTGACGAATCCGCCGCCTTGCGTTAGCATACGGTGAAGACAATGATTTCTATTCATCATCACGGGAGCGGAGGATTTCTTCTATGAAAGCAATGAAATTGCCGAAAGAGCGGCGCGAAGCCCTCGTATCGGAATTCCAGGCCTATTTCGAGCTGGAACGCGGGGAGGCCATCGGCGAGCTGGCCGCAAGCAATCTGCTGGACTTCTGCCTGGAGCATCTTGGCCCGGTCGTCTACAACCAGGCGCTGGCCGACTGCCGTCTGCTGGCCGCCCAGCGGATGCAGGGGTTAGAGGAAGACATTTACGCGCTGGAGTGGAGAGCTCGGCGCAAATAAGGAGAGTGGCGCATGTTTCAGTACAACATTGACGACGAGCTGGTGCTGAAGCCGCTGGCCCCCGAGCATGTCCGCCCCATGTTTCTTCAGGTGGAGCGCTCCCGGGCCCGGCTTCGCCGGTGGCTGCCCTGGGTCGATGATGTGACCGAGCAGAGCCATCTGGCCTCTTTTATCAGCAAGTCGGTGAAGCAGGCGGCGGACAACGGCGCTTTTACGGCCGGACTGTGGGTACGGGAGGAGTTCGCCGGCGTCATCGGCTTCCACGGGGTCGACTGGCATAACCGCTCGGTCGGCATCGGCTACTGGCTCGGAGAAGGCTATGAGGGCCGGGGCTATATGACCGCCGCCTGCCGGGTGTTCGTGGATTACGCCTTGCTGGAGATGGAGCTGAACCGGGTTGAGATCCGGTGCGCCACCGGGAACCGGAGCAGCCGGGCGATCCCGGAACGGCTCGGATTTGTGCTGGAAGGTGTGATCCGGGAAGCGGAGAAGCTGCCGGACGGCTATGTGCACCATGCCGTCTACGGCCTGCTGCGCAGCGAATGGAAGCTGCTCGGCTAACCGCAAGAGCAGCAGCAAGAGCCGCCGGGCTGGCCCGGGCGGCTATTCGCGGTTGAGGATACGCCGGGAGAAGGCGCCGCGGAATTCGGACGGCGTGAGTCCGGCGTTTTTTTTGAACGCCTTCATGAAATGATGGGCGTCGCTGTAATGCAGCCGGGCCGCAATCTCGCCGATGCTCGCGTTGGTGTCGGTCAGCAGATGCTTCGCGGCTTCCATCCGCTGCTGGATAATGTACCGCTTGAGCGGCACGCCGGCCAGCCCGGCGAACAGCTCCGACAAATATTTGCTGTTGTACCCGAAGTGGCGGGCCACCTCGGATACGCGGATATTCTCCGTCCGGCGGTAGCTGATATAATCCTGAATATCATAGAAGAGCTGCTCCTGCCGCGGCCTCGGCCGGGCCCCGCCCGGCTCGCTTCGCGTCTGGTTGTACAGCTCGCACAGAATCGCCGACGCCATATAATTGTTGAGATGCTTCTCATTATAAGAGCGGACCGAGTCCTGAAGCTGCTTCATCATGACCGTGAGCTTGTCGGGGCTGACCAGCAGCTTCTTCTCAGGGATGGCGATGCGTTCCCCGGAATCGCCCGCCTGTTCCCCCTCCAGAAAATGAAGCCAGTAGAAGGCGCACTTGGAGGTCCGCCAGCCATACTGCTCCGTCTTCGGCGGCAGCAGCAGATACTCCCCTCTCTCAACCGTATGCCGTTCCCCGTCCGCCCCGATATAAAGCGTTCCTTCCGTCACCACAATCAGCTCGTAGTCGGTCATTACCCGGCTAAGATGCATCCAGTCCTCCGAAGAAGCTTCGAACTTGCCTGTCATCACGAGCCGGACGGGACCATGAACCGGGATCGTATATCCTTTCATCACGCACCGCCATTCCAACGGTTGTCCACCTTAAGGGGACGAACCTTCCTGTCCTTCAAATTAGCACAGAGGCGGGGGAAAGTCCAAGGCTTCGGGGGAGCGGGGGCAGCCGGGCGGGCGCGGGTTGCCAAGGGCCGCGCGGGAGCCGGGCTGGGTTATAGCCCGGGCGGCTGACGCAGGCGAGACAGGCGATACGGCCAGGTAGCCGCGCGGGAGCCGGGCGGCGCGGACAATCGGGCGAGGCGGCAATGCGGGCAATCAAGGCGAGTCGGGCGACACTGCTGGGCCGCGCGGAGATAGCGGAACGAGGCCAGGTATAGCCGAACGGTCCGCCTTCCGGACCCAGGAGCCCTTATTGGCCGCAAATCCCCGAATTATTTTAGCAAAACGGACCTAGGGGCCCTTATTACACAGTTCCATCCCCGTAGAAAGCGCTTCCAGATAAGAATAAGGTCTCTAGTGTCCGATAGACCGGACAAATCCAGTGAAATCTCTATAATAGAGTCATCTGAGTCCGCCCCATCGCCGCGATGATTGAAGTCTAGTATCCGTTATGTTGTTCCCCGCCATCATTACCGTTTACTACTCTCTGTGCCTCTGTCGTACCTCTGCCTATGTAGAGATGTCGATATTCCAATGTATAAAATAAGTCTCTCTTCCCTTGTTCCTTTATTTCCCAAATAGTAGAATGAATCCATTCATATAAATACATATTTGGAAGAAGGATGCAAATGCGTACTCAGCTGTTATACTCGCGTCTCCTGCTGTCTGCCCTCATGCTCGGCGGGCTGCTCTCCGGCTGCTCAGATGAAGAAGATTCTGCACCAGCCGTTACCTCCGGGGCCCAAGCCCAGGCGGAGGCTCATCCGGTTCACTGGTCCTATGAAGGAGATACTTCACCGCAGCATTGGGGCGAGCTTGAAGAAGACTTCAAGACCTGTGAACTGGGCAAAGAGCAATCGCCTATCAACATCAAGCCCAGCGAAGCTACAATAAACAAGAAGCTCCATCCCGTTGAGGTGAAGTACTCGCCTTCGGAGGTCTCCCTGGTTAACAACGGCCACACGGTTCAAGTAAGCGTGAAGGGAACCGGCAACACCCTGACTCTGGAGGGGAAGACTTACACGTTGAAGCAGTTCCACTTCCATCTGCCCAGTGAGCATGAAGTGGATGGGAAGCACGCAGAGATGGAGCTGCACTTCGTTCATCAGAGCGAAGACGGTAAGCTGGCCGTTCTTGGCGTTCTGATTAAAGGGGGGGCCGAGAACAAGGAACTGAACAAGCTCTGGTCCCGTCTTCCCCAGAAAGAGAGCAAGGACCCCACCGTGATCGACGGAACATTTGATCTAAAAGCGCTGCTGCCGGCAGACCTTCACTCCTACCGCTATCACGGTTCCCTGACCACACCTCCATGCAGCGAAGGCGTCCAATGGACCGTCCTGCAGCAGCCCATCACCTGGTCCGAAGAACAGATCGGCGCTTTTCGCCATCTATTTCCCCATGACAACCGTCCGGTACAGCCGCTGGAGAGCCGAACCCTGGAGAAGGAAGGCTAATTCCGTTGGCTTGCCTGTAAAAAGATAGGGAGCAAACTCTCCAACCTCTACACCGGAAGCAGCAGAAAGGTTGGAGAGAACACCCGGAACTTTGTGACAAACACTTTGCGGAAACTTTTACAGGTAATAGTTAGGTTCTCTGGACTAACCCTTGATTGAAAAATCAGGTATGCAGAAAGGCTCGTTGCAGAATACTAGGCAGGCCAAAACTCTACCTTGCTCGTTCACGTTCTCTGCGAGATTGATAAAAGGCAATCCCCCACACGACAACTAATAAGGGTATAAAAACATACCCGGGCAGACTCACACGGTCTCCGGTAATTAGAGAAACAATCAGCATGACCACAAAAATCCCAATTGTATATAACATTCCCCAACCAAAAGTTCTCATGTTACCCCATCCCTTCGTTTTAATTGATCCCTACTCAGTTGATAACTTTGAAAATAGAGCGAAATATCTTCCACCCCCAGCCTCTGTACCCTACGAGTTAAGATAAAAATCCGGTATTCCAAAGACTAGAATGTACGCGCCCATTAGGATCAAGACAACACCAATTATTCGCCCTACGGTTAACGAAAATTTCTCACTGTATGTTTTCTTTTCAACTCCAGTAAACTTTTTAAAGATGAACGTGATCTCCCTTTTTCTCAAAAACCAAACGCCGTTGGCGATAAAAAAGGCGCCAACTATTAACCGCAAAATGATAAAAATAAAAATCACCCCTTTACGGTACGTGGATCACCACCAGTCAAGTTAGAGCGTATAAGATCCTTCCCTGGTTATAATCCACATCTCTTTTTCCATAAAAGCAACCATATTGGAATACAAAATGACCTTTTCCTTATTAAAAGATTTATACTGGGTTGCTTGCCAATACACCAATACCAGGTTCCCGATTACCAAGAGATAAATCCAAGTAGCTATTTTAAAATGATTTTACTTGTGCAGACATGCCGATTAATTCTCCTTTCGCTGTCATGCTGGTCATTTTATCAAGCCCCCTCCGGCTTGTCCGGTTAGCAAAAAACCTTGAGGGGCACGAAGCCAATCAAGGTTATATAAAATTGTTCGGAAGATATAAAAGAGATGTATAAGTTAAACAATCATGTAATATCAATAGGGAATTCACCAGCATACTTCCACAATTTATATATTGTGAATTCCTCTGCTTCGAACCTACTTGCCTCGTCCTTAATAATAAGTTCATTTCTCCTTTCAATAAAATTAGTTAACTCTTCCTCAGAATTAATCAATCCATACGCATTTAAATCAATATCTCGTAATTCAGGTATCCTTTTTGTATATAAATCACTAAATACACACGAATAAAAACTTCCTCCCGAATAAGCGTAATCAAAACCAATAAAAATTAAGTTGCCATTTGCCCGACTCTCTATATCCATGTGAAAAGTTGGTATCGTTTTGTTTGTTTTACAAAGTAAAACCAAAGGCTGAAGATTGGCTTGTAAATATGCATTTACATACCTATTCGCAAAATTAATATCGGCACTCGCTTCTACAATATCATCACCAGACCATGAAATATTAATATTTTTAGAACAAAAATTATTAAGAAACTTTCCCTCATTAGGATCTATTCCTTCTGTATCTTCATCAATGTTCCAACAGTCACCCTCCACGCCCAAATACTTTTCATGTATTTTATCAATAGTCCTAATTATTAATCCATTTGAATATAGCTCGATTTTACTCAAAGCATACCCTCCTAAAGTTTGTATGGTACATGTTCATTGTAAATATGGGTATGATCTTGATAATTTCCACCAGGGAAGTGTTTTCCGCTTCCCGAATAAGCTTGATGATGTTGAGGAACACCATATTCGTTAGCCCATTCATCAAGAACTTTCGCTTCTTGCTCGGAGATTGGGTTTCCTTTTTTGCTTCTTTAACAGATTCTTTAGCTAAATCATGTAAAGCCTGTTGATCTCCTGTTCTTCGTAGAGGATTATTACCCGTCCCCTCAGCCGCCTTAGCAGCGCTGCTCGCAATATCCGTGCCATCATCCGCCTTGCTAAGCGCTTTGCCTGCCCGGACTGCCGAGCTTGCACTGGGCACAAATGGCACCAATGCCGAGGCCGCATCCAGGGCAACGTATCCTGCATTTCCCCAGCTTGGGTCTTTTGCTAATTTATAGGTGTCATAGATTAAAGAACCAACGTCCAGAAGCGTGTCCAAAATATGCCCACTCGGGTCCACATAAATCAGCGGGTTATTCATCACATAGATATACGGGTTCTGGCTGTCCGGGTGATTAATCCGGCCTTCCCATGTATCTTCGGTAATGAACCGACCGATACTCGGATCGTACCACCGGGCCCGCAGGTTCTGCAAGTTGGTGTCTTTGTCCCAGTATTCGCCTGAGTAGCGGAAAATGTTCCCGAACGACTCCGCTTCCTCCGTCACCTTCGGGTTGCCCCAGATGTCGTAATCGTACGTGTTCAGCAGGGTCCCGTCCAGCTTGTAAAGGTTCACCACATCGCCGTGGCCGTTCAGCAAGTAATAACCGACCGTGCCCGCCTGGTTCTTCATGTTGATGAGCTGGTAGCCCCGGACATAGCGGTCCTTGAACGTTACAGTGCTGCCGGAGACGCCCGCGTCGGCGATGATGTTCTGACCGTCGTAGTAGTAGCGCGTCGTCTGCCCTCCGCTGGTCTTCTCCCGCATCAGGCCGTCGCCATCGTACTTGTAGCTGGTCACAGCGCCGTTGCGCATAACGGTCTGCAGCTGGTTGGCCTTGTCGTATGTGTAATCTACCGTATACGTGTATTGGTTCAGCACCGCAGTGCCCTTCATGTGCTTGATCCCGGTGAGTCGCCCGAACCCGTCATCGTACTGATAGTCGGTGACCAGATCGTTGCCGTAAGTGACCTTGTCCAGCATTTCGCCCGGGTGGTAGGTGTGCTGGGCCTCGACGACTTCAGAGGCGGTGCTACCTTGCGCAGCGTCGAATCCCGGTTGTACTATAATGATGGTACCCGTCTCCTCATAGTTTATTGTTAATAAAAAAGCCCTGCTAATATAGAGCAGGACCCCGGATTAGTATTTTTAACTACTTTGATCGATCACTTTCTTTAGGATATTTCTCTTACCGCAATTAATCCTCCAGCTCATCCTCTTGTATATACAGGTAATCTTTGGCCTTTAAATTTCGTTGATCCTTTATAGAAGAATCTGCTCCACGATCAAGAAGATAATGATACAGCTCCAAATATTTATGGAAAGCTGCTATATGTAAAGAAGTCCTGCCATCACTGCCTTGGTCATTTATATTTGCTCCATTGTCCAGAAGAAGTTGTACCGCACCGAATTGATCATACGCTGTAGCTATCAGTAAAGAGGTAGAATTAGACGATGCTTCACAAATCATATGAATATTAGCTTTATAGAGTAGTAAGAGCTTAATCATATCTAAATATCCATTACTCGAGGCCATGTACAATGCAAAAAATCCCTCAGAATCCTTTATATTAGGGTCAGCCCCGTATTTTAATAACAGTTCTACGGTTTTAGTGTGATTTTGTTGGACAGCCCAGTGAAGTGGCGTAAACCCATTTCCTTCATCGTCTTTTTCGTTAACGCATAACCCCATGGAGACCAATAACTCTACAAGCTCGTTATTCCCATGAGCTGCCGCTGCATGAAGATAGGTATAACCGTGTCGATTGCTTTTTACATTTGTTCCAGGAGATATAAGGAGCAGCTTTGCTATTTCAGTATTGTTTTTATGAATGGCTCTTTCTATAGCTGTATACTCTTCGTTATCACGTAGATTTGTATCTATGTTCTCATGAATAAGCCACCTCACCATAGAGAATTTCTCTTCTAAAACAGCAACATGCAGCAAGGTTCTATTTTTAGAATCTCTTTCTTTCATACTCCCTTCGTGTAAATGAACAAAATTTATCAAATCAGATAAATCTCCGTTTTTTATAAGATTAAATGGATTCATTATTCTCACCCTTTTAGAAGGTTAAAAGAGCAAAGAACAAGCATAGTTGTTCTTTGCTCACTTAGGTCTTAAATTTTATCTTCTACTCTTTGGATAGGCAAATCTTCAAAGACCTTTTTCTTACTGAACACGGTGTCCAACCTCACTTATTCGATTTCTTCCTGTTTTCCTTTCAAGAGAGGACGTGTGCATTTGAATTGCTGTTACTGCCACCTTTATTTTTGGGGTTAATGTGGTCTATTTGCACTTCATTAGGTGATGACTTAACACCCTTTTGAGTTTGGGTGTAGGACGTTGTTTTTTTAATCTATGACACCTGTAAATTTGCAAAATTAAAAATTGTATAGAAGCGCCGATAGCATAAGTACAGCGGTAGCACCACCCAATATTCGTACGATAATAACTCCACTTTTATCTAAATTATTTCCTAAAAGCCCTTTTCTAGATGGATATATTAAACTCTTCAACCCAATTAAAAGAATAATAATTTCAATTAAAACTAACCAAATATCATTCATTTCCTCACCTTACTTTCAACTATTATTCATATTAGATTGAATAAGTTCTCGAAGATGCTTTTGATTTTTTAGCAATGTTGGAAGTCTAACTTCTGTTCCCTCCCTAGTTATAATATTCATTTCTTCTTCTCTAAAAGAAGCTATATGTGAATATAAAATAACCTCTTTCTTTCTATAAGATTTGTACTCTAACCTATCGTTATAAACTTTAATTTCGATGGTTTTTTGCCAGAAAACAAGTAAACTGGCTAGCCCTAGTGGCATTATCATTAGTACTTTCATTAAAAGCGGAGACTCCGTTTGATTAGAGAAAAAAAGTAAGATTAGCGCTAATAGAAAGTTGCCAATTACCAGAACATAAATCCACCTAGTTATTTTAAAAGACATTTAAGCATCACACTCTTCTTTTATAAAATATATACAAATACGTACAGATCATGAATTTTAAAGTTTCTCTACCGCTATATATTGCGGTCTAATGCTTTATCAAAGAGTTTTTAATCAGAAAAAGAAATATGATAATCCGTACTGGGACGATGGCTATACTATATAGGAACTTAAGTAGCTTCAAATAGACAATTAAACTTTGCCTAAATATTTAAAAAATGCCCAAGTATACTAGTAAATCTTTACTCGGGCATTTCTCGACTTACTTTTTAATTGTATGTTTCATATAGATCTTTTAAAAGCCCAAAGGTGTCGCCTAGGCCTGCTGTTGCTCCCCCACTGGCACCTTCGAGTAAGGCCTCTTTTTGACTAACCTTTCCTGATGAAAGATATTGTTCTGTTACACTTCCTAAGTATCCTCCAAGTGCTCCCCCTTCTACCGGCCTTCCAAGGCCAGCCCCTAATCCAGATATTGCACCATCAACCATCCCTCCTGCTATTGCTGCCCCAACATTCTCACCTTTTATCGCTGCTTTAACTCCATTAACAACAGCTCCATATAGCGCTCCTCCGGCAGCTGCAGCCAAAGCAGCAGGATTTTGTCCACTAGAATCGATATACCTCAGCGGATTATTCACCACATACACATACGGATTCTGACTATCCGGATGGTTTATCCGGCCTTCCCAGGTATCTTCCGTAATAAACCGTCCTGT
>NZ_VYKK01000026.1 GCF_008710135.1 Paenibacillus spiritus | reverse complement strand
TCTCAAATCTTACCATAGTATTTAGTTTTCAGACACATCCTAGATGTCGGAGGGGAATTAATGATTATTTTAAATTTCTATGGAAATATTGAACCGACTATCATATCCAAAAAATTAGGTATTGGAATATCAAATCCGCCTAGTGATTGGGTAAATGGATTACAAGACGATATGCTTGAAGAGATACTAGTACTTGAACATAAATTAAAGGTATGGGAAAAAGAAGAAGTTATAGACACACAACTTAGTAATTATGATCTTACTGAGTTAATTAAAAAAACGAAATGGAAAATTCCTTTAGAGGGTTATAACACTGATTTAGAAATAATAGCAAGAAACCTGATTGCTATTGATGTATTGGATTTCGAAAATTCATACTTACAATTGAAAAATGACACAATGGATAGCCCTACATGTGAGGTTTCATTTCCACGAAAATTCCTAAATTTTTGCAATATGATTCAATATTCAACTAAGGGTAAGGACGTATTGAATAATAGGATACCTTTTTCAACGTTTTCTTCAGATGAATTTAACGAGAAGCCCCGTATTCTGAATTTTTTCCAAGCAATGTTAAACTCACAGTTGGATTTTGAAAACTATAATAATCAGTGTTTATCTTCATTAGTAAAAGTAGGCGTATTAGTAGATGATTTTTTGCAGAGAGAAGAGGATTTTTGGATTTTAGATTACATAATAAATTCAATGTATCATGATCGTGAATATAATGCCTATCATGTATTCAAGGTGATGTCTCTAATAGAAATGTTAATAATAAATCCATCAGGTAATGGGAGAACTTTTGGAGAGTTAGAAAGAAAGCTTCCCTTATTTTTAAAAGAATCACGAATAGGAACGACTAAGAAAGCCACGTTCGCACAAATAATGAGACAACTCAGAAATAAAATAGCTCATGGAGATTATAGAGCGATACAACAATTATTAAAACGTTATAGAGATGAGTTTATGATAAATTATCAATACGATGAATTCGAGTACAGTATAGAAAATTGGACTTACTTAAATATCTGCTGTCGATTAGATGAAGTATTGAATGAAATTGTGTGGGAGCTTATAACAAATAAAAACCAGCTGCGAGCACTTCAGTATGCATAAAGACATTGGGAGTACAAATATCTTGTTATTTTGAAGTACAAACTTTAATGTAATTAGAGTTTTTGGGATGTTTTCTTGGACACCAACTTTAATGTAACTAGTATAGTGAGTTGAAAGCCAGAAAAGACTTGATTTACCTCAGTTTCTAAGTAACCAACATTATTGTCACTGAACAGGTGTCCGGTAAGACGGATACCTTCACATTGCATGAGCCTCTTTTATAACAGAATTAGTGAATGGAAGAATATCATAATGGCTTCGCCCCTCTGCTTAGAAGGGCGAAGCCATTATTCATTTTCCGGAATATGTCTGGTTATCGTTCAGCGCGCTACAAGTAGCCTCCGGTAACTTGACCAATTAAATCTTCAAGATGGTCTCCAAAAACGCCAGATACTTGGGGTCGTCTTCCATAAAGATCGCGATACCGCCGCCCATGTAAGCCCGGGTGAGCTCGTCGGCGGCCTTGGTATGGTTCCTCTGTTCGTAATATAACTGTCCCAGCCGAAGGTGGATGTACGGATTACCCAGTCCATTCGGGCAGCGTACAGCATTATAGAAGGACTTGAAGGCCTTATCATAGTTCTTCATCCGGTAGTGGGCATCCCCGATCGCCACATAGATCCAGGTAGCGGCTTCCCATTCTTGAGGGTTGTCCGGCAATAGGCGGAGGGCGGCCAGATAATTTTGCTTGGCGGCATTGAGATTGCCCGTTCTCATGAACGCGTCGCCTTGTGTACACAGAGCCTTGATGGCGGAATAAGTGGAATCTGAAAGCTGCACAGCGATCTCTCCTGTTCTATGAAGCGGGATAGGCCAATTGTAACCCAAATATCGATACTTCGCTTTCAAATTCGTACCTCAACTGGATTTTAAGCCAGGCTGACAGCCTCGGGTCATCCACCAGAACAGAATGGCAAGTGCACTGACTCCGGCGCCCAATATACAGATTCCTCTCCATCCTGCCAGTTCATAGGTAAAGGTAGAAGCGATAGATCCTAAAGCGCTGCCAAAAGAGTAGAACATCATATAACCTCCGGTAAGTCTGCTTCGCGCCTCTTGGCGGACGCTCAGGATCATGCTTTGGTTCGTGACATGCACGGCCTGTACGGCCAAATCAAGCAGAACAATGCCAATGATTAGGACTGGAATCGAATGTTGAATTCGGCTAATCGGGTACCAAGAAGCGAGAAGGAGGATCAATGCTGCGCCCGTTGTCACCTGTCCCGTTCCACGGTCGGCCAGTTGCCCGGCTCGTGTTGCTGCAAGGGCACCAGCAATTCCTGCCAGGCCAAAGGCCCCTACAGCAGTATGTGACAGGGAAAGCGGAGGGGCGCTAAGTGGAAATACAAGGGAGGTCCAGAGGATGCTGAAATCCGTAAAAATCAGGAGTGCCAGCAAGGCGCGGACACGCAGAACGGGTTCCTTAAAGAATAAAGCCAAGGTAGAACGAAGGAGTCTCCGGTAGGATAGAGATTCCTCTCGGCGATTCTCGGAAGGAAGCATACCAAACAGAATTCCCGCGAGGATGAACGTTAGACCGGCAGAGAATAGATAGACGGAACGCCACCCGGTGAAATCAGTCAGCACGCCTGCCACAGATCGGGCGAGTAGAATACCAATGACGATTCCGCCAGTCACAAGACCAAGGGTCCTTCCGCGCTCAGCCGGGATTGCAAGGGTCGCTGCAAACGCGACAAGCGTCTGCGCCACGACGGCAAGCAGCCCGACGAAGGCAAGGCCGATGAACACGACGGTGCTTGAAGGAGCTAAGCCGACTGCCGTTAAAGCCCCCACGGATAATAGCATTTGCCCAGGAATCAGCCAGCGCCGATTGAGGAGGTCGCCAAGTGGAACCAGCAGCAGAAGCCCGAGCGCATAACAGATTTGTGTTATGGTTACCACAAGACCGATAAAGGAAGGCGGGATCGCGAACTCGCTTGCAATTGCATCCAGTAAAGGTTGTGCGTAATAGATGTTGGCTACAGACAGGCCGCACGAAACTGCAAATAACAAAATTAAAGAGCGGGACATGGTAAGGGGCTTCCTGTTTTCATCGGGTTTATTCAGGAAAATCACCTGCTTTCTTTGTTTTGTGTTCATAATTATGTACCGTTAGGTACAAATAAGTACCCGACAAATTTATATCTTAAAGAGTAAACTGTCAACATTATTTTGAAAAGGAGCGAATTTTGTATAACTTGACATCCATAATGAGGTGAAAGATAATATAACGAACGGTATAAAAAGGAGGAGACTTATGGCCCGACAACGGGAGTTTGATGAGGAGAAGGCGTTGACTGCAGCCATGGAGCTCTTTTGGGAAAAAGGGTTTGAAGCGGCTTCGTTGAGCGAGTTAACGTCCCGAATGGGTATACAGAAACCGAGTTTATATGCCGCTTACGGCGATAAAAAGGGATTGTTTGAAGCGGCATTGCGGAAATATACAAGTGCTCATGCTGCTCAAATTCGTTCCAGTCTGCAGAGCGTTCCTTCCGTCAAGAAGGCCTTTCGTGTTCTATTCGGAGAGTTAGTGGTCCAAGGGCGAGGGGAAAGTGCAAACTGGGGGTGCTTCTGCATTAACTCTATGGTGGAGATGGCCCCGCATGATGAGAAATTCGAGATTCTGACAAGAGAGCATCAAATGTACCTTTCGGTGATTTTTGAAGAAACGATTGAGCGGGGGCAGCGAACCGGAGAACTGGAGCCCCAACTAGACGCTAAGCGTTTGGCCCAGACTTTGGTTGTATCTTTAATAGGGTTGACCGTGATTCTGAAATCCCGTCCGGAACGGGCATTCGTCGATCGATCCGTTGAGGGAATACTGGCCATGCTCTTCTAGCGGGGAGCGAGGGCGAACCCGGTTTACCAACGACAAGATCTCATTCTGAAGAACTGGAGGACACCATGGCAGCAGAAGGAGTAGTAAGGCAATTTATTGAGAGAGTCCGTTCCGGACAAGAACCGGAGGCAGCATATTGTTATATGGCGGAACGTGTTCTGGCCCATCAGCTTACATCGGAAGATGAAATTACCGTTGAACGGTCTCCGGCCGATTATGCCGATCATATTCGTGAAATGATTGCCGCTTACGGACCGTTTAGTCTGAATATCACTGAGTTCTTAGCGCAGGATGATCGAGTTTATGTGCGCTGGAAACAGGCCGGTATCCATATCGGAGAAGTAGACGGTTTTGCACCGACTCATCAACCGATCCTGGAGATCGCGAGTGCAGTCTATCGTGTTGAGAATGAGAAGATCGCAGAATACTGGATCCAGATTGACCGCGAAGGAATCCGTAATCAGTTGCAGCGAAACGAGCAGTCGTCCGAAGGCGCTGGTTAATTTTCAAAAGGAGAGGCCATCCTTTAACGGGGCGGCCGTAACGGGCCGGGATAACCGAGTTGTCCGCACTAAGGAGGATTACCTCTTCGTTCAATCCTTGATCCTTGTCTTCGACAACGTCAATTTCCGCAGGGTACTCCTGTATGACAAGGTCCATGAATTGACTGCGGAAGAAAGCTGCGCTTGTGGTAGTGAGCATGGTTGAGAAGAACAGGTGTTTATCCGCGAAGTATGTTCATATTCGCCCGCTCGGCAATATCCTTGATGGTAATCTCTTGAAGGTGTTTTTGTAAGTTGTTCCTAATCGGATGACTCGGGACAATCAGTTCCCACATAGAAAAAGAGAATGACAATGACCGACCCGGGTCTTTTGATTTCATCTACTCGGCGACGGCGTTTCCCTGGATTGAAGAGGATTTCGGATTCGCCAAAATATTCGATCTGCTGAAGCCGGGCGGCACGGCGGCTCTGTTCTGGAATCATCCCTCTCTGAACCGAGAGGAGGACGAGCTGCATCAGCGCATCCGGGAGATTTACTGTCGGCTCAGGCCGTTCGATAAAAGCGGGAGCGGCCCAACCGCCGCTCTGATGACCTAGCCGAAGCAGATTGGGCCGAGTGGGCCGGAAATTCCAGCAGCTCGGCTCTTTTTTGCGTTCTCATGAAAGCGCGTTTATTGGAAATCCAATAAAAGTAGAATTTCTCCCAATGACCGTTTCCTTACGCTCCCAGAGGAACACCTCTATAATTATGAATGCGGTTACAAAAACCACGCTTTATACAAAAGGGGAGGCAAAGTATGAAAAGCATGAAACGTCTGGTTGCCGGTATTTCTACGGTGCTTGTAGTGTCTTCAGCTCTTACGGCCTGCGGCGGTAACAACAACAATTCCAACTCCAACTCGTCTTCGGGCGCAGCGGGCGCCAGCGCGGCTCCGGCAGCGTCTGCAGCGGCTCCGGCCAAGGGATCGGGCGAGAAGGTCACAATCAATCTGTGGAGCTTCACGAATGAAATTCCGGATATGGCGAAGAAATACAAGGAACTCCATCCGGATGCGAATGTAGACTTCAAAACAACGGTAATCGCTACGACCGACGGCGCTTATCAGCCGGCGCTGGACCAGGCGCTGGCCGCCGGAGGCAAGGACGCTCCGGACATCTATGCAGCGGAATCGGCCTTCGTTCTCAAATACACGCAGGGCGACGCTTCCTCGTATGCAGCCAACTATTCCGATCTCGGTCTGGATGACAAGATGGTCAAGGATGCAGGCATCGCCCAGTATTCGGTTGATATCGGCAGCAAGGACGGCCAACTGAAAGGCCTTGGCTATCAAGCGACTGGAGGCGCATTCATTTACCGCCGTTCCCTCGCGAAGGAAGTCTTCGGAACGGATGATCCGTCCAAGATCAAGACGGAAGTGGGACCGGGCTGGGATAAGTTCTTCGAAGCCGCGGCCAAGCTGAAAGCGAAAGGATATGCGATCGTCTCCGGCGACGGCGACATCTGGCATCCGATCGAGAACAGCTCCGACAAGGGCTGGATTGTTGACGGCAAGCTGCACATCGATCCGAAGCGCGAACAGTTCCTGGACTACTCCAAGAAGCTGAAAGACAACGGCTACCACAATGATACGACCGACTGGACAGAAGGCTGGTACGCCGATATGTCCGGCACCGGCGCCAAGCCGGTATTCGGATTCTTCGGCCCGGCATGGCTCATTAACTACACGATGAAAGACCAGGTTAAGACGACGAACGGCGACTGGGCCATTACCGAACCGCCGACCGGCTTCTTCTGGGGCGGCACCTGGCTGCTCGCGAACAAGGATGTCGTGAAGGATGATGCCAAGAAGCAAGCTGTGGCAGATTTCGTGAAATGGGTAACGCTGGACACTTCCGAGACCGGTCTCCAGTATCTGTGGGCCAACGGCACCATGAAGGCAGGCGAACAGGGCACGAAAGACAGCGTTGCTTCCTCCGTCGTTATGTCCAAGTCCAACGGCGAAGTTCCGCTGCTCGGCGGACAGAATATGTTCGACGTCTTCGTTCCGGCCAACGCCAACGCATCCGGTAAGAACCTGACCCAGTACGACGAAACGATCAACAAGCTCTGGCGCGATCAGGTGCGTGAGTACACGGCAGGCAACAAGAGCCGCGACGACGCCATCGCCACCTTCAAACAGCAGGTCAAAGACCAGCTTGATATCGACAGCGAATAACTAGGAGTCGAAGGGGCGGGAAGCTATCCCGCCCTTTCCCATCAATCCGTGAGGTGAGAGCATGCGCCGCAAAGGTGTGAACTATTCGAAGTACGGCTACATTTTTACCCTGCCGTTTGTCCTGGCTTTTCTCGTATTCTCGCTCTATCCGATCCTGTACACTGCGCTGATCGGCTTCACCGATATGAAGGGCCTGATTCCCAAGCCGATTCATATCCTGGATAACCCGTTTCAGAACTTCAAGGATCTGCTGTATCACAACCCGACGTTCATCAAGTCTCTGAAAAATACGGGTCTGCTCTGGGTAATCAACTTCGTTCCCCAGATTGTGCTCGCGCTTCTGCTTACCGCCTGGTTCACCAACAAGCGGCTGAACATCAAAGGCCAGGGAGCCTTCAAGGTTCTGCTCTACATGCCAAATATTATTACAGCGAGTACCATTGCGGTGCTCTTCAGCAGTTTATTCGCCTATCCGATGGGCCCGATTAACAGTCTGTTTCAATCGCTGGGATGGTCCGACGCCCCGATCTTCTTCCTTCAGGATAAGACGACGGCCCGGGGTATCGTGGCATTCATCCAGTTCTGGATGTGGTACGGCAACACGATGATCGTTCTCGTTGCAGGTGTAATGGGCATCAATCCGGCCCTCTTTGAGTCCGCGGCGATTGACGGAGCGAACGGCATTCAGACGTTCTTCCGCATCACGCTGCCGAGTCTTCGCACGATCCTGCTGTTCACGCTGATTACATCGATGGTGGGCGGTCTGACGATGTTCGATATTCCGCAGCTGTTCCTCGCAGGCGGTCCGGACGACTCTACGCTTACCACGTCCATGTTTATTTACGGTCAGGCCTTCAAGGGAAGCTACATGTACAACAAGGCTGCGGCTGCAAGTATGATTATGTTCCTGATTACGGCGGCATTGTCGGCTGTGCTCTTCTATCTGATGCGCGACCGCGATGCCGGCCGATTGAAGAAAGCCGAGAAATTGAGACGGAGAGCGGCAGCACAGGCAGCAGCCGTAAGGGAGGTGTAGACCGATGGAGAGAGTTGAGAAGACAGGTACCTTCAACCGGAAATTGACCAAAACGATCATCTATGTGGTCTGCATCGGCCTGGCGCTGCTCAGCATTCTTCCGTTCTGGATTATGTTCGTGAACGCCACGCGTTCTACACCGGAAATCCAGAGCGGCGTCTCGCTGATTCCTTCCAGCCATATGATGACCAACCTGCATGTGCTGCTCGACAAGAGCTTTGACCCGATTAAAGGCTTTCTGAACTCCTTTATTATTTCCAGCTCGGCGACGATCTGCACCGTCTACTTCTCTTCGCTGACGGCCTATGGCCTGGTCGCCTACGACTGGAAGCTGCGGGGTCCGTTCTTCACCTTCATTCTGTGCGTCATGATGATTCCGGCCCAGGCCAGCGCCATCGGCTTCTACCAGTTCATGTACAAACTGCACTGGACGAACAGCTTCCTGCCGCTCATCCTGCCCGCAATTGCGGCGCCGGCGGTCGTCTTCTTCATGCGCCAGTACTTGCTGGCGACCCTGTCGCTTGAGATCGTTGAGGCGGCCCGCGTGGACGGCTCCGGCGAATTCAAGACGTTCAACCGGATTATTCTGCCGCTGATGATGCCGGCGGTGGCGACGCAGGCCATCTTCGCCTTTGTCGGCAATTGGAACAACCTGTTCATGCCGCTGATCCTGCTGACGCAGAAGGAGAAATACACCATGCCGATTATGGTCAGCCTGCTGCGCGGGGATATTTACAAGACGGAATTCGGCTCGATCTATATGGGCCTTTCCCTGACGGCGCTGCCGCTGTTCGTCGTGTACTTCCTGCTGTCCCGTTATATTATCGCGGGCGTTGCGCTCGGCGGCGTCAAAGAGTAAGCATCTACTCCATTAGGCTTCTTAGCGCTTGATACCGACATTCAAGGAGGAATACCGAATCGTGGCTGAGTTCAACCAACCGCTAGTTACCCATATCTTCACTGCCGATCCGTCCGCCCATGTGTTCGAGGGCAAGCTGTATATCTATCCCTCGCACGACATTGATCATGACGGACCGACGAACGACAACGGCGACCAGTATCAGATGGAGGACTACCATGTGCTCTCCATGGACGGTCCGGACGCGCCCTGCGTCGATCACGGGCTCGCGCTGCACGTGCGGGACGTAGCCTGGGCTTCCGAACAGATGTGGGCGCCGGATGCCGCCTGCCGGAACGGCATGTATTATCTGTTCTTCCCGGCCCGCGACAAGGACGGCATCTTCCGGATCGGGGTCGCCACTTCGGCTTCTCCGGCCGGTCCGTTCCGGGCCGAAGCGAATTACATCGACGGCAGCTTCAGCATTGATCCGGCCGTGTTCATCGACGAAGACGAACGCGCGTACATGGTCTTCGGCGGACTGTGGGGCGGACAGCTGGAGAAGTGGAAGACCGGCGAGTACCAGGCGGACGCCGCGGAGAAAGAGCCGGGCGAACCGGCTTTTGGCCCCCGGATGGCCGAACTGACGGAAGACCTGCTGTCCTTCCGGGCCGAACCGCAGGAGATTAGCATTGTGGACGAAGCGGGCCAGCCGCTTCTGGCAGGGGACGAGGACCGGAGATATTTTGAAGGCCCCTGGATGCACAAGTACAACGGCAAGTATTATTTGTCGTATTCGACAGGAACCACCCACAAGATTGTCTACGCCGTCAGCGACAAGCCTTTCGGCCCCTATGTGTTCCAGGGAACGATCCTGGAGCCGGTGGTGGGCTGGACGACGCATCATTCCATTGTGGAGTTCGAAGGCAAGTGGTATCTGTTCTATCATGACGCCTCGCTGTCCGGCGGAGTGGACCACAAGCGCTGCGTGAAATTCACCGAGATCCAATATGACGAGCAAGGACGGATTCTGCCGGTTCAGCTGTAGCCGAAAGGGCGTATCCGGCCGGAAGTGAGGAGCAAGAACAGGCAAGGCCCCGGGGAAGCTCCCGGGGCCTTGCTGCGTTTACGCCGCCCGCGTATTCATCATTGCAGCCAATCCATACACTTAGGATGTCAAAATCGCGTGTTATTACCGAAAGGATTAGCCGGTCCCAAGGGGTGCTAGATTAGAGGTAGACCAAAAGACATTCTAAACGGGAGGCTATAACGAATGGGAACCGTTTTTGCGGGGAAGGAAATTGAATTCAGCTATAACCAGAAGAAACCGGTGCTCAACCGGTTGTCGCTGTCCATCGGAGAGAAACAAATCTTCGGTCTGTTGGGACCGAACGGAGCCGGGAAGTCCACCTTGACCAAGGTCATGCTGGGGCTCGACAAGCCCCGGGGCGGGACGATTCAGTGGTTCAACGAACGCCTGAACGCCAGCACGAACAAGCGGGTCGGCTACGTTCCGCAGGATCTGGCCCTGATGTACGACTTGTCCGCTTACGACAACGTCATGTTCTTCGGCAAGCTGTACGGGCTGAAGGGAGAGAAGCTGAAGAAGCAGATCCAGTTCGCGCTCGAATTCGTCGGCCTCTGGGAAGAGCGGGCGCAGAAGCCCAAGAAATTCTCGGGCGGCATGAAGCGGAGACTGAACATCGCGTGCGGAATCGTGCATAATCCGGATGTCATTATCCTCGATGAGCCGACCGTCGGCGTCGATCCTCAGTCCCGCAACCGCATCCTGGACGCCATCCTTGAGCTGAACCAGCTGGGAACCACCGTCGTGTACATCTCGCATTACATGGAAGAGGTCGAGAAGATCTGTACGCATGTCGGCATTATCGACAAAGGCCGGCTGCTCTGCCAGGGCGAGCTGGGGGACATTATCGAGGAATTTACCGACGAAGCGGTGATTCGCCTGGAGCTGCAGAAGAAGAAAGCCCATTACGCCCAGCAGTTGAAGTCGTTCACCGTTCTGGATGCCGAAGAGCCCTACATTCATCTCAGCGTACCCAAGCATGACGTTCATTTCATCAGCCGGATCAAGGAAGCGTTCGGGGACGACGTCAAAAGCTTCCAGTATGTCTCGCCGAACCTGGAGCAGGTGTTCTTCAAACTAACCCAAAAGAATCTGAGGGATTAAGCCATGTGGACCATATTTATAACGAGCATGAAACGAAAGGTCAAGAATCCGGTCGTGATCGTGAACTACATTCTTCTGCCGCTCCTGCTGATCGTAATCCTCGGCAACGCGCTGTCCGGGGTGTTCGACAGCAAAGACGAGCCGGAGACGAAATCGTCCGCTGCCGACCGCGTGAAGACCGTGGTGGTCAACGAGGACAAGGGGCAGGCGGGACAGCAGATCGTTGCTTTTCTGAAAGGGGAAGCCAACCGGTCGCTGCTGGAGGTTCAGACCGGAACGAATGACGCCGCAGCCAAGCAGCTGCTGAAGGACGGCAAGGCCGAGCAGTACATCCATATTCCGGCCGGGTTGTCCCAAGGGACGGCGGGCGCCGAGGGGGTAACCGTATACGGGAAGGATTCTGACATTGAGAAAATCAAGGTAACGGAGCTGACGCTCTCGGCGTTCTCCGACGGTTATCTGGCCATGAAGCTGTCCAAGGCGGAGAATCCCGCCGCAGCTTACACCCATGCCTATGCTCCGCTGCTGAAAGATCCGCAGCAGGCCGCAGCCGCAAGCGCTCCGGCAGCCGGGGCCAAGGCCAAAGAGGCGTCCGGCGTCTCCGCCATCAGCTATTACGGCGTAACGATGCTCGTGCTGATTCTCGTCTACGGACTGGCCAATACGATGAACTTCGTGAAGGAAGAGTACAGCGAGGCGCTGGGCGAGCGCTATCTGGTGTCGCCTGTCTCCCGGGTAGGCCTTATCATGGGGCAGTTCCTGACGGGGTGCAGCATCACGGTGCTTCAAGGACTGATTATCGTACTGTGCGCCAAATGGTTCTTTCAGGCGGATTACGGGAACAGCCTGCTGTTCGTCTTCTTCATCATCCTCGCCGGCTCGATCTTCTTCAATGCCCTCGGGCTTCTGCTCGGCGTAATCAGCCGCCGGGTCAAGCAGCTGGACGGAGTGGTTACGATTCTGATTCCGGCGATGACCTTTATCGGCGGCGGGTTTATCAAGATGGATATGGGCGAGCTGAGAGAGCTCAGCATCAATGAGATTTTTCAGCAGCCGCTGTTCGATTATATGCAGCAGGGCATCGTGAAGCTGATGCCGGTGTACGGCGCATTGGGCTACGCGTTCGTATTCATGGCCGTCTCGGTATTCCTGCTGTCGCGGAAAGGGGTCCGGTAAAGATGCGGGTGTTCGAACTCTACATGAAGCGGATCATCAGACGCAGGATGACCCTGATTCTGATTCTCGTTCTGCCGATTGTCTTCACGTATTCCGTCGTGGCGCAGTATAAGCAGGCGCAGCAGGTAACGCTGACGCTGTACGCCAAGGACGCCGCTGTCGGGGCTTATGTAACCGGGATGCTGGAGAAGCAGGACGTTATCGTCAAGCAGGCCGATTCCAAAGAAGGGGCCGCAGACAGCAGCTCGAATCTCGGCGTGGTGCTGACGCAGTCGGCGTCCGAGGTGTACAGCGGCAAGGGGGCGGTGACGGCCCTGAAATACGCGAAGGAGCAGTCCTTCAATTCCAGCTCGCTCGAGGTCAAGATCAACAGTGTGCTGTCGGTGATGCAGACGCTGGCGCGCAATGCTCCGGACGAGGGCGCTTTTGCCGCCAGTCTGAAGAAGGCGGCGGAGGCCAAGCCGGCCATCGAGGTTCACCGCAGCATCCTGGGCAACCCGAATGCGGTCGTGCTGACGAGCTCCTTCAATATGATCGTCTTCATCATCATGTTCCTGACGATGACGAACACGATGCTCTTCCTCGGAGATAAAGTGCACACGACGACGCAGCGCATTCTGCTTGCCGCCTACAGCAAGCTAAGCTATTACATCCAGACGGCCGCCGTGTTCGCCGTCGTCGGCGTCGTGCAGTTCCTCATTATGATCGGCCTGCTGACCGCCGTCTTCCGGATCGAACTGACTCTCTCGCCGGCTCAGCTGCTGCTGCTGATCCTGGCCTACGGTCTGCTGAACGTCGTCGCCGCCGGCATCGGGCTCCTTCTCGTCAGCCGGACGACCGGCAATGCGACAGGCCGGCTGCTGATCTCGGTGGTCTGTCTGCCGATGGCCATGCTGGGCGGGACGCTGTGGCCCAGCTCGATTATGCCGGAGAGCATGCAGCGGCTGGCCCGGATTCTGCCGACCAACTGGATCACCGAGGTGAATGCCGAGATGTTCAGCGGGTTCGGCCGGCATGCCGGAGAGATTGCTCTTCATATCGGCAGCCTGGGCGTGCTGGCGGCGCTGTTGTTCCTTCTGCTGATGCGGGTCCGCACAGAGAATATTTAGGGAGAGAGGAGGAAGGCGGATGGAACCTGTAAGAAGCGGCGTCCGGCAGTACGCGATGCACCCGCTGCATGAGAAGATTGTCTATGCCGAGAAGCACCGCAAGAATTATGATATTTACTTTGAGCTCGAGCTCAGCCGCAGTCTGGACCCGTCCGGCGTTGAATCCGCCGTAGAGGATGTGCTGGGATTCTATGAAGCGCTCCGTCTGCGGGTTGCCCGGGCGGAGGACGGCGCCGGGTACGCCTTCCGCCTGCAGCCGGACGAAGGCGGCGAAGGATTCCGGAGCGGGACGACGCTTCAAGGGGAGAAGCTGGATCTATTCGGCGGGGGACCGCTCGCCCGGTACTACTATGACCCGGAGCGGGGACGTCTGGAATTTCTGATCCACCATCTGGTCTTCGACGGCGACTCGCTCGGCCAGTTCGCCGCTGCGCTGGAGCGGCGGCTGGCGGGCGGGGGCCTTCCCTCCCCGGAAGACGCGGGAGGCTGGTCTCCCCAGCCGCCGGCGCGGGGAGACGAGGGGGCCGAGCGGCAGAAGGCCCGCTTCCGGGAAGACTTCGCCCGGGCTCAGAGGGGCCGGGAACCGGAACGGGAACGGCTGGAGAATCCCGCCTACGGCTCCATCCGGCTGTCGCCGGAGGCCTGGACGGCGCTCGGCTCGCTGGCGAAGAAGTGGAGGACGACGCGCTTCGCCGTCTCGGCCTTCACGGCGGCGCTGCTGACCGGACAGAAGGAGAGCATCGCCGGAGTCGTGGTGTCCCGCCGGGACCCGAGAATCCAGAGCGGCAGCGTCGGCAACTTCACGGATGTGGCGCCCTGTGTGCTGCGGCTGGACGAGTCCGCCGGCTTCGCGGCGAATGCCAGAGGCATGCTCCGGCAGTGTCTCCACGGAATGACCGGCTCGGAGGGCCTGTCCTATGGCGAGTATATGGAATTGCTTGGAGCCGGCGGCTATGACTTCGTGCTCTCCTACACGAAGATGGCCGACCCGCTCCGGGAGTCGGCTTATCTCCTCGGCCTGACGCTGGGAAGCTATCTGTACAAGTATGACAACCATCTTCAATTCAATGAGTATGAAGACGGCCTGTCCCTCGAATTCCGCTGCGATTGTCCGCGGGTCCGCCGCGTGAGCGAACAGCTGGAGCCGGCGCTGCTGGCGCTGGACCGGGCTGACCCCGACGAGCGGCTTCGGTCGCCGCTTGGGAGCGGCATGGCGACCGACCCGGCGGCGGGCGAAGCGTCCGCCCAAGCGGCAGACGGATCGCCGGAATCGCCCGGGAGCGAACCGCTTCCGCCCGCCGCGGCAGGCAGAACGCCGCTCCGCTCCGCCCCCGCATCCTCCGTCACCCGGACCTTAAGCAATCTGCTGGGGCGCGGCGCGGATTCGGACCTTCTGATGGAGGTTCTCACCTCGTTTGACATTGCCTATCTGATTACCGAAGCCTACGAAAGCTGGGGCATCCAGCTGACCTACCATGATGTCTATGACTCCCATACTCTCGGCGACCTCAAGAACCGGCTGAAGCAGCTGGCCGGCGGGGCGGAAGCGGACTTGGAAGCCGCCGCCGCCCTGGAGACCGGGCCGCCTGCGGACTCCAAGCTTCCGGAAGCCCCCCGGCAGTACCGGCTGCCGGGATTCGGAACTGCCATCTTCATCGACAGCTTCCGCTTTCTCCACTCCGACCTCTATGATGTCCGCTACGCCTTCCGGCTCGGCAGGGATATGGAACCCGGCTCATTCCGCCGGGCGGTTCAGGAGACGATCCGGAGCAATGAAATCTTCTTCACCGCCTTCGCGTATGGCGGAGGAGAAGTCACGGCGACGGCAGGAGCCTGGGAGGAGGTTGAACTTCCGGTCCTGGAGCTGGAGAGCCTCGCCGATCTGGAGCGGCAGCGCAAGACGATCAGCCCGAGAGCGGGCGGAGCCCTGTGGGACATGAAGATCGTCCGCGCCGCCCGGGAGAACGGCTGGTACTTCTACCTTCATCTGCATCATCTGCTGATTGACCATCACGGCATCGGCGTTCTGCTGGATCAGATTGCCGAGGCTTACCGGGGACAAGCGCTCCGACCGGTTCAGTACCGGGAGCTGGCGGAGGCGTACGAGAGCGAGATTGCCGCCGCGGTGCGCCGCTGGAGACTGCCGGAAGGAGCGGCGGCGGAGAGCGGCGGCAGCCTGGGCCGGGAAGGACTCGGACAGGGCCGGTACAGGCTGCGGAGCTGGACGCTGGACACGGAAGGCCTGGGACCGGAGGAGCTGGAATACGAGGCAGCGGCCGCTCTGGCCGGTACGGCCGCCCGGTTCTTCGGCCGATCGTCCGGGAGCATCGGAGCCGTCTATCACGGCCGGGTGATTCCCGGCGCCAGCCGGGTCATCGGCTCCTTCGCCCGCGTGCTGCCGGTATACTTCGCGGAGGACGATCCCGACGTGCTGCGCAGCAGCCTGCGGACGGCCAGGCTGAACCAGGCGGCGTCCGTCTATGATCTGCAGCGCAGCGGCCTGCCGGCGGCTTACCCCCGGATTGTCTGCCAGATTCTGCAGGAGGACAGCGGCCGCGGCGGCATCCTGGAAGAGACGGTGGAGCTGGGCGGCTGGTCGAAGTTTCAGTTATTCGTCAACCTGACCGCAGGACGCCATACCGGAAGGCTGGATTTCTACATCGACGACAGCCTGTATACCCCCGAAGAAGGGGAGGAGTTATTCCGCCGGATGGAGGAGGCGCTGGCCGGCAGAGGCCAGCGGGAGGAGGGAGCGGAGCGCCATGAACGAGCCCGGGCCTGAATGCAGCCCGCTGACCCAGCTGCAGCGCAACATGTACATATGCGGCAAGCTGCCGCTGTACCGGCTGCCGCTGCTGTACCCGCTGCGGGAGAACGAGTCCTATGAAGACGTTCGTCAGGCTGTGACCGATACGCTGCTTCATTATCCGGCCCTCCAGGTCCGCTACAGCTACCTTCCGGAGAGCCGAAGCTTCATCCAGCGGCATGTTCCGCTCGAAGCGGACACGCTGGAAATTTCCGTAGTGAAGGAATGCGGCGACGCTGTCAGCTATATCCGCTCGTCCACCGCTTCGGTTGATCCCGCGGACGGATACCCGTGGAGGCTCCAGTTCCTGGAGGACGGGAACCGGCGCTATCTGTATCTGGAGTTCCACCATATCTGCATCGACGGCCTGGGCATCCGCAATCTGGAGGAGACGCTGGAAGCCCGGCTGGCCGGCCGCCCGCCGGGGCCGCGAGGCCGGGACTTCGAGAGCTACCTCCGGGTAAGCGATCTGGAGGCGTCATGCGGGACGAGCTCCGGCTCATTCGGGGGCTTCAGCGGGGGCTCCGGCGGAGATTCCGGCGGAGGTTCCGGCAGGGAAGAGCCCGCAGCCGCCCGGATTCCTCCTGCGGGGAAGGGCGGTTCGCCGGCCGCAGACCGGGTATGCCTTCCGCTCACCGGGAGCCGGTGGGAGCGGGTGGAGCGGATCGCCCGGAGACTCGGCGTCTCCCGCAATGCGGTCTGCCAGGCAGCGGTGGAGGAAGCTGTCCGCCGCTGCGGCGAAGGCGCCGTCTACGGTGTTATCGGCAACTGGCGCATGGCGTTCGGAAGCTTCCGCGATGTCGGCTGCCATGTCCGGATTATCCCCGGAGTGATCGGGGAGGCGGAGAGCCCGGGAGAGCGGATGAAGCGGATCTTTGCCGGGCAGCTGCCCGGTCTCAGACGGGAGCCGGAGGCCGAAGAAGGCGCGGGAAGCCGCATGGAATATGCCATCGTGTATTCCTATGAGGAGAATCTGTTCCGCCGGATGCGCTTCATTCCGGCGGACCGATTGAGCAAGTTCGATATTTATATCCGGGTCTGCCGGGAAGGCGAAGAAGCCAAGGCAGAGATTGAATACAACCGCAGTAAGTACGAACCGTCCCAGATGATGCAGCTTCTCGGCATCCTGGATGAGGTTCTGGAGAACTGCGCTCAAGAGGAGGAAGAGAGCGGTGAACTTGCTCGAGAAATTCGATGAAATATTCGCGAAACAACGGGAATCTGTAGCGATTACCGGGAATCTTGGCCATATTACCTACCGCAGGCTGGACGAATGGACCCGCGCAATCGGGAGCGAGCTTCGCCGGATGGGCCTTGGCAAGAACGATGTGGTCAGCGTGGAGACCGCCAACAAGCTGGAGGCGATCGTGCTGCTGCTCGGCATTGTCCGGTCGGGAGCGGCCTACTGTGTCATCCCGGCGGATTATCCCGAACACCGGAGAACGCTGATGCGCAGCAAGGTGGGGGCGAAGGCGGTGCTCGGGAGCGCCGAGTTCCGCCGGCTGACCGCTTCGGGCCTGGCGGAAGAGGTACTCCCCGAACCGGCGATCCGGGAAGAGGACAGTCTGCTGTACGTCATCTTCACATCGGGGTCCACGGGCGAGCCGAAGCCGGTAGCCATCGAAGACCGGTCGATCCGCAAAATCGCCGGCCACGCCGAGTTCTACGCCGGAACGGTCATGGGCCAGTTCGCCCCGCTTGAATTCGACGCCTCGGTGTACGAGCTGTTCGGCGGACTTCTCAACGGCATGACGCTCCGGATGGTGGACAAGGAGGAGAGTCTGGACTTCGATCTGCTGCCCGCGATTCTCGCCGAGCTGGATACCGCCTTCCTGACTACCCGGCTGTTCAATCTCTACGTGGACGAATGTCCGGAGGCGCTGTCCCGGCTGGAGCTGATCCTGACGGGCGGAGAGCGGGGCTCTGCCGACCATTTGAAGCGGGCCGCCCGCAGTTCCCGGGTTCTGCACGTATACGGGCCGACCGAAACGACCGTATTTGCCACCCGGTACGCCGTCCGCGGCGACGAGACCGAGATTCCGATCGGGCAGAGCTTCGACGGCGGACGTCTTCTGGTCCTGAATGAGGAGGGCGTACCGGCCGTTCCCGGACAGCCCGGCGAGCTGGTAATCGCCGATTCCGGGCTGATGCGGGCGTACATCGGAGAGCCGGAAGCGAATGAGAAGGCGATTCTGGTGATCGGAGGCGTCCGCTACTACCGGACAGGCGACAGCGTGTACGAAGATCGGGACGGAAATCTGGTCTACGTGGAGCGCAGGGACCGTCAGGTCAAAATCGCGGGGTACCGCGTGGAGCTCGGCGAAATCGAGCGTTGCGCCCAAGCCTATGGACTTCGCAGGGATTGCGTCGCCCACTATGACGGAAGCCGGCTGATTCTGCTGATTACCGACGACGTCGAGCCGGAGGGATTGCGCAGCCATCTGAAGAGCCGGCTGCCGCACTATATGATCCCTTCAGTCAAGTATGCGGCTCAGGTTCCGATGAACGGCAACGGCAAGACGGATGCCAAGGCGCTGACCGCCATCCGGGAGGAGGCGGAAGCCGCCGCCGATGCTGGCACCGACATTCTCGGCGTTGTGGAGAAAGTGCTGCGCAGCCCGGTTGTTCCGGACAAGACCTTCCTGGACCTCGGCGGCGACTCCATCCAAGCGATGGAAATTATATGGGAGCTGGGCGGCAAGGGCTACGAGCTTGACCTTGACCTGCTGTTCCGGTGCACCTTGGAGGAGATTGTGGACCATGTTCAAGCCAGCTAGCGACAATGAAGCCCGCATTCTGGCCGCCTGCCTGGAGAACCGCGGCGCCTACAACATTCCGCTGTTCATCCGCTTCGGCCAGGGGCTTGACCTTTCCCGGATGTACAGTCTGCTGAACCGCTATTTTGAGCAGCTTGAGATCTTCCGGACCTCCTTCCGCTTCAGCGAAGAGAACGGATCAGGCCGCTTCTTTAGGCAGGTGCGGGAGGCGTGCCCCCTGATCGAGATCCGCGTCTTCGATAAGTTGGACAAGGACCGGGTTGCCGCAGAGCGTCTGATCGCGGTGGAGGACGAAGAATGGGTCCGGGCGCTGCTCTGCCGGTCTGCGGAGGATGAGGCCGATTACCTGTTCCTGAATCTGCACCACGCGCTGTTCGACGGCTTCAGTGTCCGGCTGTTCCTGGAGGATCTGCTGCAAGCGTATTACGGGGAAGCGGACAAGCCGACTTCGCTGACTTCGCTGACTTCGCTGACCCCGGCGGCGCGGCAGGAAGCGGCCTTGGGAACGCCCGTGTCCGCAGCGGCGGAGTCCGCCGGCGCTTCCGAAGAAGCGGAACCGGACTTCGGCGGTTACGGCCGGTTCAGGGAAGCGCTGGCCGGGAAACGGAGCCGCACCGCGGCTGCCGGATTCAGCCGTCAGCTGGAGATTCCCTATAGACGGGGAGAGGGACGGCGGTATTCGGATTTCACGCTCGTCCTGTCCGCCTTCGCCGTCAGCGTTGCCGGTTGGCTCGGAACATCCGGGGCCTACCTGGCCTACCCGGCGCTGGGACGGAGTCCGGCGCAGTACCGGACGCTCGGCAGCTTCGCCCGGCTGATTCCGTTCCATCAGGAATTCGGAGCGGGGGAGAGCCTGGAGCCGGGGCTGGCCGAGATTCAGCGACGCACCTTGGCGGCAGGCCGCGGGGAGAGCGCAGCCGGATTCGCCGGAGAAGCGATGGACCGGCTGAATATTTACCGGGATCTCGTGTTCGACTACAAATCCGGCAGCCTGATCTCCAAAGTGCTCGACGCTGCGCGGGAGGTCACCCTGGAGGAAGCCGAGGGCTACCGGGACGAGAAGTACGGTCTGCACTTCTCGGTCTATCACGACACCGCAGGGCAGAGCCTCCAGCTGACCGTTCAATCGGCGGAATACGGCGAAGAAGAGCTGGACCTGCTGACCGGCTCCTTCGCCCGGACGGTGCAGGCGCTGTGCCGGGACGATTGGGAAGCGGCCGCCGAGCCGCTGAGAACGGCCGCCGCGCGGCAGGCGTCCGTCCCGGCTGCCCCGGCGTCTGCGCCGGTTAACCCGGCCGCTCCGCCGGATGAACCGGCAGAGCGGCCTCTGGCGGACAGCGGCCTCAGCGGCCGCGTCGGACGGATCGTCTCGGAGCTGATCGGCGAGGAGAAGGTGCCGGCGGCGGAGAGCTTTTTTGACCTCGGGATGGATTCCACGCTGCTGGTCAAATTCAAGAAACGGGTCAGGGAGACGTTCAACGTCAATCTGAAGATCTCGGATTTCTTCAACTACTACACGTCGGATCTGTTGTCTCAAAAAATCATGGACAGTCTTAAGGAGGCTAATTGAAATGAACATTGCGCTGCTGCTGGCAGGACAGGGAACCAAATTTCCGGCCGAGACGGTCCGGACCTGGCTGGAGGAAGAAGATACGCTCGCGCTGATCGAACAGGCCGAAGCCGTGCTGGGAGAGCCCGTGCGCGAATGGTTCTCCGACGATCTCAGCAAGGATACGCGCCTGGCCCAGCTTGCTACGTATGTCGGGTCGATGTGCATGTACCAACTATACCGGAAGAAGATCGGATTGTATCCGCGGTACGTGCTGGGACACAGCCTGGGCGAGCTGACGGCGCTGACGATTGCCGGAGCCTGGAGCTACGAAGAAGGGCTGCGGCTGGTCGATCTGCGGGGAACGGCGATGAAGACGGCCATCGGGAGCCAGGAGAGCACGGGGATGATGGCGATCTTCGCGCCGCCGGAGACGGTTCAGGCGCTGGTCAAGGAAGGCAGCGGCATCTACATGGCCAACTTCAATTCCGCCAAGCAGACGGTGATTGCCGGAGGCCGGGAAGCGATTCAGGCTTTTGCCGCCGCGAACGGGCTGGAGGGCGTCGTGCTCGGAGTCAGCGGAGCGTTCCACACGCCGTATATGCAGACCGCGGCCGATTCGGTATACGCCGCTCTGGAAGGGTGGTCCTGCCAGACGCATCTGTCCATGCATGTCATTGGCAACCGGGAAGCCGGCTTGTACCGTACCGAACGGGTCCGGGAAGAAATAGCGGCCCAGATTGTCCATCCGGTTCTGTGGAAGCAGTCGGTGGATTACGCGCTGAAGCAGGGGGTGCAGCGGTTCATCGACCTGTCGCCGGGGGGGATGTTCGCCGGGATGCTGGCAGGCCAGGCGAAGGTGGACGCCTTCCATACGGAAGCGCTGAGAGAAGCCCTCGCCGCCGAGCTGAAGGACGATCTGGAAGTGGACCGCCATTACGATCTCTTCTCCCGCGCATTGGGAGTGATCGTCTCGACCAAGAACGGCAGCGACGATGCCGAAGCCTACGATCACGTTGTGGTCAGCGGGTATAACCAGATCAAATCGCAGATCGGCAAGCCGGTGACGGCGGAGGAGGTGCGGCGGACCCTGGAGCTGCTGGAGCTGATTCTGAAGACGAAGAAGGTTCCCGAGGAGCAGATCCATTATCACTGCCGCAAGCTGGCCTGGAAGGCCGGATAACTGGACCCGATTGGAGTCGGGAAGGAGATGAGAAGGTGCTAACAGGCGATATTGCAATTACCGGTCTGGATCTCATGCTTCCCGGATGCGGGGATGTCCGCGAGGTCTGGCGCGATCTCCGGGACGGAAGGGTCTCCGGCGGCGCATTTCCGGCGGCGCGGAGCGAGCAGCTCGGGCTGCCGGCGGGGGAATCGCCGTTCATGCCGGGTTCCTACCTGCAGCGCATTGATGAATTCGACCACAAGCGGTTCGGTCTTTCGCAAAAAAGTGCCGACTACATGGACCCCAACCAGCGGCTGGCGCTCCTGTCCGCTACCCGGGCCATGCACGACGCGGGCTGCCTGGATTCGATCCGGGGATCGCGAAGCGGCGTGTACGGCAGCGTGAATACGACCCAGCAGTACCAGTACCAGCAGCTTCTTCAGGAAGAAGGGCTGACGCCCGAGCTGCTCGGCATGCTGAACTCGACCATTTCAAGCCGAATCAACTTCGTGTACGACCTCCGCGGGCCCTCGCTGATGACCGATACGGCCTGCTCCTCCTCGCTGGTCTCGGTCATCCAGGCGTCGGAGGATCTCCGGCGACGCATCGTAGACCGGGCGGTGGCGGTCAGCGTCAACGTCTATGTCAAGCCCGGTCTCCGCAAGGACAAGCTGGTGAACATCCTGGCCGCAGACGGGAAGACCCGGTCGTTCGACGAGCGCAGCACCGGCACGTCGATCGGAGAGGGCGTATGCAGCGTTATTCTGAAGCGGCGCGAGGATGCCGAGCGGGACGGCGACCGGATCTATGCACTTATTCGCAATTATTCGCTGAACAACGACGGGCAGACCATGAATATGTCGTCGCCGAACCCCGAAGCGCAGGCCAGACTTCTGCGGGAAGCCTGGGCGCCGGTGGGAGACGGTGTGGGCCGGCTCGCTTTTGTCGAAGCCCACGGAACGGGAACGGCCATCGGCGATACGATCGAGTTCGAGGCGCTGAACGCCTATTTCCTGGCCCGCGGATTGAAGGCGCAGACGGTCGCCCTGACCGCCGGGAAATCCAACTTCGGCCACCTTGATGTCGCGTCCGGCTTGTTCTCTCTCATCAAGTCGGCCCTGTCCCTACATTACCGGACGGTGCTGCCGCATCCCGACTTCCGGGTGCCGAACGAAGAAATCGAGTTCGTGCCTTCTCCGTTCTACATTCCCGAGCGGTGCGAGGCGCTTGCGCCGGACGCGCTGGCAGGCGTCAGCTCGTTCGGAATGACCGGCACGAACGCCCATGTCGTTCTGGAAGGCTGGGCCGGGGAGCCGCAGGCGGAGCGGCCGGAAGGCGCTCTTCCGCTTCGGTTGGCCCGGTACTGGTTCCCGAAGGAAGGCAACTCCTTCAAGGTCCGCCATGCGCTTCAGCGGATGGAGAGCGAGCGGCGGCTTCTGGTGCAGTTCCCGCTGCACAGCCGGAAGCACTGGGAGATCGCCGAGCATAAATTCGGCTCGGAGCATCTTATGGTCGGGACCGCCGTCTTCGAGATTCTGGCCCAGGGACTGGGCGGAACGGCCTACAGCCTCGAGAAGTACGATCTGGCCCATCTGCATCTGCTGCGCCAGCTCTCCGTCTTCAGCGGCGGATTTACCGTTACGCTGGAGCTGGACAAGCAGGCGCTGAAGGGGAGTGTGCATTACACGCTGGAGGAGACCACGCTTCCCTGGCTGCAATTCGAGCTGCGGGAGAGGCTCCCGCAGGAGAAGCTTCGGCAGGAGGAGCCCGAGCGGCATGCGCTGGCGGAACCGGCGACAGCCGGCATGCGCAGCCTTCCGGTAACGAGCCAGGTGGGCGAGACCTGCGAGGACATCGCCGTCTCCCGCCGCTGGGAAGTGGTCGATGAGCTCTGGGTCAGCGAGGAGCTGGACCGGGCGGTTGTCCGGCTCCGGGTGCCGGAAGGGCTGGAGCGGGAGTTCGGGCAGTATGCTTTTTACCCCGCGATGCTGGACCCGGCCTTCAATGCGCTGAACCGACTGGCCGAGCCGGACGAGATCGTATTCCCCTGGCTCTGGAACGAGGTGTCGGTCCGGCAGACCGCCCTGGCTGGACCGGTTCTCCAGTCAGAGATCCGGCTGCGCGAGCGGACCCGAGATGAACGGGGACATGTCATTCTGTCCTTCGACGTGGACCTGTTCGACGGGCAGGGAAGGCTGGCGCTGTCGGCCCGCGGCTATCAGGCCAAGAATGCGGCGCGGGACGCCGCCGGAGCCGAGCCCGCGGAGCTGCGGGGCTTCTTCCACCGGGAGCAGCTGGTACCGGCCTTTGCGGAGTTCCGGGAAGCTCCGGCGCCGGACACGCTGCACCTGGCGCATGAATCGCTGCGGGGAACGGTCGAGGCGGAAGCCCCGGTCCGGTACTTTGCCAGTGTCCGGGAGCTGCTGGAGCTGCTGCCGAATCTGGAGCGGCAGGGTGCCGCCGAGCTGTTCCTGTGGGACCGGAACTGCAGCGGCGAAGACGATATCGCCGGGCGCACTTATGAGCTTGGACAGGTGCTGCTTAAGCTCAATGGCTGGCCGGGACTGAACCGGCTGACCTACGTGACGAACGGGCTGACCGGAGGAACGGAGGGAACCGGGGTGAGCCCGGGGAACCGGGCTGTGGCGCTCGGCCTGCATTCCCTCCGGCTGGAGGTCCGTTACGCCGTAGTCCTCATCGACACGGACTATACGCAGACCGGCCGGCTGGAGCGGTTGGAGCCTTCCGGGGAATCGTGGCTCGTCCAGCGCGGCGGCGAATGGTACGCCGTGCGGCTGAAACGGTTCCAGCCCGCAGCGCCGAAGACGCCGCTCTTCGCGGACGGCGATACGGTTCTGGTGCCGGGCGGCGGATCGGGCATCGGAAGGGCGTATCTGGCATACGCATCCAGCCGGTATCCCGGGACGCAGTTCATCGCCGCCGGACGCCGGGAAGAAATGCCCGCTTGGCCGCAGGATGAAGCGTCCCATTTCGGCTCCGGCTTCGGCCCGGCCGGCCCCAACGTCCGCTATGTCCGGCTGGACATTACGGACGAAGCGCAGGTCCGGGCATTCGCGGACCGCGCCGGCGGCATCGCCGCCGTGCTGAACTTTGCGGGCGAACCGGCGCAGGGGCTGTTCCTGAACAAGACGGAAGGGGACTTCCGCAAGAAGGCGGAATCCAAAATCGCCGGTTCCGCACTGCTCGGCCGCTGCTTCGGCGAGGCAAAGGCCATCTTCCACTTCTCCTCGCTCGCCGGACTGATCGGGGCGGTGGGCCAGGCGGAGTACTGCATGGCTAACGCGTACCAGTCGGGCCTGGCACTTGCGGAAGGCAGCGTCCGGACGCTCAATCTGACCGGCTGGTCGGATACGGGCATGTCGGCCGGACAGGCCGATCCCTTCTTCGAGAAGGTGGACCGGGAGCGGGGAGCGGCGCTGCTTGACCGCTTCATCCAGTCCGGCGAACGGTATGCCTCGATGTTCCGGCTGACGGGCCCGGCTGCTGAAGCCTACACGTCCCTGCTGGCCCCGGCCCCCCGGCCGAAGGCGGAAGCGGGAGCTGCGGCAATCGCCGGAAGCAGCGGAGCAGCGGCAGGCGCAGCGGACCTTAGCGGGCATGACGGGGTGCTGCATGCCTGGAAGCTTACCCTTGGCGAAGACGAATATGATCCGTCGGTCAGCTTTTTTGAACAAGGCGGAGATTCCATTACGATTGTGCAATTGTGCGATGAGCTGAACCGGATTTACCCCGGCGTCTTCGATGTCACGACCCTGTTCTCCGTGTCCACGATTGAGGGACAGGCCGCTCTTGCCGGCGGGTGTCCGGGAGACCGGGCCGCCGTGCAGGCGGCGGAAGAGACGGCAGGCGAACCGCGGTTTGATCCCGCCGATATCCTCGCGTTCCTGAACGCATAACCTATCCGAAAAGAGGCGATTCCCCATGCAAGCTAGCGAATACATTTATGGCCAGGTTCAAAAAGGGCAGCTCGACGCCGAGACCGGCAAGTCCCTGCTGGAAGAGATTCTGCCGGACGACATCGCGATTGTCGGCATGTCCTGCGAGTACTCGGACGTCCGGGACGCCTTTGAATTCTATCAGGCGATCAAGCACAGCAAGCGCGGCTTCAAGACGTTTCCCCAAGACCGCGTTGCCTATATCCCGAAGGACCACAGCTATCTGCTGAACGGAGCGGCCCACCTGAAGACGACCCCGGAGGACTTCCTGGACCGGCTGTGCAAGGAACAAGGAGCGTATCTGGAGGAGATTGACAACTTCGATTATGAATTCTTCGGCATGTCCCGTGAAGAAGCCCGCTATGTCGATCCCACGCACCGTCTGGTAATGAAGCATTCCTACCTTGCTCTTGAAGACGCAGGCCTTACTCTGGACCGGGTGAAGGACAGCCGGACGGCCATTTATATCGGCAAGGACAAATCCATTACGGCCAGCTACCGCTCCGAGATCGAGGAGGACTCGACCCATGTGAACGCAGGCAACTGGGAGGGCATTCTGGCGAGCCGGCTCAATTATCTCTACAACCTGAGCGGCGGGTCCTTCGTCATCGACACGGCCTGCTCCTCCTCGCTGGTGGCGGCCCATCTGGCGGTGAAAACGCTGCGCGACCACGAGATCGACAGCGCGATTGTCGGCGGGATCGCCCTGGGCCTGTTCCCCCGCCAGGGCAGCGTCATCGACCAGTACAGCAATGTGGAGACGCCCCGCTCCTTCCTGAAGGTGTTCGACGCCGAATCGCAGGGCACGATCTTCGGGGAAGGCGTCGGCATCGTCATCCTGAAACGGCTGAAGGATGCGGTGGCGGACAACGACAACATCCACGCCGTCATCCGGGGCAGCATGATCAACAGCGACGGCCGCTCCAACGGACTGACTGCGCCGAACCCCCACGCCCAGAAGGATCTGCTGATCGACGCCTATGAGCGCAGCGGCATTTCGCCGGAGACGGTGGAGTACATCGACGCCCACGGAACGGGAACGAAGCTCGGCGATCCGATCGAGGCCAGAGGCCTGACGGATGCCTACAAGAAATATGTGAGCAAGCGGGGCTTCTGCGCCCTGACCAGTCTCAAGGAGAACATCGGCCATACGGTCGGCGCGGCCGGAGTGGGCGGCCTGATCAAGATGTCGCTGGCGCTGGAGAACCAGGAGATCTTCCCCAACCGTTCGTTCGAAGCGCCCAACGAGTATATCCGGTTCGTGGACAGCCCGTTCTATATCCCGACCGAGCCCGCTGCCTGGGTCCGGGGCAAGTACCCGCGCCGCGGCGGAGTCAGCTCTTTCGGCTTCAGCGGAACGAACGCCCACGTCATTCTGGAGGAATACGAACGGAAGGTGCAGCCGGAGGAGCCGGGTACGGTGTATCCGTTCCTGTTCAGCGCCCCGACCGCGGAGCAGCTTCTGGTCGTGCTGAATAAGTTCGACAAGCATGCCGATTACTTGAACCGCTACCGGCTGAAGGACCTGTCCTATACGCTGCTTCGCCGCAGAGACCGCCATCCCTCGGCCGTCGGATTCCTGGCCGCCAGCCGCGAGGAGCTGGCGGACAAGCTCCGCGGAGCCGCCGCGCTTCTTCGGAACAGCGGAACCGTGGCGGACGGCATTGCGGCTTCCGAAGGAGCGGCAATGTCCGCCGACATGAAGAAGCTGACCCAGCACCGGCTGCGTTCGGACAGGGCGTCGGTTACGGCGGAAGAGCGGCTGCGGCTTGCGCTGGACGGACTGGAGTCGGCCTTCGACGATTTCCCTTACGGCGATGCGGTCACGGTCTCCCTGCCGGGATTTGAATTCAAGCGCGTCGTGCTCTGGGCGAATGTCAAAACGTACAGCCGGCCGGTCAAGGCCGAGCAAGGCCAGCCTGTAGCCGGAAGACTGATCCGCCGCCAGACGCTCCGGTCGGAGAAGACGGACGTGTACCAGGTTACGCTGCACCCGGACGACTGGTTCGTCGACGACCACCGGATCGGAGGCAAGCGGACCTTCTCGGGAACGACGTACACCCAGCTCGCTTCCGAACTGGCGGTGCTCTACTACAAGACGCCGGCGTACACGCTGGACAAGCTGTACTTCAAGAGCCTGATCCAGCTTGACGACAAGACGCCGAAGAGCTTCTCGGTTCTCGTCCACAAGCTTGCGGGCGGCCAGCTTGAAGTCGAGGCCTTCTCCTACGAAGGGGAAGCGCTGGAGAACTATACCGTGCATGCCGTCTTCTCGATGAGACAGGCGGAGGCCGTACCGGCCGAACTGAGCCGCATTTCCACCGACTCGTTCGGCGAGCTGGCTCCGGCGGTTCTCGGCGCGGAGAACAACAGCTTCTTCAAGGGCCGCTGGGACTTCTTCGGCCACAACTTCCAGATGGATTTCCACACGCCGGGCCTGGTCAGACTTTCGCTGGATCTCAATCCCAAGTATGCGGACGATCTGAAGGAGTATCATCTCCATCCGTCCATTCTGGATGGACTGATGGGCGCCATGGTGTATGAGCGCGCCCAGGAGTGCGGCAAGACCTATCTGCCGCTGTCCTACGGCAAATTCACCTTCACCGGCGTGCCGTTTACCCGCAAAGTCTACTCGGTCACCGAGATGCTGTACAATCCGGCAGCCGACCATGACGTCATCACGGGCAATGTATCCGTGTATACCGAGGACGGACAGCTGATCGCCTTTGTGGACAAATACAGCATGAAGGCCTTTGCCAATGTGTACTTCCGTCCGCAGCTGCATACCGTCCGGTGGGAGCCGTCTTCGGTCGCGCCGAAGACGGGAGCTGCGGAGCTTGCCGGTACCCGGACCCTGATTGTAGGCGACCCGGCCGCCGCCGGCATCTGGACAGAGGGAACGGCGGACGTAACCTATGCCGATTACCGGCAGGAACTGACGGCCGGCGAACGGTACGACGCCGTGATCTACGCGCCGTGGCTCTCCCGGGAAGAGGAGACGGAGGCCGGACAGCTGGACGAGGAACTGGGGCACTACTTCCGGTTCGCCAAGGCGGTTCCGAAGCTGCTTCGCCGCGGCGGGAAGCTGATTGCAGCCGCGGGCCGCGGGCTGACCGCTTCGGCAGAGGGAACCGTGGACCCGCTGCAGTATGCGCTGCTGAGCTCGGCCCGCATCCTCGGCATGGAGAACACCGGCTTCTCCACCATCATGGTGCAGAGCGATGACTTCTCGGTGGACCGGCTGATCGGTCTGGCCATGGAGGAAGAGCTGGCGGGCAAGAAGCTGATCCTTAAGAACGGCGTCCTGTACGAAGAGACGCTGGCGGAGCTTGGCGATACCGAGCCGAACCGCTTCGAGCTCTCGGACGGCGACATCGTCGTCGTCACCGGCGGCTACGGCGGCATCGGACTGGAGTATGCCGAAGAGCTTCAGCGCCTCCACTCCGGCATCCGCCTTGCCGTTCTGGGCCGGACCGACACCCTGGCGGTCCTCTCCGCGAAGGAGACGCGGACGGCGGAGGAAGAAGCCAAGCTCCTCCGGCTGCAGGACCTGGCCGCCCGGGGAGAGATGACCTTCCACCGCTGCGACCTGGCTTCGGAGGAGGAAGTCCGGCAGACGCTGGAGCAGCTGGCGGCACAAGGACCGATTGCCGGCGTCGTGCATCTGGCCGGCGTGCCGGAAGACGGGATGCTGTTCAGCAAGACCCGGGAGCAGTTCCGCCAGGTGACCGGACCGAAGGTGACGGGAACGGCGCTGCTGCGCAGGTACACGCGGGAACAGCCGCTGCGCTTCTTCGTAGCCAGCTCTTCCATGACGACAATCGCCGGATCGCCCGGACAGTTCGCCTACACGCTGGCCAATGCCTATCTGGAGGGAGCCGCCTTGGCGGACAACCGGATGACGGCGGTGCAGTGGCCCGGCTGGAGCGAGACGGGCATGGCGCTGGCGTTCGGCGATATGGCGGCTGCTGACGAGCATCTGCTGATGAAGTCCCTCCCGACGCTGATCGGACGGGAATATATCAAGCTGTCCCTCGGCGCAGGCGTGCCGCGAATCATTGCCGGCGAATTCAACCGGAACCGGGCGGCGGACTATCTGGGCCCGTACATGCAGCTTCCGCAGACCTGGGCGGACGCCGCCGAGGCCAAGCCGGCCGCAGCGGAAGGCGGCGAAGCCGGCAGCTATGCCATCAAGAGCTATGACGCGCTGACCCTTGTCGGCGCAGACAGCCAGGATACCGTCGAACAGTTCGTAACCGTCGTCTTCGCCTCGGTGCTGGATCTCCAGGAAGTGGATGTGGACAAGAGCTTCACGGACCTGGGAGGCGACTCCCTGAAGGCCTTCGGCATCTACAAACCGATCGCCGAGCAGTTCCGGATTGATATGGAGGTGGCCGACGTGTTCATCTACCCGACGGTCCGCCAGCTCAGCGGCTATGTCCGGGAGCAACTGGAGGTGGGAGTGGCATGACCGGTTCCGCAAGAGAGGTGGTTATCGTCGGATGCCGTTACGATCTGCCCGCGGCCCATGCGCAGGAGGCGGAGCGGCTGCTGGCAGCCAAAGCGGACATCTGGGAAGAGCGGCTGGAGTCGCTGTCTTCCCGGGTGGGCCGCACCATCGAAGGGGCGGGTTCCTTTGACGGCCTGTTCTACCCTTCGCTCGAGGACCGCTTCCCTCTGGAAGGGATCGGAGAGGAGCGGACCCGGTTCCTGCTCTCCAGCGAGCGCATCACTCTCTCCCTGTTCCAGCCGCTGCTCGGCTCGCTGCGGGGAGAAGAGGGCGGGCTGCTCGTCTCGGCCGGATCGGCGCAGACCGATCAGCTGGCCAAATCGCTCTTCATGCAGCTTGAGCCGGAGCTGTTCCGGCAGGCCCTCGAGCTGCTGGACCCGCTTGGTTACCTGAAGCTGCTGAGAACGGGCCGGGCGCCGGCTCTGGAGACCGTCAGCGAGGCCTCAAGCTCCGGCGCCGGCTCCCTGCTCAGCGCCTACAACCGAATCCGGTACGGACAATTCAGCACAGCGGTCTGCGGCGGCTCCTGCGCCGCAACCCTGCCGCTGCCCTACGAGCTGTCGGCATTCGGCTTCGGAGACGACCGTCTGATCCAGCCGTTCGAGCAGGGGGCCTCCGGCCATTACTATTCCGAAGGCGGCGCCGCCTTCGTGCTGAAGGAGAAGCAGCGCGCGCTGGCCGACGGAGACCCGATTCTGGCGGAGATCCGGCATATCGGGACAGGGGCGATGGGCAGCTCTGTCGTCAACCGCAACGTCATGAAGAAGCTGATTGCGCAGTCGCTCGAAGCCGCCGGCATGGAGGCGGACGCCGACATCATGATGGACCTGTACGGCAGAGGCAACGAGATTGACGACTCGGCGGAATTGTCCTTTGTCCGCAATCTGCGCAAATCGTATCCCGGCCTTAAGGGCGGCTTCCTGAAGCAGGATGTCCAGTATGTCGTCGGCTACTACGGGCTGATGGGCCTGTGCCGGCTGCTGGAGGCCCGGCAGGAGGGCGGCGAGCTGGCCGGCCGGAAGATCGAGACGCCGAACCGTCTCATCGGAGCCGTGCGGGAGGAAGACTGGACGACGGAGGCGGCCCGGTATACCCGCTTCTCGATCCCGGTGTATTCCATGCACGGGAACGCCTATCACCTGCTGATTGACACATCGCCGGACCGCTTGGCCGGATAACGACAAGGAGGAGAAGACCGTGAAGCTGATCTGCTGCCCCTATGCGGGCGCCCATGTCAATGTATTTACCGGGCTGCACAAACAAATCCGTGCCCGGCTGCCGGACCTCGGCCTGCTGGCCGTTGAATATGCGGGCCACGGCCGGCGTCTCTCGGAGCCGGCGCTGGAATCCATCGCCGAACAGGCTGCCGACCTGCTGGCCCGGCTTGAGCCGGAACTGGACCCGGATGAAGAGCTGATCCTACTCGGCTACAGCATGGGCTCGCTGATTGTCTATGAACTGGCCCAGCTGCTGAAGCAGCGCGGGTTCCGCATAGGGAAGCTGATCTTCATGGCGGCCACCCCTCCGCACCGCGTCCGGGTCAGTGAAGAGGATCTGGAAGAAGACGAAGCTCTGCTGGAACACTGCCGCGTCTACGGACTCATCAAGGAGCATCAGTTCGATTCGCCGCAGATGCGGCGTCTGTTCCTTCCGGCGCTGCGCAGCGATATAGCGGCGGTGGGCCGTTACAACATCACCAACGGCTACCGGTGCCGCCGGTTTCCGGCGGAAGTGGAGGTGGCCGTATTCCAGGGACGGAGCGACCGTTCCGTCACCGCGCCGGAAGACTGGAAGGATGTCACCGAAGGCGAGCTTGCCCGTTACGATTACCCGGGAGGACACTTCTTCCTGTACGAATGCCAGGAGGAAGTCGTCTCGGATCTGCTGCTGTTCATTCAGGGCTCGAAGCGGCCCGCGATCTGAAATTAGGGGAGGAAGATTACAATGACAAGTATACTGGAGCTTTTTCACACCCATCTGACGAGCCGCGGAGAGACGGTCGCGGTATCCGAGACGAACCGGAGCATCACCTACTCCGGATTGAACGCCCTCTCGAACGGGTACGGCGATCTGCTGGCGAAATCCGGCATCGGGCCGGGGGATGTCGTTGCCATCGAGCTGGAGCGGAGCATCGAAGCCATCGCCGCCATGCTCGCCATTCTGAAGGCGGGGGCCGCCTATACGGTCATCAACAAGAGCTATCCCGAGACCCGGAAGCAGTACATGCGCGAGACGCTCGGCATCCGGCTGACGATCGACGAGGTGCTGGAGCCGCAGGCCGGGCGGGAGAGCGAATGGCAGGCCGCAGGCCGGTCCGCCGACCAGCTCTGCTACGTGATCTTCACATCGGGAACGACATCGCTGCCCAAGGCGGTGGGCATTCCGGACCGGGGCGTTCTCCGGCTTCTCGGCGAGAAGCGGCTCGGGCTGGAGGCGGGGAAGACGATCTCCCATATCAGCCCGCTGGAATTTGACGCCTCGATCATCGAGGTGTGGGGCGGTCTGCTCAGCGGCATGACCGTGGCGCTGATGTCGAAGACGGAGGTGCTCAATATTTTCCTCGTAGAGAAGCGGATCAACCAGGAGATCGACATGATGTGGATCACCAGCTCGCTGTTCAACTTCTGGGTGGACAAGAAGCCCGAAATGTTCAAGCGGCTCGACCGCGTCATTGTCGGCGGCGAGCAGCTCAGCCTCCAGCATGTGCGCAAGGCGCTTCCGTATACGGCGGTCATCAACGGCTACGGTCCGACCGAGAACACCGTGTTCACGACGCTGGACGTCATGGAGAGCGAGGTGGAGGAGATTGCAATCGGGACGCCGATTCACGGAACCGGGGTATTCGTCGTGGACGAGTCGGGTCTGGAGAGCGAAGAGGGCGAGCTGTATGTGACCGGCGAGGGAATGGCGCTCGGCTATCTCGGCAATCCCGAGAAGACCGCCGAGGTGTTCACCGAGTGGAACGGCATCCCGGTCTACCGGACCGGCGATCTGGTGCGGAAGCTGGCGGACGGCCGGATCTCCTATCTGGGGCGAAAGGATACGCAGGTGAAGGTGAACGGCTACCGCATTGATCTCCAGGAGATCGAATATGCGGCCAAGTCGCTGGGAGCCCAGAATGCGCATGCTTTTGTGCAGGACAAAAAAATCTGTCTGGCGGTCACGACCCGCCTGGAGAACCTGAACGGCAAGCTGAAGTCGGTGCTTCCCATGTACATGCTCCCGGCGAAGACGGTCTACGTGTCCGAGCTTCCGCTCACGGACAACGGCAAGACCGATACGCGGACGCTCTATGAACGCTTCTTCCTGCCGAAGGATAAGAAGGTCGCCCGGATTGTGCAGCGGTACGTGAACACGGACCGGCTGACGCCGCAGACCGATTTCTTCGAGCTTGGCATGGATTCCATCACGGTATGGGAGATTGCCCGGGAACTCAACCAGACGTTCGGTTCCGATTTAAGCTTCTTCGATATCATCGAGAATCCGACCGTTGCCGCTATCTCGTCCATGATCGGTGAAGAATACCATGCCGCGTACAGCCTGTAAGGCGTGAGACATCTGATGAAACGGTAAGGAAGTGAGCCGATGTGATACACCCCGTATTGATCGAAATGGATGCCATGCCGGCGATTGAAGCGGAAGATACGCTCAGCCGGACGGAAATGGACATATACCGGAACATGGTGAATGAGGGGAGAAGGCGGGAATTTCTGTACGGCCGGTATGCCATCAAGAAGAGTCTGCTGGAGCACTTTATCGGGGAGCAAAAAGCCTTCGATCAGATCACGGTCGATTACGGCGTTCTTCGCTACCCCATTCTCAGAGACCATGTGGTTGAAGTGGGGTTGAGCCACTCGAAGCAATATATTCTGGCGGTGCTGTATACGAAGGACCAGCTGGTCGGCGTGGACGTCGAGACTATCCGCGACGGCATTCCCGTCGACGATATGCTGAGCGAGGCGGAACAGGCGCTCATCGCGCAGGCCGGATTCCGGGAAGCGTTCGGGTATATGTTCTTCAGCTGCAAGGAAGCGTTGGGCAAGGCGCTGCGGATGGGGCTGCTGGCCGACTACCCGGTCTATGAGATCAGCGGGATTGCCCGGGACGGGCGGTTCCAGCGCAGCGTATACCGCCTGAAGTTCGCCTGGTTCCCGTTTCTGACCGGCTACTGCTTCATGAAGAATGAGATGGAGATTTGCAGTATCGTCGTTCCGGCCAAAATGGACATCGAAGCCGCACTGGCGGCGCTGATGGCTTCATAAGAATTTATCCGGCTCCCTCCCTGAAGACAGCAGGGGAGGGAGTCTGTCTGTGCAGCTAGGTGTTCCGCTGCAGCAGTTAGGACAAGATTCGGCCCCTTTTATACGCAAACAGGAAGGAAAATCGCATTGTCACGCCTAAAATGTTCACGAGTCTGTCAAGGAGTTAAGATAGATTCAGAGAGGAGATGAGATATGACGCTGAAAGCAACCGCTGCCAGGGTATCCATGACGGAGAAGGCCGCTGCCCGGCTTACCGCTCTGCTCAGCAGAGGCCGAGAGCTGGACCGGCTGGAAGTCCTGAAGATGAAGCTTGGAATCGAAATGCTGCTGATTAATCTGAGCAAAACGACTCTCATCTATGCCGCTTCCGCCGCCTGTCATCTGCTGTGGCAGACCCTTGTGCTCCATACCGCCTACTATGCGGTGCGAAGGAGCTCCTTCGGTCTCCATGCGAATACGAGTCTGGGCTGCACCTTATCCAGCGCCGTCCTGCTCCTGGGACTGCCGTATCTGGCAATCCGCCTGCCCTTTGGCAATTTCCCCGTACTGCTCACATCCCTGATCTGCCTGTGGATTCTGGCGCGACACGCGCCGGCCGACACCAGCAAGTTCCCGCTCCTTGGACCGAACCGGCGGAGAAAGCTCCGCAGTCAATCGCTGGGCGCCTGCCTGGCCGTCACGGCAGCCGCACTGCTCTGCCCCGCGCCGTTCAAGGCGCTGCTCATGCTGGGGGCCGCCCTGCAGACGCTGATGATTCACCCTTTTACATACCAACTATTAAAAAGGAGTGTTAATAACTATGAACAATATGAAGCAGGATCGGTTAGCCGGAATTAGAGGTCACATGGCGCATGCGCTCGGCAGTCTGGCCATCAAGAGCGGCGAAATGTCGCTGGAGAAATGCTGTTTCTTAATCGGATACGAGCCGGAACTGCCGCTGGAGCTGTTGAAGAGCGCTCGGGAGGACAAATAAAGGAGACGAGGAAAAAACGGCCATTTTCTGTTGACCGATGGAAAAGGGATTTGATAGTATGGTTGGAAATAGACATGATCTTCTGAAGGAGCATCCATGTATACGTTCCTCTGCCTGCTAATCCAAATCCTGACGGTTGTTCTCTCCGCTTATGTCATGCTGGACTACAAGGTAACCTCCAGGGAACTGCTGATTCTGATTCCCGGCTCCCAGGCACTGGCTTATCCGTTGTATTTGCTTCTCGGAACGGCCAGCATCTTTGTGGTTCTGCCCGTCATTGCGCTGTTTCTCTGGTACCATCTGAGGCGGCTCATGGTCAGTATTCTGACTCCGGTCATTGCCCTCATTCTGCTCGTGCTGAGCGACTATGTTCTCAACCTGGTCAGCATTCTCCTGCTGGACATCAACTTCAGCCAGACTCAGGCCTCGATCGGCTGGCCGGCCGTTCTCTACAGTCTTGGCATCCTCTGCCTGTCCATTCTGCTTAGCTTCGGCATCCGCCGACTGATTCAGCTGATCCTCCAATACAAAGAATTCACGAAGAAATACGGCGGCCTCTTCCTGCTGCTGAGCGTAACGACCTTATCGATCTTCTATATCAATATCTTCAACGGCGAACAGCAGGGCTTCTCCGAACATAATATTCAAGCGAATTCCCTGCTGTTTCTGTTCTATTTTGTCCTGCTGATTGCCGTGTTCTCGGTGCTGATTCGCGTTATTCTCAAGGAGACGGCGCTCAAGAGCAGGCAGGAGCATTACGAGCAGCTGATGGAATACACCAGCACGCTGGAGTCCATGTACCGGGAGATGCAGCAGTTCCGCCACGATTACATCAATATTCTGATGACCATGTCGGAGTATATCCGGGCCAACGATATGAACCGCCTGCAGGCTTATTTTGAGAACAAGATTGTTCCGATCAGCCGGGGAATGCAATCGAATAATTTCAAGCTGGGCGCTCTGCAGAATGTGAAGCTTCAGGAGCTGAAGGGCATTCTGTCCTCCAAGCTGATTCAGGCCCAGGAGCTGGGCATTGATACGGTCATTGAGGTGGAAGAAGTGATTGAGAGTACGCCGATGGACTCGGTCGATCTCTGCCGGTGCATCGGCATTATTCTCGACAACGCCATTGAAGAGGCGGTGCAGTGCCAGGAGCCGGCGATCAATGTTGCGCTGATCAAGCGTCCCCAGTCGGTTCTGATTGTCGTATCCAACAGCTGCCGGCCGGATACGCCGTTGATCTACCGGATGTATGAGCGGGGCTTCTCCACCAAGGGAAGCAACCGGGGGCTTGGGCTGAGCACGCTTCGGGAAGTCGTCAGCGGTTCCAGGGAAGCCACGCTGGATACGGAATGCCGGGACGGACGGTTTATTCAGGTGTTGAGTATGGAGGAGGTATCATAGTCAGGCATGCTGGAAGTATTTATTTGTGAAGACGATGAAGCGCAGCGCAAAAAGATGGTGAAATATGTGTCCGATTATATCACCATGGAGAATCTCGATATGAAGATTGTCATGGCGACGCCGAACTCGGAGGATATTCTGGAGTACTTGCGGAATAACCGGGTAACGGGTCTTTATTTTCTTGATGTCGATCTCAAGGAAGAGAAGAGCGGGATTGCTCTGGGAGCGGAAATCCGCGAATACGATACCTATGGGGCCATCGTCTTCGTGACGACCCACCCGGAACTGACTTATCTGACGTTCACATACAAGGTAGAGGCGATGGACTACATTACCAAGGACCAGTTCACGGATATCCGCCAGCGGGTCATTGAATGCATCAACACCGCCAACCAGCGTTACGTGATGAACAAGCACGACAATCTGAAGATCTTCCAGGTCAAATCCGGCGACAAGATGATCAGTGTGCCGTATGGCGAGATCATGTTCTTCGAGACATCGCCCCAGCTGCACAAAATTATCCTGCATACGAAGAACCGTCAGGTGGAGTTCTACGGCAAGCTCAAGGACATCCTGGAACGGGACACCCGGTTCTACCGCTGCCATAACTCCTTTGTCGTCAACAAGGACAACATCATGGAGGTCGATTTCGGCAAGCGGGAGATCCGGATGAAGAACGGGCAGATCTGCTATGCCTCAAGCCGGTTCATGAAAGGGCTGAAGGGCATTGTTCAGGACTAAATCAGGCCCCGCAACCGCCGGTTGACATCTTGCAAGCCTAACTTGGTAGCCAATTTCATGCCGTCAGAGATAAGATCGGGATGAGGTGATTGAGGATGCAATTGGCAGATAAACTGCAAATGTACAGAAAACAGCGGGGGATGTCCCAAGAGAATCTGGCGGACCGGATCGGCGTGTCCCGACAGGCCGTCTCGAAGTGGGAGTCGGGACAGTCTTCCCCGGAGCTCGACAAGATGGTGGCGCTGAGCCGTCTGTTCGGGGTAAGCGTCGATGCCCTGCTCAAAGAGGAAGAGGCGGGGACGGCGGAGCAGGCGGCACCGGCTTCCCCGGACGGATTCGTCCGGCAGCCGGTGCCGGAGACCGGGCCGGGAATGCCCTACTCTTCCTGGGGGCCGTCGTTTCATTACGAATATAAGAGCCGCCGGACCTGGTTCGGCGTTCCGCTCGTCCATGTCAACCTCGGACGGGGGATCCGGGTGGCCAAAGGCATTGTCGCCGTAGGGACGGTGTCCGTCGGAGTGATATCGGTCGGAGTGGTCGCGCTGGGCGCTCTCTGCTTCGGTGCGCTGGCTCTGGGTCTCATCAGTCTTGCGGGACTCGCTGCCGGGGTGCTGCTGGGAGCCGGAGGAATCGCCGCCGGAACGGTTGCCTTCGGAGGCCTTGCCGTCGGCGTCATTGCGGCCGGCGGGCTGGCGGTCGGCCTCTTCTCGGTCGGCGGCTGCGCGATCGCTTCCCATATCGCGATCGGCGGCTATGCCAGCGGGCATATCGCCATCGGGGATACTGCACGGGGAGCGTATGCCCTGATGCCGGGCGACGGCAACTGGAGCACCATTCCCGCAGATGAAGTCAGAGCACTGATCGAGCGGGAGTATCCGCGGCTGTGGAAGCCTCTGGCCCGGGCTCTGACAGGGCTGTTCCGGTAGAGCCGCCGGAACCTGTGTGAATCCAGGAACTTGCGTTGGATTAGACGCAGGTTCTTTTTTTTGGAAAAAACGAATTTCTCTATAAACAAAAGGCGAAAAATGTCGAAAATATAGGAGATATCATTTCATTTACGACAGCGAGGGGTTAATGCATGAAATTTTTTTCGTCTCTGCGCAAGCGGTCTGTATCTCTCAAAACCAAGCTGACAGCCTTGCTGCTGGTGCTGGTTATTGTACCGCTGCTGATTGTAACCGGGACGCTGTCGCAATCCTTCACAGGGATTGTGAGGCAGGAAATCGAAGACGAGCAGCTTCAGCTTGCGGGGACCAATGCGGCTGCCTTGGACACGCTGCTTAAGGAGAAGATCGACGCGTTCAAGAGTCTGACGGCCGAATATCAGCCTGTTCTGCTGGGCGGAGACCGCGCCCGCATTGTGGCTCTTCTGCAGACGATGAAGGCCTTGAACCCTGATGTGCTGTCTTTCTACTATTCAACGGCTGCGGGACAGGCGTTCAACGAGGAGAACGTCTCGCTCGATATATCGGGCTTCGCCAATTTCCAGCGTATCCAGAAGGAGAAGACGGTCGGCGTCTCGGATTTGCTAAAGGACAGCAAGAGCGGGGCCAACATCATCCTGATCGACATCCCGCTGACAGACAAGTCGGGCAATTTCCAGGGAATTATTCAGGGCATGCTCAGCCCAGACCACATCCTGGAGCGCCTCAATGAGAATAAGCTCAGCAAGACGACCTATGCCTACCTGCTGTCCAAGACCGGGGTATATCTGACCCATCCAAATGCGGACAAAATCGGCAAGAGTTTCAAGGAGTTCGCCAACGCCGCCAAGATCAAGACGTTCGACAATGAAGTGCTGGCAAAAGAATCCGGTACCGTGCATTACACCGAGCCGGACGGCACCGCCAAGACGGCCTCCTATGACAACGTGGATCTGACCGGCTGGAGAGTGGTCGTCAGCGGCGAGGATTCCGATCTGCTGGCCAAGGTGACGGCAACCAAGCGGGAAGCCATGCTGACCCTGCTGATCAGCGCCGTGTCCGTAGCGGTGCTGGCCTATCTGGCGTCCGCCGTTATCATGAAGCGGCTGAAGCCGTTCACCCGGCTGATGAAGAAAGTCTCGGAAGGCGACCTGACCGACCGGCTTCCGGTCAAAGGCAGCGACGAGCTGGAGCAGGTCAAGACCGGCATGAACGAGATGCTGGATTCCTTCTCCCATGCGCTGGAGAAGCTCTCCGATTCGGTGCAGCACACGGCGGCGTCTTCGGAACAGCTCACCGCCATTGCAGCCAGCTCGCTTCAGACGTCGGAAGAGACGGCCCAGGCCGCCGAGACGATGGCCCAAGGCGCAACGATGCAGACGGAGGGGTCCGAGCAGTCGGCGGAGGCCATTCAGGAGATGGCGATCGGCATTCAGCGAATTGCCGAATCGGCCGGAATCGTCAACGAACGGGCGCTTGACGTGCAGAAGGAAATGATGAACGGAGACCAGGCGGTCGAGGACGCCGTTGCCCAGATCAACGGAGTGAAGGAGACCGTCGGCCGGTCGGCGGCGACAATCCGGGTGCTTCAGTCCAAGTCGGAAGAGATTAACGGCATCGTCACTTACATTTCTTCCATTGCCACGCAGACCAATCTGCTCTCGCTGAACGCCTCGATCGAGGCGGCCCGCGCGGGCGAGCACGGCCGCGGATTCGCGGTCGTCGCCGGGGAGGTCAAGAAGCTGGCGGAGCAGACGTCCGCAGCCACAGAATCCATTGCCAATCTTGTGGCGGAGATTCAGCAGTCTACGCTGAATACCGGCCAGGCGGTAGAAGAGAGCATCGGCCGGGTAGAGGCCGGCGTTCAGGGAATCAACCGGGTGCGTGAAGTGTTCGAGTCCGTGCTGGATGCCGTTCAGAGCGTTACCGCCCAGATTCAGGAAGTATCGGCGGCCACCGAGGAGCTCTCGGCCAGCACCGAGGAGATTTCGGCCTCCATGCACGAGATGGTTGCGATCTCCCGCGAGTCGCTCGGAGAGTCCAAGCGCATTTCCCAAGGCGCAGCCGAGCAGCATCAGGCGATGGAGGACATTTCAGCCTCTTCGTCGTCGCTGTCGCACATGGCGGAAGAATTGCAGGAACTGGTCGGCAAGTTCAAGGTATGATCGGACCTTTAGCAGGACATGGAGCAGGATTATGGAAGGAGCGTCTCCCGGGGGAGGCGCTCCTTCTGTGCTGTCCTGCCGGACGGGTCTGCCGCAGACTCGGCTTCTATGATAATATGTAAGCGAGTGCAAGCAAGCTTGATGAGAGAAGGATAGCGATATGCGAATGGAACTTTGGCCGGAAGGCGCCCCGCTGGCTGCGGGAGACGGGCCGGAAGACCGGCCGGCGCTGACGGCCTATCTGCCCGGCCCGGGCGAAGCGCTCCGCGCCGCCGTGATCGTCCTGCCGGGAGGCGCTTACTTCCTGCGGGCGGACCATGAAGGCGGGCCGGTGGCCCGCTGGCTGAACGGGCTCGGTCTCGCCGCGTTCGTCCTGGATTACCGCGTTGCGCCGTACCGGCATCCCGCTCCGCTGCTCGACGCCCAGCGGGCTGTCCGGACGGTCCGGCTGCATGCCGCCGAGTGGGGCGTCGATCCGGACCGGATCGGCATTCTGGGCTTCTCGGCGGGCGGACATTTGGCCGGAGCAGCCGGAACACACTATGACCCGGGCGAAGCCGGGGCGGCGGACCCGGTGGAGCGGATGTCCTGCCGGCCGGATTTTATGATCCTGGGATACCCGGTCGTCAGCCTCGGTGAATTCCGGCATGACGGATCACGCACGAATCTGCTGGGACCGGAACCGTCCGAAGAGGAAATTCGGCTGCTCTCGAACGAGCTTCAGGTAACCGCCGATACGCCTCCGGCTTTCATCTGGCATACCTCGGACGACCCGGATGTGCCGGTGGAGAATGCTCTGCTGCTGGCGGCGGCGCTGAGCCGGAGCAAGGTGCCGTTCGAGCTGCATTCTTATCAGTCGGGGGAGCATGGGCTCGGGCTTGCCCAGGACCATCCCGAAGCCCGGACCTGGCCGGGCCTCTGCGCCGCCTGGCTGAGACGGATCGGGGCCGCGCCGGCAGCCGGGAACAGACAGAAGTAGAGGCGGACGCTTTTGTAAGCTAAGCAGCAAGACTGTTGCCGTCAACAAGACCATTGGAACCAAGAAGACCATACGAGGAGGATACATACGATGCCCATGCTGGACATGCCGCTTTCAGAATTAAAAGACTATGAGGGCCGAAATCCGCGGCCCGCGGATTTCGACGCGTACTGGGAAGCCGCGCTGGAGGAGATGAGAGCAACCGATCCCCAGGTGGAGCTGGTGCCTGCGGAATTTCAGGCCCCGTATGCGGAATGCTTTGATTTGTATTTTACCGGAGTCGGCGGATCGCGCGTACATGCCAAATACATCCGGCCGAAGGACGTTCCGGCGCCGCATCCCGCCGTTCTCCAGTTCCACGGCTACAGCGGAGACTCGGGAGACTGGCAGGACCGGCTGCAATATGCTGCGCTCGGCTTCTCCTGCGCCGCGCTTGATGTGCGGGGCCAGGGCGGATGGTCCGAGGACCGCGGCGGCCACAAGGGCAACACGTTCCAGGGCCACTTTATCCGCGGTCTGGACGGCCCGGCCGAACAGATGATGATGCGCCAGGTCTTCCTGGACACCGCCCAGCTGGCGGCAATCGTGATGGGCTTCGAGGAAGTCGACGAGAACCGCGTAGGCGCAACGGGCTGGTCCCAGGGCGGCGCGCTGACAATCGCCTGCGCCGCGCTGGAGCCGCGGATCAAGCGGGCGGCTCCGGTCTATCCGTTCCTCAGCGACTACAAGCGCGTATGGGAGATGGACCTGGCCAAGGACGCCTACGGCGAGCTGCGGGATTACTTCCGGCATTTCGATCCGCAGCACAAGCGGGAGGATGAGATTTTTGCCAAGCTGGGCTATATCGACATCCAGCATCTCGCTCCGCGCATCCGGGCGGAGGTGCTGTTCGGCGTCGGGCTGATGGATAATATCTGCCCGCCGTCCACCCAGTTCGCTGCGCTCAACAAGATTCGCTCCCCGCTACAGCTGGAGATCTATCCGGACTTCGGCCATGAAGGACTGCCCGGCATGCCGGACCGGATCTTCCAGTTCCTGATGGAGCTGTAAGGCCCGGCGGGCGGCAGAGGCGCAGGGCCTGTGGGCGGCCCGCAGCATCAAGAGGCCGTCCGCAACACCGAAAGGCCGCCGCAGCACCAAGAGGCCGCCCCCCGGCAGGGGCGGCCTCTTGGTGCTGGAGCCGGTTCGGCTAAGAGCCCGCCGGGCGCGGCTCCTTAGCCGAACCGGTACAGCCGGACGCCGTGCGGCGGCACGCCGGCGTCCAGGGCGCCTTCGGCCAGCCGGGCGGGCTGGCCGCTCCACAGCTCGGTCCCGCCGCCGGGGAAGGCGGCAAGGCCGAGCTCCTCCGGCGACAGCCGCAGGTCAAGCGGCGTCTCGCCGGTGTTGAACAGGGCGGCGTACACGGCGCCGCCGCTCTCTTCCGCCGTCCAGACGACGGCGGGCCCCCGGCGGAGCGCTTCGCGCGCGCCGCCGCTCTCGCGGTGCAGGCGCAGCACATCGCGGTTGGTGAGGAGCGACAGCGTCCATTCGTCGTTGTCGCGCAGTTCGCCGCCGAGAATGAGCGGCGAGCGGACGATGCTCCAGAGCGACAGCAGGGTCAGCTGCTCGTCGCGGGTGAACCGGGTCCACCGGTCGGAACCGCCGCCGTCCACCGAGCGGATGCCGATGTGTCCGAGAGGCAGCATATCGCAGTCCGGCCAGCAGCCGGGACCGGCGACGCTCTGCCAGGCGCGGCAGCGGTCGAACATGTCCAGGAGCAGCGGCCACTGATCCCAGAAATCATCGGTGACCCGCCACATATTGGCATGCTCGCGGAAGAAGCCGGCCAGCTCTACCGGGGCCGGACCGGGAGACAGGCTCAGAACCATCGGCCGTCCGCAGCGGGCGATGGCTTCCCGGATCAGGACGATTTCGTCCTGGTGGGTGCCGTACAGCCGGGAAGCGGCGATGTCGTCCACTTTGACGAGATCGACTCCCCAATCGGCGTACATTTGAAAAAGCGAATCATAATACGCCTGGGCTCCGTCCCGCGAGGCGTCCACGCCGTACATGTCCGTGTTCCACGGACAGATGGAGTTCGGATGGGCGATGCTGCGGGCGGTGGCGGCGCTGCCGAGGATCGGGGTGTCGGCATGGACGGCCTGGCGCGGAATGCCGCGCATGATATGAATGCCGAACTTCAGGCCCATACCGTGAATTTCAGCAGCCAGCGGCTTGAAGCCCTGCCCGCCGGCCGCCGAAGGGAAGCGGTTAACGGCCGGAAGCAGACGCGAATAGGCATCCATTTCGAGCGGGACGAACGGACGGTACTGGGAAGAGACCGCGCCGGGCTCATACCACTGGATATCGACCGTGACATATTCCCAGCCGTATTCCTTCAGATGGGCCGCCATGTAAGCGGCATTGCCGCGAATCTCCTCTTCGGTGACGGCCGCCCCGTAGCAGTCCCAGCTGTTCCAGCCGAGCGGAGGGTAGGGGGCGGCCGCATTCTTGTCATAAGACGCAGATGTATCGGTCATCGGATTTCAGGCTCCTTTGCATAGCTTCTTTCTTAATCATAGGCAGGGAGCCTTCGGAGAATCTATAGTGATTTCATGCCGTTTAACAGCACAATATTGCGGTCGGAAGCTCTAATCCCAGAACAGCCGGCGGTACTGCAGGCTCTCGCCGCCGCCGCGGAAGGCGCCCGGCGTAATCCCGGTCTGGGACCGGAACGCTTTGATGAAATAGCTGCCGCTGGAGTAGCCCAGCTCGTCTGCGATCCGTTCGACGCTCAGCGAAGTTCCCCGCAGCAGCTCCATCGCCCGTTCGGTTCGCAGCCGGTTCAGGTAGGCGGCCGGCGTGAGCCCGGTGCAGGCCGAGAAGCGGCGGATGAAGTGGGACTTGGACAACCCGGCATAGTCGGACAGCAGATCCATGCTGACCGGTTCGCAGCGGCGGTTCTCCAGATATTCGGCCGCCCGCCGGACCGGCTCGGGCCATGCGGAGCGTCCGGGGCGGGCGGCTCCGCTGCGGGCCAGCTCCGTTGCGAACTGGTAGACGTAGGAAGATGCGAGCAGGGGGTCAACGATGCGGCCGGCGGCGGCCTCCGCAAAGATCAGCCGGAGCAGAGAGGCGGCTGCGCCCGAGGGCGGGAGCAGGGGCGTGTCTCCGGCCAGTCCGGTGAACCGCCTCCAATGGGGGAGAATCAGCTGCGGCCGCATGAGAATGAAGTAGAACTCCCAGGGCTCCGTCCCGTGCTCGGAATAATAATAACGGTGGCGGCCGGGAATCTCGGCAAGAAAAGCCCGGCCCGGCCCGATTCGGGAAATCTGTCCCCCGCGCTCGAACCGGCCTTCCCCGGAGACCGTATGCTGCAGAAGCAGAAGCGGACCGTCCTCCCGGACAAGTCCGTCCCACAAGTAGCCGGGGTGGCGGGCCGTCTCATGGCCGACGGCGAACAGGCTGCCTAGCGCCAGATCGGGATCGTCCGAGAAGCGAAAGCCGTAGGTGCCCGTCAGGGCGGTTGTGCTCATATTCATCCTCCGTTCCCTGTGCAGGGTTCATTGGCTTCATTGTAAGCCAGCGCGCGCAGATGCGGCAAAAAAAGAGAGGGCGCCGCTCTCCGGCGGCCCCCAAATCCGAGTCCGGCGGGAACGGAGACCGTTCCCGGTCTTGCGGCGAATCCCGCTTGCAGAGAGAGGAAATCTCCGCGGGATGTGTGCTATCATGGGAGAGACGAAGCGCTACGGAGAGCGGCGGTCTTCCGGCCGCCGCCCGGGAAGAAGGAGAGAGAGCAAGTGAACGAAGAAGTAAAAGCAGCGTATCGTCTTCTGGAGCTGCCGGAGGACGCCTCCCGCGAGGAGATCGACCGCCGGTTCGACCTGCATTTGAAGCGGAGGCGGTCGGTGGGCGCCGGATCGGCAGAGGGCGTATCCGAAGCCGAACTGGCGTATGAGCGGACAACCGCAGCTTACCGTCTGATTCTGTCGGCCCTCCAGCGGGAAGACATCCGCCGTGCGGAGGAAGAGCGGCTGGCCAAGTACGGCCCGCTCGCAGGAATGGCCAAACGGACCGAGACCTTCTTCCGGATGAACGGAACGAAGGTGCTGGTCTCCCTGATTGTTCTTGCCGTTCTGGGCTTTGCGGTCTGGGGCATCGCGAACCGGATGGAGAAGAAGCGCTATGAGGCCAGTCTGCCGCCGGTCGATCTTCATGTGATGTTCATTGGAGAATTCGCAGCGGACGACGATCCGAAAGGGAACGGACAGCCCCTTGAAGACGCCATGGTGAAGACGCTTCCAGGATTCCGGCGGATCGAGACGGAGATTGTCTATGTGCCGAATGCGACAGGCGGAGGGACGGCGGACCTGGCTTACAAGCAGAAGGCCATGGCCGTGCTGGCGGCCGACGCGCCGGACTTGCTTGTGCTGGACCGCAACTGCTACGACTGGCTGGCGAATCAGGACCTGTACGCCGAGCTTCCGGCGGCCCGTCTTGCGGAATGGTTCCCGGACGGAGCGAAGGACAGCCGGGTGCTGACGGCCAAGGACGAAGACGGCAGCGAGCGTCCGTCGGCGGTTGACTTTACGGACAGCGCCCTGGTGAAGAACTGGCCTCTGCAGAAGATGGAGCTGTTCGGCGGGGTCGTCAACAAGTCGAAGCACGCGGAGCAGGCGCTGTCGCTGCTGCAGGCGGCGGTTCAGGCCGAGTAGCCGGGCCGTCTTCCAAGGGCGGCCGGACCGGAGTGCCGGACGGCGGTATTGACAAGCCCGGCGCCCGGCGCCGACAATGAAGAAGTTCGGGCCGCGCAGGGCGCGGCGGCATTTTAACATACGCATACAACGGGGGAATGAGCGCATGCCATCACTGGAACAGACAAGCGCATTACTGGAATCGAAGGCATTCACTGCACTTCTTGAAGAGATGTACGGCCAAGACCCGGAAGTGACGAAGGCGCAGCGCGCGCGCTATGCGGGCCTTCTGGATGAATACGCCTCCCGCTTCGGCGAGAGCGACGTTTTCCTGTTCAGCTCGCCGGGACGCACGGAGATCAGCGGCAACCATACGGACCACAATCTCGGCAAAATCGTCGCCGCCAGCATCAATATGGACTGCATCGGCGTTGCCTCCAGACGCAGCGACGGCAAGGTCGGCATCGTCAGCCTGGACTACAACGAGGACTTCACCATTGATCTGGCGAACCGGGCGGACGTTCCGGGCGCTTCGGGCACGTATACGCTGGTGCTCGGCATTCTGGAGGGCTTCGAGAAGAAGGGCTTCCGCATCGGCGGCTTCAATGTCTGCCTGACCAGCGACGTCATCAGCGCCGCCGGGGTTAGCTCCTCGGCCTCGTTCGAGATGCTGATCTGCGCCATCGTCAACTCGTTCTATAACGAGGGAGCGCTGAGCGTCGTCGACTGCGCCAAGATCGGGCAGTATGCCGAGAACCACAAGTGGGACAAGCAGTCCGGTCTGCTCGACCAGATGGCCTGCGGCCATGGCGGCCTGATCTCGATCGACTTCCGGGATGCGGCCAATCCGGCCATTTCGAGCGTCGATTTTCAGGCGATCAACCGGGATTATACGCTGCTGATCGTTCCGACCGGAGGCAACCATGCCGACCTTAGCGCGGAGTATTCCTCCATTCCGTCCGAAATGAAAGCGGTCGCGGGCGTGCTCGGTGCCAAGGTGCTCGGCGAGCTGCGGGAAGAAGACGTGCTGGCGCGGATTCCCGAAATCCGCGAGAAGGCGGGAGACCGGGCGCTGATGAGAGCCCTGCACTTTTTTGAGGAGAACAAGCGGGTTGAAGGTATGATCGGGGCGCTGGCGGAAGGCGACGCGCAGGCGTTCCTGCGTCTGATTACGGAATCCGGCAACTCGTCGTGGAAATGGCTGCAGAATATCTATGCCAGCTCGGCGCCGGACGAGCAGGGCGTATCGGTTCACCTTGCCCTTACGGAGCTGTTCCTGCGCAATCACGGCGGCGTCGGTGCGACCCGGGTGCACGGTGGAGGCTTCGCGGGTGTAATTCTGACGGTTCTGCCGCACGCGCTGGTCGAAGAATACAAGGCATATCTGGCCTCCTTCGGCATGAACCAGACCTATACGATCCGGATGCGTCCGTACGGCTCCGTCAATCTGAACGGACTTCTGAAGGACTGATCGCTTCGACCGGCAGCAGAGAAGCGGCGACCGAATTGTATCCAAAAGGTGACGACCTGATCCGCTGAATAAGCGAAAGGCCAAGAGTGCGCAGGATCACACGGAGAAGGCCGCTCTTTTGTTAGAATGAGAACAAATCTCATTTACAGGAGGAATCCAGAATGGAGAAAGCATCGGTTACCGCCGCGATGGAATATAAGGAAGAACGTTTTACGAAGCGGGTGCTGTTCCAAAAAGGGGAAAGTGTCCTGTTTGTCCTGAATTTCCTGCCCGGACAGGAGCTGCCGCTGCATAATCATCCCGGCGCAGATGTCTATATCACCGTGCTTGAGGGAGAGGGAACGGTGCTGGCCGACGGCGCCGAGTATCCGGCGGCACGGGGCGACGCCTTCCATATCGGAGGCGGAGAGCAGTTCGCTTACCGCTGCGGCGGAGGGCCTTCTTCGCTGCATGTCGTGCTGAGCAAGCTGCCGGGTCCGGAATACGGACAGAACGTGTAGCGGCAGAACGCCCACGACGCGGCAGAAACGGAAGCGGAATAGAGAACGCACAGAAAGGGGCAGGCCGGATATGATCCGGCCTGCCCCTTTAGTTTGTCCGTCTCATTTTTAGCCCCGCTCCTCACCGGCTGAAATAATCCGCCAGCCCGTTGGCGATGGCCTGAGCGGCCTGGCGCTGGTAGAAGGCCGTCCGCACGATGGATTCGTCGCGGGCCGTGGTCAGGAAGCCCAGCTCGACCAGCGCCGACGGTACGGAGTTGTTCCGCAGCACATAGTAGTTGCCGTAGGAGACCCCGTTGCTGCTCAGGCCGATGCCTCCGGAGAGGCGGCCTTCAATGGCCCGGGCCAGCTTCTGGTCATCGGACAGGGAGTAGTAGAAGGTCAGCGTCCCGGATACGTTCTTCGGGGAGGAATTGTAATGCACGCTGACGAACGCATCCGCTCCCACCTTGCCGGAGAGCAGGGCGCGGCTGGACAGCGACGGTTTCTGGCTGTCCCGGGTGCGCGTCATGGTGACCTGGGCGCCGGCCGCCGTCAGATCGTCGCGCAGATACAGCGCCGTCTGCAAGTTCAAATCCTTCTCCAGCGTATCATACGTCGTCCCTACCATCCCGGGATCATCGCCCCCGTGCCCGGCGTCCACCACAATCCGCTTGCCGCGAAGTCCGGCGGTCCGGGCCGGTGCGGAAGCGGAGGCCGTCTTGTATGCTGCGGTCGTCACCGCAGCCCCGCCGGTCTTCACGTAGTCCGCTTTGGCCCAGCCCAGCGCTCCGGCGGCGGTCCGCACCCGGTACCAGCCGTTCTCCGACGACAGAATCTGGACCCGGTCGCCGGCGTTCAAGGAGCCGATCACCTGGTAGCCGGTGCCGGGGCCGCTCCGCATGCGGAGCGAGTCCGCCGTGATCGTCGCTCGGCCCGAAGCGGCGGCCGAGGCGGCCGAGGTGATGAGGGGGGCGGCGGAAGTGCCGCCTCCCGTTTTTTTGAGATAATAGCCTGCTACCCAACCGGACAGCGAGCCTGAGCTCACCTTCGCCCAGCCGTGCTGCTCGTCTGTAACCGTCACCACCGCACCGCTCTTCAAATACCCCTTGGCCGCAGCGCCTGCGGCCGGCTCCTTCAGCACGGGCAGCGACGAGGTGTAGACCTTGGCTGTGTAGGCGGCGCCGGCTTCGGCCGGAACGCCGAGCGCCAGCAGCGTCGCCAGCAGTAAGACCGGTATTCTTCGCCCCAGGACGCGCATATTCGACAATTTGACCATAGGTACCCTCGCTTTCGCGGAAATTCATCTTACTCTCTTACCCGCTATATCGGCATCCGGCACCGAATTTGTTGAGATTTCGTTCCGAGGTCCGACAAAGACCGGAAGAGCTTCCCGCAAAAATGGGAACATCGGCAGGCTTGCCTCGCTCGGACTCGGTCCCCTCCGGCCTTTCAGGTTCGTTTAAGGGTTGGTTTCTATACTGAACCCGTAACTGAACAAGATAACGAAAGGCGGTCCCTCTATGAAGATCAAGCGCCCCTTCAGACGAAGATGGATTCTTATTCCCGCGGTTCTGCTGACGCTCGGCGGAACGGCCTATGGTCTGGCAGACCGATATTTAATCGACCATGTGGAGGCAGTCGTGGCTCAGCCGGCTCCCGAAGACGCCCGGGCGGCCGAGACGGCCGCAGAGCAGGCTGCGAATGCGGTATCCGACGATTGGAACTACCGCAGCGACAATATGAGCATTTCTATTACGAAGAAGACGGAAGGCAGCGGAAGCAGTGCGGTTATTTATTACGTCGCGGATGTTCAGGTATCCGATGCGTCCATGCTTCAGTCGGCATTCGCGCAGAATTCCTTCGGCACCAATATTACCGAGAATACATCCGAAATCGCCTCTGACCACGGAGCGGTCTTGGCCATCAACGGCGACTATTACGGGTTCCGGGACGACGGGGTCGTTATCCGCAACGGGGTGCTGTATCGGAATAAGCCGGCGCGGGAAGGAGTGGCGCTCTACAAGGACGGGACGATGGCCTCCTATGAGGAGCCGGAGGTATCGGCGGAGAAGCTGCTTGAAGACGGCGCGCTCCAGACGTTCTCTTTCGGGCCGGCGCTGATTCGGGGCGGCAAGATTGCGGAGAATCTGGACAGCGTGAAGATTGATACGAATTTTGGCAACCGGGGCATCTCGAACGCCAATCCGCGGACCGGCATCGGCATGATTGCACCCAATCATTATGTGTTCGTCGTTGTCGACGGCCGGTCCAGCGAGAGCCGGGGCATGACGCTGAACGAATTCGCGGACCTGATGGCCGATCTCGGCGCAACGGAGGCTTACAATCTGGACGGCGGAGGCTCGTCAACCCTTTATTTCAAGGGACGGGTGGTCAACAATCCGCAGGGCAAAGGGCAGGAGCGGGGCGTAAGCGACATTCTGTATCTGGGGGAGGGATAAGCCATGACGGTATTGATTCCCGCCTATGAACCGGACAGCCGGCTGGTGGAGCTGATTGCGAATCTTCGGCGGATGACCGATGCGCCGATTGTGGTCGTCGACGATGGCAGCGGCGAACGTTACCGGGAAGTATTCCGGCAGGCCGGAGACGCAGGCTGTACCGTGCTGACGCATGGAACCAACCGGGGCAAAGGCAGTGCGCTCAAAACCGGGTTCCGGTACATCCTGGAACATGTGCCCTCTGCCGCGGTCGTCTGCGCCGACAGTGACGGCCAGCATACACCGCAGGATATTCTGGCCGTCGGCCGCGCCAGCGAAGCGGCGGAATCCGGCATGGTGCTTGGCAGCCGCCAGTTCACGGGCAGAGTGCCGCTCCGCAGCCGGTTCGGCAACCGGCTGACGAGCCGGGTGTACGGCGCTGCGACCGGCACACCGATCGGCGATACGCAGACCGGCTTGCGCGGCTATCCCCGGAGCATGCTCCGCTGGTTGTGCCAGGTGCCCGGAGAGCGTTTTGAATACGAAATGAATCTGCTGCTGGAGGCGCCGGTCCAGGGCTATGCCATTCGGGAGCTGCCCATCGAGACGGTCTACCTGAACGGCAACGAATCCTCCCATTTCCGGCCTGTGGCGGACTCGCTGAAGATTTACCTGCCGATTCTGAAATTCTGCGCCGCTTCCCTGGTATCCGGCGCGCTCGACTTTCTGCTGCTCCTGCTTCTTCAGGCGCTGACGTCCAACTTGCTGCTGTCCGTCGTGCTCGCCCGAGCCGGAAGCTCGGCGGCCAACTATGCGGTCAACCGGAAGCTGGTGTTCGGCCGCCGCAGCGGCACGGCGCTTGGACGGTCGGTCCGGCGTTACTACGCCCTCGCCGCCCTGATCCTCGGTCTGAATTACGGTCTGTTGTCAGTGCTCCATACCGGTCTTGGCGTTCCTCTGATTCCGGCCAAGCTCGCTGTGGAGGGTCTGCTGTTCCTGCTCAGCTTCGGCGTGCAGCGCCGGTTCGTCTACTAATTTCCTACTTATCCCGGCGGCTGCGGCGCGCGATTTCCCGGCGGACCGCCGGCGCGACCTCCGTCGCCAGCAGCTCGATTGACTCCGCCACCTTGGCGTACGGCATGCCGCCGACGTCCATCTGGGCCATGAACCGGGTGTGGCCGAACAGCTCATGCTGGTAGAGAATCTTCTCTACAATCTGCTCCGGGCTCCCGACGGCCAGCGCGTTGTCCGCCGCCGTGTAGGCCGAGAATTCCTCGCGGGTGAAGCGGTAATCCCGGCCGTCCTTGGCCCAGAAGCCGTTCAGATAGTTGAGATAATAAGGGTAAAAGCTGTCCAGCGCCGCCTCCGGCGTCCGGCCGATGAAGCAGTGGCTTGTAATCGCCACCCGAAGACTCTCGGCAGGGTGGCCCGCCGCCGCACCGGCAGCCCGGTACACGCCGGCCAGCTCCGCGAACCGCTCCGGACTGCCGCCGAGAATGGCAAGAGCCATTCCGGCGCCGAGCTGGCCGGCCCGCTCGGCGCTCGCCGGCGTTCCGCCAACGCCGACCCACAGCGGAAGCCGCCGCTGATACGGCCGCGGCGCAATTTCGGCTTCGTGCAGGGAGGGCCGGAACTCGCCTTCCCAGGTCACGCTCTCCCGCTCGCCCAGCTCGCGGAGCAGCCCGATATTCTCGGCGAACAGCCGCTGGTAATCCTCCAGATTGTAGCCGAACAGCGGGAAGGACTCCGTGAACGCGCCGCGTCCCACCATAATTTCCGCCCGCCCGTCCGACAGCAGATCCAGCGTGGCAAAATCTTCGAACAGCCGCACCGGATCGATGGTGCTGAGCACCATCGTCGTACTGGCGAGCCGGATGCGCTCCGTCACCTGGGAGAGCGCCGACAGGACAACGGGAACGGAGGAGACGGCAAAATCAAGCCGGTGATGTTCGCCGACGCCGAACACATCCAGCCCGGCTTCATCGGCCAGTCTGGCGGCGGCGACAATCTCCTTGAGGCGGCGGTGGGCGCTGACGGACTGCCCGGTCAGCGGATCGGCGACCAGGTCGCCGAGGGTGTAGACGCCGAATTCAAATTCAGCGGAAGCAGACGGAGAAGCATTCATGGTTTCAGGACTCCTTTGCGGACAAGCCGATAATAGGGTCTGATTATTATACCATTATCCGAGAGGTATCCGGGAGGCGCAGAAGTTCGGGACAGCCTTAGTACGGCTGCCGAGCGGCCGGGCGGCTGCCCGAGCAGCCGGGCGGAAGACAGGCCGCCTTGCCACCACGGACAGGCCGTGGTACCTTTAGTTCGGAACCTTTAAGGTCATGAACTTTACACGGGTCATGGAGCCTGCGGGACACGAGATTACAGAGCGGACCGCGCTGGCGGAGAACCGCGGACAGGAGAAGAAGCGTGGCATACCGGATTGTGTTTTTTGATATCGACGGAACGCTGGTCAACGAAGAGAAGGAGATTCCGGCCGATACGCTGGAGGCCGTACGGAGACTCAAGGACAGCGGGGTGGAGCCGGTTATTGCGACCGGGCGGGCCCCTTATTTTATTAAGCCGCTGGCGGAAGCACTGGGAATAGACTCCTATGTGTGCCTGAACGGGGCGTTGGTCGTCTACAAGGGGGACATGCTCTACAAGCAGCCGCTCTCGCCCGAGACGATCGCCGCACTGGTGGAGACATCGGGCCGGCACGGGCACAGCCTGGTGTTTGAAGGGGCCGACGCCTACTTCGCCAACAGCGAGAACCATCCGTTCGTGACGGATTCCGTGAATTCGCTGAAGGTGGAGCATCCGGGATATGATCCGGAGTTCTGGCGCGGCAATGAAATCTACCAGATCTTCCTGCACTGCGAGGCGGAGGACGAGCCCCTGTACGAAGAGCTGCTGGACCGGCTGCGGCTGATCCGCTGGCATCCGTATGCGATGGATGTTCTGCCTCCGGGCAGCTCCAAGGCCAAGGGGATCGAAGCGATGCTGAATCTGCTCGGCATGAAGCCCGAAGAAGCGGTGGCCTTCGGCGACGGTCTGAACGACAAGGAGATGCTGGAACTCGCAGGTCTCGGCATTGCGATGGGCAATTCCACGCCCGAACTACTGCCTTATGCCGACTATGTCACTGCGGATGTGAATGATGGAGGCATCTGCAAGGGGCTGGTCTACGCCGGACTCTTGGATGGAATCTGCTGACGCATGCAGACGGAAGAAGGCGGAATTTGTCCTTCATCTAACGAATGCCTAACGGTATGAACGGCTAAGCCTGTGAATGAATAGGGGCTTCGCCGTTTTTTTGTGATTCTGGAGCCTGCGGAAAGGTGTATAATCATACGAAGAGGACAACCATCTTTTTACAGGGAGAGGAATCCATGAAGAATCAGCTTCGCAGAGGATGGCAAAAAACGGCGCTGGCAGCGCTCGCCGGCCTGTGCCTGACCCTGCCGGGGACGGCTTCAGCCTTGACGGCCTACGGGCCGCACACGTCGTACAGCGGCAGCAATTACAGCTCGGAAGTCGATCGGCTGACCTACGTCAAGCCGCAGTGGAGTCTGCCCGCGGACGTCTTGGGGAACGACTACACGATGGCTGACAGCGGGGCCGTGGCTGCCGGAGACGGCAACGTCTTTTTCCTTCAGAAGGGTCAGCTTCTGGCTGTGAATGCCCAGACCGGCAAGCGTCTCTGGAAATATGGAGCCGGCCTGCAGTGGCCGCTTCAGTACCGGAATGGGAAGGTCTACGTCTCCTCGAAGAACGGCATGATCTATGCCGTGGACGGCTCCAAGGGTCGGCGGCTGTGGGCCTCTTCGAAGCCGGCCGCGAAGACAGGGAAGCTGCTGATCGACGGGGACAAGCTGTTCGCGGCGGCCGACGGCGGCATTCGGGCCTATCGGCTTCAGGACGGCAAATCGCTGTGGGAGGCCACAGTGAAGGACGGCTATCTGCCCGCAGAGAGCATGATCGCCGCAGAGGGTCTGGTGCTGGCGGAGGGTTCCGTGTCGGGAGCTTACACCTACGGGGTGCTGTATGCGTTTGACCAGGCGACCGGCCGCAGACTGTGGGAAGCGGACAACCATGCGCTTCCGGCCGCGGTCAAGGACGGAACGGTCATTTCGCAGCGGACGGGCAATCTGCTGGACATGCAGGTTCTCACCACCCTCGACTGGCTGGACGCCCGGACCGGCAAGACGGAGAAGACGGTCGTCTACAATCCCGAGAATGTGGACCCTGACCATCCGGCAGCCAAGGACGGCGTCATCCGCAGCGGCGGCATGGCCTGGTACAGCGGAGACCGGATCTACCTTGACGGGGGAGACCGGGTCTACAGCTATCCCGCCGACGCCGATCCGGCAAAGACGGTGCGCGATACTTACCTCAGCGGAGCGTCAGGCTCCCATTATATCGCCGGCCCGTTCGATGGCCGGATGCTGTTCACCGACGCCAATAATCTGAACCTCTATGGCGTCAAGACCGCCAACAAGACAGCGGTCGGCTATAATGCGGGCCTTCGCTATGCCATAGCCCGTCTGGATCTTATCGGCCACGGTCTTTATATCATTCAGACGGACGGCAAGCTGATCGCGGTCAATCTGCAGACGGCGCAGCCGGTGGTCGGACTGGTCACCGGAGGCAACGTGTTCGGCCCGACCCTGGCCGAGAACGGGATGATTATCGTTCAGAGCAAAGGCAAAGTCCAGGCGTTCAAGGAGCCGCAGACGCTGAAGGCGGCAAGGACGAACTGATCTTTATCTGAGAAGACAACGAAAGCGGCCGTTCAAGGAGATTATCCTTGGACGGCCGCTTTGTCTTTGTACAACCAGAAGGGCCGTCCCTGGCCAGTGCCGGCTTTTGGAACGGCCCTTTCGGCTTAGCGGTTGAGAGGGTCAGGATTCGGTTGCGGTCTGGCGGGCCGGAGCCTCGGCTTCCTTGCGCGAAGCCGGGACTTTGCGCTTGAGGAAGAAGGTAAGCAGCAAGCCGACTACAGCGAAGCCGACAATCACGACGTACGCATCGTTGATACCCTGAATATTCGCCTGAAGGGCGATCTGCTTCGGGTCCAGCCCCGACTTGGCGGCGGAGACCATCATGTCGGCATAATGGGTCTTGGTCCGGTCGGTCATAATCGTGACAAGCAGCGAGGTGCCTACAGCTCCGGCCACTTGGCGAATCGTATTGGAGATGGCCGTTCCGTGCGCATGCAGCTTGGCCGGGAGCTGATTGAGGCCCGCCGTCTGAATCGGCATCATCAGCAGCGCCATGCCGATCCGGCGTCCGGTGGAGAGCAGCAGCAGATACATATAAGTGGTCTTATCGGTCAGATCGACGAAGCCGAGCGTGGTTCCGATCGTAATGACCATGCCGGCAACGGCCAGCCATTTGGCGCCGAACCGGTCGAACAGCTTGCCGGTAACCGGCATCAGCACGCCCATGACAATTGCGCCCGGCAGCATCAGCAGACCGGAATCCAGCGCCGAGTAGCCGCGGACGTTCTGCAGATACAGCGGGAGCAGCATCATATCGGCGTACATTACCAGGGTGATGGCGATATTGATGAGCGTGGTCAGCGAGAACATGCCGTACTTGAAGGCCCGCAGATCAAGCAGAGGCTGCCGGGAGACGAGCTGCCGCCAGGTGAAGAGAATCAGCGAGAGCACGCCGGCGGCAATGGTGGAGAGCACCTCGGCGCTGGACCAGCCAAGGCTTGCCGCGCGGCTGAAGCCGTACAGCGTGGAGCCGAAGCCGATGGTGGAGAGCACGACGCTGAGCGAGTCGAGCGCCGTTGCGGTCTTCTCCGAGACGTTCTTCAGGTAGATCATGCCGATCAGAATAACCAGGACAACAAAGGGCAGCATCCCGTAGAACATCACTTTCCAGGAGTAATTCTCCAGCATATAACCCGTCAGCACAGGACCGATCGCCGGGGCAAAAATGATCGCCAGCCCGACCATGCCCATGGCGGCACCGCGGTTATCGGGCGGGAAGATCGCCAGAATGACGTTCATCAGCAGCGGCATAATGATGCCTGCGCCCGCCGCCTGAATCAGACGTCCTGCGAGCAGAACGGAGAAGTCGGTCGCGACTGCGGATACCAGAGTTCCGATCAGGAAAATCCACATGGAAGCCTGGAAGAGCTGACGGGTGGAGAAGCGCTGCATCAGAAAAGCCGTTATCGGAATCAGCACACCGTTGACCAGCATATATCCGGTTGTCAGCCACTGCGCGGTGGCCGCCGTAATGCCGAATTCATGAATGAGCTTCGGAATCGCGACGCTCATGACGGTCTGGTTCAGCGTTGCGAGGAAAGCTCCCAAAATCATAACCAGCAGAATGGGACCTTTCTTCAAAGCGGCGGTGCCTGCGGCAGCAGTCTTGCTCAAGAGGAATCATCCTTTCGTATACCCATAGATTAAATTTACACAGCGTAGTATAGTTAACAGCATATCAATCATTATAAAAGGTAATGGCCGGTTTACAAGCGACACATTCCTTCGATATGTAAATAATTCAAGTATGGTTTCGCTTACAGTCTAAATTGTCAAGGATATACGACACATCCTTAAAGGTTGTTAACTACTTATTCGAGGGGAGGAGACCGGACGATGAACACCTCCGGCAAAGTTGACCCGCGCGTGCTGCGCACCCGGCGGCTGCTGAAGCAGGCTTTTTTCGAGCTGCTCCAGGAACGGGAAGTCGATAAAATCACCGTGAATCAGCTCGCCGAGCGGGCGACCATCAACCGGGTTACGTTCTATTTGCACTACCGGGACGTCCCCGACCTGATGGACAGGATCGCCGATGAAATGATTCAGGAAATTTCGGGAATTCTGTCTGTCGACAATCCGGACCCCGAGCAGCGGAATTCTCCGGGGGGCAGGCGGGAACGGCTGCTGAAGTTGCTGGAGCACATCGCGGACAACTCGAAATTCTACAAATCCGTGCTGGCGACGCGGCGCATCTCCGTCTTCGCGGAGCGCCTGCTCGATCTGATCTCCAACCTGATTCTCGGAGAGATCCAGCGGCAGGAACAGCTTCAGCCGGATGGATCTTCCATGCAGATTCAGAAGGATATCGCCATCTGGTACGGATCGTCGGCGCTGATGGGCGTCATTATCAAATGGCTGCAGAACGATATGCCCTATTCGCCCGCGTATCTGGCCAGGCAGTTCGCCATGCTGACTTATCGCAATTAACGGGGAGGAAGAGGAATGCAGGCTCATGAGTTTATGATTCGGCAGGTATACAAGGTTAAGGAGAACGATACGGTACGCGCGGTAATTGAGAAGTTCATTGAGCACCGGATCAGCGGGCTGCCCGTTGTGAACGAGCGCAACGAGATCGTCGCTTATATCAGCGACGGGGATATTATGCGCTATATCGGGAGACAGAAGGACAGAATCGTCGATTATGTCTATTTCAGCTTTTTGCTGGAAGGCGACAACGAAGCGCTGGAACAGCGCGCCCAGAGATTGCTGAAACTCAACGTGATGGAAGTGGCGACGCGCAAGGTGATCAAGGCGGCTTGGGATGATGAGATTGACGGCATAGCAGCCATACTGGGGCAAAAGCACATCAAGAAGCTCCCCGTTGAGCGGAACGGGGTGCTCGTCGGCATTATCAGCCGGGGCGACGTCATCCGGCATTCCTTCGGCCTGCTGCTCTAGGATAGCCCGGAAGCCGCTGTGCCGAAATCCTTGATTTTACGGTTGACAGAGCCGGGATTCAATGATAGGTTAATAAACAACAAAACTCATTAGAATACTATGAATTAAATCACAAACCCGACTGTACGGACAGAGGTTTTGCGTTGAAGGACGCGGAATCTCTGTCTTTTTTGTGTACGGGAGCGAGGAGGAAGGCCATGGGAGAAGCGCTGTTGGCGATCTCGAACCTGAATAAGTCATTTGAAACGGCCGCCGGAAGGGTCCGGGCCCTTCAGGGAGTGAATCTGCGGGTGGAGGAGGGCGAGTTCATCACGGTCATCGGACCAAGCGGGTGCGGCAAATCGACGCTGCTGCGCATTGTGGCCGGGCTTGACACCGAATTCTCGGGAACCGTGAAGCTGGGCGGAGAGGCGATCCGCGGACCGGGCATAGATAAAGGATTTATCTTTCAGGAGCATCGTCTGTTCCCTTGGCTGACCGCCGAGAAGAATATCGCTTCCGATCTGTCGCTGCGCGACCCGCAGGTGCGCCGGAGAGTGGATGAGCTGATTGCGCTAGTGAAGCTGGAAGGCTTCGAGCGTTCCTATCCCCGCGAATTGTCCGGCGGGATGGCCCAGCGGGTGGCGATTGCCAGAGCCCTGCTGCGGAGTCCCCGGATCCTGCTGCTCGACGAGCCGTTCGGGGCGCTGGACGCCTTCACCCGCGCCCATATGCAGGCGGTGCTGCTTGATATCTGGCAGACCCGGCGGACGACGATGGTCTTCGTCACGCATGATATTGACGAAGCGGTCTTTCTGGGCAGCCGGGTCGTTATACTGGAGCCGCGCCCCGGCCGCATCCGGCGGGTTATTCCGATCGATCTTCCGTATCCGCGCAAGAAGGCCGGCACTTCCTTTCAGGAGCTGCGCCTGCGGGTGTTGAGCGAGTTCGAGAAGGTGGAAGAGCTGGAACTGACGGACGGCGCAGGAATCTGAGGAGGAAGAATGATGTTGATGAACAAAAGAGGCGTTGCCCGATGAGCAACCGCGCCCTGACGCTTCGCGGCCCGGGCAGACCGGGCCGGCTGGCCGCCGTTCTGCTGGGCTCCATTCTGCCGGTTGCCCTGCTGGCCGTCTGGCAGACGCTGGGCCATTACGGCCTGATCTCGGATCTGCTGTTCCCGACCCCGTATACCATTCTCCAATCCTTCGTGTCACTGGCGGCTTCGGGGGAGCTGTGGAACAATCTGAAAGTCAGCGCTATCCGGGCGGGACTCGGATTTCTGCTGGGAGGCGGACTGGGACTGTTCTTCGGCGTGCTGGTCGGCCTGTACCGGCGGCCCGAGAAGCTGCTGGACCCGTCGCTGCAGATGATCCGGATGGTGCCCAGCCTTGCGGTTGTGCCGCTCTTCATTCTCTGGTTCGGAATCGGCGAAGAGTCCAAGGTGCTGCTGATTGCCAAGGGGGCTTTCTTCCCGGTCTATATCAATACCTTTATGGGAATTCGCGGCGCAGACAACAAGCTGTTCGAGGTGACGCGCGTGCTCGGGTTCAACCGGCGGCGGCAGATCACCCGGCTGGTTCTCCCGGCGGCGCTTCCGAATGTCATGCTCGGAGTGCGGCTGTCGCTGGGACTGTCCTGGCTGGGACTGGTGGTGGCGGAGCTGATCGCCTCCACATCGGGAATTGGCTATATGATGTCGGACGCCCGGCAGTTCGCCGATACGCCCGTTGTCTTTGTAGGCATCCTGGTGTTCGCGGCAGCGGGTCTGCTGACGGATACCGCCGCCCGGCTCTTGGAGCGGCGTCTGCTCCGGTGGAAGGAAGAGGCTCTGACCTAGATGAAGGAGGCGAATCAATCTTGAGTGAACACGTGGAACGCATCGCCGAGTCGGTCCCGGGCGTACCGGCCGGCAAGAGCCGGGCGAAGCGGGTCCGGCCGGAAGCCGCCGCCCGAAGGCCGGCGGCAGGGCCCGGCTGGAGAGCGCAGCTGGCCGATTGGGGCCAGGCGGCCGCTCTGCCGGCAGCCGTGCTGGCCGTCTGGCAGATTGCCGGGGGAGCCGGCTGGGTGTCGGCGGAATTTCTGCCAACCCCTGCGTCGATTGCAGCGTCCTTCTTCCGGCTGGCAGCCTCCGGCGAGCTGCTGCGCCATCTGGAGATCAGCGTCTGGCGGGCGCTGCTCGGATTTGCCGCCGGAAGCGCGCTCGGTCTGCTGCTTGGCCTGCTGACCGGGCTGTTCCGCAGCGCAGCGTATCTGCTGGACCCGGCTTTGCAGGTTCTGCGGCTGATTCCGCATCTGGCGGTCGCTCCGCTGATTATTCTCTGGTTCGGCTTCGGCGAAGTCTCCAAGGTGGCGATCATTATGAGCGGCTCATTCTTCCCAATCTATATCCATACCTTTGCCGGAATACGCGGGGTGGAGAACAAGCTGTACGAGGTGGGAAGGGTACTGGCCTTCGGCCCGTGGCAGCGGCTGCGGCGGCTGGTCCTGCCGGCCGCGCTGCCGAATATCCTGCTCGGTCTGCGGCTGTCGATGGCGGTCGCCTGGATCGGTCTGGTCGTGGCCGAACTGATCGGCTCCCGGTCCGGCGTCGGGTTCCTTATTAATGAAGCGAAGCAGAATTCGGATACCGCGGTTATCTTCGTCGGCATTCTGATCTTTGCCGTCGTGGGCAAGCTGATCGATACGCTGTTCCGGTTCCTGGAGAAGCGTCTGCTGTTCTGGCGGGACAGTTATCGCGGCTAAAGGCCATCGCGATTGAGACCAAAGCGATTGAGGCCATATAAAAGAGAGGGTGAGCGTCCATGAGGAATGCGGAATTAAACTCGCTTCATTTAACAACGGATGTGCTTATACTTGGAGGGGGTCCGGCCGGAACCTGGGCGGCTCTGGCTGCGGCAGCGGCCGGCGCCAAGGTCGTGCTGGCGGACAAAGGATACTGCGGCACGAGCGGAGCCACCGCACCGTCGGGAACGGGCGTCTGGTACGTCGAGCCCGAAGCCCGCCTTCGGGAAGAGGCGAAGGCGAGCCGGTTCCGGCTCGGAGGGGAGCTTGCCGAGCACCGCTGGATGAACCGGGTGCTGGACCGCACCTATGCGAATATGAACCGTCTCGGCGTACTGGGGTATCCGTTCCCGGTCGACGAGTTCGGCAACCCGCACCGGCGCGGCCTCCAGGGTCCCGAATATATGCGGCTCATGCGCCGGCTGGTCAAGAAGGCGGGCGTCCGCATTCTGGACCACAGCCCGGCGATGGAACTTGCAGCCGACAGCCACGGCGTTGTCGGAGCTTCCGGGGTACGCCTGGAGAGCGGCGAGCCTTGGAGCGTCATTGCCGGAGCGGTGGTCATCGCCACGGGAGGCTGCGCCTTTCTGAGCAAGGCGCTGGGGTGCAACGTGCTGACGGGTGACGGCTATCTGTTCGCCGCCGAAGCGGGAGCCTCGCTGTCGGGCATGGAGTTCTCGAACGCCTACGCGATCTGCCCGACCTTCTCTTCGGTAACGAAGACGGCGTATTACAGCTATGCCAGCTTCTATTATGAAGACGGGACGGTCGTGGAAGGGGCCGGCTCCAAGAAGGGCCGCTCGGTGATCGCCCGCAATCTCCTGGCCGGCCGCCAGGTGTACGCCCGGCTGGACCAGGCCCCCGAGGATATCCGTCCGCTGCTCCGGGTAGCCCAGACGAACTTCTTCCTGCCGTTCGACCGGCTCGGGATCGATCCGTTCACCGACCTCTTCCCGGTTACCCTCCGGCTGGAAGGCACGGTCCGGGGAACGGGCGGTATCCGGCTGGCCGGAGAAGACTGCCGGACCGAGGTGCCGGGATTGTACGCCGCCGGGGACGCCGCGACGCGGGAGCTGATCTGCGGCGGCTTCACCGGCGGCGGCAGCCACAACGCCGCATGGGCGATGTCCTCCGGCTCGTTCGCCGGAGAAGGGGCGGCGCAGTACGCGCTGTCGCTCGGGCGGCATGCGGCGGACCGCCGTCCCGCCGGGCTGTCCGTCTCTCCGCTGCGCGGCGGGAAGGAGGAGAACGGCGCCGCAGCGCGGACGGGCGAATATACGGAAGCTGTTCAGCGGGAAGTGAAGCCGTACGATATCAACCTGTTCCGGACGGAAGAGCGGCTGTCCGCTTCCCTTCAGCGGCTGAACAGCCTCTGGCGGGAGCAGCGTGCCCGCCCCGCGGCCCGGACGGCCGAAGGCGTCAAGGCCCGGGAAGCCGAAGCCATGACGGCCACCGCCCGCTGGATGTACGCTTCCGCGCTGGAGCGGAAGGAGAGCCGCGGGATGCATAAGCGGGAGGACTTTCGGTCGGAGGATGCGGCCCAGCATTACCGCCTGATCACCGAAGGACTGGATGAAATCCGGGTCAGCCGCGAAGAGGTTGTCCAGGAGGAGGTGCTGCAATGATCGAAATCGTAAGCGCAAGCCGGTGCATTCAGTGCAATCAGTGCGTGTCCGTCTGCCCGACGCGGGTATTCGACCGCGGAGCGGACGGCATTCCGGTCATCGCCCGCCAGAGCGACTGCCAGACCTGCTTCATGTGCGAGCTCTACTGCCCGGCCGATGCGCTCTATGTGGCGCCCCAGGCCGAAGGAGCCATGCCGGTATCCGAGGCGGAACTTGCGGAAGCGGGCCTGCTCGGCGGCTACCGGGAGAAGGTCGGCTGGGGCAAGGGCCGCCGTCCGGTCGCCTCCCGGGACGACTTGGTCCGGCTGTCCCGCCGGGCCGGGGTCTAGCGGACCCGAATTCCACGCTCTATCCATAATGAAGAAACAGGGGGAGTTTATAATGGCATATCGTACAAGCGAGAGTAGAAGATTCAACCGGCCGGCGCTGCTCCGGCTGCTGCTGGCGGCGGCCGCGGCGCTGTCACTGCTGGCGCTGGCCGCCTGCGGAGACAATGGCGGAACCGGTCCGGCCGGGAATAAGGCTGAGGCAGCGGGAGCGGAAGCCGGTAAGCACACAGCACCCGCGGTGCTGAATTACGGCTATATCGGAGCGAATGATCTCAATCTGCCCGGCGGAGCCGAAGGCTGGGGACTCTATAAAGGCATCATTCAGGAAGAACTGAAGAAACACGGCATCACCGAAATCAAGCTGACCGGATTCCCGAACGGACCCGATCAGACAGAATCGCTTATCAGCGGGCGGCTCGACATCGGCAGCCTCGGCGACACCCCGGCGATCATCGCCTATGCCGGCGGCGCCAAGACCCGGCTGATCGCCCAGAGCTCGGTCGGCAACGTCGCCTACCTGATTGCCAGAAAGAACGGGCCGGTCAGCGTCAAGGACCTGGAGGGCAAGACCATTGCCACTCAGAAGGGCTCCTTCATGCATCGCTATCTCGTCGGCCTGCTGAAGCAGGAAGGCGTGAAGAATTACAAAATCGTCCATATGCTGATCCCGGACGCTTCCGCAGCGCTGGCCCGCGGCGACATCGACGCCACCACGAACAACGGCGTCCAGGCGCTGAAGCAGATTGACGAAGGCTATCCGCTGCTGGACGATGCCACCCGGCACCCGGAATTGCTCGGCTCGAGTGCAACGGTCGTATCCAAGGCGTATCTGGAGAAATTCCCGGATTTCCCGCAGGTCTGGAACGAAGCGCGGAAGAAGGCGCTGGCCGATCTGAAGCAGCACGAGGACGAATACTACGCATTTCTGGCCAAGATTGGCAGCACCACGCCGGAGCTTGCCAAGAAGACCAGTCCGATTGAGAATCTCCGCGAAGAGGCATTCACCGAGGAGGGCACCAGCCTGCTGGAGGGAACCAAGCAATTTCTCGTGGAGGAGAAGCTGGCAAGAAAGGACTTCCGGCTATCCGACTGGCAGCTTCAATGAGAGGAGTTGAACAGCAACAACATGTCCAAGTCAACCGATGAACAGTGGACTGCCGATGTGCTGGTTCTTGGCGGCGGTCCGGCCGGCGCCTGGGCCGCATGGAGCGCGGCGGCTTCGGGAGCCCGGGTCGTGCTGGCCGACAAGGGGTACCTCGGTACAAGCGGGGCGACCGCGCCCGGCGGGACGACGCTGCTGGTCGTTCCGCCGGTGGCCGAACTGCGGGAAGCGGCGGTGCAGGAGCGCCTTCGGGCAGGCGGCTACCTGTCGGAGAATGCCTGGATTCACCGCGTGCTGGATCAGGTGGACCGGAACCTCGAGCAGATTGGTCAATGGGGCTACCCCTTTCCGAAGGATGACCGGGGGGTGCCGATGCGCACCCACCTGCACGGCCCGGAATACATGGGCCTCATGCGGAAGGTGGTTCGCCGGGCCGGCGTGCGCATTCTGGATCAGTCGCCCGCGCTGGAGCTGCTGCGCGATGACTATGGCGTCGGCGGAGCGCGCGGCCTGAACCGGCTGACCGGCCGGAGCTGGGAGGTGCGGGCCGGCGCAGTCATCATCGCCACCGGCGGCTGCGCCTTCCTGAGCAAAGGGCTGGGCTGCAATGTGCTGACCGGAGAGGGGCTGCTCATGTCCGCCGAAGCGGGCGCCCATCTCTCCGGCATGGAATTTACCCGGCAGTATGCGCCAAGCTTTGCCGAAGGCAGCGTCACCCGCGGGCGCATGCTCGCCTGGGCAACGCTCTACGACGAAGCGGGACGGCCGCTGCTGAAGGGCGACCGCACCTTCGGCAGCCTTCCGGAGCTTATGCTTCGGGGGCCGGTCTATGCTTCGCTGGATCTTGCCGATACCGAGGAGAAGCGGCAGTTCCTGAGACGCGCCCATCCGATCTTCTTCATGCCGCTGGAACGGGCGGGGATCGATCCGTTCCGGGACCGGTTCCCGCTTACGCTCCGCTACGAAGGGACCATGCGCGGAACCGGCGGGCTGCGGCTGACCGGCTCCGGCTGCGAGACCACGGTCCCCGGCCTGTACGCCGCCGGAGATGCCGCATCGCGCGAGAAAGTATGCGGCGCGGTGTCGGGCGGCGGCGCGTACAATGCCTCCTGGGCGATGTGCAGCGGCGCCTGGGCCGGAGAAGCGGCGGCCCGTTACGCCCTGCCGCTCGGGAAGGCTCCGCGTCTGCTCGCCGGAGCGGGCGGCGCGGCCTCCGGACTTGCCGGCGGTGCTTCCGGCTCGGCGGGGACGCTGGAGGCACGGCCGCTGATTGCTGCGATCCAGCGCGAGGTACTCCCGCTGGAGATTAACTTTGCCCGGAGCGAGCCGGGCATCGGCTCGGCGCTCCGGCGGCTGGATGGCCTGCTGCCGGAGCTGGAAGGGCGGATAGGAGACGCCGTGCAGGACCGGGTCAAAGCCCGCGAAGCCGCGGGCATGCTGGCCGCCGCCCGGTGGATGTACACCGCCGCCCTGGCGCGCAGAGAGACGCGCGGGCTGCATACGCTGGCCGAGTATCCCCGGCTCGATCCGAAGCAGACGCACCGGCTGATTCTGTCCGGCGTGCGCACAATTGCTGCCGGAACGGAGCCGGTGCCCCATGCCGGCGAGCTGGAGCGGGAGACGGCGGCCGAACTGTCTCTTCCGGGAAAGGAGCGGGCGATATGATCGAGCTTATAAGCGCCGAGCGCTGTGTGGGCTGCCAGCTGTGCGTCCGGGTATGCCCGACGAATGTCTTCGATTTCGACCGGACTGCGAAGCTTCCCGTGACCGCCCGACAGGAGGACTGCCAGACCTGCTTCATGTGCGAAGCCTATTGTCCGGCGGACGCCCTGTACGTCGCGCCGCAGGCAGAGCGGCGGGTGGAGGCCGAGGAGGCGGAGCTGGCATCGGCGGGGCTGCTCGGAAGCTGGCGCAGCGAGATCGGCTGGTCGCCGGGCGTCCCGGATACGATGGCCGAGCGGGACACCACGCCCTGGTTCGAGGAGTTCACGCTTCGCCACAGGGGCCGCTAAGAACCCGGTGCCGGCGCCAAAAGACAGAGAAAGGCCGCTTGCTGCCTGCCCGAAGCGGGGCGGGCGGCAAGCGGCCTTCCTGTTATTTAATTTTAGACAACGCCCTAGAGCAGGGATTCAATGGCGGGCTCGATGTCCAGCGGATCGACCGGCGTTTCGAACCGCTCGGCGACATGGCCGCTGCGGTCGATTAGGAACTTGGTGAAGTTCCATTTGATCTCGTCGGTGGCAAGATCGCCGGGGTTCCGTTCTTCCAGCATAGCCTTGAGCATGCGGGCCGCCGGATTGGCAGCATCGAATCCCCGGAACCCGGCTTCGTGGATCAGGTGGGCATAGAGGGGATGCTTGTCTTCGCCGCGTACTTCGATCTTCTCGAAGAGCGGGAAGGTAACGCCGTAGTTAAGCTGGCAGAAGGTATGTACTTCTTCGTTCGTGCCGGGTTCTTGGCCGCCGAATTGATTCGAAGGAAATCCGAGAATGACCAGGCCCTGTTCTGCGTATTTGTCGTACAGCTTCTGGAGGTCGGCATACTGCGTGGTGAAGCCGCACTGGCTGGCCGTGTTCACGATCAGCAGCACTTTGCCGCGGTATTGGCCGAGGCTGATTTCCGTTCCCCGGATCGTTCGGGCGGTGTAGTCATAGACGGTTGCGTTCATAGCTGTTCTCCACTCCCAGCGAGATATTTTCTTTCCTATTTAATTGTAGGCAATTCAAAAAAATATGTCAAAATTCTTATGTACGAACCCTTCGCAAGCGATTATACTAATTGGGCAAACTGTTTTTTCAGCAGGCAAAATCCCTCCCCGGATATTCAGATGAACTGAATTTTATTGCTGGAGGAACATGCATGAGCACAATTGATCTATCGGGTCAGCTTTCCAGTTTTGCGGGCAGGCTGCTCCGGGAACGTTTCGGCAAAGGTCCGGAATCCATTTATGCCTCTATCGGCAAGCAGTGCATTACGCTGCACATTCGCAACTTTATCGGACCGGTCGAACGCTTTTTGTTGAGCAAGGAAGAAGAGCAGGCCTTTCGGTATACCCGGGAGCTGCTGATGAAATCCCTTCTTCCCGAACTGTCTTCGTTCCTCAAGAGCGAGATGGACATCGAGGTAGGAGAAATTTTTTACGATTGGGGTATACATAACGCTTCGGGCATGATCGTAGCTCTGACTAAGAACGACGATACGTACGTCGATCATTATGCGGGACGCGAAGAGGTGCACGCCCAGATTGTGGAAGTCAGTCGCAAAGTCCAGAAGGAGCCGGATTTCATTGATTCCTGGTGGCTTAACCCTCGTACTCTTATCATCAAGCGGGAAGGCATCCTGATCCTTCTGGAGAAGGAACTGATTGATCTGGGCTACGAGAACACGCTGAAGACAACCAAACGAAAGATGGAGAAGCGCTATCTGGAAGAGACCACGACTATCGCCCCGCTTCTGGGCAAGGAATTGTCCGATATTTATGTCGATTGGGACTTCGAGAAGGATACCAGCGTTATCGCGTATACATTTTACTGAGAATTGATAGGCCATACCTGGATAGGCGGGAATGAGTCGGACATGTCGCATGAGCCGAACATAAGCCGAAGGAGGGGCGCATGCCCTTTTCTTCGGCTTTTTCATTTTAGGCCAAATCCCCGTGAGACCTGGAACAAGGAGGACCGCACATGACTGAATCGGGCGGGACGGTGTTATATATTGAGGACAATCCGCTGAACATGGCGATGATGCATCATATCTTCCGCAAAAACTTCCCGGACGTGCGCCTTCTTGGCGCCGAGACGGGAGAGAAGGGCCTGGAGGCCGTGCGGACCCATCGGCCGAAGCTCGTCATCCTGGATATCGGGCTCCCGGGAATCGACGGCTACGAAGTGCTGCGCCGGCTGCGCGAACAGGAGGAGAGCGCAGGCATCCCTGTTCTGGCGATCAGCGCCTTTGCGGAAGAGTCTGATATTTCCAGAGCGAGCCAAGCGGATTTTGCCGCCTATGTCACCAAACCGATTGAAATCCGGTCGTTTACCCGGCTTGTCGAGGAACTGCTGGATATCCGTTAGTCGACGCGGCTGCAACGATTTGCAAAGGGATTCCGGGGAGGGATGCCGCTTTGCGCCCGCCTTTTGGCGGGATGCGCGTCAGGGGCGCAGGGACAAGCAGGAATGCAATTGACTTTCACCGGGATATACAACATATTAGTATTACAGTTTTTTAATACTGATAGGTCAACATATCCAGTTTGATCCCACAAACAGGCGGTGAATGGTGTGCAGATTAAACCGAATGAAGAGGCGGCCGGAACGAGCGGCAACCTATACGAGGATTCCATATACCGGCTGATTGCCGGAGCTTTTCGCGATATTGTCTATCTGGAGGGACCTGACCGGAAGTGCCGGTACTGTTCCTCCTCGGTGCAGGACGTTCTCGGATACCGGCCGGAGCAGCTGCTCGGACGCGATAACCGCGGGCTGGTTCATCCCGAAGACAAGAAGAAGCTGAATTCCGGTACGCTTGACCAGGCTATGGAGCTGCGGATTCGCCATGCGGATGGACATGATGTATGGCTGGAGTTCAAGATAAATCCGGTCGATGACGACGGCGTTCTTAACTATCTGCTGGAGGCCCGCGACATTACGGAGCGTCGGGCGATGGAGCGCCAGCTTCAGGAGACGATCGAACGCTACACCTCCTTGAAGAAATATAATCACGACGCCATTATCTCCGTCGATCTGGAGGGCAAGGTTATCCACGGCAATGAGCGCGCCGAAATTTTGACCGGATACAGCATCTCGGAACTGACCGGCTCGAGCGTCGAGATTCTGGTCGGAGAAGGTCATATGGGCGGCATTCTGGATTACGAGGCCGATGTCACCCCGAAACAGCCGAACATTGACCTCATTTACCGAAAAGACGGGGGAACGGTCGAGGTGCTGACCACGGTCGCTCCGATCGTCATCAGCGGCAACCGCTGGGGCTTCTACCTCATCATCAAGGATATTTCCGAAGAGAGACGGCTCAAGATCGAGAAAGAGCTGGCAGAGCAGATGAGCCGGGCCAAGAGCGACTTTCTGGCTGTAATGAGCCATGAAATCCGCACGCCCATGAACGGCGTTATCGGTATGACCGAGCTTCTGCTGGAGATGGATTACCCCGATCCGCTTATTCAGGAATATCTCGAGGTTATCCGCAGCAGCGGCAACACTCTGCTGGCAATTATCAACGATGTGCTGGATTTTGCCAAGATCGAGGCTGGGCGGACCGAGCTTACCGAGGAAGACTTCTTCCTCCAGGAGACGGTGGAATCGGTGATTCATATGCTCAGCGCTTCAGCGGAGGGCAAAGGTCTGGAACTGGGCGTCGCCTTCGAGGAAGGCATACCCGCCAGACTTTATGGAGACAGCGGCCGGCTTCGGCAGATTCTGGTGAATCTCGTCGGCAATGCCGTCAAATTCACGGAACAGGGAAGCGTCCGGGTAGAAGTAAGCCCGGTGGCGCGGCGGGACGACCGGATCAAGCTACAGTTCCGGGTGGAAGATACAGGCATCGGCATTTCCGAGGAAGACCGCGGACGACTGTTCGAGCCGTTCATGCAGCTGGATACACCGGCGCATCGGCAGGGTGAGGGTACCGGGCTGGGACTGGCCATTTCCAAACGCTTGGTGGAGCTGCTGGGCGGGAGTATCGAGATCGGCAGCAAGCCGGGACCGGGAGCTGTATTCGTCTTCACGGCGGAGTTTGCTCTGAAGGGACCCGGGCATAGCGCCGCTACGGCTGGGGAAGCGACCTCTCTGGAACCGCCGGCGAAGCGGCTGCGCATTCTTGTAGCGGAAGACAATGAAGTGAACCAGCTGGTGCTGCTCAAAATGCTGGAGAAGCGGGGACACAGCGTCCGAATCGTCGAGGACGGGCTGGAAGTGCTGGATGCCCTGCGGGAGGAAGAGTTCGATCTCTTGCTTCTGGATGTGCAGATGCCCCGGATGAACGGACTGGAAGCGGCCCGGATTATCTGCGCCACCTTCCCGCCGGAGCGCCGGCCGATTATGATTGCGGTGACGGCCAACGCGCTCAAGGACGACCGTGAGCGCTGCCTGGAGGCGGGGATGGATGAATACCTCAGCAAGCCGCTGAAGAGCGAGGACGTGGTGGAGATGATCGACCGGTTCTTCCGGAATTCCGGAGATTCCAGACGCCACTAATTGCATAGACCAGACGCAGTATATAGACAGGCTGTCCCTGCCCGCTGAGGCGTCGGACAGCCTGTTCGTGCTGCTTATGAGGTTCAGCCGCTTCGTCGGACGCTGCCGGAGACCTTGTCGGAGACCTTGCCGGGAGGAGAAGCCGCTTCTTCTCCGTTCTTCTGGGCGTACATGCGGCGATCGGCGAGCTGGAGCAGCTGCTCCAGCTGATCCTGACGGTCGTCGGGGAAGAGGGCGGAACCGACCGAGATGCTGACCGGCATTCCGGTTGAGGCAGAGAGAGCGGAGGCCGCACTGCGCAGCTCCTCTATTCGCTGCTCCATGTCCCGGATATCGTCGCAATAGCCGCAGATCAGGAACTCGTCGCCGCCCCAGCGGGCCGCAAGCTCTCTCTTGGGAGCGCGGAGCAGAATGCGCCCCACGGCAGTCAGAAGCCGGTCTCCGGCGGCGTGCGACAGAGTATCGTTGATCTGCTTGAAATCATCGCAGTCAATCAGCAGCAGATAGAGCTTCCGGCTGCGGCGACGGGCCGTCCGGATCATGGCGGGAATGCGGCTTGCCGCATAGCGCCGGTTGTAGAGCAGAGTGAGAGGATCTTTATGGGCATAGAAATTGGCGCGGTCATACTGCAATCCGCCCCAATAGCCAAGCGCAAGGAGAAGAGGATACCCGAACCAGTCAAGCGGGTCAATTCCGCGGCCGGATAAATGATAATAGAGCAGATAGAAAGAGTGGAACATCAAAGTGGCGGTTAAGGCCACCGCCCGCCCTGTTGTTCGCATCGACATCACCCCGAGTTGGTCTTTAAGACCTATCTGTGTAAGTCTTTATAACTAACTATCGACCGTCCCTGTCCGAATCATTAGCCAAATTGCAAAAGAACCAATAAAATTATACCATTTAACTTTTCCGCTTTAAAGCGGTGCCTTGCAGCCGGGATGCCTTTGCATGTAAGATAGCAGAAAACCGGCCCTTGGCCGGCGATCAAACGAGACAGATGATGACGAAGAGAGTAAGCGCGGGTAAGAATGTCCGGACCAGGGAAGGCCTGCCGAAGACTGAGAGCAGCCTCGCAAGACGACCGTGCCGAAGTTCACTTCCGAGTCGGCCTTTTGAATACCGCTCCGGCGGGAAGTAGAGAGGCCCGCATTCCTGCGTTACCGGATTGAAGATGGGAATCGGATCGACCGCTTGGAGCGGACCCGCGCCGGTTGCCAATAAGGGTGGTACCACGGCTCCTCGTCCCTTGCGGCGGGGGGCCTTTTTGTCTGCATCGAAGTGAATTTATATTAACCAAGGGGAGTGTCATGAACAATGAGCAATGCTGAACTGGATCGTCTGAGAGACCGGCTGGACGAGATTAATGCAGAGCTGCTGAGCCTGATTTCGGAACGGGCTGAGGTTGTACGGGAGATCGGAACCGTCAAAGAGAAACAGGGCGTGCCGAAGTTCGACCCCGAGCGTGAGAAGCAAATGCTGGAGAAGCTGGTATCCAGCAACAAGGGACCGTTCACCAACAGCACCATTCGCACGCTGTTCAAACAGATTTTCCAGGCTTCCCTTGATCTGCAGAGCGCCGAACACAAGAAGAGTCTGCTGGTCAGCCGCAAGACCCGCAAGGAAGACACCGTCATCGAGCTCCCGCAGGGCGTGCTCGTCGGCGGAGCGGCTTCTCTGATGGTAGCGGGACCTTGCTCTGTCGAGAGCGAGGAGCAGACCCGTACCGTAGCGGCCGCGCTGGCCAAAGCCGGCATTAAGGTCATGCGCGGCGGCGCCTTCAAGCCCCGCACCTCGCCGTATGATTTCCAGGGCCTCGGCATGGACGGTCTGCGCATTCTCCGCGAAGCTGCCGATGAATACGGCCTGCTGACGATCAGCGAGATCGTGGACCCGGCTCATATTGAACCGGCGCTTGATTATGTCGATGTGATCCAGATCGGCGCCCGCAACATGCAGAACTTCGAACTGCTGAAAGCGGCGGGCGAAGTCAGAAAGCCGGTCCTGCTCAAGCGCGGACTGGCGGCGACGCTGGAGGAGTTCATCCACGCTGCGGAATATATTATGTCCCGCGGCAACACGGAAGTAATGCTGATCGAACGCGGTATCCGCACGTACGAGAAGTGGACGCGCAACACGCTGGATATCTCGGCTGTGCCGATTCTCAAGCAGGAGACGCATCTGCCGGTTCTGGTGGACGTGACCCATTCCACCGGACGCAAGGATATCCTCGTCCCTTGCGCCAAGGCGGGATTGGCGGCCGGAGCAGACGGTATTATGGTTGAGGTCCATCCTGATCCGGCAACGGCGCTGTCCGACGCGGCGCAGCAGCTCAATATCGAGGAATTCAATCAATTCTACAATGACGTGAAGGCATCGGGCCTGTTCCGTCAATAAGGGCAGACAAGCGGAAGCCCCCCTTCGAAAGCGCGATTTCAGCGCTTCCGAAGGGGGGCTTTGTCATGGATCAGGACCGTCGCGGCACAGCCGGAACGAGCGCAGTCCAATATTGGGGAACGGCCTCGATCCGGTGGAAGGCGGCAATCCCGACGCCGTCCGTGTACCGCAAGCGGAAGCGGAGCGAAGGAGCGGACGACTAGAAGCCGGTCCTGAGCGGGCGGCGTCCGCTCAGGATCGGCCGGGCGAATTTTGCATCCAAATGCTGCGATCTTCGTATTGTACGGCATGAGAACAAGGAGGGATTTGCAATGAACATGGAATTGAACCCCAAGTTTCGCGGCAGACGGGCGGGCCGGCTGATCGGGGCAGGCGCTGCGGTACTGTTGGTGCTGGTGATCGGAGGCAACGCCTTCACGACCGTCCAATACGGTCACGTCGGTCTGTACAAGACGTTCGGCAAGCTGAATGACAGTGTGCTGACGCCCGGCATTCATTTCAAAATTCCCTTTATCCAGCAGGTGATCCAGGTCAACACCCAGGTGGCGAAGACGGAGACGGATACTTCGGCTTCCTCGAAGGATTTGCAGCCGGTCTCGACGCATGTAGCGGTCAACTATTCGGTCGACAAGGAGACGGCGTTCACGCTGATGAACAACATCGGGGGCAACTTCGATACGGTGATCATCAATCCGGCGATCCAGGAGATCGTCAAGGAAGTGACGGCCCGCTATCCGGCGGAAGATCTGATTACGCGCCGCGACCTGGTAGCCGGGGAGATCAGCGACCATTTGACGAAGCGGCTGGCCAAGTACGATCTGATTGTCAATGAGATCAACATCGTGAATTTCAAATTCTCGGATGCGTTCAATCAGTCCATCGAAGCGAAGCAGGTTGCCCAGCAGCAGGCGCTGAAGGCGGAGAATGACCTCAAGCGGGTCCAGATTGAAGCGAAGCAGAAGATCGCGCAGGCACAGGCGGAGGCGGAATCGCTGAAGCTGAAGAAGCAGGAGGTCACGCCGGAGCTGGTTCAGCTCAAACAGCTGGAAGTCCAGGAGCAGGCGGTGGAGAAATGGGACGGCAAACTGCCGAGCGTTACAGGCGGCGCCACGCCGTTCATCGATGTGAATTCGCTCAGCGGGAAGTAAGCCGCCTGCGCGGAAGCGGCGGTAAGGCATGACATGGCAAGGCGTTCCTCCCTTTGCGGAGGAACGCCTTTTTACGAAAGAGGGGGACAGTAGGGGGCGCGATTCGTCTCTTCAAGCCATTCCTTCAGCCTTGGCTACCGAAGCGGCCTGCCGCATCTTGATTCCCCGCAGGGCATAGAAGGCCAGACCGGCCAGCAGCCAGCCTCCGCCGAGAACAAGAGAGCCGGTATCGAGCAGGGTGATAAGGTACAGGACGAAGCCGGAGCCGAAGAGCGGGCAGACAAGCCGGATCAGCAGATCCCGGGGAGACCGCTGCCTGCGGCGGATGATGTAGTGGGAAATGACGGACAGGTTGACGAAGAGGAAGGCGGTAAGCGCGCCGAAGTTGACGAACTTGATCGCGGTATCCAGGCTGATGAAGAGCGCGGAGAGAGAGATCAGACTGGCGAGAATAATGTTGAACACCGGCGTACGAAATTTGGGATGAAGGGAAGCGAAGGGCTTCGGGAGCAGGGAAGTGCGGCCCATGACGAACAGGAGACGGGTCACGGTTGTCATGGAGGACATGCCCTGTGAGAGAATCGAGAAGATGATGACAAAAGTAAAGATCGAGGCGAGCACACTGCCGCCAATGGACTGCATCAGCTCGAACCCGGCGGAGTCCATATGTCCGAAGGCGAAGTTCGGATACATCTGCTGAATGAGATAGGCGGTGGCGAAATACATCAGCCCGGCCAGCAGAACGATGATCATGATGGCCCGGGGAATGGTCCGGCTCGGGTCCCGGGTCTCTTCGGCCATTGTGGTAATCGAATCGAAGCCGAGGAACGAGAAGCAGACCAGCGACGCGCCGGCCAGAATCGAAGAGAAGGACACGCCTTCGCCGGCGGCCAGCGGGTTCAAGCCCCCGGTCATGCCGCCTTGAAGGGCCTTGTAGACGAGAAGCGCGCAGAAGCCGGCGATGAAGAGAATCTGCATCAGGACGAACACTTTGCTGATATTGGCCGATTCCTTGATGCCGGCAATATTGATGCCCATGACCACAATCGTAAGCAGGACAATCCACACGGAGGAGGGAACGGCGGGGAACTGGGCGTGAAGATTGATGCCGAACATAAGCACGGCAATGATGCAGGAGAAAATATAGTCGAGCAGGACGGCCCACCCGACAAGAAATCCGATAAAGGGATTCATGGACCGGCTGACATACGTATAGGCGGAGCCCGAGACGGGAAAAGCGCGGGACATCTGGCCATAGCTGGATGCCGTGAACACAATGGCGATGAAGGCAAGCATATAAGCTGCAAGCAATTGGCCGTGGGAGCCGTCGTGCAGAACGCCGAAGCTGGTGAAGAAGATCATCGGCGACATCCAGGCCAGCCCCATCGTCACAACATGGGACAGAGACAAGTTTCTCTTTAATGTTAGGTTTTCGGACATTTGCATCCCTCCGTACTTTTAATGAATCCGCAGCGAAATGGCACCCGTGTCATGACACCTCACATTTTTACAGGGGTTTTTCAAAAAATCAAGTCTTTTTTTCGCAGATACATCCGAACATATGTTTGAAACGGACAAAAAACACAAATGAAAACCGCAGGTTGGAACGAAACATTCGTCTTTTACAAAAAAATACGGTCAGGTTTCTTGCCGAACGGAAATTTATGTGTTAGGATTCATTACACAATAAAGTTCATAGCAAAGTCTTCTAGGGTTCCGGGCTCCTCGCAGAGGAGTCGGCTGGTCCGAGAGAAGACGCATCGGCTTCCAGCAAGCCGGTGTACACGGCGGGATAAAAGCCCGGGAGAATCCATCAAAGGCGACTTTGATGCTTCTCCCGGGCTTTTTCTTTGTATCCAAACTCGAACGAATCAGGGGGAATTCAGATGACAGCCGCATTCTCGATTACCTTGCAGCCGGGAGGCAAGTGGTCCGCCCGCATCGGCAGAGGCAAGTCCGTTACGTTGACCGCTGCCGGAGACGGAGCGAATCTGGCCGTTCTGCTGTACCAGGCCGCCGATCCTTCGGAACGCTACAATATGCCGGATTCCTTAAAAGCGCAGCACACCGCCTACTATAGCGCGGGGCATGTTCTGATGAGTGACCAGGGCCGGGTGCTGGCCTCGATCACCGAGGACACGGCGGGCTGGCATGATCCGCTGGGCGGGTATACGGACCGAGCGGAGACCGACCGGAAGTACGGACCCACCTCCTATCAGAACGAGCGCAACGCCTGGCTGCGCAGCGGGGAAGAGAATCTGACGGTGGAGCTGTTCCGTCATCATCTGACTCCCCGGGATATGGGGACGCCGATCAATTTCTTCTCCCGTGTCATCTGCGAGCCGGACGGGACGATGCGCTATATCCCTTCCGGATCGGCCGGCCGGTCGGTGACGCTGCGGACGGAGACGGAGGTGCTGCTGATCTGCTCGAACACTCCGCATCCGCTGAATCCCTCGGGAGCGTATCCGGATGCTGCGGTGAATATCGCGGTGGAAGAGGCGCTGCCCGTCAAGGCGGATGATCGCTGCGTCAATCACTGCGCCGAGAACCGGCGCGCTTTTGAAAATACTTGGAATGCCGTATGGCTGATGAGAGGAGCGAACCTGTAATGAGCACATTTCAACCGGTAAGCAGCGGCAAGAATGCGGCGGAGGCGGTCTATGACCGGATTATTCCGGCCGGAGAGGGCTGGATGGGGGACTTGCTCCCGGGTCAGACGCTTCGCATCGTCGATCTGGAAGGCAATCAGGCCGTGGACACGCTGTTCTACTCCACCGAGGACCCCGGCGACCGCTACAGCGCGGTGCGGACGATTGCCCGCCAGCGCAATCTGTATCTGACGACAGGCTCGGTGCTGTTGGCCGAATCCGGCCGGGAGCTGCTAAAGATTACGGCGGATACCTGCGGACGCCATGATACGATCGGGGGCGCGTGCTCTGCCCAGAGCAACACGGTACGCTATGCGCACGACAAGCTGCCGATGCACAACTGCCGGGATACCTTCATGCTGATGCTGTCGGACCGCAGCGAATTCGACAAGCGCGATTTGGCGCCGAACGTCAATTTCTTCATGAATGTGCCGGTCACGCCGGAGGGGGAGCTGACCTTCGCCGACGGCGTATCGGGCCCGGGGCGCTATGTGGAGCTTACGGCGCTGGCGAAAGTGACCGTGCTGATCAGCAACTGCCCGCAGCTCAACAACCCGTGCAACGCCTACAACCCGACGCCGGCTCAGGTGCTGATCTGGAATGCGGAAGGAGAGGAACGCCATGTTTAGCAAAGTGCTGATTGCCAACCGCGGCGCGATTGCCGTCCGGATTATCCGTACGCTGCGCTCAATGGGCATCTCTTCGGTAGCCGTCTATACCCGGGCGGACCGCGACAGCCTGCATGTCCTGCAGGCCGACGAGGCGGTCCTGATCGGCGAAGGCCCGGCCCGGGAGAGCTATGTCAACGCCGACCTGATTCTGCGGGTTGCAGAAGAGACCGGAGCCGATGCCGTTCATCCCGGCTATGGCTTTCTGAGCGAGAACGCGGCCTTTGCCGCGGCCTGCGCGGAGCGGGGCATCGTCTTCATCGGCCCTTCCCCGGAACACATCGAGCTGTTCGGACTCAAGCATACAGCGCGGCAGGCGGCGCAGGAGGCGGGCGTGCCGATGCTTCCGGGAACGGGACTGATCCGGGATGCGGCCGAAGCGGCAAGACAGGCGGCGGGAATCGGTTATCCGGTCATGCTGAAGAGCACCGCCGGAGGCGGAGGAATCGGCATGCGGGTCTGTGCGGATGAAGCGGCTTTATTGGAAGCGTTCGGTTCCGTAACCCGTCTGGCCGCTGCGAACTTCAATGACGGCGGGGTATTCCTGGAGAAGTATATTGCCCGCGCCCGCCATGTCGAGGTGCAGATCTTCGGGAACGGGTACGGCGAAGCGGCGGCACTCGGCGAGCGGGACTGCTCCGTGCAGCGGCGCAACCAGAAGATTATCGAAGAGACGCCGGCGCCGCTTCTGCCGGAGACCGTGCGGCGCGATATGCACGAGAGCGCCCGCCGTCTGGCCCGGTCCGCCGGGTACCGCAGTGCGGGTACGGTCGAATTCCTGTATGATCCGGAGGCCCGGTCGTACTACTTCCTTGAAGTCAATACGCGGCTGCAGGTAGAACACGGGGTCACCGAAGAAGTGCTCGGTGTCGATCTGGTCGAATGGATGATCCGCGAAGCCGCAGGAGAGCTGGAGGGCCTGGAGGCGCGTCTGCGTACACCGCAGGGACACAGCCTCCAGGTACGGCTGTACGCGGAGGATTGTGTGAATGATTTCCGTCCCGGGGACGGGCGAATTGACGATATTCTATGGCCGGAAGGCGTCCGGATCGAGACCTGGATTCAGAAGGGGCTTGAAGTTACGACGCTCTATGACCCGATGCTGGCCAAGCTGATTGTCCACGCCGACACCCGCAGCGGGGCGATTGCGAAGATGACCGAAGCGCTGCGGACGCTCCGCGTGTACGGGGTGACCACCAATCAGGCTTATATTGAAGCATTCCTTCAGACGGAAGCCTTCGGAGAAGGACTGGTGCACACCCATATGCTGAACGGCTTCCTGCCGTCCGAGCGGGCGATCGAGACGCTGGACGGGGGCGTGCAGACCACCGTCCAGGATATGCCGGGCCGGGTCGGCTACTGGGATGTCGGGGTGCCGCCTTCAGGTCCGATGGACCGGCTGGCCTTCCGCATCGGCAACCGGCTGCTCGGCAACGACGACTCGGCGGCCGGCCTGGAGATGACGCTGCGCGGCGGAGCCTACCGCTTCCGGGGAGATCTCCGGTTCTGCCTGAGCGGAGCGGACATGGGCGCCGAGCTGGACGGCTGTCCCGTGCCGCTGTACACCCCGGTGCAGGCCAGGGCGGGCTCCGTGCTGCGTCTCGGCGAAGCGCAGACCGGAATGCGGGGCTACCTGCTGGTCGCGGGCGGCCTGGATCTGCCGCTGACGCTGGGCAGCGCCGCCACCTTCACCCTGGGCGGATTCGGCGGGCATATGGGCGGAGCCCTGCGTCCGGGAGCCGTGCTGCGGGTCCGCAGGCCGGAGCCAATGATGGGAGGCGGAGCGGAGCGCCGGCCGCTGGCTCCGCTGAACGAAGCCTGCCGCCCGTTCTGCGGGCGGGAGTGGACAATCGGCGTCATCCCGGGTCCGCATTGTACGGCGGAATACCTGCTTCCCGGCTATCTGGATCAGCTCACGGATACGGCCTGGGAAGTGCATTTCAACAGCTCCCGCACCGGCGTCCGCCTGATCGGGCCTGCCCCGCTCTGGGCCCGGGAGGATGGGGGAGACGCCGGCCTGCATCCGTCGAATATTCATGACAACGCCTATGCTGTGGGCGCGTTGGACCTGACCGGCGACATGCCGATTCTGCTCGGCCCCGACGGCCCGAGTCTGGGCGGGTTCGTCTGTCCGGTCACCACCGCAACGGCGGAGCTGTGGAAGATCGGCCAGCTCCGGCCCGGCGACAAGGTGCGCTTCCGGCTGATCACGGTAGAGGAAGCGGAGGCGCTGCGCGCCGCCCAGGAAGCCTGGCTAGACCGGCTGGACGAAGAAGCGGCGCCGCTGCCGGAGCTGCCCGAAGTCTCCTCCGGCGCGTATGCGCCGCTCATCGCCTATGAAGAAGAGGGGCGGCGGTTCGCGATTGCCGTCCGCTGCTCCGGCGACGAGAATATTCTGGTGGAATATGGCGACCGGGAGCTTGACCTCCTGTACCGGTTTCAGGTCTACGTGCTGATGCAGGGCGTGAAGGACAGCGGCACGATCCCCTTCATCGAGATGACGCCGGGCATCCGCTCCCTCCAGATTCATCTGGACGCTTCCCGGATTACCGTCAAGGAGGCGGCCGCCCGCGTTCTGGAGATTGACCGCGCCCTTCCGCCGCTGGATTCCATTGAGGTTCCGTCACGGATTGTGAAGCTGCCGCTCTCCTGGGACGATCCGGCTACCCGGCTCGCCATTGAACGTTACCAGCAGAACGTCCGCCCCGACGCGCCGTGGTGCCCCAGCAATCTGGAGTTCATCCGCCGGATGAACGGACTCGGCTCGCTGGAGGAAGTTGCCGAGGTCGTCTTCAACGCCTCCTATCTGGTCATGGGGCTGGGAGATGTCTATCTCGGCGCCCCGGTCGCCGTACCGCTGGACCCGCGGCACCGGCTGGTCACGACCAAGTACAATCCGGCCCGGACCTGGACGCCGGAGAATGCGGTCGGGATCGGCGGCGCTTACCTCTGCGTCTACGGCATGGAGGGGCCGGGCGGATACCAGTTCGTAGGCCGGACCGTTCAGATGTGGAACAAATTCCGGCAGACGGAGAATTTCGCCGAGGGCAAGCCTTGGCTGCTCCGCTTCTTCGATCAGATTCGCTTCTATCCGGTCTCGGAAGAAGAGCTGCTGCGGATGAGAGACGAATTCCCGCGCGGGGAATTCGCCGTAGAGATTGAAGAGACGACCTTCAATCTGGGAGATTACCTGAACTGGCTGGAGGAGATCGGGGAAGAGTCGGCGGCATTCCGCCGGAAGCAGCAGGCTTCTTTTCAGGAAGAGAGAGCCCTCTGGAAGCGGCTTGGCATCGCCGAGCACGTCTCCGAGCCGGAGCCCGCTTCCCACGGCGAGCAGGAGGCGCTGCCCGGCGGGAGTCTGGGGATGAAAAGCACTATGTCCGGGAGCGTCTGGAAGGTGCTCGTCGAGCCGGGACAGCGCGTTCGCCGGGGCGAGACGGTTGTCATTGAAGAGAGCATGAAGATGGAATTCGCGCAGTCCGCCCCGTGCGACGGCATCATCGCTTCCATTTATGTGGAGTCCGGAGACCAGGTCCGGGCCGGCGACTGCATCGCGGCCATTTATCCGATTGAACAAGAAGAGGAGGCGACGGCATCATGAGCATTCAGGCGGTACCGGGAGAGCTGACGCTGCATGCGCTGCGGAGCGGCTACTTGTCGGGCGCGTTCACGCCCGGGGAGGTCATCCTTGCAGTGGTTGAACGGGCAGTCCGCGACCGGGAGATGAAGATCTGGATCACAGAGCCGGATGCGGAGCGCATCGCGCCCTATCTGGAGCGTCTGGAGAAGCTGAATCCCGCGGAGTGCCCGCTCTGGGGAATTCCGTTTGCGGTGAAGGACAATATTGAAGTGGCGGGCTGGCCGGTGACGGCGGCTTGTCCCGATTATGAGTATACGCCCAAGTCCCATGCGGCCGTCGTCGAGCGGTTAATCGCAGCCGGAGCGGTTCCGGTGGGCAAAACCAATCTCGACCAGTTCGCCACCGGCCTGGTCGGAACGCGCAGCCCTTACGGCGCGACCCGCAACGCGCTGCGCCCGGAGCTGATCAGCGGCGGGTCCAGCTCCGGCTCCGCCGTCGCTGTTGCCCGGGGGCAAGCGGCGTTCGCACTGGGCACGGATACCGCCGGTTCGGGGCGGGTCCCCGCGGCCTTGAACGGTCTGGTCGGCTACAAGCCGGCCGTCGGCGCCTGGCCGTCGGCCGGCGTCATTCCCGCCTGCCGGAGCATCGACTGCGTGACGGTATTCACGCGGACTCCCGATGAGGCCGCCGCCGTCGACCGGGCGGTCCGGGGTCCGCTCGCAGGCGATCCGTATTCGGCGGACCGTCCGCTGAACCGTCCCGGGCAGCCGAGGGTATGGCTGCTGCCGGAGGAGCCGCTTACATTCTACGGCCCCTTTGCCGGAGAATATGAAGCGGCCTGGGACGGGGCGAAGGACAGGCTTCTTCGCTCGGGAGCCGAAGTCCGCGAAGTGAAGATCGGAACGCTTCAGGAAGCGGCGGCGCTGCTCTACGAAGGGCCGCTCGTCGCCGAGCGCTGGAGCGATCTGGCTTCCTTCATTGAAGAGCATCCGGGAGCGGCGCTCCCGGTTACCGAACGCATTCTCCGCTCGGGGGCGAAGCCGGAATACAGCGCAGCCTCCTTGTTCGAGGCCCAGCACCGTCTGGCCGCAATCAAGGCGGAAGTGAGAGAATGGCTGGGCGGAGCGGTGCTGGTCCTCCCGACCTGCGGAGGAACCTGGACCCGGGAGCAGGCCGAAGCCGACCCGGTAGGTGCGAACAGCGCGATGGGGCTGTACACGAACCACTGCAATCTGCTCGATCTCAGCGCCATCGCCGTTCCGGCAGGCAGTGCAGGGCCGGATCTGCCGTTTGGCGTCACGCTGTTCACCGTTCCCGGGGAAGAGGCGAATCTGCTGCCGGCTTCCCGGTTCCTTCTGCAGCAGCAGGCGTACATTCGGGTAGCCGTCTGCGGGCTGCATATGCGCGGAATGGCGCTGGAGCCGCAGATGACCGGCTTCGGAGCCCGGTTTGTAGAGGAAGCCGCAACCGCCGCCTGCTACCGGCTGTACCGTCTTCCTACGGAGCCGGCCAAGCCCGGACTTGTCCGGACTGCGTCGGGAGGCGCTTCGATTGCGCTGGAACTATGGGAGATGCCGGCGGCTTCCTTCGGCCTCTTCACCGCCGGAATTCCCGCTCCGCTCGGAATCGGCCGAATCGAGCTGGAGGACGGAAGCACGGTCCCTGGCTTTGTCTGCGAAGCCTATGCGGTTCAGGAGGCGGAGGAGCTTACCGCTTACGGCGGATGGAGGAAGGCGCAGAAGGCAGGAGTATAGAGCGCGCTGTTCGCCGGCGAAAGCGGTCCGAACTCCTTAAATAGGCAGTCCGTCCCGGCAACGACAGCAAAGCCGCGAATGACGGGGGATTTCCCCCGGACTCGCGGCTTTGCTGATTCAAGATAAGTGTGTGCAGTCGCATGCCCCTGCAAGACGCAAGACTTACAGAGGCATGCGGAGACAGCGCTCCTAGTAGCGCAGAAGCATCGTCGGAATCTGCCAGCCGGCCCCGACCGACCAGAAGATCAGGTAATCTCCGCGCCGGATTCTTCCGTCTTCGACTCCGCGCTGGAAGGCGATAAACGGACTGCTCGTGGCGGTATAGCCGAATTCGTCGCCGACGTAGATAAACTTCTCTTTGGACTGTCCCAAAGCTTCCTGCATCAGTTCAATATTCTTCAGCGAGAACTGGGACAGGCAGAATGCCGAAATATCGTCCGGTGTCAGGTGATTGCGTTCCAGCAGGGTGCGGATATCCGCGATGGCGGCATCGACGCAGACGGTCCCGTCGAACGGAAGCCACCGGATATGGATATCGCGGGGCTGAATCCCTTCCCGGTACAGATTGGAACTGCCGCAGGCAGGGAAAGTGATCGTCTCATGAAGGTCGGAATCCGTGTAATAGAGCGAGTCGATCAGACCCTGGCCTTCGCCGCCCCTCTCGAGAATCACGGCCGCAGCCGCGTCGCCGAAATTGGCGTAGGTAACTTCATCGTCCGGGTTGCAGTGAACGGAGCTGAAGTCGCAGCCGACAACGAGAGCGTAGCGGACCTGCTCATTGCCGCGCATATACCGGCTGGTCTGTTCGACCGCGGTTACCATGCCGGCGCAGTTGGCGTTGGAATCCATCGTGATCGCCCGGTGCTTCCCGCCGAGCCGGTTATGAAGCAGCAGCGAATTGGTGGGGTACGTATATTCCGGCGTCTGGGTAGCGAATACGAACATATCGATATCTTCGGCGGCGAGACCGGAGGCCTCCAGCGCGCGCTGAGCCGCCTGAACACCCATCGTTAACGCATTCTCTTCGGCTGGGTCGGCAATATAGCGGTTCTCGCGGCCCATTGCGGCCATGAAATTGCGGATGTCCTTGCCCTGGCGATCGAAGTGTTCCAGGTAATAATCGTTATGGACAATTTTCTTGGGATGATAGTAGGCTGCCTGTCGAATCGAGACCGAAATATCCATAGAAGTTACCTCTTAAACTTCCCGGATTTCATAATGCTGAAGCTGTGTCGTACGTGCGACGCGGGACAGCTGCATTTTGAGAATCGGGTTGCGTTTAATGGTAAAGACTACGTTCTTGAAGCCGGAGTTTTTGTAGAGAATGAAGCACTGCTCCAGCATGGGCAGAACATCGGGAGACGATACGTTCAGCTCCGTGCAGTCCAGGATGATCTCGTACTGCTTCGGATCGAAAGCGCCAATCGCCCGGTTGTAGTCGGCGATGAACAGCTCGGCGTCCTCGGTGGAGAAGGTCCCTCCTACCTTGACGTTCAGTGTGCTTGCATTTTTGTCTGTGTTGAGATTGAATGTACCCATGAATTAAAATGGCTCCTCTCCTATTATCAAAATGACGCGACAAAAAGTGGCAATTCGTTCGCCACTTTATCTTTTATCGGACGCAAGGCAAGAAATATTTAGGATATAAGACCTGAATGTGTAGAAAAACTACATATTAACGGAAGGGCCCCTGGGTACTGGGATTCATAAGCCGGAATGCCGTTCCTTTGCAAATGGACGATCAATTGGTATGATTACAGGGAAGCAAATTCGCCTTCATCGGAAGGCCATGGAGGATAAGACACTATGAATACACCCCAATTATCGCGAATGATTGACCATACACTGCTGAAGGCAGATGCCCGGAAGGAAGATATCGTCAAGCTGGCGGAAGAAGCCAAGCTCTACAAGTTCGCTTCGGTCTGCGTGAACCCGGCTTGGGTGAGCGTGGCCAGCGAAGTGCTGAAGGATACGCCTGAAGTCAAGGTCTGTACGGTAATCGGATTCCCTCTGGGCGCTTCAACGCCGGAGACGAAGGCATACGAGACTTCCGATGCCATTGCCAAAGGGGCAGGCGAGGTGGACATGGTTATCAACATCGGAGCGTTGAAGAGCGGAGACGATGCGCTGGTACAGCGTGACATCGCCGCCGTCGTGGAAGCGGCCAAGGGCAAAGCGCTGACGAAGGTCATTATCGAGACCTGCCTGCTGACGGACGAAGAGAAGGTGCGGGCCTGCGAACTGGCTGTGCAAGCCGGAGCGGACTATGTGAAGACGTCCACCGGATTCTCGACCGGGGGAGCCACCAAGGAAGACATTGCCCTGATGCGCCGGACGGTAGGCCCGGAGATCGGCGTTAAGGCTTCCGGCGGAGTGCGCAGCGCCGAAGACGCGCTGATCATGATCGGCGCCGGTGCCACGCGTATCGGAACAAGCGGTGGCGTAGCCATCGCCAAGGGCGAACAGAATACCTCCGGTTACTAATCCGGAGGCTGTTCTGAACGAGGCGGAAGAGAACCCCTGCCGGAGCGTTCCCGGGATGCAAGGAACCGGGGGGCGGCGGGCTTCCGCCAACGATTAAACGCTGCGCTTCGATAAAACACTACCCTGATAAACAATTGTTTGTCGGGGTATTTGAAGTGCCAAAAATAAATGATATAATTCTGACCCGAATAATGTGAATTTCCTCTTTCCAAGCAACGGGAGATATGAGAGAATGGGGTAACCATTTTTTCGCTACTAATATTTGGAGGAGGCTTACAAGATGATAGAAGAACGCAAGCTCGCATTTGAAACCCTCGCCATTCACGCCGGCCAGGAGATCGACCCGGTGACAGGGTCCCGCGCCGTCCCGCTCTACCAGACCACCTCTTACGGGTTCCGGGACACGGAGCATGCGGCCAATCTGTTCGGCCTGAAAGAATTCGGCAATATTTACACCCGGCTGATGAATCCTACCACCGATGTCTTCGAGCAGCGGATTGCGGCGCTTGAGGGCGGAGCGGGCGCGCTTGCGACCGCGTCGGGGTCGGCGGCGATTACCTTCTCGATTCTGAACATCGCCGGAGCGGGCGATGAGATCGTGTCCTCCTCCAGCCTGTACGGAGGCACTTACAATCTGTTCGCGATCACGCTGCCGAAGCTCGGCATCAAAGTACGGTTCGTGGACGCTTCCAATCCCGAGAATTTCCGGGCGGCCATCAATGAGAAGACGAAGGCCATCTTCGGCGAGACAATCGGCAACCCGCGCGGCGACGTGCTGGATATTGAAGCGGTTGCGGCCATTGCCCACGAGCATGGACTTCCTCTCATTGTGGATAATACGTTCCCCAGCCCGTACCTGCTGCGGCCCATTGAATTCGGAGCGGACATCGTTGTGCATTCGGCTACGAAATTTATCGGCGGACACGGGACGTCCATCGGGGGCGTCATCGTGGACAGCGGCAAATTTGACTGGGCCGCCAGCGGGCGGTACCCCGGCCTGACCGAGCCTGATCCGAGCTACCACGGCCTTGTCTATACCGAGGCGCTGGGGCCGATTGCCTATATTATCAAAGCCCGCGTTCAACTGCTGCGCGATGTGGGCGCCGCCATCTCTCCGTTCAATTCCTGGCAGCTGATTCAGGGCCTGGAGACGCTGCATCTGCGGGTCGCCCGCCACAGCGAGAATGCGCTCCGGGTAGCCCAGTATCTGGAGGCTCACGAGGATGTGGAGTGGGTCAGCTACGCCGGATTGCCGAGCCATCCTTCGTATGAATTGGCCCAGAAGTATTTGCCGAAGGGCCAGGGAGCGATTCTGACCTTTGGCATCAAGGGCGGGCGCGAAGCGGGCAGACGGCTGATCGAGAACGTGGAGCTGTTCTCCCATCTTGCGAATGTCGGCGATTCCAAATCGTTGATTATCCATCCGGCCAGCACGACGCACAGCCAGCTGACCGATGCCGAACAGGTCACTGCCGGCGTGTCGCCGGAGCTGATCCGCTTGTCCATCGGCACAGAGAACATCGACGATATTCTGTATGATCTCGGCCAGGCCATCAAGGCCAGCCAGGCTCAGGTAACGGTCGGCTGACAGCCGCCTTTTCCGGGATCAGCGCGCTTTTATCGCTTCTGCATAAATCGGGACGGTTGCCCGTATGTATGTAGTACCTTGCGAAAAAGGCGGTGCGATTAACATGAAGTATGAACCGAAGGAGCATCCTTCTTCTTTCGATCCATTGGGACGGCTGTGGGACAGCCGCACGGAACCGCCGCAAGAGATGGCGGTTTCTGCGGCGTCCGGGCCGTCTTTTTCCTTGTCTTACCGCGATCCGCGGCCGGCCTTCCTGGTCCTCCGGGAAGGCCGGCAGGAGCGGCGGGAACTGCGCGAGAAGCGGGAAGGAGAATATTCGGCGTCCGGACCGGTCTTGATCCGTACGGAAGAGTGGCTTCGCCTGCCGGAGACCGCGGAGCGGTATGAAGCCTGGCTGAACCGCCGGTCCGCGAGCCGGGAAGCCGAGCTTCGCCGCCTGTCCCTGCGGCTGCGGGCTGAAGCTGCCGCCTTGCTGGAGAGCCCCGGAAGCGACTGGCTGGCGGTGGCCCTTCCTTCGCCGCCAGAGCTTGAAGGGGCATGCGGGGGGCGTCTTGGCGAATTGCAGGACGCAGTTTTGGAAGCGCTCTTTCTGGTGCTGACGGACTGGCAGCGCGCCGGCGGCGACTGCCGCCTGGATCTGCTGGCGGCGTACCCCGCCAGCCCTGCCGAATTCGCTGCTGCGCGCGAATTCATCGAGACGGTGGCCGAACAGACGCTCGGCCACCGGTTCGCGGCGTCCTGCCGGATCGGGGCGCTGATCGCCCCCGATCTGGCGGCGTCCGCCGCCGCGGAAATCGGGCGCACCGCCGATTTCCTGGTGCTGGACGGCGCGGCGGACGAAGCCGCGCCGGAGGAAGCGGCCGCGCGCTTTGCCCGCGCGGCGGAGGACATCGCGGCCGCCGTGCGCCGGGTGAAGCCGGCGGCGGCGCTGCTGGCCGCCGGTCCGCCCGCGGCGGCCGCGCTGGCCGATCTCTACCGGATCGGCCTCGGGGGAATCTTTTGCGCGCCGGCCCAGCGGACGGAGGCGCTGCTCCGGGCGGCGTGCCTGACCTGGATCGACCGCCAGGAGCGCTTCGGTGGACTGGAGGAGAGTGGCCGGATCGGCTGAAGAACCGCGAAGCTCGCGGCAGGGAAGCCGCTCTTTGGGCTTAGCCCGGCAAGGCAATGAAGGACAACGCCCTGCGCATTGCGCAGCGGCGTTTTTTGTCGAATTCGCCGATTTTGGGCATTTGCCCGGTTTACAGTTTGAGCGAAAGGGTATACTATAACTATAAAGTTGTGCGAAGGAAAACTTTTTGGACAATGTAAACAATGATTCTCATTCTCAATAACATGCTGTCCCGGCGAAGCCGGGGCAGCATGTGCCATTTTAAGGGCTTTAAGAATGGCTCTCATTCTCAATGAGGCAGTCCGAAGACCCTGTTCCGAAAACCGGCCCATGCTTCCGAAGCGAGTTTTTCTGCAAAGCTAACTCAGGAAGTTTATCTTCCGAAAAACAGCCCATGCTTCCGAAGCGAGTTTTTCTGCAAAGTCCAATCGATGAAGTATAGTTCCGAAAAACAGCCGATGCTTCCGAAGCGAGTTTTTCTGCAAAGTCCACTCAAGAAAGTCTAAGTTCCGAAAAACTTTTAAAATGAGGTGTTCACGATGCAAGCAACGACCAAATCACTGCCGCAGGCGTACCGGGAAGGCGCGCAGAAGCCGCGCGCTCCGAAAGGGCGGCGCTTCGACTTCCGGGCGATGATCCGAAACGGGGAGATGCAGGCGGCGCTGGGCAGCGGGCTGCTGATGCTCGCGGCCTGGGCGGCGGCCAGCTGGTCTCAGCCGCTCTCCATTGCGCTGTATGTGGCGGCCTATGCCATCGGCGGCTGGATCAAGGCGAGAGAGGGCGTGCAGACGCTCGTCTGCGAGCGCGATCTTGACGTCAATCTGCTGATGATTGCCGCCGCGCTCGGCGCGGCTTCCATCGGCTACTGGAACGAAGGGGCGATGCTGATCTTTATTTTTGCCCTGAGCGGCGCACTGGAGAGCTACACAATGGAGCGCAGCACGAAGGACATCTCGGCCCTGCTGGCGCTCAAGCCGGCGACGGCGGTGGTCATGCAGAACGGCGTCATGAGCGAGGTGGCGCTCGATGATCTGCGGATCGGCGATCTCGTCATGGTTCGGCCCGGCGAGCTGATTCCGGCGGACGGGGTTGTGGTGCGCGGGCAATCGGCGGTCGATCAGGCCTCCATTACCGGCGAATCGGTTCCGGTGGACAAAACGGTCGGCAGCGAAGTGTACACCGGCACGGTCAACGGCGAAGGCCCGCTCTATGTCGAAGTCACGCAGTCGCCGGAGAACAGCCTGTTCGCCCGGATTGTGAAGCTGGTGGAAGAGGCGGAGACGGAAGTTCCCGAATCGCAGCGGTTCATCAAAAAGTTCGAGGCGGTCTACGCCCGCCTTGTCGTCGGATCAACGGCGCTGCTGATCGCGCTGCCGCCGCTCGTGCTGGACTGGAGCTGGAGCAGCACGTTCTACAAGGCGATGGTGTTCCTAGTGGTTGCTTCGCCGTGCGCGCTGGTCTCGTCGATTATGCCGGCGATGCTGTCCGCCATCTCCAAAAGCGCCCGCCGCGGGATTCTCTTCAAAGGCGGGGTTCATCTGGAGAACCTGGCGCAGACTGCCGTCGTAGCTTTTGATAAGACCGGCACCTTGACGGAAGGCATGCCGGGGGTCACCGACTTTACAGCCGCAGAAGGAGTCGATCCAGACGAGCTGCTGGCGGCCTGCGCTTCGGTCGAGCATCTGTCCCGGCATCCGCTGGCGGAAGCGGTGGTACGGTATGCGAGCGAGCGGGGCATTGAGCCGGGTGCGGCGGAAGAGAGCCGTTCGCTGACCGGCTGGGGCATCGAGGGCCGCTTCCGGGGAAGAACTTGGCGGGTGGGCAAAAGCAATGTGCTGGACGAGGAAGCCGGAAGGGAGGAGACGGCGGCCATTGCCCGCCGGGTCCTTGAGGCCAACACCGCCGAAGAGCTGGCTGGCTGGAGAGAGCTTCGGACCCGCTGGGAAGACGAAGGCAAGACGGTCTGCGCCGTACTCGCGGAGGACCGGGTGGCGGGACTGTTCGCCCTTCAGGACCGCATCCGGCCGCAGGCGGCCGAAGCGGTTCAGAAGCTGCGCCGAATGGGCGTTCAGGTGGCCATGCTGACCGGCGACCGGGCGCGGACGGCGGAGAAGATTGCCGGAACGACCGGAGTCGATTACTGCTATGCGGACCTGCTTCCGGAAGACAAGGTGGCCCGCATCTCCGAGCTGCGCCGGCGGCACGGGCATGTCGTCATGGTCGGCGACGGCGTCAACGATGCGCCGGCGCTTGCAGCCGCCACGGTCGGCGTCGGAATGGGGATGAAAGGAAGCGGGGCGGCGCTGGAAGTGGCGGACGTCGTGCTGATGAACGACAGCATCGAGGAGATTGCAGCGACAATCGGGCTGGCCCGGCGCACGCGGCGAATCGTCAAGCAGAACATGGGATTCGCGGTGGCGGTGATCCTGTCGCTCATCGCCAGCAACTTTGCGCTCGGGATCGCTCTTCCGTTCGGTGTGATCGGCCATGAAGGCAGCACGATTTTGGTCATCCTGAATGGCCTGCGTCTGCTGCGCTAGAACCGGTATGAGCCGCTGTCCGTTTGATACGGGCGGCGGTTTTTATGTGTAAATTAGATTGTGAGCAACTCACTGTATAACAATCCTATTGACAGATGAATCAATTGTTTTCATAATGAAACGTACATTGTAATAATTATAATTAAGACGGCCGATACCGCATCCTGAGGAGGACACCCCATGTATAAAGCCATTATTATAGGAACCGGACCCGCGGGATTGACCGCCGCCATTTATCTGGCCCGCGCCAACCTGAATCCGCTCGTTCTGGAGGGACCGCAGCCTGGCGGGCAATTAACCACGACGACGGAAGTCGAGAATTTCCCGGGCTTCCCTGAAGGGATTATGGGACCCGAGCTGATGGACCGCATGCGCAGCCAGGCGGAGCGCTTCGGCGCGGAATTCCGCAGCGGCTGGGTCAACAGCGTCGAACTCGGGGAGCGTCCGTTCAAGCTGAATATGGAGGGTCTCGGTGAACTGACAACCGATACGCTGATTATTTCGACCGGTGCCACCGCCAAGTATCTCGGCATTCCCGGAGAGCAGGAGAACATCGGACGGGGCGTCAGCACCTGCGCCACCTGCGACGGCTTCTTCTTCCGGAACAAAGAGATTCTTGTGGTCGGCGGGGGGGATTCCGCACTGGAGGAAGCCAGCTTCCTGACCCGTTTTGCATCCCGGGTAACGCTGGTTCACCGCCGGGGCGAACTGCGGGCCTCCAAGATCATGCAGGATCGGGCCCGGGCCAATGCCAAAATCGACTGGGCGCTCAATATGACTCCGCTTGAGGTGCTGTCCGGCGAAGCCGGCGTAACCGGCCTGCGCGTGCGCAGCAACGATTCGGGCGAAGAGCGGATTCTTCCGGCCAGCGGCGTGTTCGTGGCGATCGGGCATCAGCCGAACACGGCTTTCCTCGGCGGTCAGGTCACCCTGGACGCCGGCGGCTACATTGCAACCATTCCGGGAACTTCCGAGACGAATATTCCGGGTGTATTTGCCTGCGGCGACGTACAGGATACGCGCTACCGGCAGGCGGTTACGGCAGCAGGCAGCGGCTGCACGGCGGCGCTGGATGCGGAGAAGTATATCGAGAGCCTGGAACACAGCGCGGTCCTGCAAGCCTGACTTGCCGGCAAGAGGCGGGAGGCATGGCTTCCCGCTCCCAATTCGATCCGGACTTTTGCCCGGACGCTTAAGTCGGGTTATAATGGAAGGGCAGTCTGATGCCGGAAATGGCCCAAGGATGATTGCGATTGGGAGGGAAGGGTGCCATGGATCGCGTTATTGTCTACACCTCAACGAATTGCCCGCACTGCCGCCGGATCAAGAGCTTTCTGGACGACAAGGGCGTCGCTTACGAGGAACGCAATATCGAACAGAACGACGACTTCGCCCAGCAGGTCTGGGATATGGGAATGCGGGCCGTACCGGTCACGCTGATCGGCGATACCCGGATCGTCGGAATGAACAAGACTCAATTTAATAAAGCGCTGGCCGCTCGCCGCTAATCGGATGAGCAGCTTCTGAACGGTGCCCCCGGATGTCTTCCGGGGGTTTTTTGGCATGTTCCCGGCGCCCGGGCCAAGGAAACGGTTGAACCCTGGGCCAAGGTATGCTAAGATCGCCGTGGCGACTTTTTAAAGGTATTTAATAAGTGATGCGAGGAGGCAAGTCTTATGCCTGAGCCTACACCTCCCACCGATCCCAAGGCAGTCCGGGCTCATATTCTGCGCGGCATTCGCCGGGAGCTGCTGCATACCGGCAGCTCGACCCGGGCGGAGCTCAGCCGCAAGCTGGGACTGAGCTTCCCGACGGTCGGCAAATTCCTGGCCGGAATGGAACGGGAGGGGGAGATCCGGCCGGCGGGCCGGGATGAGTCGGGCGGGGGAAGACCGGCGGCCCGTTATGCGTATGATCCGGAATACGCGCTCTGCCTGAGCCTGTTCCTGGAACGCAGGGAGACCGTCTATGCCGTCTTTGACGGGCAGGGAGTACAGAAAGAGGCCGGCCGCTTTCCTTCTGTGCTGGAAGAGGGCGAGGAAGGACTCTATCGGATTATAGAGCCGCTTCTGGCCCGCTTCCCGCGCGTCCGCGGGATTGCCGTCGGCGTCCCCGGTTCGGTCGATCAGGGCCGGCTGATCTTTATTCCGGGCTATGACCGGTTCGCCGGTCTGGATCTGCGCGCCCGCTGCGAAGAGCGGTTCGGCATTGCTACGGTGATCGAGAATGATATGAACGCCGCGGTTCTGGGCTATGCGCACCGGGAGAACGTGCCGGAGCCCGAGTCGCTGGTCTATGTGTACCGGGGGAGCAACGGGCCTGGCGCCGGGATTCTGATCGGCGGCCAGGTGGTGCGCGGCCGGAGTTTTTTTGCCGGAGAAATCGCATTCGTGCCGCTTGGCGGAGACCTGAATTTCGGCCAGGCGCTGGAGGAAGCCCAGGAAGACGCAGCGCTGTCGGGAGCCGGCCGGGCGGGGCGCGAGGAAGAAGGGGCTGAAGCCCTCAGCCGGCTCGTCGCGGCGCTGACCGCGATTCTGAACCCGAGCCGGATTATTTTTCACGGGGAAGAGGCAAGTCCGGGTCTGTTGGAACGTATTGCTGAAGCAAGCGCCCGCTGGGTTCCGGTCGGGCATTTGCCCGGGCTGGTGAGGAGCGATTGGGAGAACGATTATTTGACCGGGTTGTACCGTCTGGGTCTGGAGCTGCTGCTGGAAGCCTAGAGTGCGGGAGTTATTCAGGGGAGGGAATGCAGGAATGGCTTTGTTTTTTCTGATTATGATTTATTTGGCGTTCATCAGTCTGGGGCTGCCGGATTCGCTTCTTGGCGCAGCTTGGCCGGTGATGCGCGGAGAGTTCGGCGCTTCGCTGGACGGAGCGGGCTGGCTCTACATGACGATTGCGGCGGGCACCATTGTATCCAGCCTGGCGAGCGGCTATGTCGTCAAGCGGCTGGGAACGGGCAGGGTGACGCTGCTGAGCTGTCTGATGACCGCAGCGGCTCTGCTCGGCTTCGCGCTCACGCCTTCGATCGGCTGGCTGTATCTGTTCGCCATTCCGCTCGGTCTGGGCGCAGGTTCAGTCGATGCGGCGCTGAACCACTATGTGGCCGCCCATTACAAAGCCCATCACATGAGCTGGCTGCACTGCTTCTGGGGCGTGGGCGCCACCATCGGCCCGATTATCATGTCGGCTTTTATCTCAAGAGACGGCGCATGGAGACACGGGTATTTCACGATCTCGGGGATGCAGTTCGCACTGGTGGTTCTGCTGGCGGTGTCGCTGCCGCTGTGGGGACGGATGGATCAGAAGCATGCGCAGGAGAAAGCCCGCACAGAGCGTGTGAACGAAGGATCGGGTGCAGAGGGTGAGCACAGGAAGAATGAGCCGTTGTCCGGAGCTGCGGCGGGTGCAGCGGAAGCCGATGCTCTGCTCGCTGCGGAGATGACGCGTGAGGCGTCTGCTCCGGTTCGTCCGCTTCGGATTCGGGGCGTGAAGTTCGCCCTGCTGTCGTTTCTGCTGTACTGCGGGATAGAGGCGACGCTTGGACTCTGGGGAAGCAGCTACCTCGCCGGAATCAAAGGACTCTCCGCCGACGATGCCGCACGCTGGGTATCGCTGTACTACGGAGGCATTACGCTGGGCCGTTTTCTTGCCGGATTCCTTACCTTCCGCGCCGGCAATCTGGCGATGATCCGTGCCGGGCAGATTGTGGCGGCCGCCGGAGCGCTGCTGCTGTGTCTGCCGCTGCCCGTCGGATTCACGACAGCCGGGTTCCTGATCGTGGGATTGGGCCTCGCGCCAATCTTCCCGTGCATGCTGCATGAGACGCCGGTGCGCTTCGGCCAGAATGCGGCCCAGACCCTTATGGGCTATCAGATGGCGACGGCGTACATGGGAAGCACGCTGATGCCGCCGCTGCTCGGGTGGGGCGCTTCGCTCTTCAGCCTTCATATTCTGCCGTTCTATCTGCTGCTGCTGGCGGGAATGATGCTGCTTCTCTCCGAGAGGCTCAACACGTTGACCGCGAAGCGGACCGCCTAAGAGGGAGCGGAAGCTTCATTGAAACATCAGGGAAGTGATGCCGAGGAACAGCATGCCAATCAGCACGCTGCTTCCGATAAGCGCAAGGGCGGAACGGCGACGGGACTGAACCAGACGGAGAATGCCGAGACTGACCAGCGGAACCAGGACCAGAAGGAACAGCAATACAGTAATGAACAGCGGGGACGTAACATCGGATGTGTCCAAAAGGGTCATACAGGCTTCTCTCCGTTTCTTAAGAGGATGGAGGAGTGACATAAGTCACACCGCTAAGTTTAATTATAGCGAATCCTCCTAAGCATTTCTTCCGGGATGGCTGCAAAAATATGGCGATTTGGCGGCGGTGCCGCCCTGCGCCAAACAGGGAAGGACTCGGGGCCGCTGCGGCGGGCCCGGGTTTTTTTTAGGCAGGATGTAAATAAGCTAAACAATTGTCATTAAATCCCGATAATAGAGCAAGGCGGATTTATGAAAACGCTTAAATTTTTGGACAACAAAGCAAGCGTTTGCACAGCGAGGCCGCTTTCTAAACGGCAAAAGAGGCTCATATCGGGGGGACTGCAAATGGAAGAGGATTGGATTGAACTTCCGGAGACGGTAAGGTTGAACGGAGAGACGCTCGTATTTACGGGCCCCATTCGGCTTTCGTCCCGGTTCAAAGGCTATGCGGTGCTGGATTGGCGGCGTAAATTCGACGACCCGGATCTGGAGAAACTGCCGGCGGTCTGGCTTGCCGCCGAGACGCCGGAACAGGAGTATCTGATCCGCAAGTATGAGGTCGTACTGGGGACGGTGGCGGATCTGTGATGACCTTCCGATATGCGGAGCATTACCGGGCTGTCCATCTGACGAATGAGATCGGCGGCTATATTATAGGCGGCATCGCTTCTTACATGAACGAGATGTACGCGGGCCACGAGGCCGACACCGGATTTATACATATTTATGATCCTCAGGCTCTGCCGGATTTGAGGGCGGAGCTGTACCCGGGAGACCGGGATATTGCAGCGGTCAGACAGGATGAGCTGCATCGGGTGGGAGAGCTTTCTTTTGACATGGCGGTGCTGCATTTCTACGGGCTGTCGGAGGTGCTGGACCCCACCATTCTGCGGGGAAGAAGGCTGATCTATGTTGTGCATTCCGTCCCGACGGTTGAACCGTTCAACGCGGCAACTCCGTTCGGCGAGAACATGGAGGTGAAGTTCCGGTTCGAACAGTGTTGTTCGTATGCCAGCGCAATCGTGTGCATCAGTGAAGCCGAACGGATCAAGCTTGCTGCACTGTATCCGGGCTGGGCGGCCAAAATTGCGGTTATCCCCAACGGGATGAAGTTCCGTCAACCGGATGTGTGTCTTCCGCCGTTCCGCAGCGAACGCCGGATATTCGGATTCCTGGGAAGGATGGATTATCGCAAAGGGCTGCTCGAGTGCGTCAAGGCTTTCCGGCGTGTCGATGGGGAATTGCGCATTGCTTCCGGCCGGGAAGATCCGCAGCATTTGAGCGAAATCCTCCTGTATCGGGAAACGGCTGAACTGACCGGGAAAGTCCGCTTTCTGGGCTGGTGCCAGGGAGAGCGGAAGCAGAGCTTCCTGAATTCTCTGGACGCTCTCATTATTCCTTCGCTGTATGAACCGTTTGGCTATGTCGTGCTGGAAGCCATGGATGCCGGAATTCCGGTTATTTGCAGCTGCCGGGGCGGAATAGCCGAGATCATCGGAGATTACCGGTTCCAGTTCGATCCCTATGTGGAGGGTTCGATGGAGAACGCCATTCGAGACTTTCAGGAGGCGGACGAAGAGACTTGGGTGCGGGAATTATCCGGTCTGCAGCAGCGCAAATCGCTGTTCAGCGCGAGCCGGATGCATGATGCTTATCGCGCCCTCTTCAGCGGCCTGGCGGATTAAGGGGCAAGGTTCGCCGGAGAGGGGGTGATGCGGTTCATTCCGGTATAATCCCGGAATCGGGGGCATTCAACCCCGGCACATACACCAGGTTCCGGCAGGGGGCAGGCGCCGCGCAGGTCAAACGGATTTGAACTCTGCGGCATATCGCCTGCAAGCGTATCTCCATTACATGAAGAAGGGAAGCTTCAAGGATGGCCCAAATTATCGGAACTACTGCGGTGGCAACCAGCACCTCCAAGCCAGCCGCAGCCTCTGCACCCAAAAGCACAACCTCCTCCGGTTCCGGCAGCTCGGCCCGGACGCCGGCGGCGACAACGCCTTCGCCGGCCAAGTCCAGCACCCCGGCCAAAACACAGCCGGCGGCAGCTGCTTCTACGGCCAAAGTCGGGTCGAACGGAGTCCCGCTGTCTTACCAGAATTCAAGTCCGGCAGCAAGCCCGGCCAAGACGAGCAGCAGCAGCGGAAGCGCGCCGCTGAATACCAAAGTCGGGTCGAACGGAGTCCCGCTGTCTTACCAGAATTCAA
>NZ_VYKK01000025.1 GCF_008710135.1 Paenibacillus spiritus | reverse complement strand
GACGACCACAGCGTAAATTAAACAAACTGACGCCAGTAGAGTACCGGCGCCAGCTTGGAGCCTAGGTGTTTTTTTCAATGTCCACTAAATGGGGTCTTGACCAAAAAAGCGTTTCGAGGGTGAGTACCTGTTGACTGGGCTCATCCGCTGTCCCGAATGCGGCGCGGCTATGACCGCGAGCCGCACGGTGAACCGGGCGAAGGACGGAACGAAAATTGTACGGATGTACTATTCCTGCGGACGCTTCCGTAGCCAGGGAAGCTCCGTCTGTCACGCCAACAGCGTCCGCAAGGAAGAAGCGGAGAAGGCAGTGACGAAACGTATCCAGGAGGCAGTCACAAAGCCCGAAATCCTCAATAAAGTCGTCCGCAACGTCAACGAGCACAGATTGGGGCGTATCAAGCCTCTACGGGACGAATTGGCAGGAGTACAGGGCAGGATCAACAGTCTGGAGGAAAAGAAACGTAAATACCTTGGACTATACGAGATGGACGAGATAGATAGAGATATGTTTTCAGAACGCCTGGCCAACTTGAATAGGGATTTCGAAGCCGAACTCACCCGCAGATCAAAGCTCGAACTGGAGCTACGGGATGACCAGGCTGACCCTATCTCCTATGATCTTGTTCAATCCCTGATGGGTCGGTTCAACGCTTTACTCAGCCGCTCGCCGTTCCCGCAGCGCAAGACCCTGCTACACCTGATCGTGAAGCGGATCACGTTGGACGACAGGAAGCGCGTCGGCAGTGTCGAGCTGGCCTTCAGCGAGGAGACTGAGAAGCATTTTTTAAGCGTAGCCCCTTCTGCTGAACCAATGGCAGAGGGGGCTTTTCCTTTATCCGGAAAAGCCCCCCATTTGAAGCAACCACTAAGGATCATTATTTAGTTGATTATGTATTTAGGTCAGCGTAGCCCCCGATGCAACTAAGTTCGTAGCTAACGCCCATCCGGTCTCTCCAACAGCTTTGACAAGACCTCTACCCTTATCCATTAAACTACGCTTCATGGGCATTCCCTCCTCTTTGGTATCTTCTTTACAAAGTGAAATGCTATCCAACCAATATCTCACTAACGAAAGAAGGACCAGAAGGACAATGTAGCTCACGAACCCGATTGGATTCGAACCAATTAGCGCTGACGATGACCTAAATACAGAATGTCTTTGTTATTTATACTTCTCTCTATAACCAACTTGGAGTCTGTCTTACTTTCAATATCTCAAAAAATCTTTCTTCCAATTTCCTTGACAAACGAATAATAATCCCTTAATATTACATTAGGGGATAGTGTATCTATTTCTGTGGACTCTTCCATTCGGGATTCCGATGCTACCAACATCAGAATTGCGTTGCTTACACTCACCATAACCGACCTTAGGAATTACTATACACGAGATAATTCGCTTTTTCAAGCGGCTTTCGTATGCTTCACAAGTATACATATGATGTTCCCATCATGTTCGTACATATACAATGACTGAGGTCCTCTGTGTCAGCTTCGACCAATGCAAACCAAAAAGAGTCCTAATCTAGGGGCTGAATACCGAATAGGTGCGCTGATCTCCGAGTACAAACAAGGAGGTCACACACATGAAGGTTTGCTTTTATCCCAAGAGCACCCATGTGAGACAACACGACCGTAAGCCGCACCCAGTGCGTGCCCACTACCGTGCTGGAAGGTACATTCCGTACAATCCGATGCGTAGCGGTTCCGTTGTCTCCGAACACTGCCGAAGTTAGGCAGCCGCCGTCCCGTCCCTAAGTCACAGCACTAATTTGCAGTACAAGCCCTCGGTCCTTATGAACTGTGACCCGGATTGTGGACAGTAAACATAAAGGGCCGGCAATCTTAACTGACAAGCAGATGACTTCTGAATTC
>NZ_VYKK01000024.1 GCF_008710135.1 Paenibacillus spiritus | reverse complement strand
TAAAGGGCCGGCAATCTTAACTGACAAGCAGATGACTTCTGAATTCATCAGGGGTCATCTTTTTTAATGTCCATTGGTATCGTTCGGAATTGTAAAAGCTTATGTATTTCTTAACTCGCATTCTCACTTCCTCAATGGTCTGGCAATCGCTGAAGTTCACCTCGTCTTTCATATGGCCGAAGAATGACTCCATGGGGGCATTGTCCCAACAATTGCCCCTGCGAGACATGGATTGCTTAAAGCCTGTTTTGTTAATGAGAAGACGGGTTTTGGGATGGGTGTAATGCATCCCTTGATCAGAGTGTAGGATGGCTTCCGGATGTATGTTCCCGTCCAGTCGTGCAACAAGTTGTTGAATGGTCCGTTCGACAATCGGAAGCTCCAGGGTGCCTGCAACACAATCGGCAAGGATCTGCCTGGTGGCCCCGTCTTTCACGCAGGAGAGGTATGCCCACTGTCCGCTTCCGTAGCGCAAGTAGGTGATGTCGGTTAGAAATACCTTCTCGGGCTCGCCTGGGTCAAACTGACGCTTTAACAAGTTGGGACATGTCTGGTGTTCCTGGGTTGCCTTGGCCATCTTACGGTAAGGATTCGCTTGTCGGATGACCGCGATTAGGCCTGCCTTGCGCATGAGGCGACGAATCTTCTTGTGGTTCATGATGACACCGCTCATTTGCTCAAGACGCATTTTGATGACTAGGGCGCCTGCTCTGCCGCGCAGCGTCTCAAAGTGTTGCCTGATGAGGGAGATGTCTGCCTCGTCAGCAGCTGCCCGAAGCTGGCGCTTATCCTCGGCTGCAAGCCATCTGTAGTAGCTGCTTGGACTAACGTCCACGAGCTTACACAGGTAGCGTGTCATCTGTTTCAGGCCATATGCACGGATGGTACGGTTAATGAGCTCAAAGCGCTCGGCGGCCGTTAGCGTTTCTTCTGCCGCTCGAGCGCCTCGAGCTTTTTTAGCAAGTCGACCTCTGCTTCGAGCAGTTTAATTTTGACCTGAGCTCGCTTCAACTCTTCTTCCACCGACAATTCACCGGCTGGCTTACGTCCCACGCTGTTCTTGCCACGTCGATCTACAGCCAATCCTTCTTTACCGTATAGACCGGCGGCTTCGCGCCAACGCTTTAGGCTCTTTTTAGGCTTTTCATGTCCAATTACATCAAGGTCGAAGTCAGCCCGGATAAAGATCTCCGAAGGTGTCTGCCCTGCCTTGTAGGCCTGCAATGCTTCCAGTTTGAACGCAGGCTTGTACGTAATGGCTGACTCGGATACTCTCTCCACGTTGGGGTTTTCCTCCAACTTTTTTATTTGATCTTCTGTGAATTTGACCCGCTTCAATTTTCCCATTTTTGTTTCGCTCCTCTTCCTGTACCTTGATTAAAACACAAATGACCCACAAGAGGGGTCACTTTTTTCAAAGTGTCCTTCTTGTGGGTCACAGTTCA
>NZ_VYKK01000023.1 GCF_008710135.1 Paenibacillus spiritus | reverse complement strand
TGCCATCTTCAAATTAACTCAATGAATAGTTTTCAGACACGACCTAGTGAGAGTAACATCCTTCCTAGATCTCACTCTCACTAAACTCCTATTACAACTATATATTTGAAGACTAATGGATTTGCCTAGCTCATTAGAATCATGAATAGTGTTGAGTCAACACAAATCTCAATAAATAAACCTACTCTTATTTGATATCCTATCATCCATGACTTTTTACGTTAGTTCTTAACAAATATTATTCCCCAGAGAATGGCGGCGACATAGTATATTATGCTTCCGCGTATTATTATCTTTTGTCATAAAGGTGGTCTCCCATGAAACTTCTCATCACCGGCGGTGCCGGGTTTATCGGCAGCAATTTCGTCATCTACATGCTGCAGCAACATCCGGATCATCAGATCGTGAACGTCGACGCCCTGACCTATGCAGGCAACCTGGAGAATCTGAAATCCGTCGAGAATCATCCCAACTATACCTTTGTCAAAGCTGATATCACCGACGTTCCGGCTATGGATGCCTTGGTCGGCGACGGCGTCGATGTGGTGGTCAACTTTGCGGCAGAATCGCATGTGGATCGCAGTATTCTGGAGCCAGATGTGTTCGTGAAGACCAATGTGCTGGGCACTCAGGTGCTGTTGGATGCGGCGAAGAAACACAACGTCAAGAAGTTTGTGCAAGTATCTACCGATGAAGTATACGGTACGCTCGGAGCAACCGGACTCTTCACGGAAGAAACGCCGCTGACACCGAACAGTCCGTATTCCGCCAGCAAGGCCGGAGGCGATCTGCTGGTTCGTGCGTACCATGAAACCTTTGGGCTGCCGGTCAATATTACGCGTTGCTCCAATAATTACGGCCCTTACCAGTTCCCGGAGAAACTTATTCCACTGATGATCTCCCGCGCGCTGGCAGACGGGGCTCTGCCCGTATACGGGGACGGACTGAATATCCGGGACTGGCTGTATGTTGAAGATCATTGCAGCGCGATTGACCTTGTCATTCACAAGGGTGTGCTTGGCGAAGTGTACAACATCGGCGGAAATAATGAGCGGACGAATGTGCATATCGTCAAGACGATTTTGCAGGAGCTGGGCAAGCCGGAATCGCTGATTACGTACGTCCAGGATCGTCCGGGACATGACCGCCGCTACGGCATTGATCCCACCAAAATCATGACCGAGCTGGGCTGGAAGCCGAAGCATACGTTCGAGACCGGCATCAAGGAAACGATCCGCTGGTACCTGAACCATAAGGATTGGTGGACCCGTATTCAGTCAGGTGAATACCAGAAGTATGCCGAGAAGCAGTACGGCAGCCGCCTGGGAGATGCACTGTAATGGGCGGTAAAGTACTCGTAACCGGCGCTGCCGGGCAGCTCGGCCGGGAAGCCGTGTTGCTGCTTGAGGACAGAGGTTATACGGTATTGGCCTGCGACCGGCAGGAGATGGATATTACCGATCTGGAGCAGACCGGAACCGTTATCGGCGGTTTTGCCCCAGACATCGTCATTCATTGTGCAGCCCATACAGCCGTCGATGCGGCGGAGACGGATATCGATGCGGCTTATGCCATCAATGCGGCGGGAACACGGAATGTCGCTCTTGCCGCGGAAAAAGCTGGTGCCAAGCTGATTTATATCAGCACGGACTATGTTTTTGACGGGCAGGGTGAGCGCCCCTACCATGAATACGATAATACCGCTCCGAAGAGTATCTACGGAAAGTCAAAGCGAGCAGGAGAAATCCTGGTGCAGAGTCTTTCTTCGAAGTTTTTCATTGTTCGGACTTCATGGGTGTACGGCAAGTACGGCAATAATTTTGTCAAAACCATGCTGAAGCTGGGTCAGGAAAAACCGCTGCTTCAAGTGGTCCATGACCAGAAAGGGTCGCCGACCTATACGGCGGATCTGGCGAACTTTCTGCTGGAACTGATGGAGACGGAGAAGTACGGGATTTACCATGCCTCCAACACCGAGGCCTGCAGCTGGTACGAGTTCACGCAAGCCATTTTTGAAGAAGCAAAAGACATCCTTGGTCTGAAGTTCACTGCCAAGCTGGAGCCCTGCACCACCGAGCAGTTCCCGCGCCCTGCGCCTCGGCCATCCAATTCAGTCATGGAGCATTTGTCGATTCGGACGAACGGGCTGACCGATCTGCGGCCTTGGCGGGAAGGGCTGCGGGCCTTCTTGGCCGAGCTGAAGGATTGAAGACACCGGCTTCGGATAAGCTTCAATAATTGAACGAATTAGATAAAAAGTTAACCCCGGCGACGCCGGGGTTTTTATTTAAATGAAGGGTCGATATACTTAGCAGTAGAATCAAATCTATCGACTCCAACGAGAGTGAGAATGCGAATAGCTATGATAATGAAGACGAAGAAGGTAACGGTACATATTGTCACGTATAATAGCGCTGGTGATATCGCCGGCTGTCTGGCAGCGGTTCGGCAGCAGGAATATCCGGTCGCGGAGATCCTCGTGGTGGATAATGCCTCGACGGATGGGACCCGGGAGGCGGTGCTGGTCTTCGGGACTGAAGAGACTCCGGAGCCAGTTCCCGATGGCGATCCATCTTCGAAAGCCTCCAATACGCCTGTCCGCCTTATCTCGAATCCCGTCAACACCGGATTCGCCCCCGCCCACAACCAGGCGATTGCGGCCAGCGAAGCGGACTATATTCTGGTGTTGAACCCGGATGTTACACTGGAGCCGGATTATGTGTCCCGTCTGGTTGCGGTGATGGAAGCCAATCCGCGAATCGGCAGCGCGACGGGCAAGCTTCTGTCCAAGGCTGACCCGAACATTGTCGACAGCACCGGCCTTGTTATGAACCGGATGCGACGGGCATTCGATCGGGGGATGGGAGAGCCGGCCGGGAACTGGACGGAATCCGGCGAGGTGTTCGGCGTCTCCGGGGCGGCGGCGATGTACAGCCGCCGGATGATTGAGGAGATCAGCATCGAAGGAGAATTCTTCGACGGGGACTTTTTCGCGTACAAGGAAGATGTCGATGTGGCCTGGCGGGCCAGGCTGCTCGGATGGACAGCCTATTACGATGCCGAAGCTATCGCCTACCATGAACGGGGCTGGAAGACTTCAGGACGAACAACCAGACCGCTCTTCATCCGCAGAATGTCCTATATGAACCGCTACAAAATGCTGGCCAAGAATGAACCGGCGCGCAGTCTTCTGACGACTCTGCTGGTCTCGCTGCCCTATGAGCTTGCCGTGCATGGCTATATGCTGCTTCGAGAACCGAAAGTACTGACAGCTTGGGGGAGTTTCTTCCGGCAGTGGTCTGTCCTGCGACGGAAACGGAAGCAGATCCAAGAACGCCGCAAAAAAGTTTGAATATCCTATAATTTACTTTCATTGCCCGCAAAAGAGAGCCTTTTGCGGGTGTTTCTATGTTATAATATTTGTCGATATTACTAGATTTCAGTCAGGAGCGTTGCAAGGTGAAGCCCGATGTCAGCATTTTGATTCTGAATTACAATACGTGCCGCCTGACGCTGGATTGTCTGAGGTCGGTCTATGATTCGGCTACGGCGTATCGTTATGAGGTCATTGTGGTCGATAACCATTCCAGCGACGGTTCGGTGGAAGCGATCCGGCGGGAGTTTCCGCAGGCGGTGCTGATTGCCAATGAGGAGAATGTCGGATTCGCGCGAGGCAACAATCAGGCGATGAAGATGGCCGCCGGGCGTTATGTGCTGCTGCTGAATTCCGACACTGTGGTTATGCCGGAGACCTTGGATACCATGATTCGGTTCATGGACGAACGGCCGGATATCGGAGCCTCTGGGTGTAAAATCATTCTTCCCGACGGAAGCCTGGACAAAGCCTGCAAACGCGGCTTTCCGACGCCGTCGGCGTCGTTCTACTATGCGTTCGGGATCAGCAAGCTGTTCCCGGATAACCCTCGCTACAACGGCTACCAGCTCGGCTACCTCGATCCCGATCAGGATTATGCCGTCGATGCGCTGGTCGGCGCCTTTATGATGGTCCGCCGGGAGACAATCGCAGAGGTAGGCGGACTCGACGAGGAATTCTTCATGTATGGGGAAGATTTGGACTGGTGCTATCGTATCAAGGAGGCGGGCTGGGGCATCTGGTATTACCCGCGTACGTCGATCATCCATCTCAAAGGCGGCAGCGCACGCCGGAGACCGCCGAAGATTATCTACGAGTTCCACCGGGCGATGATCCTGTTCCACCGCAAGCACTACCAGGCTAAATATAATGTTATGGTCAATGGTGCCGTGTATGCGGGGGTAGGAGTTAAACTGGCAGCCGCGCTGCTGCGCAATGCCCTTGCGCCGAAGCGGCCAGATGCAACACCGGTTCCGAGCCTAGCGGCGGCGGAGCAGACGGGCGCGCGAAGTGAGACGAAATCCGAGGTGAGATTATGATCCGCCGGAATCAGCGGTTTCTGACCCAACTGTATATGGTGGCCGACTTTCTGGTCATTCAGGCGTCGTTCCTGCTGGCCTGGTGGATTAAGTTCCGCAGCGGCTGGCTAACGTACTACAACCCGCTGCCGATTGAATCGTACAGCTACTGGAGCCTGGTATACAGCGGCATCGCCATTTTGTCGGGGATTGTACTGTCGCTGTATTTGCCGAAGCGGAAGAAGCGGTTCGCCGACGAGTTCCTGAAGATCTTCCAGGTGCACCTGATTTCCGGCTTTATCCTGCTCGGCGTTATGTTCTTCGTAAAAGAAATTAACGTATCCCGCCAATACCTGGCGATCTATATCGGAATCATTATGCTGTCTACGATGCTGTACCGCTTCGTGCTGAAGAAAATGCTGAAATCGCTGCGGCAGAAGGGCTTCAACCGCCAGTTCATCCTTATTCTCGGAGCGGGAACGCTGGGGAAGCGAATTCACGACAACCTTGCGCAGTATCCGGAGCTTGGATATGAAATCTTCGGATTTCTGGACGACTATCAGAACTGGAATACGCTTGAAGCCAAGCATTACAAGCCGATTCTGGGCACGATTGACGACCTGCCTGAAATTCTGGAGAGCCAGATGATCGACGAAGTCGTGCTTGCCCTGCCGCTGGATGTGCATCATAAATTCCCGATCATTATCGGAGCCTGCGAGAAAGCGGGAGTACGGACATTGATTATCCCCGATTTTTTCGATTATTTGCCCGCCCGGCCGTACTTTGACAACTTCGCGGGGATGCCGATGATTAACGTCCGCGACATCCCGCTCGATATGGCCGGCAACCGGCTGGCCAAGCGGCTGTTCGATGTGGTCTTCTCGATCTTTGCCATTCTCGTAACGCTGCCCGTGATGGTCCTGGTGGCTATCGGAGTGAAGCTGACGTCGCCGGGGCCGGTTATTTTCAAGCAGGAGCGGGTCGGGCTGAACCGGCGGAACTTCACGATGTATAAATTCCGCTCTATGCGAATGCAGCGGGACGATGAAGAAGATACCGGCTGGAGCACCAAGGAAGATCCGCGCCGGACCCGGTTCGGAACCTTTATCCGGCGGACAAGTCTGGACGAGCTGCCGCAGTTCTTCAATGTGCTGCTCGGCCATATGAGCGTGGTAGGTCCCCGGCCTGAACGGCCCTTTTATGTGCAGCAGTTCAAGAGTGAGATTCCGAAATATATGGTCAAGCACCATGTGCGGCCCGGCATTACCGGATGGGCGCAGAGCAACGGTCTTCGCGGCGATACGTCGATTGAAGAGCGGATCAACCACGATATTTTCTACATCGAGAACTGGTCGCTGCTGTTCGATATCCGCATTATTCTGAAGACCATCCGCAACGGGTTCAAGAATGCCTATTGATAGTGAACAGGGCGCCGAGTCCTGCCGAAGAACCTGGCAGTTCCTGTATCAAGGAGCTGCGGGTTCTTTTTCTTTTGCAAGGATTAAGCCGGAAACAGGAGACCGGGGCGCATCTGTTCGGAAAAAGGCGAAAAAACGTTCGCTTTTTTAGCCTTCGGCAAATTGACAGCGTACCCCTGCTATTTTACAATCGAAGAAAGAATCCGTGGAACAGGAGAAGGCCCGCCTCTGCACAAGAGGCGGCTTCTCTTGCTTCATGAGGCAATGGCGATCCAGAAGGATGAAGACCTATGACAACGGCGCGGGACCGCGTCCCGGCTTGGAGACATGTGTTCAAGCTGGACCCCGATCGACCGATCGGAGACGAAGAACTCGGCAGGATCTGTACATCAGGCACCGATGCGATTATGGTCGGCGGCTCTACCGGAGTGACGTATACCAATACTTCAGAATTGCTCGGACGTATCCGGAAATATGAAATTCCCTGCGTGCTGGAGGTGTCCGAACTCGGAGCGGTAGTGCCGGGCTTTGACCGGTATCTGATTCCGATGGTACTGAACAGCTCCGATTCGGCCTGGGTTGTCGGCCAGCACCGGCAGGGGATTGAACGCTACGGCGATTATATGCCGTGGGACCTCCTTTTGGCAGAGGGTTATATTGTACTGAACGGGGATTCTGCGGTGGCCCGGCTGACCGAAGCGGATGTCAGGCTGGATGCCGAGGGAGCGGCAGCTTACGCCCAGGTGGCGGACAAGCTGATGAGGCTGCCAATCGTCTATGTGGAGTACAGCGGCACCTTCGGGGATATGGAGACCGTGGCTCGTATTCGCGAGAGTGTGGAGCATGCAGCGCTCTTCTACGGCGGCGGAATCTGCGGTCCGGAAGAGGCGCGAAAGGCGGCTGCGGTCAGCGATACGGTTGTCGTAGGGAACATTGTATACCGGGATCTGGAGGCGGCGTTGGCGACGGTAGAAGCTGTGCGGACGGAAGCGTCTGCGGAGTGGAAGAATTGAGAAGAAACATCGCAAGAAGCGAACAGAAAGGAGCATGACCTTCATGCAATCCGTTAACATATACGATGCCGTGGCCCGGCTGAACCCGCCGCAGCGGCAGGCCGTCGAGGCGACCGAGGGACCGCTGCTGATTATGGCAGGGGCGGGAAGCGGCAAGACGCGGGTGCTGACGCACCGCATCGCCTGGCTGATTGCCAACCGCAAGGCTCCGCCTTGGGCGATCCTTGCGATCACGTTTACGAACAAAGCCGCCCGTGAAATGCAGGAACGCGTGTCAAAGCTGGTAGGACCGGAGGGGCGGGACATCTGGGTCTCCACCTTCCACTCCATGTGCGTGCGGATTCTCCGCAGAGACATTGAGCGGATCGGCTTCACCTCCAATTTCTCGATTCTGGATTCGACGGATCAGTTGTCCGTCATCCGCAACATCATGAAGGATCAGAACATCGACACGAAGAAATTTGAGCCGAAGGCGATCCAGGCCATGATCAGCAACGCCAAGAACGAGCTGATCACGCCGGCCAAGTATGAGGCGAAGATCGGCGATTATTTTGAAGGCATCGTGGCCAAGGTCTATACCCAGTACCAGAAGCGGCTCAAGAGCAACAATTCGCTTGATTTCGACGATCTCATTATGACGACGATCCAGCTCTTCCAAGAAGTGCCGGACGTGCTTGATTTCTATCAGAAGAAATTCAAATATATCCATGTCGACGAGTATCAGGATACGAACCGGGCCCAGTATATGCTGTGCCGGATGCTGGCCGACCAGCATCACCGGATTTGCGTCGTCGGAGACAGCGATCAGTCCATCTACCGGTGGCGCGGAGCCGACATTACGAACATCCTTAATTTCGAGGAAGACTACCCGGAAGCGAAGACGATTCTGCTGGAACAGAATTACCGGTCGACTTCCATTATTCTGGATGCCGCCAACGGCGTCATTGCGCTCAACACCGGACGCAAGCCGAAGAAGCTGTGGACCGATTCCGAAGAAGGCGAGAAGATCAAGGTGTACCGGGCGGATTCCGAGCATGACGAAGGTTATTTCATTACGGGCGAGATCAGCAAGAGCGTCAAGCAGGGCAGACGGTATCAGGACCATGCCATTCTGTACCGCACCAACGCCCAGTCCCGCGTAATCGAAGAAATTCTCATCAAGTCGGATATTCCGTACCAGATCGTAGGGGGCATCAAGTTCTACGACCGCAAGGAAATCAAGGACCTGCTTGCTTACCTGCGGCTGCTCTCCAACCCGGACGACGATATCAGCTTGACCCGGATCATCAATGTGCCCAAAAGAGGGCTTGGCGACACGACGGTCGCCAAGCTGGCAGCGGCTGCCGCTTCGCGGGGCGTCTCCATCTTCCGTGTGCTGGAGACCGTGGATGACCTCGGCTTCGCCGGGCGAACCCGGAACGCGCTCGTCGAATTCTACGACATGATCGAGGCGCTGCACCGGATGGTGGAGTTCTTATCGGTGACGGAGCTGACCGAGAAAGTGCTGGAGCTGTCCCAGTACCGGCTGGAGCTTCAGAACGAGAACACCCTGGAATCGCGCTCGCGGCTGGAGAATATCGACGAGTTCCTGTCGGTGACAATGGAATTCGAGAGGAACAATGAGGACAAGTCGCTGGTCGCTTTCCTGACCGACCTCGCGCTGATTGCCGATATTGACAGCATGAACGAGGAGGACGACGAACGCGGGGATGCGGTGGTTCTAATGACGATGCACAGCGCCAAGGGACTGGAGTTCCCGAACGTGTTCATTATCGGCTTAGAGGAAGGCGTCTTCCCGCACAGCCGGGCCTTCCAGGACAACGAAGAGCTGGAGGAAGAGCGGCGGCTGGCGTATGTCGGCATTACGCGCGCAGAGAAGCAGCTCTTCCTGACCTGCGCCCGGATGCGCACGCTGTTTGGCCGAACCACGGCCAATCCGCCGTCCCGCTTCCTTGAGGAGATTCCCGAGGAGCTGAAGGAAGACGCTTCTCCCGCCGGGTATGACCGCTACCGGCGGGGCTCAGGCGGCGACTTTGGCGGCGCCTACGGCGGCCGCGGCTTCGAGGGCGGCGGCCGGGGCAACTTCGGCGCCCGCGTGACGGGCGGCACCGGAGGAACCGGCGGCGGATATGCGGCCGGCGGTGCGGTCCGGGGAGGCGGCGGCAGCGCAGCGCCCGCGGGATCGAGCGCCCGCGCGACCGTCGTATCCGGCGGGCCGGCGCAGGCCTCCGGAGCGGCCGGCGGCTTTAAGGCGGGCGACAAGGTATCCCACGGCAAATGGGGCGTCGGCACCATTGTCTCCGTCAAGGGCGAAGGCAACGACATGGAACTGCAGATTGCCTTCCCTGCTCCGGTAGGGGTGAAGAGACTGCTCGCGGGCTTTGCCCCGATCAGTAAAGTGGAATAGCGCGAAGGAACGGTTCGTGCGGGTGGCGCCGATGTTTAGAAACGCCCGCACGCGTACATAGTGAAGGTGACGTATTTGATGAAGCAAGCCTAATACAGCAAGCCACGGAGGGATAAACCCCGCATGGATGAGATGCACAAGATGGAAGAGCTGGTGGCAGAGCTGAACCGGCTCGCCTACCATTACTACACCCTGGATGCCCCGCTGGTCAGCGACAAAGAATATGATGTGCTCTATGACAAGCTGCTGCAGCTGGAGGCTGAGAGCGGCCTGGTGCTGCCCGATTCGCCGACCCGCCGGGTCGGAGGCGAACTGCTGAAAGGTTTTGTTCCGCACCGCCATCTGGCTCCTCTGTGGAGCCTGGACAAAGCCCAGAATATTGAGCAACTGCGGCTGTGGGAAGCCCGTGTGCTGAAGCTGGTGAACGATTACAACGCCAAGAACCCGGATACGCCGCTGCCGGCTCCGTGCTATGCGGTGGAGCTGAAGTTCGACGGGCTGACGCTTAACCTGACTTACCGCGACGGTGCCCTCGTGCAGGCGGCCACCCGGGGCAACGGCGTAACCGGCGAAGGGATTCTGGAACAGGTGAAGACCATCAAATCCGTCCCGCTGTCCATTCCTTACCGGGAAGGCGTGATCGAGGTGCAGGGCGAAGGCATCATGAATCTGTCCGTGCTCGCCGAGTATAACCGGAGAGCGGCGGACCCGCTGAAGAATGCGCGCAACGGCGCCGCCGGAGCGCTGCGCAACCTGAACCCGAAGCTGACCGCCGAGCGTCGGCTGAACGCTTTTTTCTATAACGTCGGCTATGCGGAAGGAACCTCCTTCTCGAACCATCAGGAAATGATGCAGTTCCTGCGGGACAACCGCTTCAAGGTCAACCCGTACTTAACCTATTTCGACAGCTTCGACGGGGTCACGGAGCAGGTCGCCGAGATTGAAGCCAAACGCTCGGGCCTGGACTATCTGATCGACGGAGCCGTTATCAAAATCACCGATTTCCGCACTCGCGAGGTGCTCGGCTACACGGACAAATTCCCCCGCTGGGCCGTCGCCTACAAGTTCGAGGCGGAGGAGACGACCACGATTCTTCAGTCGGTAAGCTGGAATGTCGGCCGTACCGGCAAAGTAACGCCGCTGGCCCGGGTCGAGCCGGTCGAACTGGCGGGAGTGACCGTTCAGAACTGCACGCTGAACAATGTCGGCGATATCGAGCGCAAGAACCTTAAGTTTGCTCTCGGAACCCGGGTCTTCATTCGGCGTTCCAACGATGTGATCCCGGAGATTCTGGGCAAAGTAACCGAAGAGAGCGACGGGGGAGAGATCGTGTTCCCGGCGGAATGTCCGGCCTGCGGGTTCCCGCTGGAGATGCGCGGGGCGCACCTGTTCTGCAACAACAAGCTGAACTGCAAGCCGCAGATTGTCGCACGGATCACCCATTATGCGTCGAGGGATGCGATGGATATCGAGACGTTCAGCGAGAAGACGGCAGGACAGCTCTATGAAGAACTTTCGATTCGGGAAGCGGCTGATCTGTATGATCTGACGCTGGAACAGCTGGTGAAGCTGGAACGCTTCGGGGAGAAGAAGGCGCAGAATTTGCTGCAAGCACTGGAGGACAGTAAGCACCGGGATCTCGCCTCCTTCCTGTTCGCGCTGGGCATTCCGAATACGGGCAAAGCGACCACCCGAATGCTGGCGGAGCACTTTCGCAGCCTGGATGCCGTTATGGCCGCCACTCCTGAGGAGCTGGAGGCGCTGCCTGATATCGGAGGCATAGTCGCCGAGAGCATTACCGGATACTTTGCCGACCCGTTCACCGTGAGCGGCATCCGACGATTGCTGGAGCACGGCGTTGTGCCCGAAATGCCCGACGCACCCGCAGCAGTGAACGAAGATTCGTTCTTCTTCGGCAAAACGGTGGTCCTTACCGGCACCCTGCACCGGTTGACCCGGGATGACGCCGCAGCGCGCCTCGAGGCCCTCGGCGCCAAGGTGAGCGGCAGCGTCTCCAAGAAGACCGACCTCGTCGTTGCCGGCGAGAAGGCCGGGAGCAAGCTGGCCAAGGCCCAGGAGCTCGGCATTCCGGTGATCGACGACGAAGAAGAGCTGCTGCGACTGCTGGGAGGACAACCGTCATGATGGAGCGGGCCTTTGGCAGTACAGGATTACAGGTAAGCGCGCTTGGCTTTGGAGCGGGCCATATCGGTCAGGATACGATGACGGACCGGGAGGCCGCGCGCATTCTGAACGAGGCGCTGGACGCAGGGATTACCTTGATTGATACCGCCCGTGGATACGGGCTGTCCGAGGAACGGATCGGCAAGCTGATCGGACACCGGCGGCAGGAATTCGTGCTGTCCACCAAGATAGGCTATGGCATTCCCGGTTTCGAGGACTGGACGGCGCCCTGTATTCGCGCAGGCATTGACGCCGCTCTGAAGCTCATGCGGACGGATGTACTGGATGTTGTGCACCTGCACTCCTGTCCAAGAGAGATTCTGGAGGCAGGAGAGGTAACCGAAGAGCTGCATCGCGCGGTGGAAGCGGGTAAGGTAAGAGTAGCGGCCTACTCCGGTGAGAATGAAGCGCTGGAAGCCGCTCTTCACAGCGGCAGCTTCGGAAGCATCCAGTTGTCTGTGAATATTTGCGACCAGGCTTCTTTGGAGTCGGCCCTTCCGGCCGCGCGCGAAGGGGGCATCGGCGTCATTGCCAAACGGCCGATAGCCAATGCGCCTTGGCGCTATGCAGAGCGGCCGGTGGGCGAGTACGTAGAGGACTACTGGGTTCGCTTCCGTGAAATGGGCTGGCATAAAGCGGAACTCGGCATGAATTGGGATGAGCTGGCGCTTCGGTTCGCCGCATTTACGCCGGGGGTCCACTCCTGCATTGTAGGCACCGCGAATCCGGAACGGCTGCGGCATAACGCACGTCTTCTGGAGAAGGGCCCTCTCCCGGAGGAACTGGAAAAGAAGCTGCGAAGCGACTTTCATTCTCATGGAGCAGACTGGGTAGGACTGGTATAAAGCAGGACGGGCATAAAAGAACGGTGCAGAAATCACTAAATCCATTGAAACACCGCAAGCCGTTCCAGCATAACTGCCGGACGGCTTGTTACGGGTTTGGCGGTGATATGGCTTACGCTTACCCGCTATCCGAGCCGTTATATCCGTCTGACTCCGGCATCCGGGCGACTTATCATAGCCGCTCGGTTCCCGGTGACACGTGTGTCCCTTGAGATCAGTTCAACCCGGTTCAGCCATTTCACCGACTTGTACGCGTACGTCTGCGGTACAATCCGCGGGACCGGATTAGAACTTCACCATGACGGCGCCGGGTTGAACGCCGGCCAAATCCATGAGCTAAGACAGTGCAAGACCGGCGGTAACAGGGAACCCATTGAGCCATAAGCGTATTTCATTCAGAGGGCAGTGCCCTTATCCGTTAGAGCGGGTTATTGAATGCCGAGGCTCTTGAATCTCCCACCCAGACGGCGATAATTTTAGTTATTAAAAAAGGTTGCTTTCTTGCTTGAGACATGATATATTATTTCTTGTCGCTTGAGACGGAAGTTGCCGCGAAGTTGTAGGTGAATGAAATCGATAGTTGACGAAGAAGTTCAAGTGTGATAATCTATAATTCCTGTCAAGATGAATAATCTTGCAGGGCAAGTTCTTTGAAAACTGAACAAATGGACGCGTTATATTATGACAGATTCATTTTATTGAATCGTCAGCTTTATCTTATGAGCAAGTCAAACGAACTTGTTCGTCCGCAAGAATCGGCTCAGCCGAGCTCGATGCCTTTCGGACGTTCAGCTCGACGAAGGTCGAGCCTTTTATGGAGAGTTTGATCCTGGCTCAGGACGAACGCT
>NZ_VYKK01000022.1 GCF_008710135.1 Paenibacillus spiritus | reverse complement strand
ATAACCAGGGGGGTTTTCCAATGTCTATTCTAAGGGGTGCACTTCATACATGCCGACCGGGGTATTATTTTGCCTGGATTTGAAGTAAGTCAGCAGAAACGCCCGGAAGGAGCGCGCTACGAGCGGAAGCTTGCCGTCTGAACGATAGATCAGCCCCACCGTGCGTGTAACCTGCGGCTCCGAGATGCGGACCTGGGCGGGCTGCAGCCGTCCGGTCTGGAACAGTGCCATCTCCGGCAGCAGACTGACCCCCATTCCGGCGGCAACGAGCCCCCGGATCGTATCGGTCTCTCCCCCTTCAAATGCAATCTCCGGCGTGAACCCCGCCTGAAGGCAGGCCTGCCAGACAATCGGCCGAAGCGAGTAGCCGGGACTGAAAAGGACGAACTGCTCTTCCCTAAGCTGCTCCAGTCGAAGCACCGACTCCCCGGCGAGCGGATGGCCGGGCGGAAGAATGGCGAACAGCTCCTCCGTCATTACAACGTCGCCCGACAGCTGGCCGCTGCTCTCCGGACAAGGCGAAATGAAGGCCAGATCAACCTCCGCCGACAGGACATCCTTGATCAGCGAAGAATACGTTCCCTGCTTGAAGCGAAAGCGGACATGCGGATAATGCTGTTTGAACTCGGCAACGATGGTCGGAATGAGATGGGTGCCCATGCTGTGCGGGAATCCGATGCGGATCTCCCCTCGCTCCGGGTCCAGGAATTCATGGACCTCGGCCACCGAGCGGTCCAGATCCTTCAGGATCGTCTCCACCCGCTTGCAGAAGAGCTGACCGACCGGGGTCAGGTGCAGGTTACGGCCCTTTTGCATGAACAGATCCACGCCCAGCTCCTGCTCCAATTGATGAATCTGGCGGCTGACCGCCGATTGCGCCACGTGCAGCTCCTCCGCCGCCCGGGTGACATGCTCTTTCTGCGCTACTTTCAAGAAATACTGAAGCTGTCTCAGCTCCACGGGTCGATCCTCTCCTTCCGGCTAACGCATGGTTCTTGACGGCGCAATCCGGACGATCAGACCGTACAGGAAAAAACCGCCGATCAAGCCGCCCAGATGCGCGGCCCAATTGATGTTCGGCATGGCAAAAGTCGTGATCACGCCGAGCAGCAGAAGGCTGTACAGCGTTTTGCGGGAGCCTTCATCCAGCTTGAAGCGCTGCAGCAGCGCAATATACAGGAAAGCGCCGTAGACCGCATAGATAGCTCCCGAGGCTCCGACGGATACCGTTCCCGCATAGACCGCTTCTCCGGACACTCCCATTGATACCAGATTGCCGACCACGCCGCCAAGGATATAGAGAACGGCATAGCGAGCCCAGCCCATCAGCCGCTCCAGCGGCGGAGCGAATACAAGAATGGCAAAACAGTTGAAGAGCAGATGTGAGATTCCATTGTGAAGAAAGATCGAAGTGACCAGCCGCCACCACTCCGTGCGCTCGGGGCCGATATCGACCATGGCGCCATAATGAAGCAGCGTATAAGGGTCGGTGGACCCTCCGTTCAGGGACAAAATGATGAACATGACCAGGTTCGCGGCTACAATCAGCGTCGTAACCGGATAGTACCGCAGATAGCTCTTCCAATTCTCATAACGGATAAACAGCATACTTTCCATCCTTCCTTCCGATAGGTCCGGTTGGACATGGTCTTGTCTTTATGATTATAATTTAGAAGGCCAACAACAATCCAATGTGGTACGAATTAATTTGAAGGAGGATTATACTCATGGCTCAAGAACGGACAGGCGAAGCAACCTTTAAAGGCAACCCGATCACTCTGGTCGGTCCCAAGCTCCAGCCGGGAGATCAGGCGCCGGATTTCACCGTGAACCTGAACCTGCTCGAAGAAACGACCCTCAAGGATTATGCAGGCAAAATCAAGCTCATCAGCGTGGTCCCTTCGCTCGATACCGGAGTATGCGACGCCCAGACGCGGCGCTTCAATGAAGAAGCCGCACAGCTCGGGCAAGACGTCGTTATTCTGACGGTTAGCGCCGATCTCCCCTTCGCTCAGGCGCGCTGGTGCGGAGCTGCCGGCGTAGACCGGGTCGTCACCCTCTCGGACTACAAGACCCGTTCCTTCGGCGAGGCCTATGGCGTACTTATTAAGGAATTCGCTCTCGATATGCGTTCGATCTTCGTCCTGGACCGGGACGATAGAATCACCTATGTCGAATACTTGTCGGAAATGACGGAACCTCCGAATTTCGAGGCCGCCATCGAGGCTGTTCGCAAGCTCCTTTAGAAGGATTCCCTTTCGGGCATCCCCGGTCATAGAACAAGCGGAAGAAGGAATCCTTCTTCCGCTTGTCGCTTGAATAGGGGCGTTCCGCCGATAATCAGTCGGTCTTGTATTTGGACAGCTTCTTGTCCAGTATGCCGTACAGGCGCTGAATCACCCGGTAATTGGCGCCCAGATCGCCCAGCGAGCCGCGCGAAGCCGAATACATGTCAACGGCGCTGCGCATGGGGCCTGTTCCGAGCACGGATACCGTAATGTCCAGGGTCCGTCCAAAAGCCGTCTTCTTCTCCAGCGTAATCTCACCGACGGATGGGACCTCGTGAAGCACCTTGAACCCGGGAACCTTCTTCAGCGTCGAAGAAACTTCTGCCCAGGCTTTGTCCTTGCTGAGACTGTAATAACGAGTCTTGAGAGCCGGATCTTTGGCACGGTCGCTCGTTCCGTCGTAGCTGCGAAACAAGCCGACCAATGTTCGTTTAAACGACAAAATTCTTCCCCCTCTGTATATCCTTCATTCCTATTCTATAGTGTAACATTCTTCCTCCCCGAACAAAAGCCTTTGCGTGAACGCGAAGGCAAGATCCCCGTTATGGAAAAGCGCCCTGTCCCGATATGGGAACAAGGCGCCTTATGCATTGCTTGGGAAACCCGCCTATGCCGTCCGGCTGAAGTGTCTTCTGAACCTGCACCAGCAGGTGGGTGACCGCAGAATACGCTTTTGAAGTCCCCATGTCATATAGACAGGGCCTTTCAGCCACGATCCGTAATTGGTCTCCCAAGACATTGTCATTGGTTCAAAACAACGAACAGCCGATAACGAACATCGCAGGATTTATATTGTTATTATAGTGTGTTTGTGCGAAAAAGTAAACCATGTATGCGCTTTTATTTAGCCTTATCCAGTTCCAATATTGTCCGGACTATTCTCGGCCCCTGCCTTCTAGCTTCTCTTCGGCTCCTCTGACGACTCCAGGAAATCCTCGTCCTTCTCTTCTTCACCGTCTTCACTGTCTTCGCGTTCCTCGGCTTCCGCCTTCTCCCGCGCTTCCTCTTCCTTCCGCTTCTTCTCTTCCGCCTGCGCCTGAAGCTTATTATAGGTCGCGTAGAAATTAAAGAATGCCGCCATGGCAATCAGCGTCGGGATGCAGAGAACGAACAATACCGGGTAGCGCATTCCGATATAGGCCAGCACCGCAGCCGATACGAGCGACGAGAACACCCGAAACGGGCGGGCGATCGTAATCAGCAGGGAATTGATGATCACTTCTTTGAATTTCATTTCATAGTGAACCACAATTGAGAAGAAATTGAACATCGAGACGAACAGGATGATCATCAGAACAAGCATCAGAATGCCCACGATCTGAAAATCCTTCATTTGATTCATATAAACGGTGACATCGACATACATCACCACCGAAAGAACCGTATAAATCAGTCCGCCAAGCATACTCTTGACGTAGTTCTCCTTATACCCCTTAAAGAAAGTCCTGAACGTGCCGACATCCGTATTGCCCATGACCCACTTGCGGACCACGTTGAACAGCGCCGATGTCGCCGGGAACAGCGTGAACGGTGCTGTAATGCCAAGCCCCCAGTTCAGCAGCACCTGCTCGTTGGCGCCCCCCGTATCGCTGGCCAGCATAATAAACTTCAGCAGAACGACGAACAAAAACGGAACCGAACAGAGCGCCCACAGAATATTGCTGAACGCAATTCTCGAAATCCATTCCGTAATGCGGTAAATACCGCCCATTGCACCTTTAAACTCCACTTTCCTTCCTCCTGTCTGTCTGCGCATACCGCGTAATCTAACTATACCTTATTTCCCGGGGACAGCGCCATAGCCCAACTTGCCGGAAGTAGGCGGTCATCCAATCCGCCGATTCTTCAAGACCATATAGTACCATTGTCATTTCCCATCCCAGACTTTGAAGGAGGTATATCATGTCTGCACCCGCAGGATACGGCGGCCTCTGGACTTCCACCGGCACCATTCTCGTTCTGTTCATTTTGCTTGTGATTATCAGCCGTACTTTCTTCATCTAATACCGCTGCCTTAAATGGGACAAAAAGAAAGACGGAACGCATCCGCGTTCCGTCTTTTGCTGCAAGTTGTCGGGGACATCCGCCCCCGGCCGAACTTAAATATCGTAGGAATCGTCGCTCTTCGCAGCCGGGCGGCGTTCGCCTGCCGGACGCGAAGGCTTGCGGTCTCCGCTGCGGGAGCCGGCGTTGTCGCGGTTGCCCTTATAGCCGCCGCTGCTGCTTCCGCCGCCGTAGTTGCTGCCGTAGCCGCTGCGGCTGCCGCCTTCACGGTTGCCGCCGCGGTAACCGCCGCTGCCGCCTTCGCGGTTGCCGGAGTAGCCGCCGCGCGAGCCGCCGTAACCGCCGTTAGGCTTGCGGCCGCTGCTGCGGATATCGTTTTTGCCGCCGCGGCGTTTCACGCGGATCGGTTCTTCCGGCGTCAGCTGGATATCCGAATCCTTCTTCTCGCCGGTCAGCAGCTTCATGGCTGCGGACAGCAGTTGCACGGAATCGTACTGCTCCAGCAGCTGGATGGCAATTCCCTTGTACTCGTTCAGCTCGCCGTTCTCGACCATGTCGAGCAGGCGCTCGGCCGTAATGCGCTGCTTGCCTTCAATGGCCTCGGCCATGGTCGGAAGCGGCTTACGGGTAATCCGGTGACGGGTTACGCGTTCGATCAGACGAAGGTGATCGATCTCGCGCGGCGTTACGAACGACCAGGCTGTGCCTTCCTTGCCCGCCCGGCCTGTACGGCCGATACGGTGAACATAGCTCTCCGGATCCTGCGGCAGGTCAAAGTTGATGACATGCGATACGCCGGACACGTCGAGACCGCGTGCCGCTACGTCCGTAGCGACCAGAACGTCGATGCTGCCGTCGCGGAATTTGCGCATAACGGCATCGCGCTGGTTCTGGGACAGGTCGCCGTGCAGACCGTCTGCCGAGTAACCGCGCTTCTGGAGCGCTTCCGACAGCTCATCGACCCGGCGCTTCGTGCGTCCGAATACGATCGCAAGATCGGGAGACTCCATATCGATCAGGCGGCTCAGAGCTTCGAATTTCTGGCGTTCCGGCACTTCGATGTAAGCCTGGTCGATCAGCGGCGCGCTGACCTGCTTCGGAATCACCGATACATGCTGCGGGTTCTTCAGGAATTGTTGGGCCAGGCGCTGAATGTTCGGAGGCATAGTTGCGGAGAATAGCATCGTCTGACGCTCTTCCGGCACCAGCTTCAGGATCGACTGGATGTCCTCCATGAAGCCCATGTCCAGCATTTCGTCCGCTTCATCCAGTACCACCGTCTTCACGTCGTCGAGACGAATCGTCTTCCGGTTGATGTGGTCGAGCAGACGTCCCGGCGTACCGATGATGATCTGCGGCTTCTTCTTCAGTCCGCGGATCTGCCGGCCGATATCCTGTCCGCCGTAGATGGGCAGCGAACGGAGACCTTTGAAGCGGCTCAGCTTGCCGATTTCCTCGGCGACCTGGATAGCCAACTCGCGTGTCGGCGTCATAATCAGCGCAACGATCTTCTCTTCTTCGCGCGGAATTTTGGTAATCAGCGGGATGCCGAAAGCGGCGGTCTTACCCGTACCCGTCTGTGCCTGTCCGATCATGTCGCTGCCTGACAGCGCGATCGGAAGGGATTGCTCTTGAATCGGAGTGGCTTCTTCAAATCCGAGTTCCGTGATGGCCTGGAGAACCTTGGGCTCCAGGTCGAATTCTGCGAATGTTTTCAAATTATTCATGCTCCTTCTACAGTGGACATTCCACATGCTTGTCTGTATTCTTAAGTAGCGGCAAACATTCATTAGACTGTCCCAACCTGCCTGAATCTCTGCATGGTTTCGTGCAAGGGGCGATGACCGCCCATCTAATCGGGCGTTTACCCCGCCCGAACACATCGTAGCTTTACATCCGAAACAATGCAAAAACGTTCATTGTATCGCTCTACTCAAGAATATCCTATACATTATATCACAAGCTCCTGGAGGAATACCAGTGTATTCCTTTCTTTCACGATTTACAATTACATCCGATAAGGAGAATCCATTTGTTACGCTCATTTTGGCACAGTTTGACCATCGTTCTGGGCGGCGCCTTTATCGCCGTCGGCTTCAATCTCTTCCTGATTCCGCATCGCCTGCTCAGCGGGGGCGTGTCCGGCCTGTCCATGCTGATCGGCTATTTCACACCGCTCAACATCAGCGTAATGTACATGGTCCTGAACATTCCGCTGCTCATTGCGGGCTGGTTCCAGCTCGGACGGCGCTTTATTCTGTACAGCATCCTGTCCGTAGCGGTTGCCACCTGGCTGATTGAAGTCGTGCCCGTCAAAGCCGTCGTCTCGGACATGCTGCTGGCCGCCGTCTTCGGCGGCGTCCTGGTCGGAATCGGAAGCGGCATCTCGTTCCGGGTCGGCGGATCGTCAGGAGGCTTCGATATTCTGGGTTCCATTATCAGCCGATACCGGGATTTCCCGATCGGCAATGTGCTTGTGGCGCTGAATGCCCTCGTCATTCTGTCCGCAGGCTATTTTGACGACAACTGGAATGTCGCCCTGGCCTCCATGCTGTCGATGTACGTCACCGGGCGCGTCGTCGATTTCATCCATGTCAGCCACATCAAAGTCACGGTCTACATCATTACCAACCGGACCGATGAGATGCTGAAGCATCTCCTTGGTCTCCAGCGGGGCGTAACCCGGATCAAGACCGAAGGCGCGTATTCCCATGTGGAACGGGACATGCTGATGACGGTGACCACCCGATACGAGCTGGCGGAGCTGAAGCGGATTATCAAGGACAGCGATCCGCAGGCTTTTGTCAACATTGTCGAGACCGTCGGCGTGATGGGGTCTTTCCGCAAGCGCTAAGGCCCGCTGTCCGCTTGTCGAGGGATGCACATACTTTAAAATTATGGTATATTGTAGGAGCGCAGACCCGCACCAACGTTTCATGAGGTTGGCTTTCCCTCTTTTCCAGGCACTGACCGTTTTTCCGGGTGTTGACTGAATGCTTGTTCAGACCATTCGCTGAAAAAGGAAAGGGTGATTTCTGTGGAAATGGAAACGGTAAAACTCTCGACAATCGTCATGAAATGGTATCCGGATATGCTCCCCTTCCTGAAGCAGACCGAGCTCAATTCCGTTATCGTTCTGCGGGACGGACTGGGCATACTGGACCCTGCCGATGCCATGGATATTATCCGGCACAGCATTTGCGAGCATCAGGATTCTGCGTATCTTCAATGAGTTGCGAAGGACTTAGCTTTACGGATTGCCGCCTTCTCCGGGCTTTTGACGGACCTGGCGGCATTTACTTTGTAGAAGGGCGTTTATCCCGGTCCCATCCCGTTTATTTAACAAAGGGGACGGCCACCCCTATCGCTTGGAGAGCGGATGACATTACAAACCTGTTCTTTTTGCGTATACCCGTTCCTATATAATGAGCATTAGCGTACATAAAAGGAGAGAGAATAATGAACATCACGTGGGCGATACTCATGCTAGCCTTGGGAGGCGTCGGTGTCCAACAGGAGCACCACCAGACGGAAGTAGCCGCTGTGCTGCAGTCGGCCAGCGGAATTGCGTTGCAGGCAGATCAGGGATTCCGGGGACTAGGCGGCGCTTCCCCGGCTCCGTCCGGCTCCGCGTCGGCTCCGGCCGCTTCGCCTTCGGCAAGCGCCCTGCCGGAATCGCCGGCTCCGTCGGGCTCCCCGCTGCCGGACGCTTCTGCGCCAGCAGCGTCGCCCGGCGCCGCCGGTGCCGCCGTCCATACCGACCCGCAGCCGGATGCCCCCAAGGTCAAAGGCATCTACGTTACCGCCTACAGCGCCGGCGGCTCGAGAATGACTACCCTGCTGGACCTGCTCGATAAGACCGAACTCAATTCCATGGTCATTGACATCAAGGATGATGCCGGTTACATCACCTATAAGACAGAGAATCCCGAACTGCAGCAGATGGGCAACCCGCAGAAGTTCATCGGCAACATCAACGAATTGATGGCCCGGCTCGAGAAGCACAACGTCTATCCCATCGCCCGGATCGTTGTCTTCAAGGATACCGTGCTCGCCAAGAAGCACCCGGAGCTCTCGTTCGTGAAGTCCGACGGTTCCGTGTGGTCGAACGGCGGCGGGGACAGCTTCGTGAATCCTTATAATGAGAAGGTCTGGAAGTATAATGTGGAAATTGCCAAGGAAGCGGTGAAGCTGGGCTTCAAGGAGATCCAGTTCGACTACGTCCGGTTCCCCGAAGGGTTCGAGAAGCGGGCCGACTCCCTGAAATACACGAAGTCCGACAAGAGCCGAACGGAAGTCGTTTCCGATTTTGTGCAGTATGCCAAAAAAGAGCTGACCCCGCTGGGCGCCCGCGTCTCGGTTGATATCTTCGGCTACGCCGCTTCCGTACCGGCTGCCGAGGGCATCGGTCAGGACTTTGTGAAGATCTCCAAGAACGTCGATGTCATTAGTCCCATGGTCTATCCCAGCCATTATTCCACCGGCTGGTTCAACGTCAAGGACCCGGACAAGAACCCGTACGCGACCATCAAAGGCTCTATGGTCGACACCCACAAGAAGCTGGACCCGCTGGGCAGCTACAAGCCGCTGATTCGTCCCTGGATTCAGGACTTTACAGCAAGCTGGCTCGGCAGCGGACACTATATCAAATACGGCAAACAGCAGGTCCAGGATCAGATCCGGGCGCTGAAAGAGCAGAATGTCGATGAATTCCTGCTCTGGAACGCCAATAACCGTTACACCGCAGGCGTGCAATATTAAAGAATCTTCTCTATGTCAGAACTCATCCATCCATTCATGCCCGAAGACCCGGCGCCTGCCGGGTCTTCGGGCGTATCTTATGAAGAAGAGGTCGCTGCTCCCATGAATTCAACCGAGAATCTCAAGCAAAAGACGGGCCAGTTCCTGCGCATTCTGTTCCCGATCCTGATTACCCAGATTGCGCTGTCGCTTATCGCTTTCTTCGATACGAACATGTCGGGCCGATACGGCACCGACGATCTGGCTGGCGTCGCCATTGGCACAAGCCTCTGGGTTCCGATTCAGACCGGGCTCAGCGGCATCCTGATGGGCATCACGCCCATTGTCTCCCATCTTCTGGGCAGCGGACGCAAAAACGAAGTCGCCTCCAAAGTGATGCAGGGCATCTGGCTGTCCCTCCTTGTATCGGTCTTGGTCATCGCGGCCGGCTCGCTGCTTCTCTCGCCCGTGCTGAATTTCATGAATCTTGAGCCCGAAGTGGAGAGGATCGCCCGCCGCTTCCTGATTGCCATCGGCTGCGGAATTATCCCGCTCTTCGGCTACACCGTGCTGAGAAGCTGTATTGACGCCTTGGGCCAGACCCGGATCTCCATGTTCATTACGCTGATTGCGCTGCCGATCAACGTGGGGCTGAACGTGCTGCTGATCTTCGGCAAATTCGGATTCCCCGAGCTGGGCGGCGCTGGAGCCGGGGTCGCCTCGGCGATCACATACTGGATCATTGCCGGCGTAGCGCTGCTCTTTGTTACGCGCGCCGAGACGTTTGCGGAACTGGGACTGTTCCGGAAGTTCCATGCTCCGTCGCTGCGGGCTTTTCGGGAACAGCTCAAGATCGGCACTCCGATCGGATTCTCGATCTTCTTCGAGACTGCGGTATTCTCCGCGGTCACCCTGCTGATGAGCCGGTTCGACACCATAACGATTGCCGCGCATCAGGCGGCGATCAACTTCGCCTCGACGCTGTATATGATTCCTCTGAGCATCTGCCTCAGTCTGACCATTCTGGTCGGGTTCGAGAACGGCGCCGGCCGGCAGCGCGACGCCCGCCAGTACAGCCGGCTCGGCATCTCTTCGGCAGTGGCCATGTCCCTGGTTACCGCGCTTGTCCTGCTGCTCGCCGGCGAACATGTCGCCGGGCTGTACTCCACGGACCCCAAGGTCATTGAGCTGATTCAGCATTTCCTGATTTACGCCATCTTCTTCCAGATATCCGATGCCATCGCCACGCCAACCCAAGGCGTGCTTCGCGGGTACAAGGACGTTAATCCGGCGTTTGTGATCTGCTTCGTGGCCTATTGGGTGCTGGGACTGCCGCTTGGCTATATTCTCGCCGTCCATACCGATCTGGGCGCTTACGGCTACTGGATCGGACTGATTGCCGGGCTGGCCATCGGAGCGGCTCTGCTGCTGGGACGCCTCGTCCGGGTTGAACGCCGCTTCTCCGCAAGCGGGCATGGAGCGGAATAAACCCTAACTTTACGTATGGCGCATATGTCCTCCCGACAGCAGAAAGCCAGGCTGGATTCTTCCAGCCTGGCTTTCATGTATGCTGTCTTCCGGATTATTGGGACAACCGGAGAGCGAGATTGTACATTTCCATGTCGAAATCTTTCTTCGTGTTGACGACCTGATCGATGTCGGTAAGCGTCAGCTCGCCTTTGATAATGCCGCAGGCTTTGCCGGATTCTCCTTCGATCAGCTTGCGTACGGCAAAATCGCCGAGCCGGCTGGCCAGGTTGCGGTCAAACGGAGTTGGGCTGCCGCCGCGCTGGATATGACCCAGAACGGTTACGCGGGCATCCAGGCTGGAGTGGCGCTCTTTCAGCGCCTGGGCGATGTCTTCGCCTTTGCCGACGCCTTCGGCTACAATGACAATACTGTGGCGTTTGCCCTTCAAGAAGTTGTCGCGCATGCGGTCGGCCACTTCATTCAGATCGTAAGGAACTTCCGGTACGAGAATTGTCTCCGCGCCCGAAGCAAGACCGGCGTGCAGAGCGATGTCGCCGCAGTGCCGTCCCATAACTTCTACGATCGAGGAGCGCTCGTGGGAAGACATCGTATCGCGGAGCTTGTTGACGGCATCCACAACAACGCCGACAGCCGTATCGAAGCCGATCGTGTAATCCGTGAAGGATACGTCATTGTCGATTGTGCCCGGAAGGCCCATGGTCTTGATTCCGAGATGGCTCAGCTTCTGGGCTCCCTTGTAGGAACCGTCCCCGCCGATTACAACCAGACCGTCGATGCCGAATTCGCGCAGAATTTCAGCGCCTTTCTGCTGCCCTTCCGGCTTCACGAACTCCAGGCAACGGGCCGATTGCAGGATCGTGCCGCCGCGCTGAATGATGTCGCCTACGCTGCGCAGATCCATTGGGAAGATGTCGCGGTTCAGAAGGCCCTGGTAGCCGCGCTGAATGCCGAATACTTCGATTCCGAAATAGATGGCGCTGCGCACAACGGCGCGAACCGCGGCGTTCATGCCCTGTGAGTCGCCTCCGCTGGTAAGTACTGCGATCTTTTTGACTTGAGACATAATGATAATTCCTCCTCAAAATTTAACAAGGCTTACGCTTGCCCATGTGCTGCGGCAGAAGTAGATCAGGCGCATAAACCGGTTTCACAATCATTACCCTAATACAGGTGCTTGCGTATCCAGCGGCTGTTGGCAAAGAAGAAGAGCCGGGTTAACGGACTGCCCTTCATCAGCTTGCGGGACACCTTCTTCACTTCGCTCTGCTCGCTCACCTTGGGATCGGACAAATACAGCGCAAGCAGTCCCTCGATCACCATCCGGTGCAGCGGGGTATCGGGAATCTGCCGGACATCGCTGCGCGCCCCCTCTACTATAGAAGCAATCCGGCCGAGCATGGCATCCGCACTCTCATAATAGTTGCAAAAGTTCAGATCGCCGCCCTCCCGGTCTTCATCCTGGTCGATCAAATAATCGAGCATGATATGCAGACCGCATACATGGGGGAAATAGCCTGCGCGCATGGCCGCAGCGTCCTTGCGGGTGAGGGCGGGATCGCAGGAAGCCAGGAACAGCATGAAGATGCCCAGCGTCGATCCCGTAGCGGCGGCAAATTCATTCCAGTAAAGATGCGGGGCCCGGAATCCCTCCTGCTCCCACCAGGTCTTCAGCGCGTTCTCCCTGAGAGAGGGATCAATATGCTTGTAGACCTGCAGATCGCCGTATAGCCTCGACAGTTCCCGAATCTCTTCCTGCGCTGCGGCATAGCCCGGCAGCCGGGCGGTCATGCTCTGGCAGGTACGGACCAGACTGTGCAGGTAGCCGGCGTCATCCTTCTCGCTGCGAAGCGCATAATAATCGCGCAGCTCGGCGTCCGGCGTCACGGCATCCAGCATCGACTGATGCAGCAGGCGAAAATCATCCGGGTCAAGAGAAGTGCTCCGGTCGCACAGATTGTCTAGGTAATCGCTAATCGTCTGATAGGCTACGATCAATGGAACCAATATATGCCGCATTGACAGATTGCCCGCCGCATATACACCTCCGCCTTCACAGTGGAACTGCTTGGTGTCAATGCTGGCAATCGCCTGTCTTCGAAGCTCGGGGTCCGGAATGTCCTTCGCGCGCTGCCGCCATACGTCCAGCGATTGCCGGACCTCGGGAAGTACATATTTATAGACCCGGCTCATCAAGGCAATGGGGCCCCGCGGACTGACTCTCCGGCCTTGCTCAATTTCACTCAATGACGGTGCCTCCACATAGTTGTCTCCTTGTCCAAATCAAACCTTATTATAATATGATCCATCCGTTTGCACAAACAACAAAATTCACTCTTGGCTTCATGAAAAATCACGGCTCCGTCATGGTATACTTAGACGCGTTACCTGAACACCAAACAACTATTGGAGTGTGCACCGATGAATTCAGACCGAAGCGGAGCGGAGCAGAACTGGCTCCGTTCCTTCATGTTCACCATCTATGGAACGAGCGTCCTCGCCGTCTCCTATTTCCCGCTGTTCTACAGCCAGCTCGGCTTCAGCAACGCCCAGCTCGGCATGCTCTATGCTATCGGCCCGCTGATCTCCATGCTGTCCAATCTGTTCTGGAGCATGCTCAGCGACCGGTTCGGAACCGTCAAGAAAATTCTGTACGCGCTGCTGGCAGGCCAGATCGCAACCGGCGTTCTGCTTGCGGGCGCGCGCGATTTTCCGTCCGCCATGCTTATCCTGTCCTTCTTCTATTTCTTCTATTATCCGGTGTTTCCCCTGGCAGACACCCTTGCTATCAAGACAGCCGAGCGACTTGGACGAAATTTCATTGTCATTCGGGTATTCGGTTCAATCGGGTACTCCTTCTTCGCCCTCACTGCCGGGTATCTGCTGCGCCGCATCGGAGCTTCGTATAGCGTAGCGGCCTGCGTCGCCGTAGCGGCATTGGCTCTGCTGATTACATTCCGGCTGGAAGACACGAAGAAGTCTCCTCCGGTGAAGACATCGGACCGTTCGGAAGAGACCGGCGGCTGGAAGGAAGTCTTCCTAAGCCGAGAGGTGCTCTGGTTCTTCGGCTGTGTGTTCATCATGGCGATCAGCTACCGGATGAATGAAGCCTTCCTGACGGTAAGTCTGCGGGACCTTGGAGCCGGCGAAGAACTGGTAGGATGGTCCCTGCTCGCTTCCGCGCTGAGCGAAATACCGATCCTGTTCCTCGCAGGCCGGTACGGCGAGCGGTTCAAGGAACTGCCTCTCTTGGCGCTGGCCAGCCTAATGTTCGCGCTCCGCTTCTTCTTAATGTCTGCTGCCAGCCAGCCGATGCATATCGTTGCGATTCAGGCGCTGCACAGCGTCAGCTTTGGCCTTTACTATGTAACAGCCATCCGCTATATTACCCGGCTCATCCCGGACCGGCTTCGGGCTACAGGGATGGCCCTCTACACCGTAGCCTGGTCCAGCGCCTCCGGACTGCTGAGCGGAGCTTTCGGCGGGCTTCTGTATGACCAGGCGGGCCGGACCGTATTTTTCCGTACCGCATCGGCGCTCGCGCTGACTGCAAGCTTCGGCTTCCTGCTGAAGCATCTGCTTCCCGACCGCCCGGCGGTCCAGCTCTCCGCCCTTCCGGCGGCTCCTGCGGAATCCGACTCTTCTCAGAAGGTTGAAATTACGGTATAATAACAGACATCACCAGGTATTAGTACCAGGTATCAATTTATTGAAATGGGGCGCTTCCATGCTTTTTGAGGAATTCAAACAACTCGCCTTGACCCGGCGCAGCATCCGCGACTTCACCGAAGAGCGGGTCTCCCCGGAAGATATCCGCGATCTTATTGACTGCGCCCGCTTCGCGCCAAGCGACACCAACTCCCAGACGTGGGAATTCATTGCCCTGCTGGACCGGGAGCGGATCAAGCAGATCGAGACCTTCACTTGGGAAGCTCTGCGCCGGATTGCAGCCGAGGCCGAGAGCAACGGACTCGCCAGAGAGGCCAAACTGATGCTTAAATCCTTCGGTCCCTACGCCACTGCGTTCGGCGGAGCGCCTGCTCTTATCCTTTGTCTGGCGACCCCTTATACGTCCAAGTTCCGCGAGCGCATCTTCGACCCGCTCGGATTCGGCAGTCCGGAGATCTGGGCCGAGGAAGGAATCAAGAGCAGCAGTCTGGCTGTCCAGAATCTGATGCTTGCCGCCCACGCCAAGGGGCTGGCAACCTGTCCGATGACCGGCCCCGTGCTTCTTGCCGAACGCGAGCTCCGCGACTATCTCGGCATCCCCGAAGAACGGCAGGTCAATATGGTTCTGGCGCTGGGCCATCCGTCGGTCCAGCCGAAGGCGATTGCCCGGAAGGGATTGGATGAAATTCTGACGATTATCGAATAAGACATACGCAAGCCGTCTTCCGGTTCAGCACCCGCAGAACCGGAAGACGGCTTCTTCTTTTGCCGGACCCTGCAATCATTAAAAAGACGCATTCCGGAAGGAATGCGCCCTGAGTTATGTCTTGTCGGATAACGCTTGTTCAAGCCTATCATTCAAGCATATATATGAGCCTGGGGGATGTCCCCTCGGCACTTTCTTAATATCAATTCTTACAGCTTGTTAACGTTAGCGGCCTGTGGTCCGCGGTTGCCTTCAGTGATGTCAAATTCAACCGATTGGCCTTCTTCCAGAGTCTTGAAGCCGTCGCCCTGGATTGCGGAGAAATGAACGAATACGTCTTCGCCGCCTTCAACTTGAATGAAGCCGTAACCTTTTTCTGCGTTAAACCATTTTACTGTACCTTTCAAATGAACAACCTCCTAAAAATACCGCCATATATGGCGTATATTTGCATTATACTCCATCCCTTGCGACTTCGCAATGGATGAAATCCGATTTAACCGGATTTAATTTGCATTTGCCTTCCCCGGTGCGTTATCATGAACCCAAAAGCCAATTATCGCCAGGGTGGGACCAACATGATCAAAAAACACGAAATTTACAAAACCGACAAATGGAACATGATGACCGTAGAAGTGCAGGGACGGTACATTGTGCTCCGCGAAATTTCCGACCAGTGGGGCGAGGATACGCATACGTTTATCAGCCGCCCGGCTATGATGCAATGGGTACACAATCGCTTCACGAGAGAATCCTTCAAGGATAACGAAGAGGAATACGAGCGCATTATCGCCGCATTCAAACAGGTGTGACGGATGAACAATGACAGTCTGGTCATCTATATCATCGCGGTGCTGTGCCTCGGCGGCGTTCTGATTCTTATGCGCGACCGCCTGGAGCCGAAGCTGCGGCGACCGCTGGCCCTTGCCGCGGTGGTCATGATTGCCATAGCCTTTGTGCTGGTCGTCATCGCCATGCTGAATGCTTCATAATCTTTCATACAACCGGAGATGCGGGGAACACTAGGCGAACCTACGACAAGCGTCAGGAGGTTACGCTATGCCTTTCCCCTTCCGAACCGGCCTGGCTGCGCTCGCGCTCGGCCTGCTGGTTACGAACGTCTCCGGCGCGTCCGGGCGGCAGCTGCGGCCCGAGCCGCCATTATCCCACGATACGAGGAGGATTCCCATGGAACAATTATTGAAGAGAAGTGAAGTTCCGGCCGAGAACCGCTGGAAGCTTGAGGATATGTTCGCCTCTCAGCAGGAATGGGACCGCACTTATGATGAGACCAAATCGCTGATCAAGGAAGCCTCCAAGTTCCGGGGCAAGCTGACCGATGCCGCCGCGCTCAAGGAATGCTTCGAGTTCGACGACAAGCTGTCCTTGCTGACGGAACGTCTTTATGTATACGCCCATATGCGCCAGGATGAAGACACGGCCAACCCGAAGTCCCAGGCGCTTACGCAAAAAGCGAAGAAGCTCAGCATCGACGCGGGAGAAGCTCTCTCCTATGTGACGCCGGAGATTCTCTCGCTGCCGGATGAGACGCTGGACGCCTTCATTGCCGATCCGGCCCTCTCCGAATATACGTTCACGCTGACCGAAATGAAACGGGAGAAGGCGCATGTGCTGTCCCAGGCCGAGGAAGCTCTGCTGGCACAGGTCGGCACACTGTCCCAGGCTCCCCAGAACATCTTCGGCATGCTCAACAATGCCGACCTGAAGTTCCCGAAGATCAAGGACGAGAACGGCAAGGAAGTGGAGCTGACGCACGGCAGCTACATCAAGTTCCTGGAGAGCCCGAACCGGGATGTCCGGCGCAGCGCTTTTAAAGCCGTCTATGACACGTACGCCAAGCAGAAGAATACGATCGCCGCTACGCTGGGCGCCAACGTCAACAAGAACGTCTTCTACTCCCGTGTGCGCAAATATCCTTCCGTGCTGGAGATGTCCCTCTACGGCGACAATATCCCGAAGGAAGTGTACACCAACCTGATCGATACGGTCCACGAGAGCCTGCCTCTGATGCACCGTTACATGAAGCTGCGCCAGAAGCTCCTGGGGCTGGACGAACTGCATATGTATGATCTGTTCGCTCCCCTGGTGGATGAATATAAGCTGGACATTCCGTTCGCGGAAGCCAAGAAGATCATCAAGGAAGGCCTCAAGCCGCTCGGCGCGGATTATGCCCGGGTGCTGCAGGAAGGCTTCGACAACGGCTGGATCGACGTCTACGAGAATGAGAACAAACGGACCGGCGCATACAGCTGGGGCGCTTACGGCACCCATCCGTACGTTCTGCTGAACCACAACGACAACCTGAACAGCATGTTCACGCTGGCTCATGAAATGGGCCATGCGCTTCACTCCTATTATTCGGACAACGCGCTGAAATACCGGGACGCGCAGTACACCATTTTCCTCGCCGAAGTGGCCTCTACGACCAATGAAGCGCTGCTGATGGATTACCTGCTGAAGAAATCGACCGATCCGAAGGAGAAAATGTACCTGCTCACCTACTACGCCGATCAGTTCCGCACGACCGTGTTCCGCCAGACCATGTTCGCGGAGTTCGAGAAAATCGTCCACGAGCGGGCCGAGAGCGATGAATCGCTGACGCCGCAGGATCTGTCGGCCATTTACTACGACCTCAACAAGAAATATTACGGCGGCAACATGGTCGTGGACCAGGACATCGAGATGGAATGGGCGCGGATTCCGCATTTCTACACCAGCTTCTATGTCTATAAATATGCAACGGGCTTCTCGGCGGCGACCAGCTTCTCGAAACAGATTCTGGAGGAAGGCCAGCCGGCGGTAGACCGCTACCTCGGGTTCCTCAAGAGCGGAGGCAGCGATTATTCCATCAATATTCTGAGAAAAGCGGGCGTCGATATGTCCTCGCCGCAGCCGATCCGCGAAGCGATGAGCGTCTTCGAGAACGTCATCGAACAGATGGAAGAACTGACGAAATAAGAGAAAGCCGCTACTTGGCATCCCTTGCTTGGCGCAGCAGGAAACCGGACTCGAAGGTCTATTTTCTTGCTCGGACGGGCAAGGGATTTTATTATGACAACAGGACGCTTAAGGAGGCTGTAAGAATGAGGACGCAATGGACGATTATCCTGGGCTTGATTTTTGCGCTGCTTATCGCTATCTTCGCTGTATTTAACGTAGGTTCCGTTCCGGTCGATTTCGGCTTCAGCGAGGTCGATCTGCCGCTGATCGTCGTCATTATCGGCTGCACGCTGATCGGCGGGCTGATTGTCGGCGCATTCGGCATTGTGCGGCAGTTCAAGCTTCAGAAGAAAATCAAGACGCTGACGGGCGAGCTTAACGAAGCTCGGGCCCTGATTGCCGGGCTTGAGACGGCTCCCGTGCCGTCGATGGAGCACTCCCCGGCCGCATCCCGAGATGTGCCGGACATGCCCCCCTCCTCCCTGTAGAGGAAGAAATTCGGGCGGCCGGAACTTGTTATTGAAGAATACGGAACGATTTATAGGAGGTATCCGCAAATGACACGGACGATTCAACCCAATGAAGACTATATTCTTCGCGTACTGATGAAGCTGCTCGAGACGCCAAGCCCGAGCGGCTATACCCATGAGGTGCTGCGCTATGTGGCAGAAGAGGCGGCGGCGCTCGGAGCGGAGTTGTCCTGGAACGAGAAAGGCGGCCTGATTCTGGGCGTAGCCGGTCTGGACGGCTCGCGGACGGTCGGGCTCAGCGCGCATGTCGACACCCTCGGCGCGATGGTAAGAGCAATCAAGCCGGGCGGAACGCTCCGCTTCACCCTGGTCGGCGGCTTCACGATGAACAGCATCGAGAACGAATACTGTGTGATCCATACCCGCAGCGGCGCGGCCTACACGGGTACCATCCTCTCCACCCGTCCTTCCGCTCACGCCTATCCCCGTGACGAGCAGGATGCCAAGCGTACCGAAGAGAATATGGAGATTCGGATCGACGAGCTGGTTCACAGCAAAGACGATGTGCTGAAGCTCGGCATCGCGAACGGCGACTTCATCTCCTTCAATGCCCGTCCGGTCATCACCCCGAGCGGGTTCATCAAATCCCGGCATATCGACGACAAAGCCAGCACGGCGGCTCTGCTCGGCCTGCTGGAGAGCATGAAGCGCGAAGGCTGGAAGCCGCTCTACAATCTGAAGCTGCTGATCTCGAATTATGAGGAGGTCGGCCACGGAGCCGCCTGGATTCCGCAGGACATCAGCGAGCTGATTGCAGTCGATATGGGCGTTATCGGAAATGATCTGGAGTGCAAAGAGACGGATGTCTCCATCTGCGCGAAAGACTCCACCGGTCCTTACGACTATGCCATGACCGGCCGGCTGATCGAACTGGCGCGGGAACTGGACATCCCGCATGCCGTGGATATTTATCCGCACTACGGCTCGGATGCCTCCGCCGCCCTTCACGGCGGGCACAACATTCGCGCCGCCTTGATCGGTCCTGGCGTACACGCCTCCCACTCCATGGAGCGGACGCATAAGCAGGCCGTCCTGAATACCACCCGCCTGCTGGCGGCCTATGTCGGCGCACGGTGAGTCCAACCCCCGGGAGAGCGGGCAGACACCCGGGGAGAGCGGCAGCCCGGAACCGGGCCCAGGCCGGCCGCCCCGGTCTGGAGGCGCAGCCCGGGCAACCAGGCGGCTGGCCGTCAGGCGGACTGCGGCCCTGTTCAGCGGTCTGCTGCTGCTGAGCGCGGCTCTCTTGATCTGGTCGGTGAAACGGCCGGACAGCAAAGTGCTTTTTCAGGGTCAGCCTCACGCCTACAAGTACGAGGAATACGTCAGCAGCGAAGGCGTCCGGCTCCATCTGATGCGCGTTGCTCCCGGGGATGTTGAACTTCGCGCAGCCGGCGTCCCCCTGAAAGAGACCGCGGCCTACGGAATCAACGGCGGCTTCTTCTACGAGAAAGCGCTGCTGTCCATCGCGATTATGAACGACCGCCCGGCGGGAGGCGATGAACGCGGACCCGGCTCCGGCTGGTTCAATGCCAAGTATGCCCGCGGAACGCTGGTATGGGATGGAGCCTCCCGCCTCTTCTCCGTCCAGGTCGTCTCTTCGGGCGACGATATCGCCGTACTGGACCGCGGGCATTACTGGGCGCAAGGCGGCGTCAGCATGAACCTCGGCGATGAAGCCGGGTGGACGGCCGCCGCTGCCGCCCAGCGCTTGCCCTTCTCCGAAGAACGCAGGCTGCGTTCCGGGATGGTGTACAATGCGGCCGGCGAGCTGCGGCTCATTGTCTCTTCGACTTTGTGCACCGGCGAAGCCTTTCGCCGGGCAGTGCTGGAGGCGGTCCCGGGCGAAGGACGGGAAGGAATCTACCTCGATGGCGACGGCTCTTCCCAGATGAATGCCGATGAGGCGGTGCTGACGGGTGACGGGCGGCCGGTGATGCAGATGATCGCCGTGAAGCCGGCGATTGTGAAGGAAGCGGAGTGAAGCGGCGGACCGTCCATTTCTATTAAGGGAGGCGTACCTAATGTTAGGAATTCAAGTTGAACGGGCAGGCGATAAGCTGATCCTGGTCTGGCAGCTGTCCCGGATTGAAATTCCGGTTGCGGAGATTCGGGAGGTAGCGGAAGATCCTACGTACGGAGGCGAAGACCCTGCCGCGATTCGAATCGGAGCCGCATACGGCACAACGGACCGGATTGTAATCCGGACCGACACGCGGACCTATCTGCTGTTCACGACCAACGGAAATTCGATCCGAAAGAGAATCGAGACGCTGATTGCGACGCGCTGAATAAGGTGTCAAGAAAAGACCGGATTCGCCTTGCGGCGCTTCCGGTCTTTGGGTTGCACGGAGGAACACGCCCTTTCTGCCCTCCGTCTATTTCACATAAGCGGCGGCCGCCGCGCAGAAGCGTTCCAGCGCCTGCTCCAGGATGGAGCGCGGGCAGGCCACGTTGATCCGCAGCCAACCTTCGCCCGAGGCGCCGTAGATCGAACCTTCGTTGAAGGCGACCCCGGCTTCGCGGTACATCAGCTGCTTGAGCCCCGCTATATCCAGCCCGAGCTCGCGGCAGTCCGTCCAGAGCAGATAAGAAGCCTCCGGCTTCATTACCTTCACCTGCGGCAGATGCTCCTCCAAGTAAGCGGCGGCAAAATCCAGATTCGCGGAGATATAGGCCAGCAGTTGATCCAGCCACTCCCCGCCTTCCCGGTAAGCCGCTTCCACCGCGTCCTGGGCAAAATGATTGAACATATGAATGCTGAGCGTCTTGATTCGGGTCTCGAACGTGCGGCGCAGCTCGGGATTCGAGGCAATCGCATACGAAGACTGAAGCCCTGGCAGATTGAACGTCTTGGTCGCTGCAAGCGCGGTCAGCGTAAGATCGGCGATCTCCGGCGACAGCGAGGCGAACGGAATATGCGTGTGTCCGGGCAAGGCAAGGTCGGCATGAATCTCGTCGGATACGACGGTGACGCCATAGAGGCGGCAGAGCTCGCCCACCCGCAGCAGTTCTTCCCGTTCCCACACCCGGCCGCCCGGGTTATGCGGGCTGCACAGCAGCAGCAGCTTGGCGCCGCCCTGCATCAGGCTCTCCAGATGACCGTAGTCCATTTCGTAGCGGCCATTGCGGATCACGAGCGGGTTGTCGGCCACCCGGCGGCCGTTCATCCGAATGACATCGAAGAACGGATAATACACGGGAGACTGAAGAATGACGTCGGCTCCCGGTTCGCTGAAGAGTTCGACCGCCAGACTCAGCGTCGTGACAATACCCGGCGACTGGGCAATCCAGGACTTGGATACGTCCCAGCCATGACGGCGGCTCTGCCAATCCACGATGGCGTCCAGGTAGCCCTCTTCGCCGAAGCTGTAGCCATAAATGCCTAGCTCCGCCCGCCGCACAATCGCTTCCTTGACAGCCGGAGGACTCTCGAAATCCATGTCGGCCACCCACAGCGGCAGAATTTCCTTGCTTCCATACAGCTTCTCCATCTGATCCCATTTGTACGAGTGGGTACCCAGCCGGTTCACAACCCGGTCAAAATCATAGCGCACTGCCGTCACTCCCTGCTCCATATTATACGGCCTGCCCTTCGGCTATTGCGCCGCAATTCTCTCTGCCAGCTCGTTCAGATACGTCCAGCGTTCCATCAGGCGTTCCAGCTCCGCCTCCGCCTCTGCCTGCTCCTTCATCAGCTCCTGCAGACGGGCCGAATCGGCAAAAGCCGCCTCCATCGCCGCGGCGACCTCGGCAATTCTCTGCTCCGCCTGCTCGACCAGACGGTCGATCACTTCATATTCCTTCTGCTCCTTGAAGGTGAACTTGACTTTCTCCTTCGCAGAAGGCGAAGTCCGGGAAGAGGAAGGCGCCGATTCGGCCTTCCCGCCTGTGGATGCTCCCGCATTTCCGCTCCGCGCCGGGCTCTGTCCCGCCGCTCCGCTTGCCGGTACATTCTCGGCCAGCCATTCTTCATATTCGCTGTAATCGCCGACATGGACCCGAATGCCGCCTTCTTCGAAAGCCAGAATCTTGTCCACGGTCCGGTCCAGGAAGAACCGGTCATGGGAGACCGTGAAGACGACGCCGGGGAAGCCGTCGAGATAGTCCTCCAGAATCGCCAGCGTGCCGATGTCGAGGTCGTTCGTCGGTTCATCCAGCAGCAGCACATTCGGCGCGCCCATCAGCACGCGCAGCAGATATAGCCGCCGCTTCTCTCCGCCGGAGAGCCGGGAGATCGGCGTCCACTGCATCGCCGGAGGGAACAGAAAACGCTCCAGCATCTGGGCAGCCGTGATGGCCGAGCCGTCCGCCGTGCGCACGACTTCCGCTTCTTCCTTGATGTATTCAATGACTCGCAGGTTCTCATCCATATCCTGATGCTCCTGCATGAAGTAACCGAGCTTAACCGTCGGCCCAAGCTCCACCACGCCGCTGTCGGGCGCAAGCCTTCCTGCAATCAGGTTCAGCAGCGTAGACTTGCCGCTGCCGTTGGGTCCGACAATGCCGACACGGTCGAACGGAACGGCGATATAGCTCAAATCCCGAATCAGGGTGCGCCCGCCGACCGATTTGGTCAGGCCGTCCAGCTCCAGAATCTTGCGTCCCAGCCGGGTGGAGGCCGCCGACATTTCCAGCGACGGTCCGGACGACTGGCCGGTCTGCGCCTTGAGCTGCTCGAACCGGTCGAGCCGCGCCTTCTGCTTCGTCGTCCGCGCCTTGGCGCCCCGCCGGACCCAGGCCAGCTCGCTGCGCAGCAGATTTCGCCGCTTCTGCTCCTCGGCGGCTTCCCGTTCTTCCCGGTCTGCCTTCAGTTCCAAGAAGCGGGAGTAGTTCGCTTCATAGCGGAACATCCGGCCTTGGTCGAGTTCCAGCATGACGCCGCAGACCCGCTCCAGGAAGTAGCGGTCATGCGTTACCATCAGGAGCGCGCCCCGGCGCTTCTGCAAGTATTGCTCCAGCCAAGCGACCGAGCCGGTGTCGATATGGTTGGTAGGCTCATCCAGAATGAGCAGCTCGGACGGCGTAATGAGCGCCGCCGCCAGTGCGACCCGCTTGCGCTGGCCGCCCGAGAGCGTGCCCATGCGGGCGTCGAATCCCGTGATGCCCAGCTTGCCGAGCACTGCCTTGGCTTCGCTCTCCAGGCTCCAGGCCCCGGCGGCATCGACCTCATGTCCGGCCGCCGCCAGCTTGGCCTCCAGCGCAGCATTGCCGGGATCGGCGGCCAGCCGGTCGGCTAGCTCCGTATACCGGCGCATGCCCGCAAGGCCCGGATCATCGCCCGAGAGAACCTGCTGCAGCACCGTCGCGTCCGGGTCGTACGCAGGATTCTGCGTCACTACCTGGACCCGGATGCTGTTCCCGATGGCAATCGTGCCTTCGTCCGCTTTCTCGACGCCCGCGATAATTCGCAGCAGCGTCGATTTGCCTGTGCCGTTGACGCCGATGACGCCTACTTTATCCCGCTCGTCCATCCCGAAGGAAGCGTCCTGGAAGAGGACCTTCTCTCCATAGCTTTTGGTCAAATGCTCTACCGTCAAAATATTCATGGGTTACCGCCTGCCTAATTGGATTTCCTTGAAGCCTCTAGTTCTCGTTCCGTCAGTGCTTGTATTTCCCGGATTCCGCGCCCCGCAGGAACAGATCCGCCGCGAACGCAATCCGGTGCCTGGCATCCGCCTCCGTGAAGGCAGGGTCGAACAGGATGTCCATTTTCAGCCGATCCAGCATTCCGATGTACGCCTGTGACAACAATTGCGCCTCCGCTGCGTCCGCATCCAGAAGCACCTGCTGCACCAGGTTGGTGTAGGCTTCCATGAATTGCTGCATGAAGGCCATCAGCTCCGGATGGTTGGTGGGCGCGCGGAAGAACAGCTTGGTATGCTGCTTGCGCTCGTAATAATAGAGCAGATGATGCTCCGCAATCGCCGCCAGCTTCCCGGCGGGGGTCTCCTCCCGCTTCAGACGGGCAGCCAACTGGGTCATGAATTGTTCGCAGTCTCGCCGTGAGACGGCGAGGAACAGCTCTTCCTTGTTGCGAAAATACAGATAGACTGTGCCTTTGGCAATGCCGGCCAGCTCCGCCACCTCGGCGATCCGGGTCTCATAGAAGCCTTTGGAGCCAAACAGTGAAAAAGCGGCGTCCAAAATGGCCCTCTGCTTATCCGGTTTGTCGGATTTGCCCTCTCTCTCGTTGCTCCCTCCACTCAAGTGTCAGGTCCCTTCTTTCTGTTGCAGGTTCTGTTAGGATTCAGTCCGGCATCCGGCCAGCGGACGCCGGCCCGGTTCAAATTCCGCCGAGCAGCGCGGCGGCCAGAAGCGCCGCAGCCGAACCCAGCAGCGAACTGATTGCATTCACGGCATCGTTGTTCATCCACCGCCAGCCCCGGCCGGGAAGCGTCGGCCTGCCGTGGTGGAAGGCTGCCTCGACTTCGCGGCCGCATGTTGCGCAGCGGTTCATCGCCTGCACCGTCGCACCGAGCAGCGAATCGGCGAATGCTCCGGCCAGACCGCCGACAAGTCCTGCTGCCGACCAGGCGATGAGACTCCCGGCGTCCATCCCCGCAGCCTGCGCGAGCAGCCAGCCTGCGGCGCCGATCAGCAGTCCGCCGGCCGCCGCAGCGGCCGTTCCAAGCAGGGACACGCCCCCGGACTGGCCGGGCCTCAGCACCCGTCCCGTCCGGACGGAGCGCGGAGGGCGGCGGCTCAGCGTGCCGAGTTCCGTGGCCCAGGTATCCGCCGTCACGGTCGCCATCGCGCCGATGAAGAGCACCGGCCAGACGTCCAGCGGCCGGATGGCGTGGGCCAGCACGAAGAGCATGCCCACACCGCCGTTCGCTAGCACCTGTCCGGCGTCGCGGCGGCCCGTCTTGGCATAATCGCGCTCCAGTTCTTCCTTGATCCCGGCCTTCATCTTCGACAGCAGGCTGGACGTGATGAAGAACAGCAGCAGAATGCCGAACCAGAACGCATTTCCGGCGCCGAAATAGACGGTGCCCATGACGAAGGCGGCCATTAGGCCCGAGAAGCTGAGCGACCGCTTCCAGAAGGCTGCCGCCGAGACGGCCAGCGCGCCGGCCGCGCCAAAGAGCCATTTAAGCACAAGAAGAATCATCCGATGAGGCAGGTCCCCAGCAGCCGGTCGCCCCAGCGGAGCTCGAACGAATCGCCCGGAACGACCGGGCCTACCCCGGCCGGCGTTCCCGTGAAGATCACATCGCCTTCGCCGAGACCGTACCGGGTGCCGATGAAGTCAATGATCGTCTGCAGAGAGAAGATCATGTTCTTGACATTGCCGCGCTGGACCTCCTCCCCGTTCTTGCGGACGGTGAAGTCGGTCGCCTCCAGCTCTTCCTTGTCGGGAAAAGCAATGAACGGCGTCAGCGGAGCCGCGTTGCGGAATCCCTTGGCTGCCGTCCAGGGCAGGCCCCTCTTCTGAAGATCGTTGTGAATGTCGCGCAGCGTGAAGTCAAGGCCAAGCGCCATGACATCCACCAGCTTCTCCACGCTCATCCCCGGAGCGTAGTCGCGGCCGATGCGCAGCACCAGCTCGCCTTCGTAATGAATGAGCCCCGCATCTTTCGGCAGCTGGATGACGGCCTTGTCCAGCGGAACGGCCGCATGCGACGGCTTCATAAAGATCAGCGGTTCGGTCGGCACCTGATTGCCGAGTTCTTCGGCATGAAGTCTGTAATTTCTACCGACGCAGTACAAATTGTTAACGGCAGCGCACATGGGCATTCAGCTCTCTTTCGCTCTTAAATTGGTCTATTGACGCCAGAACGTCTCGCCCCACAGATCCGGGCGGTTCGTACATATCATTATATCAGAATGAATGTCTGCAAGGCGACGCATCGATTCGGGCTTGTCCACCGTCCAGGCCATGACTTCTGCGCCGCGCTGCGTCAGAAAGCGGGCCAGCGCCGTGTTAAGCCGCGCTCCCTTAATGGAGAGGAAGGAGCAGCCCAATTGCTGCATCGGGCGGACCGGGCTGCTCCACCGGGCATCGAAGATGAGCCCGGTCCTGAAATCCGGCGCCGAGTCCCGCAGACGCCGCAGGGTCGGAGCATCGAAGGAAGTCAGCACGACCTCTTCCCGCATTCCTTTGGAAGCAATCAGCTCCGTCACCCGGCGCTCCAGATCCGGGTACGGCCGCCCTACGTTCTTCAGCTCAATATTCAGCTTGGCCCGTCCTGCCGCCAGCTCCAGCACTTCTTCCAGAGAGGGAATCTTCTCTCCGCGGTAGGACTTCGATTTCCAGCTCCCGGCATCGAGCCGGCGCAGGTTCGCATAGTCCATTTCCTTCACCCGGCCGTGTCCGTTCGTAGTCCGGTCCAGCGAGTAATCGTGGATGACGACGGGGACTCCGTCCCGGGACAACTGCACATCAATCTCCAGCCAGGTCACATAGGGCAGCTCCAGCGCCATGCGGATGGCAGCCAGCGTGTTCTCCGGCGCCTTGCCGGAGAAGCCCCGATGCGCGACACACGGGTTGTTGTCAGACATAATCGGCCCTCCTGAATCTCAACAAAATAACCGGGCGGCCGGATTCCGGCCGCTTCCTAGCGAACCGACACCCGGCCGGCCTCGTCGATCGAGACGCGGCCTTCCGACAGAGCCTCCATCCGCTTCAGCAGCTTCTCTCCCTGCTCCGCCGCCATCGGCACCGGCCGGCCCAGTTCGGCGTCCATCGGCTTCAGCGTCAGCCTGCACTGTCCGTCCACTTTGCAGTTCGCCCGGAATACCGCCGTCTCCCAGGTGGAAGGGGTCGCGGACCGAGTAAATACAAAGTTGCCGGTGCTGTAGGCGATCCATTTGCCCTTATAAGGCTCAAGGCCCTGCAGCACATGCGGATGGCTGCCTATCACCAGATCCGCCCCCGCATCGATGAAGCTGCGGCCCAGCTCCTGCTGTTGGGGACTGAAGGCCTCCTGCCGCTCTTTGCCCCAATGAACCATCACGACTACGAGGTCGGCTTCCCGGCGGGCGTCGGCTATGGCCTTCAGCGCCTGGGCGCTGTCATAGACGGACGCCAGTCCCGGAGTCCGGGCCGTGGCGATCCAGGAAGTCTCCGGCACGACCCGGGTGAAGCCGAGCAGCGCGATCCGGATACCCTTCCGCTCAAAGTAACGGACCGTATAGGCTTCCGCCGCATTCTGTCCGGCGCCGACCCGCGCGATGCCGGCCTCGTCCAGCAGCGAGAGCGTATCGGACAGCCCCTCCTGTCCCCTGTCAAGCGAGTGATTGTTGGCCAGATTGACGGCGTCGATGCCCGCTCTCTTCATGGCGCCGAGCGCCTTCGGCGACGAGCGGAATACGAACTGCTTGTTGGCCGCGCCCGTTCCGCCTTCGGTTACCGGCGTCTCCAGATTCACGACCGTCAGATCGTCGCTGCGGAACATCCCGTCCAGCCGGCTGAAGGCATAGTCGTAGCCCTGCTTCTCCAACAGCTCGCCGACCTTGCCGGCAAAGATCGTGTCTCCCGCGAAGCTCAGGGACACCTCGGGCGAGCCGTCGTCTGGCGTGCCGGCGTTCCCGCCGCCGGGAGCCTCCGGCGCGGCCTCTTCGGAGGCCGCGGGTGCCGCGGGCGGCGGCGCCGGAGCGCCGCCCTCTTCGCCGCCGCTTCCGGAAGGCGGCGGGGTTGCGGACGCCGGTACCGGGGCGTCCGGAGAAGGCGATGCCGCCGGCGGGGCCGAAGGCGGCAGGCTCGGCGACGCTGGCGGCCTGGTCTCGGCCGGCGCAGAGGACGGCGCGGCCGGGGCAGAAGGCGGCGGAACAGCCGGTCCGGCCGCCTCGCGCCCGCCGCCATCCCGCTGGCCCAGCGCCAGGGCAAGCGCCCCCGCAATCAAGAGCAGCAGCGCCAGATTGATCCGCAGCCGCAGACGGCGGCTGCGCTTGCGCTTAGAGACTTGGTTTCTGTCGGATCGTGGAGGATACAATGCAATAACTCCTTTACCTGATAAACTCGTTCCATTATAGCATAAGCCCCGCAGACCAAGAGACCCCCGGAATCCGGGGGTCAGGCCGTTCATTCTATCTTCTTAATTCTTCGTTCCACCCGCGCAATAATGACAATGAAGCTGGCTAACATCAGGATAGCGAGTAGGATTACGCTGATCTCCGTACGCAAAAACAAATTCAATATCATCCCGATTCCCAGCAGCACCGCCCCGCAGATCATGAACAGGACTGCGCAGTAACGGTTCGCCTCTCTCCACCTTGTCTCGGTGCTCATAGACAGAGAAGTGCGAAAGCCGTAAATCGAGTTGATCGAGCGGGGAGGAAATCTCTTCAGAATCCATCCGACTGCAAGAAGAAACAAGCCAAATGTCAAGCTCCACATGGTTGGTTTCCTTTCTCCTCCTTTAGTTCTTAGCGGTATTCTACTTTAAACCCTTAATCACATTACGAATATACATCTCTCTTGTTAGATCGTTCTCCCGTGAATAAGAAACCGCAACCGTTTTAACTTGGACTGCCGCATGATAGAAATATACGCCATCTACCAATACATATGCGCCCCCGCCTACAACTTGCGCAACAGCTCCAGCATACCAAACGACTGCCAGTCCGGCCACAAATACAACAGCAGCAACGGCACATTGACCGCTTGCATAGCCTAATTGCTTGGAGTCAATGGAAGTTACGTTTATACCATCGCTTTTTAGGGCAGAGTAAATCAGCTCTGATCCTTTGCCCAAAGCCCGTTCCAGCTCCAGCGGGTTCTTTGAATCGACAGCGCCCTTCAACCGGTTGAAATATCCGGGTTCAAGCTTTTCTACGTTAGCTACGATTTTGTCGACCTGACCAACCGCTTCTTTTGTATTGGCGGTCTGATAAAGATCATGGGTATAAATTTCGGATGAAAGCTGCTTGGCTACTTCGCCTTGAACAAAAAACAAACCTCGAAAAAGATCTTCCCCCGAATAGGCTTCCTTGGAACTTGCCTCTGCACCGCCATCACTGGTGAAGCCATTCATCAGGACCAAAGAAAAGACCAATACAAACGCGACAATTTTTTTCATTGGTGAACCTCCTTTAGAGAATCCATGGATATTTTCTTTCCAAAGCTATGCTCAAACGGACGAAAGGCCAAAATCAGACCTGCAAACATTACCAAAGAAAAGGAGTATAGTCCGAGGCAGATTGCAATCAACGTATGTAAAGCCAGCCCCAGGTAAAGGAAGAAAAATCGTTTTTCTTTATGGGCAACAATTCCACTTCCCAAAAGCAATTCGACAATAATAGTGCCCCAAGTCAACAGAACCACAAAAGAACTTTCAATTAAGGGGTTAAGCAAAGAGAGCAAGAAGGAATTCAACCCCAGCATGGGATCATGAAAATAATAATAAATAGCCGTCCCATCAATCCATTCCTTATTCTTCAGTTTGGAAAGAGCTGCATTGAAATAGATAATGGCCATTTGCACACGAATGGAGAATAAGAACAAAAAAGATATCAAATGGGGTATGCCTGTACTTGTCATTGTGTTATCTGAACGCGGCGGAAGCCAATGCCATTTCCGATGATCGAAAAGGGTAACCGGGATAAGCAGAAGTGTGAGTACAGTGGCTACCTGCTCTCCTCCATCCAGTGTTATCCCGGTATTTTGAAGGGATGAGGCAACCCACCAATGCAAGATTCCCGTGAACCTCGGCCTCCACCCAGAGGCGACAATAAGCAGAATCAAGACAGAGATCCACTTTAACAACTCTAGATTAGGATAATTATTTGGCAGTACGCAGAATATGCTCACCGCATAAACGGAGCATGACGGATATTCATTTATTCCCGCCGCCGGTTTAAATAAAGTCGTTACGTCGTTCGTGATTAAGGTAAGCAGAAGCGACAGTGCAATCAAAGTTCTCGCCAATCCATAAACATTCGTCCATGGCGGAGTACCGCTTATCACTAAGGTTGGGATTGAATTTAATCTTTTTAGCATCTACAGCCTCCTACTTCTCCCTAATTCCTTCTTTGTTTTGTACAGAGGACATGGACTTTTATATACTTTGAAGGCATATCTTCCGGTTGGATCAAATCAGCCCATGCCCAAGGCACTGGTTTTTGGGAAACAATAAAGTAATCTCCGCACAAGTTTGGCTTCGGTGTAATGTTTTCAAGCTTGACGGCAGCCGACTTTTCATCCCTTTTAAGGCATTGACCCATTTTCTCATTACAGCTTTTCCAGGGCCGGGCAGCAACTTGTGTATACAAGAGCCCTAATTCGATTCCTTGTGTTCTGCCTTTTCTGTTGATGCCGAATAAATTATTCATTGAGTTATTGGGCCAATCCGTCGCAGAGTGCAGGTCCGTATTGTAAATCTTCATAACTTCGTCTTGGGGAGCTTTGCTAAAAAAGCCCCATCCTTGTGGAAATATTTTTTGAAGTATAGTAAATTTGTAAGCGTCCAAGGGGTTAGAAGGGGTCGCGTTCAATAGAGAGAAGACGAACAATACCGCCAATAGCAAGGAAGTAAAATAAAAAACAATCCCATTTCTTGCATCTGAATTCATTTACCATCCCCCTGTTTAGATATTTTTGTATATTATTTAAACATATTCTATAAATTACAATCTTCCTAAAATAAAAAAAGCCCAGTGCCGTTCCAAGAGTTTCCCTGGAATAGGACTGGGCTTCTCTATTTTATTTCAGGTACGTACCGCTCTCGCCGATGCCGCCGGTGCCGTTCAGCACGTAAGCACGGGCATTGCCCTTGCCGGACAGAGAGATGGACAGCGTGCCGTTCGTTACATTCTTGACGTCTCCGGTAACGGCATCCACGTACTTCCCGTTCGGGATGCCGGTGAAAGTGGCTCCGCTGGAGATGGTCACGAGCACGAAGCTGTCAATGCCCTTGGAAGCATCCGTGTATCTGCGTTTGAACGCCATATCGCCGGATACGTTCTCCGTCGAATACTGGCCTTTCTGGAGCGCAGGCACGGCGCGGCGAATCAGGTTAAGCTGGCGGATGTGCTTGGCGAGCGGATAGTTCAGCGATTCGGCCATTTTGCCGGTCGCATTCGTATATCTGCCGTAATCCTGCACCGTTACGCTGCCTTCGATGCGGTCTCCGAAGTATGCTCGGCCCGTCGTGCTGAGCGGAGCGTTCGGACCGACGTCAATCGGCATGCCCTTCTGGAATTCAACCTCGGAACCGTAGAAGATGGCCGGGATGCCCCGGAACAGGAACATCAGGTCCAGATTCTCGGCCCAGGTATCCTGGGTGCCGGCGAAACGCTGGTTCTCCGGCGCACCGTCCGGCGCATAGTCGTGGGAATCGACGTAGGTTACATTCCAGGTGGCGTCATTGTAATACTTGTCGCCGCTGCGCATGCCGAAGGCTTCCTGCGCCGTCTTGAACGACCAATGCATCGGGAAGTCGATAACATCCATACCGGACTTCTTGGAATAATCCGGCGTATGGTAGTTGTTGCCTTCCAGGAACGCATTGTTCGAGGTCGGCTGGGTTGCTACGTTCTGGTTGTCGGCCCAGTTCTGTTCCACGGACAGCTTGTTGGCGGCATAGTCGTTCACCGTATCTCCCGGATAGGCTTTGGATTCCTTCCAGGTATAGAACGGAGTCGAAATCGCCGGAATTCCGCTGTTCCAGACATCGCGGTAGCGGGTTGCCACTTCGCCGAAGATATAGAAATCGGAGCCGCCATGCGTTTTCCAGGCCGGGATGAAGTAGCGGTTGAAGATGTAACGGCTGACATGCTTGACCGTATCCACGCGGAACGCGTCAACGCCCATGTCGATGTACTTGTTGTACGTATCAATCAGATACTGGTCTACCACCGGATTCTCGGTGTTGAGGTCCACGCAGTCGCCGGCGATCTGGCCGGTCTGCACCGTATAGGACTCCCAGGACAGACTCTTCTCGGTGTGGTAAATATTGTTGTTCGTATCGGCATTCTTCATCAGGTTGATCCGGGCCTGATACTGCTGGTCCGGCGTCATGGTATCATAGTTCGCCGGCAGCTTGTCGGTGATCTTGACCAGATTCGCGGAGGTATCCGCCTTCGTCGGGTCCTTCTTGAACATCGGGAACAGGTTCTCCTCGCCAAAATTGCCGGTGTGGTTCACCACAATATCCTGAATAATCTTCAGCCCTTTGGCATGGGCGGCCGCAATCAGATCCTGATAGGAAGCTCCCGCCGATTCGTAACGGGGGTCTACCTTGGCAAAATTGATTGCATGATAGCCGTGGTAATCATAGCCGCTGGCATTCTGCACAACTGGCGTAATCCAGATGGCGCTGAAGCCTAGCGCCTTGATGTAGTCAAGCTTCTGGATCAGGCCCTTGAAATCTCCCCTGTAGGCCGGATCGGCATCCGGATTGCCAGCTTTGGCGTCATCCCAGGCATGCTTATTGTTGCTGGGATCGCCGTCATAGAACCGGGAGGTCATGACAAAATAAATGGAGTCTTCGCGGAAATCTCCACGGCCGCCGACCGAGTAGTAGTAACTCTGCGTCGTCTTGTTGCCGGCCGCGTCCACAACCAGGAACTTCAGCGTGGCAGCCTTGGTCAGAACAATGGCAGGTCCGGCCAGACCCGACAGGGCGTTGCCGCTGATGTAGAGCTTGGAGCTGGTTGTAGGCTCCGTTCCATTGTCCGTGTAATAAGCGGATACGGTACCGGCTTTGTTATCCTTGAGATTGAAGGATACACTTACCGATGTGGAGGTCTTGACCGGCAGATTGGCCGTAATTGTCGGCGCCTGCAGATCCGCATTGAGGTCAATGACATAGGCAAAGGAGGACACAGTGCCCGATTGCCCCGCGGAATTGACGCCGAATGCCTTGATCGTCATCGATGAAGCGACCGGGATCGGCGCCGTATACAGCGTCGACGAGGTGGTCGGCGTGGAACCGTTGGTCGTGTAATAAATTTTGTCTCCCGCATTGCTGCCGGTCAGTGCGACCGTTTGCGCCGTGTCATAGGTTCCCGGAGCCGGAGAAGCCTTGATGACCGGCACCTGCGGAGCCTCAGGATTCGCGTCATACCAGGCATTGTCTGTATAGTACCAGCCTTCTTTGGCGCTGCGGACCAGATCGGAGGTCTGCTTGCTGCCGTCGTTGAAGATGACGCTGGCTGCCGTTGCACCCGAAATCGTGTACTTGTACCAGTCGTTGCCTTCTGCTGTCATCAGCACGCCCGGCCATGCTCCGCTTGTCGGAACGGTGGAAGGCGTCGGATTCCAGTAGTGAATCCGAACTGTGGATGCCCAGGTGGAAGGCTTCTTGAAGTGAACCGTCAGAGCGGTCGCTGTAGCGGTCGGGGTAGGCGTTACCGTAGCGGTCGGGGTAGGCGTTGCCGTAGCCGTCGGTGTTGCCGTAGCCGTTGCGGTCGGCGTCGCGGTCGGCGTCACGGTCGGCGTTGCTGTAGGAGTTGCTGTAGGAGTTGCTGTAGGAGTTGCTGTAGGAGTTGCTGTAGGCGTAGGAGAAGGCGTTGTAACCGCCGAAACCTGCAGATAATCCAGGTTGACATTGCCGGTGTCGCCGGAGTCATACTTGTAGGCGATCGTATTGCTGCCCGCGTTCAGCGTGACCGATGCCGTCTGGTCTGCCCATGTATTCCAGTTCGCAAGGGTGGCGAGACTGACCTGCTTGACCTTGGAGCCGTTCACGTATAAAGACAGGTTCTTGGCGCTGCCCGTGGCATTGGCATAATGCAGCGCCGCATTGTAGGAACCTGCGGTGTCGGCTTGAACCGTGAAGGCGGCCGCTGCGTTCACGGCGGTCATCCCGTCGACAAAGCCGGTGCCGGTGTAGCCGGTATGGTCGGTATTGACCTTCGCGCCGCCGCTCAGCGCCGAATTCTCGGCTTCATACTTGCCCTTGACGGGAACAACGACTGTCCAGTTCTTGCCGCCGTTGTTGTCCCATGTGTCTGTCGGAGCCGTGATGTGATAACAGTAAGTCAGCGTAGCGCCCTCGTCCACGGCAACATTGGCAGTGAAGGACGTTCCGCTCTTAATCATGGCGGTGTCGGTATATGAGGACCAGTTATTCGTTGTCCAGTGCAGCTTGACTGCCGTTGCAGTCGAATTCGTATACGATACCGCATACGTCGTGCTGCTGGCCTCAGCCCCGCCCGACAGGCCGATGAGCAGGCTGATGCATAAGGCTGCGGACAGCAGCAAAGACAGTATTCTTCGGGCTTGCTTCGTTACCAATCAAATTCCCCCCAGAAATAAATTAGTGTGATACCCAAGCGTTTCCAACGGCATTGGCTTGAAGTGACATTGCGACACAGTGTTGGTGCAAACGTTTGCAATTTCAGTTAAAAAAGAAGACCTCCTCTCGTTTGCATGAACCAGGACAAGGCTGAATGCGCTTACAGGCCGATTATATTATAGACATTTTTTTCAGTCAATCCACCATTTCGTTCAGTTGCTCCCCGATGCCAGCAATCGGTTGCCCCCAAAGACCCGGGACGTTCGCCTCCCTTACGGAATAACAAAACCGGCCGTATAAGGGAACTCCCCCAAAACGGCCGGTGCTTTAGTACAAGACGGTATAGCCGCTCTCGGTCGCCGCTTCACCTGCTATCCCTGACGAAGCTGTTCCGCAGCCTTCTGCGCCGCCAGCTTGGCATGCTTGATGCAGTCGGGCATGCCGATGCCGTCATAGCCTGCCCCGAAGACTTGCACGCCCGGAAGGGCGGTCCCAAGTTCGTTCCGCAGCGCCGCAATGCCGGCCGGGTGACCGACCGGATACTGCGGCATCGACTTCGGCAGACGGGTGATCTCCGTGAACAACGGCTTGGCTGTCACGCCCATCACTTCCCTCAGATCCTTGCGGACCAGCTCTTCCAGTTCTCCGTCCGGAAGCATCGCTTTCTGCTCGTCTCCGGCCCGGCCCACGTAACAGCGCAGCAGCACCCGGTCTTCTGGAGCGGTATGCAGCCATTTGGCGGAGGTCCAGGTGCAGGCCGTAATGCCTCGCCCCTCCGTGCGCGGCACCAGAAAGCCCGATCCGTCGAATCCGCCGTCCAGCTCCTGGCCGGAGAAGGCCATGACCACATTGGCTACAGTTACGTAGTTCACGGCATCCAGCGCCGAGACCTCGACATGCGGACGGAGCAACTCCGCCGCCGCGAAGTTCTGCACAGTAATGTAAACATCGTCCGCCGGGAGCCGTTCACCGTTCTCGAGGATGACCGTATACCTGCTGCCCGCCGAAATTCCGTCATTGCGGACAATGGCGGCAGCGCCGCTCCCTGTCCGCAGGTCCGCATCCCGCTTGAGGTCTTCAACCAGCGCCGAGGTCAGCGTCTGGAGTCCCTGTCTGAAAGTGAGAAAAGCGCTCTTCTTCGTTCCCGTATGGGTCTCGGCAGGCTTCCGGCCGCTTGTCATTCCCCGGATCAGACTGCCATACTGGCGTTCCACCTCGCCGAATTGGGGGAAGGTGGATTGGAGACTGATCGCATGCATGTCTCCTGCATAGATTCCCGCCAGCAGAGGCTCGGTCATCTTCTCCAGCACTTCCCGTCCAAGCCGGCGTTCCACAAGCGCTCCAAGCGATTCGTCCTCCCCGCTCTTTCGGGGCGGGATGACAAAATCCATCATCGCCCGCAGCTTGCCCGGCAGCGAGACGATCCGGCTCTTCCAGAACGGCTTCAACTCGGTGGGAATGCCGAGCACCAGCCCGGCCGGCATCGGATGGAGCCGGCCGCCTTGCAGGATATACGTCTTCTTGGCATTCGGATTGGTCGTCGTCAGCTCGCGGTCCACGCCCAGCTCCGCAGCCAGGTCGGTCATCTCCTGCTTCCGGGCCAGATAGGAATCCGGGCCCTTCTCGATGACGAAGCCTTCCTTGCGCAAGGTTTCAATCTTGCCCCCAAGCACCCGGTCCCGTTCCACAACGGTAATGTGCGGCTCCACTCCCGCTGCCCGGTAATGCTTGCGCACGTAAAAGGCGGCGCTGAGTCCACTCAGCCCGCCGCCGATAATGACTACATTCCGCGGAGCAGCGCTCATTTCTGATCCGCCTTCCACTCGCCCGCCTTGCTGCGCACAACATCGCTCAGCACCGACATATAGGCGGGATCGCTATTCAGCGATTCGATCCGCATCAGCCGCATGTCCAGTTCACGCGCAACCGCCTGGGCTTCAATATCCAGGTCGTACAGCACTTCAAGATGGTCCGATACGAAGCCGACCGGCGCGGACAGCACATCTTCCACCTGCTCCGTGCTCAGGCGGTGCAGCGTATCGAGAATGTCGGGACCCAGCCACGGCTCCGACGTCCGTCCGGCGCTCTGCCAGGTGAATTCCCAGTTCGTCACGCCGGTGCGCTCGGCAATGGCCTGCGAAGTCGCCAGCAGCTGGTCGCGGTACGGATCGCCCATGGCGAGAATCCGCTCCGGCAGGCTGTGGGCGCTGAACAGCACCTTGACCTCTTCCCGCTTCGCGCCGGCTTCCTCATATTCGTCCAGCCGCTGCGACACCCGGCGGCTGAGCGTATCAATCAGCAGCGGATGCAGATGATAGCTCTCGACGAATGCCATTTCAATACCGTGTTCCTGGGCGCGCTCCCGGGCGCGCTTGATGTAGCCGCCCACGCTCATCGACGAGTAATGCGGCGCAAGCACAATGCCGACGGCCCGCTTGATCCCGTCTTTTGCCATCTTGTCCACGCCGTCTTCAATGAAAGGATGGGCATGCTTGAGTCCCTGATAGCAGACATAACGGACGGCCGGGTCCTGGTTCTCGCGGTCCAGCGTCTCCTGCAGAGCCGCTACCTGGCGGTCCGTATTCTCTCTGAGCGGGAAGACCCCGCCGACGATGGCTTCGTAGCGGTCCTTCAGCTCGCGGAGCTGTTCTTCGCTCGGCGGATTGCCGCGGCGGATATGTGTGTAATAAGCCTCAACGCCCTCCAGGCTGTCCGGGGTTCCGTACGACATGACCAGTACACCGATTTGGGTTGTCACGAATCCTCACCTCATACGATTATTAGTTGGATGGAACGGCGCCGGACGGTCGGGTACCGGCAAGAAGTTCCTGGGAATATTCATGAATGCAGTCCGTCAGTTCCTTTAGCTTGTCCAGAGAAGCTTCCGGATACAGGCCGTGTCCCAGGTTGAAAATATAACCGGGCTCCTTCACGCCTTCGTCGATCAGGCGCTTGGCCCGTTCCTTCAGCATCTCGTCCGGCGCCGTCAGCAGATACGGGTCCAGATTGCCCTGAACCGCGAACCGTCCGCCGGTGCGCCGCCGTCCTTCGGCGATGGACACCCGCCAATCCAGCCCGATCACATCGGCACGCAAGTCCGACAGCTCGGGCAGCAGTTCGCCGGAGGCTACGCCCGGGAAGTAGATTTTGGGCACATCCAGATCGGCCAGCTCGGCAAAAATACGGGTGACCGTAGGCAGAACGTACGTCCGGAAATCTTCCGGCGCCAGCGCCCCGACCCAGCTGTCGAACAGCTGGAACGCCTTCCCGCCGCTCTTGACATGGCTGCGCAGATAGGCGATGACCATATCGCCGAGCTTGTCCATCAGCTTGAACCAGACCTGCGGCTGGCCGTACATCAGCTCCTTGGTCCGAATGTAGCTCTTCGACGGCCGTCCTTCTACAAGATAGCTGGCGATGGTGAACGGAGCCCCGGCGAATGTGATCAGCGGCACGTCCAGCTCCCGGTCCAGAATGGCGATCGTCTCGAGGATATGGCCGAGATCGCCTTCCACGTCGATCGGCTTCAGCCGGTCTACATCGGCCGCGCTGCGGATCGGATTCTCGATGACCGGGCCGATATTTTTGACAATATCAAATTCGACGCCCAGCGAAGCTACCGGATTCATAATGTCGGAATACAGAATTGCCGCATCGACGCCCAGCTTCTTCACCGGCATCAGCGTCACTTCCGCCGCCAGCTCGGGCTGCCGGCAAATCTCGAGCAGCGAGTATTTCTCCTTGATCTTGCGGTATTCGGGGTCGTAGCGGCCGGCCTGGCGCATGTACCACACGGGCACATAATCCGTCTCCTGCCGGCGGCACGCCCGGATAAAAGTATCGTTATAGGTCATGATAAGGTCTCCATCTTCTTGATCGGATTGTCATCTTTATATTATGCCTGTTTTAAAAGTTTGTAACAACCGTCACAACTGCCCGGAGAGTTGACATTCCTGTGACATCTGTCACATCCGGGGGCATTTCAACGCCGATTGTCGATTTGTGGTATACTGCTTCATGGCATCTTTTACCGGACATCATGGTTAGAGAAGGGAAGTGGGGCACATTGAAGAAGATGAAATGGGGAACGCTCGAGACCTGGAGCATCAATCTCATTGTGCTGTGGTTCGGACAGTTCCTGGTCAACGCGGGGATGACGATGATTACCCCGTTCCTGTCGCTGTATCTGGCCCAGGATCTCGGCGTCCGCGGCGACGCGGTCGGGGTCTGGGCCGGTCTGATTTTTGCCGCCAACTTCATGACCTCGTTCATCTTTCAGCCCTTGTGGGGCTCTCTGGCGGACAAATACGGACGCAAAATCATGCTCCTGCGCTCCGGCTTCGGCATGGCCGTTGTCATCGTTCTGATGGGCTTCGCCCAGACGCCCTGGCAGCTCCTTCTGCTGCGGCTTCTCAACGGCACCATCTCGGGCTTCAACCCGGCCTCCATCGCGCTCGTCTCCGGCACCACGCCGAAGCACCGAACGGGCTTCGCGATGGGCATGATGCAGTCGGGCTCGGTCGCCGGCACGATTCTGGGTCCGCTGATCGGCGGGCTGATGGCCGACTATATCGGCTTCCGGCCGATATTCTACGTTGTGGGGGCGCTTCTGTTCGTCGCTTCGCTGCTGGCCCTCTTCCTGGTCAAAGAGAACTTCAACCGCGAAGAGGCGCTGCATCAGCCGAAGGTATCCGTCTATCAGGGCTTCCGGGAACTCGCCCGGATTCCCCAGCTTCCGGCTCTCTTCGGCGTCACGTTCCTGCTGCAATTCGCGATGATCAGTCCGATGGCGCTGCTGCCGATCTATGTGGAGAAGCTGCACGGCACGCCGGAGGATATCGCCTTCTGGGCGGGTCTCGTAACGGCGGTGACGGGCATTTCCAACATGATCGCTTCACCGATTCTCGGCAGGCTCAGCGACCGGATGGGCGCCCACCGGATTCTGACCTACGCGCTTATCGGAGCGGCGCTGTTCCTGATTCCGCAGTCTTTCGTTACGTCCGTCTGGCAGCTCATTGTCGTCCGGTTCCTGATGGGCGTGTTCATGGGCGGCCTGCTGCCCAGCGTCAACGCGCTTATCCGGTCCTATACGCCTGACGGCAAGGAGAGCCGGGCCTTCGGCTTCAACAGCAGCACGCTTGCGCTCGGCAATATGACGGGAGCCCTGCTGGGCGGCGTGCTCTCCGGCTACATCGGCATCGAGGGGCTGTTCATCGTATCCGGCGGGCTGCTGCTGCTGAATACCGTCTGGGTGCGATTCAAGCTGTACCGCGAGACGCCGCTGCGGCTGTTCCGCTAGACGGCCCCAAAGGCCGCGCCGCAGGGGATCAGCCCCGCACGATCGCCAGCGCCAGTCCGTCGTAGGCCGGAAGGATCGTGCTCTCCAGCCGGGGATCGCCGGCGATGGTCTCATTGAACCGGCGCATCGCCTGAACCGCAGGCCCGTTCTTGGCAGGGTTCAGCGTCCGGCCGCGCAGGAAGAGATTATCCCCGGCGATGACCGCGCCGGGCTCGGCCAGGCGGATGGCCGCCTCCAGATAATCCGGGTAATTCTCCTTGTCGGCGTCAATGAAGAAGAAGCCGAATCTCCGGCCTTCCGCCTCGAGCTGCTTCAGGCTCTCCAGCGCGGGGCCGATGCGGTAGTCCACCGCTGCGCCGAACCCGGCGGCCTCCAGATGCGTACGGGCCATAGCCGCATACTCGGGCTTCAGCTCGAGCGAGGTAAGCCGGCCTCCGGCCGGCAGTCCCCGGGCCAGACAGATGCCGCTGTACCCGCCCAGAGCGCCGATTTCCAGCGCCTGCCGGGTTCCCGACAGCCTTACCAGCATCGTAAGCAGCCGGCCGTACCCGGGCGCAACGGATACTTCAGGCATGCCGGCCTCTGCAATCGCCTGCCGGACGGAGCGAAGCAGCCCGTCTTCCGGGTAGCGTTCTTCACTGTACCGCTCCTGGGCGGCAAATTCTTCGGGGGATGGGGATGAAGGTTGGGTCATCGGTTAATCTCCTTTTCGGATTAGATGAATACTAGATAACGGAGTTGAAGTGAATTTGGATAATCTGGAATTGATCGCAACTGCGCCGATGGGCCTTGAGGCCATTGTGGCGCGCGAACTGAACGAGCTTGGATACGAGACCGTCACGGAGAACGGCAGAGTCGTGTTCCGGGGCGGCTTGGCGGACATTTGCCGCTGCAACCTCTGGCTGCGGACCTCGGACCGGGTTCTGGTCAAGATGGCGCAGTTCCCGGCCCGCACCTTCGATGAATTGTTCGAAGGCGTCAAGGCGATCGCCTGGGAAGACTGGATTCCCGAGAACGGAGAATTCCCGGTGGAGGGCCGGTCCCACAAATCGCTCCTGACCAGCGTCCCGGCGGCCCAGGGCATTGTGAAGAAGGCGGTTGTCGAACGGCTCAAGGGCACCTACCGGACCGAATGGTTCCCGGAGAACGGCCCGCGTTTTGTCATCGAAGTGATCCTGCTGAACGACGTTGCGCTGATTACGCTCGATACGACAGGTCCTGCCCTCCACAAGCGCGGCTACCGCAAGCTGATTACAGAGGCACCGCTGAAGGAGACGATGGCCGCCGCCCTGATCCAGCTCAGCCGCTGGAACGGCAGCCGTCCCCTCTACGATCCCTGCTGCGGTTCGGGCACGCTGCTCGTCGAAGCCGCGATGATCGCCTGGAACATCGCCCCCGGCCTGCGCCGCTCCTTCCCCTCGGAACACTGGCCGCTGCTTCCGAAGCAGCTGTGGGAGGAAGCCCGGGAGGAAGCCTTCGACGCCGTGCGCGACGATGTGCCGCTTCAGCTTGCGGGAAGCGACATCGACCCCAAGGCCATCGAAGTGGCCGAAGCGGCCGCGAAGAGCGCCGGCTTCGCCAAAGAGATTGCCTTCTCGGTTCTTCCGGCCGCCAAGGCCCGGCCGGAAGGCGAGTACGGCTGCATCATCACGAATCCGCCTTACGGCGAACGGCTCAGCGACAAGGAGGAAGTCGAACGGCTGATCCGCCAGCTCGGCGGACTGTCCAAGCAGCTCCCGACCTGGTCGTTCTTCGCGCTCAGTCCCTCCAAGCAGTTCGAGCATTATTTCGGCCGCAAAGCGGACAAGCGCCGCAAGCTGTTCAACGGACGGATCGAATGCCAGTACTATCAGTATTTCGGTCCGCTCCCGCCGCGCGCGCCCAAGAGCGGGGACGCTGCGGAATAGCCGTCCCGCCCGCTCCGCCGAGATAACAGACAGAAGGCAGCCCGTCCGGAATTCCGGACGGGCTGCCTTTGGCTTCAGCCGCCGATCAGGGGCCGTAAGCGGCGGAGCGGCAGGCACTCCGCAGCAGGAGCTGCTAGAACATCACTTCGTCGGGATTGCGGCCGATGCGCTGATCGGCATCCATAGCGTTGATCCGCTCCATCTCTTCCGCGGTCAGTTCGAAATCGAAGATCTCACAGTTCTGCTGAATCCGGGACGGCGTCACCGACTTCGGGATGGTGACAATGTCATGCTGCAGGTTCCAGCGCAGAATAACCTGCGGGACCGCCTTGCCGTACTTGCCCGCGATCGCCTTCAGCACCGGGTCCTCGTTCAGCATTCCCTTCATCAGCGGGGCCCACGCTTCGATCTGAATGTTGTTCAGGACACAGTAATCGCGCAGCTTGCGCTGCTGTAAGCGGGGATGAAGCTCCACCTGATTGACGGCCGGAACCGTCTCGCTCGTCTGCATCAGGCTCTCCAGATGATGAATCTGGAAGTTGCTGACGCCGATTGCCCGGACGCTTCCTTCCTGATAGAGCCGCTCCATGGCGCGCCAGGTATCCTTGAACTTGTGAAGACCCGGCCAGTGAATGAGGTACAGGTCAATGACTTCCAGTCCCAGCGCTTCCCGGCTCTTCTCAAAAGCACGCAGTGTCTCGTCGTATCCCTGATCGTCGTTCCACACCTTCGTGGTGACGAACAGCTCCTTGCGAACGATGCCGCTGTTGCGGATCGCCCGCCCCACTTCAGCCTCATTGCCGTAGAGCGCGGCCGAGTCGATGCTCCGGTATCCCATCTCCAGCGCAGCTTCCACCGCCCGTTCCACCTCTTCGCCGGCCGCCTTGTATGTGCCAAGCCCGAACCGCGGCATCGTAACCCCGTTGTTCAGCGCCGTATAGTCCGCGATGTGACCATAACTCATTGTCCTGCCACCCTTCTATGTACCCCAGATAATAAAATAACCTTGCACAGCAAGTCTAATTATAGCATGCTGGCCCTGTAACCCCCAAATGTGCCCGGCGGCATCGCGGCCGCCGGCAGGAAAGGCGGGATCGAACCCGATGATTGTCGTTGCCTTGAAAGGACTTATTCTCCATGAGGGACAAGCGCTGCTCCTCCGCCGTTCCGACACGGATGAGACCGGTCCCGGGACGTGGGAATTCCCGGGCGGCAAGCTGGAATTCGGCGAGAAGCTGGAGGACGCGCTCGCCCGCGAAATCGAAGAAGAGACCGGCCTGCGCACCGCAGCCGGCGAACTGCTCTATGCAGCCACCTTCCTGACGAATCCGGAACGCCAGGTTGTGCTTCTGACCTACGCGTGCCGGATTACCGGAGATTTCATGCCGGTCGCCCTGTCGCCGGAGCACAGCGGATACCGCTGGGTCTCACCGGAAGAGTTCGGCGACTGGCTGCCTGCCCCGATTCTCGCCGAACTGGCCTCTTCCGCAGCCGCCCGCCGGCTCGGATTCGGTTAGGACGGACCCGCGGTTCGGGGCGTCCGCTCAACATGGTCCGTCCTGCACAAGACAAAAGAACCGTCAGACAAATGTCTGACGGTTCTTAAGGATTAAGGCCGGGATACCGGCTGCTTGACGAAAGCCTCCGCCTTCTTGAGCACTTCTTCCTCGGACGGGCCGCTGACATAGCGTCCGTTGATCGAGACGAAGGCCCGCTTGCCGCAGGGGCCGCAATACGATATGCAGCTCTCCTGACGAATCTCGGCGTCCGGAGCCATTTTGCGGAGCTTAGGAATCAGGCTCTTGCGGCTGATATGATTGCATTTGTCGCAGATGCGAATTACATTGGCCATTCTACTTACCCTTCTTCAAGTCCGCAGGACCGGCGCTTTAATGATCGCCATGGTTCCCTTGGGACGGATTAGTGATGACAAAGCCTTCCTGCGGGAAATACAGATAATCGATCTTCACGCCGTCCAGCAGAGGCTGTCCCTGCTCCAGCACCACGTCGATCTCCTTATCGGTCTGAACGACGACATCGTTCTCGCCGGGCATGTCCAAATCAAGGCCATAGTGGGCGTGGTCCCCATGGGAATGGGTAATCAGCACACGCAGCTTCAGTTCGCTGTTGCCTGCCAGTTCCATTTGTTTCTTTATCACTTTCGCCGCATTGCGGGTAATCTTGACGTTCATTGCCGCCGCATCTCCCATACTACAAGAATTTGAATTGCCAGTGCCTTATATTGTATAGGATGAACGACCGGAAAAGCAACTACCGTTCCTGTACGATTGAAGCGGTCTGCGGCGGCTGCTCTCCGTATTTGCGGTCCATGCGGGCCACGAACGCGTTCATCAGCAGCATCGTCACCCCGATATCGTCAATCGGCATGAAGGGCATGACGTCGGGCAGCACCCAATACAGCAGGGCAGGTATAATAAACAGAAGCTTGTCCCTCGTTGCCACTCTCGGCGAGAGCAGATGTCTCAGCGCACCGCGCAGCACATGGGACCATTCCTTCAGCGACAGCAGCTTTCTCAGTTTCATTGCGGTCTCCTTTCGGGCTTGGAAAAGGGCATAACCGCCTATGCCAGGGGTCTGCTGAATCTGCGGCCATACCCTTTGCTGTATCTTACGTAGGATTTCAGAAAATGTTTCAAATTTTTAAGTTTAAATTCCCTTATTTTTTAGTTTTTCATCAGCTCCGCCAAAATCTGGCCGGTCTCCAGCACCATATCCTCGAACTCCTCCGGAGGCAGCGGATTGCGGCCCAGCCCGAGCTCCACGGTGAAGCCGGGGCGGCCGAACTTCAGAATGAACCAGTCCTTGAAGCCCGCGTCGCTGCCGGTCAACTCCACGGCCCGGTAGCCGCTGGCCGCGGCCAGCCGGTTCGCCAGACCTGCGCTCTCCCCGGGTTCCATGCCGCGGTAATTCCAGTAGATCTCCCGCCCCTGGCTGTGAAGGGAGACCGCAATGTCGGGCGGCGCCGACTGGCAGAGCGCCGCAAGCGCGGCGGCCTCCGGTTCGCAGAGCGGCGCGGCGCCTCCATAGTCGCTCGGCGCCGGTCCGATCCGCCCCCGCCGCTTCCGCTCTTCCTCCCAGTAAGCGGGGAACTGGTCGCCGAGGTCCACTCCGCTGACGTTGGCCTTCCAGTGCCGGAAGCTGCGCCTTCCCCCATTCCAGCGCAGCAGCTCCGTACGCCTCGGATGGTCTTCGCCCGCGCCTTCCTGCACCAGCTCGACCCCGTCGGGATTGGCCATCGGCACGGCGCACAGCGTCCAGTTCCGATACCAGTGCCGGACGGGGCGGCCGTTCCAGCTTCCTCCGGCCGCGAAGGCCTCGGCATACTGCTCGATGAAGGCGAGCAGCGCGGGCGCGGTCAGCCATTCATTGGCATGCAGCGCCGCATTCACATGGAGCAGACGCGGCCCCTTGCCGATCCGCACCGCGCGAAGCGGCTTGCCCATTACGCTGGTTCCGATCGTTTCGACACGGATTGCGGCATACTTGCCGGCCAGGCGCTCCAGGTCCTCTTCCAGATGCGCCGGCCCGTACTCTCCCCGAAGCCGGACCATAGATCGGCTTGCCGGGGGCGGCATGACCCACAGCGGGTGGGGAGCCGCCCCGCTACCCGGGGACAGCCCCGGATTAAAGCGCTCCAGCTCTTCCAGGCTGACGCCAAGCCTGCCGGCGATTTCTTCCGGACTCTCGCCCTCGGCGGGGGCATACCGGGCGCGCGGAGCGGAAGGCAGGAACAGAACCTGGCCCGGTATCAGGTACTCCTGCCCGGCGGCCCACGGATTCCCCTGAATCACATGGCCGGGGGTCAGTCCGTAGACGGCCGCCACCCGGGCGACCGTATCGCCCCGGCGAACCGTGTGCTGCAGCATAAGCATCGTCTCCCTTGTCGCAAGTCTGGACCGTTGCTCTAGTCTATGCAGGGGCATTTGTCCGACATGAACCTTGTTCTTCCTGCCGGGAATCCGGCTCTGACGCAACCAAGCAACATCACAAGCCCCGCAGGCTTCATGGCCTGCGGGGCTTGTGCGGGATTAAGGAGCGGAGGGGCCGACCGCTCCCCCCAGCGTGGACACCTGCCAGACGACCGGCGTCCGCTGAATCTGCTCTCCGAGCCAGTCCCTGGCGATGGCCTGGAACATTTCGGGATCGCCGCTGCAGAAGAACTGGTGCACCGGCGTCTCGTCTCCGCTGGAGAGCTTGCCTTTATCATACAGAATCGTGCTGATTTCCCGGGCCGTCTCGTCCGCTGAACTGATGAGCTTCACTCCGGGCCCCATCGCCTGGCCTATCGGCTCCACCAGGAACGGATAATGCGTGCATCCCAGAATCAGCGTATCAATGGGCGCGTGCTTGATGCCGTTCAGCGATTCTTCCACGGCTCTGTAGCTCTCCGACGAACGAAAGACGCCCTGTTCGACAATCGGCACCAGCGCCGGACAAGCCTGGCTCACCACTTCAATATAAGGAGAAAGCTGCTTCAATGCAGAGGTGTAGGCGCCGCTGTGGATCGTGCCGACTGTCCCGATGACACCCACTCTCCCGGTCTTGGTCGCGCTGATTGCTGCCCTTGCTCCGGGATGGATCACTCCGATAACCGGTACCGACACTTTGTCCGTTATATAATCCAGCGCTGCCGCCGTCGCCGTGTTGCAGGCAATGACGATCATCTTCGGATCAAATTGAATCAGGTAATCGACAATCTGCTCGGTGAACGTCCGCACTTCCTCTGTCGAACGTGGACCATAGGGCGCTCGCGCGGTGTCTCCGAAGTAGATGATCTTCTCCCGGGGAAGCTGCCGCATCACTTCTTTGGCGACCGTCAGTCCTCCTACCCCCGAGTCCAATATGGCTATAGCTTGCTGCACAAACACACCGCTTCCTTTATTATGTTTTCATTAGCTTATGTAGAACGCCGACCAGAGGTACCGGGCAATCCGTCCACAATTGCAGATCATACTCCATTCGCCCGCCGCGTTCAAGATCTGCCGCGCGCGTGCATGCCAAGCGGCCGTTCCCCTGGCAGGGAACGGCCCGCTTGGCTCCGGCTGGCTCCGGATTATTTCTCTTCTTCCTCCGGCGAAGCTGCGGTTCCGGCTTCCGTCTCAGCCTGGCCGCTGACCTCGGCCTGAATCTCCCGGCCGTCTTCGGCGCAGCGGCGGTTCTTCCACTCGGCCAGCTCGTCGCGAATCTGAAGGGCGGAGTCCTTCGCTCTGGCATACCAGTCGGAGGTCTTCTCTTCGACCCGGGCAGCAAGATCCTGGGCCTTCTCCAGCCCCGCAGAGGTCTCTTCCGCAATCTGTTGACGAAGCTCCTTGCCGGACTTCGGCGCCAGCAGCAGACCCAGCGCAGACCCGACGGCGCTCCCCGCCGCAAATCCCCACAGCAGCTTCTTCGTGTCTTTCTTCATTTCTTCATCTCTCCTTTGGCACGGGCGAATGCCTATCTCTTGCTTTCATCATAAGCAGCTTTAGGCCGTCCGGTGACAGAAGAATTGCCTTATTGTTCCGGGTTCGTCCGGGTGCGCGGGCGAATCGTATAGTGGCAGCAGTGGCCGCCCTCCGCCATACACTCGGTCCGCGACAGATTAGCGTCCAGCAGCTCCTCGAACAGATGCTGTTCGCACTGGCAGGCCTTGCCGTATTGAACGGCAACCTGGCGGATCGGACAATTGTATTCCCGGATTTCGTAGGTGCCGTCTTCTCCGGCGCTCCACTCGGCCATGTATCCGCCGGCGTTCTGGACCCGGGTCAATTCCGCGACCCGCTCCTCAAGCGTCCGGCGCTCCATTGTCGGCGCGTACTGGGCAAGCAAACGGCGGCGGCGGCCCTCGAACAGCCCGTGGACCGCTTCGCGTCCGCTGGAAAGCTCCAGCTCGCGGAGCAGATCAAGCGTCAAATGATGGTAATTCTTCGGAAAATAATCATCCGCCCGGTCAGTCAGCGAATATAAATGAAGCGGGCGGCCCATAGCCTGACGAACCACCTTGGTTCGGGCCAGTCCTTCCCGCTCCAGCGTCAGAAGATGGCGGCGAACGCCCATTTCCGTAATCCCCAGTTGACCGGCCAGCGCGGCAATCGGCTGCGGTCCCTTCATTTTGAGCAGGGTCATAATCATCTGACGGGTCGATCCGCTCTCCTGCGCATTCTTCATCGCCGGTCCTCCTCCTTGGTTCATTTCACGGATTCCGGCCGGAATCTCTCCGTCGCGTTAGCGAGCCGTCTCCGCTCCGAGCTCCTGATCGAGGTAGCTCTGCACCTGCCGGGCAAAATCCTCCAGCGCTTCAGGCAGCTCCTTCGTCAACGGATGCAGGCGCCCCCGCTCCCAATCAGCATAATCCTGAACGAGCGGCTTGCGGAGGGCGACCAGATCCATCAGAATCCGGTGAAGCTTCTCCCCGCCGAACACCCGCTCTTCAAATATAATCGTTATGATATCCTCATAGCTGCCGGCATCGCGCATAATGAACCCGTCGATCAGGCAGCTCCCGGCGTCGGTGACAACTTCGATAGCCAGATGCAGACAGCGTTCCTGCACAAGTCCCCAGAGGCTGCTTCCGTCCCAGGAGCCCGCTGCCTGACGCAATCCGTCGGCGATAACGGGAATCTGGTCCAGGATCCGGCCAATCTGCTTGCGGTTGACATAATACATCGCTTATTGGGCCTCCTACACTTCGTAATCCACCGCGATCGACTGCTCTTTGACTTCGTTGATGTGGGCGATGACTTCCTGATGCGCCGGGTGAACCTGATAAGCCTGAAGATCCTCAAGCGAGGCAACCGTTGCGGTCAGGGCAAGATCATAGGAACGTTCGGACCGCAGCACGTCGGTTCCGATTTCAAGCGACAGCAGTTGGGGAATACGCCCTTCCATATTCCGCAGCACAGCGGCTGTCCGGGCCACGCTCTCCGGCGATCCGTCCTTCAGCTTGAACAAAACCAAATGTCTAATCAATGATTCCTGCCTCCATCCGCATAGGATTCTTATCTGTTGTATTTTAACACAAGCCCGCACCGGGCGAAAAGAAGCGCAAACGATTACAAGAATATCCATTGCCTCGCCCGGTTCGCTTATTGTAGTATAATCGTGAATTATTTACACATTCCGTAACGATTTGGAGGCCGTATGTCCACTAATCAGCCAGCGAACCACAGCATTCAGGCCTGGTCGCAGATCAACCGCAAATATCTGGGCAAGGGCGTCCGGGTAAAGCGCTTCCGCCGTCCCCAGCGAAGCCAGATCCGCAACCGGGTTCTGATGGCCGTACTGATGTCCAGAGATATTAAATTGTCCCGACTGGCTGAGGAACTGTCCGTGTCCTCCCGAAGCGTCAGCGCCTGGATCTACGAGGGCCGCATTCCGTCCCAGACCAATCTGGACAAGACCTGCCGCTACTTGGGATACCCGGCCCATGTTCTGTTCAATGAAGCGCTGATCCGCCAGAGTCCGGTGCTCTGCCAGCCCGCCCCTTCCCGCTTCATGAAGCAGGCCGCAGGGGAGGCCCCCAAGCGGAGCGACATCCTCACCGGACTCTGCATGGTTCACGATATTTCCGTGACCGATGCCAGCCGCTGGATTGGCGTCCATCCCGGCACCTTCCGCAAGTGGCTGCATCACAGTTATCTGCCTTCCGCAGCCATGCAGGAGAAAGCCGAAACCTTCTTCCGGATTCCCCGCCTGATCCTGTTCGCCGACTGCGAACGCAGCGGATAAGCGGGAACCGTTCCTCTCTCCGGCCCTGCCCGGGCACCGCTCCGTTCTATTCGGCAGCAGACCGGCTTCCCGCCCTGGCCGCCCAAATGCGCAGCCGATAGGAATGAAGCCCTTCCGGTCCCGGAAGGGCTTCCGTAATGTGAGCCTCTTCCATCACCTCAAAACCCGGGAAGAGCTCCTGAAGCTCTCCGAAGGCGAAGAAATGGGCCGTCTTGCCCGGTTTGTAGACAAAAGTCCCCGGCTCCCGCTGCTCGCCGCGCCCGCAATTCACATCCTCATCGGAAAAGCAGGTGAGATAGAGCACTCCGCCCGGCCGGAGCCTCCGTCTGATCTGCCGGGCCAGCCGGCCGCGGTCCCCGGCCAGAAACAGATGAATGACATCATAGCAGAAGACGCCGTCCACTTCCCGTTCACCCTCCTGCGGTTCCAGGATGGAACCTTGACGGATATCGCTCCGCGGGTCCCAATCCCGGGCGAGTTCGACCGCCGACGCGCTGATCTCTGTGCCGGATACCTGAAACTCCTCCGAGAGCGCCTTCGTGTTCCGTCCGTACCCCGCTCCCGGCACCCACACCGTCCGTACTCCTTCTGAGCGAAACAACGCCGACGCATGCGCGGCCGTTGGACTGGGAGCTCCTCCCCAAATCATTCCTTCTGCGGCAAAACGCCGCTCCCAGTAGGAAGCGGCCGCTTCCGCCTCTTGATTGTCTTCGGGCATGCCGCACTCTCCTTATAGCTTCTGCCTCCCGGATGACTTGCTGCGATCAGACCGGTCTCTTCCCGGCATGCTCCTTAAGCACCCGGTCCAACTCCTCCACCCGAACCGGCTTCGAAATGAAGTCCTGCATGCCGGTCCGCAGACACATATCGCGGTCATCTTTCCGGGCAAACGCCGTCACGGCTACGATTACCGGCCTTTCGGGATGCCGGCGGCGAATCTCCAGCGTCGCTTCGAGCCCGTCCATAACCGGCATTTGAATATCCATGAACACCAGATCAAAATCGCCTTCGTTCACGGCTTCGACCGCCAGGCGGCCGTTCTCCACCACCACCGCTTCATACCCGCGCCGGTTGAGGTACGCCCGCATCAGCTGACGGTTGGCCGGATGATCTTCGGCTACCAGAATCGAGAGCGGTCCGAAGCGGCCCGACTTGTCCTCCGTCCATACCGCGGCGGCCGACTCCCGGACTGCGGCTTCTCCCGCGGCCGCTTCGGCATCTGTCCGCGCCTGGACAGCCTCGGCGTTCTCCTGCTCTTCAGGTGCAGACACCCCCGCCTCGATCGTGAAGTAGAACGACGAACCCTTGCCTTCCCGGCTGTCCACACCGATCGTCCCGCCCAGCAGCTCGGCAAGCTTCTTACTGATGGCGAGCCCAAGGCCGGTGCCTCCGTATTTGCGGTTAATGGAAGGATGGAGCTGGGAGAAGGACTGGAACAGTTCCTTCTGCCTGTTAAGCGGAATCCCGATGCCCGTATCGGTGACGGTAAAACGGACAATCAGCCCGCCTTCGGGAATCAGAGCTTCCCGTTCGGCCGTAATCGTAATCGTGCCCGACTCTGTGAACTTCACGGCATTGCCGACCAGATTGATCAGAATCTGGCGGAGCCGCGATTCGTCGGTGACAAGGAGCAGCGGCAGCCGTTTATCAATCTCGCTGCGCAGCTCCAGCCGCTTCTCGGCCATTCGGGGAAGGAACAAATCCGTCACGCTGCGAATCAGGCTCCCCAGCTTGACCTCCCCCGGCTCCAGCGTCATCATGCCGGCCTCGATTTTGCTGAAATCCAGTACCTCATTCAGAATGTGCAGCAGCGTCCGTCCGCTCTGGGCAATAATCTCCGTGTAGCTTCGCTGATCTTCGTCCAGTTCCGTATCCGTCAGCAGATCCGCCATGCCGATAATGCCGTTCATCGGCGTCCGCAGTTCATGGCTCATGATCGCCAGGAACTCCGACTTGGCGCGGTCTGCCCGTTCGGCCGATTCTTTCGCCCTTACAATCTCCTTCTCTTCCGTAATGTCGCGGAAGACGACGACGGCTCCTTTGCGGTATCCACCGTCATAGAGCGGGGTCACATGATAGCGAACCAGAAAGCTGGATCCGTCTCTGCGCCAGAAGACGCCTTCCTGTTCCGCGTACATCAGATCTTCCGCCGTTGTCAGCGCCAGATTGGGGTAACCCCCGGCCAGCCAGTCACCACCGGACCACATTTCATGGATGGTGTCCAGCCGCCGGTTCGTGCTCCAGTCCTTCTCTCCGTAGCCCAGCATGGTTCCGGCCGCAGGATTGATGAAGATAATGGTGCCGTCCGTATCCAGACCGACGATGCCCTCGGAGACCGAATTGAGTATCAGCGCATGCTCATAGCTCAGCTTCTCGATCTGGCGCTGGTGGCGCCTATGCTCCGTAATATCGTTCACCATACTGAAGACGCCGGTAACTTCCCCCTCCATGCGGATCGGAACGAGCACCAGACTGACGTCCATCAGATGTCCGTCCCGGTGAAGAACACGGCTCTCGAAAGACTGGGCCCGGCCTTCGGCCGCCAGGGCAAAGCGGAGTTCGGTTCTCTCCAGCTCTTCGAGCGCCACAATCTCCTCCATGCCCGACTGCATAAGATCATTTCGGGAGTACCCGGTAAGCGAAATCAGGCTGGCGTTGACCGACAGCGTCCGGCCCGAAAGGTCCATGACGCTGATTCCGGAAGGGTTGTGCTCGAAGAGCGAGGCGTACATCGTCCGGCTCTCCTCCAGCTCGGCTTCGTACTGCTTCCGCTCGGTCGCGTTCCGGGTGACGGCGACCACCTCCAACTGGCCGTCTTCTTCGGTCCGGATATACTTCTGCACCGTCTCGGCCCACAGGAAGCTCCCGTCCTTCCTCCGGAAACGGAAGAGCACCGGTTCCGAGATCATGCCCTCCCGGGTATACTGCAAATGCTTCCGCACCCGCCCGGCATCCTCCGCATGAATAAAAGAAATCGCCGAGCGGCCGATCATCTCTTCGGGCAGATAGCCGAGCATCCCTTGGCAGATGGGCGAGACGAACAGAAAAGTCACTTCGTCGTCCGCCGCATGGCGGGAGATCATGTCGAGAGAGTGATCAGACAGGAAGCGGTAGTTGCGCTCGCTGATCTCAATCTGCCGCTCCATCAGATGCCGCTCAGTCACATCCTGAACAATTCCGTCCACATACTGGACCTTCCCGTCTTCGCCGCATACCGTCTCCCAGTGGCAGTCGATGAACCTTCGGCTGTTACCGGTCCCGATTCTCAGCATATGACGCCCTCCCCGGGCGTCCCGCATACTCTCGCTGATAATCTTCCGGCAGTTCTCCGCCTCCTCCGGTTCCAGAATTCCCAGGAGGCGTTCTGGCGGACAAGCGATATTGCCGCCGCTCCCGATCTCCTCTTCACCGAAGAACAGACGATACGTCTCTCTGGACACCGTCAGCAGCTGCTTCTCTCTCTCCCATGTCCAGGAACCCATCCGGCCCAGACGCTGGGCTTTGGCCAGCATCTCTTCATACTTCATGCGTTCCGTGATGTCCCGTGCAAAGGTCAGCACCCGCTCCACATTCCCGTCGCGGTCGCGGACGATCTGGAACGAATTCTCGATCCATAAGTAATGGCCGTTCTTATGACGCACCTGACGAGTAAAACGGTCGGTATCCCGAAGCCTGCGGTTCTCTCCGTCCACCTCGGCAGCGCTCTTCGGATGATAGAACTCCGAGCGATGCCGGCCCAGCAGCTCATCCGGCCGGTAGCCGAGAATGCGGGTTACCGAAGGCGAAACATAGAGAAGCTCCCCATCCGGGGAAGAATAGGAGATCAGGTCGGGCGTATTCTCCGTAATCAGCCGGTATAAGTGCAGACGCCCTTCCCGGAGATCCGCCTGCGGGATATCTCCCGTCTTGTCGATCAGTTCCGCCACGACAGCGGCGGAGGGCTGGTCCGAGTCCCCCGGGACCAGGAACAGACTCAGCTCTGCCCGAAAGAGAAGCCCGTTCCTGCGGGCTCCCTGCAGAATGAGCGTCTGGGGTTCCAACTCCCTGCCGAACGGCAGAGGCAGCCTTGCTTCCAGCTCCAGCTTGGAGAGGTCGGACAGATTCAGCGCTTCGCTGTACCGCATGCCTTCCAGTTCGCCAGCTTCGCACTGCAGCATCCGGGATAAGGCCGGATTAGCCTGCAGAATAACGCCGTCTTCGGGTGACAGGATCGCTAGAGCGACCGATGAACGCATATATAACTGCTCGTACCAAATCTTGGACACGCTGATCCCCCTTTAATTCGACTCGTATTCCGTCGTGCGCAAGCCTCTATCTTCGGCATCATTCTTAAAGGTATCGTCCGGGCGCATGCCCCGCAAGGAAGAAGGGCGGGAGAACAAGGCCGGAATTCTGGAAGTGAAGCTGGAAATTTTGTCTTTTTCTTGTCTATTTCATTCGCCCTGCTTCCCATTCCTTCCTGCTTCCGTTGATACAAAAAAAGCAAAGGCCCTTCCTGAGAAGAGCCTTTGCTTTATGATGCGGTCGAGAGGACTCGAACCTCCACGGGGGGTTAGCCCACACGGACCTGAACCGTGCGCGTCTGCCAATTCCGCCACGACCGCAAATTAGGGTTGGTGATTAAATCACCGTGATTAAGAATATATCACAGGCGGAAAGAGTTAGCAAGCTTCTATTACTCTAATAAATACCGGCTGAAACGCCAGGGGGAATGACAGCAGAAGGAAGCTGAACCCAAGCCTGAGAACTCCGGCGCTTTCATCGGCGCTCTAGCGGCTTGGCACAGGAGTCATTCACCACCCGCGTCAACCGACATTCGGTTCATAAAATGAACTGAATGATATTTATCACTTTATTTTAAACGGAATTGATCTATATTCACTAACAAATAAAATCCGACTCTTCCTAAGGAGGCTGTTTATGGACGCTACCGATTTAAGAATTCTTCAGATCCTGATGAAGCAGGGCCGCATGACGTGGTCCGAACTCGCTGCCGGTCTGGGCCTGTCTCCTCCCGCTGCTGCTGAACGGGTCCGGCGTCTGGAGGAGCAGGGCGTGATCCGGGGCTACTGCGCCCAAATCGACCCTGACCGGGCAGGCTGCCCGCTGGCGGCGCTGATCGCCGTGTCCCTGGAGCGGCCCGAACACCGGCAGAGCTTCCTGGACTATGTCCGGGAAACGGCCGAAATTCAGGAGTGCCATCATACCGCAGGCGACGACGATTACCTGCTTAAAGTCCGCTGCCGGGACACCCGCGATCTGGAACGGATCATCAGCGAAGAAATCAAGAGCCTGCCGGGAATCATCCGAACCCGGACGACCATCATTCTGGGAACCGTCAAAGAGACCCCCAATATTCCGCTTCCAGCGGCCGGAACTTCCGCATCATGATCGGAGTTCTATCCGGAATCGGGGTTCTATCCGGCAGCCTGATCTTCGGTCTGCTGGTTGCCGCTCCGGTGGGACCGGTCTCGCTGCTGGTGATGAACCGTACGCTTACCCGCGGCCTGGCTGCCGGACTGGCCACGGGCTGCGGCATTGCCGCAGCCGACGGACTCTACGCGCTGGCTGCGGCAGCCGGCATCCGCATCTTGGCGGAGGCGGCGGCCCGTCCGGCCGCCGCCATGCTGCGCGCAGCCGGAGCCGCGGCTGTGGCCGCGCTTGCCTGGAGAAGCCTCCAGGCGAGCCGAAGAGCCGGGCAATCCGCGCCCGGCCGGATGCCGCAGCGCAGGATAAGCCCCGCCGCGGCGCTGTTCAGCGCTTTTGCCTTAACCTTGTCCAATCCGCAGACTCTGATCGCCTTCCTGTCCCTGTCCGCGGCTCTCGGCTCCGAAGCAAGCTCTCCGCTGCTGCCCGCCGCCGGTGTCTTCGCCGGTTCGCTACTGTGGTGGAGTTTCCTCTGTCTGCTGCTGCATCAGGTCCGGCGGCGGCTCACCGGCTCGGTTCTCCGGCGTCTGAGCGCCGTCTCCTCCCTATTGCTCCTGCTGCTCGCCGCCTGGACCCTCTTGGCTTCGCTGAACCGTCTCTAGATCTTGAACTTCTCCACCAGCTCTTCCAGTTCTCTCGCGCTCCGCATATTCTGATCGGCCATGTCCGCTTCCTGGAGGGTCTTCTCGACGATATCCGACGTCTTCTCCGCGATATCCTGCACGCCCGCCGCGCTCTCGCCTACCGTTGCCGCCACTTCGCTGACAGCGATTGTAATTGCCGAGACCGTGTCGTTCAAATGATCGGCTTCGGTCTCGAAGCGTTCCATCAGCCGACTGATGGTGGCCGCATCCTCGCTGTAGCGCTCCCCGACTCCGACCAGCCGCTGATAGTCCGGCAGCACCTGGGCGTCCATAAATCCGAGCAGATTCTCGGAGCCGCCCTTCATCTGTTCGACCGACGAATAGACATTGTGGACGACTTCCTGGATGCCCGCCGCCGTCGCCGAGGACCGGTCGGCCAGCTTGCGGATCTCGCCTGCAACGACCGCAAAGCCTTTGCCGGCATCCCCGGCCCGCGCGGCCTCGATCGCCGCGTTCAGCGACAGCAGATTCGTCTGGGCTGTAATGGCCAGAATCGTGTCCGCCAGCGTATGAATCTTGCGGATCGCCTCCGATTCGGCGATGGCATGCTCCAGATTGCTGCGGACGGAATCGTACAGGGCGGATGCGTTATCCGCCGATGCCTGCGCTTCCAGGCGAAGATGCTCGGCGCGGTCCCGGATATCCGCCGACAGGGCGGCTCCTTCTCTCGCCTGGCCGGAAATCTGCTGGACATTGCCGCCGATCTCGTGGATCGCGGCCGTCATTTCCTCTGCCGATGCCGCTGTCTCTTCCATGCCGGCCGACAGCTGCTGCGTCGTCGCTCCGTTGTCATGGGAGTCTTCCCGGATCTCCAGCGCCACTTGCTCCAGCTTGCCCGCATTGTCCAGCACGCTGCCCGAGATATCGGCAAGCCGGCTTACCGTAGTCCGAAGAACCTCGCGCGTCTCGAAGATGGACCGGGCGATGGCTCCTGTCTCGTCCTTAAGTCCTCGCATGGATTCATAAGCAGGCTCGTCCCGCAGATCCAGCTCGGCCGTCTTGTTCATGAGCCGGGTCAGCTTCTGAATCGGAGCGGCGATCCGGTTCGCCGAGAAGAGTCCGGCCAGCAGCGACAGAACCAGGCAGCCTGCCCCCAAGAGAGCGAGGAACCGGGTCATCTCGCTGACCGGCTGTACGATCTCGCCCACATCCGCAGAGAGCACCAGCGTCCAGTGCGTCTCGGGCAGAACGGTATAGGCCGCCTTCTTCAAATCGCCTTCGAACGAATATTGAACCACGGCGTTCTTCGGCATTTCACCCTTCATGACCCGGTCGACAACGGCTTTGATACGGCTGTTCTCCACCGGCTGCCCGATCTTCTCCGCAACCGGATGGTAGAGCATGACGCCCTTCTCATCCACCAGATACGCATAGCTGGACTCCGCGCCCGCTATTCCGGTATCCTTCAAATAAGTAATCAGGCTGTTGGCGTAGACGGCCGAGACGACCAGACCGATGGTCTTCCCGTCCGCCTGGACCGGCTGCGCGAATACAACGATATAAGCGCCGGTCGCCTTGGATTTCAGCGTCTCGCTGACCACGGGAGCGCCGGTGGACATGGCGGTCTTGAAATAGGCCCGGTCGCTGAAGTCCTTGCCGACGGTCTTGATATCGCTGTCGGCAATCGCCTGGCCGTCCATCCCCATGACCACGGCATGTTCCCAGTTCCCCGCCTGCTTCGTGAAGGTCGTCAGCTTGGCATTCACCCGGTTCTGGAGATCTTTGGAGCTCTCAAGCCGGCCTTTCCCGTCTTCGGCCAGCAAATCGCGAATCTCCTGCTGCTCGGCAAGCATCTCAACGCTGCGCTGCTCCTTGTCAATCATAGCGGCAATCGTCTCCGATTTGCTGGATGCGAGGCTCAACATGGCTTCCTCCGACATACCGGTCAGCACATCCGAGGATTTGAAATAGGTAAATCCCCCCATAACGGCGATACATAGTGTAGTTAAGGCGATCATAATCATTGAAATTTTCAGGCGAATTGACATTGGCTTCGCACCTTCTTCCGATAAATTTGGCTCATGCCTCTTTATCGGAGATTAATTGTACACAAGTTACATATTTCGACACTCTTTCTCTGCTTTCTTCTCCCCGTTCGCCCGGCGAAAAAAGCCCGAACATCAAAAAAACCCCTTGGCAGCTGCCAAAGGGGTTCTAACGTCCCGGGTTTCAGTGGACGTGTATTGCGCAAATGCGCTTTATTGTTCGGAGTAGGTGATTGTGAATTCGTTATAGCCCTTCTTCTCGGCAGAGGGTGCCCCTGTAACGGACAGCGGACTGCTGCCGCCGAGACGGCCTTTGACGATTACCTTGCTTGAGGTCACCATCTGGGTAGCGTTGCCCAACCCCTTGATCCGGCCATACTCCGAGTAGACCATTCCCATTGTGGCCAGACTCTCCTGCGTCAGATAGACCAGCTTCGATTGAAGCACTCCGCCGACGTCCGTATCGCTGGAGACAGTGATCTCGGCATCCTGCGGAATCGGGAAGTCCGACGGCATATTCTGCGGCCGCTGCTTGGGCTGCCCTGCCCCTTCGCCGATCTCGATCTTCTTGGCCGCCGGATCATAGGCGATCGGAACATCCAGGGCGCGCGCCAGCGCCTGGGTCGGCAGGTAGGTCAGGCCCTCATACGTTATCGGGGCCAACGTTTTGCCGTTGCCGTCCTTCAGCGTGTAAGGAGCGCCGTCCACCTCAAGGCGGAGGCCGTTGTTCAGATAGGCCTTGATCTGCTGCAGATTGGCGCCGGCCACCACGCCTGCCGAACCGGTTGCCAGCAGAGCGGCGGCTGCGCTTGCGATGAACCATTTTTTCTTCAACATGATCCTCTCCTTCCTCAATTATTCATTAACACCGGGAGGAGGAAGTTAAGCGCCTTCCTGCTTACTTCACACCCGCCGGGAACAGCGCATCCAGCGCCGGGCAGGGCTGCCGTTCCAGAAAATCCGCCAATGCTTCGGGCATCGGCTGATAAATATCCTTCAGGGAAGTGCCGCTGTAAATGTTCCCGATAATTACGGGATGGCACAGCTCGGAGATCAGAATATCGCCGTTGCCGTGCAGATGCAGCTGCTTCTTGCCCTCGATGCAATGCGGGAAATAGACGCCGGGCTGTTCAGTGAAACCGAGCGCATCCATGAACCGGTCCATGCAGGTAAAATAGAGCGTCATATCCTCCTTGCGGCGGGCAATCAGATCTTCCACCGCCGCCTTCAGCGCCTCGCGGGCCGCGATCGCTCTCCAGCCGCTGTGATCCATCACAATGCTGTTCTGGATTTCGTGGGTGCGCACGCCCAGATCATAGACATGGTCGCTGATCTCGCGCATATGATGCTCGGTCTCGCTGAAGAGCAGCGTCTCAAGCACCGTATCGACGGAAGTCTTCGCGAACAGTGCGATATTTTCCCGGATTTTGCGGTAGACGGAAGGATGAATGCCATAGTAGTCCGAGAATTTCTCCGCTGTCGTGAAATTAAATGAAATGTGAATGGTCGTCAGACCGGCCTGCGCCAGCTGTTCGATCCGCTCGCCGTTCAGCAGACTGCCGTTGGAGTTGAGCTGGGTCTGGATGCCCCGGGATGCGCAGTAAGCGACAATCTCGAGACAATCCTGATATCGGAGCGTAACCTCGCCTCCCGACAGACGGACGCGCTTCAGATGAGGCAGCTCTTCCAGGATGCGAATGACTTCGCTCCCGGCCAATCCTTGGCCGTCATTGCGGTTGTACGCGCAGCAGTAGTCGCAGCGGAAGTTGCAGTTGGAAGTCACCCCTACTTCCAGGCCCTCCAGCTCCCAGGTCAGCGGCTTGTTCAGTTCCAGCGATTTATACGTCATTTCAGTCGAATCCCCCTGATTACAAAAAAATAGGCAACCGTGCCGGGTTGCCACAGACTACTGATTATATCGCTTCCCGGCGGGAGAACCTATGATATTTGTGGGTAGTCCGCATTCAGCTTGAGCGACCCGTCGATCCCCTGCCAGTCGCTGCCGATCAGACCGAGCCGCCAGAAAGCAACGCCCTTGAGGCCATAGCGCTTGGCAAGGCCGATCTTCGTGCCGATGGATGCCGTGCTCTCGCTGGCCGTCGATATGCCGAGCACCAGCTTGTCCTTCGGGGTCTGCGCCAGCGCCAGCCGAATCGCTTCATCGACCTTAGCAGCAGGCTCGGGCGATTTCTCGTCTCCATAGCCGTAGGCCATAATGACAAGCTCATCGGCAAGTCCGCCGAGCGTCTTGTAGTCGTAACCGGTATAAGAACTGTTGATCGGATGCAGGGCCACGCCAAGCTTGAGGCCCTGGGCCTTGGTCTTCACCGACAGATTGCGCACAAACGCGTTGAAATCGGCCCGCGCCCGGGCTTTGTCCCCGGTCATGCCGATTCCTTCCAGATCCAGCATCACTCCCCCGAAGCCTTTGCCGACCGCGGTCTCCATGATGCCGGCGATCGTCTCGGCCTGGAGCGCCGGGTCCTCCAGATTCTTCGTGACCTGAAGCTTCTTGTCGCCGGAGCCGACCATCAGATAGGAGGTCCCGGAGGCCGAAGCCTGTCCGACCAGGGATTCCGGCGTAACATCGCCGCTTGCCTTCGGCCAATAGAAGCTGTCTCCGCCCGAGCCGGAAGTCGTATAGTGTCCGTTGTCATCCAGACGCGACCAGCCAAAAGCGATGTCGTCGAACGCCGGCATAAGCGAAGCTTCATCATAGGAGGCTATAGCATAGAATCCGAGCGTGTAAAGGTCGGATTTCGGCGATAGGATGCTTACTGTCTTGGATGTCTGATTCCAGGAGACGTTCGCCCCGAACTGCTCGCTGAAGAAACTCAGCGGGATCAGCGTCGTTCCCTTGGTCATCCGGGGCGCTTCCCGCAGTCGGACCGGATTTCCGTTGACCTTGGCTGTCTTGCTGCCGACGGCAAGCACGACCTCCAGCTTGTCTTCCCCTGCGCCGCTCACTGCGGTAATCGTCTTCGCGGACGGGTTCCAGACGACGCCGATACCCAGCGCCTCGGAAATGGCGCGGAACGGGACCATCGTAGTTCCGTTCACGACCGCCGGCGGCTGCGGGAACGGCAGCGGATAGCCATCCAATATAATGGTGACATCTCCCGCAGCCTGAACGGCGGACGCTCCGCCGAGCTGGGCCCCTCCCAGCAGGAGGGAGACGGCAAGCGCCGCCTGGGTCCATTTCTTCATCGTTATCTCCTTCTTTCCTCATCCTTCCAATACCTTAAACGCCGGAAAGAACACGGAAGTTGCGGAGGAAAGCCAGCTCGGAAGCGTTCGCATGCCCTAACCCCAAGGCGCGAAGGCGCGGCTGCATCAAAAAAGGCTCCCGCAAGCCCTGCGGCCTGCGGAAACCCTTGATTGTACCCGTTCTTCTTGCTCTCCCGGCTAGATCCGCACGGGGCGGCTGCCGATCATGCCGCCCACGCGCGCCAGAATGTCCGCCATGGAGCGCTCATCGTTCACGTCATAATCGTCAATGTTCAGGCGCAGAACCGGACAGGCGGTGAATTCGCCGATCCACCGGGAATAGCGGCCGTACATCGTCTCCCAGTAGCCGGTGTCGGTCTGAAGCTCCATCTCCCGTCCCCGTTCCTGAATCCGTCTCAGAATCGACGGCAGGCTGCCCTCCAGATAGATCAGCACATCGGGATGCGGGAAGTAAGGCGTCATCACCATCGCTTCATAGAGACTGGTATACGTCTCGTAATCGACCGCGCTCATCGTTCCCTGGTCGGCATGCATTTTGGCAAAAATCCCGGTATCCTCGTAGATGGACCGGTCCTGCACGAAGCCTCCGCCGAGCTCGAACATCTTCTTCTGTTCCTTGAAGCGCTCCGCCAGGAAATAGATCTGCAGGTGAAAGCTCCAGCGCTCGAAATCGTCGTAGAATTTCTCCAGATACGGATTGTGATCGACCGATTCCAGCGAAGTCCGGAAGCCGAGCTGCCGCGCCAGAGCGGCGGTAAGCGTCGACTTGCCGACACCGACGGTACCGGCTACCGTAATCACGGCCTGCTTGGGGATGCCGTACGTATTCATTGCATATGCTCCTTTACCTGCGATAGAATCTCCCGGAACTGGGCCGGGTTCTCGACAAAATCAATTTCTCCTCCGTCCACGGTCACAAACGCCGTGCCCGGTTCTCTCCGGGCCAGCGCCGGCATGGCCTCCTCGTAATCCTCGATCAGCCGGCTTAAGTAGCCCGGATCCATCGCCTGCTCGATCTCCCGTCCCCGCATGCCGATCCGGCGGAGAAGAGTGGGCAGGTCAGCCTTGATGTAGATCACAATATCCGGGCGGGGCTGATCGTCCATCAGAAGGTGGTAGATCTGACGGTATTTCTCCCGCTTCGATCCGTTCAGCGTGCGCTCCCCGAAGATCAGGTTCTTGTACATATGGTAGTCCGCCACAACCGTTCGGCCGCTCTCCAGAAGAGGGCGCGCCTCATCCTCAAGCTGCTTGAACCGGTTGCAGAGGAAGAACATCTCCAGTTGAAAACTCCAATCCTCCATGTTCTGGTAGAACTTGCCGAGATACGGGTTCTCCTCGACGATCTCATTGACGACAGGAGCTCCCAGCTCCCGGGCCAGCATGGCGGCCAGCGTCGTTTTGCCGGCTCCGATTGGCCCCTCTACTGCAATAAAATGACCAGGTCTCATAAATTTAGCGACAATCCTTTCTTCTAGACGACACAAAAGCAGAACCAGCCTATTGTATCACAGCCCCGCCTTTCTTCCTACGCCTAAATGCAGGCGGAACCGGCACACCCAAGACTCCGTCTGAAGTGGAAACTTTTAGCACCCTTTCAGCGTCTAATGCTGTAGCGCGGCTCTCAGTCCGCTATGAATCCGCTACTCTAACAGAAGAAACGAGGGAAATCATGATGAAATGGAAGAATCGTATCCTGCCGTTCGGCCTTGCCATCCTGCTGCTCGGGGGCACCGGCCCGCTGACGCAGGGAGCCTCCGCTGCGGGTGAGACGGAGAAGACGCCGGTCGTCAAGGAGTTCGGCCCCGGTGCGCTGATTAAATCAGACGGAACTCTCTGGACCTGGGGAGGCAGCCAGCCTGTGCCTACGCAGGTCAGCGATTATCCGGCTCCGGCGGGACTGCTGGGCGAAGGCTACGTCCGGGGAGCGGACGGATCGCTGGGAGTTATTACCCGGACCGGCTATCCGTCAGTTGTGAGCGTCCGGACGGCAAGCGGCGTCTCCGACGTTCAGCAGGTCATCTATTACGGCCCCACCCTGGCGAGGGACGGAAGCGGTCGGGTCTATATGAATGAAAGAACCGATCAGGGCTGGGACGACACCAGCTTCACCAAGATCGAAGGATTGTCGGATGTCACCGATATGGCCGCGTACAAAGTTTACACGAGCGAGTACGGGTATGAGGTCGAATTCATGTTCTTGAAGAAGGACGGCACGGTCTGGAAAGATACCGACAGCCGGAATGACTCCGTCTCCTCCCTGGTCCAGGTTCCCGGACTGCAGGATGTGGTCGAGCTGGAAAATGATGTCGCGCTTCGGAAAGACGGCACGGTCTGGTCGATGACGGAGCACCGGGCCTTATCGGACGCCCCTCAAGCCCCGGGTCAGGTTCCCGGGCTGTCCAATATCGCCGTCGTCAAGCAGGACGGCTACCAATCTTTCGTTGCGGTGGACAGACAGGGCCGGCTCTGGTTCTGGGGCGGCACCATAACCGGCTGGTCGGACGGAACCCAGTATCATGACCAGAAGCCGATCCGGCTTACCGGCGTCTCCCAAGTGGTCGATGCTTTTGTGATCGAGCGCTCGTTGCTGGCGCTGACCCGGGACGGCAAGCTCTACGAGACTTCCATCGAGACGGAGACCCTCTCTCCTTCGGCTCCTTTTGGCCTGATCGCCTCGGACATTGCAACCGCCCGGGCAAGCTATCGTGACCTGTTGTTCCAGAAGAACGACGGTTCCCTCTGGGGCTGGGGCGTAGGCAAGGATTATGCGCTGGGCAACGCTTCGGACGAGTTCTGGAACTTCAAGCCGGTTCCGGTCCAATCGCCGATCAGCGTTACGCTCAACGGCGAGAACGTGGCCTTCACCTCCGGCGTTGTCACCAAAGACGGCCAGAACTTCGTGCCGATGCGCGCCCTGTTTGGCCGGATGGGCGCCTCGATCGGTTACGACAATACAACGAAGACAGCCACGGTCACCCGCCCGTCGGCAGACGGACGCCCCGCGCTGACCATCGCGGCCAGCGGAAAGACAGGCAAAATCACTCTCAACGGAAAGGAAGCCAAAGTACTGAACGAGCCGTTTATCGTCAGCGGCACCCTGTACCTGCCGATCCGGTTCATCAGCGAGCAACTCGGCGCCACGGTCGCCTGGAGTCCCGGCACCCAGCAGATTGATATCGTTTTAAATTAGGTCTAAAGGTTTGCAAGAAAAAGAAAAACAAGGGAACAAAGTTGTGAAATTTACTTTGTTTCCTTGTTTTTTATGTCGAAAATGCACATTTACGCTAACAACATGCGTCTGTTATACCGAAATAGATAATGAAGACGATTACCTAATTACTGCCGGAATAGAGGTCAACGATGAAAGCTGCTCAATCCCGATTCGCCAACCCGCTGCTCGGCTTGGTTCTATTGTTTCTGGCGCTGCTCTCGGGAAGGTATTCCGTCCCCATGCTGGCCAGCCTTCAATTCTCATTCCAGAGTCTGTTCCCCATTCTGGCCATCCGGCTGCTGGGCCGCCGGCACGGTATCCTGATCTCGCTGACGGTTCTGACTGTTCAGTGGCTTTTTTGGGATGGTACCGCTTTTCATACGCTGTATTTCCTGGAAATCCTCTTCCTCGCCCTGCATAGAGGAAGGATGCGGGACCGGATGCTGCTGCGCGATCTGATCTTCTGGATTCTGATCGGCGCGCCGCTCCTTTATGTGATGGCTTATGCGGAAGGTCAGGTCTCTCTGACCGACATGGTGCTGCTCACTACGCTTCCGGTTCTGAACGGAATGGCCAACACCCTGCTGTCTGAACTGGCGACGACTTATCTGCTGCCCGACTTTGTGCCGCAGAAGGCCGAACCTCGCCGCGGGGATATTCCGTTTCAATCCCTGCTCTTCCATTTGTCGGCCACCGGCATGCTCGGAGCCTTTATCCTGATTCTGGTCATTACCGGCCAATATCTCGACCGGACGATGCATCAGCGGGCCTATCAGTTCTCGCATTCCCTTAGCAGCGGCATCCGGGACGATCTGAATGAATGGACGCTGGAGGATGACCGGATGCTCCGTCTTCATGCCGACCTCCAAGCCGGAAGACTGGAGCAGCTTGTGCTGGCCAAGCAATCCGGCAGCGCGCGGATTCTGATTCTGGATGAGACGGGGTATATTTATGCAGACACCCGGCAGGCATCCGCCGAAGAACGATGGGAATGGCCGGACGGACAATACTACCGGTATAACGACAAGCTATGGCTTGCCTTATCGCCGGACAACAGTCTGTATGAATTGTCCCGCTGGAATAAAGCGCTTTATTACCTGGATGATCCGGTGGAAATCCGCAGCTCCCTGCATATTCTCGTCATTGTGCCGGCCCATGAGTATTTATCCGACGTCAAGTCGATCTACTCCCTCATTCTGGGCTTCTCGCTGCTCTTCATTCTGCTCGTCTTGATGGGAAATCTGTTCCTCGGCCGAATGATTCAGCGCGTCATGAACGGGCTCGTCGAAGCCACCAGCGGCCTTCCCGCCAGATTGTCGCAGGGGGGCGACACCCATGTCATTTCCAAGGGACGAATTGTTGAATTCAACCGGCTGACGGATAATTTTAATGAAATGTCGGTTGAACTGGGCGACATGCTGAGGGAAAGGGAGCATATGAACAAGCTTCTGCAAGAACAGACTGCCAAGCTGCAGCAGTCGGAAGGCCAGTTCCGGCAGATGGCGTTCTCCGACCCGCTTACGGGTCTGCCGAACCGCCTCTATTTCACCCAGTATCTCAACAGTCTCCGGGATCTGCCTGCGCAGTCGGTTCCCGAACTGACGCTGCTGTTCCTGGATCTCGACCGCTTCAAGCACATCAATGACACGTATGGCCACGATGCGGGCGACGCCGTCTTGATCCATGCCGCCCGTGTGCTGCGCGAAGCCTGCCGGACAGGCTTTGTCTGCCGGATCGCCGGCGATGAATTCGTCGCGGTTCTGGAGAATGCCCCGCTGCTCCAGACCGAAGCGGCCGCCCAGGCGATCCTGGACGGGTTCCGGGCACCGGTCCGCTTCAAGGATGCGGATCTGCCGCTTGGAACCAGCATCGGCATCGCGGTCAGTCCGGCCGATACCGGAGACCCCGGACGGTTGGTTCAGCTGGCGGATCAGGCGATGTACCGGGCCAAACAGCTGGGCGGCAGCCGTTTTGTATGGTACGCCAAGATCCGCGAGAAGGAGGAGAGTGAATGACAACCCCGCGCGGTATGCACCGCTTCATCCGGCGTCTCCTGGGCGCTCTTTTGGTTGCAGCCCTCCTGCTGCTGACGGCCTGTTCCGGGCGTTATCCGGGACTTAACGAGTATCCGGCGGAGAAGCTTCCGGTCAGTGCCCGGGCGTCGGATTCCGCCGGGGACGCCTCACGCTCGCAGAAGCTGGTCGTCTGGTCCTACTACGATATGAGCGGCTCCAACAGTCTGTTCCAATCCCGGTATCCCGATGTCCGGCTGGAGACCCGGGTCATTGATTATAACAACGTCTCTTCCGCTTATATGGCTGCTTTGTCCTCGGACAGCGTCCCCGACATTATGATTCTGGACAGCGGGATTCTGGGCGAGTTCAACGGACTGGACGTCTTCGTGGATCTGAACGATCCGGCGCTTGGCCTGGCTTCGGTAATCACAGGCATTCCCGATAACCTGCTCCCGATGCTGACCAGCTTCGACCGCCGCCGGTTAATCGCTGTTCCGGCCAGCTATGGCGAAGCCTTGACCTTCTACCGCGAAGACCTGCTTCGCAGCAGCGGGCTGCCGTCGGAACCCGGCCAGGTCGCCGCCCTTCTCCGCACTCCCGAAGGATGGCTAAGCATGGCAAGAACCTTGAAGCGGCAGGGTATCTATATCTTTCAGAAGAATAGCGATCCGCTGGATATCGCCGCCGCTTCCGCGAGTATGTTCAGTGAGAACCTGGAATTCAACCGCGATGGCGCCGGCTTCATCGACGCTCTGAATACGGCCCGTTCCGTCAAGCAGGAGGAACTCGCCCTCGGAGCCACCGTCTGGGACCAATGGGGCCAGGAAGCGCTGCGGAGCGGCAAGCTCGCGATGTATGTTACCGGCCAATGGGGAAGCAATGACTTGAAGAGCTGGGTCCCGGAGCAGAGCGGCAAATGGCGGGCAACCCGCCTTCCTCTGGGGCTCTACGGGACGAGCGGCGGAGCAGTGGCGGCCATCACCAAGCAGAGCGCCCATAAAGACCTGGCCGCCCAGTATCTCAAACGAATTGTCAATCTGGGGGACAAGGGCCAAGCCGATCCTTATCTCGGCGGACAGAATACGCTGTCGATGATTCTGGCCGATCTTCCGCATCTGACTCATCTGACTCCGACACCACTGGACCGCAACGTGAATGCTCTGTGGGAAGACTCGGTCCGGGAGGCCGTCGAATCGGATCTTCCCGCCAAGCAGCAGTGGCAGGATATCGGAGAGCGCTTCGAGACGCAGACCGAGCAGGACCGCACCAGCCTGCTGATGCGCCTGGATGCCGCCTCCCGGCAGAGCGCGGCGGCCGAATCCCCGGCAGAACGCAAAGAAGCAGTCAGCCAAGAATGACTCTTGGCTGGCTGCTTCTTTAACATATACAGATCACGGACAAGGCAGTCTCAGGACAGCCGCCCGGCAAAATCCTCAAAACCAAAGCTCCGCACCACCCGCGGACCCTCCTCGTCGTTGTAGCTGACGATGGAAGGCAGGTTGACGCCGTTGAACATATGGTTCTTGACCATGCTGTAGATCGCCATATCGGTGAACACAAGCCGGTCGCCGGGCTTCAGCGGCTCGGGGAACGAATAGTCCCCGATGATGTCGCCCGCCAGGCAGGTCAGACCCCCGAGACGGTAAGTGTGCGGGAACTCGCCCGGCTGACCGGAGCCGATAATATTCGGCCGGTACGGCATGGCCAGCACATCGGGCATATGGCATTCGGCGGACGTATCCAGAATGGCAAGGTCCATCCCGTTCTTCATCGTATCGAGCACCGTCGCTACCAGGTAGCCGGCGTTCAGCGCCACCGCTTCGCCCGGCTCCAGGTAGATCTCGACGTTGTACGTCTCCTTCATATGAGTGATGGAGCGGCACAGCGTATCCAGATCGTAATCGGGACGCGTAATATGATGGCCGCCCCCGAAGTTGAGCCATCTCATCCCGTGGAGATACGGTCCGAATTTCTCCTCCACTACCCGGAGCGTCCGCTCCAGCGTGTCGGAATTCTGCTCGCACATTGTATGGAAATGCAAGCCGTCGATGCCGTCCAGCTCATCGGGACGGAAGTTCTCCAGCGTCGTGCCCATCCGCGAGTTGTTGTAGCAGGGATCATAGAGCGGAATTTCAATCTCGGAATATTCCGGATTGATGCGAATGCCGCAGCTGATCTTCTTCGGCGCGCTCTGCACGCGGTCCTTGAACCGGCGCCATTGCGAGAACGAATTGAAGACAATATGATCGCTGTACTTCATGATCTCGTCGAATTCGGAATCCACATAGGCCGGCGCATAGACATGGGTCTCCTTGCCCATCTTCTCGTAGCCGAGCCGCGCTTCGAACAGGGAGCTGGAGGTCACGCCCTTCAGATACTTCCCGACAAGGGGATACAGGTAATGCATGGAGAATCCCTTCTGGGCAAGCAGAATCCGGGCGCCGGTGCGTTCCTGCACCGAATTCAGAATCTCCAGATTCTGAATTAAGAGACGTTCGTCAACCACATAGCTCGGCGAGGGAACCGCGCTGAAATCAATCGGCTTCATGAAGCGGTTCCTAGTCGAGCAGCGTCGGCGAGAAATCTTCCTGCCAAGGCAATCCCTGCTTGTTGAGCTGGTCCATGAACGGGTCCGGGTCCATCTCTTCAACATTGTACACGCCCGGCTTCATCCATTCCCCCTGGATCATCAGCATGGCGCCGATCATCGCCGGAACGCCTGTCGTGTAGGAGATGGCCTGGGAGCCGACTTCACGGTAGCATTCCTGGTGATCGCAGACATTGTAGACATAGTAGGTCTTCGGCTCGCCGTTCTTCGTTCCCTGGGCGATGATGCCGATATTGGTCTTGCCTTTGGTTCTCGGTCCGAGCGAGGCCGGGTCCGGGAGTACCGCCTTGAGGAACTGGAGCGGAATAATCTCCTTGCCCTCGAAGACAATCGGTTCGATGGAAGTCATGCCGACATTCTCCAGCACCTTCAGGTGAGTCAGATAATTCTGGGAGAACGTCATCCAGAAACGGATCTTCTTGATGCCCGGAATGTTCTTAGCCAGAGACTCCAGCTCTTCATGGTACAGCAGGTAAATATCCTTCGGACCGATCTCCGGCAGATCGTACACCTTCTTCTCCGACAGCGGCGGCGTCTCGATCCATTCGCCGTTCTCGTAGTAGCGGCCGTTGGCCGTAATTTCGCGGATGTTGATCTCCGGGTTGAAGTTCGTAGCGAACGGGTAACCGTGGTCGCCGGCATTCGCGTCAACGATGTCAATCGTATGAATCTCGTCAAAATAATGCTTCACGGCATAAGCCGAGAAGACGCCGGTTACACCCGGATCGAAGCCGCAGCCCAGCAGGGCCATGATGCCGGCTTCCTCGAATTTCTTCTTATAGGCCCACTGCCAGCTGTATTCGAACTTGGCCGTCTCCGGCGGCTCGTAGTTGGCCGTGTCCAGATAATGAGTCTTGGTCGCAAGGCATGCGTCCATGATGGTCAGATCCTGGTACGGAAGCGCGACGTTGATCACGACGTCCGGACGGAAGCGCTCGATCAGAGCAATGACCTCGTCCGTATTATCGGCGTCCAGCTTGGCCGTACTGATCTTGGTGCGGCCTCCGTCCAGTTTGTTCTTCAAAGCTTCGCATTTCTCGACCGTACGGCTGGCAATGCAGATTTCCTCGAACACGTCGGGGTTCTGCACGCACTTATGGACCACAACGCTAGCCACGCCGCCGGCGCCGATAATTAACGCTTTTCCCAAAATGATGACCTCCTCAAAGTTTTGTGGGTAAGCCCCGGAGGGGTACCCCGTCCTGAAAACGACAACGCTGATTATACAGAAATGGCCGTAAATAATCAATAAAAATCGACGAATTCCGCAAAAAGTTGAAAGGGACTCTGGGTTTGCTCTGAAATTCTCCAGAATCCACCGTAAACCTGCGTTTTCCATGCTTTAACACTCTAAACGGCCATAGAGAGTGTTCGATTTAGCTATACCCGTTTCTTCACGAAATAAACGGATCTCTACATCTAATCCGGCACTCCGCTGCCACTTCAAGAGTAGGAATCTCTACTACGTTCGAGCCATTTTTGCCGTGTTTTCTGAAAGTGCATTGACCTTTCTCCGGCCCTTCCCTATTATTTGGGGTATCAGAAACTGAAGCGAAAGGGTGAAGACCATCGTGCCGCGTCCGGAAATCAGCATCATCGTTCCTTGCTATAAAGTGGAGGATTATCTGGAGAAGTGCGTCGAATCCATTCTGGGACAGACGTTCGCGAATTTCGAGCTGATCCTGGTTGACGACGGATCTCCGGATAACTGTCCCGCCATCTGCGATGCCTATGCGGAGCGGGACAGCCGCATCAAAGCGCTGCACAAACCCAACGGCGGCCTCTCCGACGCCCGCAACTTCGGCCTGGATATCGCGGTCGGCCGGTATATCGCGTTCATCGACTCCGACGACTGGATCGCCCCCGATATGCTGGAGCAGCTTCACCGCGCCGTCACCGAACAGAACGCCGATATCGCCGTCTGCTGCCACTACTCGGAAGAGGACGGCCGGGCCGAGCGGATCAACACATTCGGAGGCGATGCCGTTCTGGGCAACGTCGAAGCCGTTACCGAGATCATCCTCGACCAGCGGATCAAGAGCTACGCCTGGGATAAGCTGTTCAAGCGCGAGCTCTTTGACGGCGTCCGCTATCCGGTAGGCATCGATTACGAAGACATCCTCACCGTCTACCAGCTCTTCATCAAGGCATCCCGGGTGGCGCTCGTAGACCGTCCTCTCTATTACTACGTGAAGCGGGGAAGCAGCATTACCGGGAACAGCAGCGTGCGGAAGCTGCGCCAGAAGTTCTACGCCGTCAACGAACGGCACAATACGCTTCTGAAGCAGTACCGGAACATCATCTCCCCTTCCGTCTGGAATGCATCCATCAACATTATCGTCAGCGAAGGCATGGATCTCTATAATTATCTGCTGCGCGAGAAGCTTCTTCCCGACCAGAGCAGCTCGGCTAAGGAAGTAGAAGCGTTTATCCGCCGGAATCTGGGCGTCATCGTCTCGGCCCGCAATATCGACCTCCGCGCCAAGGCCTTTGCCCTGCTCATCGCCACGAACAAGTCCTTCTATCATTATATGTACAGCAACTTTACCTTCCTTCGCAAAACGGGCAAGTAGACCTTCCGGCTTCCGCCGAGGTCTCCTAAACCCTCTCCCCGTTTCTTCCCTAAAGACAAGCAAGCAAGAGCCGCCCGGAAGCTTCTCTTCTGGGCGGCTCTTGGTCTGGCTTTTTTGTCTATGGAACATTCGGAGCAGGGCCAGGCCGTCTCTTGCCCTGCCGGTTCAGACTTCAGGCTTATGGCTCATCCGTCCACAGCTCGTCGGCGATTTCCTTGATCAGCTCAAGCTTCCGCCACTGCTGCTCCTCCGTCAGCAGGTTGCCTTCCTCCGTGGAGGCGAAGCCGCACTGCGGGCTTAAGCAGATATGGTCCAGGCCGACGATCCGGGCAGCTTCCCGGACCCGGCCGACAATCGCGTCCTTGTCTTCCAGTTCCCCATCCTTCGAGGAGATCAGACCCAGCACCACCTGGCGGTCTCCGAGGGCGGACAGCGGGGCGAATCCGCCCGAACGGTCCGTATCGAACTCCAGATAGTAGCCGTCGTATTCCTCCATGCCGAACAGCGTATCGGCTACCGGCTCGTAGCCGCCGGAAGAAGCCCAGGCCGAGGCATAGTTGCCGCGGCACACATGCGTCGTTACCGCCAGATCCTCGGGCAATCCCCGGATAGCTTCCCGGTTGACGCGGGCATAGGCTGCCGCAGCGTCTTCCGCGGAACCTCCGCTGCGTTCCAGCGTCTCGCGGAAGCCCGCGTCGCACAGCATGCCCCAGGTGCAGTCATCCAGCTGGATGCTCCGGCAGCCGGCTTCGTAGAAGGCGAGAATCGCCTCCCGGTAAGCCGCGGCGATATCCGTAAGCAGACGATCGGCATCGGCATCGGCATACACCGCCGCCGTGGAGGCGGCGTTCTCCGGACGCTGCAGCTCTGCCAGGAATTGCGCCGGCGCAGGCAGCGTCTGCCGGGCAACCGCGTCATCCCCTGCCAGACGGTGCAGGAACCGGTAATGATCCAGGAACGGATGATCCGCCGTGAACCGGATGCGGCCGGTGAGACGGGCCGTCTCCGCCCGCGTCTCGATTCCGTGGAACAGGTAGCCCTGCCCGCTCTCCGCCTTTACTACGCCGTCCAGCCCCCACATGAAATCCAGGTGCCACCAGGAACGCCGGAACTCGCCGTCCGTCACTGCCTTCAGGCCAACGCTCTTCTGCTTCTCGACCAGGCGGATAATCTCCGCATCTTCCACCGCGCGCAGTTCTTCAGCCGGGATCTCTCCCCGGGCCCATTTCTCTCTGGCGTCCTTCAGCGCCTGCGGCCGCAGGAAGCTGCCGACCATATCATGCCGGTATGGGGTACGGGTCCGCCGTGTTGTTCCGTTCGTCACTGTGCTCATCGCTATCGTCTCCTCCGGGATGGTATCTCTTGCCTTGCCTCGCGTTACAAGAAAGATAGCACATTCCGCAGAAGAGCCGGTAACGTCCAATTTCTATAGCTGGTTATAGCTTTAGACTATACCGGCCGCTGTAGCCTTCTTCAGTTCTTCGACATAGGCCTCGGCAAGCCTGGAGAGCGGAACCTTCCGGTGGCTGATCCAGCCCACGCGAATCGTCTCGTCGCATTCCAGCGGAACCGGGATAATCTCGTTGCCGTTCAGATCCCGGCTCAACACGCCGGTCGAAATCGTGTAGCCGTTCAACCCGATCAACAGATTGAAGAGCGTCGCGCGGTCGTTGACGACAATGCTTTTGGGGTGGGACAGCGTACTCAGAATCTCTTCGGCAAAATGAAACGAATTGTATTCTCCCTGCTCGAAGCTCAGGTAAGGGTAGGCCTGAAGCTGGTCAATGGTCACCCGATCCTGCCGGGCGAGCGGATTGTAGATGCTGATGAATATATGCGGCTGCGCCGTGAACAGGCTCGTGAACTGAAGTCCGGCCTCCTTCAGCAGCTTCCCGACGACCTTCTCGTTGAAATCGTTCAGGTAGAGAACCCCGATCTCGCTGCGCATCGTCTTGACGTCCTGAATAATCTCATACGTCTTCGTCTCGCGCAGCGCCAGCTCGTACTCCTCTTGTCCGTATTCCCGGACCAGGTGGACAAAAGCCTCCACTGCGAACGCATAATGCTGCGCGGATACGCTGAAATGCTGCGGCGAAGGCTTCGCATTCAGATAGCGGCTCTCCAGCAGCTCCGCCTGCTCAACCACCTGGCGGGCATAGCCGAGGAATTCCGCCCCTTCCTTCGAGAGCGTAATGCCTTTGTTCGTCCGCTCGAAGATCGTGACCCCGATCTCCTCTTCCAGATCGCGGACCGCGCTGGACAGACTCGGCTGGGAGATGAACAGCCGTTTGGCCGCCTCGTTCATGGAGCCGCTGCCGGCAATCTCCAGCACATATTTTAACTGCTGCAGGGTCACCGCTGCTCATCCTCTTGGGCGCCGCCCCAGCTGTACCCCTGCCGCCGAAGCGTATCCTGTGAATCGCCGTAACGGGGATTGAGTCCGTAGAAATGAGCGATAATCTCCGTCCAGCTCCGCTCCGTCCGCTCATGCTCCCGGGTATACGTCCGGTACTCGGCGTTGTACGCTTCCATCAGCTCCGGGTCAATCCCCTGATATTTCCCTTCATGCAGCACCAGACCGAGCGGCAGTCTCGGCTTCTGCGCCGGCTCCCCGGCCGGGTACCCTAGGCAGAGCCCGACCAGCGGAAAGACATGCCGGGGCAGCTCCAGAAGCTCGATCACCCGGGCCGTATGACGGCGGATGCCGCCGATCGGAATCGTGCCGAGTCCCAGCGATTCCGCCGCAGCCACCGCTCCGCCGAGCTGGATGCCGACATCGGTCGCTCCGACGAGAATCGCGTCGGCGTCGTTGTCCGCCTCGAACGGCTGGCCCTCCTGCTGGGCGGCATACGCCGCGCGGGCCAGATCCATACAGAAGACCAGGAAGACCGGCGCTGCTGCTACATGGGCCTGATTCCCGCTCAGCGCGGCCAGCTCCCCTTTGACCGCTTCGTCGCGGACTTCGATGATGGTGACATGCTGGCCGTTGACCCAGGACGGCAGCGAACGGGCCGCTTCCGCCACGGTACGGACCGTCTCCGCCGATACGGGGCGGTCGGCGAAGCTTTTGTGGGATCGGTGGTTGAATAACGTGCGAAGGGTATCATTCATGGCGGTATCTCTACTCCCCTGCTTGATTTGTCCGGCTCTGTCCACTCTGCCGGCGGTATGCCCTCTATTCTAGCATCCCCCGGACGCCTCCGGCCAGAGGAACGGTCCTGAACGGATGGCCGGACAGATGAAGGGCCGGTTCCCGGGCAGATTCTTGAGCCGGCTCCGGACTTGCCTAGTTCCAGCGAACCCGGCCAGCGTCATACGCCCAGCTTCGGCCGTAATCATGGCTCACCAGCGTGAGCGTTCCGACAATATCGCTCGCGCCGTCCCGGCTCATAAGCACGGGATATCGTCCCTCGGCTCCGAAAAACACGGGAGAGAGCGGCGTCAGGCCATACGCGGAGAACTCGCCGGGCAGCTTCACGCGAAGCCTGCTCCAGGTCCGGCCCCCGTCGCGGGTCTGTAGAATAGCCGGCTGAAAATCCGCAAATTCGTAGCGGAAGCCTGCAAATCCGGTCGTCCGGCTTACAAAACCCGCTCCGGTCATCACCCGGGCGTAGACGTCGTTCATATTCCCGGGGGCTCTCCGCCAAGTCCGCCCTCCGTCGGAGGTCAGATACACGGCATGCTCCTCCCGTCCCATGCCCTGAAACGCCGTCGTTACCGTCCAGCCCTCCCGGCTGTTGCGGAATCCGATGAATCGGGGGGAGCCCGCCTGGCTGCCGTCAATCTGATTCGTCGTCCAGGTTCTCCCGGCGTCATTCGAGATCAGCGCCTGGATCGGCGCTGTCCCGTCCGCTCCCCTGGCCGTGCTGTAGGCAATGGCAGTCAGCTCCGGCGAGAGGTAGAAGCCCGACTGGTCGCTCTGCCGCTCCTCGTCTCCTGTTCCCGGCGGGAACAGATGCAGCGGAGCCGCTGCCTCCAACCGGCCCCGGTTATAGGACAGCAGCACCTGCCCGTCCTTTCCGAGCCGGAAGGTATGTCCGGCATCGTAAGCGATACTCCGGGCGGAGGCCGAGTCAAAGCCATACACCGTTCCCTGCCGGAATGCCGTGATCTTCCCGGCGGCTGCGCCCGGTGCGGCCAGCGCTTCGCGGCCGGCCAAGTCCCACCGCGAGCCGCCGCATCCGGCGGCCAGAAGCACGGAGGCCAGTCCCGCACCGAAGATCCGGCTTATTTTGGATGGTATGCGCTTCATTCTGCTCTCTCCTTCGCAATGAAAGTGCGGTAACCTCCCGCGCCTATCAGCTTACCTGAATTCAGACGGGGGAAAGTAACATTTCCGCTGTTCTTTCGTTACGATTCTGACAAAAGCTCCCGAACAGACAAAAGCGCCCGGGCTGACCCCAACTACCGGGCTGACCCAAGCGCCGCCTTTACAGGCTCTTGTTCGCGAGCCGTTTCTCGTGAAGCAGCAGCTCCGCCTCCGCCGCTGCCGACTCCTTCGCTTCGGAGATCGCCAGCTTGCTCTCTTCGATCAACGCCTTGGCCCGGCTCCACTCCGCCTGGACGAACTCGCCGCGCTCCATAGCCTGATCCTTCGTGGCCTGAATGCCCTGCTTCACCTCATCCAGATTGGCCTTCATCTTGTTCGCGGATTGTTTGACGCCGTCCAGCGACTGCTTCAGGTTCTGTATGCTGTCTGTCCATCCCTTGATCGGATTCTTCATGCGGATCTCCTCCCGGCTTGTCTTCTTATCCTTCATTACCCAGACTGCCGCTCTTCTCTTCACTTCTGCCGCAGCACAAGCAAAGCCGCCTCCCCTATACGGAAAGGCGGCTTGTCTCATGCCGGCGCACAGCGGGCTTCGGCGGCCTAAGGCTGCCGAACCACTCTTTTGCCTCCCGGAAGGAACCGGCCCAGCTTCGAGCGGACCAGACCGGCCAGCTCAACAAAGACCTCCCGCTCCACAGCCGATACAGCGGCGAAGTAGACCGGAAAGAGGACGACCGCCACGGCGATTCCCCACAGGAAGAAGCTGCCGTAGGAATGGACGGGCAGGTCTATATGCCGGTCCAGCACGACGACGGAGGCGAACAGGGCGCCGTTGATGCCCCATTTTCGCAGCGTGAACCACGGACTGCGCTCCAAGAGACGGCCGTTGGCGTACAGAATCATGTCGATCGAGCGATAGAGCAGTGCCGCAATCGTTCCCATCAGGACTCCGTAAATTCCGAACATCAGCACAAAGCCGACGGAACAGACGAGATTGATCGCCGATTCCAGAATAGAGCGTCCCTGGGTGTTCTTGAAATGGCCGGCGACGTCAATGACGCTGTCTACCGGACTGCGGGCGTTGATCAGCAGTTTGGAGACGGCGAACAGCAGAGGAAGCGTGTAGTCGATGTAGTTCTGGTCGGTGACGCCGGCTGTATAGAGCGACATGAACGGCAGGACCATCACGTACACCACGCTGATCGTCGCGAAGATGAACGCCATGTAATACGTCTCGTAGAGATTGAAGATCCGCATGAATTTCGGCTTGTTGTCAAAAAAGTTCTGTCCCAGTGCGAACCGGACGCTCCCGCTCAGCATGAGCACCAAATTGTCAACCGCGTTGAAGATCATGTTGTACAGCACATACAGACTGACCACCTTCAGGTTGGTGAACAGGGAGAGGACAATAATATCCGTATTGCGGAAGATCAGATAGGACAATTCGTGGATAAGCGCCGAATTCTTCTGGCTGATCGCCTCGAAGTCCGGCTTCCGGCTGAGATCGATCCACCGGTAATGCCTGCGGATATAGATGCGGTACACGGCAATCTGAAGCAGCACAATCACCAGATAGACGGCCTGTACGGCAATTATGTTCGCACCCTGAAGCAGCAGCAGAATCCGAACGGCGCTGTTGACCACATTGGCGATTGTCACGACCGAGGATTCGATGTAATTCTTGCCTTCGGCTATCAGCAGAACGCGGAATTTGCCCTGAAGGTAATAATTCACCGCGCCTCCAAGGCCGCTCAGGCAGACGATCAGCATCACGGTCGCCGCGTCGAATCCCGAATGGACCACGAACGGATAGACGCCGGCAATCAGCAGCACCGCTACGAAATAATAAATGCCGGTCTGCTTGTAATAGACGGAAGTTGCGGCGAGAATCTCATTGATCTTGGAGCGGTCTCCCTGTCCGATGGGACGGTAGAGCGCCTGGATCGAGGCCGCCCCCACTCCCGCTTCCAGCAGGGCCAGGTAAGCAATGATCTGGGTGATGGAAGCTACCAGACCGTTCGCTTCGGAGCCGTAATTCAACATAATCAGCCGGGGGATAAAAAAACTGAGCGCAATGGTAACCGCCTGGCTCAAAAGTCCGATTCCAATATTCAGCATGCTTCGTTTAGCGATCATTAGGCGGCTCCTCTCGAAGTGTACTCCAAACGTGGTGTGAAAACTCAGGACCCGGCGGCCGTCTCCTTGCCCCTAAGGCGCGAGACAGCGGGGAAACGGGCCGATACGGCCGAGCGGAAGCGGATTCCGGCAAGCTGCCAGGCCAGCAGCATCTGCAGCAGCTCCGGCGCAATTAGGAAAGAATGAATATCAGGCTTGATGCCGCGGTTCTCCCGTCTCCAGTGCTGCATCCGCTCTTTCATGCGGCCGTTGAGTCCGGGGTAGGCGCGGTCGATGTCCTGCAGCAGTCTTCGGATCGACACTTTGCCGCCGCTGCGCAGGCAGGTCTTCAGGTTGTAGAAGTAGTTGTCCAGCATGTGTCTAAGAAGCAGCGCTTCCGACGCCTCCTTCAACTCAGGGCGTTCCTGCATGAACGCCGCGGCGCGGGCGAAGGCGTCCGCGAATCCGAATTTCTTCACATTGTACACACCGGAGATCGAGGTGTTGCGCTCCAGATAGAAGGACAGATACCGGTCGATAAAAGCCGCCGTTCTTCCCCGGGCCAGCGCTTTGTAAGTGAATTCCTGGTCCTCGCCGTTGACGCAGCCTTCCGTGTACCGGATGCCCTGCGCCGTCAGCAGCTCCCGCCGATAGGCGACGCTTGCGGTCCAGAGCTCCAGCCGCTGCTCGACCAGCACGCCGCGCAGCACCTCTGCGGAAGTCATTGCAGCGGGCAGGCCCGGCGCAGGTCCGTACAAGTCCTTCAGCACCTTGCCTTCTTCGCTGACCAGCTTCCACTTCCAGAACAGCAGATCGGGCTCGGGCTCGCTTTCGAGGCTTCCGAAGATCGATTCGACCAGGTCGGGAGCCGTATAATCGTCTCCGTCCAGGAACAGCACATAGTCGCCGGAGGCTTCCTGAAGTCCCCGGTTGCGGGCGGCGCTGACACCCCCGTTCGCCTGGGAGACGATCCGGATACGGTTCAGCCGCCCCGTCGCCGCGAACCGTCTTACCGTCTCCTCCGTCCCGTCGGTCGAGCCGTCATTGACGACAATCGTCTCGAAGTCCGGCACCGTCTGGGCCGCCAGCGATTCCAGCGTCCGCGGAATATACGCTTCCACATTGTACGCCGGAATAATGATGCTCAGCTTCATCCGATCCCTTCTCTCTTTCATAATCATCATGAATCCTTCATTAATCATTCCCGAATCATTCCCGTTCTCCTATGAAACGCGGCTGCGGTCCCTGCCTGTCAGGGCGTGAAGCGTTCCGAAAATGCGGTCATACAGCCACTCATTGGCCGAGAGCGCAAAAGCGGCCGTCTTCAGCCTCGGGCTGACCGTTTTGGCGGACAGAATGGCCGGCAGGTTGCTTTTCAGAAACCGCTTGATCGTCTCGGTATCCACCGCATAACGGCGGCTCTTGGACTCTCGCAGCAGATCATTGTACAGGCCCACGCCTTCATCAACCATGCGGAAGATAAAATAGTCCCACTTCTCCTTCGGAATCGCCTCTCCGTAATCCCGGCGAATGTCGGCGTATTTGCGGCTCGTGCCGTTGAATTTGTCCACCCGCTTGGCGAGCGTATAAGTTCCCGAGATGCTTTCCTTGCGCTGGACATAATAATAGAGCGCCCGATCGACAAGCGCGACCCGATCCGCCTTGAGAAACAAGCGGTAGGTGGTCGGAATGTCTTCAAACGCCATGCCCGCCGGGTAGCGGACATCCTCGAACAATTCCCGGCGGTAGAGCTTATCCCAGGCCAGATTCTGAATGCGGCGGTCAAGAAGCAGCTCGCCGAGCGCTTCCGTCCGGTTTAAGATTGCCGGATACCCAGAGAAATCGTTCATCCGCTTCAGCTCGTCTCCCGCCGCTTCGTAATGGCAGCATACGGCGATGTCCGCGCCGCTCGCCTCCGCAGCCCGGTGCAGCTCCTCGAACATCGTCGGCGCAATCCAGTCGTCGGAATCGACGAAGCCGATATACGTTCCCTTGGCCTGGTCGAGCGCCCGGTTCCGGGCATCCGACAGTCCGCCGTTCGTCTTGTGAATCACCCGCACCCGGGCATCCCGTGCCGCATACTCGTCGCAAATGGCCGGGCAGCCGTCCGGCGAGCCGTCATCGACCAGAATCAATTCATACCGGGTATAGGTCTGCGCCAGAATCGAGTCTACGCATTTGCGGATATAGGCCTCCACCCGGTACACGGGCACGATAATGCTGATTTCCGGCTTTTCCACCTGCCACACCCCTCCGCTTCCACCTGTTTTACCTCAATATAGGCACCCTTGAAGGAAAGGTCAATGTACTTTCAGAAAACACAGCAAAAATGGCTCGAACGGAGTAGATGGTCCTACTCTCCTGGTGCCAAACTCTCCCCCAAAGCTGCACTGCCGGATGGCTTCGGAGCAGCACAAGCGGACGGTCCCGTTACGATCAGGATCGGCCGTTTCACGGTCCGCAGAAATACCGGAATAAGCAGGGCTTGCAGCCGACGGGAAGCAGCGTCCGGCATTGGCATGGTGCATTTCCCGACCGGAAGCGCACAGAAGGCTTTCGCCATTCCGTTCACCGGATGTGCGAAAGCCTTCTTTGTTTGTATAGACGTCCAACCTGTGCGGCGCGCAGAACCTTACTCCTACTCCAGCGTTATTTCCAGCCGGTGAACTCCGCCGGCGGGCAGAGCTTCGATCCACTCCCGGGGCAGTACAACGCCGCCCGCCGCATCCGGCGCGTTCACCGCTTTGGCCTCAACCGCTGCGCCGTTCAGCGTACAACCGGCCACCGCGCAGTTCCACGCGTCCTTGCGGCCTGCGTTCACATAGCGGATCTCCAGCGTTCTGCCCGCGAACAGCGTCGTCACCGCAGCCCGGCCTTCGGCATCGAACTGGTCGCCGGCCAGCTTCGGCGCCAGCAGCAGGTCGCCGAAGCGGCCCCGGACGCCGTATACCTCCATCAGCAGCGTCAGCAGCAGCCAGCTTGCGGAACCGGTCAGATAGTGGTACATGCCGCGCCCCTCTTCGCTGATATACTCGGGAATGCCCGGATAAATCCGGCTGCGCTCAAAATCGAGGCACAGCCGGTAAATGGAATCCAGCACCTTCCGTCCTTCCGCAGCATAGCCGCGCTTGTAGAGCGCATTCCCGTACATCACCGTCATGTGGCTGAACATGGCGCCGTTCTCTTTGTGCCCGAAGGCAAAGCCGAACGCCCGGCCGAGATTGGGCTGAATGCCGCCAAACGGCGTATTGAGCCGGTACCCGATCCGGTCATCCAGCAAATGCCGGTCTACAGCCCGAATGACCTCCCGCACCTGCTCCTCCGCCGCGACGCCGCTCATCACCGGAAAGACCTGACCCGTCAGCGTCATCCGCACGCCTTCTCCGCAGTCGCCCTCGACCCGTTCGCCGTCGTTGTTGTAGTACCCGTTGAACCAGCGGCTGCCGTCCTTCGACGCGATCCACTCCCGTTCCCGGATATGCCGCGCCGTCCAGCCGGCCTTCCGTTCCAGGTCCTCAGCCAGCGCGATCAGATCGACCGCTGCCTTCCCTCCTTGAACCCTGCCCGGAACCGCTTCAAAAAACATCCGTGCCCGCTCATGCTTCGCCTCCACGGAATTGTAATCCACCGGCTCGCCGCCCAGGGTGTCGAGCAGCAGAAGCATCTCCTCGGCGATCTCTGCCGTCGCCCGGCCGGTCCGTTCCTTCAGTTCGCGCAGCAGCCTGCCGATCTCCCGCAGATTTCCGGCATAGAAGGCCATGAAGGCGACGCTTTCGCCCCGGTCTGCGGCCATGTCCAGGCCGTCGTTCCAGTCGGCGCCCTCCAGCCGCATATGGTTATGCTCACCGACGAGGTAGAACGGCGTCAGCTGCTGGAGCAGAATATGCTCCAGAATGCTGCCCCGGTAGACTTCGCCCGAGGCCGTCTTCAGCAGCGTTCCACTCTCCGGCGTCCACGTCTCGTCGCGGCGCTTGCAGCGGTCGGTGAAAGCGTCGCGGAAATACGTCTGCTCCTCCAGCAGAAAATCGAGATCCCCGCTCCGGTCGATGTAGAGCTGCGTCGTCAGGAACGGCCAGGCGCCGTGGTCCATCCAGACGCGGGGGATGTTGTTGCGGTCGGCGACGAACTCGCCCGGCTTCGCACCGATGATCGTCGCATTGCTGCCGTCGATCCGCACGCCTGCGAAGTTGTTGAACAGCAGGGAGCGCACTTCCTCCGGCTCCATAATCATCAGGGCGAGGCAGTCCTGCCACAGATCGCGCCAGCCGCGGCCGCCGCGGCCGTAGTCGTGGTGCGGCATGAAGGAGTTGCCGAACAGGCGGCGCAGCACCGGCTGAAGTGTCACCCATTTCATCCAGGTATCGAATTCGGAGTCTGCCGAACGGAAGGAGACGGTGCCGATCTTGGCCTGCCAGAAGGCGGAGGTCTTCGCCAGCCAGGCGTCGAACCGCTCCGCGCTTAAATATTCGGCTTCAATCCGCCCCGCATCGGTTCGGCCATCCGTAATCGCCATCGCCAGCACGTAGCTGCGCGCTTCTCCCGGGGCCAGCGTAACCTCGCGAAAGCGGATCGCGCCGACGGCTTCGCCGCCTTCCCGCTCGGCGCCCGCCGTATCCGCCGGCGGCAGATTGCGGACGACAGCCTCCGGCCAGTCATGCGTGCCGCCCTCGCCGATGAACCCGTCGCTCAGCGGGAAAAAGCCTTCCGGCGCCGCCCCGTCCCCCTCCCGGCCGAGCACGCTGTACGACATCCGGTTCACCCGGTGTCCCCGCTCGTCGAAAGACAGCGTCGGCTGAACCTCGACGCCGGCCGGCAGCGTATAGATCCGGTGCAGCAGCGAGGTGACCTGCCGGTGATCGCGGAGATCGTCGGCGGATCGGGCATACAGCGGAATCGCCGCCGTCGGCGTCAGCGTCAGCGGCCGGTCTCCGGTATTGGTCAGCGTGACCTTCATCAGTTCGGCGGTGTCGTCCCCCGCCGGAACGAAGCTGATCGTCTCGACGGTTAGCGGCAGTGCGGGATGCCGGCGCGTCAGCTTGTGCCAGAGGAAGCCGGCCTCCACCTCAGCGTCCTCTTCTCCTCCCGCCTCGTAGCGGCGACTGTGCTGGGCGGCCGAATTGCCGGCGCAGGACCAGGCGCCCGCTTCCTCCGTATAGATCCAGAAATTCCGGGAGGCCCGGGAATTGTGAAGATTCTCCGCCCAGACCGGCTCGTTCAGGAACGCATTGTGTCCGGTTTTGATGTCGCCGTGCAGCGTCGGCGTGACGGATGACATGAGGCCCGCCTCGTTGGCGAGCGGAAAGTACAGATAGCTGGTAAGGTGCGGACTTGCGATCCGAAAATCGCCGTCCGCGCCGATAAACTCCCATTTACGGGTCTGCTGGGTCATTTGAATTGAACCTCCATTATTGGCAAAATGAGCGGCGGAGGCGCCTCCCTTCCTCGCCCCGCGTAATCCTCCGTTACCTGCTCCAGTTCTCCTGCTCTACTCTGCGGATTCGTTCCCGCACTTCGGTCTCCTACTCCAGCTCCGCGACAATCGCCGCCACGGCTCCTTCGCGCAGACGGCGGGCATCATCGCCGGTCAGTGCGCCGCCTTCGGTCGTCCAGACCGAGCCGTCCCGGCCCGTCAGCGTCATCCGCCGCACCCGGGCAGCGCCGGCGCCGAAGGTGTCGGCCCGCCGACCGTTGCGGTAGGTGACCTCCACCTGGCCGAGCAGCCGGAACTTGATCTCCCCCTGCCCGTCGAACAGCCAGCCGGGCAGCGCCGGCTCCAGCCGGAACGTGAGCTCGCCGTCATCGCTAAGCCGGAACAGCTCCCGCCCGGCCATCATCGCAATCCACATGCTCAGGAACTCCGCCGTGGATCCGCTCAGGCGGGCAACGTAACCTCGCCCGTGGACGGCCGGATCGGGGTTGACCGAAGTCGCCAGGAACGAGGAATTCTCCAGCGTGCTGCGCCCGTACACGGCCGGGTCCAGGAACGGGATCAGGCCGTGGCGGAATTCCTTGTAGAACCGGTCCGTCAGCCCTGACTTCAGTAGCTCCAGCAAATACTTGTAGGACATGTGCAGGAAGACCGACTCCCGCTCCAGCCAGCCTGCCGTGAACGCCCGGATGCGGCCGATCTCCATCGGCTGGCCGTCCAGGGGAACGGAGGTTTTGTACATGCGCAGCTTCTCGTCATACAGTCCGCTGCACCTGACGGCGTCATAGATGGCCGCGGCTTCCTCCGCCGATTCAACCGTCTTCAGAGCATGCACCGGGCCCTCCAGGAAGGCCGGAAGCGGCTCGGCCCGGAAGGCGGTTACCACCGCCTTGGGCAGTCCGTACCCACCGATGACCGGGCGGCCTTCCGCGTCCAGCTCGGGCTCGAACGCGGCAGCTTCATAGACGAAATATGTCGGCACTAAGCCGTTCCCGGCGGCGGTAGCTTTGGCGATGCCGCGGTCAAGCTTCTGCATGAACCGTCGGAAGACGCCCAGCAGATCCGCGAACGTGATCTCCCGCTCGGCGCCGCCGATGCCGAATCGTATCTTCTCGCGGTAGCGCTCCCGCGCCTCTGCCAGCCGGCTCCAGCAGGCGAAGTCGTCCTCGCCGGACGAAGCGATCGCCTCATTGACCGCCGCGAGGAACCCGTACAGCTCCTCCGGCAGCAGCGCCGTGCGCTGCTCCAGCCGCTCCTTCCTCCGCAGCGTCTCCAGCCATTCGGCGACGAACCGGACGATCCGCTTCAGTTCGAACGTCTCCCCCATGCCGGAGCCGAACAAGCCCGGCAGCCCGTTCATGGCATCGTTCCAACCCGGCTTACCCGCTTCCATCTCAATGCCCATGCCGCAGGGGTCGAGCGAGGCCATTTTGCAGAGCGACAGCGCCACCAGCTTGACGAACAGGTCGGTCCGGTACAACTCGCCCCTGCCGTGGTCCGTACGGAGCCAGTTCGTATCGTCCCGGCCGATGCCGAGCCGGTTCATCTTCTCCTTGTCCGTCCAGGTGGCGCCGTACTGGCGGACCTTGCCGTCCTTCAGTACCGTCTTCTCGGAACGAGGCAGCACGCCGACCGGGCTATCGAAGAACAGGCAGGTCCCGGGAGCGTGCAGCAGCTCCTCCATCCGGTCCGGATAGACCGCCCGGTAACTCTCGATCAGATCCAGGTTGTAGGTCCAGTGGTCGATCCAGTAGCCTTCGCCGAAGCCGGCCTCAATCCGCTGCTCCGACAGCGCCAGCAGCCGGCCGAGGAACTCTTCTTCCGCCTCCGCCATCCGGACGCCGCGGTCGTACAGGAGATGCGCCACGCCGCCTGGTGTGAACGGCTTCGCACACAACGCAGCCAGTTCTTCCGCCAATGCCTCCGCCAGTTCTTCCCCGTGTTCTCCCGTGCGTTCCCCCGCTTCCTTCGCCGGGCCGGACGGTTCCTCCATCCCGGCCGTCTTGCTCCGAATCAGCGCCTTCAGTTCCTCCATCCGGTCCGGCGGCACGATGAACGTGCTGCCCTTGACCTGGAGCGGATTAAATCCGTCCGCCTGAATCAGGCTGAAGAACATATAGACGTTGAACGCCCCGACCTCGGGGTGAAAGAACACGTCGCTTCGACGGTTCTGGTTCATATCCCGGAAATTTCCGTTGCCCTGCGAATAGAACTCAGGGGCAATCGAGAAGAAATTGTAGTCCCGTTCCAGATCGCCGTGCTTCCGGGAGAACAGGTGGTATACCTTGGCCTCCTTCCCCTGTCCGAACACGGCCGGACTTCCGCCGCGAAGCAGATTGTCCAGGTAGCTCTGGCGGCAGTAAGCGTCGAACAGCGGCGATGAGGTTGAAGTGGCCATCCGGTCCGTTAGGACATCGGCTAGCCGGGATGCTTCTTCCCGCTTACGGACCAGATATCCGGCGGAAGCAAGGCGCTCCTTCTGCTGGTTGAGAGAGCCAAGGTCGCCCGCATGGCCGATCAGCGTATGCAGCCTCAGGCTGCCGCCGGGCTCCAGACGGGCCGCCTTGCCGGTGAACCCGCAGGGCACTTTGTTCGCCGTTACCTGCGGAAGCCGGAACAGCTCGGCAAGCGGCGTCTCCGCGAACCGCTCGGGATAGAGCAGCGAGGTGTTGCCGCCGAATACGGTCTGCGCATCGACCAGCGGCGCAATCAGCTCTCCGTCCCCGCCAAAAGAGAGATAGAAATGGCCGCCCGCGATCTCCGTCACCTCGGCCTCGTCGTGTGTGCTAGACCGCAGCTTGTAGAAAGGTATCCCGTTCTCCAGGTTGAAGACATCCATCCAGCTCCGCAGCAGATTTCCCATCTCTTTGTAGGCGGCATTCTCCGTGCCGTAAGGCAGAATCTCCGGCAGACCGTCCAGCGCCTCCAGTTCGACGGGCCGGGCCCCTGTATTGACGATCTCGATCTGCCGGGCCAGCGCCGCGAAATCTTCGCCCGGAACTTGGAAATAGACGACCCGGAAGACGAGTCCAAGCGCCGGATTCTCTTCCTCAAGCGACAGCTCGTTGCGCCCGATCTTCAGGGTGCGCTTCACGCCGGGCTCGGCGGCGAAGCTGTGGAACGGCTCATAGACGGAAGAGGCGGACAGGCGGGAACTGCTGGACGTGGTGTCCGCGATTTTGACAAAGGTGCGGAAGCCGCCGGCCGAGACATTCTTATAACTGATGCTCGCCGGGGAGAATTCCATAATCGGGCTGTTCTTATCGCGGATGCCGAAGCCGGCGATTGCCTGTCCGCGGTTCACGTAGAAGGTCCAGAGCGGAATCCCCTTGCGTCCGGCCAGGCCGGGCAGGAAGCTGGAGAACGGGGCAGCCCGGTCGTAATCCTCGATCACGAAGAAGGGCGCTTCATAGGAATAGGTGGGCATAAATGAATACCTCCGGAGCAGAATCAATAAATCTCTGCGCAGTTTTGATCGCTGTTGATGGATAACGAAACCGATTTCGAAAATGGGCGAAAAACACGCCGGACGGCGAGTTCTTCTTGTTGCGGTCTGCCCGGACGGCGTCTTACACCTTCCGGCACGATTCGCGGATCACCAGCTCGACCGGCAGCACGACCGCCTCCGCCCCGGCCACCCCTTCAATGAGCCCGATCAGCATTTGCGCCGCCCGTCCTCCGATCTCCCGCATATTCTGGCGAACGGTCGTAAGCGGAGGCGTTACCAGCTCGGCCGACTCGATATCGTCGAAGCCTACGACGGAGATATCGCCCGGCACCGACAGGCCGTGCTCCCGGATCGCCCTCAAGGCGCCGATCGCGAGATTGTCTCCCGCGGCCAGCACAGCGGTCGGCAGTTCCGGCTGTTTCAATAGCCGTGTCATCGCCTCATAGCCGCCCTGAATCGAGAAAAAATCTCCGCTGTCCGAAATCCACTCTTCACGTCCGGACAGCCCCAGTTCTTCCAGCATCCGCTCATAGCCGAGCAGCCGCTGCCGGCCGGCGAACGTGTCCCGCCCGCCCGAGAGATGAGCGATGGTCCGATGGCCGAGCTCGTACAGATACCGCACGGCCTGTTCACTGCCTCCGACATTGTCCGAGCAGATTGTCGCTACGTTCGCCCGGTTGAAATCCAGCAGCACGCACGGAATATCGCTGGCCAGCAGCTCGGCGACTTCCGGTTGATTCGGATCGGCGTAGATGACAACAACGCCGTCGATCCCCCGGAACCGGCAATGCTCCAGATAGGTTCCGTTGTTGCCGCCGATGTCGCGCGATATGAACATGAGATCGTAGCCTTTGGCTTCGGCTGAAGCCTTGAAGTTCTCAATGACGCCGCCAAAGAACGGGTGGCGCAGACCCAAGCCGGACGATTCCGTGAACAGCACGCCGAGCGTCCAGGAGCGCTTGGTCGCCAGACTCCGGGCGTTCGCGTTCGGCAGATAGCCCATCTCTTTGGCCGCTTCAAGAATGCGGGTTCGCGTCTTAGCACTGACATCGGTATAATTATTGAATACCTTCGATACGGTTGTCGGCGACAAGCCGGTCCGTTTGGCAATGTCATAGATGGTTATCAAAAGCTCATCCCGCCTTATTCGAAATCGGTTTCGGTTCGGTATTGATTGTAAAGGCTTGCATTATGATTGTCAATGAAGTTTGATCCGTCTTTCCCTTCACAAGACCTTCTCCTCTGAACTACCCTGACACGCGAACCAGGGAGCCGCCTCATGGACGGCTCCCTCTTCTGTGCGCAGTTTCTCTGCCTGTACTTGGTCCCGCCTTCGGACAGCCGCGTGCGGAACTACACGCTTCCCTTGTAGCGCTCGAAGATCTCCCTGAACTTATGCCGGAACTTGAGGAAGATCCGCACGATCGCCGGGTCGAAATGCCGCCCGGCTTCCTTCTCGATAATCGCCGCCGCTTCTTCGTGCGGCATGGCCTCTTTGTAGACGCGCTTGCTTGTCAGCGCGTCGTAGACATCAGCCACGGCCATCAGCCGGGCCGACAGCGGAATGTCCTCTCCGGCCAGGCCGAGCGGATAGCCGGTTCCGTTCCATTTTTCATGGTGCGAATAGACGATCTCCTTGGCATAACGCAGGAAAGTCTCCGGCTTGTCCATCAACTTCTCGGCCCGCAGAATCGCTTCGCGTCCAAGCGTCGTGTGCGTCTTCATCACCTCGAACTCTTCGGGAGTCAGCGGGCCCGGCTTCAGCAGAATATGGTCGGGAATGCCGACCTTGCCAATATCGTGCAGCGGCGCTGACAGCGTAATAAGCTGGATAGTCTCGGGCGACAGACTGTCGGCGTAGCCCGGCGTTTCGGCCATCCCTTTCGCCAGCACTTCGATATACAGCTTCGTCCGCTGAATATGGTTGCCGGTATCGTTGTCCCGCATTTCCGCGAGCGCTGCCATAGACATGATCGACATCTCCTGAATCTGGGTCAGTTCTTTCATTCTTCGGGCGATCTCGGCCTCCAGAAATTGCGTTTTGTCCCTGAGAAAATCGCGGGTTCCCTTCAGCGCCAAATGATTCTTCACCCGGGCCAGCAGCACGGGCGCGCTGATCGGCTTCGTCAAATAATCGACCGCCCCCAGCTCGAATCCGAAATTCTCCTCGTCCACTTCTTCCTTGGATGTCAGAAATATAACCGGAATATCGGCCAGATCCTCTTTCCCCTTCAGCCGCCGGCAAGTCTCGTAGCCGTCCATTACCGGCATCATAATATCGAGAAGAATCAGGTCCGGCCGGAACAGTTCGGCTACCTCCAACGCCTTTTCCCCATTCGTGGCGACTTTGACCTTATAAAGGTCTTTTAGAAGCCCGCCGAGCAGGGCGATGTTGTCCGGCATATCATCCACCACCAGAATAACCGGCTTGATCTCATCCATCGCTATCCTCCTTCTTCAGCAGCCCGGCTGCAACGGGCGTACGTTCCAGCAGTTCCAGAGCGCGGTCGTATTCAAAAGTGCGGACGGCCCTGTCCAGCTCCGTCTCGCCCTCCGGGCCGACCCGCTCTCGAAGCCAGCTCCGCAGCGAAGCATAGACGGCAACCGCTTCGCTGTCGCTGTCCCGCAATAGCGCGGTTAGCAGCCCGAGCCGCTCCTGCTCATTCTGCCCGCTCCCCGTCTCCTCTGCCGGATACAATGAAGCGGACGCCTCTCCGAGCTCCCCTCCGAAGGCGGCGCGAATGCGATGCGACAGGTGCAGCGCCGATTCCTCCAGCCGGAGCAGAAGCGCCTCCGTCAACGCGCCGCTCTTATCGGCCGACAGCTCACGTCCAAGAAGAGCGGTCTGCTCCCGAATGTCTGTCGCACCGATATTGCCGGATACGCCCTTCAGATTATGCACAAGCCGACCGGCCTCCGTTCGGTCTCCTGCCCGAAACGCGGCCGAGACCGCTTCGACGATGCCGAGCTGGTTCTCGGCATACTGCAGCAGCAGGCTCCGGTATAATTCCGTCCGCCCTCCCGCGCGGCGGAGGCCGCCGGCCGTATCGAGACCGGCGGTGGCGAGCATCCCGAGCGCTCCGGTCCCGAAGCCCGAAGCAGACTCCCGCAGGACGCGGGGCTCGGGAACAGCCTTCGTTCCTCCGGGAACCCAGCGCCGAATCGCACCGAACAGAATATCGGGGTCGATCGGCTTGGCGATATGGTCATTCATGCCGAGCATGAGACAGCGCTCCCGCTCTTCCGGCAGGGTTCTCGCGGTCATGGCGATGATCGGGACGGAGCAGCTTCTCGCCCGTATGCGCGAGGCCGCTTCATAGCCGTCCATCACCGGCATCTGAAGGTCCAGCAGCACCAGCCGGTACGGGTCGTCCGGCGGCATCTCCTCGAACCGTGCCAGCGCCTCCGCTCCGTTGCCTGCAATCTCCACTTCAATGCCCTGACCGCGCAGAAGCTCGGCCGCGATCTGCTGATTGATCTCGTTGTCTTCGGCAAGCAGCACTTTGATGCCCGCGAGACCCAAGTTCGAATCCGGCGAGACCGAATGAAGCAGACGGCCCCGACCCTGGCCGAACAGCAGCATGATGGTATCGAACAGGGCGGACGGATTCACCGGTTTGAATAGAATCTCATCCACCCGGGCCGTATCCGCAGGGTCCAGCCACTCCTCCCTGTCCCGAGAAGTCATCAGCACCACGGCGGGAGACGGTCTCCGCTCGGAATGGCGCTTGATTCGCCGCACGGTCCCGCTTCCTCCCGAGTCGTCGGCTCTTTCGTCCAGGAAGACGGCATCGAACCGTTCTCCAGAGCCGTTCTCCAGCACTTCTACCGCTTCCGCCGCGCCGGCCGCAGTCGCAACGTTGCAGCCGAAGCTTTCCAGCGCCTTCGCCACCCGTTCGCGGGCTCCTGGATCGCGGTCCACCACCAGCATCTTCAGCGGCCGCGGTCCGGCCGGGAGCATCCGCTGCCCTCCGGTTTCCGAGGAGAGAATGCCGAACCAGGCCGTGAAGGTGAACCGGCTGCCCCGCTCCGGCTCGCTCTCCACCCACAGATTGCCGCCCATCATCTCGACCAGACGCCGGCTGATCGCAAGCCCGAGGCCCGTTCCTCCGTACTTGCGCGTCGTGCTGCTGTCCGCCTGCGTGAAAGCATGGAACAGCCGGCTCACCTGCTCCTTGCTCATTCCGATGCCGGAATCGCTGACGCTGATTCTCAGCTTGATCCGGTGATCCACAATAACGCCGCTCTCAATGCGGACCGCAATCTCGCCCCGGTCGGTGAATTTCACCGCATTGCCGACGAGATTGGTCATTACCTGCCCCAGGCGGAGCGGGTCGCCGCTCAGCATCAGCGGCACCGCCGGGGACAGGTCGAAGGAGAGCTCCAGCCCCTTATCGTAGGCGGCCTGACTGAAGAGCTCGAAGGCCCGCGCCAGCACATCCGCCGGATGAAAAGGAATTTCCTCCAGCTCCAGCCGGCCGGCTTCAATTTTGGAGAAGTCGAGAATCTCGTTCACAATTCCGAGCAGCGATGTGCCGGCATTGTGTATTTTGGAAATGTAACCGCGCTGCCTCGGACTCAGATCCGTCTTCAGCGCCAGATGCGCCATCCCGAGGATGGCATTCATCGGCGTCCGAATTTCGTGGCTCATATTGGCCAGGAACTGCGACTTGGCCGCCGTTGCCTCTTCTGCGAGCTGAAGCGCCCGCTTCAGCTTCTCTTCCTTTTCCACCGACTCGGTAATATCCTCACCCAGTCCCAGCAGAAACTGCGGTTTGCCGTCCGTACCCAGAATCGGCAGCTTCGAGGTGCGCACATAACGCACGGCTCCGCCGCCTCCCGCGTCCCCTTCCACTTCGATCTCGCTGTAAAGCTGTCCCTCGGTCAGCACCCGCCGGTCCACCTCCCGGAACCGCTTGGCCCGCTCCGCCGGGAACAGGTCAAAATCCGTCATTCCCTGAAAAGCTTCGGCTGTCAGGCCGTAGGCTTGCAGCAATCCCGAATTCGCCATCTCATAGGATAGCGTCTCCGCATTCTTGACATAGATCATGGACGGAATATGATTAATCAGCACATTCAGGAAGTTGCGGTTGGAGGCGATTTCCCGCTCCTTGTCCGCCAGAGCGCTGATGTCCGTAATGATGCCGAGGAAGCCTCCGACCGCTCCGTCTGAACGGCGGTAACCGGACACCGAATAGAGCACATCGCGCCTCGTTCCGTCGGCATATTCCATATTCTCGACCAGCCGGGTAACCACATGATCGGTTGCGCGGACTTCTTCCCACATTCCCTTGAGCATTTCGTAATGCTCGGCGGAGATCGTCCGGATCGCCCGGGCATTCAGGCCCAGCAATTCCTCTTCATGCGCGCCGAAGGCTTCGGTATACGCCAGGTTGCACCCGAGAAAATCCCCGTTGATGTCCAGGTAATACAGCGGAAGCGCAATCGAGTCAATCAATTGAGAGGTAAAATAAAGCTGGTCCGACAGTTCGCGGCGTACCCGCTTATATTCGGATACATCTTCTTTGATGCCCACAAAATGCGCCATCCGGCCTTCCCCGTCCCGAATGGCGGAGATCAGCACGCTCTCGTCATATTCCTCGCCGCTCTTCTTCATGTTGGTCAGTTCACCCTGCCAGCTTCCCTTGAGGCAGACCTTCTCCCAGAGATCATAGTAGAACGCTTGCCTGCTCATCCGGCCGCACAATTCAATCGGCCTCCGTCCGACGACTTCCTCGGCAGCAAAGCCCGTCACCTCGGAGTAATACGGGTTCACGTACTCGATCCGGCCTTCTGTATCAAAAATCATAATCGACAGCGGCAACTGTTCGATTACGTCTTCATACAGGCGCAGCCGGTCATTGTATTCCTTCTCACGGGCAAGCATCCGCCGGACGGTTCTGATCTGCTTGCCGTAGAGACGGACACTCAGATAGACGAGGAAGAGCAGCGCGAAGAACAGAACGCTCATTAGCGAGAATCCGTGAAAACCGAGAACCAGCAGCGGGAACAGCAGGTATAGCAGGCTTGGAGGCAGCGTCGGGTCTCCCAGCCCCCAGACTCCGCTTTCGCGGGGAAGGGCCTTGGGAGGAAACGACATAACGGCCGGAACGGAAGCGGCAATGGCCATGAGGCCCGCTTTATAGACGGCGTCCATTCCCCCCGCTTGCACACCGCCGTCGTAGAAATGAATGAACAGATCCCCCAGATTGCAGAGCGCCAGTCCGCCCAGCAGCAGAAAGAAGCAGACGGTCCGGGACTCCCGCTCCATATAGACCCACACGAGGATCACCAGCGACAGCATCACAAGCGGAGAGACGGTAAGCAGCAGGTCAAGCATCGCCTCCGGCTCCAGGGCGGCCAATTGGGAGATATGCCCTTCGCCATAGAGGAACCACAGCGCGCCGGATACACAGGCCAGGCTCATGAGCTGATCCAGGAGCATATGCAACCGGGCTACACCCCGAATATTCACAAGGTAACAACGGAACATGCCCGCTATCAGCAGCAGCTTGACGATGCCTGCCATCACCAGGCGCGTATTCTCCGCAGCCGTCCCTTTCAGGAAATCCGGATTCAGCGCATAGGGCGCGGTAATCCAGAGCAGATCATTCACCACCCACAGCAGCAGACCTGCGGCAATCCAGACGACAGCGCCGCGAAAGAGTGACATATAACGGTACAGCAAACAGCAGGCGATACAGGCGGATAATGGCGCCACAGGCGTTATCCACACGAACAGTCCCCTGCTGTTCCATACCAGCGATAGAGAATATAGAAGAATATAGAGCAGGATGAAGCCCCACATTCTCCGGTTCAAAGCCGTCTTCATCTTGTCATCCACCCCGCCGGACCGCGAGCCTGTACTTCCTGTTTGCGTATCCGTACTGATTACATCGTCATCCGGCGGGAAAATACTTAGGACTTTCTACGACTAATATCCTAATTCCTTGAGAATCGTCGACAATGTTCGCAGGCGCTCTCCGAGCAGTTCGCCGTCCTCGCTCAGCGCCTGGCTGAACAGCTTGAGATCTTCTTCAATCCGTTCATTTCCGGTAGCGACTGCCACCGTCATGGCATCTCCTTGAAGACCGATCCGGTCGATGACCGGCTGCTCCGGATCATAGAGCTTCGGATACCGGTAGGCCTCCCGAAAATGGGACAGACCGGAGGCGACCAGGATCGCCAGATCCAGGACCCGGTGAAGCGGCAGTTCCTCCGACTGACGGGACCATTTCTCCCCGGTATACCGCCAGACTTTGGCCGAAATGTCCACTTTGCCTCTGTCGTTCCACTGAGCCAAGCCGAGCGACAGCCCCTTCGCGTCGCTGTTATGCGCATAACGCCCGTCGACGTTCTCGTAGTTCTCGGAGACCAGCACCGGTTTATGCTTGAGCGTTGTCGGTATTTTCATTCCATAACATTCCCTTCCGGATTTAAGTTGGAATTACTAAATTACTAAATTACTAATTAATAGTCTCCCCAGCGTACTTTATCCGTCTCCGGTTTGTCAATTCGGCCGCAATGGCTCGCACAAAAAAAAGCGGCCGTTCCGCAAGGAACGCGCCGCTGCTTGCCCTGACTCTTGAAGCTTGCGGATGGCCTGCTTCCGGTTCCGCCCGGGTTATCTTCCGTCCAGCAGATTGCCGAGCCCGCCGAGAATGCTGCCTTCTTCCTTCCGGCCCGTGCCGATGGAAGCGGACAGAATCCGGTCCGCCATCCGGTTGAACGGCAGGGACTGCACCCAGACCTTGCCGGGGCCGCGCAGTGTCGCGAAGAACAGACCCTCGCCCCCGAAGAGGGCGGATTTGATGCCTTTGACCATTTCGATATCGTATTCCACCGACGAGGTCATGGCGACGAGACAGCCGGTATCGAGGCGGAGCACTTCCCCCGGCTGGAGCGTCTTCTCCATGACATAGCCGCCGGCATGGACGAACGCCAGACCGTCCCCTTCCAGCTTCTGCATAATAAATCCTTCTCCGCCGAAGAAGCCTGCGCCCAGCCGGCGCTGGAATTCAATGCCGACGGATACGCCCTTGGCCGCGCAGAGGAAGGCGTCCTTCTGGCAGATGATTTTGCCGTGATACTGATAGAGGTCAAGCGGTATAATCTTGCCGGGATACGGGGCTGCGAACGTTACCGATTTGCGGCCGTCGTAACCTCCATGGGTGAATACGGTCATGAACAGACTTTCGCCGGTCAGCACACGCTTGCCCGCACCCATCAGCTTCCCGAACAACCCCCCGCCGCCGCTTCCGCTGCTGCCGTCGCCGAAGATGGTCTCCATCCGGATCTCCGGGTCCATCATCATGAAGCTGCCCGCTTCGGCAATGACGCTCTCGCCGGGGTCCAGCTGAACCTCCACACACTGCATTTCTTCGCCCATAATGACATAATCGATCTCATGCGCTGCCATCTCGTCCGAACGCCTCCCAAATTCTCATGTAGCCGGTCAATCCGGCCCTGTGAGCGTTATTACGCGGTTCGGAAGCAGTTGGTTTCGCCCTTGCCGCCGGAACACGGGGATTTCCTTGCGCCTCTTATGCCCGCTGCGGCCATTCGCCGAGAAACTCCGGTTCGCTGTAGGCAAAAAAGCTGTTCAGGATGGACGCCTTGTCATCCAGAAACAGCTGGTCCGCCACGGCGGAAGCCAGCTTGGGAACCGCATGCCGGGTTCCCGAAATCGCGGAAGCCGACAGTCCGCAGCTGACCAGAGCGGAGTAATTGAAGATGAACAGTCCGTACACCGCCTCCGCGTCCGCTTCCGTCCTGGCCGTTGCCGCGAATCCGCCCGTCAGATAAGGATGCGCATCCAGCAGGGGGTTGGCAGCTTCAGCCGGCGCCTGGTAGCGGTCGCTCCACCGCGCCAGATGGGCCTCAAGCAGACGCAGCTCGGGCCGCAGCGCCGGATCGCTCATCAGGCCGGTGCTGATGATCAAATAATCAAACTCGAACGTTTCCTTGGGCGTCGAAATCCGTGCTTTCCGGCCTAAATCCTCGGCATCCAGCCACGGTGAGCCCAGGTGAAGACGGAAGCCGGGACGGGAGGCGGCGCGCCGGAATGTATCGTTGGTCGGAGGCTGGTTGAACCGGAAGAAATGTGAAATCGCGGCGTACTTCTCATCGTCCCTCAAGGTGTGGAAACGTTCGATCATGCCCGAGACTTCCATCTGCCGGATGGGATTAACGCTCGGCAGCTCCTCGCGCCGGACAAATACATGAACCTCCGCCGCGCCTTCCGCCAGCGCATAGTTCGCATTATCGAACGCCGAAGCCCCTCCGCCCAGGATGCCGATCCGTCTTCCCCGGAGTCCCGCAAAATCAATCGGTTGCGAGGTATGGGTGTACAGATGGCCGGACAGCCGGCTTGAGACCAGCTCCGGCACATGCCACTCCCCTCCGCCCTGAATGCCGGTGGCCAGTACAACCTTCCGGGCAAGCAAGGCGGGCTCGGCGGACCCTTCCCCTTCCGTATGAAGGCGATACAGACCATCATCCAGCTTCTCGATCAGCTTCAGCCGGACTTCATTGCGGACCGGGAGCCCAAGCACCCGGCGGAACCAGCGCAGATAGCTCATCCATTCGCCCCGCGGAATTTTGTCCAGCGCTTTCCAGCCTTCCGGTCCATGCTGGGCTTCCCACCAGGAACGGAAGGTCAAGGCTGCCACCCCGAGATCAATGGAGGTCAGCCATTTCGGCGTCCGCAGCGTGACCATCCGGGCATAGGTCTCCCAGGGCCCCTCAAGCCCTTCCGGGTTCTCGTCGATCACCAGAATGTTGGACACCCGTTCCCTCAGCAATCCGAAAGCCGCGCCCAGTCCGCTCTGGCCGCCACCGACAATGACGGCATCGTATACATGTCCTTCCGGCGACGTTCGCGGCTTCACCCAGTCCGCTCCGCCAAATGCCAGATAGTCCAATTCGGTTCGCACCCGATCATTCAACGCTTCTAGGCTCATGTCTCTCAGCTCCCTCGTGGGAATAAGTATAACGTGAGGAAGTACCGCCTTAAAGTATATGTAAGGTTAATTGTCATCATGTCTAAAAATAGATCGCATTCTTGTTCATTCCGACCAAAAAGGATTGTAAACACATATAAACCCCGCCCGCCTGAGCGTCCCAGGCAGCGGGGTTTACCAATCCGTTACGCTATTCAATTTTAACCGTTCCTCCAGGCAACAATCCATATGCTTGACATGGTTCCGCTTGCATACTTGCAACTTCCATTTCACGCACTTGCTGATTGTCTCAGATTTTTTTACCCTTTCCATGCTCCCATTTCCGCTTCCGGGAGACTTGTTATTCACCTTGTCCTTCGCATATGGGGTGAGTTCCCGCGTACGCATTTTTCACGAAGAACGTTGTCACATCCGTTCTCCCTGCGTGAAAAAGCCTCAGTACGCTTCGCTAACCCGTTTCAACGGAATCACGCTCCTTTCGGCGAACTTGCTTTAAGAAGTGAGATTGCCTATCACCTTGGATCAGGTGATGTCTCTATCATAACGGATTGCTGCGCTTGAGGAAACCTTGCTGACGCCGGATTACGGGCGGTTATTCCCCGTATCCCCGCGAAACGGAAAAAGACCCCGGAACAATCGGATTATTTCTGCCGATTTGGGCCTTTTGCTGCCAAATGGATAAAAAAGCGTTTTCTTGGGACCTGATGCTAAAATAATTTACTTTTTTTGTATTTCGGGTATTGTCAGTAAGCGTTCTCATCCGCTATCATCCTAGCTAAGTATCCTAATAATAGCAAGGAGTGATGAAATTGAGGCGTCTCCACCAGCTCGACTCTGTTCGAGGACTGGCCTCCCTGTCGGTACTGCTCCATCACCTTTGGCTCTCCGCCCCGCTGCTTCCGCTTCTGTTCGTCTACTCTCCCGTCCGGATCGCCCTTGGCGGCCATCAGGCAGTTCTGTTCTTCTTCATTCTGAGCGGATTCGTGCTGGCTCTGCCTTTTCTTGCAGACCAAGGCCCTTCCTATCTGTCCTATCTGCTCAAACGGGTATGCCGAATTTACATCCCCTATGTAATCTCACTGACGGTTGCCCTTCTTCTTGCCTACCGCCTGTCCGGCCATTCGCCGGCATTCAACGGCTCGTTCTTCCAGGCCTTCTGGCAGAGCGGCTTCGCCCCCGGACTTATCCTGGAACACCTCTCGCTGGTTGCCGACTTCAACACCTATGCCTACAACACCGTCTTCTGGTCACTGGTTCATGAAATGCGGATTTCGCTGATCTTCCCGCTGCTCATGCTGACTGTTGCCCGCCGCAGAATCGGATTCAATCTGCTGCTCTGTCTGGTGCTTGCCTTTCTTGGAAGCTTGGGCGATCTGCTGCCGCTCGGAACGGGCCAAGGCTATCACACCTCGTATTCCGACACCGTGTACTTCGCTTCCTTCTTTATTATCGGCGCTCTCGCCGCCAAACATCGTTCCCTGCTGATCGCTCTGTATCTCGGAGTAACGACCCGGACCCGCTGGCTGGCCTTCGGCGCGGCGGTGCTGCTGTACGGCTACTCCAAGTATGGCGCGGACAAGCTGGGCGGACCGGCCGGACGCCTGCTGGAAGATGGCGGCACCACTCTGGCCATCCTGGTCTTCCTGGTCATGGCGCTGACTTCGGAGAAGACCATTCGCGTACTGAACGGCAGCGTCCTCTCTTTCCTGGGCAGAATCTCCTACAGCCTCTACCTGTATCACTTCATTCTGATTCTCACGCTGGCTTATGCGCTTCGCGAGCCGCTGCCCGGACCGCTCTATGCCCTGATTGCCGTTCTCGGCAGTATTGCGCTGGCTGCCGCGGCGTATTACACCATCGAAATCCCGTCTATCCGTCTCGGGCGAATGGTCGGACGGCGCCTGACCCGCGCCGAGGGCGGCGAAACGCCGCCGCTGCGCCGCGCGGGATAAGCCGGGCCGCAAGTCCGAAGGCTCTCCGGGACTATTCCAGACCGTGTTCACGCCGGATGCTGTACATCCCCTGGATGAGCAGCTCCGACGGGTCGCGATTCAGCTGAAGATGGGTAAGAAGCAGATGGAGCGGGAAAGCGCAGACGTTGTTTCCCTCGGTGATCGACGGGAATCCGGCTTCGAAGACCGGGCCGTACTCCTCATTCAGCGCCAGTCCCGCATGGATCGGCTCCGGGGCGAACTCGTCGCGGATGGATTCCAGCAGTTGAGGAACCAGCACCTTGTCGATAACCGCCTTGGCCTCTTCTTCGCCCGACGGCGGTTCCGGAAGCTCCTTGCCTCCTTCGGTCTTCATCAGTTCGTAGAAGAAAGAAGCCATCCAGCCTGCCGGGTCGTTCCCGGACTGGAAGCGATTGACCAGCTCGCGCAGGAAATAACCGCAGGCATACCGGTCGCCATTCTTGTCGCTGACGCGGAAGATAAAGACCGGACCATAGAAGTCCGAACCGACTACCCGGCCCTCCACATCCTTGAAATGCATGCCCAGGGCAACAAGCCCGTTATGATGAACCGCTTTCACCAGCTCATTGAGCGCTTCCGGATTGCCTTCATTCTCCTGGCCGGCTTCCGGGGCGTTCTCCTGGCTTGTCCCCTCCGGCGTCTCCAGAGTTGTATCTTCCGTTGTATCGTTAGTATTCTTCTCGTTATTCATCATCCAACCTCCCGCCCTCTATCATACCATTCCAAGGCCCAAAGGTTAAACGATCTTTTCCATTGCCAAAAAGAAGAACATCCGCTGCCCGGAAGGCGCGGATGTTCTTCCCGAATGGGTGGGCCGGGATTATTTCCGGCGGACAGCGCCTGCGGCCGGTTCGCTTAGAGGGCGGCCGTCTCTGCCGCAGTCCAGGCTGCCCGTTCCGCATCCGTCGCCAGCACCCTGTGCGTATCCGACAGTATCTGCTGGGTCCCTTTGCTGTAATCAATGCCGCTCGTGCGGTAATCATAGCTCAGGGCCACGCGCTGCTTCTCCTTGATCGGGTTGGCATGCGGGATCGCCGACAGCAGCGATTTCGTATAGGGATGAACCGGATTCTCGAAGATATCCTTGGTTGTGCCGGTCTCTACCATATAGCCAAGGTGCAGGACGCCGATCCGGTCAGAGATGTATTTGACCATTGAGAGATCATGAGCGATGAAGAGATAAGCCGTCTTGGTCTCCTCCTGAATATCCTTCATCAGATTGACGACCTGGGCCTGAATGGATACGTCAAGCGCGCTGATTGCTTCGTCGGCGATAATCAGCTTCGGCTCCATAATAAGCGCCCGGGCAATCCCGATGCGCTGGCGCTGGCCGCCGGAGAACTGGTGCGGATAACGGTTCGCATGCTCGCGCGAGAGCCCGACTTTATCCAGAATCCGGTGCACCTTCTCCGTCCGTTCCTGCCGGGAACGGTAGAGCTTGTGGATATCCAGCCCTTGGGCGATGATATCAATCACTTTTTTGCGGGGATTGAGACATGCCATCGGGTCCTGAAAAATCATCTGTACCTTCGTCCGCAGCAGATTCTGCTCCTTCGCATTCAGCTTGCCGGAGATTTCGACTCCGTCCAGAATGACACGGCCCGACGTCGGCTCGTACAGGCGGATAATGGAGCGGCCGATCGTGGACTTGCCTGATCCGGACTCGCCCACGAGACCGTAGGTCTCGCCTTCTCCAATTTCAAAGGATACTCCGTTGACGGCATGCACGGTATACTTGGCGCTCAGGCGAAAATGCTGTTTCAGCTCGTCTACCTGCAAGAGAGGGCGTCTGTCTTCCACGGGTCCCCCACCTCCTTCATAACCTTATCCAGCCGGTCCCGCAGCGTCTGCGGCATCTGCACGGCAGGCGCATTCTCATGCAGCAGCCATGTCGCCGCATAATGGGTATCGGATACCCGGAACATCGGCGGCTCCTGTTTGAAATCAATGTTCAGCGCATATACGTTCCGGGGAGCGAAGGCATCCCCCTCTACCTGATGCAGCAGGTTCGGAGGGCTTCCGGGAATGGAGAACAGCTTCTCGCTCTCCGTTTCGATATCCGGCATGGAGGAGAGCAGGCCCCAGGTATACGGGTGGCGCGGGTCATAGAAAATATCGTTCACGCTGCCGCGCTCCACGATTTTGCCAGCATACATGACGGCTACATAATCCGCCACCTTCGCCACTACGCCAAGATCATGCGTAATGTAGATAACGGAGATGCCCGTCTTCTTCTGGATGTCTTTAATCAGCTCCAGAATCTTGGCCTGGATCGTAACATCCAGGGCCGTTGTCGGCTCGTCGCAGATCAGCACCTCGGGATCGCAGGCCAGCATGATGGCGATAACGACCCGCTGCCGCATCCCGCCCGACAGCTGGTGCGGGTAGCTCTTCATCCGCTTCTCCGGATCGGTAATGCCGACGAGCTGCAGCAGCTCCAGCGCCCGCTTGTAGGCTTCCGCCCGGCTCTTCTTGAGATGAATCATCATGCCTTCCATGATCTGGTTGCCTACGGTCATGGTCGGGTTCAGGGACGTCATCGGGTCCTGAAAAACCATGGCAATGCGCTTGCCGTTGATGCGGCTGCGCATGTCTTTTTTGGAGAGCTTCAGCAGATCTTCCGTGACCTGTCTTCCCTCCCGTTCATACCGGAAGGCAATGGTACCCGAATTGATCGTCTGGTTGCCGCTCAGAATGCGCATAATCGCTTTGACGGTAACCGATTTGCCGCTGCCGGACTCGCCGACGATGGCTACCGTCTCGCCTCTGTGCAGATCCAGATCCACGCCCCGGATGGCATTGACCATGCCGTTGCCGGTTCGGAAGGAAATGGACAGATTGCGTATGGATAGTACCGGTTCGCTCATAGGGTTATCCTCCTACATTTCCTTCATCTTGGGATCGAGGGCATCGCGCAGTCCGTCGGCCAGCAGGTTGAAGCTGAGCATCAGCAGAGCCAGCACGACAACCGGGGGCACAATCATGTACGGGTAAATCGTCATCGACTTGAAGCTCTCGCTGATGAGCGATCCGAGTGAGGCCATGGGCTGCGGAATTCCAAGTCCGATAAAGGCCAGGAACGCTTCCGTAAAGATGGCGCTCGGCACCGAGAACATGGACATAATGATGATCTGGCCGAAGATATTCGGAAGAATGTCGCGGAAGATAATGCCGAAGTTCCGCGCGCCAAGCGTCCGCGAAGCCAGCACGAATTCCTGCTCCTTCAGCTTCAGCATCTGGGCCCGGGCGACCCGGCTCATGCCAATCCACCCTGTGATCATAAGGGCGAGCGTAATCGTAACCAGCCCCGGCTTGAGAACGACAATCAGCAGCGTGACGATAACCAGATTGGGAATACCGCTCAGGATTTCGATGAACCGCTGCATCAGGCTGTCCACCCTTCCGCCGAAGTAGCCGGAGATAAGTCCGTACGTCATGCCGATTATCATGTCGATGGCCACGGCGATCACGGCGATATAGAGCGAGATCCGGGTCCCTTGCCAGGTTCGGGTCCAGAGGTCCCGGCCCAGCGTATCGGTGCCGAAGGTATAGTAGACATCGTCCAGTTTGCGCTTCTCATACAGATTAACGCCCTTGACTTCCCCGTTGAAGATGAAGGTGTTGTCAAAGCCCTCAATCCGCGGAGGCAGACTCTTATGTCGGATATTCATGGATTTGTACGTATGATCGCTCATCATCGGTCCGATTATGGCCAGTGCGGCAATCAGAATAATCATAATCAGCCCGAAGACCGCTCCCTTGTTGGCCCGAAAACGGACGAGGGCGTCCTTCCAGTACGATTGACTGGAGTAATTGCGGTCGATCCGGGCGCGCAGACTGTTATCCGCCAGATGGAAATCGCCCTGGTCGAAGCGGTTCAGATCGCTTGCCGGTGTCAGATCAGCCATGGTTCTCCCCCTTTGCCAGCCGGATTCTCGGATCGATGATGCCGTACAGAATATCGACCAGCAGCATAACGAGAATGAACATCAGGCTGTAGACGAAGGTTACCGCAAGAATCACATTATAGTCATTGACCTGGATCGCGGTAACCAGCAGGCTTCCAATGCCGGGGATGGCAAAGATCTGTTCAATGACCAGACTCCCTGTCATCAGACCGACGATCAGCGGGGCCAATACGGTTATAATCGGAATCAGCGCATTGCGGAGCGCATGAACCCAGATCAGACGCCGGCGGGGCACGCCCTTGCTCTCCGACAGCAGCATATATTCGGAGCCGAGCACTTCGATCATCTCCGACCGGGCGAAGCGGGCGACCGTGGCGACGGTGAACATGGCCAGCGCAATGGTCGGCAGTACGGTCGAAACGAAGGGCTTATGGTCGGTATACAGGATCGGGAACCACTTCAGCTTGGAGCCCAGGAAGAAGGATAAGGCCAGCGCAAATACATAGGACGGAAAGCTGACGCCGATGACCGAGATAAAGGTCGTCAGACTGTCAATGAAGCTGTTATGCTTCAGTGCAGCGACGATTCCGAGCACAAGTCCGATCAGCGCGCCGAGTACGACCGCCTGAAAGCCGATTTGCAGGGACACCGGAAGACGGGCTTCCAGCATGGCGGAGATGGGCATGTTCTTCTGGATCACATAGGAGACGCCGAAATCCCCGGTCAGCATATTCTTGATGTAATGAAAAAAACGAATGAATACAGGCTGATCCAAACCGTATTTGGCATCCAGCACCGCCCGCTGCGCGGCCGTAATCTTCTCATCGTTGAACGGAGAACCCGGCATGAACTCCAGCATAAGGAACAGGAACAGCAGAATGACCAGAATGGTTATCACAGCAATGCCAAGCCTTTTCAGCACATAGCTTCTCAAATGATTTCACCTCAAGTCGGGTAGGCTCTAGCGTTCATAGACCGGGACGGAAGAAAGCTTCTCCCGTCCCGAATATGGAATTACAGCAGGGGGCTCCCTGCTGTAATCCGGTTAACAACCCTTTGTGCCGCTAACTTAATCAGCTCTTGTCAGCATGCTTGTAGAAGACGTTGACGCCCACGGAATGGAACTCCAGACCGGTTACGTTCGGCTTGATGAGAACGGCATTCCCCTTCTGGTAGACCGGAAAGATTACAGCCTGATCCATCACGATGCCTTCCGCCTTCTTCAGCGCTTCCCAGCGTTCTTCCGGCTTGGAAGCCAGGTCGCCCTTGCTCGCGCTGTTGATGAGCGCGTCATATTCCGGGTTGGACCAGAAGCCGTAGTTGTTGGGGCTTCCGGTTACCCACATATCCAGATAAGTCATCGGGTCGGCATAGTCCGGGCCCCACCGCGTAAGACCGATCTGATAGTCGCCTTTCTGCATCAGCTCGACACGGTTCTTCTTCGGCTGGGATTTCAGTTCAAAGGTGATGCCGGGAAGCGCCGATTCGATCTCGGACTGAATGAACTGGGCAACCAGCGTAGCCGATTCCGTATCCTCGAACAGCAGCTCGAACTTCAGGGAATCCACGCCAAGCTCCTTCTTCGCCTGCTCCCAATATTTCGCCGCTTCTTCCTTGTTGGTGGTCGGATAAGTTCCCGCCGTTTCGCGGAAGTCCTTCCCGTCCGGTCCGGTGGCAAGCTGGGTCGGAACCGCAAAGTCAGCCGCAATCGATCCGTCCTTCAGGATCTCCTCCACAATGGCCTGCTTGTCGTAAGCAAGCGACAGCGCCTTCCGCAGATTGACGTTCTCCAGTCCCTTGACCTTCATATTCGGAGACAGGTACCAGAGGTATCCGGCAACGATGCTGTGGTATTCCGGGCTGTCCTGGTAGCTGGAAATCTGTTCGCCCGACAGTTGAACATAATCCAGATCGCCGTTCTCGTAAGCCAGGATGGATTGCTGGGTATCCTTGATGACCTGATAGTTCAGTCCATCCAGCTTGATACTGCCGGCGTCGTAATAATCGGTGTTCTTGACGAGGGAGAATGTCGTCCCGCCGACATCCCATTTGTCCATCTTGAACGGTCCGTTGGCCAGCAGATTGTCGGCCGTCAGCGCGTACTCGGTGCCCTTCTCTTTATAGAAGGCTTCGTTGATCGGATAGAAGGGCGGGAATGCCATCAAGGAGTTGAAGAAGGCGACCGGGCGATCCAGTTCCACGACAAGCGTCTTGTCGTCGGTGGCTTTCACGCCGAGTTCATCGATGCCCTTCTTGCCTGCGACGATGTCGTCTGCATTCTTGACGCCGGCCACCCCCATAATGAAGCTGTATTCACTCGCCGTTTCGGGGCTCACCAGCCGCTTCCACGCGAATTCAAAATCATGCGCCGTTACAGGGGTGCCGTTGGACCACTTGGCATCCCGGATGGTGAAGGTAATGGTCTTCCCGTCTGCGCTGACATCAGCCTTCTCGGCCATCGCAAGCTGGGGTACGCCCGCCTCATCGACGGTATACAGGCCTTCAATCGTATCAGCGATCACTTCGAAGGACAGGCCGTCCGTCGCAATGGCCGAGTCCATGGAAGCCAGCTCCACATCCTTGCCAAGGTTCAGAATCTTGCTTCCGGTCGTTTTGGCCGGAGCCGAGCTGGCAGCCGCCGGAGCCGAACCTGAAGGAGCCTTATCCGCTGCATTGTTGCCGGAGTTGCCGCAGCCTGCAAGCAGAACCATTACCATACTGACGGCCAACATGAATTTACCTCTTCTCAAATCCAATCCCCCCTAATTATGTATGTGGATCTGTCTCGCTCTAAGGATTTAACCGATGGTTATTTATTCATCCTTGTGAGCATTATACAAAGCAAGCCAGAATGCGTCAATATACCTTCCACATAAAAGCATAAAAGTTATCGAGATAGGGAGCTTATGACGAATAAATGAAATATATCAGAAAAAAGAGGATAAAGGAGGGCGAACAATGTCTAATTAGTTCACATTTTCCATACTGTCGCGTCATCTCGTTAAGCAATGACGCGTTATTGCGGTGAATCAAAGGGACAAAAAAAGAGGGGCAATGAAAGAGGGGGTGAAGATTTGGCGTTGCGCCGCTTTAGTGTATCACAATTTTATCGGACGGGTTGTGACATTTCTCCCGTCATGCCGTTATGCAGCGGCCAAGTATCCTCACCTCGGTTCTCTGCGGTTTCGGAACGTCCTGTTAAGGGTGCTATAATGTGGAGGGCAACTGCCTCATTATCCGCTGAAAGCGAAAGGAGAAGTGTCATGAACCAAGAACAACGCAATCGGATTCGTTCCGGACAAGGATTTATCGCCGCGCTGGACCAGAGCGGCGGAAGCACCCCCAAGGCGCTGGGGTTGTACGGCATCGCCGCAGACCGGTATTCGAACGAAGATCAAATGTTCGAGCTTGTTCACGAAATGCGGACCCGGATCATCAAGAGTCCGGCCTTCCGGTCCGAGTACATTCTCGGCGCTATTCTGTTCGAGAATACGATGGACCGGAGTATTGACGGCATGCCTACTGCAGATTATTTATGGGAGAAGAAAGGAATTGTGCCCTTCCTGAAAGTGGATCAAGGGCTGGCCGCTCCAAGCGGCGGGGTACAGCTTCTGAAGCCCATTCCCCGCCTGGATGAATTGCTGCAACGGGCAGCGGACAAACGGATCTTCGGCACGAAGATGCGGTCGGTTATCGCCGCGGCTCATCCTGAGGGTATCCGCGAGGTGGTCGAGCAGCAGTTCGAGCTCGGCAGACGAATCGCAGCCGCAGGCCTCGTGCCGATTATCGAACCCGAAGTCGATATTCGTCAGCCCGACAAAGCCGACTCGGAGCGTCTGCTGAAAGCCGAACTTGCCCGCCAGCTCGATGCGCTGGATGAAGGCGTTGAGGTGATGCTGAAGCTCTCCCTTCCCAGCGAGGACAATTATTACCGCGATTTGATGGACAACCCTCATGTTCTGCGCATTGTCGCCCTCTCGGGCGGGTATCCGCAGCAGGAAGCGAACCAGCGCCTGGCACGCAACCACGGCCTGATCGCCAGCTTCTCCCGCGCCCTCTCGGAAGGGTTGGGAGCCGCTCAGACGGATGAAGCCTTCAACGCGGCGCTGGAGCGCTCGATTCAGGCCATCTACGAGGCTTCGATTACCTGAGATGAGAAGGAGCTATCCCCTGATATGAATCTGCAAATGAACTGGATAACGCTGAGAGTGCGCGATCTGGAGTCTTCGTTGGCCTTCTATCACGGTATTCTGGGACTTACGGTTGAACGGCGATTCGAGAGCCGGGGCCGCCGGATCGCCATGCTCGGATCTCCCGGTCAGCCCAAGCTGGAGCTGATCGAGACCGGCTCCGAGGCGGCTCTTCGCCCCGGCAGCGGCATCTCCATCGGATTTGAGACGGAATCCCTGGAGGGCACCATGGAACGGCTCAACGGCTGCGGCGTCCCTGTCTCGCGCGGGCCTATCGCGCCGCGTCCGGACCTGCGTTTCTTCTACGTGCTGGACCCCGACGGTTTTGAAGTGCAGCTTGCCCATCACGGGTAAGCTGCTTTTTGGCAGACAAGCAAAAAAAAACGGCATTGCTGCCGTTTCTTCGCGATGGACTCTCAGGGACTCGAACCCTGGACCAATTGATTAAGAGTCAACTGCTCTACCAACTGAGCTAAGAGTCCATATTCAATTTTGGTGGAGCCAAGGAGGATCGAACTCCTGACCTCATCGCTGCCAGCGATGCGCTCTCCCAGCTGAGCTAAGGCCCCGCAGCGACAATTTCTCAACCGCTCACAAGAAAAGATTATACAGGCTTTCCCCGGTCTTTGCAACACTTTTTTTTTGCGATCATACAAACGACGATAATAACCCCTGACCACACAAAAAGAGAAACGGCATTTCTGCCGTTTCTCTACTGATGGACTCTCAGGGACTCGAACCCTGGACCAATTGATTAAGAGTCAACTGCTCTACCAACTGAGCTAAGAGTCCATATTCGATTATGGTGGAGCCTAGGGGGATCGAACCCCTGACCTCATCGCTGCCAGCGATGCGCTCTCCCAGCTGAGCTAAGGCCCCACAGCGACAATTTCTCAACCGCTCACAAGAAAAGATTATACAGGGTCTTGTACCAAAACGCAACCCTTTTTTTGAGGGGACCGAACAATGCCCGTCCGGTCCCTCCCTACCGCAAGCCGAAAGCGCCAGAAGTCTCCTACAGAGCGTCGGTTTCCTTCGGATTTCGGGACAACAGGCCCTTCAGTTCCTTCATGAACATGTTAATGTCCTTGAACTGACGGTAGACGGATGCGAAGCGGACGTAGGCCACTTCGTCCACGGGGTAGAGCTGTTCCATAACCAGCTCTCCGATCTGCTGGCTGTCGACTTCGGCGACGGCAATGCCGCGCAGCGCTTTTTCCACTTCGGACACAATCATCTCCAGCCGTTCGACGGATACGGGACGCTTCTCGCAGGCGCGGATCAGCCCACGGAGAATTTTGTCCCGGCTGAACTCTTCCCGGCTTCCGTCCTTCTTGATGACAATTAGCGGGGTCTCCTCCACCATCTCGAACGTCGTGAACCTGCGGCTGCAGTTCTCGCACTCCCGCCTGCGGCGGATCGATTTATTCTCATTGGCCGGCCGGGAATCCAGCACCTTCGTATTGGTATGGTCGCAGTAGGGGCATTTCATCGATTCACTTCCTTTCCAAAAAACACCTGATAATATGAACTCATGAACGGGCGGAATGCGGTACATAATACAGTTACCAACCCGATAGGAGGTGAACAGAAATGGCACAGTCGAGCAGTGGAAGCTCCAACTCCAACAACCTGGTTGTACCGAAGTCCAACGCCGCTCTGGAACAACTGAAATTTGAAGTTGCCCAGGAGCTTGGTATCACTCTTTCCCCGGATGGATACCAAGGCAATAAAACTTCCTACGAGAACGGTTCGATCGGAGGTTACATCACGAAGCGTCTTGTAACCATCGCCGAACAACAGCTGGCAGGAAGCTTCAAATAATCTGCCGTTATAAGCTTGCCCGGAAAGGGCCGGTACATTCGAAAGAATGTCCGGCTCTTCTTCCGGTTCCTTCCTCCCGCCTTCAGAAGGTGCCGTAAATCTCCGTATACTGATTATAATAATAAATGACCCGCTGTACATAATGGCGCGTCTCGCCGAAGGGGATGTCCTTGACGGTGTCGAAGCTGCCGTCCCAGGTTCCTTCGTCTATCCAGCTCTGCACCTTGCCGGGACCCGCATTGTATGCAGCGATGACCGCCGTCCGGTTCCCGTCGAACTGCTGCAGCAGCGAGCCGAGATACCAGGCTCCGAGCTCGATGTTGGCGGACGGCTCTTTCTTCAGCCTGTCCATCGAGACATCGGGGAGCTTGGCCTTCTCAAGCGCCCATTTGGCCGTATCCGGCATGAGCTGCATGAGGCCGATAGCGCCTTTTCTCGATTCGCGCCCCGGCTTGTAGTTGGTCTCCACCCGGATAATCGCCGCGACGAGGAACGGATCGACCTGATAGGTGACGCTGTGTCTGCGAATATCATCCTTATAATGAATCGGATAGAACCAGGACATCCAGTTGGTGCTGAGGAAGAGCACCCCGATGAATCCGAGCAGAAGGACAAGCAGCACTCTCTTCTTCACGAGCCACTTCATGACAGGCCCAGCCTGTCCCATAAAAGTCCGACCTGCTCCTCCGCAGCCTCCGTACTCCCGCTGTTGTCAATTACATAGTCGGCCCGAAGCCGTTTCTGCTCAATGTCCATCTGTGCATCCAGACGCTTGACCGCCTGCTCCCGGGTCAATCCGTTCCGGGCCATCAGACGCTCCAGCTGTACCGCTCGCGGCACGTAGACGACCAGAACCGATTTAAACATCGTTTCGAGCCCCGATTCATAAAGCAGCGGAATATCCACAATGACCAATCCGGACGGTTGCTCCGAGTCCAGTCTCTGCATTTGCTCCCGAATCTCCGCCCGGATCGCCGGATGCGTCAGCCCGTTCAGCGTATGCAGAGCCTCCGGGTTCCCGAATACCCGCTCTCCGAGCGCCGCCCGGTTCAGGCTTCCGTCCGGCAGCAGAAGGTCTCTTCCGAAGTGTTCCACGACAGCCGCCAGAACCGGATGTCCGGGAAGCATAACTTCCCGGGCAATGACATCCGCGTCCACCAGCCGGGCGCCGCGGCGCTGCAGAAGGGCGGACACGGTGCTCTTGCCGGAGGCGATTCCGCCGGTTAAGCCCATAATCATGTTGTTCACCTCATAACCAGTACTTACAGCAGCTTAATAATTGCCATGACGATCAATAAAAGGGCCGGCAGCGCGGAAGCGCGCTGCATCCAGGAGGTGCCGGCGAACCGGAGTCCCGTGTTCATGCCCATGACGACAAAAGTGCCGCTGAACAGCGCAATGGTCAGCGAAGTCAGCACCGGCTGAAAGCCGAGCAGCGCCGCGCCCAGACCGGCGCCGAAGGCATCGAGCGAGAGCGCGATGCCGAGCACCATCGCTTCCTTGGCCGATATGGTGCCCGAAGCGTCCATATCGGCCGACGAAGGCGTGCGCAGAATCTGAATCACAATGCCGAGGCGGCGGAGTTCCAGAACGAAGACGGAGCGTCCTTCCGCCTCCGCAGCGGCTTGCGTCTCCGCAGCGGCTTCCGCTTCCGCCTCCGGTCTTGCAGACTTCACCTCGTCCGGCTTTCCCTCCGCTTCCCCGTCATCCCTCTTCTGCATCGCAGTCTGAATGAGCGACCAGCCGCCCATCAATAGCAGAATCACCGCCCCGACTTCGGATGCCGCATGCGGCGAGACAATCCGGGCCAACAGCACTCCGACCTGCATAGACACACAAATGACAATGCCCGAACACAATGAAATAATGACAATCGACAGCAAAGGAATCTTCAGCTTGCGCAAGCCGTATGTAACTCCGACGCCAAAACCGTCCAGACTCAGGGCAAAGGCCAGCAGCAGCAGTGAAAATAAAGGGCTGAGCACCCGCAATCCCCTCCCGTGGAGAGCCGCCGGGCGCCGCGTGTCCGAAGGAACGCGCGGGATGCTTAGCGGCAGCCGTGATAAAACCTCTTCCACAGTATATGGGCGCTCTCAGCAGGGGGTGCCAGCCGGAATGAAAAGAACGAAAACGCGTGTACCCGTTAAGGGGTCAGCCGCTGGCAGTTCGGGCAAAAGTGCGTTCCCCGCCCGCCGACCCGGCTCTTCTCGACAGGGCTGCCGCATGTATAGCAGACCCCGTCCTTGCGGCCGTAAATGAGCAGCTTCTGCTGGAAGGTGCCGCTCTCGCCTTGACCGTTGACATAGGACTTCACGGAGGAGCCTCCGGCTTCGACCGCTTCGCTCAGCGTGTCCACAATGGCCCGGTGCAGCCGCTCCGCCTGCTCCGCAGTCAGCGCCCCCGCGCTGGTCTCCGGATGAATGCCGGCCCGGTGCAGGGACTCATCCACATAAATATTGCCGATGCCGACGACATATGCCTGATTGAGCAGCAGCGGCTTGATCTTCGTCGGCTTGCCGGCAAGCAATGTCCGGAACCGTTCCGGCGTGAAAGCGGGGTCCAGCGGCTCCAGCCCCAGCTTGTTCAGCGGCGGCAGCTCCAGGTCTTCCCCTTCGGCGAACAGATCCATCGTGCCGAACTGGCGGACGTCGGTATAACGCAGCTCCGTCCCGTCGGTAAAGTGAAAAATGACATGGCTGTGCTTGTTCAGCGGATCTTCCGGCCGGTACATGCCGTACCGGCCTTCCATCCTGAGATGCGACACGAGCACGAGCCCGTCCAGCAGGAAACGCAGAAATTTGCCGCGGCGTTCCACGGCTTGTATCGTATGGCCTTTCAGCATCAGCCGAAAAGCCTCTATATCGTCCGGCCGCCGGATAATGCGCGGCAGGCGGACGGTGACATCGGACAGGGTCTTGCCTTGCACCAAGGCGTTCAGGGTTCTCTTGACGGTCTCTACTTCCGGCAATTCCGGCATGATGTCTTCACCTCATGTCCCATTATACCGGATATGTCCCGGCGGCGGGACCCCTATTTGGCCTCGTACCAGTTACTTCCATAGCTGACTTCCGCCTTAAGCGGCACCGACAGCTTCAGCGCTCCCTCCATAACTTCCGGAACGAGCGACTTCATCTGCTCCAGCTCATCCGGCGGAACTTCAAATACCAGTTCGTCATGCACCTGCAGGAGCATGCGGCTCTTGAGTCCGCGTCCGGCCAGCTCCCGGTCCATCTCCACCATCGCCAGCTTGATGATATCGGCGGCCGTTCCCTGTATCGGCGTATTCATCGCCGTCCGCTCGGCGAACGAGCGCAGATTGAAATTGCTCGCATTGATATCCGGCAGGTAGCGGCGCCGGCCCAGCAGCGTCGTCACATAACCGGCCTTCCGGGCCTCAAGGACAATCTCATCCATATAGCGGCGTACGCCCTGGAAGATCCCGAAATACTGGTCGATGAACTGGGCGGCTTCTTTGCGGGTAATGCCCAGGTTCTGCGACAGACCGTAATCGCTGATGCCGTAGACAATGCCAAAGTTGACCGCTTTGGCCGAACGGCGCATATTTGAATCCACCGCTTCCGCCGGCACGCCAAACACATCGGAGGCCGTCTTCGTATGAATATCCATATCAAGCACAAAAGCTTCCTTCAGCCGCTCATCGTCGGAAATATGCGCGAGCACCCGCAGCTCGATCTGGGAATAGTCGGCGGCCAGGATCGACCAGCCCGGTTCCGACGGAACGAACATTTTGCGGATTTTGCGGCCTTCCTCCAGCCGGATCGGAATATTCTGAAGGTTCGGGAACTGGCTGCTCAGACGGCCGGTAGCGGCAATCGTCTGCCGGTAGTACGTATGGACTTTGCCGTCTTCCGGCGAAATTTCCTTAAGCAAACCTTCAATATAAGTAGATTGCAGCTTCGCTATTGTCCGGTACTGGAGAATAAGCTGTACGATTTCATGATAGGGGGCCAGCTTCTCCAGCACTTCGGCATCGGTGGAGTAGCCGGTCTTTGTCTTCTTGACGACAGGAAGGCCCAGCTTGACGAACAGAATCTCGCCGAGCTGCTTCGTTGAGTTGAGATTGAATTCCGTGCCCGCAATGGCATAGATCTTCTCCGCCAGTCCGGCGATCTGGGATTCAAATTCCTTGCCCAGTTCCCGGAGGTCTCCGGTGCTCGCAACGATGCCCTGCTTCTCCATATCCGCGAGAATCCGGGAGAGGGGCATCTCCAGATCATGGAACAGGCCGCTCATTGACGTATCGGCCAACTCCCGCTCCTGCTTGGCAGCAACGCCGAGCAGCGCCGCGCTCTTCCCGGCGACATGGGCGCCCAGCTTCGCAAGCTCCGGCAGCCGATACTTCGCCCCCTTGCCCAGCACCTCTTCGTCCGGGGCAAGCCGCGGCAGGCCGTATTTGGCGACAAGATCGCTCAGACTCTGATTGGCTTCGGTCGGGTCCAGCAAATAGGCGGCCAGCTGCGTGTCGTGATAGGCCCCGGCAAAAGCGATGCCCTTCCAGTGCAGCGCCAGGTCCGCCCGGTGCAGATCGTAGCCGGTCTTCCGAATGCCCGGGTCGCCCAGCCATTCCAGCAGCGGAGCCGCCGCCTCCTGCTTCAGCAGCTCGAAGGGAACATAGTAGTGACGCCCGGAGGTGGAGAGCGCAAGACCGATCACTTCGGCCCGGTGCGGATTCTCTCCGTACGTCTCGACATGCAGCGCTTGCACGTCCGGCAGCGCTGCGGCGACTTCAGGCAGCTTCGCCTCATCCGTAATCACAATCTCCAGCTCGGGGGCCGGGGGCCGTTCCGCCGCTTCTTCGCCTCCGGCCGAACTGCCGCTCAGGTTCAGACGCTCCAGCAGGGAACGGAACTCCAGCTTCGCCAGCGCCGGTCCCGCCGTATCCGGGTTCAGTCCGGGGAAGGCCATCTCTTCCCAGGTGTGGGCCAGCGGCACTTCGCGGTAAATGGTCGCCAGCTTCTTGCTCATCCGGGCATCCTCTGCGTGGGTCTCGATCCGTTCCTTCATCTTGCCCTTGAGGCTCTCTACGCCTTCCAGCACACCTTCGACGCTTCCGAATTCATGCAGCAGCTTGAGCGCCGTCTTCTCGCCGACGCCCGGCACGCCCGGAATATTGTCGCTCGCGTCGCCCATCAGTCCTTTAAGATCGGTAATCTGCTCCGGAGTCAGTCCGTATTTCTCCCGGATCTGCTCCGGTCCGTACAGCTCGATCTCGGTGACGCCCTTGCGCACCAGCGCGATAGTCGTATGCGCCGAGGCGAGCTGGAGCATGTCCTTGTCCCCGGAGACGATCATGACGGAACGGCCGGCTTCGTCCGCCTGGCGGGAGACGGTGCCGATAATATCGTCCGCTTCGTACGTCTCCAGTTCAAACTGCGGGACGCCGAGCCCGCGCAGCAGCTCTTTGAGCAGCGGGAACTGTTCCGACAGTTCCGGCGGCGTCTTTTGGCGGCCGCCCTTGTAGTCCTGGTAGCCCTCGTGCCGGAAGGTCGTCTTCCCCGCGTCGAATGCAACGATCATATGGGTGGGCTTATGCTCTTCAATGAGCCGGAGCAGCATGGTGGTGAACCCGTACACGGCGTTCGTCTGCTGTCCGGCGGCATTCGTCAGCGGGGGCATCGCGAAGAACGCGCGGTAAATGATGTTGTTGCCATCTATAAGAATCAGTTTGTCCAAGAATAGCACCTCGCCTCAAGAATTGCTTGCCTGTACCTTGCCTACAGCTTGCCTCCATCTTACCATAGGCCGGTCAAAAAAAAGAAGGAAAGTGCCGGACGCCCCAGCGTCCGTTCGCTTTCCTTCTCTTGATGGGCCGTAAGAACCCGCTAGATTCTACGCGTTCAGGTCCGGCCGCTTGCCGGTAACCAGGTAGACCACGCTCTCGCCAATATTGGTTGCGTGGTCGGCGATCCGCTCGATATACCGGCCAACCAGGGTCAGCAGCATCGCCTGGGCGACGGTCTCCGGCTTCTCCACCATGTAGCCGTACAGCTCATTGATCATCTCGCTGTAGAGATGGTCGACCTGGTCGTCGTCCTGGGCCATTTTGCAGGCAAGGTCGGTATTCTCATCGAGGTAGGCCGTGATCGCTTCATCCGTCATGACCCGAACCAGTTCCGCCATCCGCGGGATGTCCACCAGCGGCTTGATGAGCGGCTGGTCCTGGAGACGAAGCGTGACCTTGGCCACATCCAGCGCCAGATCGCCCATCCGTTCCAGATCGCTGGAAATTTTGAAGGCTACGATAATGCGGCGGAGATCCTTCGCGACGGGCTGCTGGGTGACGATGAGCCGCGAACCGATGTCCATGATCTTCTCTTCCATCGCATTCAGCCTGGCATCGGCCTGCACGATCTCCTGGGCTTTGGCGGCGTCCTGCTGCTGCAGCGAACGGACGGCACCGTCCAGGGCGTCCGTCACATGCTCGCCCATCTGCCGAAGCAGAAGGCGAAGCTCTTCCAAGTCTTTGTCGAATTCTTTTCTGCGAATCATTTCTGGAAATGCTCCTCCTTTGATATCAACCGAACCGGCCGGAAATATAGTCTTCGGTGCGGGAATCCCGCGGATTCGAGAACAGCCGGTCCGTATCCTCCGCCTCAACGATAACGCCGTTCAGGAAGAAGACGGTACGGTCGGAAATCCGGGCGGCCTGATGCATGTTATGGGTGACCATGACGATCGTGTAGCTGCCTTTGAGCTCCTGCACCAGCTCTTCAATCTTCTGGGTAGAGACCGGATCAAGGGCCGAGGTCGCTTCGTCCATCAGCAGAATGTCGGGCTGCACCGCAAGCGCCCGGGCAATGCACAGCCGCTGCTGCTGGCCGCCGGAGAGGCTCAGCGCCGATTTGCGCAGGAAATCCTTCACCTCGTCCCACAGGGCGGCCTGGCGCAGACTCTGCTCCACCAGCTGATCCAGCTCGCCCTTGGACGGCTTGCCGTGCAGGCGCGGACCATAAGCCACGTTGTCATAGATGGACTTCGGGAACGGGTTGGGCTGCTGGAACACCATGCCTACCGTCTTGCGAAGCGACTCCACTTCGACGCTGCCGTCATAGATATCGCTGCCGCCGATGGCTACCTTCCCCTCGATGCGGGTACCGGGAATCATATCGTTCATCCGGTTGAGCGTGCGCAGCAGCGTCGATTTGCCGCAGCCGGAAGGGCCGATAAAGGCGGTAGCCGCCTTCTCCGGAATCTGCAGATCGACATTCTTCAGCGCATGAAAGGACTCGTAGTAGAGATTCAGTTTCTCTATATCAATGATGGATTTCATGGATTTGGGCTGGCTCCTTCGCTTCTTCTTCGATTCTCATCATACCGGGCCAATGTAAATGCACGTAGGACGAATTGTTAACGCGATGTAAAATCGCCCATCCGGCCGAGCTGGGCCTGAATGTCCAGCGCCCGTTCCGCCGTCCGCTCGATCGGCCCGCGCGAAATTTCCCCGGCCCGCCCGGCTGCCGGCTCCCCCAAATAACAGAAGAACTCCGGTCACTGTCCCAGGACCGGAGTTCTCTTCTTGTTGACAACCAGTTTGTAGCCGACGCCGCGGATAGAGTCGATATGAACCGATTCGGGGTCCAGCTCCAGCTTCTTCCGCAGCGAGCTGACGTGCACGTCCACCGTCCGCTGGCCGCCGATGTAATCGAAGCCCCACACAGCATTCATCAGATCGTCGCGCGTCAGCACTACGCCGGGCTTGCGGGCCAGATACAGCAGCACCTCGAATTCCTTGGGACGCAGATTGATGCTCTGTCCGCCAAGCGAGACCTCGTACCGGTCGGGATAGATCTCCAGCTGTCCGAGAATAATGGACGCCGCCTCGGGATCGTTCGTCCGTGCGGGCTCTTCCGCAATGCCCGAGATACGCCGCAGCACCGCGCTTACCCGCGCCAGCAGCTCCGATACGCCGAACGGCTTCGTGATATAGTCGTCGGCTCCCGACTTCAGCCCGCGGACCACATCGTCTTCGGTATTCTTGGCCGTCAGCACAATGACCGGCGTCCGGACTCCCTGCCCCCGCAGTTTGTCCAGAATGTCGATGCCATTCATGCCCGGCAGCATGAGATCGAGCACAATCAGATCGAAATGCTCTTTCAGCGCCCGGTCGTAGCCCGCCGTTCCATGGTCCTCCAGCACCACCTCGTAGCCTTCCTGCACCAGGTTGTACGACAGCAGCCGACCGAGCGTCGGCTCGTCCTCGATTACAAGCAATCGTTGCGCCATTGTCTTATGCGTACCCCCGTCTTCTTATCGTGGAATGAACAAGCCCATTATATCACCGGAATATTTTCGGAGTGTAAAAATAATCCTTTCTAATCCGATTCCTCCTGCAGCAGCGGCAGCCGGATGATGAACGAAGTCCCGATGCCCAAATCGCTCTCGACCGAAATCGTTCCGTGGTGCAGCTCGACGAGATGCTTGACGATCGACAGTCCAAGTCCGGTTCCGCCCGAGCTGCGGGAGCGGGCTTTGTCTACCCGGTAGAAGCGTTCAAAAATGCGGGGCAGATCCTTCTTCGGAATGCCCATGCCTGTGTCGCTGACCGTGAAGATCACATTCTCTGAACCGTCGGGATTGGAATCCGGCGCGGCTGTCACTTTTACGCTTCCTCCCTCGCCCGTATAGCTGACTGCGTTCGAGAGGAGATTCAGGAAGATCTGCCGCAGCTTGTCTTCGTCCGCCTCCATGAACAGTTCATCCGGAATCTGCGAGTTCAGCCGGATGTTCTTCTTCTCGGCCACTTTGCTCATCGTATCAAACACCGAACCGAAGAAGGTCGCCAGATGCACCGGAGAGCACTCCAGCGGAGAACGCTTGGACTCGATCTTGGAGAGCTCTAGAATATCGCCGATGAGCCGGTTCAGCCGTTCATTCTCATCATGGATAATCTGCAGGAACGAACGCGCCGTCTTCTCGTCCTCGACGCCTCCGAGCAGCGTTTCGGCGAACCCTTTGACCGCCGCGACCGGAGTCTTCAGCTCGTGCGAGACATTGGCGACGAACTCGCTGCGCATCTTCTCGAGACGCCTGATTTCCGTCACCTCTTGCAGCAGGAACAGCATGCCTGTATATTCTCCGTCCTGCGTCATCGGGACCCCGTCCAGTCTCACAATCCGCTCGCCCGGATTATAGAAGCTTCGTTCCTCGTGGAAGACTGCTTGTTCCGAAAGGCCGTTCTCGATCAGCTTCGTCAACCCGTAATGGCGCTTCAGTTCCGTGTACGGCCTTCCGGTCACATCACGCGCCTTCACATCCAGCATCGTCTCCGCCGCCCGGTTCAGCAGCGCGATCGCCCCGTCGGCTTCGATCAGCAGAATGCCGCCGGTCATATTATCCAATACGCTCTGCAGAAGATTCTCATTGTCGCGAATCGTCCGGAGCTGGGTCTGCAGGCTGTCGGCCATTACGTTGATCGCTCCGGCGAGCTGTCCGATCTCATCCTTGCGGCGCAGCGGCACGCGGGCGTCGTAATCCAGGTCGGTAATTCTTCGGGCAACCCGGGTAATCTGCTCCAGCGGCGACGTGAGTCCCAGCGCGACCCGGTAGCTGACCAGCATGGCCGCCACGAACAGCAGCACGAGACCTCCGGCCATAATCCGCCAAGCCTGCTTCAGTCCTTCGTCTATGGCCGCAAGGCCCATCGACAGGCGGATATATCCGTCGAAGACGCCGTCCTTGGAGGCAACCGAGGAAGCGACATACAGCATATCGCGGCCCAGCGTTGCACTGTAGCGAATAGCGCGGCCCGTCCCGTTCTTGGCGGCGCGCAGTTCCTCCTCGCGGTCCGAATGGTTGTCCATCGTATGCGGATCGCGTTCGGAGTCGCCGAGCACCCGGCCGTCCCGGGCGATGAAGGTTACCCGCGAGCCGGTCAGAGCGGCAATGTCCCGCGCCTGCTCCGTATAGTAGGTGTACGCTTCCTCTCCCGCCATGGAGCGGAACGCCATCGTTCCCTTCAGCAGATTAATCTCCCGGGACATATTCTGCTCCAGTGCCTCTACATGGGTGCTCCGGAACAAATGGGCCATCGTCAAGCCCGCGCCTAGCATCGAGATGCCGATCAGGGCGATCATAATCAGAGTCAGACGCATGCGAAAAGGTTTCATATCCAGGCTCCAGCCACACTTTCTTTCGGAAAGTTAGATTTCACGTCCATCGTAGCGGGTTTCGCGGCAAAATGCCAGCAAGCAGCCCAAAATAGAGGGACCTGCAAAGCCCGGCCGGGACAAAAAAAGGACTGACTTCTTGCATTCAGACCCATTAAACGCAGGAAATCTCTTTTCAGCCGATACTTTCATGATATATGATAGATAGAAGGCAATATCCGATTGACCACGATTATTAAACAGGGGAATGGGATATGAAAATTCAGGAAGCGGCGGATTTGCTCGGTATTTCGGCCCGGACCATCCAGTTCTACGAGGAGAGGGGTCTGGTGGCGCCCGTCAAGGGAATGAATGTTTACCGGGAATTTGAGGAAGAGGATATCTGGCGTCTGCAGACGATTATCGCGCTTCGCGAAGCCGGACTGGGAGTGGCGGATGTGATGGATTCGCTCCGAAGCGCAGACGGACACGATTACGAGCAAGTGCTGTATTATCTGGAGATTCAGCGTTCGGCGCTGTTCTCCAAGCGGATGGAGATTCGCAGCATGATCGAATCCATTGAACGGATTATCGAAATTGTCAAGAAAGAGAAGAGGCTTCCGCCCGACGAAGTGTACATCCTTGCCGAACACTCCCGCCGCATCCGCGGCCAGCGGGAGTGGGAGGACCAATGGAATTACGAACGGCGCGGCGCGGCCGCCGATCCCCGCGCCCGGGGCGGCGCAACGGACTACGCCGATTACAGCGACGCGCTGGATTTTACCGTGCGCTCACTTGCTCCCCTTCCCGGCGAACGGGGCATCGACATCGGCTGCGGGACCGGCAATCTTGCCGGCAAATTGATGGAGGTCGGAGCGGTCATGAGCGGAATCGACCAGTCGCGCGAGATGCTGAAGCAGTGCCGGCAGCGGTTCCCCCGGCTGGAGACCAAACTCGGCAACTTCCTCGCTCTTCCCTATCCGGAAGGCAGCTTCAACTTTGCCGCTTCCAGCTTCGCGCTGCATCATCTGACCGACGATCAGAAGGGCCTCGCGATTGAAGAAATGCGGCGGGTGCTGAAGCCCCACGGACGGATCTGCATTACCGATTTCATGATGGACGACCTCGGAGACAAGGAGCTCCCCCGGGAGGACGGCTTCTACCCTTCCCTCGGCAGTCTGCTGGAACGGTTCGAAGAGCGAGGCTATATGGCCAAGCACCGGCGGGTCAGCGAGATGATTTATATTGTATACGCTGTCCCTTTTCACTGACATTCTGATTTTCCCGTCCCTGAATTCCCGTTAGAAGAAGCCGGCTCTGCTCTGCAGGGCCGGCTTCTTCATGGTTCAGACTGCGTTCAGGCTGCGTCTCGTTAACCGTTCACGATCTCGCCGCCGTTAACATGGATGACCTGCCCCGTAACGTAGGACGAGTCGCCCGAGGCGAGATAGACATAAGCCGGAGCCAGTTCTTCCGGCTGTCCCGGACGCTTCATCGGCTGGGTCGCGCCGAATTCGCTGACCTTCTTCTCGTCGAAGGTCGACGGGATCAGCGGCGTCCAGATCGGGCCCGGGGCAACGGCGTTGACCCGGATGCCTTTCTCGGCCAGATTCATGGATAGCGAGCGCGTGAAGCTCAGAATCGCACCCTTGGTGGACGAGTAATCCAGGAGCTGAGGGCTCCCCCGGTAAGCCGTAATCGACGTCGTGTTGACGATCGCCGAGCCTTCCTTCAGATGCGGAAGCGCCGCTTTGGTCAGATAGAACATCGAGAAGATGTTCGTCCGGAACGTTCGCTCCAGCTGTTCGGCCGTAATATCCGTCAGACTTGGCTGAGGATGCTGCTCCGCTGCATTATTGATCAGAATATCGAGCTTGCCGAGACCTTCCAGCGTCTGCTTGATGAGATCCTGGCAGAACGTCTCCGAGCCCAGATCGCCGGCGATCAGCAGACATTTGCGGCCTTCCTGCTCCACCTGGCGCTTGGTCTCCTCGGCGTCCGAATGCTCGTTCAGATAAGCGATGGCAATATCGGCGCCTTCTTTGGCAAAAGCGACAGCGACGGCGCGGCCGATCCCGCTGTCGCCCCCTGTAATCAAGGCGGCTTTGCCGGTCAGCTTGCCGGCCGCCTTGTAGGCGGCCGGTTCATATTTCGGCCGCGGCGTCATTTCCGATTCCAGTCCCGGCTGGCGGTCCTGGTGCTGCGGCGGCAGTGTCTTCTCCGTTTGCTTGCTGTCAGACATGATGCATTTCTCCTTCCGCTTAGAGAGAGTGGCCTTGCGAACTCATTTCACTAGCATGACGTGATGAGCCCGTCATTATGCGCCAAGCGCCCCGCCCTCCCGGGCGGGGAGGCGCCCTACGCCTCTTAATTACCACAAGCGAAAAGGGATCAAACAAATACGCTAAGCCTGATCCGAGACCTCTGCATAGGCTACCGCATTGAAATCTTTATCATAGAAGATGACGATATACCGGACCGATGCCCGGTCTGCGGGATAAGACATCAGCACTTCGGTCTGCTGCGCATTCGAGTAGGACTGCACGCCCGCAAGCACGGCAGCGGGAGTGAACCGGTCGCGGCTGGTGAACCAGTCCGGCGTCACGGAGTAGTAGGCCGCCTCGGTCTCCGCCAGAGCGGCGGACAGTTCCAGCCGCGCATGAGGGTAGCCGGCAGGATTCGCCACCTTGGCTGCCGTTACCCCGCTCTCCAGACGGCGGAAGGCGCCCGGCTTCGCCGTGAGCGAAGAAAGGCGCTTCATCTGGTAGGAGTGCCCGATTACATTTTGCTTCGCATCATACAGAATGACGGTGAAATAATAAGTGCCTGCCGGAAGCGGGTAGCTGGAGACCAGTCCGCCGTCCAGCGGAATCACACTCTCTTTGGCCACCCGGCTCCAGTCATTGGCTCCCAACGGAACCCCGGAGATGGCTACCGAATAGCCGTGTGCCGCATTTCTCACTGCTGCGGGGACTCCCCCGAAATCCGGCTGGACGGCAATGCCGTTGACAAGCGGCCCCATGTCTTTCAGAAGAATGCCGCCAATCACCGGAATTTTGCTGAACGGACTCTGAACCGTGCTCTCGGCAGGCTGTACGGTCCACCCTGCGATCTTCTCCTGTCCGCCTGGAATCGCGTTCTGCTGCCCGGGCGTGAGCATTCCCCATAAGCGAACCGCATCCTTCACCGTTTCGGGATCAGCACTCGCCGTCCCGGAGGAAGCTGCGGGCAGAGCAGCCAGCGCTTGAGAGGCCAGCAATTGCAGCCCATCGGCATTGGGTGACCAGCTTCCCTCCCAGTATCCGAGCGCTTGCAGCTTCTCATCCAGAAATACGACGATATAGCGTTCGTCGAGATAGCTTCCTCTCAGAACGCGGCCTTGGGCGGGAACCATTAGTCTCGTTCCGCTCAAGCTTATGGCGTAAGCCGGTTCGGCCAACAGAGATTCGGCCCGGAAGGCAGCCGGGTTGAAATGGGAAGAACCGTATACAGCATAATAGCGGGTCCCCGCCGGCGTAACGCTCGGCTTCAGCGCATGGCTGAGCTGGAACCCGTCCCAGTCCAGAGTCACAGAGACGCCGGCTTCCATCCGCAGCAGCGGGCCGGAGACGGTCGGAACATTCATGGCTGCCGGAGCCTCCACCGCAGCATACCCCAATACCTTATTCTCGGAGTCGCAGAGAATAACGTTCGCGAAATGCTTGGTTCCGTTCCCGATCTCTTTGGGAGATACCGTAAATTCATAGCTTCCGCTCCCCGAAGGATACAGCGCCAGGAAATCATTTCCGTAGGGCGCAATCTGCTCCGGTTTAAGCGGCTGCTCTGACCAGCGCAGGTGCACCGTCGATGCCTTGGCGGCAATGGCAGCCGGCACCCCCTTCAAATCGAGCTTCACCTCCATCAGATTCAACTCGACCATTTGGCCGTCTATGCCTCTGGCGGCTTGGACGGAGACGGAGATGCCGTCGATGGTTGACGCCGCCGGATAGACAAGCGGTTCAGAAGCTGCCGGCTTGCCGGGCTGCGCCTTGGCGAGCGAAGCGTCCAGCAGCGTGACCGCTTCCGCCCGGGTGAGCGCCCGTCCGGGAGCGAACCTGGCGTCCGGATAACCCCTCATAAGGCCTCCCTGCACCACAGCCGCCACCTGGTCCTGCGCCCAGGCGGCGATCTGACCGCGGTCCGTGAAGGCGTCCAGTCCGCTGCGGCTGCCTCCCTTCAATCCGAGCAGCTTCGCAATAATGACAGCGGCCTCCTGCCGGGTAACCGGATCGGCGGGACGAATGCGGCCTTCGTAACCCTGTATGTATCCTGAGGCGCTGGCCCGGGCCAGTTCGGGATAAGCCCAGTTCCCCGGCTTAAGATCTATAAAACTTGCTTCCGCTTCAGCCTTTAGAGAGAAGGAACGGTTCATCATCGCCGCGAATTCGGCCCTGGATACGGACTGGTCGGGCTGAAGCGCTCCTTTGCCGTTGCCTCTCAAATCTCCGCGCTCCGCCCAGGCCTTCATCTGCTTCTCTGCCCAATGACCCTGAATGTCACGGCCTGCCGCTCCTCCCGCACTCTCCGCCTGTATACCAGGAGCTTCCGCCGTCAATAGTCCTGCAATCCATATCGCACTTACAATAAACTTGAACCTTGTCCTCATCCTCTACCCCCCAGCTTCTTCTTGTGCCGCTCCACCGGCAGTATGACCAGATTAATACAAGGAAGCAAATATGAACAGAAGAAAATGGAAAGGCCGGAAATCCGGGCAATCCCGGCTCTCCGGCCACTACTTTTAGATAATATCGTTGTACACCATCAGGAAGACCATGACCAGAAGCAGAACCGCCAGCAGCGCGCTCAGCGTCTTGACCTTCCCCGTCTCGGCCGCAACGTTGCCGTTGTCGCGGAACCCCGCGGCGGCCAGCCGCAGCGGCTTGGCCATCATCCCGCCTACCGCGAACATCGCGAGCAGCAGCACGGGAACGATAATTTTCCAGGCCAGCGAATAGTCATCGCCCTTGGCCATCAGGTAGCCGCCGGTCAGCAGCTGAATGCCCAGACCGTACTGGGCCAATCGGTTCAGAGATCCTACCACGTTCATCGTTCCTTCCCGTGCGGATGCCGACAGCTTCTCGGTCCGTCCCAGCACAAACGGCAGTACGAGATAGAAGCCGACTGCAAGAGTTCCGACCATATGTAGGAACATCAATACGCTCCAATCCATAACCTGTTGCCTCCGTTCCTATGTGATATTAGTTATATCCAAAATTCATTATACGATTTCTTCCGCCCTCAACGCAAAAAGGCCCCCCTCTTTCTTACGAAAAAGGGAGACCTTGATTGCCGCCTGTTATTGAGAGCTCAGGACTGCGGTTACGCTGCGCACCGAATCGGCGGATTTGTCCAGCGCTGCCTTCTCCTCGGCCGTAAGCTCCAGCTCGAAGATCCGCTCAATGCCGGTTCCTCCGAGCAGCGCCGGAACGCCCATGAACAGCTCGCGGTATCCGTATTCGCCTTCCAGCAGCGCGATAACGGGAAGCACGCGCTTCTTGTCCTTCAGGATCGCCTCGGCCATCTGCACCAGAGACGCCGCCGGAGCGTAATAGGCGCTTCCATTGCCGAGGAGCCCGACAATCTCGCCGCCGCCGACCCGGGTCCGCTGCACAATCTCGGCAATGCGGTCTGGCTCAATCAGCGTGTCGATCGGAATGCCGCCGACGCTGGAATAGCGGACCAGCGGCACCATATCGTCGCCGTGGCCGCCCAGCACGAAGCCCCGCACATCCTCGACGGAGACGTTCAGCTCCTGGGCGATGAAAGTGCAATAACGGGCCGTATCCAGTACACCCGATTGTCCGATCACCCGGTTCTTGGGGAACCCGAGCGTCCGGTAGGCGGCCCAGGTCATGGCATCGACCGGGTTGCTCAGAATAATCACAATGGATTCGGGAGCGACCCGTCTGATCTGCTCGCAGACCGATTGCACAATTCCCGCATTGGTATTGACCAGATCGTCGCGGCTCATGCCCGGCTTGCGGGCGATGCCGGCTGTAATAATGACAATATCCGAGTCCGCTGCCTCTTCGTAATCCGAGGTGCCGACAATCCGGCTGTCGTAGCCCTGCACCGGACCGGCTTCCAGCATGTCCAGCGCCTTGCCTTTGGTCGGATTCTCCAACTGCGGGATATCGAGCAGCACCACATCGCCCAGTTCCTTCTGGGCGAGCATCAGAGCGGTCGTAGCGCCGGTGAAGCCGGCGCCTACAATGGTAATTTTGGAACGTTGGATAGCCAAGACGACAGAACCTCCTCAAATAGCCCCACTGTCAGTGGGGCCAAGCGTTCAGAGCCATTTTACATATGCTTGATGATTTCGTCCGCAAATTCCGAGCACTTCAGTTCGGTAGCGCCTTCCATGAGGCGGGCGAAGTCGTAGGTTACCGTCTTGTTGTTGATCGCCGTGCTCATTCCCTTGTAGATCAGATCGGCTGCTTCCTGCCAGCCCAAGTGTTCCAGCAGCATCACGCCCGAGAGAACGACGGAGCCCGGATTGACAACGTCCTTGTCCGCATACTTCGGAGCCGTACCGTGGGTCGCCTCGAAGATCGCATGTCCCGTCACATAGTTGATGTTCGCGCCGGGAGCGATGCCGATGCCGCCGATCTGCGCAGCCAGCGCATCGGAGAGATAGTCCCCGTTCAGATTCAGCGTCGCAATGACATCGAAATCGGTCGGACGGGTCAGCACCTGCTGCAGCGCGATGTCGGCGATGGCATCCTTGATGATGATCTTGCCCTCGGCTTCGGCCTGCTTCTGGGCCGCGTTCGCCGCGTCCGTCCCTTCGGCATCCTTGATGCGGTCGTACTGGCTCCAGGTGAAGACCTTGTCGCCAAATTCCTGCTCGGCCACTTCATAGCCCCAGTTCTTGAAGGCGCCTTCGGTGAACTTCATGATGTTGCCCTTGTGAACCAGCGTCACGCTCTTGCGTCCATGCTTCACGGCGTACTCGATGGCGGCGCGGACAAGGCGCTTCGATCCTTCGGAAGAGACGGGCTTGATGCCGATGCCGGAGGTCTCCGGGAAGCGGATCTTGGAGACGCCCATTTCGTTCTGAAGGAATTCGATAACCTTCTTCACCTGCTCGGAGCCTTCCTGGTACTCGATGCCGGCATAGATATCCTCCGTATTCTCGCGGAAAATAACCATGTCCACCAGCTCCGGATGCTTCACCGGCGACGGAACGCCGTCAAAGTAACGGACCGGACGCAGGCAGACGTACAGGTCGAGTTCCTGACGCAGCGCCACGTTCAGGGAACGGATGCCGCCGCCGATCGGCGTCGTCAGCGGGCCTTTGATGGCAACGATATACTCGCGGATCGCTTCAAGCGTATCGTTGGGGAGCCACTCGCCGTATGTATTGTAGGCTTTCTCTCCGGCAAAAACTTCGTACCAGGCAATCTGCTTCGCGCCGCCGTAAGCCTTGTCAACCGCTGCGTCCAGCACGCGCTTGGAAGCTCTCCAAATGTCGCGGCCGGTGCCGTCGCCTTCAATGAACGGAATGATCGGCCGGTCCGGAACCTGCAGCTTGCCGTTCTCGATCTGGATGGGTTGGCCTTCGGTGGGAAGCTCAAATTTCGTCAATTTCAACATGGGTCCGTATTCCTCCTCAAAAATGGGGGTCGCAGGCGGTAAAGCCTGACAGAATAAAGCCTGATTCAACCTCAATCCGCGCCTTCATCGGGCAGATCCGTACCATTAAAGGACGGGACGGCCCGAAGGAATGCACGGGTCATTAAAGCTGTTGCCGCTTAACGCTCGTCGACCGGCACGTATTTCTGCTCGATCAGCCCGGTATACTCGGCGCGCGGACGGATGATTCGGTTGTCTTCGTACTGCTCCAGAATATGGGCGGTCCAGCCCGATACCCGGCTGATGGCGAAGATCGGCGTGAACAATTCCCGCTCGATGCCTAACTGAGTATACACGGAAGCGGAATAAAAATCGACATTCGGCTTGAGGCCCTTGCGGCTCGTAATCAGTTCTTCAATCCGGACCGACATGTCATACAGGGAGGTGTCGTTCTTCATGACGCCGAGCTCGTGCGACATCTTCATCAGATGCTTCGCCCGCGGATCGCCGTTCTTGTATACCCGGTGGCCGAAGCCCATAATCTTCTCCCGGCGCTCCAGCTTGCCCGAAATATAGGAATCGACGTTATCCGGGCTGCCGATCTCTTCCAGCATTCTCATCACCGCTTCATTGGCTCCGCCGTGCAGCGGTCCCTTCAGCGCTCCGATGGCGGAAGTCACGCCCGAATAAATATCCGACAGCGTCGCCACCGTCACCCGTCCGGCGAACGTCGACGCATTCAGCTCATGGTCGGCATGAAGCACCAGCGCGGCGTCCAACGCTTTTACGGAGACTGCATCCGGTTCTCTTCCCCACAGCATATAGAGGAAATTCTCCGCAATCGAAGCTTCGCTCTTCGGAGCCACAGGCTCCAGACCCTGGCGGATGCGGGCCAGCGCAGCCACAATCGTCGGCAGCTGAGCCTGCAGCTTGACCGCCTTAATCTCATTGGCTTCACGGCTCATATCGTCGGCGGCCGAATCGTACAGCGCCAGCGCGGACACCGCCGAACGCAGGGCCGCCATCGTGTTGGCGTTCTTCGGGTACAGCTTCATCTGCTCCAGCAGCTCGGCGGGAAGCGGCGCGAATCTTCCGAGATCGCGGTTCAGCTTCTCCAGCTCGGCTGCGGACGGCAGCTTCCCGAACCAGAGCAGATAGGCCGTCTCTTCAAAGCCGGCATTCCAGGCGAGATCATCGATATCGTATCCGCGGTACGTAAGCACGCCGTCTACGATAGAGCTAATGGAAGAGGTCGTAGCTACGATGCCTTCCAGGCCTTTGGTAACTGTCATGATTAACATCTCTCCTTTGCCAACAGGGATTTAATGCAGCCTCATTCCCGTGAAAACCGTTACAAATTTGAGGTTTCCGAAATTCCGTTTCAGGAGGGAGCTCTTAACCTTTAATCATCATACCGGATATTGACGGTTATGTGAACAATGTGGGAGCTTTGCTTGGCATCAAATGATTTTATCGGCCGGATAGAAAAATCCATTCTTCGCCGCTGTTTCATGTAAGCGCTTGCTGGTTAGCATTTGCTCTCCGTAAGCATGTCTGACAGCCGCACTCCGGGAATAGATTGAGAGTAGACCGCTCTCTCCGGCGGAAGCGCGAAGAACCCCTGGAAGGAGAATTCCATGGAATCCCTAACCGTCAAAAGATTGCTGCGGGCCCTCTGGGTCCTTCTGGGCGGATCGGCTCTGCTGGCCGCTCTGTATCTGCTGATGCCGCTCGTCTACCCGCTTCTGCTCGCCTGGCTGCTCGCCTTTCTGATTCACCCGCTTGTACTGCGGCTGAAGGTCTGGCGCCTGCCGGGCTGGCTGGCCGTGTGTCTGGCGCTGATTCTGTATATCGGCAGCGCCGGACTTGTCATCACCGCACTGATAACCAAGCTGGTCAAGGAACTGATTGTGCTGGCACAGACGCTCAGTCTCCATACCGAAGAATGGCGCCGTCTGCTGCTCTCCTGGAGCGAGAGCCGGAGCATCCGGAACATTATCAGCCAGATCGAAGCGTTCTACCAGAGCAATCCCGGCTATCATGCGACCATCGACAGCAACATCAGCCGGACGACCGGCACGCTCGGCGCCCTGGCTACGCGCGTCGTCGGCGGCTTCTTCAACGCAATCCTGCAGCTGATCTCCTCGCTCCCTTCCTTCGGTACGGTGCTTGGGGTAGTCGTTCTTGCCGCTTTTTTTCTCGCAACCGGCTGGGAGCGGCACAACCGGATGCTGGCCGGGATCATCCCGGCCACCTGGCGGGATACGGCCGAAGGCATCTGGGCGGAGCTCCGCAAATCGCTGCTTGGCTACTTCACCGCCCAGCTCATTCTGCTGTCGATCACGGCAACCCTGGTCATTCTCGGTCTGGCGCTGCTCGGCGTCGATTCCGCCTTCGCGATCGGGCTGATGATCAGCGTTGTCGATCTGCTGCCCTACCTCGGCGTCGGCGCCGTCCTGATTCCCTGGGCCCTGCTCTCCTATATGTCGGGGCAGACCGGCCTTGCCGCAGGGCTGGCCGCTCTCTTCGCCGTCGTGCTGATTACGCGTCAGCTCCTGGAGCCCAAGGTGCTCGGAAGCAGCATCGGCGTCGATCCCTTGGCCATGCTGATCGTGATGTTCGCAGGGCTTCAGCTCTTCGGCGCGGTCGGCCTGCTCTTCGGCCCCGTTGCGCTCGTCGTGCTGGGGGCGCTGCACCGGGCGGGCGTCTTCCGCAGCCTGCGGAGCTACATCGCAACCGGGAGACCCCGTTAAGAATGCCAAAAGCCGCTAATTCCTGCCGGCGGGCGGGCAAAAGCGGCTTATCAGCTTCTATTTGCGGTAATACGTGAAGGTTCCGTTCTTCATCTTTCTCTGAATCCACTTCATCATCCAGAAGCGGTACACCGGCCGCGTCAGCGGGAACAGCAGCGTAAAGCCGATCAGATCCGTTACGAATCCGGGCAGAATCAACATCATGCCGCCCATAAAAACGCACAGGCCGTCCAGCATGGTCCGGCCGGGCGGCTGGCCCGCTTCCAGCAGCGCCTTGCTGTCCTGCAGCACTTTCTTGCCCTCAAAACGCATCATCACAAGTCCGATGACCGACGTGGCCAGCAGCAGCAGGAGCGCCTTGGAGACGCCGATGTGCTCCGACACGAGCAGAAAACCGAATAATTCCACAGCGGGCACAATAAAGATCGCGGCCCACAACCATTTTCCCCTGATAACCATTACGCTCTCCCTTCTACCGCAGCGCCTCGGCCAAAGCCGCGAACTGCTCCGGAAGCACCCGTTCCAGCCGGCAGGGCTTCCAGGTCCGGTCCACCCAGACATGCTCGGTCTTCCCGGTTACAAGCAGATCGCCGCTGCCGGCGGGAGCCTCCTCCCCGTCCAGGCCATCGCTCCGCCGGACTTCGTACTCAAAGGCCATGCGGAGCGGCGAGAACGCCGATACCCGCGTGTATACCCTAATCTGATCGTCATAACGGGCCGGGCTTTTATATTGCAGCTCTGCCGCGGTCACAGGCAGCATTACGCCTTGCTCCTCAAGCATACGGTAAGCGAAGCCGAGCTCACGGAGCATCTCCGTTCGCGCCACCTCGAACCAGTTCAAATAATTGGAATGGTACACGACGCCCATGCCGTCGGTCTCCTGGTAGCGGACCCTGAGCGGGGTCCCGTGCCAGCTTCCGGGCAGCGCAACAGCGTTCTTTCTCATTTGGTCTTCCTCCTTGAGTCATACAATCCTTCATCATTACCCGGTTGACTCATTATACGCCCGTCTGCACCGGGGCGGCAAATTTCCGGCGGCGCGAGCTCCGCGCCACGATGAGCAGAAGCAGCGAACCGAGGGCTGCGCTCAGCATGCAGGAGATGTTCATCGCCGCAACGCCGCCCTGATTCAGCAGATACCCGTTCAGCAGATTGCCCACGATTCCCGCCAGACCGGAGAAGACCATATTGAAGACGCTCTGTCCGGTAGCCTGCATGTCCGCCGCCGTGATTCGGGACACGTATTCCACCGCAGCAATATAGAAGAAGCCAAAAGAAAGCCCGTGAAGGAACTGGACTCCGATCATGACAGACGGATCGGGCAGGACAACCTGGATACCCCAGCGCAGCACATAGACCAGCGCCGCCAGAAGCATCGTCCGTTCGATGCCCCACCGGGCCATGACCTTGGAAGCGATCAGCATGGACGGCACGTTGGTGATCGAAGCTATCAGCAGCGCGATGCCCGCATGGGCGGTCGAGCCGCCCGCCGACTTGAAGGCCAGCACGAAGTAGGTACCGAAGGCCGTCATCGTCTGATTGACCAGGAAGCTGCCTCCCAGGAAGGCGAGGAACATCCGGTTGCCCATCAGCTCCCGGATGCCCCGCGAGAGCGACTGCGGCATCATATGGTTCTCCTCCGCTTCCCGCGGCAGGGTCAGCGCCACCGCTACGGCGGCTGCGGCCAGCAGCAGATAAGGCAGCCAGATGCTCGATACCGTGAAGGCCGATACATACCGTCCGCCGGCATAGCCTCCCACCGCCGCTCCAAAGCTCAGCATGAGCCGGATGCTGCCATAGGTCGATCCCGCCTGCCGGGCCGCCGCGATGGCGTAGGAGTCCGAGATCGGCGCCTGGGTAGAGGAAAAGACTGTCGATACCATATAGACCAGCGTGAGCACCAGATAGAGATCGGAGCGGTACAGCACAGCGAGCGCTGCCGGAACCGCAACACTGAGGATCAGCACAAGCCGGGTCTGGCGGTAGCGGTCGGAAATAATGCCCCAGACCGGCTGGAGCAGAATCGCCACCAGCGTCCCGAGCGCCATCAGCATACCGATCCGGCTGCTGTCCAGCCCGTTATGCGAGAGCAGAAGGGTCAGATACGGGCCGAACAGCCCGCCCGATAAGCCGAGAAACAGATAGAACAACCGAAGTTTAAGCATTTTGGTCCACATCGCGCCTTGCTTCCTCCCGCACCATCCAAATTGTCTAAATGCCCATTCCCCGCCCTTCGGCTGTGCATCTACTGTCATAACCACCCGAACAGCCAGCTTTATCAAGGAGGAGAATACCTATGATTCAACGCAAGCGGTCCCACGCCAACCGCCGAATGCCCGCTTCAGGCCCGGCGGCAACTTCGACCCGAAGACCGTTGCCGGGCAGACACCGCCACCGGCCCTGTTCCATAACCGGACGCCCTTCGCCTTCCGGCAGAGAACGCCTGGGCTGGGCTTCCTCGAACTGGAGCGGGTATGCCCTCTCCGGCCGTAAGGGCCGCTTCCGCAGCATTTCAGCCGAGTGGCGCGTCCCGACAGTCCGACCGACGAGACAGCCTTCTTATTCCTCCGCCTGGATTGGAATCGACGGATTCCGGAATTCCAGCCTGATCCAGACGGGGACCGCCCATGAATTTGTGGACGGCAAAGCCCGCTATTATGCCTGGTGGGAGATTCTTCCGGCAGCGGAGACCCCGATTCCCTATCCTGTCTTACCCGGGGACCGGATGCGCGCTTCGATCCGCCGCCAGTCCTCCGGCTTATGGAGAATTGCGCTCTGCAACCTTACCCGCGGCTGGAGCTTCTGCACCGATCGTTCCTATAGCGGTCCCATGACATCGGCCGAATGGATTCTGGAGCCCCCCTTCGTCGACGGGGCGCCCACTCGCCTTGCCGCGCTGACTCCCGTCTGCTTCTTCCGCTGCCGGGTGAACGGCCGCAATCCCCGGCTGCGCCTGAGAGACGGCGGCATTCTCATTCAGAACGGCCGGGTCTATGCCGTCCCTACCGCCCCTTCGGCTCGCGGAGACGCCTTTGCGGTGCGCCGCCTTGGTCCGCCGCTCGGAAAGCTCCGTCTCGCAGCAAGGCTTATCCGCCGGAAGCCCTGCCGGCATCCTTCACCTCATACAAAAAGCAATGGCTAGAACGCCATTGCTTCTTGTTCGATGCTCTATTCATGCGTAACACTCCTGCGAGAGCCGGGTCTTCAGACCTAAGGCAGCAGGTGCTTAGTCGTTCGCGATTTGTTCAACTTTCACCAGGTTCGTGGAGCCCGAACGGCCCAGCGGAATACCGGCAGTGATTACGACAAGGTCGCCGCCCTTCACGAGGCCGGAAGCCTTGCCGCCCTTAACGGCTGTCTCCAGCAGTTCATCGGTCGAAGAAGCCTGCTCGCCGCGAACCGGGAACACGCCCCATACCAGCGCGAGCTGACGCATCGTGCGGTCTTCGGTCGTTACCGCGATGATCGGCGACTTCGGACGATACTTCGATACGACGCGAGCCGTGTGGCCGCTGACCGTCGAGGAAATGATCGCTTTGGCGTTCAGGTCCAGCGCGGAGATCGCGACGGATTGGCTGATCGCTTCCGTTACCGTCGTTTCCTGGGCAATCTGCTGCTTCAGGAAGATTTCACGGTAGTTCAGCGCGGATTCGGCCTTCTCGGCGATGCGGGACATCGTCAATACAGATTCAACCGGGTATTTCCCTGCGGCCGTTTCGCCGGACAGCATGATGCCGTCGGTGCCGTCGAAGATGGCGTTCGCCACGTCGCTCGCTTCGGCGCGGGTCGGACGCGGGTTGCGCTGCATGGAATCCAGCATCTGGGTAGCCGTAATTACCGGCTTGCCGGCGATGTTGCACTTCTGAATCATCAGCTTCTGGGCCAGCGGCACATCTTCCGCCGGAATTTCTACGCCCAGGTCGCCGCGGGCAACCATCAGGCCGTCGGATACAGCCAGGATCTCGTCCAGGTTGTCCACACCCTGCTGGTTCTCAATCTTGGAAATAATCTGGATATGCTCCGCATTGTGCTTCTTGAGCAGATCGCGGATTTCCAGCACGTCGCTGGCTTTGCGAACGAAGGAAGCGGCAATAAAATCGATGTCCTGTTCGATCCCGAAAATAATGTCGTTGGTGTCCTTCTCCGTAATGCCCGGCAGGGAAATGGCAACTCCGGGCACGTTAACGCCCTTCTTGCTCTTAATCGTTCCGCCGTTAACGATACGGGTCTTGATTTCGGTGCCTTGAATGTCAACAACAGTCAGTCCGATCAGACCGTCGTCGATGAGGATGGTCGAACCTACCTGAACGTCGCTCGGCAGATCGGTGTAGGTCACGGAAATCCGGTTCTTGTCGCCCAGGATTTCTTCGGTCGTCAGGGTCAGGTATTCATCCTGAACCAGTTCGATCGGCTCTACTTCCAGCTTGCCTGTACGAATTTCGGGTCCTTTGGTATCCAGAAGGATGGCTACAGTCTTGCCCAGTTCCTGGGAAGCCTGACGGATCGTCTTGATCCGGTTGCCGTGCTCTTCATAATCGCCGTGGGAGAAGTTCAGACGGGCCACGTTCATTCCGGCCAAAATCAATTTTTTGATGTTCTCCAACGATTCGCTTGCAGGACCGATCGTACATACAATTTTACTTTTCCGCATTAGGTTTTCCTCCGTTTTTTTGTTTCTCTCTGTGTGGCTGATCCAACCGTTAATACTGATACCCTATGAATTGGCAGGTTAACTGCGCCCTTATGAATATTACTGCAACCGCTAGACAAAATCAATGATTCCGGGGTGATTTCATGTAAAACTCACATGTAATTTGTGAAAAACAGTACACAGATACGAAAAGCAATTTGATAGATTGAGAGACCCTGATCGGCAAAAAGCGGCCTGCTCTCGCAGGGCGGGAGCAGGCCGCTATGGCTATTCCTCTATTCCGGACTCAAGGCCGCTTCTTCGGGAAGCGCCTCTTCTTCGCGGGCTTCGGCATATTCGCCGATCTTGCGGAATTTCAGGTAGCGGTCCTCCCGCAGCTCGTCGGCGTCCATGACGGACAGCTCCTGCAGATGGCGGATAATTGCTTCCTTAATATGTCCGGCTGTCGCTTCATAATCGGCATGCGCCCCGCCCTTCGGCTCGGGCACGATCTCCTCGACGACTTCCATGGCCAGCAGATCGGCGGCCGTAATCTTCATCGCTTCCGCCGCCTTGTCGGCTTTGGTGGCGTCCTTCCACAGAATGGAAGCGGCTCCGTTCGGAGAAATGACGGAATAGATCGCATGCTCCAGCATCAGCACCCGGTTGCCGACGGCCATGGCCAACGCTCCGCCGCTTCCGCCTTCGCCGATGACAACGCAGATGACCGGAACCCGAAGCTTCGACATCTCCAGCAGATTCCGGGCGATGGCCTCGGACTGCCCCCGCTCCTCGGCCGTATTGCCTGGATAAGCGCCCTTCGTATCAATAAAAGTAATAATGGGGCGCCGAAACTTGTCCGCCTGCTGCATCAGCCGCAGCGCCTTGCGGAAGCCCTCGGGATGAGCGCTGCCGAAGAAGCGGGCAATATTGTCCTTGGTGTCCTTCCCGCGCTGCTGCCCGATTACCGTTACGGGCTGCCCGTCCAGCTTGGCAAGGCCTCCGACTACGGCCAGATCGTCGCCGAAGAGCCGGTCGCCGTGCAGTTCCAGGAAATCGTCGAAGATGAGATTCATCAGATCAAGCGAGGTCGGCCGGCCGTGATGGCGGGCCAGGTGCATTTTCTGCGAAGGCGTAATATTGGCGTATATTTCATCTTCCAGCAGCCGGTAGCGTTCTTCCAGCCTGGCAATCTCTTCGCTGAAATCAATGCCCTTCTCTGCGCCGAACTGCTGCAGTTCCATGATCTTCTTGCGCATTTCCGCCAGAGGGGTCTCAAAAGGCAATTCGCCCGCCATTTCAGCAGCCCCCTTTCGTGTCATGCAGCTCCAGCAGCTTGGAGAGCTTGGACCGCATTTCCTTGCGGTGAACCACAAGATCCAATTGTCCGTGCTTTAAATTGAACTCCGCCGTCTGAAAGTCATCCGGCAGCTTCTGCCGGATCGTCTGCTCAATGACAATCCGTCCAGCAAAGCCGAATACCGCTCCCGGCTCGGCAATGATAATATCGCCCAGACTTGCAAAGCTGGCGGATACGCCGCCTGTAGTCGGGTCGGTAATGATCGACAAATAAAGGCCTCCGGACTCGCCGAACCGGGCGAGAGCGGCGCTCGTCTTCGCCATCTGCATGAGACTGAGAATGCTCTCCTGCATCCGGGCGCCGCCCGAGGTCGAGAAGATCAGCAGCGGCAGACGCTGCACGGTCGCTTCCTCGACGGCCCGGGTAATCTTCTCTCCGACGACCGAGCCCATGCTGCCCGAAAAGAATTCAAAATCCATAACGGCGATCATGACGGCATGTCCGTCAATGGTCCCTATGCCGGTGATGACCGCTTCTTCGCGGCCGGTCTTCAGCTTCTGCTGCTCCAGCTTCGAGGCGTAGCCCGGGAATTGCAGCGGATCGACCGAAGTCATGCCGGCGTCGAATTCCACGAAGCTGCCCTCATCCAGCGTGATGGCAATCCGCTCGGCGGCGTTCAGCCGCATGTGATAGCCGCAGGCCGGACATACTTTCAGGTGCTTCTCCAGTTCCTTGCTGTACTGGATAGAGCCGCACTTGGCGCATTTGCTCATCAATCCTTCGGGAACTTCCCGCTTCGGGCGTTCACCGGGTTCCGGCTCGCCGCTGCGCAGCGCGCGCTGGGATGGAATAGTCGCGTATTTCCGTTTTTTCTGAAATAAGTCTTTGAACACAACCGCACCTCTCAGCACATTATTGGCGTTATGCAGCCTGCCGTTCACTGCTCTCCCGTTCCCGACGTCGGCGGGCTACGGGTGCAGAATCAGGTTAAGCACTTCCTGGACTTCTTCCAATTCTCCGGAAGGAACGAGAATTTCAAATTGCTGCTTGGACATATTGACCGGGCGGCTCTGGACCAGAAATCCTTCTTCCGTCAGCTTACTCTTGATCATATCCGCCATCCTGGCGGTAGGCGCAATATAGATGACCGTCCACATGTCCCGACAAGTCCTCCCCTTCCTCAATCAGCCGTACCCGTACGTTGGAACCATGATAACACAGTTTACTTTTTTCCTGCAACAGAGTCCGGGCATAGGACAAAGGGCCGCGCCGCGTCCCCGGAAGGACGCAGAGCGGCTCTGCGGTGCGGAATAAAAGGCTTCGCGAACGCCCCGTTCAGGCATCGAAATATTGCCTTGCTCCCTCATGCCGGTGGGCAATCCGCGCCGATGCGGCCGCCGCGATGCTGGCGACCAGATCGTCGAGAAAGACATGAATGCCTCGGGTTTTGTCGTTGAGCATGCCGATAACGCCGGGTTTGTTCTTGTCGAGATAGCCGAAGCCGGTCAGGCCAATCATGCCGTATACGCCGGTGATGCCGAGCGCCAGCGTCTCGTCCGCCCCGTAGAGGGATTCGTCCGCCTCCATTACGGCCTGCAGCGGCTGGGGCAGCAGCTTCCGCTCGGCCAGCTCATCCAGGGCGATCCCCGTCATCAGCGTATATTGCACCTCTCTCTTGCCGAGGACGGCCCGGACGCTCGCCGCGCATTCCTCCTGCTTCAACTCCGGATAATAGACTGACTGAAGGGCATGGACAATCTCTGCAATCGATTCGATGGAGACGCCCCTGCGCTCCAGCATGTCCGCCGCGACTTGGTATGACATCCGCGTTCTCCCCTTTGCTGCGCCGGTTAAGTCCGGCCGTCTCCTACTCTATGCGCGCAAAAGGCAAAACGTTCTTATTTGATAACGACCGTTCCCTCCCCGAGCATCGCCTCGATGCCCCGGACCAGCTCCGGGGCCGGCTCGACCCGGTAGCTGTCGCTGAGCGCGAGCAGCTTCTGTCGGCTCTCGTAGAAGAGCAGCGTGGGCACGCTGCCCGGATGGCGGCGCAGCAGCTCCTGCAGGCCCGGCAGGAGACCCTGCTCTTCGGCCTGCGGCGTGATCTTGACGAACGCGCGCAGCCCGGCGCCCGTTGGGGAGCCGTCCCCTGAGGCTCCGGCGGACGAAGCGCGGGCAGCGCCGCCGGCTCCCGTCCCCGGCGGACGCCCCGGGGACGCTGCGGACCGCGGAGCCGCGCCGGCTTGACGCGGCGCGGCCGTCAAGCCGCCGGCCTGCGCAGGCCCGGCGCCCCCCCGCGGCCGGGAAGCCGCAGCTTCCCGGCGCCGCAGCAGGGCGCGCACGGCGTCCAGCGTGAGCGGCGCGAGCTCTTCGGCCAGCAGCTTGAAGCCTTCGTCCTGCTGCTGGACCCTGGCGCGCAGCGCCAGCAGCGCGCCTTTCTGGGCGGCGCTGCGGCTGCGCCGCCACACTTCGGGGAAGAGCACGACCTCGCAGCGGTCGATCTGGTCTTCCCATTCGACAAAGGCCATCGCCTTGCCGGCCTTTGTCATAATCTCCTTGATGGACACGATTCTCCCCGCCGTCACGGCCATGCTCTCGTCAGGGGCCTCCTCCAGCTCCACCAGACGCTGCACGCCCGGCTCCTCCAGCAGCTCTTCGGCATCGTCCAGCGGATGGCCCGACAAATACAGGCCGAGCAGCTCCCGCTCCAGCTCCAGCTGCTGGGCGGCCGAGAACCGGGGAATGTCCGGATAGGAGATGTCCCAGTTCGGCGATTCGATCAGATCGTCGAAGAGCTGGATCTGCAGTTCATCCCGCTCCTTCCGCCATTTCACGGCGGCATCCACCGTCTCGTCCAGCATCGCCAGGAGCTGGGCCCGGTGTCCGGGCAGGCTGTCGAAGGCTCCGGCCTGAATCAGCGACTCGATGACCCGCTTGTTGCAGACGCGAAGGTCGACCCGGCGGCAGAAATCGAGCAGGCTGTCGAACGGCCGCTCCTTCCGGGCCTCCAGAATGCCTTCAACGGCCAGCGTGCCGACGTTCTTGATCGCCGCCAGCCCGAAGCGGATATGCCCGCTGCCGGATTCCCCGCCTCCGGCGCTCGACGGCGTGAAGGTCACCCCGCTGCCGTTGACGTCCGGCGGCAGGACAGAGATGCCCATTCTCCGGCAGTCCAGCACATATTCGGCCACCTTGCGGTGAACCCCCATGACAGCCGTCAGCATGGCGGCCATGAACGGCACCGGATGATGGGCCTTGAGATAGGCCGTCTGGAACGCCAGAACGCCGTAGGCGGCAGCATGGGCCCGGGGGAAGCCGTAGTCGGCGAAGCGGACAATCATATCATAGACGGCGTTGGCGTCCGCCTCCCGGTAGCCCTGCTTCAGACTGCCGGCGACAAAATGCCCGCGTTCGCGGTCCAGCGTCTCGCGCTTCTTCTTCGAGACGGCGCGGCGCAGAAGATCGGCTTCGCCCAGCGAGAAGCCCGCCATGCGGGAGGCAATCTGCATAATCTGTTCCTGATAGACGATGATCCCGTACGTATCGGCGAGAATCGGGATCAGATCGGGGTGGGGATACTCCACCTCCGCCAGCCCGTGTTTGCCCTGGATATACTTCGGAATGAACTCCATCGGTCCCGGACGGTACAGCGCCAGGACGGAGACGATATCCTCAAAGGCCGTCGGCCGCAGCTCCTTGAGCACTCTTCTCATGCCCGCCGACTCCAGCTGAAAGACGCCGGTTGTCTCGCCGCGTCCCAGCATCTCGTAGGTCGCCGGATCATCGTCGGCAATGCCGCGGAAGTCGGGGGCCGAGCCGGCAAGCTGCGCGATCCAGTCTGTGCAGCGCTCGATGATCGACAGGGTGCGCAGCCCGAGGAAGTCCATCTTCAGCAATCCGATCGCTTCCAGATGCTCCATGGAGTACTGCGTCAGCGCCGTTCCTTCATTGCCCTCCTGCAGCGGCACCGCGTCGGTCAGCGGACCGCGCGAGATTACAACGCCCGCCGCATGGGTCGAAGCGTGCCGGGGCATGCCCTCGACCTTCATCGCCATGTCCAGCAGCTCCCGGACCCGGGGGCTGCCCTCATAGAGCGCCTTAAGATCGGGGCTGCTCTCCAGCGCGCGCGCAATGCTGATTCCGAGCTGGCCGGGAATCAGCTTCGCCGCCTTGTCGACTTCGCCGTACGGCATATTCAGCGCTCGTCCGACGTCGCGAACGGCGGCGCGGGCGGCCATGGTGCCGAAGGTGATAATCTGGGCGACATGCGATTCGCCGTATTTAGCGGCAACGTAGGCAATCACCTCATCGCGCCGCTCGTCGCTGAAGTCGATGTCGATATCGGGCATAGTTACCCGTTCGGGGTTCAGGAAGCGCTCGAACAGCAGATTGTACTTCAGCGGATCGACATCCGTAATCCGCAGACAATACGCCGTCAGACTGCCCGCCGACGAGCCGCGCCCCGGTCCGGTCGCAATGCCTTGGCGGTGACAGTAGGCAATGAAGTCCCAGACAATCAGAAAATAATCGCTGAAGCCCATGCTCTCGATGACGCCAAGCTCATACTCCAGCCTATCCTGCGCTTCCTGCCGGGAACTCGGCTCTTCCCAGCGCGCCGTGCCCGCGTACCGTTCCTCCAGCCCGGCCAGGCAGAGCCGGCGAAGATAAGCCGGGGCGTCCAGCCCTTCCGGAATCGGGTCGTACGCCGGGAGAATATGTCTGCCGAATTCCAGCTCCAGATTGCATTTGTCCGCGATGGCCGCCGTGTTGGCGATCGCCTCCGGCACATGCGGGAACAGCGCCGCCATCTCGGCGTCGTTCTTCAGATAGAGCTGGTCGGTGCCGATCTTCAGCCGGTCTTCGTCATCCACCGTCTTGCCGGTCCCGATGCAGATCAGCACATCCTGCATGGCGGCGTCTTCCCGGGACAGGTAGTGGACATCATTGGTGGCTGCAAGCCCGATGCCGAGTTCCCCGGCAAGCGTGATCAGCTTCGGATTGACCCGTTTCTGCTCCACTAGGCCGTGGTCCTGCAGCTCCAGATAGAAGTCTTCTCCGAAAATCTCCCGGTACCGCAGGGCGGCGCGCCGGGCCTCTTCCTCCCGGCCGTGCAGCAGATGCTGCGGCACCTCGCCGCCCAGACATGCGCTGAGGCAGACGAGCCCCTCTGCGTACGCCGCCAGCAGCTCCATATCAATGCGCGGTTTATAATGGTAGCCTTCGAGATGGCCGGCCGAAACCAGCTTCATGAGGTTCCGGTAACCCGTCTCCGACTTGGCGAGCAGAATGAGGTGATAAATCGGCTGATCCTTGCGGCTCCCCCGTTCCTTCCGGGAGCCTGCCGTCAAATAAACCTCGCAGCCGATGATCGGCTTGATGCCGTGTTCGCGGCATGCTTTATAGAAGGGAATGGCCCCGTACATGACGCCGTGATCGGTCAGCGCCAGCGAGGTCATGCCGTAATCGGCGGCGCGGCGCGCGAGTTCCGAGATGCGCGCGGCCCCGTCCAGTAAACTGTATTCGCTGTGCACATGCAGATGCACGAAAGGGGTCATGCTCCCACTTCCTTCCGGCCTTCGCCTGACTTGAATTCCTTCCCTACATTTTATCATATTGCCGGGGGAGCCGCCCATACAATGGGAAGAGAGCGGGGACAGGCCGCAAGCGGCTGCTGGCGGCAGCCCCGCTTCCGGCGAAAGGAGGATTCGGATGGGCACTTTTCTGAGCAAGGCCATCCTTGATTTTTTCATTGCCTTCGGCATTGTGCTGGGCGGGGCCATGCTTGGGGGCATAGGCGCGGTCTTCTCGCTGCAGCCGCCGACGGTCACCATGCTTGACGTGGCGGACCGCATCAAGATCTGGGCGCTTGCGGCTGCTGTCGGGGGGACGATTGACCCGATGCGGGTAATCGAGAGCAACATGCTGGGGGGGAACCTCTCGCCGGCCATCAAGCAGATCCTTTACCTGGTGTTCGCGTTCCTTGGAGCGCATATGGGCAGCGAGCTGGTCAAATGGGTTGCAGGCAGGGGGTAGGCCATGCGGATTCCTCCTTTCGGCCGGTTCCGCCGGTTCTCGCAGCTGGCCGCTTCCTGCGTGCTCGGCATGGTGCTCGGCAGCGTATTCTATAATTCCGTCTTTCACGCCGGGTACAATGCGCTCTGGCTCGACAATCAGGACCTGCGGGTCCGGCTCTCCCAATACGAGAAAGACATCGTTACGCTGAAGAAATACAAGAACAGCAGCTCCGTCATCAAGGAGATCAAAATCCGCGCCGAGGACGCCTCCGCGCGCGGCGAGACATCCGTCCCGGATGCGGTTACCGTCAAGGATATCGTCAGCCGGCTGGGGGCCGATCTCGCCCCGATGCGGGGACGGAGCGTGTTCGATATCGACACCGACGCCAAGATGGCCCGCCTGCTGCTCGGCGGCAAGGTCTATATCGTCCGGGACAAGGAGTATGCTGTCACAATCCGGACGATGCTTGTCATGGAAGGCGTGCTGCAGATTTGGGTGGAGATCGGGCCGGCGCGCCGCCCGTAGCGGCCTCCGGGACGGCTATCCGTCCAAGAAGATCCAGCCTTGGACTCCAAAGAAAGTTCAGCCGTCAACAAGAGACCTTCAACAGAAAGAAACATCCGTCTGAAATAAACATCCATTGCCAAGAAGCCGCCGGGACGCTAGCCCCGGCGGCTTCTGCTTCTGTTGCTATGAAGAGGCCTGCTTCGGCCTGCACGGCCCGCCTTCAGCGCCGCACCAGCATCCGCACCAGCGGCACCTGGAGGATCTGCTTCTTGATCCGCTTGCGGCCGAATTCCCGCTTCACTTGGCCGTATACCCCCGGGCAGTGGTCCCGGGTCCAGCGGAACATGTAGCTGTAATCCTCCGAGGTCTTCGCGGAATTTCTAAGATAGTAGACGATCGTATCATAGGAAGTGTTCTCGAACCAGGGGGTCAGCTCTTGGTTCCGGTAGCCGTAGCGATCCAGGGCAAGCTGGCGGATGCTCCGCTTCTCTTCCAGATTGCGCACCAGGAAGTCGCGGCTGAGGCTGAAGGTGATATTGCTGCCGTGAATCCGGTAGACTCCGGCGACGCAGTCGATGAACCCGGCGTCTCCAACCAGCAGCGAGCGGAGATAAATGGACGAGTCATTCACCATGTTCATCTGCGAGATGTTCATGTCGATCAGGGCCTGACGCCGGAAGACCGTCGTCAGCGTCGAGGCGGGCTTGCCGTAGCCCGGCCGCTCGAAGTTCAGGAAGAAATCCCGCCGCCCGGTAATCTCCGCCAGTCCCAGCTCCTGCAGATCCAGCCGCCGCTCCGCGGTGTACTCCAGAAAGACATTGGCGGCGACGAACGACAGACCCGGGTGTTCCCGGTGAAAAGCGACCGCCCGGCTGAAATAGCCGGGGTCGATCAGATAATCGTCATCGTCCAGGAACAGGACGAATTCTCCGTCGCCGTGCGCCTCGAAGGCGGCCAGCCGGTTGACGCCGGGGCCCCGGTTGGCCTCGTTCCGCATATAGAATACCCGTTCCTCGCCGCCGAATGCCCCGCGCATGAGCGTGTCCGTTCCATCCGTGGAGGCGTCGTCGATGACGGTCACTTCCTTGTTCGGATAATCCTGCGCCAGAATGCTCTCGACCGCCTGCTTCAGAAAGTCCCGGCGGTTGTAAGTCGTAATGATGACGCTGACTTTGGGCGCCGCCTCCTTACCGGCGGCCTGCGAACCGGCGGATTCCCGGAAGGCAGAGCCGCCCGTGCGAAGCTTGGCCAGAACCCCGGCCAGACGCTCCGCCTCGGGCGTACCGTCCAGTTCCGGCCGGCTCCGCAGATACAGGGCCAGCGCACCGGGCGCATCCCTGCCGTCCGCCTGCCGAATCGCCAGCCGGGCAAGCGTATCCAGCGATTCCCGGAATTCCGTCTCTTCCCTGTCCGCAAGAGCGCGGATTTCTCCGCTCAGCGCCCCGCTCTGCAGCCGTCCCCCGCCTGCGGACAGTTCATCCGCCAGGGCATCCATCAGCCGCCTTTCGGCTCCGGCGGCCCCTTGTTCCTGCTGTATCATATGCGCATCCCTCCATGTACAGGTAATAAATCTCGGGCTTGCTCAGTGGCGGACAGCAGCGGCTTAGCGGCAGCCGAGCTCCGCTGCCGCGCCGCCTCAGGACGCATCGGCCGAAGGCTTGCCCGGCATCAGCTTCGCTCTCAGCTTCAGCCCGATTCCGCGGAACATGCCGAGGCTGTAGCGGAAGACCTCCCGCTCCAGAAGCGATGCGACCCCGGCGTACACCGGCAGCACCACACAGCCGAGAAGCACGGCTCCGACGATAATCGAGAGATAGGAATCGAAGGCAAAGTCAAGGCGGTCGGCGGCGAAGACTATGGCCGCGAACAGCGCGATATTGACCAGCCAGCGGCGGAAAGTAATCCAGGGACTGCGGTCCAGCAGACGCCGGTTGGCATAGATGACGATGTCCGCCGAGCGGTAGACGAGGGCCAGAATCGTGCCGAGCAGCACGCCGTAGATGCCCATGAAATGCACGAGAACGAGCGAAGCGCCCAGGTTGATGCCGGACTCCAGCAGGGAGCGGCTCAGGGTGTTTTTGAAATGACCCGCAATGTTGATGACATTGTTCGCCGAAGACCGGGCGTTGACCAGCAGTTTCTGGGCCACAAAAAGGACCGGCAGCCAGTACAGCACATATTGCGTATCGTTGACGCCCGCCGTGTACAGCGTGATGAACGGAAGCATAACCACGTACGTTACCGTCAGCACCGAGAAGACGAAGGACATAAAATACAGCTCATACGCATCGTACAGCTTCAGGAACCGGCTCCGCTCCTCATGGAAGCTCTGTCCGAGGGCGAATTTGACGCTTCCGTTCACCGTGTTCACGATGTTGTCCACGATGTTGAAGACCATGTTGTACATGACATAGACGCTGACCACCTTCAGATTGGTGAAGAACGTCAGAATCAGCACATCCGTATTGCGGAAAATCATGTAGGAGAGCTCATGCAGCAGCACGAAATTCTTCTGGCCGATGGCCGCCAGATCGGGCGTGCGGTCGAACTCCATCCAGCCGTAATGGCGCTTCTTGTAGAGATGGAAGACCACCATCTGCAGCAGCGTGACCGCGAAGAATACGGCCTGTACCAGCACTATATCCGCCGTCTGCATCAGGAGAACAATCCGCAGCAGACTGTTCAGAATGTTGCCCACCGTAACGACCGAGGTATCGATGTAGCTCTTGCCCTCAGCCATGAGATAGATCCGGAATTTGCCCTGATAGTAATAGTTGATGGCGCCGCCCAGGCCGTTGAAGAGGACGATGCCCATGACTTGCCAGGCGGCAAAACCGGACTCCACGGCAAGCGGATAGACGAGAGCGATGCCGATAACGGCCAGCATGTAATAGAATCCCGTCTTGCGGTAATAAAGGGCGGTTGCCGACAGAATGCCGTTGATCGAGGAACGGTCTCCCTGGGCAATCGGCTTGTAGAGGGCCTGCAGCGACGCGGAACCGACTCCCGCCTCAAGCAGGGAGAGATAGGCGATGATCTGGATCACCGAGGAGACGAGCCCGTTCGCCTCCGATCCGTAATTGACCATCAGCAGACGGGGAATGAAGAAGCTGAGTACGATGGTGACAAGCTGGCTGCCGAGGCCGAGCGCGAGATTGAGAAGGCTCCGTCTAGTTCTCATGGTTCCTCCCTGCCAGAACCCGGCGGCCCGCGTTCTCCGCAGATTCCTCTTCTCCCGGACTGCGCCCGAGATAATGATCCAGCCGTTCAAAATGATATTCGGCCCGCCGCGCCAGTCCCGACACATTCAGCCGTCCGGTCTCCGCGCTGCGCACGACGTCCATCGGAACCATATCCTCCAGATGTCTCAGATCGCCGTAGCCGCCGCTGAAGCGGGCATCATCCATCACATGCAGCGTCTTGTCGCTGTAGGCGACAGGATAGACCGGCTTGCCGAAGCGCCATCCGAGAATCATGGCATGGAACCGGGTGGCGACGATCAAATCCGCTCCGGCCAGGCAGGCGATAGCCTCGTCGAGATTCGTCCGGTACTTGAAGCAGGACACCCGGTCGGCATACCCGACGGGAATTCGGGCGCTGATCGCTTCCGCAGCCTCTTCGTCGCCTTCATGCTCGCAGAACGACATCAGAACAACCCGGTATCCCGCTTCGATCAGAGCAACGGAGAGATCGCGAAATTTGTCGTAGTAGCGTTCGTCAAGCGATTTCAGACTCTCCCGGTCGGAGGGACGGATTACGGACAGGACCGCTGTCCTGCCGGCTGAGGAAGAAAGTTCCGGCCGGGACGGAACGGTCTGAACGGGATAGCCGAAGATGATATCCGGCGCCACCCGCACGTTCCCGAGATCGCGGAACAGCTCGAAGGAGTGCCGGTCTCTGAAGCAGATATCCGTGCAGCCGGCGAACCCTTCGCGGTGCCGCTCCAGAAAGGCCGGGTCTTTCCAGGGGCCGAAGTTCGCTCCCAGTATGAAGTACGGCTTCCGCCGGCCGTAGACCTCCCTTTTCCATTCCAGATGCTCTTCCCATCCCGGCGTCTCCATGAACACCGATCCGCCAATCTGCACAACGCCGTCGCAGCGGAAAGCCAGCCACTTGATATACAGCTTCTCCACTTCAAGGCTTCGGAAGCGCTTGAGCACCTTCTTGAAGGCGCGCAGCCAAATGGCTTCCACCGATCGCACGCTGAGATTGGCCTGGTTCCGGAAACATTCTTTGTACGCCTTCTCGGCAGGAAGAACGAACCTCGTCTCCGGATATCGTTCGCAGAGCATCTTGATGAACAGATCATCGCCCAGGTTCAGCTTGGCATAAGCGTGGATCATCATTTTCCTCAAAATTGCATCCTTCCTTTCTCTGAGCGTTATCTCCCGGAAAAGAAAAAAACGGGGTCTTTTCAGAAAACCCCTTTACTTAATTGCAATTTTAAAGAAACGATTTTTCAATAGCAATGAAAATGGATCAAATGTAAACTAAGGAACCACATATATAACGCAAAAGTACCATTCCGTTTCCAGGGCGGCTTCCGGCTTCAACCGTGATCCAGGGACTGAAGCAGCATAACGGCTTTACACACCAGATTGTCGAGATGCAGCACCTCGATCTCCAGCTTGCAGGTGCGCCGGCTGCTCTCCAGAAGCCGCGGACGGATCAGAATCGGATCCTCGATCTGGACCGGACGAACGAAGTAAGTCGAGAGACTGTCGAGCACATAGTCGCCTCCCGTTCTGTCCTTGGCCGCCCGAAAAGCGGCTTGGGTCATCAGTGTGGACAGGACACCCTCCGAAATCGTCCCGAGGTCGGTCGCCATCTGCGGAGTAATCAGGCCGTGAAAAAACAAGCGTCCCTCTTCGTCCCGGTCCTCCGCAAATCCGTTCCAGATGAGATGGTCGAATGTCTCCCCAAGCTGCGGCTGCCCTTGGGCATCCCGGAGGCTCTGCATCACTTCCCGGCGCGTGACGACGCCGACCAGCTTGCGGCTGCGGTCTACAATCGGGAGAAAGTCGATGCCTTCCCACATCATGATCTGGGCGGCCGAAGCCAGCGAGGTAGAAAGTCCGGCCGTCACCGGCCCGCGGACCATCGCCTTCTCGATCGAAGCCGAGTCCTCCAGCTCCTCCACATCCCGGCGGCCGACGATTCCGATAACCCGGTTCCATTCGTCCGTCACCGCGAACCGGGTGTCTCCGCTCTCCCGGGAGAGGCGCCGGACCTCCGCGGCCGTGCTGGTGATCTTCAGCAGCTCAGGGCGCGGCTTGCGGCCCACGATATCCTCGACCAGCATGATCTTCTTCTTGATCAGCCGGTCGAAGATCGCCCGGTTGATCATCGAGGCGACGGTGAAGGTATCGTGCCGGGAAGAAATGACAGGAAGCGACAGCTCGTCCGCGAATGCCTTGACCTCCCGGCTTGTGCCGAACCCGCCCGTTACCAGGACTCCGGCCCCCTGTTCCAGGGCCATTGAGTGCACATCGTCCCGGTTGCCGACGATCAGCAGGCTGTCCGCGTCGATATAACGGATCATGGCGTCCACCTTCATCGCACCGATTACATATTTGTGCAAGTGCTTGTCCAGGCCGGCCGCTCCTCCCAGCACATGGCCTTCCACAATCTCCACAACATCGGCGAACGTAAGCTGTTCTGAAATGTTGCGGGGTTTCTTCTCGATCCGAACGGTGCCGATTCGCTCCTTGGTAATTACGATTCCCAAATTCTCCGCTTCCTTGACGGCCCGGTACGCCGTCCCTTCACTCACGTTCAGCTCCCGGGCAAGCTTGCGGACGGAGATCTTCGTGCCGACCTTCAGCGTCTCGATATGCTGAAGCAGCTGTTCGTGCTTGGTAACGGCATCGCCTTGTCCCTCCATCTGTTACACCTCCACTATCCGATCTGTACTACTCTGTATTCATTATACACAGGTGCAGACGCCCGATACAAGCGCAGACGGTCTCCTTCAGCTGCCGTCCGGCCGCGCTTCATCGGAAATAGAAACGACCCGCAGACCCGGCCCCTAAAGGGTGCCGATCTGCGGGTCGTATGATGTGTCGGCGGCAGGTCTACAGCTTGCCCGCCACGCTTCTCTCTCTCCGCCAATCGTCCTCCCAGCGCGAGAGCTTCGCGCGGCGGACGGCTTCCAGGCGCTTCGCCCGTTCGGCATCGACACCGATCAGAAAGTGCAGATGGGCGGCAATAACCATCAGGGCGAATACCGCCCAGGCGATACCGAAGGCAAAGACGGGGCCGGACTGCCGGACCGACAGCTGGGGGATGGCAAAGAGCAGCATTCCAAGGGCAACGGTCAGGCTGAGCGCGTGTTTGATTTTGCTGCGTTTCTTCATTGTACTTAAGCATCTCCTTCATATCGGAAGTCTATGCTCTAGTCTATGAGAGCGTGCAGCGTAATATGAGACAAGTCTTACGCCTGTTCCGGTCCGTACAGATGCTGCAGGCTCTCTGCAATAATCTTGTTCACATCCTCGATGACACCGCTCAGGCGGCGCTCGGCTTCAAAGAGACGGCGGATGCCCAGATTGAGGTTCAACACCTCGAACAGCTTCTCCATCTTCTCCATTTCTTCCGGCGCCGGCATATCGCCTTCCATCATCCGCTGCTGAAGCTCCAGCTGGCTGGTGCGGAAGTTGTCCAGCATCTCCCGGCTCGCGGGATCCGCTTCTACCAGCTTCATCGCCGCCATGATGTCGGCCACCTCTGTGCTCTCCTTGATGGCTTGCGCCAGTTCATGCGCTTTGTCGTAAATATTCATTGCTTCGTTCCTCCGTTTCTCTATGGAGGCCGCCAAGGCCAATCACCAAGGGGCAAACGACTCCATATGATGAATGATATGAACCCCCTGACAGCAGGCAACCGGCATCATGCTGCTCACCGGAAGGAGATTCAAGATGTCAAAGCTCAAAATCCCGGTTCACACCGTACACTCCGGCATTCTTCAGGAGAACGCCATCATGCTGGGCGACAAGTACGTCCGAAAGCTCCGGATTCCGGTTCACGGTCCGCTTCAGCTCGCCTTCGGTTCATTCCGTCAGGATGTCACCGTCATACCGGTTCCAAAGTCCGACAATCTGCGCGTCAGCGAGGGATTGGCCCGCCGGGCCGGCTGGGATTCCCGAAATCTGCTGAATATGTCCTATGTTCCCGGCACCCGCACGATCCGGCTCGGGCCGCTGATCGGCGTTCTGGTCAGCCGGGAGTATCCCGACCATCCGGATCGCCTGTTCGGTCCGATCACCCTCTTCTGCCGCGAGCTGACGAACGCCTGTCACGCCCAGGGCGCTTTCGTCTGCTTCTTCACGCCCGAAGCGCTCGAGACGTCCGGCTCCGGCATCGTCGGCTGGATCTACGAGGGAGGCTGGAAGCGCCGCAAGCTCCCCGTGCCCGACGTCATCAATAACCGTGTTACCTCGCGCAAAGCAGAGAATAAGCCTAGCGTACAGCAATTCCTTGCGGAAGTAAAATCCCGGTACGGTACCCACTTCTTCAATGAAAAGTTCCTCGACAAAACCGAAGTGTTCGAGGCGCTGAGACAGGACCCTGCCCTGCAGCGCTACCTTCCCGAGTCGCACGCGCTCAGCGGCTTCCCGCTGATCAAACGGATGTGCGCCCACTATCCGGTCGTCTTTCTGAAGCCGGTGCGCGGCAGTCTCGGCAAGGGCATTCTGCGGATCTCCCGCGAGGAGGGCGGCAGCTACCGTCTCCAGACCACCACGCCGCTCGGGACCCGCACCATCAGCTATCCCAGTCTCGCCAAGCTTTTCCGGGCGGTCGCTCCCAAGATGCGCACTACACGGTACCAGATCCAGCAGGGGTTGTCCCTGATCGAAGTCGGCAGGCGGCCGGTCGATTTCCGGGCACTGGTGCAGAAGAACGGAACGGGCAAGTGGGGCGTGACTTCCATCGTCGCCAGGACCGCAGGCAATAACCATTTTGTCTCCAACCTGGCCCGGGGGGGCAGTCTCAGCACGGTCAAAGAAGCGGTAAGCAAGAGCAACCTCCCGGCGGGAACGCGGGACAACGCCACTCTCCAGCTTACGAAAGCGTCGCTCGCCATCGCCCGCGGCATCGAAGCCTATATCCCCGCCCATTTCGGGGAGCTTGGCATTGACCTCGCCATGGACCAGTCCGGCCGGGTCTGGCTGCTGGAAGTGAATTCGAAGCCGTCCAAGAACGACAACACGCCGCTCAATGCCGATCAGAAGATCCGTCCCTCCGTCAAGCAAATGATCCAATACTGCCGCTATCTGGCCAATTTATAGGTGGCGTCATGAGCGATACGATGATCGGAAGGCTTGGCGTCCTCACCGGACGCGGCCAGGGACCCGCACCCGTCACCGAGCCCGAGTTCGCCTCCCGGCTCAGCCAGCTTGCCCCCCGGTTCGGCCTCGAGCTGATCCTCTTCCCGCCGGAGGGCGTCGCCCCGGACGGTTCCATCCCGCACGGCTACGTCCGGACGCCGTCGGGCTGGAAGGAATGCGCCTCTCCGGCTCCCGGCGTGCTCTACAACCGCTTCTTCCCCGCCGACGCCAGGGAGCGCCGCGCCGCAGGCGCCGCGCTGAACGCCCTGCGGGGAGCCGTTCCCCTGTCCCGCGGCCTTCCGGACAAGTGGCGCGTCCACCGGCATCTCACCGCATCGCCGGCGGCGGAACTGCTCCCGGAGACGCACCTCTACAGCGGGCGCGGCTTCGCGCTGATACTGGCCGAGCGCGAGGACGGCGTCTTCCTGAAGCCGGCGGCCGGCTCCCAGGGCCGGGGCGTGCTTCGCGCCGTCCGGCTCCCGGGCGGCGGGCTCCGCCTCGCCGGCCGGGACGCCGGCAACCGCTCCTTCGTCCGCGATTATGCAGACGAAGCGGAGGGCGGAGATGCGGTCCGCCGGTTCACCGCCGGCAGACCGTATCTCCTGCAGCCCTGCCTGCCGCTGTGCGACTCGGCGGGAAGGCCGTTCGATCTGCGCGTGCTGGCGCAGAAGGACGGCCGGGCCCGCTGGACGGTCAGCGGCATGGCGGTCCGGCTGGGCCGCCCCGGCACGGCGGCCTCGAACCTGCACGGCGGCGGAACCGCCGTGCCGCCGGAGCCTTTCCTCGCGGCCGAGTTCGGGCCCGGGGCGGCCGCCGCCGTCCTGCGCGATGTCCGCGAAGCGGCGGCCGGACTGCCGCCGCTGCTGGAAGCCGGATTCGGCAGGCTGGGTGAGCTTGGCCTGGATTTTGGCATCGATCCGGGCGGCCGCATTTGGCTGCTCGAAGCCAATTCCAAGCCGGGGCGGACGGTCTTCCGGCTGACGGGCGACACCGAAGCCGAACGCCGGGCGGCCGAGAATCCGCTGCGGTACGCGCGCTGCCTGCTGCAATCCAGGCGGCCGGCGGCTTTTCCTAGACAATGATCCTAAGGAGGATTCATAAATGGGTCTTACATTTGGCAACATCCATTTCACCAAGAAGCCTGAACGGGTCGTCTACATCTCGGGCTCGCTGATGAAGAGTCTGAAGCTGTCCGGCAAACGCAGCATCCGGGTCCGGCTCGGCAAGGATACGATCCCGGCGGTGATCAAGCCGATCAAACGCGCCGGGAAGCATCTGTTCCTCGCCTCCGGCGTCCAGCATGCCATCAAGGTGCCCAAGACCGGGGGCGTCTACCTGCGCAACCTGCAGAACGATGAGGTTCAGCTCGGGCCGCTGGTCGGAATTCTCTCCGACGGTCCGCTCTCTTCCGCCAACCCGTTCGGCTCGCGCACCGGGTTCATCAAGCAGCTTCTGCGGGAAGGCGGGCGCATGTGCTACATCTTCGCCTTCACCCCGCGCGACATCGACTGGCAGCAGGAACGGGTGAACGGGTATTTCCTGAATGCCGCCGGACGGTTCGAGCGCAAGCTCGTTCCCCTGCCCGATGTCGTCTATAACCGGCTTCCGAGCAGGCGGGCCGAGACGTCCCAGGCGATCAGCCAGCTCCGCGAACGGTTCATCCGCAGGAGAATCCCGTTCTTCAACTGGAGCTTCTTCAATAAATCCGACATCTACCGGCTGATGGAGAATGATCCCGCCGCCGTCCGCTATGTGCCGGAGACCCACAGCAATCCTGCTCCCGAGCTCATCAAGGAGATGCTGGAGCGGCACCATTTTGTCTACTACAAGCCGTCGGCCGGGAGCCTGGGCATGGGCATCTACCGGCTGACCTATCTGCCCAAGCGGGGCTACTTCGCCCGCTACCGCCGGGGCGGCAAGAATGTGCTGCTGCGCTTCGGCAGCTTCGAGAGCCTCATGCGGATGCTGGAGTCCCGCCACGGACGCAGCCTGCAGAATTATGTGGTGCAGCAGGGCATCCGTCTGATCGAAATCGACGGCTGCCCGATCGACTTCCGCTTCCATATGCACAAGAACGGGAACAACCAGTGGGTCGTTGTCGGCATCGGCGCCAAGAAGGCCGGGCGGGGCAGCGTGACGACGCACCTGAAGAACGGGGGCTCGCTGATGACGCCGCAGCAGGCGCTTGGCCGGGTCTTCGGCGCACGGGCCGACGAGGTGCTCCAGCAGGCCAAGGCGACCGCGATCCGTCTGGCGGAAGCGCTGGAAGCCCAGCACCGCCATCTGATCGGGGAAATCGGGTTCGATCTCGGCATCGATCAGGAAGAGAACATCTGGATGTTCGAAGCGAACGCCAAGCCCGGGCGCTCCATCTTCCGCCACCCCTCCCTGCGCGCTGAAGGCAAAGCTTCCGTTGAGCATATCCTGGAACACTGCCTGTACCTCAGCAAGTTCCGCAGGAGGGATGATCTGTGATCCATTCGACTTCAGCCGAGGGACGGCCGGTTGTCGCCATTCTGACGACAAGCCATCCGGTGAAGCAGTTCCGGGGCAACCGGCGCAATTTCAGGGATCTGATCCGGGCGGGAGGCGAGCTCGGCTGCCTCGTGTATGTGGTAACCGTCCGCGATCTGCGGCTGGAGGAGACGGACATCATCGGCTATGTGCCGGGCCCGGGGCGCCGGAACTGGAATACCGAGATTATGCCGCTGCCGCAGGTCGTCTATAACCGGATTCCAAGCCGGGAACAGGAGAGCAAGCCGGCGGTGCTCCGCAAAATCGGCGAGCTGCTGGAGCATCCCTCCATCCGTCTGTTCAATCCGCGTTTCTTCAATAAATGGGATCTGTTCGAGTGGCTGAAGGGCTCCCGGGCGACCGCCCGGCATGTCCCCGAGACCCGCAAGCTCCGGAGCGCAGCTACGCTGAAGGCTCTGCTGAAGAATCATTCCTCCCTCTATCTCAAGCCTGAAGCGGGCAAAGCCGGAAAAGGGATCATGCGGCTGAAATATGTTCCCGACCACCCTCTGCCCTACCGGCTTCAGGTACAGTCCGGGCAGCGGCATCTAACGTACAAGGCCGCATCGATGGAGCGGCTCTGGAACCGGATCAGCCGGGAGAGAGGCCAGGAACGCTATATTGTCCAGCAGGCGATTGACCTCTCCTCCTACCGGGGCCGTCCGTTCGATCTGCGCGTGCTTGTGCAGAAGAACGGACGCGGGGTCTGGGGCGTGACCGGCATCGGCGCCCGGCTGGCTGGCGCGCGCAGCATTACTACCCATGTGCCGCGCGGAGGCAGCATCGAGGAGCCCGGGAAGCTGCTGGACAACGTCTTCGGAGCCGAGAAGAGCGCCGCCATCCTCCGAAGCGTGCCTGCGGCCGCGCTGCTCATTGCCCGGCAGATCGAGCGGGCCAGCGCTTCCGCACTGGGTGAAATGTCGATGGACCTGGGCGTGGACCGAGAAGGGGGCCTCTGGTTCTTCGAAGCCAATTCCCGGCCCATGAAATTCGACGAACCGCCGATCCGCAGGCTCTCGCTGGAACGGATCATCCAGTATTCCCGCCATCTGGCCGGCCATCCTATAGAAGCAAGAAGGTGAATTGCGATGCCGCAACCTGTATTGGGCATTCTGACCCTCTATTTGAACCAAGCCAGACAACTTGAGGAGAAACCCGTCTACCGCAAAATGATTGCCGAGGGACGCAGACTGGGGCTCGACGTCTATGTCTTCACGCCGATGGATGTAAACCCCGGCGGCGACAAGATTCATGCCCTGACCGTAGACCCGGCCACGGGCCAGTGGACCCGGCGGTGGCGGGCTTTTCCCGATATGATCTACGACCGCTGCCGCATCCAGCGCTCCGAGCGCTTCCAGCAGCTGCTAAGATTCCGCTCCCGCTACGGTCATCTCACCTTCCTGAATCGTCCTCTGCGGAACAAGTGGACCATTCATCAGACGTTCTGGAACAAGAGCCGTTTCCGGCCCCATCTGCCGGAGACGGTGCTGTACCATTCCTCCGCAGACCTGAAGCGTATGCTCGGAAAAGCGCGGGTGCTCTATCTCAAGCCGATCAACGGGACGGGGGGACGGGGCATTCTGCGCATCGAGCGCCTCTCCGGAGGAGGGCAGTACGACATCCAAGGACGCCGGCAGAACCGGCGGATGATTCCCCCGCGGAAGGTTACCCTGTCCCGGCTGGAATCGGTAGTCCGGCAATGGTGTCTCGGCGGGCGCTTTCTGATTCAGGAGGGCATTCCGCTGCGCCTTCCGAACGGACGCGTCCATGATTACCGGATGCTCGTGCAGAAGAACAGCCAGGGTGCCTGGGAGCTGACCGGCATGGCCGGACGGGTCGGGCCGGCGGGCAGCGTCACTTCCAATCTGCACGGCGGGGGGCGCGCAGTCCGCGCTTCCCGGCTGCTGCGCGAGTGGCTGGGCAGCGCGGAAGCGGCCGAACGGACGATGAAGACGGCGGAACGGCTCGGTCTGGATGCGGCCGCTTATCTGGAGGGGACCTTCGGGGCGCTCTGCGAACTGGCGCTGGATCTGGCCATCGACCGCAGCGGGAATATTTATATCCTGGAGGTCAACCCGAAGCCGGCACGGGAAGTATTCGCCCGCTCGGGCGACCGCGAGACCTACCGCAAGGCGCTGGTCCGCCCGCTTGAATACGCCTTGTGGCTGCACAAGAACCGAACGGGAGCCGCAGCGCCCAAGAGCGCGGAAGAATAGAATCCTTCTTCTGATGGATGACCGCCTTTCCGGGAACCCCGGAAACGGCGGTTCAGCCTGCGCAGGAATAGAATATCGCCCGGCTGCGCACCTTAGCCATTCGGAGGTGGGACTATGAGCGATCCTTCACAGGCCGTCTGGCCTGGTGGCAGCTCTCTCTGCTTGGCGTGGGCTGTACCATCGGAACAGGGTATTTTCTGGGGTCAGGCATCGGTATCCGCAATGCCGGGCCTTTTATGGTTCTCTCGTTTCTTCTGGCGGCCGGAACCTATGCGGCCTATCCGGTATTTTTCCGTCTGAAGAAATCTTTATCTCCACAACGCTTTAACGGCCTGAATACCGAAGTAGATGCCGAAGCCGATGAGCGAAGCGCCGGAGAGCACGGAAATAACGGTCAGCATTCTCCGGCTCAAAAACCGGCGGAGCCCTGTCGTCAACGAAGCGACCGCCACATCCCACAGCGCCAGCCCCAGAAAGATCATGCTGCTGTAAATCAACAGATGCGTGGTGCCGTAGGAATGGGCCGTCCGGGCGAGAATCGACCCGTAAATCCCGAGCCAGAACAGAATGGACAGCGGACTCGAAATGGACACCATGAATCCTACCAGGAAACTTCGGAACAGCGGCTCCTGCCTCCTATCCGAATGCCGGAAGTCCACCTCCTGAGCCGAACCGATGCCTTGTATGCCGGAATAGACCAGCACCAGTGCTCCGAACAGCCACAGAAAAACCTGGACCTCGGGAATGTTGAGAAAGCTGACCAGCCCCCAAAAAATGAGCAGCATAAAAATGCCGTCAGCCGTCATTGACCCCACTCCCACGATCCAGGCGTTCCAGAATCCGTGCTTGATTCCCTTATCCAGTCTTGCCGAATTCACCGGCCCGATCGGCGCGGCCAGCGTCAATCCCAAAATCATGTAGCTGAACAGCATTTGGACGCTCAAGCTTCCTCACTCCCATGCCAAAGGGTACAGACTTGTACACTTTATGAGAAAGCGGGACAAGAAATGATTCGGGCGACCGGAAATTTCGTCTCCCTACTCCTGACGACTGCGGTCTGCCAGCTCCAGCAGCTCGGCGAACGAATGAATAATGACATCGGAGCCCTTCAGCTCGTCATTCTTGCCAAAGCCCGCATATGCGCAGCCGATGACGGTCTGGCCGTTCTCTTGGCCTGCCTGCACATCGGAGGACCGGTCGCCGACCATCCAGGCCCGCGTGATGCCGTTCTCTTCAAGCAGCATGCGAACGAGCTCCACCTTCGTCTCGGTTCCCTGCTTCCCGGCGCTGTAGAGCCCGTCGAACAGGTCTTCCATCCGGTTCACCACCACAATGCTGTGGATATAATTCTCCAGCCCGTTGCTGGCGACAAACAGGCGGAAGCCTTTGTCCTTCAACGCGCGGAGTGTAGACTCCACTTCCGGATAGAGCTTCCCGGCGCCGGATTCGATCCCTTCAATCTCCAGCTTCAGGAGCACTTCGTCCGCCCGGCGGTGAACGGATTCGTCCGCTTCAGGTATGACCTTCATCCAGATGTCTTTGAGCAGCATCCCGAGTCCGCTAAGAATTCGCTCATCGGGAGGCGTTGGCCCCTGATACAAGCCTTCTTCCCGCAGAATGTCGAACATCTTGTGATACGCCGGCAGCAGCAGACTCTCCGTCTGGAACAGCGTGCCGTCCATGTCGAAGATGATCGCTTCCGGTCTCTGCAGCCCGGAGGCGCCGGTGCCCGCTTCGGGGCAATTCTCTTGATTGAGGTTCAATATGATCTCCTCCTTCTCTCTATTCCTGACCCTTCCATCTTATCGAATGGGACCGCGGCCTGCCAGCCCTGTCTTCCAAAAAAGCGCGGCGCCAAGGCCAAGGCCGGGCAATCCGCGCTTACGCAGGCTTTATTTACGGTCGAGCAGCAGGCGGAAGCCGTACGGCCCGAGCTTCAGAGGAGCATCTCCGTCGACGGTCTCTCCCGTCATTAAATCGGTCAGGCTGCGGCCTTTCCAGTCCTCGGGAACGTCAGCCGACTGCGGCTCCGCCGAGTGGTGGATCAGGACATACAGCGTCTCGGAAGGCGCGTTCTTGCGGTAGATCAAGGTCCGCTTGTCATCGTCGGCCTGCAGCCATTCGATGTCCACTTCCCGGAAAGACGGATGCTCCTGCCGCAGCGCAATCAGCCGGCGCACAGTCTCGTAGAGCTTCCGGTTCTGCTGCTCCGGCTTCCAGGGCATACAGCGCCGGTTGTGGCGCTCGTCTCCCCCGAGACCGATTTCGCCGCCGTAATAAATGCTCGGGCTGCCTGCATAGGTCAGCTGGAACACATAGGCCAGAGCCGCGATATCCGGATTGTCCCCGCACAGGGTCAGGATGCGCGCCGTATCGTGGCTGTCCAGCAGATTGAACAGACTCGATGCAACCGGCTTGGGATAGGCGATCAGCAGCTCGTTGATCGCATGCATGAACTCGGTCGGAGCATAAGGCTCCTGATTGCGCAGGTTCGTCCCGAAGAAGCGCACCGCAGGAGTTGTGAATTCATAGTTCATAACGGCGTCGAACTGGTCGCCCAGCAGCCAAGGGTTGGAGTTCAGCCAGTTCTCTCCCAGGATATAGATATCCGGGTTGAGGACCTTGACCCGCTTGCGGAATTCTCTCCAGAATTCATGCGACACCTCGTTGGCAACGTCAAGGCGCCAGCCGTCGATGCCGTACTCCTTCACCCAGAATTCAGCGACGCTCAGCAGATATTCCCGCGCTTCCGGGTTGGCGGTATTCCATTTCGGCATAAATTCCGTGAAACCGAAGGTCCGGTAGTTCAAATGCTCGCCATAGAACTTGCCTTCCTGCGATTCCGGGGCAATCGGTCGCTCGGGATCGACAATATAGAAGTAATCGTAGTACTTGGAGTCCCGTCCGTTCTTGAGCACATCCTGCCAGAACGGGTGCTCGTAGCCGCAGTGGTTGAACACCGCATCCAGCATGACCCGGATGCCCCGTTTGTGGGCTTCTTTTACCAGGGTGCCAAAGATCTCGTTGGTGCCAAAGAGCGGATCAATCTGGAAGTAGTCCTTGGTATCGTATTTATGCGCGCTCGGGGAGACGAAGAGCGGCGTAAAATAAATTCCGGAAGCGCCGAGCTCCTTGATATAATCCAGCCGCGTAACGATCCCTTCCAGGTTGCCGCCGTAGATGCGGTCGTAGCTGTCGGCATCCTCGCTTCCCCACTCCGGCAGCCCGGCCTCGTCTTCCCGGCCTCCCCGGCTGAAGCGATCCGGAAAAATCTGATACCAGACCGTATCCTTGACCCAGGCCGGTGCCTTGTACAGATCCTCTTCCAGGATGTAAGGATACATATAGTAGTTGGAATGATCGGCAGGCGGCTCTCCGTTCTCTCCCATCGGCGTGAAATCATGACAGCCTGCAAAGCAGGAAGTCTCGCCGTCATGCAGCACAAATCCGTACTTCACGCGGCCCCAAGGAATATCCGTTACTTCGGCGAACCAGCAGTCATGCAGCCGGGTTACGTATTCCTTCTTCATTTCGACCCGCTGCATCGTCTCGGTCGCATACTCATAAATCCCCGTCTCCGGCGAAGGACGCCAGTTGAACGGATCGGCGGCAAGCAGCGTAACCCCCGAGACATCTCCCTTGCGGGTCTTGAGACGAATATGAAGCGTGCGGGCATCGACGGCATAGCAGAGTGGGCCTTTCGGTTCATGAATAACAGAGGCCAGTTCCAACTCTCTCATTCCTTTCACTATTCGGGTTGGCGCATGAACTTATGCGCTTAAGTCAGCTCAAATCGTAAGCTTTTGAAGCGACGGTGTCAAGAGGGAACGAACGCTCGCACCGCCAATTTCCGCCGTTTTCCGAGCTTTCTCTCCTCGGCGTTAAGTGACTGCCGGCGAGGCCGCAAGCCTCTCCTGTCAAGCCCGTTCAGACCTTCTCCGGCAGACGGTTAAGCGGAAGCTTCTGTCGGGCGTACAAGGCTCGACATTTTTGTGACCGGTCAATCGAGCGGAACCGGAGAGACCCGCATAATCGCCGGCGGAAACGGCCGGTCGGTGTGCATTTGCGAAATCTCCGCCAGAAGATCGGCAGCCATTTCGGCTTTGACGACGCTGTCGATCAGAATCCGGCGGGTTCCCGGGGCCAGCAGTCCGCCTTCTGCGCTGCCGACTACGACCGTCAGACCGGCACTTCCAAGCTGCCGCTCGGCCCGTACGCCTAGCGCTTCGCCCAGCACGATGCCTCTCATACCCCGTCTTTCGCCGAGGAACGCTTCCATGGAACGGGTGCCGTCCTCCACGTAGAGATGCTCCCGTCCGCATACGCGCTCGGCCTGCCGGTAGACGTAACTTTCCGGGCCGTCTTCCATCACCACGAAGAACGGCTCTTCCTCCCGTGCTGCGGCGCGAAAGATTGTCTCGTAATCCCCGAGAACCTCGTGAAAAAGCGGGTCGCCCAGATGGCTGTCGATAAATACAAGCGGAATAACGAACTGCTGTACCCGCTGCTTCAGCGTCTCCGTATCGACATCGATCAGGAAAGCCCCGTCGAGCGAACGGCTGCGGCTGATCCGAATCTGTTCAGCGGGATCTCCGGCCGAGAGCAGCAGCGTATCGTAGCCTCTGCGGCCCATCTCCTTTTGCAGCGCATCGACCAGATCATACTGTTCCAGCCTTCGGCCCCGGGAGCGGTTGCCGCCTGCAATCAGTCCGATCATCCGGCTCTGACGGTTCGCCAGCGTCTTGGCGGTCATATCGGGCACATAGTTCAGCTTGCGGGCCGCTTCAAATACCCGGAGCCTAGTTTCGTGGCTGATCTTCTCCTTCTCGGAGTAGTTCAGCACATAGGAGACCGTCGCCGACGATACGCCGGCTTCGGCCGCAATGTCCCGCATGGTCACTCTCCGGTGTTCGTTCTGCACAGCGCTTCTCCTCCTCTCTTAACAAAACAAACGGGGGCCCTGTCGGGCACCCCGTTCGCTCGTCTCTATATGCGGGCTTGCCGTCTTAGGCACGGTCGAAGCTCTCCAGCAGCTCGTCCAGAATATCCCGGCTGACCATTTTCCCCTTAAAGTTAATCAGATTCTCCGAGCTTCCCGAGAAAATGCAGGTAGGCTCGTATTTGCGCAAAATAATCTTCTCCCCATCGACAAAAATTTCAAGCGGGTCCTTAATGTCGATGCCCATCGTTCTGCGCAGCTCGATCGGAATTACGATCCGTCCCAGCTCATCCACTTTTCTTACAATACCTGTTGCTTTCATCGTCAACATCCTCCCGTATGGCCCTTCGTATAATGTTCTTCTATTGTTGAACGTACCGATTTACTCAGCGTAGAGTAAAACTTAGCATTCTCTATCAAATTGTAAGGTCCTGCAAGTTTTATGTCAAATTATTTTTTTACATTTTTCGATATTTATCGACAAATGACTCCGTTGATTCGCTTTCGCTTTCGACATCTTTCTTCTAATAAAAAGAAGGCCTTTCGGCCTTCGGTTCTTATTTCTCCCTCACGTTGCCCGAGGTGTCCACTACGGCGTTGTAGGACAGCTTGTTCAACAGATTGTAGGTGACCCGGTTATATGACGGATCCATCGGCGTCGGCTGCCCCTGCTTGATCTGCACCGGCACAACCCGGGAAGTCAGCTTGCCCGCCGGGTCGAGCTTGAACGTGGCAATCATCGAGCGGAGCGTCTTGTCGCCTCCTCTTGTGGAGCGGTTGAAGACGAAGTTGCCGAGCGAATAGTAAATTGGTTTATGCTTGTAGTATTCCACGCCCATCAGACAATGGCTGTGGGCTCCGATAATGAGATCGGCTCCGCTGTCGATCAGGGAACGGGCCAGCTTGCGGGCATACGCTTCCGGGTAGTCCTTGAACTCCTGGTTCCAGTGAATATAGACGACGGTAAAATCATGCGTCTTCGCGCTGGCCCGGACGGCGCTGAGCATCGGCTCATCCGTGTACGCCGACGCCGCTCCCGGCGTCTTCTCTCCGGCATACCAGGCAGGGCCGGACAGTACCCGGCTGACTCCGAGGACCGCGACGGATTTCCCGCCGATCGTCTTCACATACGGACGAAACGCTTCCTTTATATTGGCTCCGGCCCCAGTTCGCCCGATCCGGTTGCGGTCCAGATGAATCAGGGTGTCGAGCATCGCCTGCTGTCCATAGTCGAGAATATGGTTATTCGCCAAGGTTACGCCGTCGATCCCGGCATAGACCAGCCCCTCCAGCGTCTCGGGCTTGGAACGGAATACAAAGGTCTTGCCCTGCGAGGCCTTCCCGCGGATGGAGACCGGCGTCTCCAGATTGGCGAATGCCAGATCGGCAGGCTTCAGCAGCGGAGCCGTCTTGAGGAACGGATACTTCGTTCCGTAGCGGGCAATCTGGTTCCCGACATAGCCGTCCAGCAGAATATCGCCCGCAAAGGCCATGGTCAGCGGCTCTGCAGACTTCCCGGGCTTCGCGGGAACGGAAGCCGGAGAAGCGGATACCGCGGCGGATGGAACCGGCGAGGCCGCTGCCGAGGTTCTCGCCGGCACAATCGCCGGCAGCGCCAGGGCGCCTGCCAGCAGAACGGCGGCTGCGCGGCCGCCTGTCTTGTAGAGCCAATGCTTGCTGAATCTGTACACTTGTAGGAATCTCCTCTCTTCTCATCCTATCATTCTACTATATGGCCCGCTGCCGTTAACAGATGCCGTCCTTCCTATTCCCGCATAATAAAACGTCCTGAATGGCAAGCTATAGGCGTTGTCAGGAAAGGAGCGACAGAGGATGAATGCACTGCGCCTGCTGGGATGCGCGGCTCTGATTGCGCTGCTTCCTTCTGCTTCCGGCTTCGCGGAAGCCTCTCCGAAGGGGCGCGAGTATTACGAGCAGCGCGGCGAGATCGTCTGGGAGGTTCCGACGGAGGACCCCCTCGTGGCGCTGACCTTCGATGACGGGCCGGACCGCTCCCATACGCCGGAGATTCTGGCGCTGCTCAAGCAGTACAACGCCAAGGCTACCTTTTTTGTGGTTGGCGACAAGGTCGCCCGGTACCCGGACCTCGTCCGGGCTGAATTGGCTGCAGGACACGAGGTCGGCAATCATACCTATCACCACCCCTCGCTGAAGGCCGTCTCTGCGGGAGACATGCTAAAGGAAATTGACAGCACCCAGGAAGCGGTGCTGAAGGCAACCGGCCTGAAGCCGGTGCTCTTCCGCCCGCCGGGAGGTTGGTACAACGAAGCGGTCGTCGAACTGATCAAGCGGAACCGGATGCAGCTTGTTCTCTGGTCCTGGAACCAGGATACCTGGGATTGGGCCCGGCCGGGCGTGAACCATATCGTTACCAAGGTGCTGCGCGGCGTCAAGGGAGGCAACATCGTGCTGATGCACGATTATGTTCCCGGCAGCTCCCAGACGGTCCAAGCGCTGCGGATCATTCTGCCGGAGCTCCAGCGCAGGCATTACCGCTTCGTTACGGTCTCCGAGCTTCTGCAGCATCGACCGGTGCACGGTCTGCGGCAGAGGGCGGAAGGCTCGGATTCGCCGCCGCAGATTCCCGATCCGGTGCGAGAGAGCCGCGGAGCCCTGGGGAAGGACCCGGTTTCTGAGCGCGGACTGGAACAGGAATAGAAGAACAGGAAGAGCCGCCCGGCTGACTGCCGGACGGCTCTTCCTGTCTGCCCGCAGCTTCAAAGCGGGGCGGTGATACCCCGCCTGAAGCCGTCCGCGGCGGCGCGGCCTTCGGCTCAGCGCACCGTGAGCGCAATGAGCCGGGCCGTCACGCCGGGCGGCAGCTGGGCCGACAGCGTGCCCGCGGCGGCGTCCCACGCGAGCTCGCATCCCGCCCCGCGCGGATACAGGCACTCGGCGTCGGCTTCGCGCCCGGCCAGCGCCGGCAGTGGGAGTACCGTGCCGGGCTCATCGCCCGCCGTGCGCCACAGGGCGATATAGCGCTTGTTGCCGCGGGCAAGGCCCAGACTGACCCAAGGCGAAGCCGGGTCCGGCAGACCCAGCGGCCAGAAGGGCAGCGCTTCGGGGATATCGGAGCGGATTCTTTTGTACACATCCAGCGCCTCCTTCACCAGCGCCCGCCGCCGCGGACTCAGCTCCGCCAGGTGACCGCTCTGATGAACCCGCAGCAGCAGCGCATTCACCATGTTGAAGATGACTTCATTGTCATCTCCCTCGCGCATCGGGTACGACCAGATCGCCGACTGCTCCGGCGTCAGTCCCGCAGGGGAACCGGCCGCAATGGAGGCATAACGGACATAGTTGTCCTGATCGCTGGTGGACTGAATGCTGTAGCGGCTCAGCATGGCGTAATCCATCCGCATCCCGCCGCTCGAGCAGTTCTCGATGACCAGCTCGGGATACCGCGCGAACACGCCGTCGAGCCATTCCAGATAAGCCCGGTTATGTCCGAGCAGGCCGTCCCCATAGCTGTCCGCATCCGTCTCGGTCCCGATACCGGCGTTGATATTGTAATCCATCTTGATATACCCGACTCCATACTCCCGAACCAGACGGTCAATGACCGAATCCGCATAGGCGCGAACCTTCGGATTGCGGTAATCGAGCTGATAGCGGCTGCGGTCCATCACCCGCCGTCCGTGGCGCATGAAGAACCAGGAATCATCCGTATCCTTCAGCTTCGGACTGTGAATCCCCATGACTTCCAGCTCCAGCCACAGTCCGGGGATCATCCCTTTCTTCCGGATATAATCCAGAACGTAGACGATGCCTTCCGGGAACCGTTCCGGCGAAGGCAGCCATTCCCCGACTCCGTCCCACCATTCCCCTTCGGCATACCAGCCGGCGTCGATGCAGAAGTATTCTGCTCCGATCTCGGCGGCGGCGTCGATAAGCGGCAGCAGCTTCGCCGTCGTCGGACTGCCCCACAGACAGTTCATATAGTCATTGAAAATGACCCGCAGCAGCCGGTTATCGTCATTCGTCCGCCGGATGGTCCGGCGATAGCGGGTAAGCTGACCGGCCGCTTCCTCGAATCCGCCGATCACCGATCCGACCGCTACCGGCACCGATATAAACTTCTCGCCCGGCTCCAGCCGCAGCCACCAGTGATTGTCGTGTTCGGTCGGTCCGCTCGCCAGCAGAGTCAGCTGATCGTACTGGTCGATCAGCTCCCAGTGCCAGGACCCGTTATGCTCAATCTGCCAGAACAGCGCCGAACCGTGCTCCCGGTTCAGCATGACGGCCATCGGCAGCAGCTCGGCCGACGACCAGGAGCCGGTATTCGATGCGGCGATCCGCTTGGACCCGCGGTCCGTCAGATGCGACATGCCAAGCTCGGGCAGGGTGTAGGCGCGCCATTGCAGTTCGCTTTGCCATCCGCTGTGCGCCAGATAGACCTCCATCTTGTCGCTGCGGTCTCCCTGGCCCTCCCGGTCGCAGCCGGTCAGGGCAAAGGAGGAGACGTATTCGACTCCAACGGCCTCGGCTCCTTCATTGCTCAGCTCATTCCAGCATCGAACCACCGTAAGTCCGTCGTAGAACTGATAGTGCTGGACCGCCTGCAACCCGGTAGCGGGGTCGCGGAGCATAACTTCCAGCTTCCGTCCCTTCTCTCCGGCGTAGTCGCGATGCCCGTTATAGACAAGCCGCAGGCCGGGATAGGAAGCCCGATGCGACCGCCCATGGTACTCCGCCCGGTCTTCACCGGATAATTGGACTTCCATCAGCCGAAATCCCGGCTTCGCCTTCTCGTTGATTTCGCTTTCAGGACGAAAAGCGCCGAAGTGCAGCAGGCGCACATCGCCCTCTGCTGTAATTTCGATCCGCAGCTCAAGGCCATTCTCTTCCACTTGGATTAATTGGTTCATGCCATCCTCCCGCTTCATGTAGCTTCTTATAGGTTCTTCATTATTTTTGTTAGGATAACTTAATAACATTATTCTAAACATCATATCAAAATCCTTTGTTCTATCCAAGCACCTTATAAAAAATCCTCTCCTCTCTCTTCCTCCCCGGGCAACCGCCTATACGCCAGCCTTCGAGATTCGGTGCCTTTTCTCACACCTTTCTGCCCGGGGGCCTTATATACTCGAATCATCCAGCGAACGAACAGAAAGGAAGCGATCCCATGACGACCGACACGTCTCCTGCTGCCGGCAGCCTGTACGAAGCAATCAAGATCAGAAGATCGGTGCGAACCTTCAGGACCGAGGCGCTGCGCAGCGAAGATCTTCTTACTCTGGAAGCTTATCTAGCAGATCCGGCCAACTGGACCGGTCCTTGGGGAAGAACAGTCCGGCCCCAGTGGATTCCGGTGAAGGGCAAGCGGACGGACCAGGGTATCAAGCTTGGCACCTACGGCATGATCCGGAATCCCCAAGGATATGCCGCAGGCTCCGTCCGCAAGGACGATCCGCTCGGACTTGCCGATTTCGGCTATGTCTTTGAAGGGCTGGTGCTGCATCTGACCCATCAGGGAGTGGGCACCTGCTGGCTCGGCGGCAGCTTCACCCGCAGCACCTTTGGTCAAGAACTGAACATCGGGGCGGACGAATGGATTCCGTGCGTCAGTCCGGTCGGCTATCCCGCGGACAGCGAAGGTCTGCTGCGCAGCGTGATACGCCAGGCCGTAGGAGCGAACCGGCGCAAAGAGTGGAGCGAGCTGTTCATGGACGGCGCCTTCGGACAGCCGCTGACGGAGGCAGCCGCCGGCAGGCTCGCGGAAGCGTTCGAGTCGGTGCGGCAAGGCCCTTCCGCTTCCAACAAGCAGCCCTGGCGGCTGCTGCTGGCCGAAGACCGGCGGGCGGTCCACTTCTTCCTGCGCCGCACCCCCGGCTACAGCGAGACTATGCAGCGCATCGACCTTGGCATTGCCATGCGGCATTTCGAGGAGGCCTGCCGTGCTCTGGAATTGCCCGGGGATTGGATCATTGCCGATTCCGCTCCGGCTGCGCCGGATGACGGAACGGAATATCTGTACACGCGGATGCTCTAAGCCACCGCGTCTCCGCCTTTTTATTAGGGTCACCTTCAGACCGGCTGGGGTAACCCCCCTCTTCAATACACTTTCTTATACTCCCGGTCTTCCTTGATGATCTCCACCGCTTCCTTGAAGCGCTAGGTCCGGCATCTTTTGTAAGCTGGAAGATCATAATGAAGAAAATTTCCATATGAGCAAATAGCAGACGCTTGATTTAACTTGATTTAGCTTAATTTATTTAGATTAAAGTTTTACAATCCCATAATTCCACACTAAAAAAGGGTCGCATTTCTGCGACCCCAAAATTATTACTCAACAGGAATATACTCATTTACTTCGAAAGTCAATATTTTATCAAAGATAACATAATCTTTTCGATTCTTGAAAGGGCCTTTATTAGTATTATACTTGTTTATCGCATATGATGCTGTACCCGTTCCAGCTTCCTTTGTCTCATACCACGAAATGAAGGCATTAATCTCTTGCATACTTAAATCATATTCCTTTTCAAGTCCAGTGGACATGGTAATAGTAAGTAGCCCTCTATTCTTTTGAGGAGCTTGCGGAGTTGCAACTACCACATTTGAATAGTAACCTTCACCAGCTGAATTTATAGAAGTTATAACATAATAATACGTAGTCGAATTTGTTACAGTCAAATCTTGATAGGTAGCCCTTGTTACCGGTACATTTTGTTGTATTGTTACAAAGGGTCCAACTGGAGAGGTGGATCGCTTAACATTATAGTAGGTAGCTGCACTATTGCCGATCCACTGTAGAGATACATTGGCATCGCCAGCAGTTGCAGTAAGATTGCTTGGACTATTTAAACTGGTATTAATCATATACCCTGTACTGTCAATATCTATTGCATCCATTCCCCAAGTTCCTGTGGTGGCTGCTTCAATATGAACTGTATGTTGTGTATTAGAAAGACCAGTCTTCTCATATAACAAAACAAATCTATCAGTAGTAACACTATTGCTGTAGGCAGAATAGGTCTCTGTAACACCATCAATAGTTACTGCAACATTACTAGAACCTGCATTATTTTTTGCATAAATAAGTCTTAACTTTGTACCAACGAATGAAAACTCTACATACTTCCCTTGATTTGCGCTATCTGTCCAATGTGCTGTTCCATTATAATCAACACTATTACCGGTCCCTTTTAAAAAATTACCATTATAGGTGATTCTGGTATCCGTATCATCAATTCTCTGCCAACTAGTTTCAGGAATCGGCAATGTTTGTCCTACTGATGCAGCAGATACAGATAGCGGAGTATTCAACCCCATAAATAGTGTTACAAATAGCATAAAAATGACTTTGTTTTTCATTCAACTTCCCCCTATATTTGTAAATACGGTACATATACTAACAAAATAGTAGAATGTTTGTCCAAACTTTTTTTATATTTGGATATATTGTAAAAATTTTGCTACACAGAATTGATTAAATTATCAATGAAGAGAACAAATAAGTCCTCTAGGCTTAACTCTGGGGATCTTTGCCCTTTTACATATAGCGAATTATTGGGTCATTCCACTACCATGAAAGATAGTTAACAATCGATAAAAATCCTCAGGACATAAAATAGCCCCAGATTGACTCTGGGGCAAATCCTGATTAATAAAATGTTTGCAAGAACGACGGAATGGAGTATCTGTACACGTTCGCGGGTTATCCCGCCCTTTCAATACACCTTCTTGTATTCCCGGTCTTCCTTAATGATCTCCACCGCTTCCTTGAAGCGCTGGGCATGCACGACTTCCCGCTCGCGCAGGAATTTCAGTCCGTCCTGAAGGTCCACGTCGTCGGTGATGTCGATTAGCCACTGGTATGTAGCGCGTGCTTTCTCTTCGGCGGCAATGTCTTCGTACAGATCGGCGAGCGGGTCGCCCTTGGCCTGAATGTAGGTCGCAGTCCAAGGAACTCCGGCGGCATTCTCGTAGTAAAGGGCGCTGTCATGATTCACAAAATGCGCGCCCAGTCCTGCCTCCACCAACTGGTCCGGCGTGGCATCTTTGGTCAGCTTGAAGATCATGGTAGCAATCATTTCCAGGTGGGCGAACTCCTCCGTTGAAATATCGTTGAGCACCCCGATGACTTTATCTGGAATCGTATACCGCTGATTCATATAACGCAGCGCCGCTGCCAGTTCTCCGTCGGCCCCGCCGTACTGCTCCATCAAATACTTGGCCATGCGCGGATCGCACTTGCCAACCCGGACCGGGTATTGCAGTTTCTTCTCATACACCCACATTGCCCGCTTCCCTCCCGCTTCTGCTTTTTTGCCTCCATCCACCCTTCCACGCTTCCGGTTAAACCTGCCAAGGCCAGGGACTCTGGCTCCATTCCCAGGGACACTTGGAATAGGCGCGGCCAAAATTCTGCAGCGGTCCGTACAGCTCCTGGAACTGCTTCGCCAGCCGGGTCCGCTCCTGGGTCAACTGATTGAATTGCTGGATGGCGCGCAGGTCCAGCGGATGGGTATCCAGGAACAGATTCAGCTCTACCAGCGCAAAGTCCAGCGTCTGAAGCTGTTCCAGCATCTCGTAATATTGGGCATCGCACGCTTGGGTCTCCATGGCTCCTCCTCCTAACACTTCTTCGGCTCGTAGGGACTGAACAAGGCCGGCCACAGTGTTCCGGCTCTCAGCGCTTCCGGCAGGCTGAATTGTGGCAGATCGGGCGGCTGAAAGCCCAGATACTGATTCGGCGGAATGACATACGTTTTGCAAGGGAGCGGCGGACAGGGATCAAAGGGGCCCCGGAAGGGCACATAGGATCGGATTTGCGAGTTCAAAGTCGAGTCCTCCTCCGGCCCGGACGTACCCGGGCATATTTTCCGTATCACTATATGCGGCAAAACGGGGGATCAGAAGGAAGCAGACAAAATTTAACCGGCACCTCGTTTTCTTCCATTCTATTGGATGATATGATATAAAGTGTAAAATAACCAACCGAATCCATAGGAGGCGAATCATGAAGTTTGCTGCAAAAATGGTGTTAACATCCTTATTAAGTACGGCAATCGTTCTCTCTGCATCACCTGCCATGGCGGTAAATCCGGAACGAAGCCTTCTCTCCGAGTCAGACTCCCATACCCGTTATCCGTACTATAATCATGCTGTGCTGGGCACCCCTTCCGTTATTCTTCCCGCCTATACCATTCCTGCCCATTATGGTTGGGTTAAAGTCTGGGTGAAGAATAAAGGAGAAGATACCATCACAGTCACCGTGACTCAGGGAACGGAAGCCGGACCGATTAAAATGCAGTTCAAGGTCCCCCCGGGAAAAATGGCATACAAAATCGCCTCGAGTCCTTGGTCTACCGGTCCTCACGTCGTCAGCGCCACCCCAAGCCAAGGGTATGCGGTCAATGCCTTACTAACGGTTAAACTTGCGTCTACTGAAGAGGCGATTCGGGAGAACACGAATCAGGGCGATTCAGCACCTTCGGCAGAGAAGCCCTCGCTTAGACCACACCACTAAAAAATCCCGGCCGCATCTCCGCGGCCGGAATCTTCAATGCTCTCTATTCTTCTTCCCTCTCATCCGAATCCTTCCGTTCGCTCTCCTGCGGCAGGGCCGGCATCGGCTTATGAATCAGCACGCGCGTAATGCGCAGACGCGTTGATTCTTCCACCTCGAAGGTTATATTGTCCACGATACGTTTCTTGCCTTTGGACGGGCTTCCTTCCAGTTCTTTGAACAGCCATCCGCCGATAGAGTCCACTTCATCGTCCTCGATCTCAACGCCGACCAGATCGCATACTTCTTCGATCAGCATGCGGCCGGACACCGAGATGTATTCGCCCTTCACTTCAACCTCGGGACGCTCGTCCTCGAATTCGTCGTGCAGGTCTCCCACGATCTCCTCCAGAATCTCTTCGGCGGTCAGGAGACCCGCCGTTCCTCCGTACTCGTCCACCACCAGGGTAAGCTGCGCATGATTCTTCTGCATCAGCCGCAGCGCATGGCTGATCTCGATAGATTCGGGCACGTTGAGAATCGGCCGGACCAGCGTAGCCAGATCGTTCTGCTGATCGGTCGGAGCCAGGAGGAGATCGGTGATATGGACAAAGCCGATAATCCGGTCTTTGTCTTCCACCGCTACAGGATACCGCGAATGTTTGGTCTCCGAGACAATCTTCAGGTTCTCTTCCAGCGTCAGGTTCGTGTAGAGGACATCCATATCGGTTCTAGGCAGCATAACCTCGCGGGCCAGCAGGTCGGAGAACTCGAAGATGTTGTCCATCAGCTTCATTTCTTCCTTGTCGATAACCCCGCTGTTCGCGCTCTGGTTCATCAGGATCCGGATTTCCTCCTCCGAGTGGGCGGCCTCCGACTCGCTTGCCGGCTCTACGCCGACCAGCCGCAGCAGACCGTTGGCGGAAGCGTTCAGCACCCAGATGAAAGGCATGAACACTTTATAGAAGAACATCAGCGGTGCAGACAGCAGCAGCGCAGATCCTTCCGTCTTCTGAATGGCCAGCGATTTCGGCGCCAGCTCTCCGAGAACGATATGTAAGAACGTGATGATGCAGAATCCGACGACTACCGATACAGTGGAGATCAGCCCATGATCGGTAATCCCGAGCTTGAACATCAGCGGCTCGATCAGCAGCTCGGATATGGCAGGCTCCCCGATCCAGCCTAAGCCCAGCGACGCCAGCGTAATGCCGAACTGGGTAGCGGACAAATAAGCGTCCAGCTTCTTGTTGACCTTCAAGGCATAGCCTGCCAGTTTGTTGCCCTCGCTGACCAACTGCGTCAGACGGGATTGCCTGATTTTGACGAGCGAGAACTCCGCCGCCACGAACACCCCGTTCAAGAAGACGAGTACCAGCACAAGCGCCAGATTCAGCAGCAGGCTTCCGAACTCGAAGTGAGTATTCACGATAACACACGCCCCGTTTCTACAGAATGATCGCTCTTCTAGACTTAAAGTCGATATCGGAATAGTACATGTCGGCAACCAGCAGGTTGGGGCCGCAGCAGGCAGCCGCTTCGCAGTAGCAGTCGACTTTCCGATTCAGCGGATGTTCGTTCACCCATCGCCCGAATATTTCGTCCAGACCCGATTCTGCAATGTTGCCAAAAGCCGGAATGTCCGCGAAATCGGTCACAAAGACCTCGCCGTTGAACAAATTCACATTGACGCGGTTGCGTCCGTCGGGATCGTTGCGGACCGTTACATTCCGTTCGCTTCTCAGCCGCTCCAGCAGCTTCTGGTCGCGCTCTTCCGCGCTGCAGGCGAAGAAAGGCAAGGTGCCAAGCAGCATCCACATCTCGGGATCGCGGGCATCCAGCAGCCCGTGAATGGCGGAAGCCATTTCCTCAAGAGACAACACCGGGAGGGAAGCCGCAAAATTCGACGCATACATCGGATGCACTTCATGGCGGAGACAGCCCATCTGCCGGATCAGCTCATGAATGCCGGGCAGCTTCGTATGGGTCCGGTAGTTAATCATCGACTCGGCCGAAATGAACATGCCGTCCCGGCTGAGCCGCTGCGCGTTCTCCAGCATCGTGTCGTAGAGCCGGTAAGCGGCCTCTTTGGATACCGGGTGTCCGCTGTTCGCAAATCCGACTTCATGGAAGTCATCGCCATTCAAGTAATTGAACGAAATATGCATAACATCCAGGTACGGAAGCAGCTTCTCATACCGGTTGTAGGGCATCGTCAAATTGGAGTTAATCTGGGAGCGGACTCCCCGTTCTCTGGCATATTTCAGCAGCGGAACAATCATCCCGTCCACCGTGGAAGCCCGGAACATCGGCTCTCCGCCGGTGATGCTGATCGTCTGCAGATGCTCTACGCGATCGAGCGCCTCCAGCATCCGTTCGAGCGGAAGCAGATCGCCCTCCTTCATAGTAAGACTGTCACCCACCGCACAGTGCTCGCAGCGCATATTGCACAGATTGGTCACGGTCATCTCGACGCTGGTCAGCACATGCCGTCCATGCTCGCGAAGAGAGAGCAGCGGGTCCCACGGATCATAGCTCGGCGAGATCGCCCGAAGCGTCGTGGTGGTTGGTTGAATTCCTGTCATTCCTATAGACTCCTTCAAAGTTGTATGGCCTATCCCTATTATTAACCCGATTGATTCATCCTTTATCATAACATGAACTTCGTCAAAACCGAACTCCGGCGTCCGAACGCCGGTTCATTCCTGCATAAGGGCACAAAAAAACAGCGCGAATCCGCCCCGCCGCATCAGCGGGACCGCGATTGCACTGCCACAGGGAAAGGAGGAGCTTGTCGTTCACTCGCTGACGCCGGTGATGACAAGAGACAGCGTCTTTCCCAAATCCCTCTCGAAAGGGGCGACCTTCTCGCCCTCGGGTCCATTCAGCACACGGACAACCGGACGGTGCGGGACGGACGGGTCGATTTTGACGACAATCCCGCTCTCTCCGTTGCTTAAGTTGACACTGATTCCAATTGGATAGATGGCTACCCGGTCGCGGAACAGTTCAAGCTGCTTCTGCTCATAGAGCGTGCCCGAACCGACATACAGCGCCTCGACAGCCTGATGGGGGAGCATGGCTTTCTTGTATACCCGGTTGGACGTCATAGCGTCGTAGGAATCCGCTACTCCCAGCCATTTACCGTACTCATGAATCTCGTCGCCTTTCAGGCCGCGCGGATAACCGGTACCGTTGATCCGTTCGTGATGCTGAAGCGCACAGTGGGCCACGAGCAGCGGAATATTCGGCTCTTCCTTCAGGATCCGGTAACCGATCTCGGTGTGGGCCTGCATATGCCGGAACTCTTCGTCGCTGAGCTTGCCCGGCTTCTGGACGATCCGAACCGGAATCTGCGTCTTCCCGATATCATGGAGCAGAGCGCCCATTCCCAGCACGTTCAGCTCCTGCTTGCTGTAACCGTAGGCGATGCCAAGCACCAGAGTGTAGAGACAGACGTTCAGCGAATGCACATAAAGGTAATTATCCGTCGTGTGCATATCCTGAAGCATAATCATGGGAGACTCCATATTGGAAAGGTCGTCCAGAATGTTCTCCATCAGTCTGGAGAATTTCTTGTCTAAATGGTAGAAGCCCTTGGTGATGCCCGAAGCGCCCGACATTTCCTGGAACTGGCTCCGGATAGCCTTGAGCGCCTGATTCCGGGTCTCATCATGGAGCATGGCCGGAATGTCCACATCGTCCGTGTCCCGATCATGCACATACACGTAGCCGATATCCATCCGAAGCAGACGGCTGATCAGCGCATCGGTCAGCTCCATGCCCTCGGCGAGCAGAATAAGCCCTTCGTCGTTGTAAATTTTCTTGCCAATCTTCATCCCCGGCTGCAGCCGGTTCACAGCTAGTAAACGCAATTTGGGTTCACTCCTGACCGTCACGGTAAAATTGCTTTGCCTGTCTTCCTATCCCGCTTTCCGGTGTCATGCCGGTCAGGCTGACGGATGGCTTACCCGAATTTGTTCCCTACCGTCCTACGAACGCATAACGAACAGCCAGAACGCCGCCGCCAGCAGAAAACGATAGATGGCAAAATGGGTCAGCCGGATTCGCTGAATCATGCGCATAAAGAGAAGAACGACTACGTAGGCCACGATGAACGAAATGACGAAGCCCGCGAGAAAAATGCCGATTGTGTCGCTGGTGAACTCCTTGTAGGAATCCAGCAGTTCATAGCCCGAAGCCGCGCACATGATCGGAATTGCGATAATGAACGAGAAATCCGCGGAAGCCTTATAGCTGACCCCGCTCAGCATACCGCCCGAAATCGTCGATCCCGAACGGGAGAAGCCCGGCCAGAGCACGGATATGATCTGATAGAGCCCGATGGCCAGCGCCTGCCCGTACGACAGATCATCCAATTCCTGAGCCGTATTGCGGGCGCGGCGCTTGTTGACCTGCTCGGCTACGATCATCAGAATGCCGCCGGCAACGAGCGCCCACAGCACGGTATTCGCGCTGAAGAGCCCCTTGATGAAGTCCCTGGCGAAGAAAGCTACGGCAAGCGCCGGCGCGATCCCCAGAATGATATGTATCAGATTGAGCCGGGAGCGCGGGGCCAGTCCGTCCGAACGCTGTTTCCCCAGACCCAAAAGGTCGATAATCCGGGTCCGGTAGACAATGGCAATTGCCAGAATGGCGCCGAGCTGAATGACGATCTCGAAGGTCTTCATCAGGTTATCCTGCTCGTTGAAGCCCAGCAGCTTCGTAGTCAGAATCATGTGGCCGGTCGAAGAGACCGGGATGAATTCAGTAATGCCCTCGACAATGGCGAGAATGATCGCTGTAATAATGTCCATAAATTCCTCCCCAACAGACAAATAGTCTAAATCTTCTTACCGCCAATCCCTGCTTGAATCTTCAGCGCAGCGCGCTCCTGAAGCGCGGCTCGGCGCATGTCTCCAGACTTCCGGGCCGCTTCAGCTCCATAGCCAGCAGACTGCGCAGGAAGTGGGGAAGCATAAAGGCCACTTCCCGGCCGTTCCCGATTGTCTCGTACCCCGCTCTGAAGGTGAACATATCCAGGGTTCCAACCGTGTATTCCGCTTCATCCTCCAGCGGCTGTCCGTCGACAAAGACCGCAATACGTTCATCATACGGCATCGGGCCTTGCTCGGACAAGATGTTTAATCCGTCCACGGCCAGTCCGCCCAGCCGTTCCCCGCGAAAGCCGTATCCGTATACAATCTTGTCCCGGTATTCCGCCGTGCGACTCTGCTCCAGCGCCCGGCGAACGTCGGAGCCCTTCAGCTTCATCGTGCAGGGATTGATGGGCGAAGGACAAAGAGCATGCAGCATGCCGGCGGTGACGCGCCCTTTCGGCAGCGGGCCCAGGAGCTGACCGGCGTTGACGAGGGCGAATTGACTTCCGGTGAACCGGCGTACTGCCTGGGCGAGCAGGTTGGAGAACGGGGAGTCTCCCGCCAGATCAAGCGGCAGCTCGCGGTCGGTAACTGCTATCGTCTCGTCCAGGGCTTCCCGTGCCCGGTCGAGCAGAATACCGCCGGCCAGTGCGACCCGCTCATTGAGGCGGTCGGGATCAACCGGCAGACAGCGCCCCCCCGCATAGCGGAAGGGCCCGCCGTCCGGCTCCCGCTCAAAGCGGATGCTGCCCACGAGCCGGCCGAACTTGCCGGCTCCGCATACCGCCGTTCCATTAATTAGAAGAGGCTCCTCCAGGACATGATGGGTATGCCCGCCCAGAATGGCATGAACCCCGTTCAGCTTCGCGGCCAGCTCGCGGTCCGCGGCCAGTCCCAGATGGGACAGAATGACGATAATATCCGACTGGGGCGCGAGCTGCTCCACTTGCTCACGCAGCGCTTCTTCCGGCTCCAGCGCCTCCCAGCCCAGAAGGGCGTAATACGTATGAAACGGAGCGGTTGCCCCGGTAATGCCGATGCGTACCCCGTCTTTGTCGATGACCGTGCTCCGCTTCATCCAGACAGGCGGTTCTCCGGTGGCAGATTCCAGGAAGTTGCAGCAGACCACCGGACAATGAAGTCCGGCGTACAGTCTCTCCAACTCGGCGGAGGAGAAGGTGAGTCCCTCATTGTTGCCGATGGTGACGGCATCGTATCCGGTAAGGTTCAGGATATCAATATTAGCCTGTCCGCGGGTGCCCTCCGTCTCCGCAGCGGCCCGGTCCATGTGGTCGCCGATGTCGAGCATCAGCACCGCTCCCTCTGCTGCGGCCCGCTGTTCATCCATCAGTGCGGCGATGGGGCTCATTCGTTCGAAATGACTGTGAATATCGTTCGTGTGCAGGATCGTTACGGATTGTGTCTTAGCGGCCATACGGCTCAACTCCCTTCCCGGCCGGTATTAATCCGGCTCTCTGCGGAGTCGGACTTCCAGAGGATAGCATAACATTTTCAAGACTGATATGGTATATTGTAGTCATTCTAAATACGCCCCGAGGTGATGATATGCACGTAGAGATCCGGCTGTTCGCCGGCTTGGCAGAGGTTATCGGCTCTTCCCTCCTGTCCTTTCACATTGCGGAGCCCCCGGTTACGGCGGGCCGACTGAAAGAACTGCTGGCTGCCTCCTATCCCGACGCCGCTTCCCAGATTGCCGTCTCGATGACGGCGGTCGACCGCGAGTATGCAGGAGACGATACTGTCATTGCCGAAGGCTCCGAGGTCGCGCTCATTCCTCCAGTCTCCGGCGGCGAACCGCTGACAGCGGCTTCCGTCGACGGACGCTATGCGATCACCGAGCTGCCCTTGAACCCGCAGGACATCCTGGACAAGGTCCAGGACCGCAACCGGGGCGCCTCTCTGCTGTTCCTGGGCACCGTTCGGGAAATGACCGGCGAGGAACGGACCGTTCTCCTGGAATACGAAGCTTACCTTCCGATGGCGCTCGCCAAGCTTGAATCCATCGGACGGGAGACCGAGACGCGCTGGAACGCCTGCTGCGCCATTTCCCACCGGATCGGACCGGTCGGTCCCGGAGAAGCCAGTGTGGCGATTGCGGTTGCATCCGCCCACCGGGAAGCCGCCTATGAAGCCAGCCGGTATGCCATCGAAGAGCTGAAACGAATGGTTCCCATCTGGAAGAAGGACGTCGGCGAATCCGGGCAGCACTGGGTAAGCTGAAGCCAGACGCAGCTTGGGCGGCAGTCCGTCCGGCTTGGACGCTCCTGTATCAGACTATGACTTTATCATTGTTAACAATGCCTTTTTTTGCTATGCTTCAGATTAGAAGCAACGGCGGTCGTTCCAACCGTTTATTTTGACAAGATTCGCCTTGCATGGATTGAGGTTAGTCAATTTGCAAGCAGAGGTGGAAGAAAGACTTGAGAGTGCATGTCACAGATCTTAAACCGGGGGATTATCTGAAAGAAGATACGTTCAGTTCACGCGGTCTTCATGTCCTCCCCAAGGGTACGCAGTTGCAGACAGACGAGATATTCCGGCTGATTCAGCACGGTGTCGATTACGTCGATATCGAATCGGTCTCCCCCTCTCCTGTCAGCGCCGGAAGATCCTCAGCCATCCAGGCCGTCACCACGAATTTTGACAACACGATCATCGGTTTTGAATCGCTCTATCTGGAAGCGTTGACCAAAGGCAGTTTCAATCAGTCCATGGTGGATGATGTCCTGCAGCCCATGCTCCAGTCTCTCGACCGGCACAAAGACGTTGTAACGCTGTTGCTGCTTCTGGACCGGGAAGACGATTATACGTATAATCATTCCCTGCAGGTCGGTATGCTGAGCTACTTCCTGGCCAGCTGGCTCGGATACGGCAAGAAGGAATGCTACGAAATCAGCAAGGCCGGCTTTCTGATCGATATCGGCAAATGCCGGATACCGGCCTCCATTCTGAGCAAGCCGCAGAAGCTCACCCCCGAGGAATTTGAAGAAGTGAAGAAACATACCTTGCATGGTTACGAGATTATCCGGAACTCCATGCCGGACGAGCATACGGCTCTGGTCGCTCTGCAGCATCATGAACGGGAAGACGGCACAGGCTATCCGAACGGACTCCGCAAGCCGGAGATTCACCCGTACGCCCAGATCGCCGCCATCGCCGATGTATACAGCGCCATGACCACCGCGAGAGTCTATCAATCCAAGCAGGAGCTGATTGCAGTTCTCCGGGAAATACATAACCTGAGCTTCGGCAAGCTGAACGCCAAAGCCGTTCAGGCCTTCATCCAGCATATGATGCCGAACTTCATCGGCAAGCGCGTTCTCCTCAGCTCCGGCGACATGGGCGTAATTATTATGAACAACCCGACGGATATGTTCCGTCCGCTTGTGCAGAGCGAGGGCCGGTTCTTTGATCTGGCACGCGACCGCAACGTTGGAATTGTAGAAATTTATATGGAATAGCCCGAGCAGACGGGCAGCAGTCCAATCTTCCATTGGAGCGCTGCCTGTTTTTTTATGTCCGCTGGACAGGCCTCGAAAGGACGCTCCTTGCCGGATGCCTTTTTAACCATTGGCCAACGATCGCATATATTAGTACATATGTGAATATAGGAGGTACCAGGATTGGCCAATAACAAGGATCTGCGTGATATTGAAATTGCCAAGCTGGCGTTTATAGGTGGATCCATTGCTGCAATCGGGGATGGAATCGCCGCACTGGCTGCCGGGTTAGCCTTGGACGCTCTGAAACAGGATTATGCAGCCAAAAAGAAAAATCCCACCGTTTCTATTAAATCCACGAAGACTCAACTGAATTATTTTATTAACGAGTTGGTAAAGATCAGAAATAAGGTGGGATGACCTTGTCCACGTCCACTGCCCGAAACGGACGTTCAACCTAAAATACGTGCCCGAGCGCCTTGACACCAGAGTGTCAAGCTCACTGCGGACACGTATTTAACCAACACCGGGATATATTTCAGAAGGGTCTGCCGGATTAACCGATACTGCCTTCCATCTCGAACTTAATCAGCCGGTTCATCTCAACCGCGTACTCCATCGGCAGCTCCTTCGTGAACGGCTCGATGAAGCCCATGATAATCATCTGCGTCGCTTCGGCTTCCGACAGGCCGCGGCTCATCAGATAGAAGAGCTGCTCTTCGGATACTTTGGAGACCGTGGCCTCATGCTCCAGCATGATATTGTCGTTCATGATCTCGTTGTACGGGATCGTGTCGGACGTCGACTGGTTGTCAAGAATGAGCGTATCGCACTTGATGTTGGACTTGGCGCCTTCCGCCTGGCGGCCGAAGGAAGCCAGACCGCGGTACGTCACCTTGCCGCCGTGCTTGCTGATCGACTTGGAGACGATCGTCGAAGTGGTGTCCGGCGCCAGATGGATCATCTTCGCGCCGGCATCCTGGTGCTGTCCCTTGCCCGCAACGGCGATCGACAGCACGGAGCCCTTCGCGCCGCGTCCCTTGAGGACAACGGCCGGATATTTCATGGTCAGCTTGGAGCCGATGTTGCCGTCGACCCATTCCATCGTCGCATTCTCTTCGGCAACGGCGCGCTTGGTGACCAGGTTGTAGATGTTCGGCGCCCAGTTCTGGATCGTCGTGTAACGAACGCGGGCGTTCTTTTTGCAGATAATCTCTACAACGGCGCTGTGCAGCGAATTCGTGCTGTAGATTGGAGCGGTGCAGCCCTCCACGTAGTGGACAAAGCTGTCCTCATCGGCAATGATCAGCGTCCGTTCGAACTGGCCCATGTTCTCGGAGTTGATGCGGAAGTACGCCTGCAGCGGCACTTCGCACTTCACGCCCTTCGGCACGTAGATGAAGCTACCGCCGGACCAGACCGCGCTGTTCAGCGCCGCGAACTTGTTGTCCGCCGGGGGGATTACGGTGCCGAAGTATTCCTTCAGCAGCTCGGGATGCTCGCGGAGCGCGGTGTCCGTATCCATGAAGATAACGCCCTGTTCTTCAAGGTCCTTTTGCATGCTGTGATAGACGACCTCGGATTCGTACTGCGCCGACACGCCGGCCAGGAACTTCTGCTCCGCTTCCGGAATGCCCAGCTTGTCGAACGTCTCCTTGATTTCGGCCGGAACCTCTTCCCAGGTCTTGCCCTGCTTCTCCGAAGGACGCACATAATACTGAATGTCGTTAAAATCCAGTTCGTCCAGATCCCCGCCCCAGCGCGGCATTGGCATCTTCTCGAACTGCTTCAGCGATTTCAGGCGGAACTCCAGCATCCATTCCGGTTCATTCTTGATCTTGGAAATTTCCTTGACGATCTCGGGCGTCAGTCCTTTGCCGGTCTGAAACACCGCCTTGTGCTCGTCGCGAAACCCGTACTTGTATTCTTCCATTTCAGGCGCTTTCTTAGCCATGGGTCGTTCGCCTCCTTATAGTTCACCCTGCCGTTGCCGGCCTTCTTCTAGCTGTGCTGACGCTCTTCCTCGTCGATCCCCTTGCGCAGCGCGTTCCAGGCGAGTGTGGCGCATTTGATCCGCGCCGGGAACTTGTTGACGCCGGCCAGTGCCTCGATGTCTTCGTAATCGTCGAAATTCACTTCTTCACCCTGCATCAGTCTGGAGAAGCGGCCGGCCAGATCCAGCGCTTCCTCCACGGTCCGGCCCTTGACGGACTCGGTCATCATGGAGGCCGACGACATGCTGATCGAACAGCCCTCGCCTGCGTAGCGCGCATCCTTCACCCGTCCGTCCTCGACTTTCAGCTGGAGGGTAATCCGGTCTCCGCAGGTCGGGTTGTTCAGCTCTACCTTGAGCGAATCATCCTCGAACAGGCCGCGGTTCCGGGGGTTCTTGTAATGATCCATAATGACGCGGCGGTATAAATCATCCAATTGCATCGGCAAAATACTCCTTTGTGCGGATTAGTGCCGAGACCAGCCGGTCGATGTCTTCTTCTGTATTGTACAGATACAGACTGGCCCGCGCCGTCGAGCTGACTTCCAGCCAGCGCATCAGGGGCTGACAGCAATGATGTCCGGCCCGGATGGCGATGCCTTCCGAGTCAAGCACCGTCGCCACATCATGCGGGTGAACGTCTCCCAGATTGAAGGTAACGAGTCCGACCTCGCGGCCCCGGGGACCAAAGATCGTCAGACCTTCCACTTCCGACAAGCGCTGCTCCGCATACGCGGCCAGCTTGATCTCATGGCGGTGAATCTCATCCATACCGATCTCTTCCAGAAAATCAATCGCGGCTCCAAGCCCGACCGCACCGGCTATAATCGGCGTTCCCCCTTCGAACTTCCAGGGGAGCTCCTTCCAGGTGGAATCATAGAGGCCGACATCGTCAATCATTTCGCCGCCGAATTCTACCGGCTCCATCTTCTCCAGGAGCGCCCGTCTGCCGTAGAGAGCGCCGATGCCGGTCGGTCCGCACATTTTGTGGGCGGACAGGGCATAGAAATCGCAATCGAGGTCCTGAACGTCTACTTTCATATGCGGCGTGCTCTGCGCGCCGTCCACCACGATAACGGCACCGTGCCTGTGGGCGATGGCCGCAATCTCCTTCACCGGATGGGTAACACCCATGACGTTCGAGACATAGGCGATCGCGACGATCTTCGTGCGGTCGGTAATGGTCGCTTCCGCATCCTCCACCGTAATCCGGCCGTCCTTCTGCAGCGGAATGAACTTCAGCGTCGCGCCGGTACGCTTGGCAAGCTGCTGCCACGGGATGAAGTTGCTGTGATGCTCCATCTGCGTTACGACGATTTCGTCTCCCTCTCCGACGGCCGAAGGCCCGTAAGAGGAAGCGACCAGATTCAGGGCTGTGGTCGTACCCCGGGTGAACACAATCTCTTTCGTACTCTTGGCGCCGATGAAGCGCGCCACCTTCTCCCGCGCGCCTTCGTAGGCGTCGGTTGCCCGGCTGCCCAGCGTGTGTACGCCGCGGTGAACATTGGAGTTGTCGTGCTCATAGTAAGCCTTGATCGCCTCGATGACCTGCCGCGGCTTCTGGGAAGTCGCGGCGCTGTCCAAGTACACGAGCGGATGGCCGTTGACGTTCTGGTTCAGAATCGGGAACTGCTCCCGGATGGAGGCATTCATTGACCCAACTTCCTTTCCACAAGAGACTGAAGCTGATCGCGCAGCCCCTCCAGTGGAATTTGCGAGACAACGGGAGCAAGGAAGCCGTAAATAATCAGTTTTTCCGCATCGCTGCGCGAAATTCCGCGGGACATCAGATAATAGATCTGCTCCGGATTGACCTGTCCTACGGAAGCGGCATGGCCGGCGGATACATCGTCTTCGTCGATCAGCAGAATCGGGTTCGCGTCGCCGCGGGCCTTGGGGCTCAGCATGAGCACTTTGGCTGTCTGCTGTCCGTCAGCGCGGGTAGCGCCCTTCTCAATCTTCGTAATGCTGTTGATAATGGACGAGGCGTTCTCGCGCATAACCGCCCGGGTAATCATGTCGCTCGGCGTATTCTTGCCGAAATGCTGGGCGCGGCAGGAGTAGTTAAGCCGCTGCGATCCCGATCCCACGGCGATAATCATCGCATTCGAGGTGGAGCCGTTGCCCTGAAGCAAGGACTTCGTGTCGCCGACGGTATCGCCGTCGTTCATTTCGCCGATAATCCACTCGATTGATCCGTCGTTGTCCACGACGGCGCGGCGGTACGTAATATCGGTTGTATCCGCTCCGAACTGGTGCACCGAAGCGAACCGCACCTGAGCGCCGGCTCCGACGAACACTTCCGCCGCTCCGTTGTGGAGCCCGGCTTCCGTCTTGGCGGACACATAATTGTCTACATAAGTCAGCGCGCTGCCGCGTTCGGCTACAATCAGCACATGCGGCACAAATGCGCTCTCTGCATCATCTGTGAGATAGACGGCCTGTATCGGCGCGTCGATCACTACATTCTTCGGCACGTAGAGGAATACCCCGCCGTTCCACAGCGCCGCGTGCAGCGCCGCTACGGAGCTCTCGTCCGCGGCAACCGCTTTGCCGAGATAGCGGCGAACCAGTTCGCCGTGTTCCTTGGCGGCTGTCTGAAGATCGGTGAAGACTACCCCCTGCTCCTCAAGTCCGGGAGCCAGCTTGGCGTAGACCACTCCGGAATTGTGCTGGATCAGCAGATTTCCTTCTCCCGCGCCTTCGATCAGGCTGCGGATGGATTCGGGCGCATCAGCCAGCTGCCCGATCCGCACACTCTCTTGGTTCTTCCCGTACTGCTGAATATTCCAGCGGTCGATCCGGGTCTTCTCCAGCTTCGGAAGCTCCAGGCCGGCCGCGAGCTCCAGCGCCTTCAGGCGGCTCTCTGTCAGCCAGTCCGGTTCCCCGCTGCGCACCGACCATTCGCCGAGCGTGCCGGCTTCAACCGGAAGTATGGTTTGCGTCGTCATCTCTATTCTCCTCCTTCCAGTCCGGTTACGCTTCTTGTCCGACGGTTTCGTCCTCGATGCCCAGCTCTTCCTTGACCCATTCGTAACCTTCGGCTTCCAGACGCTCCGCCAGCTCCGGACCGCCGGATTTGACAATGCGGCCCTGCATCATGACATGGACGAAATCCGGCTTGATATAGTTAAGCAGACGCTGATAGTGGGTAATAACCAGGAAACCGCGCTCTTCGCTGCGCATGGCGTTCACGCCCTGCGCTACAATCTTCAGCGCGTCGATGTCAAGGCCGGAGTCGATCTCGTCAAGAATGACGATCTTCGGGTCCAGCATCATCATCTGGAGAATTTCATTCCGCTTCTTCTCGCCGCCCGAGAAGCCTTCGTTCAGGTAGCGGTGCATGAATTCCGGATTCATCTCCAGTTCTTTCATCTTGCCTTCCATCTGACGGATAAATTTGATCAGCGAGATCTCGCTTCCTTCTTCGCGGCGGGCGTTGATGGCGCTGCGCAGGAAGTCGGAGTTCGTTACGCCGGAAATTTCGCTCGGGTACTGCATGGCCAGGAAGAGGCCTGCCCGTGCGCGCTCATCAACGGCCATCTCCAGCAGGTCTTCGCCGTTCAGCGTAGCCGCGCCTTCCGTCACTTCATATTTGGGGTGCCCCATCAGAGCCGAAGCCAGCGTACTCTTGCCGGTACCGTTCGGTCCCATGATCGCGTGAATTTCTCCGCCCTTCATCTGCAGGTCAATACCCTTCAGAATCTCCTTGCCTTCAATGGTTGCCTTGAGTCCAGAAATGACGAAATCTGCTGCCATAACGTGAATTCCCTCCAATAATCGATTTGCCTAGCCTGTATCCGTCTGCAGGGGATGACCCTGTAACACGCCAGCGGAACTATTTAGATTCTGTATTAAATTATAATCATTATAAATTGTATAATCAATGATTATCAATGATTCTCACTCATTTTATTATAATCCCTCAGCTTTATCAAACATTGTCGGATTTCCTGCCGCCGGGCTTCAAAACGCTCCTCATCCAGCACGGGCACGGATTTCCCGGGTTCGGGCGTATCCTGAAGACCGATCCAGGACCGGCAGCCTCCATATTCCGGATGGACGGGAATTTCTAGCGGCTGATCCAGCCGGTAGACCCGAAGCAGCAGGGCATGCAGCGGCTCGCGCGGCTTCCACCGGAGTCTCTCCGCAGCCATTTCCTTAGTCCAAATATGGTAAGGATACAGCGCCTCCAGCTCTTCCTCGGTCCGGATCTCCAGATCGTCCGCCGCCTCCGCCCAGTAGAATAGCGTAATCCGGTCAGCACCGGGATGGGCCTCGGCCAGCGATTTCTCGACTAGCGGACGGTAAGGTTCCTTGAACAACCAGGGCTTCTGGTGCTCATACGTAGGGAAGAAATAGAAGGAAGAGCTGCGGAGTTCAAACCGCTTGGTTTCTTCCCGGATTCCGCCCTTTCGGAGAAGAAGGATGCTCTCTCCCTCCCCCAACAGTTCGGCGGCTGCGGCCCATTCCTTCAGAGCCGTCGGTTCAATCTTCATGGGGCTGCTCTCCTCTCCTGGCCTCGCGGCTCCCGCCGTCCGGCCGTTCCGAATTTGATATCTATATTATAACAACTCATGTAGGCAATCGACATGGTGAATGAAAAAAGAGCCCAAAACGGGCTCTTCTTCAACCATTCGTCACACCCTCTCACATGAGAGCGTTCATATGCATAACATCAACCTTACTTATCCAGGAACGAGCGAAGCATCCAGGCGTGTTTTTCCAGATCCGTACGGATCTTGATGAACAGATCGGCCGTCGGCTGATCGCCGTTCTCCTCGGCGAGTTCGATCCCTTCGCTAAGCTCTTCCGCTACCGTCGAGAAGTCCTCAATCAGCGTCTGAACCATGCCGCGGGTATCTTCGTTGCCGGAAGCTTCCTGAATGGTGGAGAGCTCCAGATATTCCTTCATCGTAGCCGCAGGTTTGCCCTTGATGCTCAGCAGGCGCTCGGCCACCTCGTCCATTTTCAGCGTAACTTCATCGTACAGTTCCTCAAATTTCACATGCAGAGAGAAGAACTGCTCGCCCTTCACGTACCAGTGGTAGTTATGAAGTTTCACATAGAGGACGTTGAGATTCGCCACCTCTTTGTTGAGCACCTGCTCGATGGAAGTCGTGTTCGTTTTGTTGGTTGCTTTGGCCATCGTTGATCCCTTCCTTGTCCACTTAGAATTTGACCGGCTGTGTCTGATCCGTCGTGCCGGCCTTGTCGTCGTCTACTGTCACATTACCCTAGCCCCGTTCCGCCGAAACAAAGCGGCGTCTTCCTCCCGGCCGTGCGGCTGCGCACAGCCGTCCAAAGATCAATTGTAGGATGGACGAACGGAAGGAGGGTTATGCCTGAGGGTTCGCGAACGGGCAAAAAGGAGCGGAATTTCGCTTCCGCTCCTCCATTTTACACCTGTATGGCCGCTTTGTGCCAGCGTTCCTAGACCATCCGCAGCAGCGCTTCCCGCCCGGACATTCCCGCCGCAATGCCAAGCTTCTCGGCTTCATGCGTAACCGACTCCAGGGGAGAGTTTAGCAGCTGCTCCAGCGTTCGTACGCCTACCGCCCGGCCTGCAATAATACCGCGGTCCTTCAGCTTGTCGTTCAGCAGTCCGACATCCAGCGCTCCGCACATGATGTATCCCTTGTCCGTGCTGACGCTTAGAAGAGTTGTCTTGGGGAGCTGCACCACTACGCCAAGCATCGTATGTCCGCCGATCACAATCGGTTTCAGTGTTACCATTGCTGCACACCGCCTTTCTTCTTGCTTCCCGTCATGCTCTATCTAAATGTATGCCATTCAGGGAGCAGGGGTGCGGACAAATGTCCCGGTTGCGCATCAAGGTTCCCGGGCCGATAGTCCCAATTCGATCTGTTCCCCCGCTGTTCTTCTTTCAATGATAATGATATAGTGTAAATACGCAAAAGAAGCGCTATATTGAACAGGCTGGGGGACTTATGAACAACAAACTGCGAAGCACGGAAGGTCAATTTCTGTTTAATCTTGACATTTTAATAAATGCCAAGACCAACCCGCTTGCCTTGCAGTATCTGCTTGAACTGCTGAATGGAAGCGAGTATGTAACCGACTTCAAGATTAATTCCAACCTGCAGCTTGGAAGAACCATCGACGAGCTGCTTCAGAACGCCAAGCGAAATTTGTCCCAGGGCAAGGCTGGAGCCGCCGACGCGGCCGCAGCGGAGCCCGCCAAGCCATTGACTGCCGCCAAGACTTCTGCCGAAGCCACACCTTCGGCAGAGGCCAAGACCGCACCGGCCGCCAGACCAGAAGCCGCGCGCGGAGCGGCTGCCGCCCCCCGAACCGGAGGCGAAGCCCATCCGTTCGGTCCGATCTATATCCAGATCCGGGAATTCATCCGCAAGAATCAGCTGATCCGCATCCGGGCGAACCGCTACGGCAAGCAGCTCTCCATTCCGTGCCGGGTGCTGAATCTGGATGAGGCCACGAATACGATCAATGTCTACCATGTGGATGAGAAACAGGTTTATACCTTCAAGCTCAACGAAATCGACGAGTTCATGTAGGGACAAGAACGCCCCGGCCTTCCCGAATATCGGGTCTGTGCCGGGGCGTTCTTGCGCGATTGCGATCTGCGGTCAGCGCCGGGATTCGCGCCGCGAGAAAGCTTCAAGCGCCAGCAGCAGCCATGCTGCTATGAACGCCACGCCGCCAAGCGGCGTAATGGCGCCAAGGGCCTTGATTCCCGAGATACTGAGCACATAGAGGCTGCCCGAGAAGAGGACGATGCCGGTCAGCATCAGCCGGGCTGCCCAGCGCAGCCGGGCGCTCTCGCCCCATTGTCCGGCTGCCAGAGCAATGGCCAAAATTCCGAGCGCATGTACCATGTGATAATGCACACCGGTCTCATAGACTGTCAAATCATCCGCGCTGATTGCCGTCTTCAGCATATGGGCGCCAAATGCGCCAATGGCAACGGCCAGCATCAGCAGCAGAGCTCCCCAGCCCGCATAGAAACGCTGCATGTCTTTCTCTCCTTCGATCCGCTGGTCTTAGCCGCTTGTTCGGCGGCACGGATTCATCTTATCGCAAGCGGCAAGTCTTTTCCACCAGGAGTGCGGGATGTGCTTGCTTTTCTCGCCCCCTTATGGAAGAGTAAGAGAAGCAGCATTGGATTCACCACTACTCATCTTGAAGGAGTTCGATTATGGACGAGCCACAAGTCAATCCGCCGGAAGGCCCATCGCCTTCCGCCCAACCGCCATCCGGCTACGGAATGAGCGAACCCACGGAAGCGCAAGACTATAAGAACCTGCAAGACCGCAGACATTCAGGCCCGGGGATCGCTTCCTTCGTCATTGGCCTGGTCACGGTTGTCGGCTATATCGCCGCTCTGGCCGCCGCGGGCGCCATCATTGCCCCTCTGATCGACGAGATCGGGGAACTGCGCAGCGACTCCAGCGAGGCATTCATCCTGCTTGGCATGTCGGTTCTCGGCCTGGCGGCACTGAATCTGATCGGAGTAATCACCGGCATTATCGGCATCGCCCTGCGGGACCGCAAGAAAGCTCTGGCGGTCATCGGCACCCTCATCAACGGTCTGATTCTGCTGCTGTTCATTCTGGTAATTGCAGTCGGTCTGGCTAATGTCGGCGCGTCCTAGACGCAATCGGCAGCGCCCCTGTCCGGCGGATCCGTGATCCGCCAGTCAGGGGCGCTGCCAGTTGATGGGAGCCGGCCGGGGTTAAGGGCGGGACGGATAGAACGAGAAGGTGGCCTGGTCCGCCTTGTAGCGTCCCTCCTCATACCGGTAGACGATCCGCGCCTCCCCTACAAAATCGGCATTCCCGATAGCCCCGCCAAGCCTCGCGGTCAGCCGTCCCCCTTCGATCCCATAATAGATAATGGACCCGAAGGCGATCTTCTGCCGGTCCAGCGCTGCGGCTTCCGTTCCGTAAGAGGAAGCGCTGCGGCTGATTTGATCCCCGCCGCCGGGCGTTTCCGCCCGGATAATGACCTGATCCCCCCGCAGCGATACCGAGCTGCCGATCCGATTGCGGGCCGCCTCGACCGGATCATCGACCGGTATCTCCTTGAAGGAACGGCGTTCGATGACATGAACCTCCTCCAGATGAAGCCCCGTCCCCCATCCGGCGTTCAGACGGATCACGGCTTCGGGACTCTGATCCCCGCCGATATCGCCTGTCTCCAGAACCGGAGCATGGGACGCATCGACCGGGTTCTTCCAGTACGGGAACGATTTCACCCAGCCATCCCATTCCAGCCGCATGCCTTCAAAAGTATCCGCCTTCTTGCCGATACGGAACAGCCGCGGACCGCCGCCGGGCACCGCCGCCAGCACGGTCCGTCCCGTGACGACCTCTGCGCTGCGGACGGAGGCGTTCCAGCGGACATCCGCTCCCGCCAGTTCCGCGATAAAGCGAAGCGGAAGCATCGTCTCGCTGCCTTGCCCGGCAATCGGCGCAGCCAGCGGATAGCGACCCGCCTCCGCCGTCTCCCTCACTTCCCTTTCTCCCGGCTTGAAATCATAGACGCCGCCCCGGGTCATCCAGATGCGCACCAGGCCCTCATCGGACTGCCAGTGCGCCGACACGCTGCCGAGTTTCTGAATCATGGACAGAGGAACCATCGTGACCCCGTTGCTGATATAAGGGGCAGGGGACAAGTTCAACACTTGGCCATTCCAGCGGACAGAGACGTCGGCATGGCCTGCGGTCCGGCCAGAAGCTGCCGGTAAGATATGGGCTGCGGCGACAGCCGCCGGCCCCGTCGGGACCGCTTCCGTTCGGGCGGCCCGGGCTTCGCCTGCCGGAAGAGGGGCCAGGGGCGCCGCCGCCAGCAGCAGCGAGAGCGCCGCCCCAAGCGCTGTTCGATAAATCGGCTTCAACATAGAAATCTCCTTGTCGCAGGGATATAAGGGACTAAGGTACCCATCCATAAGGTACTTGGATCAATCTACCACAGGACGCTCTCCATTGGGTTACCGTTTATTAACAAGCCGGTTACAGCTTGTACGCCACCGTACCGTTGACTACCGTCATGCGCACGCGCGCGGCGAGCAGATCATCGGGGTCGCTGCCCGGCGGGCGGTCCATGACCGTGAAGTCGGCCCGCTTGCCGGTCTCCAGACTGCCGCGTTCCGCCGTCTCTCCGGCCGCAGCCGCGCTGCCCGAAGTGAACAATCCGAGCGCTTGACCGGCCGTGAGCTTCTCCTCCGGCACATAGCCGGCGTGGCGCTCGCCCGGCTTCCGGCGGGTTATGGCTGCATGCATCCCGAGGAACGGGCTGACCGGTTCAATCGGCGCGTCGCTTCCCCCTGCGCAGACCACTCCGGCTTCCAGCAGACTCTTCCACGCGTAGAGCCAGCGGGTGCGTTCCGGCCCCACCCTCTCCAGCACCCAGGGGAAGTCGCTCGCCACGAACCGGGGCTGAATGTCGGCAATCAGCGGCAGATTCTTCATGCGAACGACCAGGTCCCGGCGCAGCACCTGCGCGTGGATGAACCGGTCGGGCAGCCGGCAGCTCTGCGGCAGCGGCACCCGCTCCATCGCCGTCAGCGTCAGATCCGCAGCTCCGTCACCGATGGCGTGAACCGCCACAGGGAAGCCGATCCGCCGCGCCTCTGCGAAGATGCGCTCCAGCTCTTCCGGCGTGTGGACCGCCATGCCGGAGGTGCCCGGCGCATCGCTGTAAGGAGCAGACAGCAGTGCCGTCCGTCCGCCGATGGCGCCGTCCGCGAACAGCTTGACGGCTCCGATCCGCAGCCATTCGTCCCCGCTGCCGGCGCGCAGGCCCAGCTCGGCGAGCTCGGGCAGATACTCATGGTACATCAGCTGATGCGTCCGGAAGGCAAGACCCTCTTCGCGCAGTTCCCGGTGAATGCGCAGCATGGTCTCCGCTCCGCCGATCAGGCGCAGGTCCTCCGTATGCACGCCGGTCAGACCGAGCGACAGGGCGTGCTCCGCGCCCCGGCGGACCGCCGCCTTCAGGGCGGCATAGTCCGGCTTCGGCTGAACGGCGGAGAACGGCCGGGACGCATCCTCATAGATCCAGCCGTTCAAAGACCCGTCCGGGTCCCTTCCATATGAGCCGGACGGAGGGTCCGGCGTATCCGCCGCAACGCCGGCCCGGCGAAAAGCTTCGCTGTTCCCGAGATACGCATGGAAGCAGGTGCGGGTCAGGAAGACCGGATGCCGGTCCGTTACGGCATCCAGCTCCAGCCGGTGCGGCGCCTCGGCCGGCGCAAAATCATTTTCATTCCAGTTGAGTCCGAGAATCCACTCTCCCGACGGCGTGACCGCAGCCCGCTCCCGGATCGCTTCCAGCATCTGCTCCCGGGAAGCGCATCCCGTAAAATCGAGCATGTCCAGCTTCATCCCCGTCATGGCCAGGTGCATATGCGCATCGACCAGTCCCGGCAGTACCGCCGCGCCTTCCCAATCCACGGTGCCGTAGCTGCGGCCCGCGAGCTGGAGCCTCAGTTCCTCCGCGCTCCCGATGGCCGCGATTCGCCCTTCCTCGGTATAGACCGACAACAGCCGGCCCGGGCCATCGTCCGGGTATCCGTATAAACGTCCGTTCGCATACAGCGTACCCGCCATGCGCTCCTCCTCCATTCCTCCGCAGCAGTCATAATGGAACCCTTGCTGCACATAAGCTTACCTAACGCCATTCTTTCCGTCAATTCCCGGCAACCCGCAGGCAGGCCATCGCAACCGGGGACGCCGGCCCAGGAGGTGAGCACGATTCCTCTCGTCGTACGAGCAACGATCAATGCCACCGGCGCCGTTACGTTCACGGGCAACACGCTCGGTCTGAGCCGGTCTGACACAGCAGGCGTTCCCGGCACTCAGGACAGTATCGGCGCCTTCACCACGGTCAACACCGCTTCCGTCTACAATTCCTATCCCGCCGGAACGACAAGCCTGTACACCGCCAACAGCTCAGCGGCCATCCTCAATCTTCCGCCGAGCAGCACCGTTCTGTACGCGGAATTAATCTGGGGCGGCTCCTACATTAACGGAACCGTCAACTTGAGCGCCCAGATTAACAATCCGGTCTCGCTGACGCTGCCCTCGGGAACCGTTATCAGCGTATCACCCGATTCGGCGACGAGCAACAATGTGGATCTCGGCAACGGGGCCTCCGCTTACGTCCGGTCCGCCAACGTGACCTCCTACATCCAGCTTGGGGGGGCAGGACGCTATATTACGGGCGGGGTAGCCGGGACCATTGTCATCAGCGGCGATCCCACCGCAAATCACGCCGGCTGGACACTGGGCGTCATTTATCAGAATCCGTCGCTCCCCTTCCGGAATATGTCGCTTCGGGCGGGGGCCGTGCTCGTTCAATCGACCTCCGCTCCGGTGACCACAACGCTCACCGGATTTGCCACGCCGGTCTCCGGCGCGCTGGGCGGCCGGGCGCTGTTCAGCGCCCAGGAGGGCGACGCGAACCGTGCCGGCGACCAGGCCTTGTTCGGTCCGAACGCCGCTTCGCTGGCCGCGCTGTCGGGACCGAACAATTTTGCGAACAATTTCTTCGCTTCCCAGATCAATAATGACGCCGGTCTGATCGACACCACGGGCACCTTCGGCAGCCGGAACCAGACGAACGGCAGCCCGGGAAGCAACATTTCCGGCGGACGTCAGGGCTGGGATATTACGAATGTGGATATCTCTCCGCGCCTGGTCAATAACCAGGCCTCCGCAGTCCTTACGCTGACGACCTCGGGCGACGCTTATGTGGTCAATGCCAATGCGATACAGGTCGATATCAATGCTCCCAAGATTACGGTAACCAAAAGCGCCGGCGCTGCCGGTGCGGTCGTCGGCGATCTTCTCACCTACACGGTGACGGTTGCCAACACCGGGACCGCCAACGCCACAAGCGCCGTCCTGACCGACGCGCTTCCGGCCGGACTGGTCTTTGTAGGTGGCAGCGTAAGCGTCGCCGGCGTCTCCCGCCCCGGATTTGACATCGTCGCCGGCGTCCCGCTGGGAACCGTCAACTTCGGAACCTCCGTCACCGTGGTCTATCAGGCCAGAGTGTCATCGCTCCCGAGCCCGCAGCAGGTCGCCAACACGGCCAGCGCCGCCTTTACCTTCCAGAGCGTCAGCGGAGGTCCTGTTCTTACCGGCGTCGTCCCCTCCAATACCGTCACTCTTCCCGTGTATTCCCCGGTTCTTGCCATATCCAAGAGCGCCAGCCAGACCGCCGCCGTGGTCGGCGATACCTTAACCTATACGCTCTCGGTCTCCAACAGCGGGAATATCGGCGCTTCGGTCACGCTGACCGACAACATCCCTTCGGGGAGCACCTATGTTCCCGGAAGCTTCACCGTCTCCGGTACGCCGGTGGCCGGGAAACCGGCCGCAGGCATCGCTATCGGAACCGTTGCGTCCGGACAGACGGTAACCGCCAGATTCTCTGTTCTCGTCAGCAGCCTTCCTTCCCCGCCCGCGCTGACCGACCAGGCAACTGCCGCTTACACCTATCAAGTGCCGGACGGAAGGACCCTTTCGGGAAACGCCGCTTCCAATTCGCTGACCCTCCCCGTCTCGGTTCCCAATGTCTCTGTAGTCAAAAGCGTCAGCCAGTCGGAGGCCGCCGTCGGCCAGACGCTGACTTATACCGCCGTTGTCGCCAACAACGGCGCTTCGCCGCTCACGGCGGTGACACTGACCGACGCGCTTCCCGCCGGCAGCACCTTCGTCGCCGGAAGCGTATCCCTGTCCGGTACGCCGCTTCCGGCAGCCGATCCGGCTACCGGCATTCCGATCGGCACCCTTGCGCCGGGCGCCTCGGCTGCCGCGGTCTTTCGCGTCTCTGTCGCCGCCGTCCCTTCGTCCGGCTCATTGAACAACCGGGCCTCGGCCGCCTACAATTCGGGCGCATTCAGCGGCATTGCTCAGTCGAACACCGTAACGACGGCAGTCTATCTGCCGGTCATCACCGCCGTCAAGAGCGCATCAGCCGCCTCCGCGCTGGTGGGAGGGATGCTGGTCTATAGAATCCGAATCGCCAACACCGGCAATCTGGGCGCAGAGGTCACCTTCAGCGATACGCCGCCTTCCGGCACCACCTTCGTCCCGGGCAGTGTAACTGTAGGCGGAGTGGCCCGCCCTGCCGCTTCCCCGCTTGGCGGCATTGAGCTTGGAACCGTTGCGCCGGGCGCAGACACGGAGGTCGCTTTCACCGTATCCGTCAACAGCCTGCCGTCTCCGGCCGTTTTGTTGAACCAGGGCACGGCCGCTTACCGGTATCAGCTTCCGGGCGGGAGCGGGCCGTTCACAGGCTCTGCACTTACGAACACGATATCCACGCCGGTGTCTGCACCCAATCTGACGCTGACCAAAACAGCGGGAACGGCTGCCGTCGCCGTCGGCGAGAATCTGACGTATACGCTCACCGCCGCCAACTCCGGCGCAGCGCTTCTGGAGAACATCATTCTGTCCGACACGCTCCCTGCTGGAACGACCTTCGTGGCCGGCAGCGTACTGGTGAACGGCACGCCGGTACCCGGCGCCAGTCCGGCCGCCGGCATCCGGCTGCCGAATCTGGCGGCCGGGGCCTCGGCCGCCGTTGCTTTTACCGTGAACGTCTCGTCCTTGCCAAGTCCCGCCGTGCTGGGCAACCGCGCAAGCGCAGCTTTTACCTCGGGAAGCTTCTCCGGCTCGGCCGTCTCTCCCCTGGCGGAGACTCCGGTCTATCAGCCGGTCCTGAATCTGCTGAAGAGCGCGGGGACCTCCCCGGTGGCCGCCGGCAGCACGCTGAGCTATCAGATCCGGGTCAGCAACACCGGCAATATCTCCGCCTCCGCGACCCTGACCGACCTGCTGCCGCCCGAGGCGGCGTTTATTCCCAACAGCGTCCAGATCGGCAGCGTTCCGCTCCCCGGGTACGATCCCGCCTCCGGTATTCCGGTGGGACCGCTCGCCCCGGGCGACAGTACAGCGGTGAGCTTCCTGGTGACGGTGAACGCGGTGCCTCCGTCGCAGCGGCTCGTCAATCAGGCGAGCGCCGCCTACACCTTCCTTCTTCCGGACGGCCGGCGGCTCGGCGGAACCGCGGCGTCCAACACGCTGTCGGTTCCGGTCTCTTCTCCCCAAGTATCGGTTGTCAACAGCATCAGCGCTTCAGCGGCTGTAACGGGCGACGTTCTGACAATAACCAGCGTGATCACGAATACGGGAGACGCAGCGGCAGGCCAGTTGGTCTACAGCGATCCGCTGCCCCCGAATGTCACATTCCTTCCCGGTACGGTAACGGTGAACGGGGCTTCTCTTCCGAACGCTGTTCCAGCCTCCGGCATTCTGATCGGCAGTCTCGCTCCGGGCGGAGCAGTCGCCGTATCCTTCGAGGTGAGAGTCCATATGCCTAATCCTACGCTCATCAGCAACCAGTCCTCGGTCAGTTTCACTTCCGGGGTCTTCTCCAGTTCTTCGGCCTCCAACGTCACCGCAACCCCGATTATTGAACCGCAGATCGGACTGGTCAAAAGCGCCAGCGCCGCAGTCGCCACCGTCGGCGATACGATTGTGTATACGGTTGTGGTCGCCAATACCGGCAACCTGGAAGCTTCCGTCACGCTGACCGACCCGCTTCCGTCCGGCACCACCTTCAGCGCCAACAGCGTCATTGTCGGCGGTCTTCCCCTTCCCGGCGCTTCACCCGACTCCGGCATCGCCGTCGGCGTTGTCCCGGCGGGGGGCGCGGTAACCGTCACCTTCAGCGCAGTTATCACTTCGCTGCCAACACCGCAGTTCCTTAACAACCAGGCTTCGGCTGCCTACACCTACACCACGCCGGACGGACGCCCGCTCAGCGGGTCGGCCCTGTCGAACACGATCACGATCTCCGTCTCGGCTCCGAATGTGTCCGTCACCAAAGTCACCGGCTCGACGGCGGCCACCGTAGGCGATGTGATTACTTACTCCGTCATTGTTCTTAACAACGGCATTGCTGCGGTCAATAATCTTCAGCTTACCGATCCGCTGGCTCCCGAGGCCGCCTTCGTGACCGGAAGCGTCACCGTGGCCGGAACGCCGGTTCCATCGGCCAATCCGTCGCTTGGGATTCCGCTCTCCTCTCTGGCGCCCGGCGCCTCTGTAACGGTAACCTATAACGTCCGGGTGAACGCTGTTCCGAGCGGGGCCGAACTGCTCAACCAGGCTTCGGTGGCCTTCACCTCGGGAGCAGTCTCGGCTACAGCGCTGTCCGCCCGGATCGCCATACCGGTCTACCAGCCGGTTCTCAACGTCGTCAAGAGCGCCGGCACCGCCCAGGCCACCGTAGGCGACACGGTCAGCTACACGCTGACCGTGTCGAATGCCGGCAACTATGCCGCCTCGGCCACGCTGACCGATACGCTCCCGGCGGGCAGCGTATTTATCCCCAACAGCGTGCTGGTGAATGGACTGCCTTTGCCCCAAGCCGATCCGGCAAGCGGCATTGCCGTCGGTTCGATTGCCCCCGGAAGCCTCGTAACGGTTACTTTCTCCGTCGAAATTACCAGCCTGCCCGTACCTCAGCTTCTGGTGAACCAGGGACTCGCCTCGTATACCTACACCCTCCCGGACGGAAGAACCGCATCCGGCGCCAGTTCATCGAACAGCGTGTCGCTGCCGGTATCCAGCCCCAATGTCAGTGTTGTCAAAACCACCGGCACCTCGGCGACTACGGTCGGAGATACCCTCATCTATTCCGTGATTGTCACCAATAACGGCATTGCTGCCGTCAATAATCTGGTGCTCAGCGATGTGGTGGCGGCCGTGACGACGTTCATTCCCGGTTCCGTGACCGTTGCCGGCGAACCGAGACCTTCGGCCAGTCCTTCGGCGGGCATCCCGCTTGGAAGCCTGACGCCGGGTTCCTCCGTTACGGTCGCCTTCAGCGTAAGCGTAACGGCCCTGCCTCCGGACGGCACGCTGACTAACCAATCCTCGGTGAGCTTCACATCCGGGACGCTCTCCAGCGTCACCTTCTCCAACACGGTCAGCCTCCCGGTCTATCGGCCGATTCTGTCGGCGGCCAAGAGCAGCAGCCTGTCCATCGCCACAGTCGGAGACACGGTTGTCTACACGGTGAATGTCGCCAACACAGGCAATTATCCGGCATCCGCGACGCTGACTGACACCATTCCCGCCGGCGCCGTCCTGGTCCCCAACAGCGTTCTGGTCGGCGGAATTCCGGTTCCCGGAGCGGACCCGGCAGCCGGTATACCGCTTGGAAGCATCGCTCCCGGAGCCTCTCTGCCCGTCATCTTCTCGGCGGTCATCCAGACGCTCCCGCCCAGTCAGCAGCTTGCCAATCAGGCGGCGGTATCCTTGTCCTATACCTTGCCGGACGGACGCCCGTTCACGGCAAGCCTGGCTTCCAACACCGTTCTGATTTCGGTATCCTCTCCGAATGTGACGGTTGTGAAGTCTACAGCCGTTGCCGACGTCGTAGTCGGAGATACCTTCACTTTCGGGATTGCGGTCACGAACAACGGAATTGCAGCGGTGGACAATGTCGTTCTGAGCGACCCGATTCCGGCCGGGACGATTCTGGTCCCCGGCAGTGTAACGGTTGGCGGTACGGCCCGCCCGTCTGCCAACCCGGCAGCCGGCATTTCTCTGGGCACCTTGGCGCCGGGCGCAACGGTACAGGTTGCCTTCAACCTGAACGTCACGTCGCTTCCGAGCCCCGCCGTTCTGAACAATCAGGCTTCGGTAAGCTTCACTTCGGGCGCCTTCTCGGGAGCTTCTTACTCGAACACTGTTGCCGTCCCGGTCTATCAGCCTATCCTCACCCTAGCCAAAACCGCCAGCCTTGCCAACGTCACCATTGGCAACACGCTCACCTACAGCATTCTGATTACGAATGGAGGGAACCTGTCGGCCGATGTCACCTTGTTCGACAGCATACCGGCCGGAGCGACCTTCGTGCCCAACAGCGTGCTGCTTAACAACGTTCCTCTCCCCGGCGTCGATCCGTCCGGCGGAATCGCCGTCGGACCGGTTGCCCCGGGCAGCCCGGCGACGGTAACCTTGACGGTTCTGGCCGCCGACTCGTCGCCAGCGCCGCAGCAGCTCGTGAATCAAGCTTCGTCCAGCTACACGTACAGCCCGCCGGACGGCCGGCTCCTCAACGGCTCCGCCGTCTCCAATTCACTGGCCGTTCCGCTCTCCTCTCCCGATGTGACGGTCGTCAAGAATACCTCGGTCTCCAATGCCGTGGTGGGAGATATCATTACGTATACCATCGCCGTAACGAACAACGGCACGGCAGAGGTGAGCAACGCCGTACTGATCGACCCGATTCCGGCAGGCAGCCAGTTCGTCGGCGGAAGCGTAGCGGTTAACGGCACGCCGATGCCGGGAGAGAGTCCGGCAACCGGCGTCCCGATCGGTACCATCGCTGCCGGAGCATCCGTCAACGTGACGTTCCAGGTGCAGGTCGTTGCTCTATGACCGAGCCGCTGATCGTCAACCAGTCCCTGGTTCTGTTCCAGGGAGCGGCGGGCGCCGAGGCCATCGCTTTCTCCAATATCGTCCGCACCCCGGTCCTGGGGCCGTCCATCTCCCTGCACAAGCATGCCGACCGTGACAGCGCCGGCCTCGGCGATACGCTGGTATTCCGGATGACCGTCCGGAATACCGGCAACGCCGCTGCCGAGGTCCTCCTGTACGATCCGTTGCCGGAAGGCCTGGCCTTTGTGCCGAACAGCGTTCTTGCAGGCGGCCTTCCGCTGGCGGGGGCCAATCCGGCTGCCGGCATTCCGGTGGGACTCCTCCTTCCCGGCAGCGAAGCCTCCATCGTATTCCAGGCGCTGTCGGTGGCGCTCCCGCCTTCCCTGGAGTATCGCAACCGCGCCCGGGCCGATTATTTCTTCACCGGGCCGGACGGACAGCAGGTGCGCGGCAGTGCCGAGTCCGGGACCGTGACGGTCGCTCTGCGCGCCTACCTGCTGGAAATCTCCCTAGCCGTGAATACCGCGGCCACATTCCCGGGGGACGTGCTGACGTACACCGCGACCCTGCGCAACAGCGGACTTCAAGCGATCCGGGAGCCGATCTTCGCCGCTCGGCTCCCGGCCGCTGCCGGCTGGATTCCGGGAAGCGTCATCGCGGACGGCGTCTATGACCCGGCCGCCGACCCGCAGACCGGCCTTCTCCTGAACGATCTTGCGCCGGGCCAGTCGATGGAAGTCATATTCCGGGCACGCTCCCTCTATATCCCCAGCGCAACGGAAATTCTCGTTCAGTCGGTCGTCTCCTATTCCGTCGGAGGAGAGACGCTGCGGCGCAGCCAGAGCAGCAACAGCGTCTCCACCGCTCTCCTCGCGCCCGGGCTCACCCTCCTTAAGACGGTCAATGCCGTCTCCGCCGCTCCGGGAGCGGAACTCCGCTATACCGTTGAAGTCGGCAACCCCGGCGCGCTGGCCGCCGAGGTGGTACTGCAGGATTCGCCGCCTTTCGGGACGGATTGGGTGCCGGGCAGCGTCACGATAGCCGGCGCCGTCTATCCCGAGCTGCTCCCCGACCGGGGTCTTCCGCTCGGGATGATTCGTCCCGGCGAGTTCGTGAAGGTGCAGTTCAGCGCGCGGGTCGATCCCCTTGCGGGCAAGGGCGGGCTGACCGAAATGATCAACTATGCTTCAGCCCGCTACATCACCCTGCTGCCCGACGGCCGGTCCGTCCGGCAGACTGTCCGCTCAAATTCCGTCTCCGTGCGCTTAGCTGTGCCCCTGCTGTCTCTGACGGCAGCGGCTCAGCCGGCCAGCGTCCATCCGGGCGACGAAGCGGTCATCGCGGTGACGCTGGCCAACAGCGGCAGCCTCCCGGCAGAGGTGCGGCTCGGCTCTCTGCCGCTGCCCGGCATGGAAGCTGTGCCGGACGGCCTGAGTATCGACGGAGCCCCAGCGTCTTACGGCAGCGGCGGGTTGTCGCTTGGCGTCGTAGGTCCCGGAGAACGCCGGATCATCCGCTGCCGGGTCCGAATCCGGGAGGACGCGGCAGGGACGGTGCTGTCCGGTTACGCCGCCGCCTCCGGCCGCTATGAGTCCGGCGGACAGACCTACACGGCCGAAGCCCGCTCCAACGAATATACCGTCACCGTAGAAGGTGACGACGAATAGGAGGAGGGCTAACAAGCGGCCTGCACATATCTCTTCTTCCGCGGAATATATATGGAAAGAACTGAACCAGGAGGTGACCGCCATGCCGGAATCCGGGCTTCCTTATTCATTTGTAGTATCGAAGGAGGATTGGTCGCTGCACCGCAAAGGCCATCAGGACCAGGAGCGCCATCAGCAGAAGGTCAAGGAAGCGATCAAGGCGAACCTGCCCGATCTCGTTACGGAAGAGAATATCATTATGTCCGACGGCCGCAAGCTCGTGAAGGTCCCGATCCGCAGCCTCGACGAATACCGGATCATCTACAATTACCGCAAGCAAAAACACGTCGGCCAGGGCGACGGCGACAGCCAGGTCGGGGATGTTCTGGGCAGGGAGCCTGCCTCCTCCGGCCACGGCAAAGGCGAGAAGGCCGGGGACCAGCCCGGCCAGGACTTGATCGAAGCCGAGATTGATCTGGAGGATCTGGAGGATATTTTATTCAAGGAGCTGGAACTGCCCCATCTGAAACCCAAAACCGAGGAAGAAATCGAGACCCGTTCCATCGTCTTCAACGATATCCGCAAAAAAGGCATGATGTCCAACATCGACAAGAAGCGGACGCTGCTGGAGAACCTTCGGCGCAACGCCGGCCGGGGACAGCCCGGCATTCACAGCATCAGCCCGGACGATCTGCGGTTCAAAACCTGGGACGACATCACCATCCCGCACTCGAACGCCGTCATTATCGCCATGATGGATACCTCGGGGAGTATGGGTACCTTCGAGAAATACTGTGCCCGCAGCTTCTTCTTCTGGATGACCCGGTTTCTGCGCCGCCAGTACGAGAAGGTGGAGATCGTCTTCCTGGCGCATCACACCGAGGCGAAGGAGGTCAGCGAACACGACTTCTTCAACCGGGGCGAGAGCGGAGGAACCATCTGTTCGTCCGCTTATCAGAAAGCGCTGGAGATCATCGATACCCGCTACCCTCCGTCGAAATACAACATCTATCCCTTCCATTTCTCCGACGGAGACAACCTAAGCTCGGACAACGAGCGCTGCGTCAAGCTGATCGGCGAGCTGCTGAAGCGCTGCAACCTGTTCGGCTACGGCGAAGTCAATCAGTACAACCGCAGCAGCACGCTGATGTCGGCCTACAAGAACCTGAAGCACGAGCGCTTCATGCACTACGTCATCAAGGACAAGAAGGAAGTGTACCAAGCCCTTCGCACCTTTTTTGCGCCAAAAGAACCGGCGGCGCGCTGATCGCCTCCGCCCCCCGTTCCCTTCCATGCAGACAGGGCCGGCCCGGTCGTCTTCCGACTGCGGGCCGGCCCTGCCGGCATGCTTTCACTCTTCCAGCCCGGGCCGAAGGCCCAGGGCTTATGCGCTTTGTTGCAAGTTCTCTACAGCGGACTGGCCTTCGGCGGAATCGGCTTCCGGTGCAGCTTCTTCTCCGGTGTGAAAGGAGATGAGCGAATCCTGGAGCGACGCCGCCAGCTTCTCCAGCAGGCCCGACAGCCGGACCAGCTGCTCGCTGATCCGGAACTGCTGGGAAGACATCGAGGCCACCTCTTCGGTGGAGGCAGCCGTCTGCTGCACTACGGCGCTCACACTGTTGATCGACTCTCCCATTTCCTGCTGACTGACAAGCAGGTCGCTGACCGCCTGCGAGGATTTTCGAAGATGCTCCATGTACTTCTCCATTTCGGCTTTGACGTCGGCAAACGTCTCCGAGGTATCCCGCACCGCTGCAATCTGCTCCTGAAACAGCGGAACGGCAGCCTGTACCGCTTCCACCATGTTCCCGATATCCAGTCCGATTTCATCGGCAATCCGGGACACAGACTCAATAGACCGGCCGGACTGATTGGCCAGACCGCGGATTTCATCGGCGATGACGATAAAGCCTCTGCCGGCCGCTCCTGCGCGTACTGCTTCAATAGAGGCGTTCAGCGCCAGAATATTGGTCTGCTTGTTAATGGCAATCATCGGAGCCAGCAGACCGGCAATCAACCGCAGGCTCTCTTGAAGACGGGCGGAATTCTGCTCAATCCGGTTCATCATATCCAGCGTGGATTCGCTCTTCGCAACCAGCATTTCCATCAGCTTCCCGCCCTGTCCGCTGACTCCGAGCAGCCGTTCAGCGGAACGGTCCAGAACTTGATTGATTCCGGCGACCTCTTTCATCTGCTCGCCCATGCGCTGCACGTTCCGGCTGCTCTTGTCCGCCTCTTCCGCGAGACTGGCCGTTCCGTTGGCAATTTCCTCGGAAGCGGCAGCCACCTCCCTCGCATTCACGGAGATTTCGCCGGATGCGACAACAAGCTTCGCCGAAGTCGTCAGCACGTCCTGCGCGCTTTGTCCGCTCTGACGGGCAAGCCCGCCAAGCTGCTCCATCATTTGATTGAAGCTGTGGCCGACCCTGCCGATCTCATCCCTGCCGCCGAAGGAAGCGCGGACCGTTAAGTCCCCGTTCTCCCCTCGTTCCATCAGCTTCGCTAACATACCAAGCGGCCGGCCGATCATTCGGACGAGCAGATAGCCAATCAGCAGGGCAATCAGCGCTGCGCAGGCTACCACGATCAGCGTAATATACAGCAGCCGCTTGGCCGAATGGGTAAAATCGCTGACCGGCGCATACCCCGCCAAGGTCCAGTCGGCCGACCGGATGCCGTGATAGACCACGAGCTGATCGTTCCCGCTGCGGTCGGCAGCCGTAATCGACTGCTGTTCCTTACTGCTCTCTTTATTGTCTTTCTGCTTCGGCAGGGCGACAAAGAACTCTTGTCCCAGGGAGTCTTTATCCGCCGGGTAGACAATCCGGTTGTCTGCCGTCACAATCCGGATCTGCCCCTTGTCTCCGATATGGAAGTTCGCCAGCAGATCGCCAAGCGCCTGGCCCTTCACCTCGATAATCAGGTAATATTCCAATTCCGGGTTCTTCAGATTCCGCAGGAGCCGGCCCATGGCAAAGGAAGGGTCAGGATTGATATCGAAGAAACCCCGGGTCCGTGTCGGGAACCAGACCGGATTGCCTTTGGCAGCTTCTACAGCCTTCAGCCGCTCTTCCACCCCTTCGTCGGAGCGCAGATTATTGAGGCCTACGGATTTATAGGATTCCGAATCAATCAGGGATTTAGCAACCAGGCGCACACCCACCAGCCGCTCATCCGAAGCGGTCAAGGCAGTCAGCTTCTGTTTGATGCGTTCCTCTGCGGCACTGATATCGGCGGGAGCGCTTGCACGATTATGTATAGCGGCCAGATCAGCCTTAAGCGTTGCATCGACGGCATACTGTCTGGACAAGGATTCGTATTGGGACAGGAGGAAGTCCAGCTTGTCTGCCGCCTGGGTGACGGATTGTTCGGAAGCCGACGCAACCTGATCGGTGATGATACGCTTGGAAGCATTGTAAGAAGTGAGACCGAGAACGGAAGTCAACAGCAAGGTGGTGCAGAACAAGGCGGCAAACAGCTTGGTACCTACCGATTTGAAGACCATGCCCTTCATTACATTCATCATCCTCTGATAGTTAATAAAAGAGGGCACAATCTTCACCATAAGGGTAAAGATTGTGCCCCTCTGGAGCCCAAAATCCAAGATTCACATGGGTTCGGCAGCGTCGTCAGCCTTTACTTGCCCCGGCCGTAAGACCGTCTACCAGCAGCTTCTGCAGGAAGCCGAACAGAATCATAATCGGAATCGAGATCAGAACCGCACCGGCCGCAAAGGTCGTAAAGTTCGTATTCTGATTCGAGTTGACCATGTCATAGAGACCAACGGCCACCGTCCATTTATCTTTGGTTCGCAGAATAAGGCGGGCAAAGATAAAGTCTACCCAAGGGCCGACGAACTGCGTCAGCGCCATGTAGGTAATCATCGGTCTGGACAGCGGGAGAATGACTCTCCAGAAGATGCCGAAGTTGCTGGCGCCGTCGATACGCGCCGCCTCGTCCAGCGAACGCGGGATCGTATCGAGGAAGCCCTTGGCAATCAGCGTTCCGCCGAGCGGCGCTCCCGCCGCATAGACGAGAACGAGCGCCATATGCGTATCCAGCAGGTCGAACTCCTTGAGCAGCAGATAGATGGCGATCATACTCATGAAGCCCGGGAACATGCCCAGTACGAGCAGCACGGACATCGTCGTCTTCCGCGTCTTGAAGCGGAAACGGGAGACCGCATAACTCGTCAGCAGGGTCAGAAAGACACCCAGAATCATCGAGAAGATGGCGATCTTGAACGTGTTCAGCCACCAGTTCTGGAACAGCAGCGTGTTGTCGGTGAACAGTTGACGGTAATGCTCCAGCGTGAACGTCTCCGGAATAAAGGTCTTGCTGTAGAGCGATTTGCCGGGACGCAGCGACGACAGCAAAATCCAGAGAGCCGGATAGAGGGCCGCCACGGCGAGTATCACCAGCATAACGTAGCTGAGCGTCAGGCGTATATTCTTCTTAAGCTTAAGGCTCATTGGATCATATCCTCCTCTTGGAACGACTTCGTCCGGCGATAGTTATAGATCGAGAACCCGGCTACAATGATGAAGATGATAATGCCGACCGCCGAAGCCATGTTGTACTTGTTCTGGTCGAGCGTCAGCTTGTAGAGCCAGGTAACGAGCAGGTCGGTCGAACCGGCATACTGATAGTTACCGTTAACCGGATTACCGTTCGTCAGCAGGAAGATGGCGTTAAAGTTGTTGATATTGCCCGCGAACTGGGCAATCAGCGTAGGCGCGGTCGAGAACAGCACCATCGGCAGCGTAATAATGCGGAATTTCTGGTAACCGGTAGCGCCGTCCACTTCCGCCGCTTCATACATATCCCGCGGAATCGTAGTCAGAACGCCCATGATGAGCAGCATGGATACCGGAATACCGACCCACATGTTAACGACAATAACAGTGAACTTGGCCCAGAACGGGTCCGTCAGCCACGGCAGTTGACCTAGACCGAAATATTTCAAATACTGGTTGATCGGGCCGAACTGTCCGTTAAAGAGGTTGCGCATCAGCAGCAGCGAAATCATCTGCGGAATGGCGTAAGGAATAATGAGGATGGCTCTCCACATTCCTTTGAACTTGATTCCCTGCTGGCTGACCAGCAGTGCGACGAGCAGACCGCCGAAGTAGGTCGTAATCGTAGAGAGAATCGCCCAAATAATCGTCCAGGTCAAGACGCCGTAGAACGTATGGCTCCAGGACTTCAGAACGAGCAGATTGCGGAATGTCTCGAATCCGACCCAGTCCACCAGCTTGGCCGGAGGCATATGGTTAGGCGCAGAGTAGTTCGTGAAAGCCAGCAAAATCATAAAGATAATCGGCATGATGGTGAACATCAGTATACCGATAGAAGGCACGATCAGGAAAGTCTGCGCAAACTTGTAGTCGAGAATATAACGGATGCTGGCTTTGAAGCCGCCGGCTTGTTCTCCCTTGTCACGGGCAGCGCCAGTCTTCATGGCATCCTTAATGTTCATGTACCAGGCAATCAGGAACAGAACAAAGAAGATCAGGACAATCAAGCTTTGAATCAGAATAAAGATCGAGTGATCGCCTTTGACAAGCTTGGCGATTCCGTTGACCTTCTCAAAGTGCTGGGTCTTCTCGCCCAGCGTTCTCATACCCCAGAACGCGTCTCCGAGTTTGTTGATGAAATAAACCAACGATCCGGCTTCTGCAGCCAAGAAAATGAGGCCTTTAATGAATTGGCGGTTATATATCTGTCCCAATCCCATGAAAATCGTCGACAGTATAGCGGCTATCGTGCGGTGTCGCTTCATTTCCCTTCCGTTCTCCTCTCCTCGAGCAAAATCAGGGAATCGCCCGCCGCAACCGAGCGGCGGGCGATTTTGATTTCACGTGCTTACTGTTAAGAGCAGAGCTATACGCTATGCTTATTACTGGGCCGAAGCACCGTTGTTCAGGTCCTTGATCTGTTGAGCCGCTTTATCCATAGCAGTCTTCGGATCTACGCCCTTGTCCCAGATTTCCGGCAGAGCTGCGTTCACAGGGCTCCATACGTTGCCCATTTCAGGAATGGAAGGCATCGGCTGGGAGTTCTTCGTCTGTTCAGCAAAAGCGGAAATGTAAGGGTCGCCGGAAATCTGCTGATCGGCCAGAGCTTCATTGTTCGTCGGAATGGAACCAACCAGTTCATTCAGCTTCAGCTGGGATTCTTTGCTGGAAGCGAATTCGGCATACAGCTTAGCAGCGTTAGGATACTGCGTGTAAGCATTGACTGCGAAGATTTTGAAGCCGGCGAAGGAGATAGCGGTCTTGCCGCCAATTGTCGGCAGCGGAGCGATACCCAGTTTGTCGCCGAGGGCTTTCTTGTATCCGGCCAGTTCCCAAGGACCGTTGATGTCCATGGCTACGTCGCCGGAGTTGAACAAGCTGCGCTTGATGTCGGCTGTGATGTCGCCGCTCTTGATCGGCAGCACTTCTTTCAGCTTCATGTACTCTTTCAGGCCAGTGATTGCGCCTTCGTTGTTGATGCCGATATCGTCTTTGTTCGTGCCGTTCTCACCGAAGATGTAACCGCCGTTGGAAGCGATGAACGGATAGTTGAAGTACATGTTGCCAACTTCCCACATGATGCCGTATTTGTTCTTGGATTTGTCCGTGAACGTCTTGGCAAAGGTGATTACGTCATCAAAGCTCTTAGGAGCTTCTTTCACGAGGGACTTGTTATAGAAGAGGGCATAAGTTTCAGCAGCGCGCGGGTAGCCGTAGAGCATGTTGTCGTAGCTGGCAGCCGTGATGGAGGCTTCCGTGTTGTTGGCTTTGGTTTCAGCTTCGAACACGTCGTTCGGCAGAACCAGCTGAGCGGCTGCTGCGCGGCCCAGGTTGTCGTGAGGAATCAGGATAACGTCTGCGGCCAGACCGGAAGGACCGTCCTGGGACAGCTTCGTTACCTGGTCTGTCGGGCTCAGTTCTTCGATTTTAACCGGTACATTGTATTTCGCCGTAAATTCTTTGGAGATTGCGTCTGCAAAGGCTCTTTCTTCTTTACTTTCCCAAACAACCAGGGATGCGCCATCTTCCGGAGTGATCGAGGCAGCGGCGTCGCTGGCTGCAGGTGCTGTGCTTGCTGCAGGCGCTGTGCTTGCTGCCGGAGCCGCGGAAGAAGCGGCGTTGCCGTTGTTATTGTTGTTGTTGCCGCCGCACGCTGTGATCGACACGGCCATAGAGGCAACAGCGGTTACTGCCATCCATTTTTTCATGCTCATTACTAATAACCCCTCCTGTTTAATAAAACTAAGCTTAGCAAAGCTTTCAGAAAAGTTGCGCAAACGATTTCAAAAGGCCGAAAATGAAAGTGCTTTCTTTCTGTGCGACTTTTCAATTTCGGTTGGCTTCTCTTCGGAAAGCGCTTTATTGCTGAACCAATCATACAACAGATTCTACGTTTTGCAAAAACGTTTGCACAGGTCTAATATGCCCATTTTGATCATTATATATAATCTTTTCTTTGCATTACTCAATATATCGCAGATTTACTCTAATTTTCGCCGATATTGGTCTCTTAGTCCTCCTTTAATCCGCTTCGCGGATTTCCATGATGTTATGGGCGGTTTAAAAAACCGGTTTCCCGCTTTATTGAAACGCAGCATTTTGTCACCCTGCCTCTATGCAGCCCATGCAATGGTTTGTACAGAATCGCTTTTCAGACCGTTTCTTCCGTGCTATAATGCGAAGCAATGTTCATGAAACATGCACAACCGCGGACGTTTGAAACAACAATTTAAAGGCAATGCTATCGTCTATACGGTACAACCTCGGCAGATTTCAGAGCCAGGCTGTGCCTTTTTTGTTGAGACGCGGTACACCAATCACGATCTAACGGGAGGAAAAACCAATGCTGCTGGAAGCCATCTATCACCGGCCTCGAATGAACTGGTCCTATGCTTACGACGAGAACACCATTCATCTTCGTCTTCGCTCCAAGAAGGGCGATTTGACCGAAGCCTATGCCTGGGCAGGCGACAAATATGCCTGGGACCGAACCAAAGAACTGATCCCCATGACGCTGCTGACCTCCGATTCCATGTTCGATTACTGGGAATGCGAATCGGTCCCTCCTTACCGCCGGCTGAAGTACGGTTTTCTGCTGCTTCAGGGCGATGAACAAATCTGGATGACCGAGAACGGTTACCAGGAGGAGCAGCCGGCCAACCCGAACCGTCTGTTCGAGTTCCCTTACCTCAATCTGAGCGACGTCTTCGCGCCTCCGGCCTGGGTCAAAGACACCGTCTTCTATCAAATCTTCCCGGAACGCTTCGCCAACGGCGATCCTTCTCTCGATCCGGAAGACGCAGAGCCTTGGGGAGCTGCTCCGACACCGGAGAATTTCTTCGGAGGAGACCTTCAGGGCGTCATCGATCACCTGGATCACCTCTCTGAGCTCGGCATTACCGGCATTTATTTCACGCCGATTTTCGCCGCCACTACGAACCATAAATACGATACCGAAGACTATCTCCGGGTCGATCCGCAGTTCGGGGATACCGAAACGCTGAAACGCCTGGTCGGGGAGTGTCACAAGCGCGGAATCCGTGTTCTGCTGGACGCCGTGTTCAATCATTCGGGCCGCACGTTCGCCCCGTTCGTCGATGTGCTGGAGAACGGCGAGGACTCCCGCTATAAAGACTGGTTCCATGTACGCAGCTTCCCGCTGGAAATTGAGGACGATGTGCCGACCTATGACACTTTCGCCTTTGAACCTAAAATGCCCAAACTGAACACTCAAAATCCGGAAGTCAAAAAATATTTGCTGGAAGTCGCCGAGTACTGGATCAAAGAAGTCGGAATCGACGGCTGGCGGCTGGACGTAGCCAGCGAAGTATCCCATGAATTCTGGCGGGATTTCCGGCGTGTTGTGAAGCAAGCCAACCCGGAAGCTTACATACTCGGCGAAATCTGGCACGAATCCGCCCCTTGGCTGGAAGGCGACCAATTCGATGCCGTTATGAACTACCCGTTCACCGACGCCGTCATCGACTTCTTCGTCCGGGGCGATCTGGACGCTGCGGGCTTCGCCAATTCGATCGGCCGCCAGTTCTCGCGCTACTCCATGCAGGTCAACGAAGCCGCCTTCAATCTGCTGGACAGCCATGACACCGCCCGGCTGCTGACCCTCTGCGACGGCAACAAGCAGAAATTCAAGCAGGCTGTTGCCTTCCAGTTCACTTATATGGGAGCTCCCTGCATCTATTACGGCAGCGAATTCGGTATGGACGGCGGAGAAGATCCCGGCTGCCGGAAGTGCATGGTGTGGGAACCGGAGCTTCAGGACCGGGACATGTTCCGGTTCTATCAGGACCTGATCCGGATCCGCGGCAACCATGAAGCGCTCCGCAAAGGCTCCATCCGCTTCCTGGAAGCGGCCGTCAAGGGAAGCAAGCTGGCCTATGAGCGCCGCCTGGGCGATGAAGCCATTCTGGTACTGATGAACACCGGAGACTGCGGACAATCGTTCCGGCTTCCGGTTCAGGAGCAGGAATGGGAGAACCTTCTAACCGGGGAGAAGCTGCGGACTGATCGCGGTGTGCTGCATGCGAAGCTTCCGTCCTACGGGTATGCCATTCTCAAAGCCCGGACGCTGTAAACCGAAGCTGAACAGACTGCGGTAATTGCCCGGCCCAGAGCGCGAACGGCGCCCGGCCGGGCAAGCTTCCTTATGGCTTGAAGGGAATTGGAGGTTCCTCCAATAGAGGGGGGGCCTAATTCATGATTTTACATAAATTATGAGGGGGCCTATCCCTTTCTCTATTTACAATTTCAGCGGGTTCGATTAATATTACGATTGTAATACAAACGGTTTCATGAGGAGGTTTCTATGACAGTAACCATCAAGGATGTGGCGAAGAGAGCTGGTGTCTCTCCTTCCACGGTATCCCGGGTATTGTCCAATCATCCAAGAATCAGCCTGGAAACCTCTCGCAAGGTTAAGGAAATCATGGAAGAAATGGGCTATCACCCGAATATGATGGCCAAAAGTCTGGTCTCGAAAACCACCAACAGCATTTGCATTATATTGCCGAAGCCTGCGGAGGAACTCTTCTCCAATCTGTTCTTCATGGAACTGATTCGAGGCATAGTTACACAGGCCGGCCGCTCGGGGTTTGATGTACTGATCAGCTCGGGCGCCAACGAGAAAGAAGAACTGGAAGCGGTATCTCGGCTGCTTAAAGGCCGCCGGGTAGACGGCGTCATTCTGCTGTACTCCCGCAAGGACGACAGCGTCATCGACTTCCTGGAATCGAACGGCTATCCTTTCGTCCTGGTAGGACGAAGCGACCGTTACGAGAATATTCTCTCCGTCGACAACGACAATGTAATGGCGGCTTTCGATGCCACCAACCATCTGATTACCATGGGACATGAGCGAATCGGCTTTGTCAGCGGACCGCCGAATTTGATTGTATCGCGCGACCGGCTTGCCGGTTACCAAAAAGCGATGGAAGAAAGCGGCCTTGAGATTCGGCCCGAATGGATTGTAGAAGGCGAATTCCTTCAGGACAGCGGCTACCGGGCGATGTCGTTCTTCATGAACCTCCCGAATAGGCCAACCGCCCTGCTTGTTGTGGACGACATGATATCGTTCGGCGTGCTTCGCGGGCTGAATGAACTGAAATATACCGTCCCGCAGGATCTGGCACTCGTCGGATTCAACAACATCCCGCTCAGCGAGTTGTCCAGCCCGCCAATCAGCAGTATTGACATCGGCATTTACCACTTGGGTTACACAGCATCGCAGGTGCTGATTCAGGCTATACAGCAGCCGGACAAGGATATCGGTTACACCAACCGGTTCATTATCCCGCACCGCTTGATTGTGCGCGAATCTTCCATGTATTCGCCGGGCAGAAAGTAAAGCCAGACTACGGTTTCACCAAAATAAATGAAGCGGTTTACCGGCTTCATTTATTTTTTCAAAGATTGTACAAACGTTTGCGCTTCAAATCAAGAAGGAGGACATTATGACTACCATCAAAGCCTGTCTGTTCGATCTGGACGGCGTCCTGGTCGATACCGCCAAGTATCATTACATCGCCTGGAAGGAACTGGCCGACTCTCTCGGCTTCACCTTCACCGAGAAGGACAACGAGCGGTTAAAGGGTGTCAGCCGGATGGCTTCGCTCGATATTCTGCTTGAAATCGGCGGCCTCAGCTTCGACGATGCCAAGAAAGCCGAGCTCGCCCAGAGCAAGAACGACCGCTATGTCGAATATATCACCAAAATGGACAGCTCGGAGATTCTGCCCGGCGCCCTCGACTTCCTCAAGGAGTGCCGCAGCGCCGGAATCAAGGTAGCCCTCGGCTCCGCCAGCAAGAATGCCATGATGATTCTCGACAACACGGGACTGACGCCATATTTTGATGCCATCATCGACGGTAACAAGACCTCGGCGGCGAAGCCCGACCCGGAAGTGTTCCTGCTGGGCGCGCAGGCGCTTGAAGCCCGTCCGGAAGAATGCATCGTGTTCGAGGATGCCGAAGCCGGCATCGAAGCGGCTCAGCGGGCCGGAATGCGCAGCGTGGGCATCGGTTCGCCGGAGACTCTGGGCGCAGCCGACCTCGTCATCGCTTCGCTCGAAGAGATGAACACCCAGCGGCTTGGCGAGTTTTTTGCTTCCAAATAAGTTGTCTTCCAAATCTGTGTCTATGATAAAGGAGCCGATTGAAAGTGAAACAGTATCTGAAAATTGATGAATGGTCCATTATTGAAGAATCCTTTGATCCGCATAACCATGAAATTTCCGAAAGTATCTTCAGCATCGGAAACGGACATATGGGCGGACGCGCAAACTTTGAAGAGCAATACAGCGGACGCAGCCTGCAGGGCAGCTACATGGCAGGCGTCTATTATCCGGATAAAACACGGGTAGGCTGGTGGAAGAACGGCTATCCTGAATATTTTGCCAAAGTTCTCAACAGCACCAACTGGATCGGCATCAATATCGAAATCGACGGCACGCCGCTTGATCTGGCAACCTGCACGGTGTCCGACTTCCGCCGCGTCCTGAACATGAAGGAAGGCACGTTGTCTCGCAGCTTCGTGGCCCGTCTGGAGGACGGCAAGGAAGTGAAGGTCGAGAGCATCCGGATCGTCAGCATGGTTCGCCGCGAAATCGGCGCAATCCGCTACGCGGTAACGGCGCTTAACTTCTCCGGCAACGTTACGGTTACCCCTTATCTCGACGGCGACGTCAAGAACAAGGACTCCAACTACGACGAGAAGTTCTGGAACGAGGTGGAGAAAGGCGAAACGGCAGACGGCGGCTTCCTGACGCTGAAGACCAAGAAGCTGGACTTCCATGTTACCTCTGCCTTTGCTTACGATCTGACGCTGAACGGCGAGAAGCTGACACCGGAAGCGGCATCCGAGCTGCGCGACAAATACGTCTCCAGTACGGTTCAGGTATCGCTCAACCAAGGCGATCAGCTCGTTATCTATAAATACGCCGCCAATGTGACCTCCCGCAATCACGGACTGGGCCAACTTGTCGAAGCTGCCCAGACGGCGCTTGCTTCCGCGCGCGAAGCGGGCTTTGCCGCTCTGCTGTCCGAGCATGCCGAGGCATGGAGAGACAAATGGAAAGAAAGCGACATTATCATCGAGGGCGACGTGTCCGCCCAGCAGGCGATTCGCTTTAACATTTTCCAGCTGAACCAGACCTACACCGGCGAAGACGACCGCCTCAACATCGGACCGAAGGGCTTCACCGGCGAAAAATACGGCGGCAGCACCTACTGGGATACGGAAGCCTACTGTGTGCCGTTCTACCTCAGTACGGCCGATCCGTCGATCTCGCGCAACCTGCTGATCTACCGTTACAAGCATCTGGAGAAAGCCAAGGAGAACGCCCGCAAGCTCGGCTTCACCAAGGGTGCGCTCTATCCGATGGTAACGATGAACGGCGAAGAATGCCACAACGAATGGGAAATCACCTTCGAGGAAATTCACCGCAACGGCGCCATCGCGCATGCCATCTTCAACTATGTCAACTACACGGGCGACAAGTCCTACCTGGGACAGTACGGCCTGGAAGTGCTCGTTGAAATCTCCCGCTTCTGGGAGCAGCGCGTTCATTATGTCGCCCATAAAGACAAGTATGTAATGCTCGGCGTAACCGGCCCGAACGAATACGAGAACAACGTCAACAACAACTGGTATACGAACCGGATGGCTGCCTGGACGATGGAGTATACGCTGGAAACGCTGAACTACCTGAAGGAGAACGAAGCTTCCCGCTACGAAGAGCTGGTCGACAAGCTCGGTCTGGAAGAATCCGAGACTTCTCTCTGGGCCGACATGATCGCCAAGATGTACTACCCGGCCGATGAAGAGCGCGGCATCTTCCTGCAGCAGGACGGCTTCCTCGACAAGGAAATCGTGCCGGTGAAGGATCTGGCTCCGGAGAACCTCCCGCTGAACCAGAAATGGTCGTGGGACCGCATTCTGCGTTCCTGCTACATCAAGCAGGCCGACGTGCTGCAGGGTCTGTATTTCCTGGGCGACCGTTACGATCTGGACACCAAGAAGCGCAACTTCGACTTCTATGAGCCGATTACGGTTCACGAATCCTCCCTCTCCCCTTGTATCCACGCCATTCTGGCCTGCGAACTGGGCTACCGGGAGAAAGCGTACGAAATGTACCTGCGCACTTCGCGTCTGGATCTGGACAACTACAACAACGACACGGAAGACGGCTGCCATACGACCAGCATGGCCGGTACCTGGATGTCGATCGTACACGGCTTCGGCGGACTGCGCGTTCATGACGGACGCCTGGTGCTTCAGCCTTCGAACCCGGGCCACTGGACGTCGTACTCCTTCAAAATCGTATTCCGCGGCTCCCGCCTCAAGATCAGCGTAACGGACCGCGAAGTGATCGTGGCCAACGAGACCGATGTTCCGGCACAGCTGAAAGTATACGGCGAAGAGTTGACGGTAGGCGGACTGAGCTCCGTGACTGTTCAGCAGACTGTCTCTGCTTAAGAGGAGCAGAATCTCGTCAAATATCAGATTCATACAGAAAGGCCGTCCCGAAAGGGGCGGCCTTTGTCGTGCTGTCATGCTGTCCTACTGTCCTACTGTCGTGCTGTCTGGTCGTTCGGTCAGGCAGATTACGGAGCAGGCTTCACATATTCCGAACTGACCAGATATCCCCAGCCGGAGGCTTCCACGATCTTCAGCTTGTCATCGGCAATTAAGGATTCATTGGCAGTGCTCCTTGGAAGCAGCAGCAGCGATCGGGGATGGTTCCTGAACTCTTGGAGCTTCCCCTCTTCCGCCGCTCTCATTCCGCCGTAGAGCTTGGATGCGAGCACTACGCTCTGCGGCATGTCTTTGCCCGGATGGTCGTAATAGTACAACGTATATTCTCTCAGCGAGTCTCCGGCCGGCAGCTTCCGAAGCAGCGCCTGCTCCGGCCCCGCATCGGGTGCGCCCTCCGAAGACGCCGTCCGCACCGCGCCGCTCTCCATGAGAAGAAAGAGCAGGACAAAGGCGCCGGCCAGAGCGGCCCTTCCCTCCCTTCGCCGTACATTCCGAAGGAGAGCGGCCAGCAGGACGGCGGTAGCCAGAGCGAGTGCGGGGTAGACCGGCATAATGTACCAGCGGATCTTGGTGGAGACGGCCGAGAACAGCAGCAAGGGCACCGCAATCCAGAGAATGAGACCCAGCATGTCGCTGTCCAGCGGAAGGATGTCCCGGTTCCGCCGAAGCAGCATGACGAATGCAGTGCCGACGGCAAGCGCGAGCAGCGCTGCGCTCCATTCCAAGTGATAGAGCTTCAGAATGTGGAGATAGTAGGTCGGGCCGTTGGCATGCTGCTCAATCGCCGTAGAGGAACGCGCCAGCAGATCGTACCGGATCATCTCCCGCACAAACCGAAAGCCGTCGTGCGGATACCGAAGCGCCAGCCAGAGCAGAACCGGCAGGGATGCCGCGAGCCCGAATCCGGCCAGATGCCTGGGCTTCATCTCCCGGTACCGGCGCGTGATGACGGTGTACAATCCGGCGATGACCAGCAGGATACCAGCATGCCAGCTCTTGGTCAGGAAAGCCAGGGCGAACATCAGGCCGGTGACGGCTATCCAGCCCGGACGGCGCTCGGTCAGCAGCAGGGCAATCACCCCGACAGTCAGCCAGAGCACGAAGAGCGCGTCCGCGTCGCCTGCCCGGGCGGAATGGTGAAAGATAAACTGCGTGCTGGTTATCAGCACGGCAGCCGCAACCAGTGAGGCCGCATTCCCGTAGCGGTAGCGCGCGTACCCGGCAGTCGCCGCTATCGTCAGCAGAGCTGCGATAGCGGACACGAGCCGAAGTCCGAGCAAGTTGAAGCCGGCCAGCTTGTAGCCGAGCGCCACTGTCCAGAAGCTCAGCGGGGGCTTCAGATTCCAGTAATCCGTCTCCCAATTGTATGTATTCACCGCATAATTCCCGCTCTTCAGCATCTCATAGGCGCTGACTCCGTGCCTGGCCTCATCCCAGTCCTCAATCGGCTTGACGCCGAGATTCATGAACAGGTTGAAGCAGGCCGCAGACAACAGCAGCAGAGCCAACAGCAGGTACAGACGATCGGATATCACTTCCCGGGTTCTCATTCTTTCCCCTCTTCCCCTTCTTCTATTCTTCCGGGCTCTGCTCTCCGGATGCCGTTACATTCCCGATTACGAACCATTACCCCGGGAGGGACAGATTGGAAACATGCCTAAATTCGGGTTCAAGGTTTATGATTCGCCCCAAGCTTGGTATAATTAGGACGTACCTGATCATCGGCGAAGGAGAAGCACATGCCCACTGTAAAAATATTCACCGACAGCACGTCCGATTTGCCCGGATATTGGCAAGACCGCTATGACATCGGGGTCATCCCGCTGTATGTCGTGTTCGGCAATGATACCCGCCGGGACGGGATCGAAATTACGCCGGATGACGTCTACCGGCAGGTTGCCGCCGAAGGAGCGCTGCCCAAGACTGCGGCGCCTTCGCCGGCGGATTTCATTCGAGCGTTCGCACCGGCTGTTGAACAGGGCCGCGATGTCGTCTATCTCAGTCTCTCGTCGTCCCTGTCTTCTACATACCAGAACGCCCTGATCGCTGCGGGGGAGTTCCCCGAGGGCCGCGTTCATGTGGTGGACTCCGAATCGCTCTGCGGGGGCATTGCCCTGCTTGCCGTCCGGGCAGCACGCGCCGCCGAGAACGGCGCCGGCGCGGCCAGCATTGTCTCGGCGCTGGAAGATGAACGCCGACGCCTGAGCACCGAATTTGTTGTAGATACACTCGATTATCTGTATATGGGCGGCCGGTGTTCCGGTATGGCGAATTTTATCGGAAGTCTGCTCAAGATTCGTCCCGTCCTTCGGCTTGTGGAAGGCAAGATTCTTCCGATCGGCCGGATTCGCGGCAAGAAAGAGAAGGCCGTGGAGCAGATGCTGAACCATGCCCTGGAGAATCTGGACGTGATCGACCGCGAACTGATTATTGTGGCCCATACCCAGGCCCCGGAGGATGCGGAGTTTCTGCGCCGGGCGCTCCAGGAATCAACCGGAGCCCGGGAAATTGCCGTGATTGAGGCCGGCTGCGTCATTGGCAGCCACTGCGGCCCGCACACGGTCGGACTGATGTTTCTTAAATCCTAAATTTCCGGCCCCATAAGCAAAGGCCGTGGCTCCGGTGCACAAGCGCCGGCCGCCACGGCCTTTGGCCTTTCTAGACATAGCTGTTCTTATTACCGGTATCCTTACCCTCATCCTCATTCTCATCCTCATTTTCATCCTCGTCCTCATCCTCGGAGTCCAGCGACAGCCGGCTGACCGGGAGCAGGAACCGGAAGGCCGATCCCATTCCTTCCTCACTCTCGACAAAGATCGTTCCGCCCATCAGCTCAACCAGCTGCTTGCATATGGCCAGTCCCAGGCCGGTCCCTCCGTACTTGCGGGTAATGGAGGGATGAAGCTGCGAGAACGAAGTGAAGAGCAGGTCCAGCTTGTTCACGGCGATCCCGACACCGGTATCGCGGACCGAGAATTCTAGGAGGCCGCTCTCTGAGCCGGGCAGCGGAATGCTTTTGACGGACAGGTTAATGCTGCCCTTCTCGGTGAATTTCAGCGCATTGCCGACCAGGTTCACCAGCACCTGCCGCAACCGCACGGCATCCCCCTCGACCAGCTCCGGCACGCTCGTATCCGCCCACCAGCGCAGCGCAAGCCCCTTCTCCTCCGCCTTCGGCATGAACAGATCAATGACGCCGGAGACCACCCCTCGAAGGTCGAACCAGTCGGACTGCAGCTGCATTTTGCCGGCTTCCATCTTGCTGAAATCGAGAATATCGTTCAGGATGCCGAGCAGACTGTAGCTGCTGCTTCGCAGAATCTCGGCGTACGCCCGCTGTTCTTCGGTCAGCTCGCTGTCGGCGAGCAGGTCGGCCATCCCGATGATGCCGTTCATAGGAGTGCGGATCTCATGGCTCATCATCGCCAGAAATTCCGACTTGTGCCTCGCGGTCTGCTCGGCCATCTCCTTGGCGCGGATGATCTCCCGCTCTCCGGTAATATCGCTGAACGCAACCACGACGCCCTCTACGCGTCCCTGCTTCAGTATCGGCGATACTTGGTAATTCACGAAGAAGCTGGTCCCATCCTTGCGCCAGAAAATCTCTTCGCTCATCCGGCGGGTAACCCCGTCCGCAATCGTCCGGGTAATCGGACACTCCCGGGAACAGTAGGGCGATCCGTCCGGCCGGGTATGATGAACCTGCCTTAGACTGTGGAGGCCCATTGCTTCCCTGTACGTATAGCCGAGCATCTCAAGAGCCGCCGGATTGGCAAAGACCATGCCGCCCTCTTCATCCAGTACGAAAATCCCCTCGGTCACGGAATCGAGTATCCGTCCGTGCCAGCCTCCCCCGTTCCGTTCCGATTCACCGGGCCCTGCTTCGGGTCTGCGGAGAATGGCAAAGACGCCGACAACTTCTCCTTCGCCGCGAATCGGGGCAAAGCTTAAATCCACGTACTGCAGAAGTCCGTCCGGTTCCTTGTAGGCAAGCTTCATCCGGGAGGCTTCTCCTTGCAGCGCCCGCTCAAAGCACTGGCGGGCTTCACTCCGGCTATCGAACAGCAGAAAGCTCCGGATCCATTCGCCGACGTCTCCGGAGGTAATCGCCCGGCCGCAGATCGACATGCGGTTCGCATCCATCAGCTGTCCGTCCAGGCTCAGTATGTAGATCGGATCGGGATGTTCCGCATATAGATCACGGAAGATCCCGGCCCCGGCAATCATTCGCTTCAGCACAGCAGTCTTGTCCTTGTGCACCATCCACTTCCCCCCTGCGCTGTATCTGCCTTCATTATAGCAAAGTTTGTCACATCCGGGCAGGTAACTTCGTTAAATTTAATCCATTTGGCTTATCCGACTACATCGTCGGTCTCCACGCGCCGGATGGCAAGCCAGGCAATGAAGAGACCGGCCAGGCAGAGCGCAATCGAGATGCTCGCGAAGTTCTCCAGCCGCAGGCTCCCGAACCCGGAGGAGGTCAGCGAGATGATGAGAACCGACGATACAATCGTTGTGGGAACCGATTTGCGCCGCATTCCGAAGAAGAGCGGAATCATGGCAATTCCCGAAGCGTACACCGCATTGAGTCCGGCCTGGGCCAACAGATTTTGGACCAGTTCCCCCGTCAGCGGCTCCGCAAAGTGATGGGTTCCGTGAATAATTGCTGCCAAAGCAGCGCCCAGCACCAGCTCCGAGAGCAGAATATTGACGAAAGTGAAGATAAAGACGATCATCAGCTTCGCAAGCATCATCGTGCGGCGGGGAATCGGGTACATGAAGAGCAGCGAGATGGTCTGACTCCGGTATTCCTCGATCACCAGCCGGCTGATGACAACGGATGCGAAGACGACGAAGGTAGCCTTGCAGAAGAGGAACAGACCCTGCATGGCTTCCGTCCAGGTCGAGAAGTCTCCGTCCTCGGCACTAAGGAGCAGGCCGACCATAAGTCCCAGAATGCAGAGATTGGCGATCAGCACGCCTTTGAACAATCCGCCCAGACGATGCTTGCGCCATTCCAGCGACATGAGTTTACGCAACGTCTCCACCCCCGATCAATTCCATAAAGTAGTCTTCCAGCGACTGCGACTTGCGGCTGAAGCTGTCCAGCGGAACGTCCGCTTCCACAAGTGCCCGGTTGATGCTCTGAAGCGACACTGCAGAATCGTAAATCCGGATGATCCGTTCTCCGGCCAGTTTGTATGAGCCAAGTCCCAGCTTCCGTTCCAGAACGGCCAGCGCTCGGGACGTATCCGGGGTGACCAGCTCGATATAATCGGTATCGCGGCCTCGGACTTCTTCCATCGCCACTTCCCGGACAAGCCGTCCGCTTCGAATAACGCCGATCGTATCCGCAATCTGCTCGATTTCGCCGAGAATATGGCTGGAGATCAGAAGTGTCATGCCATAGTCTCTGCTCAGACGCCGGAACAGTTCGCGCATCTCCCGGATGCCGACGGGGTCCAGACCGTTGATCGGTTCATCCAGGATGAGCAGCTCGGGCCGGGTCATCATTGCCCGGGCAATACCCAGGCGCTGCTTCATACCGAGCGAGTACTGCTTCACCGGCCGGGAATCGCGCAGATCCAGTCCCACCGCCGACAGCGCATTGTCGACCGCTTCGGGATTGTAATATCCCATGTACTCGCCATGCAGCTCCAGGTTCTCCCGGCCGCTCAGCCGGTCATAGAAGACGGGGTATTCAATGATGCAGCCCATCCGCTTCAGCAGCTCCAGCGACTGTCCCGCCCGGACGGGATTGCCCAGAAATTCGATCTCTCCGGCCGAGGGCCGCACGAGTCCGGTTATCATCTTCATGACTGTCGTTTTGCCGGCTCCGTTCGGGCCAAGAAATCCGTAGATTTCACCTTGTCTGATCGTCATGCTGATGTCCTTCACGGCTTCCTTGCCGTCAAAGGTTTTGCTCAACCGGTCGGTTCGCAGCAGGGTTGTCATGTCTTCCCTCTCCTTTGCTGTACGCTGTATGCTTCATGTCTTTATTGTACAGACCGGATTTTGCTTTTTTCTTAACCGATTCTTACGAAAATCTTAAGCCGCTCACAGCCGCTCCCGCATTCTCGGAAAAGCTGCCGTAAAGGCCGCGCCCTGTCCGGGAACGCTGTCCACCGACAGGCTCCCGCCCATCTGCTCCGTCAGCCGCTTCGTAATCGCAAGCCCCAGTCCGCTTCCCTGGTAGCCCCGGTTGCGCGAATCCTCCAGCGTGTAGAGCCGCTCGAAGATCCGGTTCTGCTCGGAGGCCGGAATGCCTTTGCCCCGGTCCCAGACCACGGCGCACACCTGCTTCTCCCGGGCATATACCCGAAGGCCGACTACGCCGCCGTCGCTGCCGTAGGCAATGGCGTTGGAGAGAAGATTGGCCAGCACCCGGTCCAGTGCCTCCGCGTTCGCCAGGCAGTAATACGGCTCCTCCGGAATCTCGATCTCTACCCGGAGTCCACGGCTCTCCAGCAGCTCGTAGAAAGCCAGAATTCCGCGCCGTCCGGCTTCATTCAGCTCGGTTCGGGACAGCGGCAGTTCCGTATCCCCCGCCTCCAGCTTCGCCAGGTCGAAGAAGCGGTTCATCAGCGCGATGACTTCCTCGGCTTTGCGGTGAATCATCCCGAGCATCCGCAGACGCTCTTCCTCCGGGATGCCGTTCTCTCCGCCGCGCTCCAGCATCTCGATATAGCCGAGAATGACGGTCAGCGGCGTCTTCAGATCATGCGAGACATTGGCAAGCATCCGGCGAAGCGACTGCTCCAGACGAGCGCGCTCGACGTTGCCGCTGTGGTTGTGGTCCAGGAGCCGGTTAATGTCGGTCAGCAGCCGCCGCATCTGCGGTTCTTCGCTGAAGAGCAGCAGCCGTTCGTTCGTCTTCCGGTCGATGATCATCCCCAGCTTCTCATGGATGTAATCGAGCTGGCGGCCCAAATTGCCGGCCTTCCGCCGCTGCCACAGGGCGGCCAGCCCGGCGGCCGCGGCCAGCAGCGCCAGAGCGGCTATGTATATTCCCGGGGTCATCGTCATGCGAACGATTCTCCCAAGCGGTAGCCGATGCCCCACAGCGTCTTGATGATCTCGGGCTTCGACGGGTCCTCCTCAATCTTCTCCCGGAGCCGTCTCATGTGCACATTGATGACGTTCTCGTCCCCGTAATACGCGTCCTGCCAGACCGCGGCGTAGACCTGGGCTTTCGTGAATACCCGTCCGGGATGCTCGGCGAACAGCTTCAGAATCTGGAATTCCTTGGCCGTCAGCCGGACCGGTTCGCCGTTCTTCACGGCGCTGTAATTGTCGAGATCGACGGTCAGGCTGCCGAGGGACAGCAGCCGGGGCTCCGGCTGCGTTCCGGAATCGGCGGAAGTGCCCGCTGGCTGCCCTTCCGGCAGAGCGGACGCGTCCGGGACCGCTGTCGCCGAAGCGGCGGCATAGCCGGCCCGGCGGATGGCCGCCTGGACTCTGGCCGTCAGCTCGATCATCGAGAACGGCTTGGTGATATAATCATCCGCCCCGAAGCCGAGCGACAGCGCCTTGTCCAGTTCGCCGTCCTTGGCGGACAGGATCAGCACCGGGACGAGGCTCTCGGCGCGGATCAGGCGCAGCACCTCGGCGCCTCCGAGCTTCGGCAGCATCAGATCGAGCAGGACGAGATCGAAGCCGCCCCGCTCCCGGCGGAAGGCCTCGACCGCCGCCTCTCCGTCATACGCGGGGGTGACCGCGTAGCCTTCTTTTGACAAATAGGACGAGACCATCCCGCTGATCGCCTCATCGTCTTCCACCAGCAATATATGCCGTTCCGTCATGTTCCCTCTCCTTTGTGCGCAGGGCTCTATCTCAAGTTAAATGTAAGTATAGCAGATTCTCCCTGCGGTGTGAGGCAACGGGCGGGCTTCCGGTTGAAATGGCATACCTCATGCCCCCGCCTCATATACATCCTAGATAAGCGGCCTGCCGCCTGCTCTATGGCGGGTCCTGCACAGACGGGAGGGATGGGTGCGTGCCCAGCAGTGAGATTGCCGCGCTGGAGCGGGCGATTGCCGAGATTACGGAGATCGCGACCGGCTTCGGCCTCGACTTCTATCCGATGCGCTATGAGATCTGTCCGGCGGACATCATCTATACGTTCGGCGCCTACGGGATGCCGACCCGGTTCGGCCACTGGAGCTTCGGCAAGACGTTCCATAAGATGAAGTCCCAATACGACTTCGGCCTCAGCAAAATCTATGAGCTTGTCATCAACTCCAACCCCTGCTACGCCTTTCTCCTGGACGGCAACAGCCTCGTCCAGAACAAGCTCATCGTCGCGCATGTCCTTGCCCACTGCGACTTCTTCAAGAACAACATGCGCTTCTCCGCCTCCAACCGCAACATGGTGGAGAGCATGTCCTCCACCGCCGACCGCGTGGCGGAGTACAGCATCCAGTACGGGATCGACGAGGTGGAGCGCTTCATCGACGCCGTGCTGGCGATCCAGGAGCACATCGATCCCGGCCTCCTGCGGGCCGGCAGCACAGCCGGCCGGCAGAGCACCGTCCGCAAGCCGCCGGGCGCAGCGGACGGCGGGCGGCTTGCTGCCGGCAGCCGGGCTCCGGGCAGCCCGGGCAGGACGGCCGCCGGCGGGGGAGCGGCCCGCGGAGGCGCGGCGAACCCGCCTGCCGCGCCCCCCGGTCCCTACGACGAGCTGTGGAAGCTCGACGGAACGCCTTCCCCCGCCCCGAAGGAGAAGGCGGGGGAGCGGCGCTCTTTTCCCGAGGAGCCGGAGAAGGATCTGGTCTGGTTCATCCAGCAGTACTCCCCCGTTCTCGCCGACTGGCAGCGCGACATCATGACGATGCTCCACGACGAGATGCTCTACTTCTGGCCCCAGATGGAGACGAAGATCATGAACGAAGGCTGGGCGTCGTACTGGCATCAGCGGATCATGCGCGAGCTGGACCTTACTTCCGAGGAGACCGTGGAATACGCCAAGCTGAATTCGGCGGTCGTGCAGCCGTCGCGGCAGAGCCTGAACCCCTACTACCTCGGCCTGAAAATCTTCGAAGACATCGAACGCCGCTTCGACCGGGACAAAATCTTCGAGGTGCGCGAGCTGGACTCCGATATTTCGTTCATCCGCAGCTATCTGACGAAGGAGCTGGTGCAGGACCTCGATCTGTACGTCTTCGAGAAGAAGGGCCCGGAATGGAAGATCACCGACAAGACCTGGGAGAATGTCCGCGACCAGCTCGTGCAGGCCCGCATCAACGGCGGCAATCCCTATCTGGTTGTCCAGGACGCCGACTATGACCGCAACAGCGAGCTGTACATCGCGCACCGCTATGAAGGCATTGAGCTGGACCTGAAATACCTGGAGCGGACGCTGCCTTATCTCCATGCGCTCTGGGGCCGGACCGTGCATCTGCAGACGGTGATCGAAGACAAGAAGGCGCTGTTCTCCTACGACGGCAAGAAGGTAATCCGCAAGTTCCTTCAATAAGCCTTCAAGACTTCGTGAAATTCCGCCAAAAAAAGAGGGTTCCACGGCCGCCTGTACGGCGGACTGGAACCCTCTGCTATTTGCTCCGCATCACGCCGCCGCTTGGCCGGCAGCGGAAAGCGCCGCGCCCTTGGCGCCATAGGTGCTATGGACGGTCTACTTCTTCTCGTCCGTGTCCAGTTCATGCACCTTCACGCTCACCGGCTCGGCCGAGGCGGACGGTGCGGGCGAGCCGGATGGCGCGGGCGAGGCGTCCGCCTTGGCATAATCGACGATAATCGCCTTCACCTTGAGGCTCTTCGCGGTATCGGCAGCATCCGAAGCCTGGAAGAGCGACGTCATCCGGAACGAGAAGCCGCTGACGGCGTGCTCGTTGTAGAAGCGGTACTTCAGCACGCCGGTGCGGTTCTCCGGCGTAATCACGTCCTTGATGTCGTGCGTGGTGTAGTCCTGGAATTCCACGGTCAGCCGGTCGTCCGGTCCGATCGACGAGGCGTCGTACTCGAAGCTGATGGTGACATAGGATTTGGCCGGGAGGGACAGGAACTGCCCGTCGGTAATGAAGTTGGTGACGGCGTGCTTAAGCGTCATGTCCTTATTCCTGGTCACCACGATCGACTTGTCGCCGGAGGAAGACTTGTCGATGTAGTTTTTGTAGGTCAGAATGCTCTTCTTCAGCTCGCTGTCCTTCATGGAGGTCTTCGTGTAATCATTGCCGAACATTTCGCCGTTGTCGGTCGTCAATTGGTAGAGCTGGCCGCTGTTGTCGACCTGATAGACTTCGCCCTTCTTGACCGAATAGAAGACATCCCCGTTATAGTGGGAGGCGAACAGAATCGGCGATTCCCCGGAATAGTCCCGGAAGAGGCTCCGGCCGGTCAGGGCCGTGTCCAGCGAAGGGTCGGCGTAGTCGAGCACCGAGTTCAGGACATCCTTCTGGCCGTAGACGCCCTCATTGACCACTTGGCCCTGGATATCCGGCGAGTAGGCGGCGAAGATGCCCCAGTTCGATCCGTAAGGCTGATCGTTGACGCCGTGCGACTCATCGGAGACGAACAGCACCAGCGTGTTCTTGCCCCACTCCGAGGCGTTGATATAATCAATGAAGTCGGACAGCGCTTCGTCGAGATAGGCGACCGCGGCTGCCTTCCGGCTCGGATAGTCGGCTGCATAGGAATCCGTTACCGCGTAAGGGTGATGCGTGCCGACTGTCAGCATGGCGGCGAACCACGGCTTGCCCTTGGCGTTCAGCTCGTCCAGATGCGTGCGGCTCTGCTCGAAGAACGCTTTGTCGTCCGGCCCCCAGCCGAACGGCACGTAAGCGTTCTTGAAGCTCTCGCCTCCGATGACGGTATCGAACCCGGCTGCGGTCATGAAGTCGCCTTTGGACATATAATCCAGATTCGCGGCCTGGATGAATTCAGTCGCGTACCCGCGGTCCTTCAGCAGCTGCGGCAGCAGCGCCGCCCGGGTAGCCGGGTCCTGCTGCAAATACTCGTACGCCTTCGGCGTCGAAGCGTCCAGCTTCGGATAGTCGCCGCTGATCAGCGAGTACATGCCCCGAATCGTCTGGTTGTTGTGCGTGATGTAGTTGGGGACGACCAGACTGTGATTCTTGATCTTCTCCAGGCTGTCCATCCGGATGTCGTTCTTCACGCCGAGCAGCTCCTGATTAAATGGAGAGTACGCGCCCGGAATTCCTTCCATAACGACCATGAGAACGTTCTTGCCGCCGGTATGGTTCTCCAGCAGGTATTCGCCGTCCTCCAGCTTCTGCGAGGTATCGATCTTCTGCTCGATGTCGGGCGGATAATCGGTCAGGTTGTCCGCATTGAAGGTCATCAGAGCCACGGAGTTGCTGATCGAAGCCGACATGAAGTTGCCGGTCTTCCAGTCCCCGCCCGAGTTGACCGCGACTACGGCGTAGAGCAAAAGTACGCCTGCGAATGCAGCGGTCCGGTAGCGGGCCCGGCGGGCAATGCCCGGCAGCCGGTTAAGGCAGAACACCGACGCCAGCAGAGTAACCGCGAGCAGCGTCGTGTACAGCGGGAAGCTGACATGAAACAAGGTGCCCTTGATGAATTCCGCGTCGGAAGCCATCTTGATGTCGTTGATGTTGATGACATGGTCGAGGGCATAGATATATTCCACGTTGGCCAGATGAAAGACGCCGATGACGACGGCCAGCAGATAAGGCAGAACGCGCAGCAGCTTGCCGGCCGCATAGAGCAGCGCCAGCACGAGCAGCCCGGCGAAGGCATCCTTAAGAAAAGGCAGCGCAAGTCCCGACAGACTTGCATCAAGGTTCTTCTGGGAATAGAGCAGGGTGCGTCCATAGCCGAACACCGCAATAAAAAGCACGGGCGGTATCAAATAAAGTAAACGCTTCTTCATGTTCTCGCTCCTGACATTTAACACAAATTGAACAATCGTTTACTATTATATAATACTTTGTCCCCGCCCGGTCTTAATATTTGTTGAAAATCAAAGAGGATGCCTCCCTGCGAAGCTTCAGGGATGGCATCCTCTATCCGGCTGTCCGCCTATCCTTCCGCTCTGCGAAGCAGCAGGAAGGAACCCAGCAGGAAAGCCGGCAGCAGCGGCAGGCTCCGCAGCGTCCACTGCAGCGCCGTATCCGACTCATGCGCCGCGAACCAGTCTGTTATTCCGTTCTGAACGTCCGGCAGTCCTCCGGCCAGAGCGGCCGCCGCAGCCAGCACGCCGAAGAAGATCCAGACCGCTCTTCCGCCGAACCGCCGGTGCAGGCTTCCGAGAAAATAACCGAAGGCATTGAAATTCATCAGAAACAGCCAGTAGATGAAGAACAGCTCGGCTGCATTGGCGCCGCTCAGGTACGGCAGATTGAAATAATGCAGGTGCTGTCCCCAGTAATCGACAGCCTTCTCCATATAGCTCAGCACCAGATAGACAGCGGCCGTTGCGGCGCTTGCGCAGGCCAGAAAAGCCGTGCTGCTGAGAAAAAAGTCCGTTCGCCGGAGACTGATGCCGATGGCATACGGAAAGGTCTGGGCAATGAGCAGAATGCTGTAGACAAAGCCGAAGATCAGCAGAACTGAAATGGAGCCGTTGTAGCGTTCCCCGGTTCCGGCATCCCCGAATTTGCCTGTAAGCAGCGTGATGACAAGGATGGATGCCATCACCAGCCACGGTGTCTTGAGATAGCCCTTGAACCCTTTGGCATGGAGCCTCCAGGCTCCCTGAAATCCGCTCATACCGCTTCCTCCTCCTTGGCCGCAACCGCCGGGCCTGTCATCTGCACCATCAATTCCTGCAGCGATACCGCCGACAGCTCCACGCCGAACTGCCCGGCCTTGGAACGAGCCATGGCATCCATCCGTTCATGCACCGTCGCCTTGAGGTAGCCTCCGATCGCTTCCCGGCTCATGACCTTGCGGCCTGCGAGGAACGCCTCCACTTTTGAAGCGGGTCCCATGACCGTATAAGCGCTGCCGCGCAGTTCGTCGGCGTCGGTATCGAGGATCAGACGCCCCTTGTCGATCAGCAGAATATGTTCCAGAATCCGGCTGACTTCATCTATAAGATGCGTAGAGAGCAGAATCGTCCGCGGATGGAGACTGTAGTCCTCCAGCAGGCGCTCATAGAAGAGACTGCGGGCCACGGCGTCCAGGCCCAGATAGGGCTCGTCGAAGAGGGTCAGGGGCGCCCGGCTGGCAAGGCCGGTGACCACACCGAGAGCGGAGAGCATGCCGCGTGACAGCTTCTTGATGATCCGGTTGGCCGGAAGCTCAAATTCTTCCCTCAACTGTTCGGCGAATGCCGCATCCCAGTTCGGAAATACGGCTCCCGCAATGTCAAGCGCGTCACGGACCTTGAGAGAGTCGGGGTACTGCTGGCTCTCCTTGATGAAGCAGATTCGCTCCAGCACCCGGCGATTCTCGTAGGGATGTTCCCCGAAGATGCGGATTTTGCCTTCCGTTGCCTGAAGCTGGGCAGTCAGCATGCGCATCAGCGTTGTCTTCCCCGCCCCGTTGCGGCCGATCAGGCCGTAGATTCGTTCTTCCTCCAGAGCAAAGCCGACCTTCTCGACAACCGCCGTCCGGCCGTAACGCTTGCTCAGACCCTCGGCCCTCACGATCTCTGTCATAGCTCTCTCGCCCCCTTCGCGATCATATCGCATACCTGCTCGGTGGTAATGCCGAGCTTTCTGGCTTCCTGAAGCAGCGTGTTGATATACAGCTGATAGAACTGTTCCCGCCGTTTCTCCATAAGCTTCTCTCTCGCTCCTTCCGCCACGAACATTCCGATCCCCCGTTTCTTATACAGAATGCCTTCATCTGCCAGCACATTGACCCCTTTGGCCGCTGTCGCCGGGTTGATCTGATAGAGCGAAGCGAACTGGTTCGTCGATGGAACCTGGGCCTCTTCCGGCAGCCGCAGCTCCAGGATGTCGTTCTCGATTTTCTCGGCAATTTGTTGAAAGATCGGCCGGTTGTCGTCCATGCTTCACCTCTCCGTCCCACGGTTCATTGGTTAATTACTCATGTAAGTAACCATACAACCAAAGAAGCGAACTGTCAACAGGCGGGCACAGCTTCTCCCCGAATCCCCCGGATCTTACGCCAAAAAGGCCCTGCCCGTTGGGCAGGACCATCAGCGAAAAGAAAGCCGGGCGGCGGTTCAGGCCGCCGGATTCCTGGCGGGCAGTCCGCAGATTCCTAGCGGTTCAGCAGGCTCCCGACGTAGCGCAGCAGTTCATTGGCGCAGGTCGGGCAGTAGCCGTGATCGTCGATCAGGCGGCGGCTGACCTCGTTGATCCGTTTGAGCTGGCTTTCGTCGGGCGTTTTGGACGAGGTGGTGATTTTCACAATATCCTTGAGGTCGGCGAACAGCTTCTTCTCGATCGCTTCCCGCAGCCGGTCATGGTTGCTGTACTCGAACTTCTTGCCCTTGCGGGAATACGCCGAAATCCGGATCAGAATCTCTTCGCGGAACGCCTTCTTGGCGTTCTCGGAAATACCGATCTGCTCCTCGATCGACCGCATGAGCCGTTCGTCCGGCTCCATCTCTTCATCGGTAAGCGGGTCCCGGATCTTGGTCCAGTTGCAGTATGCTTCAATATTGTCGAGATAGTTCTCGAACAGCGTCTTGGCCGATTCGTCGAATGAGTACACGAACGCCTTCTGGACTTCGTTCTTGGCCAGCGCGTCGTACTCCTTGCGGGCAATGGAGATGAAATTGAGATCGCGCTCCCGTTCTTCCTTCGTGATCGACGGATGCTGATCCAACCCGTCCTTGATCGCCCGGAGCACATCGAGCGCGTTCATGCACTGCAGGTCGCCCTTGATTAATGCGCTGGAGATGCGATTGATGACATAGCGGGGGTCGATGCCGGACATCCCTTCATCCAGATGCTCGTTCTGCATTTCCTTCAGGTCCGCTTCCTTGTAGCCTTCCACTTCCTCGCCGTCGTACATCCGCAGCTTCTTGACGAGGTCCATGCCCTGCTTCCGGCTCTCCTTGAGCCGGGTCAGTACCGAGAAGATCGCGGCGGCACGCAGCGCGTGGGGCGCGATATGCACATGCTTCATGTCGCTCTGCGCGATCAGCTTGGCGTAGATTTTCTCCTCTTCCGACACCTTCAGATTGTACGGGACCGGCATGACGATCATCCGGGACTGGAGCGCCTCGTTCTTCTTGTTGGCGATGAAGGATTTGTACTCTGTCTCGTTGGTATGGGCCACAATCAATTCATCGGCGCTGATCAGCGCGAACCGTCCGGCCTTGAAATTGCCCTCCTGGGTCAGGGACAGCAGGTTCCACAGGAATTTCTCGTCGCATTTCAACATTTCCTGAAATTCCATCAGGCCGCGGTTGGCTTTGTTCAGCTCGCCGTCGAACCGGTACGCCCGCGGATCGGATTCCGAGCCGAATTCCGTAATCGTCGAGAAGTCGATGCTCCCTGTCAGGTCGGCGATGTCCTGCGATTTCGGATCAGACGGGCTGAACGTGCCGATGCCGATGCGGTCCTCTTCGGATAACAGCACGCGGACGACCTTCACGCGTTCGATATCGCCGCCGTATTCGGTTCTCAGCCGCATTTGGCAGGACGGGCAGAGATTGCCCTCGATTCGCACCGACAGTTCCCGTTCGATCTCGGGCCGCAGCTCATGCGGGATCAGATGCAGCGGTTCCTCGTGCATCGGGCAGCCTTCAATCGCGTAGACCGCTCCCTGCTGGGTACGGGAATACTGCTCCAGCCCCCGCTTAAGCAGCGTCACAATCGTCGATTTGCCGCCGCTGACCGGTCCCATCAGCAGCAGAATGCGTTTGCGGACATCCAGCCTTCGGGCCGCAGAATGGAAGTATTCCTCCACCAGCTTCTCGATGGCCCGGTCCAGACCGAAGATCTCCTGTTCAAAAAATTTGTATCGCTTGCGCCCGCCCATCTCCTCCACTCCGTGCGACTGGATCATGTCATAGACCCGGGCATGGGCCGTCTTGGCGGGAGAGGGGTCCTGATGCAGTAATTCGATATATTCCTTAAAAGTTCCGCTCCAAGCCAACCGGTCGTTCTCTGCCCGATACGATGCGATACGCTCAAAAATGTCCATTGCTTGCTGCCTCCTCACCTTGCGCTCTTCTCGTCGGCCCGGCCGACTGCCCGCGCCGTGCCGTGCTTCTGTCCGTTCCCGCCGCCCCGCCTCGCTCTTTTAGCACTGAAAAAAGTGTATTACATACCTATGCGCCGGGTATCGCGTAGTTGACCACTTTTTTGCTGTGCTATAATAGGGATTCAAGAAAGGGGAAGGCGAAGATGGCGGTGCGTCACGAGACGGAGCTGTACGCTCCATTGAAGGCTTTCTTTGAGGCCAGGGGGTACGAAGTGAAGGGGGAAGTGCGGTCGTGCGATCTGGTCGGTCTCCCGCCGGAAGGGGGGCCGCCGCTCATCGTGGAAATGAAAAAGACGTTCAATCTGCCGCTGCTGCTGCAGGGACTTGAACGCCAGAAGCTCAGTCCGGTTGTCTACCTGGCGGTAGAACGCAACCGGACCAAGAAGGGTGCCGCGAACCAGCGCTGGGGCGAGATTACCGGCCTGTGCCGGCGGCTCGGTCTGGGTCTGGTAACCGTCATCTTCTACAAGACAAAAGCTCCGCTCGTCGAGGTGCTCGCCGAGCCGGAGAACGCCCAGCCTGTCCGCCGTCCCGGACGGCGGCAGGAGCGGCTGCTGCGGGAATTCCAGGAACGCAGCGGCGATTTCAACGTCGGCGGCAGCACCCGCGTCAAGCTGGTGACGGCGTACCGAGAGAAGGCGCTGCGCGTTGCCAGCGCCCTGGAGGCGGCGGCGCGGGAAGCCGCCCTGCAGGCCGCCGAGGCTGCCGAGGCTGCCGGTACAGCCGGAGCGGCTTCCCGCGCCGGCAGCGCGGCGTCCCCGGCTGCGGCCGAAGGGGACGCGCCGGGCGAGAGCGCCGCGGCGGAGGCTGCTGCGCCGCGGCATAACAAACGCCGCTCTCCGGCGGAAGGCCGGACAGCGGCGCAAGGCGGCGGAAGCCGGGCGGCTCAGCCCGGCGGCATCACGCCGGCGGAGCTTCGCCGGCGCAGCGGGGTGCCCGCCGCAGCGGACATCCTGCAGCGGAACTACTACGGCTGGTTCCGCCGGACCGGGCGGGGCCGCTACGAGCTGACGGCCCAGGGGCAGGCCGCGCTGCTGGAATATGCCGCCGTCTCGGTCCGGCAGAGATTCGCTGCCGCAGCGCACGGCGAGTCGTCCGCCCCGGACGGCAAGGGCGGCGAGGCCGGACCCGGGCGGCCGCTCTAGCTGCGGGCCGTGAACTCTGCCACGGCTTCGCCGAGCAGGTTCATCCCGAGCAGCAGCTCGTCCCGGCCCGGGTGGCTGAAGTTCAGCCGGATGTATCTCCGGCTGCCCCCGTCCGGGCTGCACAGAGGGCCCGGCAGGAAGGCGACGCCTTTCGCCAGCGCCGCCTTCAGCAGCACTTCGGCATCCAGCCCTTCCGGCAGGCAGACCCACAGGAACATGCCGCCTCCCGGATACCGGTAAGCGGCCTCCTTCCAGGCGCTGCGTTTCAGCAGCTCCGCCATCAGCTTGAGCCGGGTATGGTATTCCCGGTTCAGCAAGGCAATGTGGTCGCGAAGATCGAACGCGGTCACATCCAGCAGATGATAGAGCAGCCGCTGATTCAGCGAGCTCGATTGCCAGTCCGCCATGCCCTTCGCCGCTGCCATCATGGCGATGATTTCCCGGCTCCCGGCCGCCCAGCCCGTCCGCAGCGCGGGAGCGACCGTTTTGCTGAACGAACCGATATACAGCACATGCCCCGAGACCGTATTGTTCTCCAGGGCGTACAGCGAGGGATAGCGGACAGACGGCGGCTGGCTGTAAGAATGAAAATGCAGATCCCCGTAGGAGTCATCCTCCACAATCAGCACATCCCGCTCCAGACACAGCTCCAGCACTTCCTTGCGGCGCTGAACGCTCCAGAGAATGCCGCTCGGATTCGTGAAGTTCGGCGCCGCGAACAGAGCTTTCGGCCGATGCCGGTCCAGCAGTTGGCGCAGATGCTCGGGATGAAGACCTTCCCCGTCCCCTTCGGCGGCAATGATGACGGCTCCCTGCATCCTTAGCGCCTGTAATACGCCGGGAGAGGTCGGATTCTCGACGAGCACCCGGTCGCCGGGGTCGATGTAGACCCTCGCGAACAGATCGACGGCTTGCTGGCTGCCCGTGGTGAGCAGCACCCCTCCCTCGCCGACATGGACGTCCTTGCTCTTCAGCCAATCTCCGATCAGCCATTCCCGAAGCGGCGCATAGCCCTCCGGATCACCGTACTGCAGCGCCTGGGCATCCGCCGAAATGACGGAGGCTGCGGCCTCGGCCAGCATCGGCAGCGGGAACAGTTCCTCGGCGGGCAGTTCCTCGGCCAGCGAAATCAGCGATCCCCGCCGCGCCTGCATCCGAATGCCAAGCAGCGGTGAACGCAGCAGCGTATAAGCCCTTTCGGAAAACTCGTACTTCATGTCCGCCCCCCTCTCTTGCACCAGCCTATTCCGTTTCCGGCGGCTTTATGCTCCGGGCCGGGACCGCCCGGCTTCAGGCATAGACGGGAGCGCCGCCCCGGGAGTAGAGCGCGAACTGCTCAATGGCCTGGGCCCGTGTTGAAACGTCGAGTTTAACATAAATCTTGCGCAGGTAATTGTCAATGGAACGCCGGCTGACATCCAGCTCAACGGCAATCTTGTCGTATGTAATCCCCTGAACGATTCGCTCCATAATGAAGATTTCCGTCGGGTTCAGCTTCATCAGCTTCTCGTTTCTCTTGTGGGCCGCCGGGTTCCAAGGCCCCCGGGACAGCCAATCCAGCGGCATGGAGAGAAACCCCTGCCGAAGTCCCCGAATCATCTGGAGCAGCTGCTGCGGAGAGGCTTCCCGCGGAAGAATTCCGCTTGCTCCCTGCTCGATCAGCGGATAGAATCCTTCTCCCTCTTCCAAATCGGCTATCAGAATGTAATAGGTAGTCGGACAGGCCTTCTTCAGCCCCGGGAGCAGCGCGCCCAGCTCTTCCCGGTTCAGTTCTCCGTCCACCAGCACCACATCCGGAGACAGCTCCTGCACAGCCGCTGCCGAAGCAAAACCGCAGGGCAGCATTCCGGCCACCTCCAGATCCCCGTCTTCCTCCAAAATCAGCTTTGTTCCCAGCATCCCCGTAGGGTAATTGCCCATAATAACAACCCGCCAAACGTTGTTCATCCGTGCCTGAACCTCCTGCTAGATCTAGAATAAAAATCCTGCCTCCGTGTGAAAGAGCTATGCCTGATTTTTCAGTATAGATGAAATTGTATAACATCCGTTTCCAAAAGCGCAATGATTTTCTTCCTGTTTTTTCCTCCTGCCATTTTGCGAAACCTATCATGATCTGCTAGAATGGGAACTTGATCTTTAGATTTGAGGTGATTGAGGCATGCAACCGTCAACGGAACCGTCCGGTGTCTACCCGCGCCGGAATACTGCACGAAACGGCTCCTCCGTCAAATGGTTTCTGCTGTTCTGGGTTCTGGTCATCGCGGCCGGAGGCTACGGCACCTACCGGTACACGCATCAACTGAAGAGCCAGGTCCTGGAGCAGCTCACCGTCCAGAGCCAACAGCAGCTCGCTGCCGTCCAGGCCGATTACGACCGGAAGCTGTCCGCTCTGACCGCCGAGATCGGGGAGCTTCAGACCCAGGTCCAGACATTCAATGAACTGCTGACGTTCACGAAGGACAACGCCAACACCAAGACAGACAACAGCAACAAGCTCTATACGCAGCTTGCCGAAGTCCGCAAGCAGCTGGATGCCTTGAAGAAAGAGATGGATCTGCTGAAATGATGACGCCGGTCAAACGCGTGAACCGCTTCTTACTTCTCGCGACAGCTCCTTTCTTCGGGCTCTTGCTCTGTCTGATGCTTGTTCAACCGGCGTTGGAACTGGATTTGAAGACAGAGCTGTACTCTCCCGCGGACGGGCCGCTGGCCGAGGCCGCCAGGCTGAAGGGCGAGCTGCAGACTGCCGGGCACACGGCCGCAGAGACCGCGCGGACGATCGGAGACAGTGTCAAGCTGTACAACCGGACCACGGCCGTAATGAACGGCATCGTCGTTCAGGCCAAGGCTCAGGCCGGACGTCCGGCTTCTATATACAACCGGCGCATTCAGACGCGTCTGGGGTGGCCGCTCAAGATCGTCGACAGCCAGCGGATCAATCTCGAGCTGTACCGGATCAACCCCGGCAGCTATAACGGTTATGCCCTGAAGGTGAAATTGAAGGACCCTTCCGCCATGGCCATGAGTCTCGGAACCGGCAGTCCGGGCAGCTCCGAGACGACTCTGCAGGCGGTTCTCCGTAGCGGAGCGGTGGCCGGAATCAATGCCGGCGGATTTGCAGACCGGAGCGGCAAGCGCTACCCGCTCGGCACTACCATGATCGGCGGGCAGTATGTGGACGGATTCCAGCCCAGCTCCAAGAACCTTACTTTTGTCGGATTGAACAAGAAGGGGAGACTGATCGGAGGCGCATTCTCCTCCCGGAGCCAGCTGGACCGGCTCCAGCCTTCCTTCGGCGCTACCTTCGTCCCGGTTCTTCTGCGCGGCGGCGTTCCGCTTCCGATTCCGGAGAAATGGAGAACATCGCCGACCCGCGCTCCGCGTACCGTAATCGGGAATTATAAAGACGATCAGCTTCTCGTCCTTGTCGTCAACGGCTACAATGAATCAGGCAACTCCGGCGCGACGCTGGCGGAGCTGCAGAACAAGCTGCAGGCGCTCGGCGTTGTCGATGCCTACAATCTGGACGGGGGCGGCTCTTCCTCGCTTATTCTGAACGGAACCGTGCTGAACCGTCCTTCGGACGGAAGGCTGCGGCAGGTGCCTACCCATTTTCTGTTCTTCAAATAACCGAAGACGGCGCATGAATCTCCCGCGCTTGCACAGAAGCCCTGCATCCGAATGGATGCAGGGCTTCTGTGTGTTTACGTGTGTCTTCCTGCCGCTTAGGCGGTGCTTGCCGCACCGGTAACCGACCGGAAGGGGCTATGTATCCAGCAGGACCTCAGGCCGTGGGGTTGTAAGCCAGGTCACGGTCCTTAACGGACTGCGCCGTCAGGCGCTTCGTGCAAGCCGAAGAATGTCCCTGCTTACGCGTGGCGCTGAAGCTGGGTCATTTCATTCAGGCATTGTCCGCAAATATAGCGTTCCTTGTACTCGCTGACTTCTTCCATCGAGCCGCAGAATACGCATTTCGGGCGATACCGTTCCAGAATGATGTGATCGCCCTGAACCAGAATTTCGACAGGGTCTCCTTCATTCATCTGGTACCTTTTGCGCAAGGATTTTGGCAGTACAATTCTGCCCAATTGATCGACTTTGCGGACTACACCAGCAGGCTTCATTTCTTGCTTACACCTCTCCTGTTATACGAATATTGAATCTTTATTCCTGTTGCCATATTCATACTTTTCGCTAAAGCTTCTGTCGAATCCTGCTGAAAATTATGACTTTTCAATATTTTCTCAAATTTTCTTTAGGTAAGACCCGGAAAATCAAGCTGCCGAAGCGCCTCGTAGACGATAATGGCTGCGGAATTGGATAAATTCAGCGAACGAACATCCCCGCTCATCGGCATTCGCATGAGCGAATCCTTGCCCTGTTCCAGAATTTCGGGGGATAATCCCTTCGTCTCCTTCCCGAAGACCAGGAAATCTCCGTCCCGGAAGGAATAATCCGTATACCGTTTGTCGGCCTTCGTCGTTGCGTAAAAGAAACGGCCCTCCGGGTACATTTGTCTTACTTCCTGAAAAGAGTCGTGATACTCGATATGGACTGCCGGCCAATAATCCAGTCCCGCCCGCTTAAGGGCAGCGTCGTCGGTCCGGAAGCCGAGCGGACGGACCAGGTGCAGATGGGTGCCGGTTGCGGCACAGGTCCGCGAGATGTTGCCGGTGTTGGCCGGAATCTCCGGTTCCACCAATACGATATGAAGCGCCATGATGAATTCCTCCTCTGGTTGTATTATACGCCATCTTCCAGACAAAAACGCCTCAGCCCTCCACCCGGCAGGGCGGAAGGCTGAGGACGGACGGTTCGATCGAATCGGGAACAGATTAAGCCTGCGTCTTCTGGAAATGCGTCATGTAATCGGCCAGTGCCTTGCAGCTCTCATAAGGCACCGCGTTGTAAATCGATGCGCGCAGTCCTCCGACGCTTCGGTGGCCCTTCAGACCGACAAAGCCTTCCGCTTCGGCGCCTTTGATAAATTTCTTCTCCAATTCCTCGGATTCCATCCGGAACGTAACGTTCATAATGGAACGGCTTGCTTCTTCGGCGACCCCGCGGTAGAAGCCTCCGCTTCCGTCGATGGTCTGATAGAGCAGCCCGGCCTTCTCGCGGTTCTTCGCCTCGACGCCTGCAAGACCGCCCTGCTCTTCCACCCATTTCAGGACCTCATTGACCATATAGACGGAGAAGGAAGGCGGCGTATTGTAGAGCGAATTGTTCTTGTAATGCGTGCTGTACCGCATAATGGTCGGGATATGGGAAGGCGATTCCGCAAGCAGCTCTTCCTTGGCGATCACAACGGTGACGCCGGACGGGCCCAGGTTCTTCTGCGCCCCGGCATAGATCAGCCCGAACTGGTTGATATCCAAGTCATGGCTCAGTATATCGCTGGACATGTCGGCAATCAGCGGCAGCTTGCCCGAATCCGGGAACTTGAAATACTGCGTGCCTTCGATCGTTTCATTGGATGTGATGTGCAGGTAGGCCGCGTTCTCCGCAGGAACAATAGCATTCAGATCCGGAATGGCCCGGAACTTCTGCTCCTCCGAGCTGGCTGCCACATGAGCGCCTCCGAGCAGCTTCGCTTCCTTGTAGGCCTTGTCGGCCCAACTGCCGGTCATGACATAGCTTCCGACCTGGCCTTCCTTCAGGAAATTCATCGGTACCATCGCAAATTGGGTCGTAGCCCCTCCCTGGAGGAACAGTACTTTGTATCCGGCCGGATTGCCGAGGAGGCCAAGCAGCCGTTCCTGCGCTTCGTTATGCACAGATTCGTATATCGCCCCGCGGTGCGACATTTCCATGATCGACATTCCGCTGTTGCGGAAATCTACAAATTCCGACTGTGCGCGTTCCAGAACCGGCAGCGGCAGTGCGGCCGGGCCCGCATTGAAGTTGTACGCTCTTTTGCTCAAATGAACTCCCCACCCTTTCATCTCTCATCACAATGGATATCTGCTATGATAGCAAGTATCTGACATGGCAGCAAGTATAAATATTCACAACTAAAGCGCGTTGAACGGACAAAAGTTCCTGTTCCCGATAAATATGCAGCCGTCTGTTTGTCCTCCGTCCGGAGCCAAGAGACCTTCAGTCACGGACGGACGCTCGGGGAGAGGCGCTTGAACTAGCTTCTTAGACATTTTTCCGCTGAACCGCGTTATTCCTTCACACCAATAAAACAACGGCCTCAGAGGGCCTTCCGGGCGCTTGCAGAGCACGTTTGGCAACGGACACTCCCTTTCTCCCGCTTGCTTCGCTGGCGTCTAGGCCTCATGTTTCTTATTTGCCTTCCAAAAAAAACCGGCCGCACCCCAGAAGGTGCAGCCGGCCGTAGACCGAGGATGCGGAGCCGAAGCTCCGCACCCGGATAAACTAATAATTATACATCGAAGTAGAGGGAATATTCATGCGGATGAACGCGGATCGCTACCGCTTGAGCTTCGCCGCGTTTGAGTGCGATGTAGTTGTCAATGAAGTCCTTCGAGAAGACGCCGCCTTCTGTCAGGAACTCATAATCGCCTTCCAGAGCGTCCAGCGCTTCGTTCAGGCTGCCCGGTACGCTGCGGATCTTCGCTTTCTCGGCATCCGGCAGTTCATAGATGTTCTTGTCCAGCGGACCGTATCCCAGTTCAACCGGATTGATCTTCTTCTTGATGCCGTCCAGACCGGCCAGCAGCATAGCGGAGAAGGACAGGTAAGGGTTCGCTGTGGAGTCCGGTGTGCGGAACTCGATACGGCAGCCCTTCGGCGTTACGGCAGCGACCGGAATGCGGATCGCAGCGGAACGGTTGCCTTTGGAGAAGACCAGATTAACCGGCGCTTCATAACCCGGAACCAGACGCTTGAACGAGTTGGTGCTCGGGTTCGTCAGCGCAATCAGGGCCGGAGCATGATACAGAATGCCGCCGATATAATGCAGGGCCATTTCGCTCAGGTTGGCGTAGGCGCCTTTCTCATAGAACAGCGGTTCGGAACCGTTGAAGATGGATTGGTGAACGTGCATTCCGCTTCCGTTGTCGCCGAACAGCGGCTTTGGCATAAAAGTGGCCACTTTGCCATACTGGCGGGCCGTGTTGTGCACGATGTATTTGTAAGTCAGCAGATTGTCAGCCGTCTTCTTGAGAGTGTCGAAGCGGAAGTTGATCTCCGCCTGTCCGGCCGTTGCCACCTCGTGGTGATGACGCTCGATCACAAGACCGGCTTCAGCCAGGAGACGACACATTTCGCTGCGGATATCCTGCTGGGTATCCACCGGAGCTACCGGCACGTAACCGCCCTTGACGTCTACCTTGAAGCCCAGGTTGCCGCCCTCTTCCTTGCGGGCTGTATTCCAGGCCGCTTCTTCGGAATCTACCGAGTAGAAGGACGTATTCATTCCGCTCTCGTAGCGGACATCGTCAAAGATAAAGAATTCGGATTCTGGAGCAAAGAAAGCCGCCGTGCCGATTCCGCTCTTCTGCAGGTACTCTTCGGCTTTGATCGCAATGCCGCGCGGGTCGCGGTCATAGCGTTCGCCGTCCGGCGTGAAGATGTCGCACATAACGTTAAGCGTAGGATGGGCGGTAAAGGGATCAATGTATGTAGCACTTGGATCCGGCATCATGACCATGTCGGATTCTTCAATTCCGCGGAAGCCCGCAATCGAGGAGCCGTCAAAAGCCACGCCGTTCTCGAATGTCTCTTCTTCGACGGCTGCAGCCGGCAAAGTGATATGGTGGGCCCGACCGCCCAGGTCAACAAAACGGAAATCTACCCATTCAATGTTGTTATCTTTGATCGTCTGCAATACTTTTTCAACCGACATGAAATTTTCCTCCCCAAGTTCCGAACATTAAGCCAATCCCACATCTCCAATGTTCTTGTTTTGTTTTTTTACTGTCGTCATTATAAAACTCATACCTGACATCGTCAATGCTTATGTCAGGTATTTTTTATGCTAATGTGAGATATTCTGACGCTTTCGTGAACGGGGCCGAATGGCAAAAAAAGCCGCGTAATATCGCGGCTTTCACGGCCTTCGGCAGCCTCTAGATCGTCACCGCATCGCGGGCTTGGGGAGACATTTGTCTGCCCACAAGCGGAGCCAGCCTGCCGAGATCCTGAACCAGATTGTGGAACTGGTCCGGGAACAGGGACTGAACGCCATCGCCAGTCATGGAATTGTCCGGATCGGTATGCATTTCAATAATCAGACCGTCTGCCCCTGCCGCCACGGATGCCTTGGACATCGGCTCGACCAGCTCGCGACGGCCCGTTCCGTGCGAAGGATCGGAGATCACGGGCAGATGGCTCAGGCTCTGCAGCGCCGGAATGGCAGCCAGATCCAGCGTATTGCGGGTGTAGGTCTCAAAAGTGCGCACGCCGCGTTCGCACAGCATGACGTCCTTATTGCCGCCGGCCAGAATGTACTCGGCCGCGTTCAGCAGCTCGTCATAGGTGGCGCTGAAGCCGCGCTTGAGCAGCACCGGCCGGCCGCAGGTTCCGAGCTTGCGGAGCAGATCAAAATTCTGCATATTGCGCGTGCCGACCTGAAGAATATCGGCGTGTTCGGCGCAGATATCGACGTATTCGGGCGTCATGACTTCGGTGATGGTGAGCAGTCCGTGACGCCGTCCCGCTTCCTGCATCATGGTCAGTCCTTCCACGCCGACTCCTTGGAAGCTGTACGGACCGGTGCGCGGCTTGAAGGCGCCGCCGCGGAGCACCTGGGCGCCAGAAGCCTTGACCAGCCGGGCAATCTCGTCGATCTGCTCCGGCGATTCGACGGCGCAGGGTCCGCCCATGATGACCAGGTTCCCGCCGCCGATCTTGACGCCCCGGATATCAATGACCGTATCGTCCGGATGGAAATCCCGGCTGGCGAGCTTGTAAGATTTGGAGATCTTTACTACGTTCTCGACCCCCTTCATCTGCCGCAGATGCGCCGCAAGCTGCGGATTCACGCTTCCGATCAGTCCGATAACCGTCCGGTCCGCGCCGCGGGAGACATGCGCCTGAAGCCCTTCCTTCTCAATAACGGCAATGATATCCTGAAGCTGTTCCTCGGGAGTATGATTCGATGTAATAACGATCATTTGCAATCCTTCCTTTCTTTGTACAGGGCTTGGGTTGTATGTAGAACAGTCGCTCAAAGGCTGGAATCCGTGATGATAATTACTTTGATGCTTTTAAGCTTTTGTGCTTTTATCCACTAAAGTAATTTTACCCGAATTCCTCCCTGCCGTCAACCGGCAAATCAAAAAAGCCGCTCCCGAAGGAGACGGCTTCCCGAATGATAACATTTCAGGCTGTATCGGACGCGGATCTCAAGCTCGGCCTGCGGTCTTGTTCTTCACCGGAGGAAGCAGCTTCGCCATATTTACGGTACGCTTGATCTCCCAGGTCTCCGGCTTCGCAGGGTCGTACTGCTCCAGATAAGCGATGACTTCCTTCGTGATCGGCGTGGGCGTCGAGGCGCCGGACGTCACGGCCACCTTGGAGATTCCCTGCAGCCACTCCGTCTTCAGCTCCGACAGGTCGGCAATCCGGTGCGCCGGTGTGCCGGCAATCTCCTCCGAGACCTGGGCCAGCCGGTTAGAGTTGTTGCTGCGCGGGTCGCCGACGACAATGACCAGATCGGCCTGGCCGGCCTGCTCCGCCACGGCTTCCTGGCGGACCTGCGTCGCCATGCAGATTTCATTGTGCACTTCCGCTCCGGGGAACCGTTCCAACAGCTTCTTCATGATATGCCGAATGTCCCATTGGCTCATGGTCGTCTGATTGGTAATGACGATTCGGGAGCCTGCGGGCAGCGACAGCGAGTCGATCTCGTCCTCCTTCTCAATCAGGTGGACGTGATCCGGGGCAATGCCGACCGCGCCTTCGGGCTCGGGATGGCCTTTTTTGCCGATATAAATAATCTCGCAGCCTTCCCCCGTCTTCTCCTTGATCAGATCATGCGTCTTCGTCACATCGGGGCAAGTGGCATCGACGGTCGTCAGACCCTTCTGGCGGGCGATCTGCCGCACCTCGGGAGAAACGCCGTGGGCCGTGAAGATCACCGTTCCGCTCTCCACCTGATCCAGAATATCGAGCCGGTTGTGGCCGTCGAGCGTAATGATGCCTTCGTCTTCAAAGGACTGGGTCACATGGCTGTTGTGGACAATCATGCCCAATATATAAATTGGCCGGGGAAGATCGAGGTTCTGGGCGGCCTGCCGGGCCAGCACCATGGCATCGACCACACCATAGCAGTATCCCCGGGGAGAAATCTTGATGACTTCCATGCTTCTATCACCGTGCTTTCTGCCTGTTAACGGGCGTAAGAATGAAATCGAATCCGTCCTATTATACCGCTATTCCAGCGGAGGAGCAAAGAGCAGCGGCAGCCAGACGACAAAGGTCGTCCCCTCGCCCTGACGGGTTACCACTTCCACGGAGCCCCCGTGCTCTTCAATGATCCATTTGGCGATCGAGAGCCCCAGGCCGATGCCTTCGGTATTGCCGCGTGATTCGTCGGCCCGGTAGAACCGGTCGAAGATATGCGGAACTTCGCTTTTGGCCATTCCGATGCCCGTATCCGCAATTCGCAGCCCGACCTGATTCTGATACAGCACTGCATCGAACCGGACTTCTCCGGAGGGGGTGTATTTGAAGGCGTTGTCGATAAAAATGAACAGCATTTGCTGCAAATAATCCTTGTTGCCGACGACATATTTGCCGTTCAGCACCGACAGATCACCGGCGGACCATTCCGCCTGTCTCGGAAGAAGGGCGGCCCGGCGGGCCACCTCGTTCATCATCGGCTCCAGAGCTACCGGCTCCTTCTCGAACGTCCGTCCGGTATCCGAACGGGCCAGCGTCAGCATATCGGCCACCAGCCGGGTCATCCGCTGGGCTTCATCCGCAATATCCTGGATCGCCTCGACGGACATTTGGCGGATGTCGGCTTCGCTGAAGCCCCGATCCTTGCCCGGTTCCAGCTCCCAAATCTTGCGGAGCAGGTCGATATTGCCGCGGATCGTCGTCAGCGGCGTCCGCAGCTCGTGCGAGGCGTCGGACACGAACCGCCGCTGTACCGCATAGGCCTCTTCCATGTCTTTGTAGATGCCGTCCATCCGCGCCAGCATGCCGTTGACCGTATGGATCAGCCGTCCGATCTCGTCCGGCGGTCCGTCATATTCGATCCGCACGCTGAGATCGTTGCCGGTCTGAATGCTCTCGGCGGCTTCGGTAACCTTGCCGATCGGATTCATCGACTTGCGGGCCATGAACAGCCCGAAGGTAAAGGCGGCGAGCAGGGTGGCGAAGGACCCTGCAATCAGAATGGTTTTGAGCCGGTGAAGAAGCTTGTCCTGCTCCCCCGTGTAAGAGGCGATTTGAAGCACTCCGACCGGGTTGTTGTTATAGTTCTCGGCGTTGACCGCCACCTGATAAATCAGGAAATGGTAGCCTCCGTACGTCCCCTGGACGAACTGCATCTTGTTCTTCACCTGCTCGCGGCTCGGCACATCAAACTGTAATCCAAGGTCCTGCAGATTGCCGCTAAGCGTCAGCTTGCGGGAATCATAAATATACATCTGCCCGAACATGTACTGCGCGTCCAGCCTGTTATTGAACGACAGATCCAGCGATCCGTCGAAATTGAGCGTGGGCTGCAGAAGCTCGGGCCGCTCGGCCTGCGCCCGCAGCCGGTCCTTCAAATCGCCATAGGTGTTGATATAGAAAAAAACGTAAATCGCACCCGAGAAGACCAGCAGCATGACGGCCAATATTCCCGAATACCAGGCGGTCAGCCGCAACCGGATCGACATGTCAGTTATCTCCTCTTAGGATATAGCCGGCACCGCGGATCGTCTGAATCAGACGCTTGCCCCCATGCTCCTCCGTCTTCTGCCGGAGCATCGCAATGTAGACCTCCAGCACGTTGGATTCCCCGCTGTAGTCATATCCCCAGATCTTATCCATAATGAGATCGCGGGAGAGCACCCGTTTTGGATTCTGCATGAACAGATGCAGCAGCTCGAATTCCTTCGCCGTCAATTCCAGCCGTTTCCCGGCCCGGGTCACTTCGCGGGAATCGACATCCAGCATCAGATCCTCATAGACCAGACCCTGTTCGCCCCCGCCGGCCTGCTCGCTCTTGCGGCGCAGCAGCGCGCGCACCCGCGCAAGCAGCTCTTCGAGCGCAAACGGCTTGACCAGATAATCGTCCGCTCCGAGATCGAGACCCTTGACCCGGTGCTCCACTTCGTCCTTCGCGGTCAGCATGAGGACCGGAACGCTGCTGCCCCCTTCCCGCAGACGCCGGCATACTTCGAATCCGTCCACCTGCGGCATCATAACGTCCAGAATGACCGCATCGGGCTCGCTGTCCAGCACCGCCCGCAAGCCCTCCGCTCCGTTGGAAGCCGTCTTGACTTCATAGCCTTCAAAAGCGAGCCCCCGCCGCAGCATGGAAATAATTTTGTCGTCGTCGTCGATAATCAGAATACTCGGTCGCATCGGTGTAGAGCCGCCCCTTTACTCTTCAAGAATTGTCTATATTGTATCATACGAGAGAAGGCGGGAGGGATGCCCCTCCCGCCTCTTCTCCGGTCCCGTCCGCCTGGATTAACGGTTCGAGTTCTGCGAGCTGCCTGTATTGAAGTCGTTCTTGTTGCCGATGGTTACCGGCAGGTCCAGCGATTTGCCGTCCCGGACGACATTCAGCGTAATCTTGTCGCCCACCTTCAGGGTCTGAATATAATCAATCAGATCCTGGCTGGTCGCATATTTCTTGCCGTTCGCCCCGGTGATGATGTCATAAGGGCGAAGGTCGGCGACATAAGCCGGGGACTTATAGATAATCTCGGCCACAACGGAGCCGTCCTTAAGGTTAGTTCCCATCTGGCTGGCCACTTCATCCGTGATCGTCATCAGTGTGGCGCCGATGAACGGCACCGGTTCTTTCGGAATAGCCTGGTTCGACTCCAGCTTGTCGACGACTTCCTTGATGGTGTTCACTGCAATGGCGAAGCCGATGCCCTGGGAATCCGTGCTTACCGCCACATTCATCCCGATGACCTGGCCGTCCGCATTCAGCAGCGGGCCGCCGGAGTTCCCGGGGTTAATGGAAGCGTCGGTCTGCAGCAGGTTCTTATAGTTGCGCGTGCCGCTGCCGTCCTCTTCATTAATGTCGATGCTGCGGTCCTTCGCGCTGAGCACGCCTGCCGTTACGGTGTGGTCAAAGCCCTGCGGGTTCCCGATGGCTACCACTTCGGAACCCACCTTGATCGAATCCGAATCGCCGAGCGGTACGGTCGGGAAGTCCGTGCCTTCAATCTTCAGCACAGCCAGATCCAGGTCTTTGCTCTTGCCCAGCAGCTTCGCTTCATACGGCTTGGTTGTTCCGTCGACCGTAACCTGAATGACGTCAGCGCCTTCGATAACATGTTCGTTCGTCAGGATATAGCCGTTGGCATCATAGATGAAACCTGTACCGATCCCATAAGGCGTAAGCTGAGCATCCGAACCAGAGTTGGAATTCGAATTGGAATTTCCGTTATTATTGCGCGAATTACCGCTGCTTCCTCCGAACTGGTCGCCGAAGAAGAATTGGTAGAACGGATCATTGGAATACGGGCTGGACTGGCTGCCGCGCGAGCTGCTCTTGACCAGCGTCTCGATCTTGACGACGGCCGGACCGGCTTGATCCACCACCGAGGAGACATCGCCTGAACCGGAAGTCAAGGATGTCATCGCAGTGGAAGGATTCACCTTGGCGCTCTCGTTGGCTGCCTTTGCGGTAGTCGCCGTCGCGACTGCGGCCTTGGTATCTTCCGGTGTGAACCAGTTGCCCCGGTCCGCCGCGAACATCGAACCGCCAAGGACGAGCATGCCGGCCAGAAAGGAGAGAACTCCTGTCTTCAAAGCGCTCTTCGGCTTCTTGTTGTTGTACTGCCAGTTGCCGTCCGCTCCGCCGCGTCCGCCCGAGCCGCTGCCTCCGTCGTATCCGCCGCCCGGACGAACCGCCGGACTGAACGAGGAGAGCGGTTTAACCGGCTGCGGCGGAGTGACCTCCACCCGTTCCGGCTCCCGCTCGCTGTCCGCATTCACCGATTTGAAGGGACCGTACGAATAGTAATAGGACGACCCGGGTTCGGCCGAAGCTTCGCTTCCCGCTCCATCCCGGCTGGTATTGTAATCGCTGTTGCGGTTAGGAGTCTCTTCCCCATTGAATTTGTTGTTGTCTTCCATAATTCTATTTCAACCTCCCGCATCTCTGCCGCTTCGCATTCCGTCTGCGGCAGGTGTAAGTTTGTTCCTTTTCTTGTCTTTATAATGGACTTTAAACCTTAAGTCCACATTAAAAACAATTTAAGTGGAGATAAAACATGGCGGGAGCTGCCCCTGTTTCTTCTGTTATTAAAAATAAAAACAGAGCTTTCTCTGCCGAGAAAGCTCTGCTTGGAGCCCATCCATACGGCGTCCCGTTCCGGGCGCCTCGCCTCTGTCTCTATCCCACCCAGCCTTTGCGGTGGGCGTAGATGGCCAGCTGGGTGCGGTCCTCCAGCTCGCATTTCATCAGCAGATTGCTGACATGGGTCTTCACGGTCTTGATGCTGATATGCAGCTCTTCGCCGATATCCTTGTTGCTCTTGCCCTCGGCAATGAGCAGCAGCACTTCCTTCTCGCGCTCGGTCAGGCCCGAGGAATCGCCCTGCACGGTCCGCTGCCGGATGCCGCGGGTCAGCGCCTGCGAGACATCGCCGGTCATGACCGGCATTCCCCGGTAGGCCCCCTGCAGCGCATAGATCAGTTCCTCCGCCGAGACGGTCTTCAGCACGTAGCTGACCGCGCCCGCTTCAATGGCATCGACCACAAGGTCATCCTCCAGGAAGCTGGTCAGAATCACGATCTTCAGGCCCGGAAATTCTGCCAGCATGGCCCGGGTGGTCTCCACGCCGTTCATGACCGGCATCATCAGGTCCATCAGCACAAGGTCCGGAAGCTGCTCCTCTCCCCGGCTCCGAAGTAATTCCAGCGCTTCCTTCCCGTTCGCGGCCTCTGCGATTACGTCGAAGCTTGGCTCCAGCATCAGATAGGTCTTCAACCCCATCCGGACCATGTCATGGTCGTCCACCAGCAGAATACGTATGGCGCTCATGAAGTCGCCTCCTCCATCGAGTATTTCGGTATATGTACGCGGATTGTCGTGCCTGCCCCGGACCGGCTGATGATCTCGACCTGGCCGCCGAGCTTCTCGGCTCGCTCCCGCATCGTGCTGAGCCCGTATGAGCCCTGCTTCTGTCCTCCAAGCTCGAAGCCCTGGCCGTCGTCGCTGATGCTCAGCGCCACCTGGCGCGGCGTCTCGCGGAGAGACAGGCTGACCAGCCTCGCCTCGGCATGCTTGACGATATTGGCCATGGCCTCCTGGATAATCAGGAAGAGCTGATACTCAATCGCCTCGGACAAGCCCCCCTGAAGCTCCAGCTCCTTGATGCCTTTCAGCCCGTTCTGTCGGCAGTAGTCCGGGAACCATTTCTCCAGCGCCTCATACAGATTGCGGCCTTCGAGTTCCACCGGACGAAGCTGGGCGATCAGGGCCCGCATCTGCTTCTGCGCCATCTGCGACATCGTAATCAGCTGGCCCATGACCGTGCGGCCCTGCGCCGGGTTGACTTCCAGCACCTTCGGCAGCGAGGAGGCCGACATGTGAATGGCGAACAGCTGCTGGCTGACGGTGTCGTGCAGATCCCGCGCCATCCGGCGGCGCTCCTCCAGCACGGCGCTCTCCGTCGCCTTCTCCTTCTCGATTACATCCTGCTCGCCGAGGCGCTGCAGGAGCTTCATTTTATTCTCGACCGTATCCATCATCATATTGAACTCATGGTAGACGCGGGCAAACGAAGGGTCGTCGCTGTCCGGCATGCGGACCGAGAGATTTCCCTTCGCCACCTGAAGCATATTGAGGTCCAGATGGTCGATCCGGCGCTGGATGCGCTGGACCGCCATATAGCCGATGACAACCGTGAACAGCACAATCGAGGCGGTGAGATAGACCCACATCCGGTAATCCGCGACCCGGATGTACCCGAAGCAGGTGCCTGCATACATCAGCAGAGCTGTCATACTGCCCGAAATCAGGAAGTACAGAAGCAGCACCCATTTCGTATTCTTAAGCATCGTCCCCATGTCTCACCCCACCGTTTTGACCTTAATGTCGCCGATAAAAGCGCTGATGTTGATCTTGAGCCGGCGGCCCGCCTCCTTGTAGTACGGCGTCTTGAATTGTACGCTGCTCATGAATCCGCTTCGGGCCTGCTCGAGCACCTCCATATCTCCGATAAACGAGCTGCTGTTGACCGAAATGCCAAGATCCATATCGTCGGGAATGTAGATCTTCAGATCGCCGATAAAAGCGCTGATGTTGATCTTCGTCTCCCCGTACGGAATCTGCGCATTCGTCAGATCCAGCACGGTATCTCCGATAAATTGGGAGATATTCGTATGCTTCAGCTGGAAATACTCCCGGCCCAGATGCACATCACCAATGAACGTGGACCGGTTGGTCGAATGCTCGTTGTCGTGCGAACTGTGACCGCCCCCGTGTCTCCCGCGTTCTTCCCAGGTGCGGCGATGCCGTTCCGCCTGTTCCCGGCGGCGCTCCATGTGCCGTTCGTGGCGTTCTTCCCGGCGGCGCTGGTGACGGTCCCGGGAGCCATGATCGCCGTAAAAGTCCTCTTCGTCCCGATCCTCGTTGTCATCGGTCTCCCTCCGGCGCGGCGCAGAGGCCAGCGACGGTCCGAAATTGCCGGCGGCACCCGGATCGGCAGCCTTCTCCGCGCCGGGGGTTGTCCCCTGTCCGTCTGAAGAGTCCGCTCCCGGTCCGCCCAGCTTGCCGAACTTGCGCTCGAACTCCTCGTCGAGCGTCGATGCCAGCGGCGCGGCCGGCGGCACTTCAGGTCCGGCGGATGAGCCGGAGGCCGGCTCGTAGAACGACGGGCCCTGCGGCGGAGCCGGCGGTACCGGAGGCACCGGAGGAGCCGGAGGGTCGTTTCGGCGGGGCCGCAGAATGACGCTCAGTCCGCCGATAATCAGTGCGGCGGGGAGCAGCATTTTGACCAAATCCCCAAAAGTAAGAGCAAACCACTCCAGGTTATTCCCGAGGAAGAATACGCCGAGTCCGGTGCAGATCAGGGCGCTGAACATGGAACCTGCACCTTGGCGGCCCTCCAGGACCCCCAGGATCTGCTGCACGCCCCACAGAATCAAGATGGCCGGCCAGAAATTCGCGAACAGTTCTCCTATTGAAAAATCTATATATCCCAGTTGGCGGGCCAGAAACAGAGCCCCGACTCCGATCAGGACCAGACCGCCAAACGCTTGGCTGGATGCTCTTCTCTTCATGCCTCATGTCTCCTTCTGCCATATTGTAACACACTCACTGGCTTTATGAATTCAGTTTAACGGAAAGTCCGGTGACCCGACAGCGGCGGCGGAATGAATGCGGACTCGGTCCAGGGACCGAGAACGACGGGGGAAACGGGAGGGCCCAAGCTTTCTTGGCACAGCCTGCCTTCCGATCCGTTCCATGTCCACGCAAAAACACCTGCGTCCTTGTGGACGCAGGTGCCTTCGGACCGCATAAGTCGGCGGAAGCTCCTTATTTGGACGGCTTCATTGCCGGTTTGGCGGCAGCCTTCGTTGCGCCGTCGTTCTCTACGGCAAACTCGGCGTTGTACTTCTCGTTCGGTGTCTGGTAGTTCTCCTGGACTTTCGGTTTCTTGGCCATGGATGGTCACCTCCCTCGACATGTAGTATGGGAAGGAGCCAGTCCAATTATGCGGCGCTGAACCTGCAGGAGCCTGCCGGATTCCGGAAGCCCGTCAGATCAGCTCATCGAGCTTGGACTGCGGGACAAAGTCATACGTGCGGATCGTTCTGGCCAGGTCGCGGAGCATGGCTTCAGAGCATTTGCCGCTGCCGCGGCGGATAAGCTGCACCTCGACCTTCTTCTTGCCCCATTCGTTATAAACCTGCTTCGTGGTGGCAAAATAAAGATCGATCTTCTGTCCCTTGATCGCCGACCCCGTGTCCGCGACGACGGCATAGCCGTATCCCGGGATATACAGAATGCTTCCGAGCGGCAACACCTTCGGGTCTGCCGCTATGGTGGAGACGGCATTCTTGTCCCGGCGAACCTTGACGCCGGAATACGTAATTCCGTATTCGGGATGGTTCGGCCGTTTGCCCGTCGATTCATACCCGGCGGTATATCCGGTCGCCGTAACCGTGAACGTCCGGATGATCTGCTCCGGCTCCGGAGCCGACACCGGAATGGCCGGATCGGCCGTTCTCAGCCGCTCGGCTGCCTGGAGCCGGGCCTGCTCTTCGGCCTTGGCCTGCGCCGCTTCCGCAGCGGCCCGTGCCGCTTCGCGGTATTCCGCCCGGCGTCCGACGCCCCGTTCAGGCGCCGCATCATCCGCTGCGGCGGCAACGGCAATGCGGGGCGGATCGCCCTCGATTGCGCGGCCGAGCGCAGGTTGTTCCTTATGCATCAAGAAGAACGCGACCGCCACAGTGACGAGTGCGCACCAAATTCGTGATCCAGATCGAAATGAAATCATGTCATTACCTCCCCCTTACTAGCGAGGGTTTCCCGATCTGGAACATTTTATACCCGAATTAGTGAAACAAGCGTCCCGCGTCAAAAAGCCGCGCCGTCCCGTTAGGACAGACGCGGCGGTATCAGGTACAGCGATATATCGCTACGGGCAGATCACCGTCAGATCGTACGGTTGGCTACTTCTTCGGTCAGCAGGCCCAGCACTTCATCGAGCGATTTCGCGCCGATGTCGCCTTCTCCGCGCTTGCGGACCGAGACGGTGCCGGAGGATTTCTCGTTCTCGCCGACGATGAACATATACGGCAGCTTCTCAAGCTGGCCTTCGCGGATTTTGTAGCCGAGCTTCTCGTTGCGCAGATCCGCTTCCGCGCGGAGACCGCGGCGGCGAAGCTGGTCCACGACTTCGTTCGCATAGTCGTCGAACGCGTTCGATACCGGGATAACCTTGACCTGCTGCGGCGACAGCCACAGCGGCAGAGCGCCGGCGAAGTTCTCCAGCAGGAAGGCCACGAACCGTTCCATCGTTCCCAGAATCCCGCGGTGCAGCACGACCGGACGGTGCTTCTGACCGTCTTCACCGACATATTCCAGCTCAAATTTCTCCGGCAGCAGGAAGTCGATCTGTACGGTCGAGAGCGTCTCTTCCTTGCCCAAGACGGTCTTGATCTGAACGTCCAGCTTCGGACCGTAGAACGCCGCTTCGCCTTCCGCCTCATAGAACGGCAGGCCGGCTTCTTCTACAACTTCGCGCAGCATGCGCTGGGCCGTCGTCCACATCTCGTCGTTCTGGTAGTATTTCTCCGTGTCCTGCGGATCCCGGTAGGACAGGCGGAACCGGTAATCATGGATGCCGAAGTCGCTGTAGACCTGCTTGATCAGCTCCAGCACGCGAGTGAATTCGCCCTTGATCTGGTCGAGGCGGCAGAAGATATGCGAGTCGTTCAGAGTCATCGAGCGTACGCGGTGCAGACCCGTAAGCGCGCCGGACATTTCATAGCGGTGCTGGATACCCAGCTCGGCGATGCGGATCGGCAGATCCCGGTAGCTGTGCATGCTGCTCTTGTAGATCATCATATGATGCGGGCAGTTCATGGGCCGAAGCACGAACTCCTCCGTATCAATCGTCATCTTCGGGAACATGTCTTCCTGATAGTGATCCCAGTGGCCGGAAGTCTTGTACAGCTCCACGTTGCCCAGTACCGGCGTGTAGACATGCTGGTAGCCGAGGCTTGCTTCCAGATCCACGATATAGCGTTCCAGAATGCTGCGGAGCTTCGCACCCTTCGGCAGCCAGATCGGCAGACCCTGGCCTACTAATTGATTGAAGGTAAAGATCTCCAGCTCCTTGCCGAGACGCCGGTGATCGCGCTTCTTCGCTTCTTCCAGAAGGCGCAGATGCTCGTCCAGCTGGGCTTTCTTCAGCCAGGCGGTGCCGTAGACACGCTGGAGCATTTTGTTCTTCGCATCCCCGCGCCAGTACGCTCCGGCTACGCTCATCAGCTTGAAGACCTTGATCTTACCGGTTGACGGCACATGCGGCCCGCGGCAGAGATCGAAGAACTCGCCCTGCTTGTAGATCGTGATCGGTTGGCCGTCGGGCAGCGCTTCAATCAGTTCTTTCTTATAAGGGTCGCCAAGCTCGCTGAAGATGGCCAGCGCCTCTTCCCGGCTGACTTCCTTGCGGACGATCGGCAGGTTCTCGGATACGATGCGCTCCATTTCCTTCTCGATCTTCAGCAGATCTTCGGGATTCAGCGGATGATCCAGATCCATATCATAATAGAACCCGTCCTCGATGACCGGACCGACCCCGAAGAAGACTTCCTTCTGGCCGAACAGACGTCTGACGGCCTGGGCCATCAGGTGGGCGGTGCTGTGACGCATCACGTCCAGCCCTTCCTTGGAATCAAGCGTTACAATTTCAACCAGGTCGCCTTCACCCACCTGCGCGGACAGATCGACCAGAATGCCGTTCAGCTTGCCCGCCGCGGCGTTCTTGCGCAGACCGCTGCTGATCGACGCTGCGACATCGTCAATCGTACTGCCCTCTGCGTATTCCCGGACCGAGCCGTCCGGAAGCTTGATGCTTACTGCCATGTTCATATCCTCCTTCTCATCTTGGAAACAACAAAAAACGCCCGTCCCGCAAAGGGACGAGCGTCAGATCACCCGTGGTTCCACCCAAATTCGATTGCCGCCGGAGGCGGAAATCCTTCATCAGCATGGGGTAACGGCCATGGACCGGCGGTTCTTACTGGTTCACTCCAGGCCTCGCGCCTTGAAGGAACGTTGGGAGCCGCAGCTACAAAGGGGTAAACCGAAGCCGGGATTCCGGAGGAAATTGCAGCGTAACTTTCCTCTCTCTGTACGGTCCGTGTACATTCGGTTCATATCTTTGTCGTTGCTTTTGGCATGAGTAATTATAATTCCGAATGCTTCCGGGAGTCAAGCCGTAAGGCGTGCGCCGCCGCCCGGTTCGTCCGGTCATTACGCTTCATTCGTCTTCGGACGCTGCGCGTCCGGGCAAGCGGCCCGCCCGTTTCAAGCTTTCCCGCAGCAGGTACTCAATATGCCCGTTGACACTGCGGAATTCTTCGGCCGCCCATCGCTCAAGCGCAGCATGCAGCTCCGGATCGATGCGCAGCGGGAAGTTCTTCTTGGCCGCCATTAGGGTCTGACCCCTTAGTAGAGCGAGCCGGCGTTAATGACCGGGCTCGCCCCGCGCTCGGATACAATGGCCACCATCAGATTGTTAATCATGGCCGCCTTGCGCTCTTCATCCAGATCGACTACGCCGCTCTCCTTGAGCTGCTTGATCGCCATATCCACCATGCCGACCGCTCCTTCCACAATAATCTGCCGGGCCGAGAGAATCGCCGATGCCTGCTGGCGCTGCAGCATGGTGCTGGCAATCTCGGTGGAGTAAGCCAGATGCGTCAGACGGGCTTCCAGCACCACTACCCCCGCCATGGACAACCGGTCCTGAAGCTCTGTCGTAAGCTGACGGGCAATCTCATCGGAATTGGCGCGCAGCGACAGCCCGGTCTCATTGAAATTGTCGTACGGGTATTTGCTCGCTACATGGCGCAGCGCCGTCTCGCTCTGAATCTCCACGAATCCCCGGTAGTTGTCCACGTCGAACAGCGCCTTGGCCGAATCGACAACCCGGAATACCACAACGGCTGCAATTTCGATCGGATTCCCCTCGACATCGTTCACCTTCAGCTTGACGCTGTTGAAGTTGCGCACCCGCAGCGATACGGTCTTCCGCAGACTGAGCGGAATAACCGCCCAGAGTCCGCTCTTATTGATGGTTCCGACGTATTTCCCGAAGAACGTTACGACCTCCGCTTTATTCGGCTGGACAATCGTGATGCCTGTCAGCAGCAGACCAGCCAGAAGAAATAAAAGGGCAGGAACTGCGACATACTCCTTCACCGGCCCCAGGTAAATCCCCGCCCCGCACAACAGCACAACCAGCCCAATGACCCAAAAGCCGTTAATCGGGTGCAAAATCCGTTCCTTCATCTTCATCAGCACTCCTTCATAATGGATATGTATTTGATATATTCATGATATCACTTTTGGTAACTGATGTAAATGAGTTTTATCCAAAACAAGCCGCCTCCCCATCGTCCTGATGGGAAGGCAGCCTGCGGGGTTAACCTGTATGCCGCCCTATGCACGAACGCTGAACGCTTAGGTCTCGTTCTTCGTCACGCCGTTCAGGCTGGGCGGATAATCGGCCGCCTTCAAGCTGTTCAGCATCTGCGGCTCCTCCAGAATGCTGGATCGGTTCTGCTGGCTGTCCTTGACGTCGGCCTTGTTGTCGGCCCGGTCCAGCTTGGGGTCGGGATTGGTCTTGTGCATGGGTTTCACCTCCGTTGTACGGCTAGTATCGTCCATCCGAAATCATTGTTATGCTTGAACGCTGGTTCATACAAATAAATCTTTTATAATTTACCCCTTTCTGACATACGGGTATAATTAATTTACAGCTGATAAGGAGCGAAATAATGATGAAGCAAGCGACTATGCTAATAAGCGGATTAATAATCTTACTGATAAGCGGATGTTCCACGACACCTAGCAATGACACTAAAACTGGCGAAAAGTTTACCGCCCTTCGGCAATCGGAGTTGTCCCTTTTACAAGATCAAATGCACCATGCAGACTCCTTCTCTTCAGCGCAATCCATAGATGATTATCAAATCCGCGCGGAGATTGGGTTAGATCAGGAAAATAACGATTTAAGGATCGTTTACAATGTGATTGTGGACCATCCCAAGGTCGCAATGGATGATGTGGTTGTCAGTTTTCTCTTAGAGGACAAAATGAATGTAAAATTAATAACAAATGATGTTTTTTTTACGAACCTGAATGGTGACGTCAAGACGCTCAGCGATTTGTCCCCTGACGGAGAACTAAAAGGAACTACGGCTTTTCGCGCTTTTATCATTGATCCGAAAGCTATCGACCAGGAATTTTTGAACCTCTACCAAAGGATATATGTCCATATTGCGTGGAATAACTCGGAGGGAGTTAAAGAAAGCCAATTCATCGCTGTCACCGGGGAAACTTCTAAAGAGTTGGTTGATTTTCTCACGGAGAGCATGAAACCACATGCGATCGCTCCGTCTCCCGCTGTAAAATCAGCTCTATAAATAACGGCTTCAGTGTATGAAGCCCCAAGCAGAAACAGGGCCTCCATTACGGACGCCCTGTTTCTGTATAACCTGGTTCTGAATAGTCCAGTCCTAATTCTGCATCACAAAATCATGCTCCACCTTCGCGTTCACATCGTCGAACACGCGAAGAATATCGTAGCGCGTATTCCGCTGCGCCGGAACCTTGCCCGCCGCCCGGATAATATCCAGCGTCTCCTGAATATTGACCTTGTGCGTAGCGCCTGCGGAGGAGACGACATTCTCCTCGATCATCGTGCTGCCGAAATCGTTGCAGCCGTACTGAAGCGACAGCCGGCCGATCTCCGGTCCCATCGTCACCCAGGAGGACTGGAAGTTCTTGATATTATCCAGCACGAGCCGGCTGACCGCCACCGTCTTGAGGTACTCTTCCGGCGACTGCCGTTCCAGCTTCAGATTCGTATTGTCAGGCTGGAAGGTCCAGGAGATGAACGCCAGGAAGCCTTCCGAATTATAGTTGCCGGCAATGCATTCATCCTGCGCCTCCCGCACGCGCAGCAGGTGAAGCGCCCGTTCTTCCAAGCTCTCGCCGAGACCGATCACCATGGTCGCGGTCGTATTCATACCGATCCGGTGAGCGGTCCGCATCACTTCCATCCAGTCCCGCCAGGAGCCCTTGAGCCGGCTGATCCGGCGCCGGGTGCGGTCGTCCAGAATCTCGGCGCCGCCGCCGGGCAGCGAATCCAGACCGGCGGCGTGAATCTGGCGCAGCGTCTCTTCCAGCGTAAGCCCGGAAAGTTCCTTCATCTTCATAATCTCCGCAGGCGAGAACGAGTGCATCGTAATGTCCGGGAACCGGGATTTGATATTCCGGAGCAGATCCGTGTAGTAACTGAACGGCAGGTTCGGATTCGTTCCGCCCTGCATCAGAATCTCCGTACCGTTCACCGCGATGGTCTCCCGGATCTTCTGGTAGATCGTCTCATCGGGCAGCACGTATCCTTCGGGAGAGCCCGGACGCCGATAGAACGCACAGAACCGGCAGTAGACATCGCAGACATTGGTATAGTTGACATTCCGCCCGATGACAAAGGTTGCCACCGGGTCCGGATGCCAGCGCTTCATTATAACGTCTGCCGCCGCCCCCATTTTCTCAATCTCGTTGCTCTCGAACAGCGTTATCGTATCTTCCAGCCCCAAGCGGTCGCCCCGCAGCGCCTTCTCCAGAATCGAATCAATTGCACTCACTCTTGTGTCCTCCCCATGACCGGCCGCGGAGCCCATTCACGCAAATTTGCGGTATTCCGGACCGTATTGATTCTATCATCGTACCACAAACCGGACGGGTTGAAAAAGCCCCGGACGCTTCTGGTCAAGACCCCATTTAGTGGACATTGAAAAAAACACCTAGGCTCCAAGCTGGCGTCGGTACTCTACTGGCGTCAGTTTGTTTAATTTACG
>NZ_VYKK01000021.1 GCF_008710135.1 Paenibacillus spiritus | reverse complement strand
AAACCGTCTTCATCGCCGATGCTCGTTCGCACCAGCAACTCTTATAATATAACACAGTCTCTTTTATGATGCAAGCTTTAATTTTCAATCTCTATTTAAGAGGTCGTCCATATCTGCTTGTACCGGGTGACTGCTACTTACTATAGCACGTCCCTCAGCGATGCAACAACCCTCATAAATTCCCATTTCGTATATGAATCCATATACCTATAAGACCTTCATTCGAGTTTTACTCCCTTATCTCTACTTACATACTGATATTAGCATCCGGAGTTGTACGAAGTACGTACATTCCCCGGATGCTGAGTTTTTATTATATGGATTATAAGTTTTTTGCTTAACGGGAGATCCACGGATTTTTACGTTTTTTTGCGGTTTCCGGTTCATTCTTGTTTGGAGACTTCTTGCTGCGGGTTTCTGAAGCGGCCTTTTTGGAGCTTTCCTGTCCGGATACCTTGGCTTTGCCTCGTTCCCCCGCTTTACTCTTGGCGGCGGGAGCCGATTCTTCTTTCGCCGGCGTTTCTTCGGATGCGGACGGAATAGGGTCGGCCGTATTCTGCACTTGAGCCAAGGGCTGAATCCGATTCAGATAAGGCCAATCGGTCCCGGGAAACTCCGGAATAGTCGGGAGTACGGGAGAAGCGGCCATCTGAGCGGGATAGGCGCCAGGATTCCAGCCGGGATAAGGATAAGGAGCATATGCCGGAGGAGCATACGCCATGCCCCCGCCGGGAACCGTCTCGGAACCGGAAGGATAGGCTTGCGCTGCCGGCCAGCTCTGTCCTTCTCCGCAGCCGCACGACGGCCATGGCATGGACGGCATTTGCTGACTGTAGACAGGAGCCGTGTAAGCAGGTGTTGACGGAGCATAACCTGGCATTGAAGCCGTATAGGCATCCGGAGGGCAAGAAGGCTGGGCATACATGTGCTCCGGGTAACCGTGCATACCAAAATGAGACGGCGTATAGGCGGAAGAGGGCTGAATGACGGACGGATAGCTTCCCGAGGTGTAGTTCATCATTCCTTCCATCCCGCAAGGGGTATAATCCGATGCCGAGATGCCCGGGTAACAAGAGTCGCCATACGCAGGTGCCGGAGCGGGTAACGTCGTTCCGCACATCATCGCATGCGGCGAGGGACCGCAAGGAGCGGGAGCGCAGCCCACGGACTGATACATCGGGTATACCGGCGGGCAATCATAGAAGTGCGGATTCTCTGTCAGGCCCGGATAGCCGCTAACGCCTCCGCAGCCCGCCGGTTCTGCCGGGCAAGGAGCCGGCGCAGGCATCGGCTGAGGCTGGTATACCACTGCCTCCTGGGCCGGTACAGAGATTTGCACAAAGAGACTTTGCGTCTCGGTGACGATTTCCGGGACAGGGGCGGGAGCCGGAACAACCTGAACCGGCGGGGCAGGCTGAATGACTGGTCCCGTATTGGTTTTACCGGGGGCTTGCTCGATGGGTCCCGTGTAGGTTTTGCCGGGAACTTGCTCGATGGGTCCCGTATACGTCTTGCCGCCAGTCGCTTCCCCACCTACGATTGTTCCCGCTGATTCGGTTCCTGCCGGTTCTGCAGGCGCAACCGCACCCTTCTTCGGGATATAAACGACTTCTCCAACCTTCAGCACATCCGGATTCTTCAGCTGAGGATTCGCTTCAATGACATCTTTGAGCTGGACCCCCCAAGCTTTGGACAGCTTCCAGAGCGTATCTCCCTGCTGAACCGTATGCTTGTAATACATCTCTCCCTGATCCGGCAGCGTCCCTGCCCCCGGAATCTTCACTTTGTCTCCGATGTGAAGCACATCGGGATCGGCGATTTGCGGATTGGCTTTAATCAGATCCTCCAGCGGCAATCCGTATTTTTGCGACAGCTCGAAGAGAGTGTCCCCTTGCTTGACAATGTGTATTTTCACGCAGCATTACCCTCCTATTGCCTGATATGGCGGCCTCGTCTTGATCGCACCGGAGCGCGTTATTCGGCCTCCTTCGCTACTTCATCTTATGCAGGCCATAGGCGAATGACATCCCTGCGCACAAAAAAATCCTGCCTGCGCTCCACGCAAGGAGCACAAGCAGGATCGATGATTTCTTCCCGGTCAAAAGCGGATTAGCTTTCCCACACTTTATAGCCGTCCTGGTCTACGATGCGCCGGAACTCCTCCAGCAGCTTCAGCGTGACCGGACCCGCGTGGCCTTCGCCGATAATCCGTCCGTCGATCTCGCGGCAGGCAATGACTTCGGCAGCTGTGCCGGTAAAGAAGACTTCATCCGCAATGTAAAGGTCATGCAGCGTGAACGGCTCTTCTTTGAGCGGGATCCCCAGCTTCTCGCACAGCTCGATGATGGCAAGCCGGGTAATGCCCTCCAGCGCGCCCAGATAGCAAGGCGGGGTATAGACAACTCCTTTTTTGATGACAAAAATATTGTCGCCCGATCCTTCAGTTACATAACCTTGGGCATTCAGCATGACGGCTTCGTCCGCCTCGGCCAGATTGGACTGGATCTTGACCAGAATATTGTTCAGATAGTTCAGCGATTTAATCTTTGGATTGAGCGCATCCGGAATGTTGCGCCGCTGGGAGACGGAGACGGCACGCAGACCGTTCAGGTAGGCCGCCTCCGGATAGATCGCAAGCTGCTCGACAATGATAATGACGCTGGCCTTCGGACACCGCCGAGGGTCCAGACCCAGATTCCCGGGACCCCGGGAGACGATCAGACGGATATAACCGTTGCGCATATCGTTGCGGCGAATGGTCTCCGCCATGGCTTCCCGCATTTCGTCGTAGGTCAGCGGGATGTCCAGCATGATGGATTTAGCCGAATCATACAGCCGATCCAGATGCTCTTTGCATTTGAAAATGTTGCCGTTATAAATCCGGATTCCTTCAAAAATCCCGTCTCCATACAGGAATCCGTGGTCAAATACCGATACGGTCGCCTTCTCTTTGGTCACATATTGTCCGTCTAGATAAATCCATTGCTCAGCCATGCGCTTACTGCACCTCCGCTTTTTCTTTCTCATAGGTGTATGTGGGATACGAGCCCATAACCCGGACCATGCAGCCCAGCGCCTGAATCTCTTCAATTGCCGCGGGCATCAGGACCGAATCCATCGGTTCGAGCACATCAATGTAAAAATAGTACGACCCCAGTTTCTTCTTCGTCGGACGCGACTCGATGCGCGACAGGTTCAGTCTTCGCCAGGCAAAGGCCGAGAGAACCTGGTGCAGCGCGCCCGGATAATCCTCCGGCAGGGTGACGAGAATGCTTGTCTTGCTGCCGCTGCTTCGGCGGCGAAGCTCAGGCTTAGCCGATCCGACCAGCACAAAACGGGTATAGTTGTTGTCGTGGTCGGTTACCCTTCTCGCAACCATTTCGAGGCCGTGCGTACGGGCGCCGAATTCCGTGGCAATGGCGGCCCAGCCTTTGCCCGGATGCTGCTTGACGATCTCCACCGCTTCCGAGGTGCTTCCGACCGTCTCGATCTCCGCTCCCGGCAGATGCTGGCGGATGAACTGTCCGCACTGGGCCATTGCCACCGGATGAGAGAGCACTTTGACAATTCTGTCATACCTTGCCTGCCCGTCTGTATCCAAAAACTCGCCGGGGTTGCCGATCAAGTTCTGAATAGACGGATAAATCCATTCTGCCTGCATCGGCAGTTCCACCTCGTGAATCAGCCAGTCCAGATGCAGACTGACGGACCCTTCAATGGTATTCTCGATCGGAATGACGCTGTAGTCCGTCTTGCCGCTCGCTGTTGACAGGAATACATCGGAGATCAGCTTGTGATAAACCGGCCTGAACGGCTCCCCGTCCAACAAATGCAGCAGCGCTTCGTGAGAAGTGGTTCCCTCCGGCAGCATAGCTATCGATTTCATCTCTGTTGAACTCCTTTTATCATATCCAAAAATGATTCCTCGCGCATCCCCGGCGCGCTGTCCGGCATTTCCAGCACGCTTGCGCCTTCCTTGGCAGGGAGCAGCCAGCGCGCCGTTGCCGGGATTCCCTGCGCCGACAAGGTCTCCCGCATAAAGGCTTCCAGTTCGCGCTTCTTCGGTTCATCCCTGCGGACGAGGGCGATCAGCGTAGGCCCCGCGCCGCTGAGCGCCGCTCCGAGCGCGCCGCGGCGCGGCGCCTCGTCCAGCAGCTCGGTCAGGCCCGGCACCAGCGCAGCCCGGTAAGGCTGATGCAGCCGGTCCTTCATGGCCGCTCCGACCAGATCCAGCCGGCCCAGCGCAAGCGCCGCCGTCAGCAGCGACGAACGGGCGATGTTGTGAACGGCGTCGCCCATCGGCAGCGCCTCCGGCAGAACGCCGCGCGCCTTCGAGGTGGCCAGTTCGAACTCGGGGATGACGACTAACGCCTCCAGTTCATCCGGAGGCTCAATCCGCATGTAATCGGCATGCTCGCCGTCCCAGGCCGCGGCAATAATACCGCCGAAGAAAGAGGCGCCGACATTGTCCGGATGCTTCTCCAGCGAGGACGCCAGATCGAACAGGCGTTCCGTGGACAGCGGACTGCTAATCAACGCATTCGCCGCCGTCAGCGCGGCGACAATGGCCGACGCGCTGCTGCCCAGCCCGCGGGTCAGAGGAATCTCGGAATACATGGAGATGTCCAGTTCGGGCACCGAAACGCCCGCTTCCTCAAATACCATTTGGGCTACCCGGTAGAGGAGATTGCTTTTGTCGAGGGGAAGTCCCTTCATCTCGTCTCCATACAGGTGGAAGGCGGTCTCTTCCGCCTCCGCCATTTCCATCCACGCGTACAGCGACAGCGCCATGCCGAGCGTATCAAAGCCCGGACCGAGGTTGGCCGTGCTGGCGGGGACCTTGACTCTAACTCTTCTCTTCACCAGTCGCGATCTCCTTCAACCCTATTTATCCTTCTACCCGGTAATGGCTCTTCACCCGGCGAATAACGTCCATTTCTTCAAAACGCCGCAGCACCTTATCCATGCTCGCCTTGCTGGCGTTGTGGGTAACAATGATAATTTCGGCGTCCGGATTGGCCGGATTCGCCTGCTGCAGAACGGAATCGAGACTGACCTCGTATTCTGCGAAGACCTGCGTGATCCGAGCCAGAACCCCCGCCTTGTCGTCCACGTGCAGCAGTAAAAAGTTCTTGTAAAAGACCTGTTCATCGCTCTTCAGCTTCTTCTGCTTGTAGGGAACGATCTGCTTGAGCCCGTTTACTCCAAGCTTCAAATTCTTAATGACGGCTACAAGGTCGGCCACAACGGAGGTCGCCGTCGGCATTTCACCCGCTCCCGCTCCGTAGAACATGGTCTCGCCAACGGCTTCACCGAAGACGTAGACCGCATTGAATACCCCGCTTACCGAGGCGAGCGGATGACTGGCCCGGATCAAGGTCGGCTGTACACTGATGCTGAATTCTTCATTGTGGCATTCGGCAATGCCGAGCAGCTTAATCTCGTAGCCAAGACGCTTGGCGAACTGAATGTCCTGCCGGGTTACGCCGGAAATGCCGCTGACGCTGACATCGGTCAGCTCTACATTCGTCCGGAAGCCCAGCGTGCCGAGAATCGCCATTTTGCGGGCAGCGTCCAGCCCTTCCACATCGGAGGTCGGGTCCGCTTCGGCATAGCCGAGAGCCTGGGCTTCCTGAAGGACGTCGTCATACGACGCGCCTTCCTGGCTCATTTTGGTCAGTATGTAATTGGTCGTCCCGTTGACGATCCCCATAATCTTGACAATCCGGTCCGACGAGAAGCCCTCAATCAGCGTACGGATAATCGGAATCCCGCCGGCTACACTGGCCTCATAGAAGACGTCGCACTGCTTCTCCTGGGCCTTGGCCAGAATCTCTGTGCCGTGCAGGGCCATCAGATCCTTGTTGGCCGTCACGATGTGCTTGCCGCGCTCCAGCGCTTCGAGAATGTAATCCTTCGTGATGCCCACGCCGCCCATGACTTCAACAATCACGTCGACCTCAGGGTCGCGGATGACTTCCCACGGATCGGTGGTCAGCACCTCGCGCGCAATATCGATGGACCGCGTCTTCTCCGAATTCTTCACAGCTACCCGGCTGATCTCGATCGGTGATCCTACCTGACTGCTCAGATCCTCCTGGAAGCCCTGGAGAATCCGCACTACGCCCGTTCCGACCGTTCCCAATCCCAGCAGCCCCACCTTAACCGGCTTCATCTCTATCCGCATCCTCTCTGACCGATTCTCTCTTTATCCCTGGCCTACAATTTGCGTGCGTCTGACGCCCGGCATTTCTTTCAGCCCGTCCAGCAATTCCCCGAGTTCTCCGCTTAAATGGGAAATTTCGATGGAGATGACGACGTTGGCCCTTCCTTGCAGCGGTATGCTCTGGTTGATGGTCAGCACATTGGCCCCATGCCCCGCAACGGCGCTCAGCACCTTGGACAGCATGCCGGATTCGTGATCCAGATCCATCGAGATGGTGACGATCCGCTCCCGTTCCAGCTGGTGAATAAGATGAATACCGTCCTTATACTTATAAAAAGCGCTGCGGCTGAGTCCGACCTGCTCCACGCCCTCATGCACCGTCTTGACGTCGCCGGCTTCCAGCAGCTGCTTGACCTGCATCGTCTTCAGCACAGCATCGGGCAAAATATCTTCCCGGACCAAATAATAGCGTTCTTTCACGAACGTCCTCTCCCTAAAGACTTTTGTATGTACATAGTGGACATTATAAGCCGCCGAGGATGAAATTGCAACCCTCTTGGTAAAATGAAAAACTTTGAATACAGGCACGCAAAAAAAACCGGCGAATCGCTCCGCCGGCCTAGATACCTTCTTAATAGTAGCTGCTGCTCTCTACGAATTCGAACTCGAAGTCGGCAATCCGCACGATGGTGCCTTCTACGGCCCCCCGCTTGCGGAGTTCCTCGTCCACACCCATATGGCGCAGCGTCCGGGCCAGCTTCAGAATCGCATCATGCGAGTTCATCTGCAGCCGTTTGAGCATCCGCTCGATTCGCGGACTGTGCACCACGAACGCTTCGTTGTCGCGGGTAATGGTAAAGTGGTCGTCTTCCGACGCATCCAGCTTGTACACCTTGCGTTCGGCTGCATCTCCTTCAGGCTGAACCTCCGCCACTGCCGGAATGGAATCCAGCAGATCGGCCGCCCGGTAGAGCAGCTCCTGCACGCCCTGCCGGGTCAGCGAAGAGATGGGCATAATCTCAATGTCCGGACGAATGTCGCCGAGCTGACGCCGGAAAGATTCCAGATGCTCCTGCGCTTCCGGCATATCCATCTTGTTGGCGGCAACCACCTGCGGCCGATCCGCCAATCCTGCATTATACTGCTTCAGCTCTTCGTTGATCTTCACCCAGTCCTCGAACGGATCGCGGCCTTCGGAACCCGCCATGTCGATCACATGGATGATGATCCGGGTCCGCTCTACATGGCGCAAAAACTCATGTCCGAGACCGACGCCTTCCGAAGCGCCTTCGATCAGTCCCGGCAGGTCGGCCATAACGAAGCTTCTGCCGTCGCCGACATCGACTACGCCAAGATTTGGAGTGATGGTTGTAAAATGATACGCGCCGATCTTCGGCTTCGCCGCGGACACCACGGACAGCAGCGTCGACTTGCCCACGCTCGGGAACCCGACCAGCCCGACATCCGCCATCACTTTCAGCTCCATCACGATATACCGTTCCTGGCCTTCCTCGCCGTTCTCCGCAAGCTCCGGCGCCGGGTTATTCGGCGTGGCGAACCGGATATTCCCCCGGCCGCCCCGGCCGCCCCGGGCCACTACGATCTGCTGGCCGTGACGCGTCATATCGGCAATCAACTCGCCGGTATCGTCATCGTACAGAACCGTTCCCGGCGGAATCCGAACGACCATATTCTCGGCGCCGGCCCCGTGCTGGCTCTTGTTGCGGCCTTTCTCTCCGCGTTGGGCTTTGAAATGCCGCTGGTAGCGGAAGTCCATCAGCGTCCGCAGTCCTTCGTCGACACGGAAGATGATGTCGCCCCCCTTGCCGCCGTCGCCGCCGGCCGGTCCGCCCTCCGGCACATATTTCTCCCGGCGGAAAGCGACGAGCCCGTCGCCTCCGTCGCCGCCTTTTACATAAATCTTCGCTTTATCTACAAACATTAATCTTCACCTTCCTCACACGCCCATAGGGATGCGCAGTTGAAAATCGGACTCCTGCGGATCCAGCCGCTCGGCCCGAATTCTCTTGTCCCGTATTATGCTGGAAATGCGTCTCTGCATGAGATCGGGATTTCCTTCCGGGTCTTCGCCTTCAAAAACAATGATGAGATCGGGTCCTTCCGAACGGAACGACAGCTCCAGCACCGGAGGCTCCCCATGAATCTCCGGCAAGCCCCGTTCATAAGCCGCAACCGTCTGGGCCACTGCCGAGGCCAGCTCCGCGCTTCCTTCAGGAGACAGCCTGTCCTCCAGAAACAGCCCTTCCTCGACTTCAATATCCAGCAGCAGCCCGCCGCCCGAGGTGCGGTAGGACTGAAGAAAGAAGACCAGCGGCGGGATGCCGAGCTTGGCAATCCGGCTGTCCAGAGCGATGCGCTCCTTTATTCTTTCCACACACTGCACAGATTTATCAGGCTTGCCAAGCTGAATATATCCGTACAGCACCTGCAGATCGTTCATCCAATCATGCCGATGATGATTCAGCGTTCGAATTGCTTGCTCCTGCAAGCAGTGCTCCTGCCGGCGGAGTTCTTCCTGCAGCCTTCCGCGGCACAGAAGAACGGCCGCAGCCATAGCCGCCGCGGCCCAGGCCGCCAGCAGCAGCGAAGTCTCCCATGAAGGCTTCCACAAGGCCAGGCCGGCCGGGATAAGAAGCGACAGCGCCGGCCAGCCGGCCGCTGTTATCCAGGATTTCATGCTCAGTCCACGTCCCCGGTACCAGAACGTCGCTCAAGCATTCTCTTGGGCCGGACGTTCGTCATTTTAACAAAGTATACCATAGGAATACCCGCAAATTCATCCGCTGCCGGCCCGTTCGCCTCGCATATTTCAAAAAAAGCCTCCGGCGCTCATGCCGGAGGCTTCTTAAACCGTAATAACGAAGAATTACACTTCCAGAGCAGCTGCTACCGGAGCAACTTCCACCGGGTAGACGCTCACTTTCTTGCGGTCACGTCCCAGACGCTCGAACTTCACAACGCCGTCAACCTTAGCGAACAGCGTGTCGTCCTTGCCGATGCCGACATTCGTGCCGGGATGAATCTTCGTTCCGCGCTGGCGAACCAGAATGCTGCCGCCGGTAACTGTCTGTCCGTCGGCACGCTTGGCGCCAAGACGCTTGGAATGGCTGTCTCGTCCGTTCTTCGTCGAGCCTACGCCCTTCTTAGAAGCAAACAACTGAAGGTCCAATTTCAACATGAAAAGTCTACCTCCTTCTTCAATTAATAACTTCCTGTATCTGAATATACTTCCCGTATGAATCCGCGATAGTCCGCAGCATTACGATCATGGATTCCAGAAGCAGCTGCACCTTCGCCGACATTTCCGGATTCTCCGTCCGAACGACATTCCCGCTGAGGAAGCCGCCCTTCATCGAGCTCTCCAGAACGACGCCGGTCAAAGCCTCTATCGCATTGACGGTGCCGACCGTAACGGCCGAAACCCCGGCGCAGACGATATCTTCGCCTCTTCTGGCATAATTCGCATGGCCCTCCACCGCAAAAGCGGTGATCGTTCCATGGGAAGAATCCCGCGAGATGATGACGTTAATCATTAACGCACCCGCTTACGCTTGAATCTTCTCGATCGTTACTTTGGTGTACGGTTGACGGTGGCCTTGCTTCTTGTGGTAGTTCTTCTTCGGTTTGTATTTGAATACGACAACCTTCTGACCCTTACCATGCTTCTCCACCTTCGCCGTTACGGTAGCGCCGCTAACGAGCGGAGTTCCCGCTGTCAGGCCGTTCTCGCCGGACACTGCCAGGACACGGTCAAACGTTACGCTTGCGCCGTCTTCTGCGTTCAGCTTCTCGATAAACAGAACATCGCCCTCTTGAACTTTGTACTGCTTGCCGCCAGTTTCGATAATTGCATACATTGTACTTGCACCTCCTCATGTCTCAGACTCGCCTGATGCCAGGTGGCAGAACCGCAAAGGAACTGCGCTTGCATACCTGCTCGGAGCGGTTACAGCATGTGCAAGATTACAATAACCGCACACATACTTGAAGATCATATCACGGACACGTCAAGAAGTCAATTGCTTTCACCGATCAGAGTAGCTCCTGTCCCGGGATGCGCATCGGCGAGCCGTCCGCCCGGCCCGTTCCCCCGCAGCATTCGCAGGGCTTGCCGGACGGAACCAGAGCATCATGGCGGACTTTCTTGCGCGTCATTTCCAGCAGTCCAAGCCGGGTCCAGCCCAGAATATGCGTCTGTGTCCGGTCTCTGCGGGTGACAGCCTCCAGTTTCTCCACCACTTGTCTGCGGTGATCCGGCTTCTGCATATCAATAAAGTCCGCAAGAATGATACCGCCCGTGTCCCGGAGGCGCATCAGCCGTCCGATCTCCTCGGCGGCCAGCAGATTCGTGCGGGTTACGGTATCCTCCAGATCGGAGCCTCCCGTATACTGGGCGGTATTGACGTCAATAACCGTGAGGGCTTCCGTCTCCTCCCAGATCAGCGTCGCGCCTCCGTCAAGCGTGATCTTCCGGCTGAATGCGCGGTGAAGGCTCCCCTCTACTCCGAATGCAGAGAGAATCGGCTCGGTTCCTTCATAGATTCTGATGCGGTTAGACGCATGGGCTGCAATCTCTTCCAGATAAGCCCGGGCTTCGGCAGCCGCCGATGCGGAATCCATGTAAAGCTCGTCCGATTCCGGATCGAACGCATCCCGGATCAGCCGCTGGACCATGCTCAGATCCCGGTGGAGCAGGGAGGGCGCCGGAGCGTTCAGCGCTTGGTTCTCGATATTCTTCCATTGGGCGCGCAGCGCGGCCAAATCGCCGGCTACCGCTTCTTCACTCTCGCCTTCGGATACCGTCCGAAGAATAAGGCCCTCTTCACCGCTTCGCAGCCGTTCTCCCAAAACCTTCAGACGGCTGCGCTCGGATTCCTGCGCGATCCGTTTGGATACCCCGACATAGTCCGCAAAAGGCATATAGACCATCCAACGTCCCGGCAGGGAGTAATGAGTCGTCACCCTTGCCCCCTTGCTGCCATGAGGTTCCTTGCGCACCTGGACGACGAGCGTCTGTCCCGGCTTCAGCAGCGTCTCGATCGAAGGTTTGACCGTTGGCTGCCTGTCCAGATGGGGATGCAGCACGTCGTCTATATATAGAAAAGCGTTCTTCTTCTGTCCGATATCTACAAAAGCGGCCTGCATGCCAGGCAGAACATTGATAACCCTGCCTTTGTAAAAGCTTCCGACCAGGCCCTGCTGCTGATCGCGTTCGGCCGCGTACTCCACAAGCCGTCCGTTCTCCGTCAGCGCCATCCGGGTCATGCCGGGCCGGCATTCGACAATCATTTGCTTCATAAGCTTCACCTCTGCGTTCTACTTGCCGCCGGCTTCGCGCTCCGCTGTTCTCACCGTCCGAAGAACGAGGAGATCAGCCGCTGCTCCGGCACCACGGTAATCACATTGCCCTGCGCATCGAGTACATAGATGAGATGATAATGATTCCGTTTAAATAGACGCAGAATTTCATCCAAAGGTTTCGCAAGCGGCGCTACAATCGGCCTGGCCGCTATCCCCAGCGCCTTGTTCCGTTCGCTCACCGATTCCCTGTACATGAGGAACGTCATGAAGCGATAAGGCAGATTGCGGTGATCGCTCCAGTTGGAATAGAGCAGAAAAGCCGCGATCATCAGCAGATTCAGCCGTATCCCGCCTCCTTCAAGGAGAGGCGCGGATGCATAGAGCATCACTCCGCAGCTTGCGGCCAGGCTGATGCGTCCGGTCCAGAGGAGCGTGCTGTAGTAGGGAGCAAGGAGGCTGAGCAAGGACTGCATCACCTTTCCGCCATCCAGCGGCAGAATCGGCAGCAGATTGAACAGCGCAATCATCAGGTTGGCGCGCACCAGGTAATCCATGAACCCGGCGTCTCCCCAGCCGGCAGTCTTCAGCAGTTCGACGGCGCCGATCATAATAAAATTCTGCAAAGGACCGGCCAGCGCAATTCCAATCTCCTTGCCTGCGGTCAGCCGTCCATGCCCCTCGATCACGGCCACCCCTCCGAACGGGAGAAGCTGCACGGACTTGACATCCGCGCCGGCCGCCGAGGCGGCCCAGACATGGCCCATCTCATGAATCAGCACAATCGCGAACAAGGTCAGCAGTTCCAGGAACTGGCCGGTCAGGACGGAGAAGAGCAGAACAATGACAAACAGCGGGTGAAGAGAGAAAAGAATGCCCCTCAGCCTAATCAAAGGCGATCTCATCCGACGGATCGATATAGGTTGGGCCCTGCTTCAGGGCAAAATAAAGCAGCGGCTTCGCTTCGCCCGGCCGCTCTTCCAGCCATCCGACCGCCTCTCCTTCCTGAAGCCAGTCATCGGCCTTGAGCACTGTCCCGGTCAGATGTCCGTACTCGGCTTCAAGTCCGCCGCTGTGCTGTACCGTAACGCGATACCCGCCCTGCGCTTCGCGCGAGACGGCCAGCACCCGGCCGACGTCTACGCTGGCAACCGGCGTCTTGGCCTCTGTATCCCCGTCCTGCTGCATCTCCGTCGCTTCAATCTCGATGCCCTTCAGCGTAACGGCGAACGGCTGAACGATACGGCCCGCAAGCGGCGGGGCGAGCGTATGGAGGCCCGTTACTTTGCGGACGTTTCCTTCATCCTCGCCAAATATCGGAATAAAGGCGGGAGCCCCGCCGAAATAGCGGGCGTACCAGTCTCTGGCGGCTGTAAAATCCATATCCTGATTCAGCGCCGAGCCTATAAACCGGCGGGCTTCCGTCCCCCAGGACGGCTGCGCGGCATAGAATCCCCAAATCAGCCCGAAGATGACGGCGCTGACTACAGTCCGGCGGATTGTGCCCCGCCACAATCTTCTGAAGCCTGTCCCGCCTGAATCTCGCTTCCAGCTTAGCTGCTGCCTCTTCCATATTTCTTCTGGATCGGGCTCTCTGCCTTCCCCGCGGTAATCCGGCCACTCCAGCTTAATGCCCATATCGAATCCCTCCGGCAGGCTTGTTTACTACTATCCTATGTGGGGGGACAGTCCGGCAGAACGAAGGGAAGGAAGTGGGCCGGAACCAAGCAGACCAAGAGTGGACAGCAAAAAAAACTTCTCCGCAGGGCAGCGGAGAAGGGTTCCGTGATTTCGTGATTTCGTGATTTCGTGATTTCGTAATTTCGTGATTTCGAAATTCCATAGTTCCATAATTTATAATTCATAATTCATAACTCATAATTACCCGGGCACAGCAAACCATCAGCCGAGCCCGAAGAACTTCTTCAGCTTCTTGAAGGCGCCGGGCTTGCGGTCAAGCTGCATCAGCGGAACGGCATCCCCAAGAATGCGGCGGGCGATATTCCGATATGCAATCGCCGCATTCGAGTCGGGATTCATTACCGTCGGTTCGCCGCTGTTCGCCGCCTTGATAACCAGTTCATCGTCGGGAACAATGCCGATCAGGTCGATGTTGAGCACCTGCAGAATATCCTCGATATCCAGCATGTCTCCCGATTTCATGAGACCCGGCCGAATGCGGTTGACGACCAGCCGGGGCGACTCCACATCCGACTGTTCCAGGAGACCGATTACCCGATCGGCATCCCGGACAGCCGCATTCTCGGGAGTGGTGACGACAATGGCCTTGTCGGCTCCGGCGATGGCATTGCGAAACCCGTGCTCGATGCCTGCCGGACAATCAATCAGCACATACTCGTAATCTTTCTTAAGCTCCAGCACAATATCGCGCACCTGCTCCGGACTGACGGAGGTCTTGTCCTTCGTCTGGGCAGCAGGCAGCATATACAGCTCGTCGAAGCGCTTGTCCTTGACGAGCGCCTGGTTCAGGCGGCAGCGTCCCTCGGCAACATCGACAAGATCATAAATAATCCGGTTCTCCAGTCCCATTACGACATCGAGATTGCGCAGCCCGATATCCGTATCCACCAGACATACCTTCTTGCCCTGCAGCGCCAGGGCTGTGCCGATATTGGCCGTCGTGGTCGTCTTGCCGACCCCGCCCTTGCCGGACGTAACTACGATCGCTTCTCCCATGGAGGTCTACACTCCTTTGAACACATTTAGCTCGGGACGCTTCCTGACGATATGATGAATCTTATCGATCTGCATCACACCTTCTGCCAGGGAAGCGAATTCCATGCTGCTCTCTCGGGTCTCCCACTCGTCGGGGGGACGGCTGATAATATCGGCGATGCGCAACTGGGTCGGCGCCATCAGCGAAGCGGCGATAATCGCATTCTCGTTGCCCTCCGTACCGGCATGGGCCATGCCCCGGAGGGCGCCCAGAATCAGGATATCGCCTGTACAAAAGATCGATCCGCCAGGATTGACGTCTCCCAGGAAGAGCAGATCGCCGCGGTGCGTCAGCACCTGGCCGGACCGCAGAATCCCGCTCATGACCGCCATCGCCGGCAGTTCTTCCACCGGCTTCGTCTCTACGCATTCCACGGAGCGGATGAGAAGATTGCCGGGCCGGCGCAGAATGTCCAGCACAGACTCCTTCTCCTCGTCGGTTACCGTTCTCTCTCCCATCCGAACATCGACATGAACGATCGGACCGGTCAAAATATGCTGATGACTATGCTCCAGCTTGTACCGAAGCTCGTCGAGCAGTTCCTCAAAGGGACACTTGTCGTCTAACAGGAAGACCAGGCCGTCCTTGATGCCCTTGATCCTGATATGCTTGGATTTAACTGTCATACGCCCCTCCTTCCTTACATCCACTCATTCGTCTCCGCAACGCAAAGTTCCTGCTTGGCGGCAAAAATCGCCAGTGTCCCCATCAGACATTCTCTTCTTTGCGGACGTATCTTCCAAGCTTCTCCAATTCTTTGCGGACGGGGATGTAGAGAAGAAGACCAACGGCGAAATGAAACAGCATGGTCGGCAGAATATGATGCAGCAGCGCCCAATCGTACGGCTGGCTGTTGAGCTTGAACACTCTGTATATGCCGAACAGCAGACTGTCTTTCAGCCAGGTACCCAAGAGAACAATCGTCATCATGACAGGCAAGGGCGCCCGCGGCATCTGAAAGATAAGGCCGATCAGATAAGCGGATACCCCTACAGCGAGCGAATGGGCGCCGAGCATCCGCCCGTAAAACACCAGATCATGCAGCATGCCGAAGGCAAGACCGAGAATAAGCGCGGTATGCCTGTGATGATAGACGGTTACGAACAGCAGGACGACGAATACCAGATCGGCTGCAATCCGGGGTTCCCAGACATCCGGAATCAACCAGGGAAGGAGAGTTCCTTCCAGGATGAACAGCAGAAACAGAAGCAGGATACAGACCGATTTGCGACCGCTCACTCCTGACCCTCCTCGGGCGTGAAGACGACAAGCAGCTGCTTCCAGTCCTCGTACTTTGCGGCAGGGTTAATGATCGCGGTGCGGGTAAGACCGTAATCGCTGGTTTTGACACTCTCAACAGTACCGATAATGAGTCCGCGCGGATACACGCCGCCGATGCCGGAAGAAATGATCTGGTCGCCCTTGGCGATCGGGTCGTTCGCATTGATCCGGGTCATGATGAGGCGGTTCGAAGCCTGGTCATACCGCTCCACCATCCCGAACGTCTTGTCCACCTTGCCTTCGGCCGTCGCTGCGATCGGAGGCTGGGAATTGGGATCGCTGCTGTCCATCATCGTCACCAGCTTGACGGTGGACGTGAACTTGCTGACCTGGCTGACGATGCCTACCAGACCCTTCTCGGAAATGACCGACATATTCGGCTTGACGCCGTCCCGCGAACCAAGATCAATGACAAGCGTGCTGTTGCCCGGCTCGGTCGTGATGCTCACCACTTGGGCGTAGTGGTATTCGTAGTCGTATTTATTACGCTGCGCCTGTGTAAGATTCCACAGCGACTCATACCGTTTATTGTCAGCCTCAATCAGATTGTAGTTGGCCTTGTCCCGCGCATACTGGGCCACCACAATCTTGAGTCTCTCATTCTCCTCCGCCATGTCTTTCAGATTCCCAACGTCTTCAAAGAAGCCCGCTATAGCTCCAGCGGGCTTGTAGAACAGACTTTGCACAAAGCCGGTCGTATCGCGGACGAAATTCTCAGGCCAGGACAGCGACTTGCGGGTGCCGAGCGAGAAGCCCATCACCACGATGAACAGGACCAACGTCATCAGCATAATGAACAATCGTTTATTGCCGAGCAGCTTGAACACTTCAACACCCTCTAAGACTGGATTTCATTCACGCGCTCTATCGCTTGGAACGGAGGGACATGCCGCCGCGGGATTTGAACCGGTGGATATTCTCCAGCGCCTTGCCTGTGCCGACGGCGACGCAGTCCAGCGGATTCTCGGCGACGATAACCGGCATCCCCGTCTCGCGGGCCAGCAGCTTGTCGAGGTTGCGGAGCAGAGCGCCGCCGCCCGTAAGCACGATGCCGCGGTCCATAATGTCGGCGGCGAGCTCCGGCGGACATTTCTCCAGCGTGACCTTGACGGCTTCAATCATGGCGCCGACCGTATCGGCAAGCGCTTCGCTGATTTCGTCCGAAGTGATGGTAATCGTCTTCGGCAGACCCGTTACCAGATCACGGCCGCGAATCTCCATATTCTCCGCCGGATCGAGCGGCAGGGCCGAACCGATGTCCATCTTGAGCTGTTCAGCCGTACGTTCCCCGATCATCAGGTTGTACTGGCGCTTGATGTACTGAATGATTGACTCGTCCATCTCGTCGCCGGCTACGCGCACGGACCGGCTCGTCACGATGCCGCCGAGCGAAATCACGGCGACTTCCGTAGTGCCGCCGCCGATATCGACGACCATGCTGCCCGTCGGCTCCCAGACCGGAAGGTCGGCGCCGATCGCCGCCGCGAACGGCTCCTCGATTATGTAGGCTTCGCGCGCGCCTGCCTGCTTCGTCGCATCTTCAACCGCCCGCTGCTCCACAGCGGTAATCCCGGATGGCACGCAGATCATGACATTAGGATGACGCTGGAACATGGAGCGCTGCTTCTGCGCCTGGCGGATGAAATATTTAATCATGGTAGCCGTTGTGTCGAAATCGGCAATGACGCCGTCCTTCATCGGACGGATCGCCCGGATATTGCCGGGGGTGCGGCCGATCATCTTTTTGGCGGATTCGCCTACGGCTTCAATCGTCTTCGTATCGGTGCGGATCGCGACGACGGAAGGTTCGCGGACGACAATGCCCTTCCCGCGTACGTAGACAAGCGTGTTCGCCGTCCCCAAATCAATTCCCAAATCCTTCGTGAAACCACCTAACATGCTGTAAACTCCCTTTCCCAATCAATATATTTCGTAAATGAAGTTGAAATTTTAATAAAGATTAAAAGTGAATGATGCAGTTTTAGGTTTTCTAACACATAAACTCAATTTAACAATTTGAGGCTCAACTAGACAATGTATGCAAACCTAAAACCTATAAATTAGACAAACGATAGACATGATGAGTGATATGAACTATGCGACGACTAATATTAAGGACCGCTGTCGGCGGAACGAGACCCACAAAGAGGAACCCTTCGCAAGATTATTACAAGATGCTAGACACTATGCTATGGATAGCCCGGACAGGAGCGCCTTGGCGCGAACCTAACTCGAATATTATGGCTCGTGGTTTAAGGTGTACAACCGGTTTCGTCGCCGGGATTTTAGACCAAACTTTGAAGCATGTTTCGAGGTGGACCTACGATTAAGATTCACGCCGTAGTTTATGCCCCAAGCATCCTCTTCGCTTTGTTCTAACTGCGGTCGATGTGGTAACTCCATAACCAGCTACGAAATGCAAAAGCAGATGGATTAAACGAAAAAGCAGGTTCTAGCCGACCGCGCTACGATACGAATAATATCGTGGGATGCTAAAAGAACAGTCCGCCGTTTCTGTGATTCCTCAGTAAGAAAACCATAAAAACCTGCGCAAATTGATAAAAACGTAAAAAGGAAGTCCACCTGATTGAATACTTTCCAATAAAGTGTAGCATTACCGCCGCTTGGCGACTCGCTATGATAAGTTGACTTATTCCTTTCCGCTGACTTCTAAACATAGTGTAGCTTGGTACAGGTTTGCTTACACGTGCTTTACTTGAGTTTAAATAAGCATAAACAATTTGGGTAACTTGAGAATATTATACGTGAAAAAAAATTACATTACAAACCAAGTCATAAATACCATGAAAATTAAATATTACACGTTTTAGTGAAATGAATCTATACTTTACATAAATTTAAAGAAATGCTATATTATGTTTACCAAAAAAAGGAGGTAATCTTTTATGCGAAAATCTGCTTTGACTTTATGCTTAGGCCTATCACTTTCTTTGATTGCTTCGACCACTGTTTTAGCAGCGGACGGTTCCATCTCTACAAGCACAGAAACCACTCCCATAACTGATAATGCTTCTAATGCTTCAACAACTTTTAGTACAGCTGCAGTTTCAGAATCATACGTAAGCGTTGCTCCTTATTCACAAGGATACACCGGGGCTGTTGACGGCCAAGGAATATATGGACGAGTTACCTTACAATCAACAACAAAAGACCCTTCGACATTCGCAACTGTTGAGGTGTTTTATAATGGCGTTTGGCATACCCCTGACTTTAATGATTCGGATTTTGTTTATTTAGATTTAGATAGTGGAATTTCAACAACAAATTTTTATATGAGTACTGGAAGAAAATATAGACTCCATATCTTTAATAACTCTGGGACTGCCACGGGTTATATAAGAGCATATGATTAATCCCACATTTCTACTTACATTCAAAAGACTTTAAGATAGACAGCCATCTAAATTTAAAGGTGGCTGTTTTCTCTATGATAGAACTGATTTTCAAAAAGGCAATTACCTTAACAAAGCTCTATAAGTATTCTGCAAGTTAGAAGACTGAATAAATATCAGTATAAAAAGACTTTAAGAAATGCTAGATAATTCCCTTTTCTTTCAGACTCACAAAGCTGCCGTCCCCGATAATCAGATGGTCAAGCAGATCAATGCCGACGATCTCTCCCGCCTGGAACAGCCGCCGCGTCAGCGCGATGTCCTCCGGACTCGGAGCGGGATCGCCGCTCGGATGATTGTGCGCGCATACAATGGAAGCGCTGCTGTATTTGATAGCCGCCCGATAGACCTCGCGCGGATGCACGATCGATGCGTTCAGGCTGCCCATGGACAGCGTCTCCTGCGCAATGACGTGATTCTTCGTATTCAGAAACAGGCATACAAAATGTTCCTTCTGAAGATAGCGGAGCTGTTCGCTGAGCAGATCAGCCGCGTCTTGCGGGCTGCGGATCGTCACCGGCTCGCCCAGACGCGAACCCGCCATGCGCCGTCCCAGCTCGATGGCTGCCTTCAACTGCACCGCCTTGGCCGGGCCGATTCCCTTGATCCCGGTCAATTCCTCGACTCCGAGATCCGCCAGCTTCCGCAGGCCTCCGGCCTGTCCCAAAATGCGCTGCGCCACCGCGATCGCCGATTCCCGGCGTGTCCCTGTGCGCAGCAGAATGGCCAGCAGTTCCGCCTGGCTGAGTGCTTCCGCCCCATATTGCATCATGCGCTCTCTCGGTCGTTCTTCATGGGGGAGGTCCCGCAGCATAATCGTTGTCGTTTCCATCCCGGTATCTTCCCTTCAATGAAAAGCCGCCCGGCGTACAGCACATGCGATGGACCACCGCACTGTCGGGGACGGCATGTCTCCACTCTGTACGAAAACGAGAGACTGCTTTCCTGGTTTCCCTTTTAAACAATACCAGCTTGAAACGCCTTGTCAACCTGAGGGGGCCGGTAAATTCCGCCATATCCTGACAGGCTTCACGCGTATTCGGATAATCCCTGCCCATTATACCATGACCGCCCCCCACAATCGAGTCGGATCCTCCCTGTACGGAATAGGCCAAAAATAAGACGGCTGTCATCCCCTTGCGGGGAGACAGCCGTCCATATTTGCAGCGAGGAGCCGCTTCAAGCCAGCGCGCTGATTCCGAATTCCTGCAGCAGTCCGTGCAGCAGATAAATCGGCAGCCCGACGATGCCGTGATAATCGCCCTCGATACGCTCGATGAACACGGCCGCGAGTCCCTGGACCGCGTAGGCGCCGGCCTTGTCCATCGGTTCGCCGGTTGCGACATAGGCGGCGATCTCCCGCCCGTCGATGTTCCGCATGCTCACCCGGGCACGGGTGAAGCCGGTGCGGACCTTGCCGTCCGGCAGGCCGAGGCAGGCGACGCCCGTGAACACTTCGTGCGTGCGGCCCGACAGGCGGCTTAGCATGGCTGCCGCCTCGGTCTCGTCCGCAGGCTTGCCGAGCACCTTCCCGTCCAGAACGACGATGGTATCGCTGCCGATTACAACGGCCTCTCTTCCGGCAGAGCCGGCGGCCACTGCCTCCGCCTTGCGGACGGCGAGCGCCGTGACGATCTCTTCCGGAGACCAGCCCTCCGGCGTGGTCTCGTCGGCATCGCTTGGAATCACCTCAAAGGGCAAATTCAGCAGCGCCAGCAGTTCCCGTCTCCGGGGCGAGCCCGAAGCAAGCAGCAGCATTCGTTCCGGCCGCTGTACGCCGTTTAACATCCGGCCATCCCTCCTTATTTTCTCCGGTACAGCCAGACGGCTGCGATAATGCCCGCCAGACTGAGCAGACCAAGCTTGAAGCGGATGGCGATATCGTAGGCGATAATATCGAGATCGGCCCTCGGATTCCACTCCAGCATCTTCGAACGCGTCAGGAATTCCAGCCCCTGAACCGGTTCCAGCAGCCGGGACGCCCAGGCTCCGGCCAACCAGCCCAGAATGATGAACAGGATCAGCGTACCCGCATTTTTCTTTTTCATTTCAATATCCCCCGCCCTGAAATGACACCCCCTCATTATAAAGGGAAAGGGCTTGCCGGCACAATGTCCAATCAGCGCTGCGCGAGGTAAAGCGCAGCCGGTGGGAGCATGGCCGACAAGCCCGAATCGTCTATCTCTACAGGCCGGAGACAGAAGCCGAACCCGTATCCGGCGAAGACGCCGAGAGGAGCTCCAGCAGCCGTTTCTCCCCGGTCATCATCGTCAGCATGGAGTTCTGGACCTCCCACAGCAGCCCGTCCGCTCCGCTCTTGTCATACTCGCTCAGCGCCGCCACGGCCCGGGCAACGGCGCCTCCGATCACCGCTGTCTCTGTCCGGGCAGACTCCGGCAAGCCGGCCTCCAAGGCCTTGGCCGCCTCCGACCAGCGAAGATGCAGATCGGAGATGCCGGACTGGTCGGCCGTTCCGCCGCTCAGCAGAGAAGCCGACAAGGCGCTCAGCCGGGCGAGCAGATCGCCGGAAGCGGCGAAGTATCCGCTGAGAGCGGACGAATCCGCGTCGGCAGCGGGCTGTCCCGACGAAGGCAGCGCCACTTCCCGCACATACAGCTCGATGCCCCGGTCTTTCAGGGCAAGCCCCAGACGCTTGGCTTGCTCGCGGTCCGGGGACAGCCCCGCGTACACCCGATTGCCGTCTGAGGAGTCGACGGCGGCGGCCAGCCCGGCGGCCGCCAGCTCCCCGCGGGCCTGCTCCGCTCCCGACGGCGAGCTGAACACGCCGTACTGGAGCAGATAGTACCGCTGGGCCGGTATCGGATCGGCCGCTGCGGCCGGGGTTACCCCCACCGCTCCGGGCTTGGCCGCGTTGCCGGCGCCTTCCGCTCCGCCGGCATCCGCGCCGCCGAGCAGCGACAGCGCCGCATAGCCCAGCACCAGCCCAATGCCGATCGCTCCGGCGACAAGCAGCGGGAACCGCCACCAGGAAGCGGGAGGGCGGGAACGGTAGCCGCTCCCGCTTCCCGGGTCTTCGGCATCCGCAAGCGAGTAAGGTGAGTCGGAATAAGGGGAATCTTCGGCTCCCGCGAGAGGAGACCCGTAATCAAAATCGGCATAGCTTCCCGCCGGACGCTCTTCCTCTTCTTCCGGCCAGCGGTCCTGCACGGGCAGAAGCTCCCGCGGCTCCCGGGGTTCCGGCTCCCACCAGGGCCGGGGCGGCACCTGCGGCCGTTCCGTCTCTCTGCCCGGCATCCGGCGGCGCAAGGAGGCCAGAACCGGCTGGGCTGCGGCCGTCCTGGAGCGGGATTCCCCCTCTTCCTCAAGCTCCGTTCTCTCCGGAGGGCGGGCCCAGCGTGCCGGCTTCCGGTCTCCCGCTTCGCTGAAGCTGCCCGCTTGCGCCGCAGCCGGAGCCGCCGCTCTGCCCCATCTGTCCGGCTCGTCCTTCTGCATCGGCTTGTCCGTCTGCATCGGCTTGTCCGTCTGCATCGGCCCCTCTACCGGCACCGGCCTGTCCGCGCGAACGGGTTCGTTCCCCGGCTTGTCCCTTCCTTCATCGAACCGGAATGTCATCCTTCCGCTGCTCATCCTGATCCCCTCCCATAATGATTTCGTTCGTTAAGAGATGATATGATAGACGATAGAGAAATATGACAGGCCCGGCACGCCTTCCTCCCCAAAAAGGCCGCTTCCGCCCCAGACAGGGGGGAAGCGGCTAACTGCCGCCGCATCCGGGTTCGACGCGGACCACGCGGTTGCGGCCTTCTCGTTTGGCCTGATACAACGCCGTATCGCTCAGCCGGTACAGATAATCAAGGGTAGCCGCGCTGCCCGGAATCAGAGTGATGACACCGATGCTGACCGAATAGCGAAGCGGTACCCCCTCTACTGACAGCCCTCCGATCGCCGCATTCAGCCGTCCGATCGTCTCGTCGCTGCTTCCTTCGTCCAAGCCGGGCAGAAGAACGGCGAACTCCTCCCCGCCGTAACGGCCCAGCAGCCCTTCTCCCATCAGCGCCCCGCCGGCTGCGGCTGCGAACTCGCGCAGCACCCGGTCTCCCGCCGCATGGCCATATACATCGTTGACCTGTTTGAAATGGTCGATATCCATCAGAATAAAAGAGATCGTCTCGCGCATTCGGCGGGCACGGTCCAGCGCAGGCTGGGCGAGCTCCAGGAACGAGCGCCGGTTCAGAAGCCCGGTCAGTTCATCGAACATGGCCATCCGCTTCAGTTCATCCAGCGACTGCTCCCGGGAGAGCAGGACAAATGCCGCTGTTCCGAGATTCATCAGCAGGAACATGCCGAGATAATACAGATTGGACACATGGCCCGGCGTAAATACGGTCTGCGAGGGCCCGTTCTGCAGAGCCGACACGCTCCGAGCCGCAAAAATAACGGCCATTCCGCCATAGAGCAGACCGATCGCCCGCTGAAGCGGGGATCCCTCCCGGCCCAGTCCGAAACGGCCGGCCGGATAAACCACGAACAGCATGGCAGCAAAGGAAGCTGCGGCAATCCGCAAATTCTCCTGATTGTGCACTATATAGACGCCTCCGTACAGAATGACGCTGAAGACCGAGAGTGCAATATAATAGCGCCGGACCGCAGGGCCGAAGCAGCCCTTGATGGACAGCAGCGAGACAATCTCCAGTCCTCCGCCGCCGAGCATGGCGGCGTTGCTGATCGGAATGAACGGCATATCGGGAATCCGTCCCCGGAGAAGCAGCAGGAACCAGCAGAGCGATTGCAGCCACTTGGCCACGACGAACCAGGTTCCGATTCCTTCGGTAGGATAGCGGCGCCGGTAGGAAGTGATCAGCAGCAGCGTAAAAAGATTGCCCAGAACGAGCGTAAGCAGAAGGGTCCGAATATCGACCTCAAAATCCATCATGTATCACCATCGGTTCGTAAGCGTTCGCAAAAGGACGATAGTCCAATATTAACCGATTCCGGGAAAGAAATCTTCCGTTTTTTTGCATTTCAATGTTTCGGCAGCTGCCTTCTGCCTCTTCAGGCTGAAGCCAAGACAGACAGGCGCAGCTTCCGGGGAAGCTGCGCCTGTCTGCTCAACGCCTATTTATCGTCTAGTTCCGCCTGCAGCGGCTCGTTCGTCCCGTCTACCGGGAGCCTGCGCGCTGCTTCAGGTGATCGGCCAGCTGATAGCCGACCTTCCAGATGTCGCCCGCTCCCATCGTGAGCACCAGATCGCCAGGAGCGATCCGGTCTTTCAGATCGGCCAGGACGTCCTCCTTGGCAGGCAGATGCCGGGCTCCGGGATTGCTGTTGGCGATAATCAGTTCCACCAGCTTGCCCGAGCTGACGCCTTCAATCTGTTTCTCGCCCGCAGGCGAGTAAATATCCGTAATGATGACCTCGTCCGCTTCGCCGAAGGCCCGGCTGAACGCATCCAGCAGGAAGAAGGTGCGCGTATAGCGCTGCGGTTGGAAGACGGCGATGATCCGTTTGCCGGTTGCCTTGGCGGCGCTGATGGTTGCCTGAATCTCCGTCGGGTGATGGGCGTAGTCGTCGATAACGAGAATATCGTCCACTTCCCCCAGCACCTGGAAACGGCGTTTCGCCCCGTTGAACCGGATAATCGCCCCGGCAATGTCGGCGAACGGAATCCCTGCCTTCAGGCAGACAATGACCGTTGCCATGGCATTGTACACATTATGTCTGCCCGGAACGGACAGCCGGATTTCGCCGAGCGCCTCCGCTCCGTGCTTCATCGTGAAGGAGACCTGGCGGTCTCCAAGCTGAATATCTTCGGCCGTGTAATCGGCTGTCTGCGAATCAATGCCGTAGCTGACCACCGATGCCTTCACCTGCGGCAGCAGGGAAGCCACCGTCGGATCATCCGCGCAGACCACGGCTGTTCCGTCCTCGCGCAGCTGGTTCAGGAACTGCACATAGGCTTTCTTGAGCTGCTCGAAGTCGCCGCCGTAATTCTCCAGATGGTCGGGCTCAATATTGGTCACAATGCCCAGCCAGGGATGATACTGAAGGAAAGAGCCGTCGCTCTCGTCGGCTTCCGCCACCACGAATTCGCCCTGTCCCGCCTTGGCGTTCGTGCCGACGTTCATGATCTCTCCGCCGATAATATAAGTGGGATCCACGCCGCACTCCTCCATGACCAGCGCGATCATGGACGACGTTGTCGTCTTGCCGTGCGCTCCCGCAACCGCAACGCCCTTGCGTTCGTTGAGCAGCCGCGCCAGCATCTGCGAGCGGTGAAGAATCGGGATATTCAGCCGTTCGGCCTCCACCCGTTCCACATTGTCCTTCGGAAGAGCGGTCGAGTACACGACCAGATCGGCGCCCTGCACCTGCTCGGCTTCATGGCCGATATAGACCTTGGCGCCCTTCTGGATCAGCTTCTCCGTCAATTCCTGCGCCGCCACGTCCGATCCCGTAACCGTATAGCCCATCTCCAGCATCACTCTGGCGATGGCGCTCATCCCGTAGCCGCCGATTCCTATAAAATGAACGCGTTCCGTAGTATTCAACAGTCAGTCACCAGCCTTTTTCAGAATCGGGTTGCCGCAAAAGCGCGCCGCGCACATCGGATATCAGATAGAGCGTACCTGTGACGACAGCCAGATCGTCCCCGCCGGTCCGGGACCGCAGGTCCGCCAGCGCTGCCTGCCAGTCCGGCTCCACCACGATGTTCAAGTTCTCCTTGGCATACTTCTCCCGCAGACTCTCCGCGATTGCCCGAAGCTGCTCGGCGTCCATTTTCTTCCGGAAATCCGGTTCGGTCAGGATAAGCGTATCCACTATAGGAAGTATATGCTTGAAGTAGGACTCATGATGCTTGTTAGCCAGCATACCCATCATCAAATTTAGTCGATTGTAACGGTAAAAATGCGGGAGGCTCGCCGCAAGGCTCGCCGCCCCCTCGGGATTGTGGGCGCCGTCGAGCACGACTCGCGGCGTTCCCTCGATCTCTTCCAGCCTTCCGGCCCAGGACGCCTCGCGGAAGCCCGCGAGCACATCCTCGTCCTCCAGCATGAAAGCCAAGTACTGACGCAGCACCTCCAGCGCCATCATCGCGCCAGCTGCGTTGGCGACCTGATGCTCGCCCTTCAGGCCGATGGCCAGCTTCAGCGAACGGAACGGTCCGTTGAAGCTGAACTGCTGCTCCCGGCTGCCTTCCCGGTAGTCCTCCGTCTCATAGGAGAACTGCTCGCCGGCAAGATAGAGCGTCGAACGGCACTCGGCCGCGCGGGCCTTGAGCACGGCGACGGCCTCTGGCTGGTCCACGCAGCTGACGGCAGGGACGCCGGGCTTAATAATGCCCGCCTTCTCGCCCGCGATGGCCGTCAGGGTATCGCCCAGCACATCCGTGTGGTCGTAGCCGACGTTGGTAATGATTGAGACAATCGGGGTCACGATGTTGGTAACATCCAGCCTTCCCCCCAGGCCTGTCTCCCATACGACGACGTCGGGATAGCAGACTTCGGCGTAGTAGAGAATCGCCAGAGCCGTCGAGACCTCGAACATCGTCGGCGAGCCGAGCTCGGTCAAGGCAATCTCCTCGACCAGCGGCCGCAGCCGCGAAGCCAGCTGCGCAAGCGTCTCTTCGGGAATGTCTTCCCCGTTGAACTGGAAACGGTTCGTGAATTTCGTAATATACGGGGAGGTGTAGGTGCCGACCGCATATCCCGACCGCAGCAGCGCGGAGGTCAGGAACGCGCAGGTCGAACCCTTGCCGTTCGTTCCCGCCACATGAATAAACTTCAGCCGGCGGTGCGGGTGGCCGAGGGCTTCCATCAACCGTTCGATCCGCTCCAGTCCCGGGCGGATGCCGAACGGAATCAGCCCGTTGATCCATTCGACCGCTTCATTGTAAGTAAAGGCAGGGGCGGTCAGGCCCGCCCCTTGATCTCTGTGTTCCATAGGTCTCTTATCCTCTCAGCTCGGCGATGCGGGCCAGCACTTTGTCCCGCTTGGCGGCGTAGTCGGCCTGCTTGGCCTTCTCCTCCTCAATCACCTTGGCCGGAGCCTTGGCGACAAAGCCGGGATTGGACAGCTTCTTGTCTACGCGCTCCACTTCCGAGGTCAGCGTCTGCGCTTCCTTCTCGAGACGCTTGATCTCCTGGTCGATGTCGATCAGACCGGCCAGCGGCAGCAGCAGCTCGGCGCCGGTTACGACGCCGGACATCATTTTGTCCGGTACGGCCGGGTTCAGTCCCGCCTCAAAAGAAGACGTATTGGCGAACCGGCTGATGTAGCCGGCGTTGCGCCGGATAATGCCCAGCGTGTCCTCGTCGGCAGCCTTGACGATCAGCTCCACCTTCTTGCTCATCGGCACATTCACTTCGGCCCGGATATTGCGAACGCTGCGGATCATGTCCATCAGCAGGTTCATCTCGGCCACCGCCGCGTCGCTTGCCAGCGTTTCGTCGAATACCGGCCAGGCGGCCAGCGCAATCGTCTCGCCGTCATGCGGCAGATGCTGCCAGATCTCTTCGGAGATGTACGGCATGAACGGATGAATCAGACGGAGCGTCCGGTCCAGCACGTAAGCCAGCACCGATTGGGTCTTGGCCTTGGCCGCCGCATCTTCCCCGTAGAGAGAGAGCTTGGCGAATTCGATATACCAGTCGCACAGATCGTCCCAGATGAAGTTGTAGAGCAGACGGCCGGTCTCGCCAAAGTCATAGGCGTCTATTAGACGCGAAACATCCCGCGAAGTTTCGTTCAGCCGGTGAAGGATCCAGCGGTCCGCCGTTCCAAGCTCGCCGGAAATGTCGATCCGGTCATACGTTACGCCCTCCAGATTCATCAGCGCGAAGCGCGAAGCGTTCCAGATCTTGTTGGCAAAATTCCGCGCCTGCTCGACCTTCTCCCAGCGGAAGCGCAGATCCTGTCCCGGCGTGCTGCCCGTCGAGATCATGAAGCGCATCGCATCGGCTCCGTATTTCTCGATGACTTCAAGCGGATCGACGCCGTTGCCGAGCGATTTGGACATTTTGCGTCCTTCCGCGTCGCGGACAAGACCGTGAATCAGCACATCGCGGAACGGCTTCTCGCCGGTGAACTCCAGCGCCGTGAAGATCATCCGGGCCACCCAGAAGTAGATGATGTCATATCCGGTAACCAGGACATCGGTCGGGTAATAGCGCTTGAAGTCGGCGGCTTCCTCGTCCGGCCAGCCCAGCGTCGAGAACGGCCACAGGGCGGAGCTGAACCAGGTGTCGAGCACATCCTCATCCTGGCGGAGGTCGGTCAGGCCGCTCTTCGCTCTGGCCTCTTCCTCTGTGCGGGCGACGACCATCTCGCCGGTCGATTCCGAATACCAAGCCGGAATGCGGTGCCCCCACCAGAGCTGGCGGGAGATGCACCAGTCGCGGACATTCTCGATCCAGTGCAGGTAGATCTTCTCAAAACGGTCCGGCACAAAGTTCACGCCGCTGCCGTCTTTCTGGCTCCGGATGGTGGCCTCGGCCAGCGGCTCCATGGCCACGAACCACTGCGTCGAGAGATACGGCTCGACAACGGCGCCGGAGCGCTCGCTGTGTCCGACCTGGTGCACATGGTCCTCGATATTTACGAGAACGCCCTGCTCCTTGAGATCGGCCACGATGCGCTTGCGGCAGTCCGCGCGGTCGAGCCCTTGGTACGGTCCGGCTTCCGCATTCATCGTACCGGTCTCGTCCATGACGACGATCTGCGGGAGATGATGGCGCTGGCCGACTTCAAAGTCGTTCGGGTCGTGGGCCGGCGTAATCTTCACCGCGCCGCTGCCAAAGTCCTTCTCGACGTACTCGTCGGCGATCACCGGAATTTCGCGGCCGATTACCGGCAGCTTCAGCATTTTGCCGACCATGTTCTTATAGCGCTCGTCTTCCGGATGAACCGCCACCGCCGTATCGCCGAGCATCGTCTCGGGGCGGGTCGTCGCTACCGTAATGGAGCCGCTGCCGTCCGCCAGCGGATAGCGCAGATGATACAGATGGCCGTTCACTTCCTTGTACTCCACCTCAATGTCCGACAGTGCCGTCCGGGCGGCCGGGTCCCAGTTGATAATCCGTTTGCCCCGGTAGATCAGGCCCTTCTCGAACAAGCGGACGAAGACTTCCCGAACCGCCTGCGACAGACCTTCATCCAGCGTGAACCGCTCTCTGGAGTAATCCAGCGACAGGCCCATTTTCGCCCACTGTTCGCGGATCGTGCCGGCGTACTGTTCCTTCCAGGACCATACCTGCTCCAGGAATTTCTCGCGGCCCAGATCATAGCGGCTGACGCCTTGCTCGCGCAGCTTCTGCTCCACCTTCGTCTGGGTGGCAATTCCCGCATGATCGGCGCCCGGCAGCCAGAGCGCATCATAACCCTGCATCCGCTTCGTGCGGATCAGAATATCCTGGAGCGTAAAGTCGAGCGCATGGCCGATATGCAGCATGCCCGTTACGTTAGGGGGCGGGATAACAATAGTGAACGGCTTCGCTTCGGGGATGCGTCCCGCGCGGAAATAGCCGCCCTCCTGCCAGTACGTGTACCATTTCTGCTCGGCTGCCTTCGGATCGTAAGTCGTCGGCATGTCGAGCGTTGCCGGTTGATTCTCTGCCATTTGTGTTGACCTCCATTGCATTATGAATGTGACGGGGGAGAGCCTGCAAGAACCGGATCTGTCCCGAAGCATACAAAAAGGCCTTTCGTCCTCAAAGGACGAAAGGCCATTCTTTCGCGGTACCACCTTTGTTTCGCGCGCGGCGGAAGTTCTTCCGGCCGTCATCCGTCCCGGCTGACCAGTCAGCTGCGGGCGGGGCGCGACACTCAACCAGGATAACGGCCTGCATCCGGCTCGACCTACCCGGGAACCTCTTCGCTCCCGTCTCAATCGAACGACTCCGGGGCGACTTCGCCGGCCTGACTTCCTGCGGAACTTCCAGCGCCTGCCGTTCCGCTCTCTGTAGGGTCTGCCGTCTACTCTTCCCGTTCCCAGTCTTTCACGTACTGCCTTGGGTTGTAAGATATGCTTATTCCCATAATACCGTCTGCGCTTGGGCTAGTCAACCGGAGGAGCCTCGGCCGCCCGAAGCTTCTCGTACAGACGGCGGGTCTGCGCCGGGTCCTTCTCGTTGAACACGACCCGCTGCTGCTTGTAGCCATCAGCCAGCCGGATCATCAGATAGGGCGGCGTTTCCTTATAGACGTACAGCCGGGTTGGGCCGTATCCCTTCAGACGGAATATTCCGCGCGCATACCGCGAGGTCGCGGAACCGTTCGTCTTCGTACCGCCCGGCAGCTTGTCGACCAGGGCGACTTCCCGGATGTCCGAGGCCGGAAAATCGAAGTTGTACATCGTGCTTCGGATTTCGACCGTACCGGACGCAGTCAGGTTCAGACGCGGCTCGCTGAAGTCCTCCCAGACTAAGAGAGCGCTGACGCCGGCCAGCACCAGGGCGCCCAGCAGGATGGCAATGCGGGTGCTCCACCGCCCGGCCCGGGTCGCCATATTGAAGGTGGTGCCGATGCCCGTCCGCTTCGCAACCATGACGCTCCGGTCATCCGGATTGTAATATGTCATGCCGTTGATCCATAGAGCATCGTCGTCCGTGGCGAGCGGGGCGTCGTCCATCTCCAGTCCATGCCGCTTCTCCCGGCCCATATACCTGGCGACCCCGCAGATAAATCCCAGCGGAACGAGCGTCTGAAGAACCGCGAAGACAGTCCACCACACGGCAAGAGCCGGTTCTTCCCTCGGCGCAAGCAGGGTCAGAGCCGCAGCCAGGCCGCTGTCCAGCAGGGAGAGCGCCAGCCACAGCGCGGAATAGGCCCGCCGGACCGAAGTGTTCAGCGCTTCATTCCATTCCCTGTTGCGGCTGTACACCTTCGCCTTCATCCGCCGGAAAGCCAGCGCGAGAACGAAATACAGAAGCGAAGTGCCCATCGCCGTACAAGCGACGGCCGGCAGCGCGGAATCGGAATCGCCCAGCCCCGACCGGACCGCCGCCAGCGCCAGCCCAAGCGGTATGGCGTGCAGCCAGGGAGAGAGCGATCCCCGGTTCTTCATCAGCGCGAGCTTCGTATCCGCATAGACCACCCGGGCCTCCCCGAGCGTCCAGCCCCGTCTGCGCTTGAGCTCCGCGCTGCTCCGGTGCGCGGACAAGTACAGCCTGTAGCGCATCAGGCACATCACGGAAGTCCAGGCCAGCATTCCCAGAAAGGCAGCCGATGCATAGTCCGCAAGCGGCGTGAAGGACAAGACGGCCAGCAGCGCCAGCAGCAGTGTCAGCCCGGTCACGTTCAACCGCCGGTTCCTCCCGCCATAGAGCCGGCGAATCTCGTCCAGCTCGGGGTCTCCGGTATTGCCCGCGGGAATTCCGGTCCCGAGAATGACGGCACCGCCCGGAACCTTCTCGGTCTTGCCGTAAGAAGCGGCGGCGGCCAGATATACGATCAGTCCGGCTCCGCCGAGAATAAGTGCAAATAACATCGGTTCCCTCCTACTCGTCTGCCCGGCCCGCGGGCTTCATGGCGGCGAAGATTCCGGTGCAGACGTCCATAAATTCCTGACGGCCGATTCCGTGCAGCCGCGCTTCGCTGATGACAAGCTGCAGAGCGCGCTGCAGTTTCTCCCGTTCCTCCGGTCCGCCGGACGAAGCGGCCGCCACGCTGGCTCCGTGCCGCCGGTCCACGCGCAGGAAGCCTTCCGCCTTCAGCATGGCGTAAGCCTTGTTGACCGTCATCGCATTGATGCCGAGTTCACCGGCCAGCTGCCGGATCGCCGGCAGCTTCTCGCCCGGCTCCAGTTCCCCGGTGCCGATGGCAATGACGACCGCGTTGCGGAGCTGCTGGTAAATGGGCACCTCGCTTTTGAAATCCAGCCTGATAATCATGATACGCGAGCCTCCTTTGGCCATGTTCGCCGCATTAAGTATTATTAATACTAATACATATACTACGGATATGCAAACTCAGCAAAAAAATCAGGCGGCCGCTTATACGCGTACCCGCCTGATCTTCCGCCCGCTCTTCTTTTGTTCAGGGAATATACAGAATTTGTCCTTCCTCCACCGCTCCGGACGCCAGGCGGTTGTAGAGCGTCAGCTCTCTCGCGCTGATCCGGTATTTCTCGGCGATGCTGTCCAACGTCTCTTCCCGCTGAACAATGCACAGGCGGACCCTGCGGAAAGGCTCCGTCCCCTCCAGACTCCGGATGAACCGGCTCTTCCATTCCGGCTCGCCGGATGCCGCGCCCGCCGCCGCACCCTGCTCCTCTTTCTCTTCCGGGTCCGGGCTTCCGGTCCGCTCGCCGAGGCTTCGGCTGGACGAGAGCAGGGAGGAGAAGGTAACCGCAGCGCCTCCGTCGCCGGACGCTTCCTTCTTGCTTCCGAGCGCCACCTTCAGGTCGGGCTTCTCTTCCGGGGGGAATGCGGCGGCGTCTTCCGCCGCTTCGGGGTCCAGCGGAGCCGCTGCTTCAAGCGGCGTCGCCCAAGGAGCGGAAGAGGCGGCGTCCGCCCATTCCGCGGCGGCCGGCTCCTCCGCTTCAGGCTCCCGTACGCCGGCTGCTTCTTCGCCGTCCGCCAGCGTAGCCGCCGGCGCAGCCGCCTCCCGCGGCGCCGCCTGGCTAAGCGCCGCCCAACCTTCTTCCGGAGCGGCTTCGACCGGCTCCGATTCGCATTTTTCACGGAAGGTTACGCTCTCGTCCTTCTTATCCAGGCCGAGCGCGGCCACCGTCAGCTCCGGTTCGTTCTGAAGCCCCGGGTAGAAGCCGGTCTCCGGTTCGTACGCCTGCGGTTCTTCCGAGTCGCGCTCCGGCTCGCTCTCCTCGCTCAGCCCTTCGCCATACGTCCACAGCGAGTTCTCGTACAGCGACTCTTCCTCTGCCGGCGATGCAGGCTCTGCCCGCTGGTCGGACGCTGACCCGGAAGGCGCATAGGCGACCGTGTATTCTTCCTTCTGCCAGGCCGGCATTCCTGCCGGCTCTCCGACGCCGCGCAGCGACAGGACTCCCGTCAGGTTGACGGTGCGCATCGACAGCAGGTCAATATCGAAATTGTCGATCTCTACACCGACCTCTTCGATCGAGCCGACCCGGGTCAGCGGCACCGTAATTTCCACCGGAATGAAATGCTCCAGACGCTGGGTTCGGTCATCTTCGCTTCGGTACAGACCGGTCAGCACGAGGCGGCCGTAGAGCTCGGCCTGACTGCCTTTGGGAACCACCCGGATATCCGGCACCAGCTCCACTTCCTCCAGCTCGGCGATTCCCGGCAGGTCTTGTGGCAGCTGAACACGTTCATAAATATCAAACCGCAAGCCGTTCGACTGGTCAAACACGGGAAATATCCTCCTTCTTGGCCCTGTCTCGTCCCGAACCTGTCCGGGGGCCGGGCCCATAATCACGCTCTTCCCATGTATATGCCCCGATCGGCGTCCCATTCCTGCCGGGCAGGGCGAATCTCGGGTTTCATTTTTAAAACCGGCGGCATTTGAGGTACAATAGAGATAAATACGAGTAACGGGGGTACCAAGGAATGGCAAGCAAAGAAGATCAGATCATCCTGACACCGGAAGGCTACGCCCAGCTGGAAGAAGAATTGAAGCAGTTGAAGGGAGCGGGCCGCAAAGAATTGTCCCAGCGGCTGAAGCTGGCGATCAGCTACGGCGACCTGAAGGAGAACAGCGAATATCATTCCGCCAAGGACGATCAGGCGTTCATGGAGACCCGCATCAAGACGCTTGAGAATATGCTCAAGAACGCCCGTGTGGTCAGCGCCGACAGTCTGGATGTCTCTGCTGTAAGCGTCGGTTCCACGGTCGTTCTGAACGATGTGGAATTCAACGAACGGATCGAATACCGGATTGTCAGCCCGGCGGAAGCCGATGTCTCCAACAACAAACTGTCCTATGAGAGTCCGCTCGGCAAGGAGCTGATGGGCAAGAAGGCGGGAGATGCGATCCGCGTCGAAGCGCCGGTTGGCGTGATTACGTACGAGCTGCTGGAAATCAAGCTGAGCTGACTTTATCTCCGGACTGCATTCATCTCCAAAACTAAAAGCCCGAAAGTCGCCGGCTTCTGCCGTGCGACTCTCGGGCTTTTTGCTGCTCTTGTTCCTTGTGGCGGGCTTCCTAGCGACCTGCAGGCGGTCCGCCCGCTTCCAGGTCGCGCCGCAGGCGCTCCAGATCCTCCGGCCACGGGCAGACAACCTCTGTCTTCTCCCGCGTCCACGGATGGGGAAAGACCAGCGATTCGCCGTGAAGCGCCTGCCGCTTCACGGCGGCGCCGGCACGGGGCCGCCCGGGAACCGGGCCGCCTCCGTACAGCAGGTCCCCGATCAGCGGGAAGCCCAGATGGCTGAAATGCACGCGGATCTGGTGCGTCCGTCCCGTCTCCAACTCCAGACGAACCAGACTGGCGCCCCGGTACTTCTCCAGGCCGGTGATCCGGGTTACCGCGTTCTGGCCCGAAGGAGATACCCGGCGGCGGCCCGAATGGTGGCGGTCGCGGCCGATCGGCTCGTCGATGACCTGGAGGGTATCCGGCACTTCGCCGTATACCAGCGCGGCATAGCGACGGGAGATCATCTTCGCGGCCATCGCCTCATCCAGCACAAGCTGGGCCAGCTCATTCTTGGCGTACAGCACCGGTCCGGACGTATCCTTATCCAGCCGGTGGATGTGGCGAACGGCGCAGGCCTGTCCGGTCATGGCATAATGTCCCGCTACCGCTCCGTCCAGCGTCGGCTCCTCCCGTCCGCTTCCGTCGGGATGGACATTCATCCCCGCGGGCTTGAGCGCGACCAGACAGAAGTCGTCCTCATAGAGGACGTCCAGTCCGCACCAGTCGGGGGCCAGGCCCGGCTCCCGGGGCGGAAAAAGAGCGACGCGCAGCCGGTCGCCCCGCCACTGCACGCCGCCTTCGCGAAGCAGGCGGGCCAGCAGCTTCTCCGGGACCTTGGCGGCGTTCCGCAGCCAGTCTTCGGCCGCCAGGGCCGGCTCGGACGCACCTGCGACCGGCTTGCCGGGCATGGCCTCCAGCCACTCGCCGCGCCGGGTCCAGCTTGCCGGCACCGCCCCGCTCACAGCGATTTCAGCGCGGCCCGGTGCGCTTCCAGCGTGTCGTCGATGTCCTGCTCGGTATGGGCGGCGGACAGGAACATGCCTTCGAACTGGGAAGGCGGCACATTGATTCCGCGGTTCAGCATTTCGCCGAAATAGGCCCGGAAGCGCGCCTGATCGCTGCTCTTCGCGGAGTCATAGTCGGTAACCGGTCCTTCCGTGAAGAACGGGCAGACCATGGAGCCGACGCGGTTGACGGTCAGCGGAATGCCGGTCTCCCGGGCATTGGCTGCAAGCCCCTCTTCCAGACGGGCCCCCAGAACCTCCAGCCGGTCATAGACTTCCGGCGTCAGCAGCTTGAGGGTCGTATATCCGGCCGCCATCGCCAGCGGATTGCCGCTCAGCGTCCCGGCCTGGTAGATCGGACCGCTCGGCGCAATTCTCTCCATAATGTCCCGCCGTCCGCCGTAGGCGCCGACGGGAAGGCCGCCGCCGATAACCTTGCCGAAGCAGGTCAGGTCCGGCGTAATGCCGAATCTTCCCTGCGCGCAGCCGTATCCGACCCGAAAGCCGGTCATGACCTCGTCGAAGATCAGCAGGGCGCCCGCTCCGGCCGTCAGCTCGCGCAGGCCTTCCAGGAAGCCCGGCCGGGGCGGCACGACTCCCATATTGCCCGCTACCGGCTCCACGATGACGGCGGCGATGTCGTCGCCGAACCGCTCAAAGGCCGCCCGCACCGATTCCAGGTCATTATACGGAACGGCAATGGTATTGGCGGCAATTCCTTCCGGCACTCCCGGACTGTCCGGGAGGCCGAGCGTAGCTACGCCCGAGCCGGCTTTGATGAGCAGGCTGTCGCCGTGCCCATGGTAGGAGCCTTCAAATTTCAGGATTTTGTTGCGGCCGGTATATCCGCGCGCCAGCCGGATGGCGCTCATGGTCGCTTCCGTTCCGGAATTGACCATTCGCACGATATCGACCGAAGCGACCCGTTCTGCAACCGTCTTTGCCATTTCCGTCTCCAGCAGCGTCGGAGCGCCGAAGCTCGTTCCCTTGGCGGCCGTCCGCTGCAGTGCATCCACCACCTCGGGGTGGGCGTGTCCCATAATCAGCGGGCCCCAGGACAGCACGTAGTCGATGAACTCGTTCCCGTCGATGTCGCAGATCCGCGATCCGCTTCCCCGGTCCACATAGACCGGTGTCAGGCCGACCGATTTGAACGCCCGAACCGGGCTGTTCACCCCGCCGGGGATATACTGCTTCGCTTCTTCAAAAGCGGCCCGGGAAGCTTCTTCCCGGCGCACTGTTCGTTCCTTGGCCATAAGTCGCCACTCCTTTATGTTGGAAGTTCCTCCGCTCCCCGGCAGGGAGCGTCCCCTACTCGCGCAGCCAGCGAACCGCGTCTTTGGCGTGATAGGTAATAATCATGTCGGCGCCGGCGCGCTTCATGCCTGTCAGCGTCTCCAGCACAATTACTTTCTCGTTGATCCAGCCGGCCTGCGCAGCCGCCTTGACCATTGAATACTCGCCGCTCACATTGTAGGCGACCAGGGGCAGGTCGAACTGGTCACGGATGACCCGGACCACATCCAGGTAAGCAAGGGCAGGCTTCACCATCAGCATGTCCGCGCCCTCCAGAACATCGGTCTCCGCTTCGCGGATCGCTTCCCGCAAATTCGCCGGGTCCATCTGGTACGTCTTGCGGTCGCCGAACTGCGGCGCCGAGTCGGCGGCCTCGCGGAACGGTCCGTAATAGGCGGACGCATACTTGACCGAGTAGGACATGATCGGCACATGCTCATAGCCGGCCTCGTCAAGGCCCGAACGGATCGCCTGCACGAAGCCGTCCATCATGTTCGAAGGCGCGATGATATCGGCCCCCGCCTTGGCCTGGGAGACCGCAGTCCGCGCCAGAAGAGCGAGCGAAGCGTCATTCATGACGTCGCCCGTTACCGTCCCGTCGGCAGCGGTATGGGTATGAACCATGCCGCAGTGGCCGTGGTCCGTGAACTCGCACAGACAGGTGTCGGCGATGACAATCAGTTCGGGGTACCAGCTCTTGATCAGCCGGGTCGCTTCCTGTACGATTCCTTCGTCGGCGTAGGCCGACGAGCCTACGGCATCCTTCGTCTCGGGAACGCCGAACAGCAGGACGGCAGGTATTCCGAGGGAAGCAATTTCATCGACTTCTTCCTTCAGCGTATCGAGCGAGAAATGGAACACGCCGGGCATGGAGCTGATCTCATTCTTCACGCCGGTGCCAAAAGTGACAAAGATCGGCTGGATCAAATCCAGCGGATTCAATACGGTCTCGCGGACCATGCCGCGGATTCCGGCCGAGCCGCGCAGGCGGCGATGCCGTACTATCGGAAAACTCATCTCAGGTTCCTCCTAATCGTTATGCACTCTCTATACTGTCCCAATTCCGCGCAAAACACAAGAAACCCGCCGCAGGGCAAGTCAGCTGCGGATTCGGGTTCTTGCGGCGGATTCAGGCGCTTTGCAGACTCTGGTGCTTGCAGGCTCTCTGGTGCTTGCAGACTCTGGTGCCTGCAAGTTTCAGATCGTTGCAGGTTCAGGTGCTTGCAGGCTCTGGTGCTTGCAGGCTCTGGTGCTTGCAGACTCTGGTACCTGCAAGTTTCAAGATTGTTGCAGGTTCAGGTGCTTGCGGCTTGCCGCAGCCCCTGCGGTCTGCCTTACTGGTTCAACAGCTTCATTGAAGCCTGGGGATAGCGTTCGCCCGAGGCAAAGCCCTGAGGCGCCGCCTCCTCAATCCGGAGCAGCTCTTCGGGAGTGAGAAGCACATCGAGGGCTTCCAGATTCTCCTCCAGATAGCGGCGGCGCTTCGTTCCGGGAATCGGCACGACATCCTCGCCGCGCGACAGCAGCCAGGCCAGCGCCAGCTGGGAAGACGAGCAGCCCTTCTCGCGTGCAATCTCGTGGATGCGCTCGACCAGTTCGAGATTCTTGATGAAATTCTCGCCCTGGAAGCGGGGCGACATCCGCCGGTAGTCATCCGGCTCCAGATCCTCGAACGACTTGATCTGCCCGGTCAGGAAACCGCGGCCCAGCGGGCTGTAAGCAACGAAACTCACCCCATGCTCACGGCAAAAAGGCAGAATCCGGTCTTCGACATCCCGGCTCCAGAGTGAATATTCCGTCTGCAGCGCCGCAATCGGATGGACGCCGAGCGCACGTCCGATGGTATCGGCCGACGCCTCCGACAGACCGAGGCAGCGGACCTTGCCCGCCCGGACCAGATCGGCCATCGCTCCGACCGTCTCTTCAATCGGCGTATCCGGGTCCACCCGGTGCTGGTAATAGAGGTCGATGTAATCCACGCCGAGACGGCGCAGACTGTCGTCGCAAGCCTTCTTCACATATTCCGGACGCCCGCACACGCCCAGGGGAGTGCCGTCTTCCGCCCTCACATTGCCGAATTTTGTGGCCAGCACGACGTCGCCCCGCCGTCCTCTGATGGCTCGGCCGACCAGCTCCTCATTCCGGCCTACGCCGTACATGTCCGCCGTATCGAGAAAGTTCAATCCCCGGTCCAGCGCCAGATGGATGGTCCGAATCGATTCTTCGTCATTCCGGCTTCCGTAGAAATCCGACATGCCCATGCAGCCGAGCCCCAGGGCGGATACCTCCAGCCCGGATGCGCCCAATTTCCGCTTCTTCATCCTTCAACCCTCCGTTTCGGAAAAGTCTCTGCCGTTACCAAGCTGTCCACTCCCTCTTATTCTACTCCAGACCGGTCTCCGGCAAAAGCCGGGCGGCCGGCCAGACGTCTACGCTGTCCCGGTCAGAAGAAAGAGAGCTGCTCCGGCGGATAAGCCGGCTCGCCGCAGGCTTCTCCGGGAGCCGGGGAGCCCGGCCGGATACCGGAAGGCGCTTCCTCTGCTTCCGCCGGCTTGTAGAGCGGCGCAGACGGCGTGTACTTCCGGCTCAGCTCATCGGTCAGGCGGCGCAGCTTCTCCCGGTATTCATCGGAAGCGTAGGCGCCGCCGGCATACAGCTCCCGGTACCCGTTCAACCGGTCCGGATAGTGTTCAGCCAGCGACCGGAAATACCCGCGCTTGACCTCCGGAGACAGCCGCAGAACCGAGGTCATGAAAGACCCGGCTCCCCGCTCCGCGGCGGCTGCGAACAGCTCCTCCAGATCCTCCGGACCGTCGGTCAGCAAGGGAAGGATCGGCGCGATGAACACGCTTGTGCGAATACCCGCTTCGCTGAGAGCCTTCAGCGTCTCCAGGCGCTTGGCCGGGAGAGGCGCTTCCGGCTCCAGCCTCCGCGTCAGCTTCGCATCCAAGGTGTTCATACTGATGTTGACGGAGACCCCGTCCATCCGGCGCAGCAGGTCGAGATCGCGCAGAATCAGCGGCGAGCGCGTCGTGACCGAAGCGCCTACGCCGTAGCGGGCCAGCACCTCCAGACAGCGGCGGGTCAGCTTCATTCGGCCCTCGACCGGCTGGTACGGGTCCGTTACGGTTCCAATCATGACCTGGCCGAGCCGCCGCCGCATCTCGCCGAGATCGTAGCGATGACGCACCGCGAGCTTGGCAAGCTGTGCCTCCAGCGCCTCGGGAGCGTTCGTCTTCAGCAGGATGTGATTCTGAAATTCATCGTCCGCGCCGAGATTCATAAAATGCTGAAATCCCCGGGCAAAGCAGAAGCTGCACCCGTGCGCGCAGCCGCGGTACGGATTGATGGACCAGCCAAACGGCATTCGCTCTTCCTTCACCGGAGTCATGCCGGTCTTGACGTTCATGTGTTCATATATTCTCGGCATATCCGCCCTCCCGGACAAGAACATTTGTTCTTGTATTGTAGCATGTTCCGGTTCCGGTTCACAAGCGGATCGGTTTCCGAGAGAATGTGACGACGCCGGCTGTCTGCAGAAGCGGCAAAGGGATTTTTGCAGTCCAGCCGCAAAAATCCCTTTGCCTTATCCGGTATTCCTTTAAGCATTCACGGCTTCCGCGTCTCGGCATTCCAGCGGCACAGCTCCTCCACAAGCGAGACAATCGTCGCTTCCTTCGCGAGCAGCTTCGGCGAGAGCCCCGCCTCCTCGGCGGTTGCGGCCGTCACCGGACCGATGCAGGCGACCGCTGCGCCGTCCAGCGCGCGCGCCGGTTCCTCGAACCCCATGCCGCGCAGCGCCTCCAGCAGATTGCGCACCGTCGAAGAACTGGTGAAGGTCACGGCATGAATGCCCCCCTCCTGCAGCAGCTTCCTTAGCTCCTCGTCGTCTTCCGCAACCGGAACGGTCTCATAGGTCTGCGCCTCCGTAACGGAGAGTCCGAGCTCGGCCAGCTTCTCGGGCAGCCAGTTCCGGGCCAGATCGCCGCGCGGGAGCAGAACCTTCTGTCCCGGCACGAGGTCCGGGCCGAATGTCTCCAGGAGCCCTTCGGCCTGAAAACGCCCCGGAAGCTCCTCGGCCAGCAGGCCGCGCTCCGCCAGCGCCGCCGCCGTTGCCGGGCCGACCGCCGCGATGCGGGCGCGGGCAAGCCCGCGCACATCCACCCGCAGCTCGGCCAGATGGCGGAAGAAGAACTCTACGCCGTTCACACTTGTGAAGAAGACCCAGTCATAGGTATGAAGCGCGGACAGCGCCTCGCGGAGAGCGGCAATCCGCTCTTCGCTGCGCGGCGGCACCGTCTCGATGACCGGAAATTCGTAAGGCTCCCCGCCAAGCTCTTCAATCCGCTCCACCAGTTCGCTCGCCTGGGACCGAGAACGGGTCACCAGAATCCGTCTGCCGAAGAGCGGCAGCGCTTCCGCCCATTGCAGCTTCTCGCGCTGGCCGACCACTTCACCGACCACAATCACGGCCGGCGACTGGAAGTTCAACGCCGTCACCTTGGCCTCAATATCGGCCAGCGTGCCTACAAGCGTCTCCTGCTCAGCGCGGGTGCCCCAGCGCACAAGCGCCACCGGCGTCTCCGGCGGGCGGCCGTGCTTGATCAGATTGGAACTGATGTAGCCGATCTTGGCTACACCCATCATGAAGATCAGCGTTCCCGTCGCCTGCGTCAGCTTATCCCAATGGATGGCCTGGTCCAGCTTGTCCGGGCTTTCGTGGCCGGTGATAATCGACAAGGACGACGCATAATCCCGGTGCGTCACCGGAATGCCGGCATAGGCCGGCACCGCGATCGCCGAAGTAACGCCCGGCACGATTTCGTAAGGCACCCCGTGCTGCCGGAGCAGCTCGGCTTCTTCGCCCACCCGGCCGAAGATGGTCGGGTCCCCGCCCTTCAGCCGGGTCACCGTCTTGCCCTGAAGCGCCAGCTCCACGAGCAGGCGGTTGATCTCCTCCTGCTTCATCGTGTGCCGGTTGGTCGTTTTGCCGACATAGATTTTCTCTCCGCCGGGCTTCATCCATTTCAGCAGTCTGGGGCTGGCCAGACGGTCATAGACCAGCACGTCGCTCTTCCGAATGCAGTCCAGCCCTTTCAACGTAATCAGCCGGGCATCCCCGGGCCCCGCTCCCACCAGATAGACTCGTCCCGTCATCTTCTCTCATCCCCTTGCTTCTGCCAGAATCGCTTCCGCTCCCTGCGCTCTAAGCGCCGCCGCCACCTCTAGTCCCAGCCGTACCGGATCATCCCCGATGCGGCTTTCTCTCAGAATGGTTCCTCCGTTGGGCGTGCCAACCATCCCGGTCAGCGTCATGCTTCCGCCCGCCGCACCCGTCTTCTCCAGCACCGCATGCGCGCCGATCGGCACCTGACAGCCGCCGTTCAACGCGCCCAGGAAAGCGCGCTCCGCTTCTACCGTGACCGCCGTTGCCGGATCGTTATAGAGCGCAAGCAGCTTCCGCAGCTCGGCGTCGTCTTGCCGGCACTCGATGCCGAGCGAACCCTGGCCGACGGCCGGGATGCAGAGCGACGGAGCCAAATATTCCGTCACTCGGTCGAGCCACCCCATCCGGTGCAGACCGGCGGCGGCCAGGACGATGGCGTCGTATTCTCCGCTGGCCAGCTTGCCCAGCCGGGAGTCGATATTGCCCCGGACCGGCTCGATCCGCAGATCCGGCCGCAGCGAGGCAAGCTGGCTCGACCGGCGCAGACTGCTGGTGCCAACCCGCGCTCCGGAAGGAAGCTGCTCAAGTGTCAGCCCATCCCGGGAGATCAGACAATCCCGGGGGTCGACGCGCCTGGGCACCGCCCCGTTCATCAGCCCCTCCGGCAGCTCGGACGGCATATCCTTCATGCTGTGGACCGCCATATCGATTCTGCCATCCAGCATCGCCTGTTCAATCTCTTTGACGAACAAGCCCTTGCCTCCCACCTTGGACAGCGTTACATCCAGAATGCGGTCGCCCTTGGTTATGATCTTGTGAACTTCAAAAGCCACTTCCATTCCGTGCTCGGCGGCCAGCCGTTCCAGATCGGCAATGACCTGGCCCGTCTGTGTCAGCGCGAGCGCGCTTTGTCTGCTGCCTACCACAATCTTGCGCATGCTATTCCTCCCGATTCTCGGTCATCCAGGCCTCAATCCGCTCCGGACTCCACTCTTCTGCCATCCAGTCTCTTCCTTGGAACGCTTCAAATTCTTCCGGTGAAGCCAGCTTTCGCAGCAGCTTCCGCCGGATTTCCGGCCGCGGCTCCCGGCGCTTGATCTCGCTTCGCATCCGGTGCAGCCAGTCGAGGTAGGGCTCGTAGCCCTCGCCCAGAAAGTCCTCCAGCGCGGCGGCGATGCCCGCCGCGGCTCCCGGCCCGGCTCCCGAAGTGGACACCGCGACCGTCAGACGGCCGCGCCGCACCACCGCCGGGCTGATGAAATCGCCCGCTTCCGGATCGTCCGCGGCGCTGACCGGTATGCCCGCGGCCTTCGCCTCGCGGACTGCCGCGGCGTTGACCTCCCGGTCGCCGGTCGCCGCGAACACCAGCCAGGCGCCCGCCGTGTCTCCCGGCGCGAACGCGCGCCGTCTCCAATCGACGGCGCCCGCGGCGGCAAGCTCTTCCAGCCCCGGCGCAAGCGCGGGGCTTACCACCGTCACCAGAGCCTGCGCTTCCAGCAGGCTCCTGATTTTGCGGACAGCGACCGCTCCGCCTCCCACGACCAGACAGCGCCGGCCCCGGCAGTCCAACATAATCGGCAAATAGACCGCCATGCGTTCACTCCCCGCCCCACTGGTGAAAATTCGACCAGGAATTCAGCAGAAAATTCAAAATGATAAAGCCGTAGCCGGCCGCCGCCCAGCGGGCCATCGCCACGCCGCCGATCCGGCCTCTGCGCTTCACCGGCAAGTATGCCGCAAAAACGCCGAAGCCGATCAGCGTCGTCCACACCTTGAGATCGCGCAGCAGCGGCAGACGCCCTTCCGATACGATCGAAAACCCCGCCGCCAGCAGGGACACCGCCAGCAGCGGCGTACCGGCCAGCACCGATCCGTACGTATAACGGTCCAGCAGTTCGAGGCTCGGCAGCCGGCGGACGCGGTCGTCCCAGCGTTTCTTCTTGAGCCGGGCATGCAGGAAGAGATACATGAGAGCAAAGACTGCTCCCAGCGTCAGCGCCGCGAAGCTCAGATTGGCCAATATAATATGTACCGCCAGCCAGCCGTGAACGGCGCTCCAGCTCTGCAGCGTATGATCTTCGGCCGTCAGCCATACCCGGTTGAGCAGAAAAGCGCTGTAGCCCGCCACGCTCAGCAGCAGCACCGTGAATTCCGAGCGCCGTCTCCAGGCAAGCGCCAGCGATACGAACACAATCACCGTGGAGAAGCCGAACAGGAAGTCATAAGGCGTGTAGATCGGCAATCCCCCGTTCTCCTTCCAGCGATAGCCGAGGCCGGTCAGTTGAAACACCGCTGTGACAACAAGAAGCCCTGCGCCCGCCCGTTGTAAGCCCGGGCTTCTTCTCAAGCAGTCCGTGAATACAAACAGCAGGCCCAGGGCATACACCGTAAGCGCGGTATCATACACTTCATTCAATGTCACTGGCCATCCCACCGCCCTACAGGCCGGCAGGCGCCAGAGTAACGGGCAGCGCCGCAGCGCCTGAACCCGTTCCTTGGGCGCGGAGCGCAGCGGCCCTGTCGCTCTCTTCCGAAGCCTCGGAACCGTCCTGCTCTCCAAGCGCAAAGATTCGGGTAAAATAATCAATCGCTTCATTGCCGTGCTTGCCGCCCGACATTTCCTTGATGGCATTGATCGGCTCATGCATCATCTGGTTGACAATGCTCTTGGTCAGCCGCCGGATCACCTTGCGCTGATGCTCGTCCAGTTCAGGCAGCTTGTTGAACAGGCTGTTCATCGTCTCCTCATGGATATGGTTGCCCTTATCCTGAAGCGCGCGGATCACCGGCTGTACGCCGAGCGTCTTCAGCCAATGCCGGAAGTCGGCGGCCTCTTCGGCGATCATGCGCTCGATCTTCACCGCTTCGGTCCGCCGCATCTCGAGATTGCTCTCGACAATGCCTTCGAGATCGTCGATATCATACAGGAAGACGCCGGGCACTTCACCCGCTGCCGGATCAATATCGCGGGGAACCGCAATATCGATCATGAACAGCGGCCGTGCCGGACGGCCCTTCATGATGTCCGCAATCCGGTCCGCATGAAGCACATACCCTTCCGCTCCTGTGGAGCTGATGACAATATCGGCTTCGCGCAGGTACTCGAATCCCTGCTCCATCGTGCAGGGCCGGCCGTTGAACTTCCCGGCCAGTTCCGCCGCCCGGGCAAGCGTCCGGTTGGCGACGACCACTTCGGCGGCGCCTCCCGCGTAGAGATGCTTGATCGTAAGTTCGCTCATTTTGCCCGCTCCAAGGATGAGAGCTTTCTTGCCGGAGAAGGAACCGAAGATCCGCTTGCCCAGCTCGGTAGCCGCATAGCTGACCGATACGGCGCTCTCGCCGATCGACGTCTCGCTGTGGGCCCGTTTGCCGAGCGTCACCGCCTGCTTGAACAGCCGGTTGAACCAGGAAGCGGTCGCCTTCTCCTCCTGGGCCTTCAGGAACGCGCTGCGCACCTGTCCAAGAATCTGGGTCTCTCCAATCACCATCGAGTCCAGTCCGCAGGTCACCCGCAGCAGATGCTCGACGGCGCGGTCGTCTTCATAAATATACATATGTTGGGCGAACTGCTCGCTCTTGACGCCGAACCACTGCTCAATAAAGCTGCGGATAAAGTATCCGCACATATGCAGTCGGTCGACCACCACATAAATTTCCGTACGGTTGCAGGTCGCCACAATGACACCTTCCAGTACGCTCTTGACACCCATCAGCTGGCGGAGCGCCGCCGGAAGTTCCTGATCCGCAAAAGCGAACTGTTCTCTAATCTCCACGGGCGCCGTACGGTAATTCAGGCCAACGACGACAATGTGCATGTGCAAGTTCACCTTCCTGATCCAGTATGAATTCATTGCCGCTGGAACGAATTCAATGCTTTATTATAAACCAAAAAACGATGTATTGATCATCGTCTGTCAATTTGTAAAAGGTCATGTTAAGTATATCACATGAATATCCCGCAACTTTGTCCTCTTTTTGAATTATATATGAAATTAGAATCATTATAAACTGGGGAATTCCCGCAAAAAAAAGCAATCCTTCCCGTAAGAAGGACTGCTCTTCTCTTCGTTGTCCCTGCGGGGACCGCCGGCTTATTCTTCGCCGGAGGCCGTCTCCGCTTGCATCTGGGTGTCTGTTCCTGTGTCTGTTCCTGTGTCCGCCGCCGGCTCCGTCTCATTCTCCGGAGAAAGCGCCGCTTCCTGAATCAGCGTCCAGAGTTCCTCCTTGCCGAGTCCCAGCTCCGAGGAGAACGACAGGAAGCGGTCTCCCGGCAGAACGCCCAGCGCTTCCTTCATAATCTTGATGTGCTTGGGCCAGCGCGTCTTCGGAATCTTGTCGGCTTTGGTGGCCACCACACAGAAAGGAATGCTGTAATGTCTCAGCCAGTCGAACATCATCTTGTCGTCGGCGGACGGCGGATGGCGAAGGTCTACGACCAGCAGCACCAGCTTCAGCGTCTCCCGCTCGCTCAAATACTTCTCGACCATGCGTCCCCAGGCGGCCCGCTGGGTCTTGGAGACCTTGGCGTATCCGTAACCCGGAAAATCGACGAGGTACAGCTTCTCATTGATCAAGTAATAGTTCATATGCTGCGTCTTGCCCGGTGTGGAGCTGGTTCTTGCCAAGTTCTTGCGGTTAATCATCCGGTTGATGAGGGAAGATTTGCCCACGTTCGACCGCCCGGCAAGGGCGATCTCCGGCAGGCCGTCTTCCGGGTATTGGCCAGGCCCTACGGCACTGATCCGAAATTCGGCACTCGTAACTTTCATAGAGGTTCCTTTCCGTTATGCGGTTAATGCAGACTCGGCATCTGTCCTTCTGCGCCGAGCAGCCCGCTCTTCTCGACGAGCGCATGCAGCAGAACCTGATCCATATGGGATACGGGAACGAACTGCACATCATGCTTGACGCTGTCCGGGATGTCTTTCAGATCGCGTTCATTGTCTTTGGGCAGCAGGATCTTCTTGTAGCCGGCGCGGTGCGCGGCAAGCGACTTTTCCTTCAGTCCGCCGATCGGCAACACCCGCCCGCGAAGCGTAATCTCGCCCGTCATCGCCACATCCTTGGAGACATGGCGCTTGGTGAGAGCGGAGATCAGGGCCGTCGCAATGGTAATGCCCGCCGACGGTCCATCCTTCGGTATTGCACCCTCGGGAATATGAATATGAATATCGTTCTTCTCGTAGAAATCGGACGGGATGCCAAGCTCCTCCGCTCGCGAACGGGTGTAGCTGAAGGCAGCTTGCGCCGATTCCTTCATGACATCCCCAAGCTGTCCCGTCAGAGTCAGCTTTCCGCTGCCGGGAACTACCGTGACCTCGATCAGCAGCGTATCTCCGCCGACTTCCGTCCAGGCCAATCCGGTTACCGTCCCGATCTGGTCCTCCAGTTCGGCCACGCCGTACCGGTATTTCGGGGAACCGAGATAATCCTTGACCTCTTCCGGCGCAATCCGGACGACCGTCTCTTCCTCGCTGGAGACGATTCGCTTGGCCGCCTTGCGGCACAGCGCCGCAATCTGCTGCTCCAGTCCCCGCACGCCCGATTCCCGGGTGTACTCCCGGATCACCCTCAGCAGCGCTTCTTCGCCGACTTCCAGCTGTTCGGGCTCCAGACCGTGATTCTTCTTCTGCTTGGGCAGCAGATAGCGCTCCGCGATCTGAAGCTTCTCAAGCTCCGTGTACCCGGGGATATAGAGCATCTCCATCCGGTCCAGCAGCGGACGCGGAATGTTGTGGACCGCATTCGCCGTTGTAATGAACATGACATTGGAGAGGTCGAACGGCAGTTCAACAAAATGATCGCTGAACGTGTTGTTCTGTTCCGGGTCCAGCACCTCCAGGAGCGCGGCCGAAGGGTCGCCCCGGAAATCCGATGCCATCTTGTCGATCTCATCGAGCAGGAAGACGGGATTCAGCGATCCTGCCGTCTTCATACCTTGAATGATCCGGCCCGGCATCGCCCCGACGTAAGTCCGGCGATGGCCGCGAATCTCGGCTTCGTCCCGGACGCCGCCCAGCGAGATACGGACGAACTTGCGGCCAAGGGAGCGGGCGATCGACCGCGCCAGCGAGGTTTTGCCGACTCCCGGCGGTCCTACCAGACAGAGAATCGGTCCTTTGAGCTTCTTGACCAGCTTCTGGACGGCCAGATATTCCAGGACCCGCTCCTTCGGCTTCTCCAGCCCGTAATGATCGGCATCCAGCACCTGCTCCGCCTTGGCGATGTCCAGATCATCCTCGGTCCAGTCGTTCCACGGCAGACCGAGCAGCCAATCGACGTAATTGCGGATCACGCCGCCTTCCGCCGAACTGGACGGCATCTTCTCGAGACGGTCGATCTCCTTGTCGATCTTCTCCTTGACCTTCTCCGGCAGATTCTTCTCTTCAGCCTGCTCCCGCAGCTCTTCGGCTTCGCCGGCGCGGCCTTCCTTGTCCCCGAGCTCCTTCTGAATCGCCTTCATCTGCTCGCGGAGATAGTATTCCTTCTGCGTCTTCTCCATCTGCTTCTTGACCCGCTGGTTGATCTTGCGCTCCAGCTCCAGCACCTCGCGCTCGTTGTTGAGCATGTCGAGCAGCCTCTCCAGCCGCCGGCGGACATCAATGGTCTCCAGGATCTCCTGTTTATCCTTGATCTTCAGCGCCAGATGACTGGTAATGACATCGGCCAGCCGGCCCGGCTCCTCAATATCCGAGACGGCGGCCAGCGTCTCCGGCGTCACTTTTTTGGAGAGGGTAATATAATGCTCGAACTGGTTCAGAACGGTGCGCATCAGCGCGTCGCTCTCCTGGCCGTCCGCCGCTTCTTCATGAAGCTCGCGGGCCAGAACCTCATGGTACTCCTCGTTATCGGTATAATGAATGATCTCGGCCCGCTCCACGCCTTCCACCAGCACGCGGATTGTTCCGTTAGGCAGCTTCAGCATTTGCCGGACGTTCGCGACAGTTCCGATACGGAAGATGTCTTCTTGTCCCGGCTCCTCAATATTCACTTCCGATTGAGAACAGAGGAGGATTAAGTTGTCTTCGACCATCGCCTTCTCCAGCGCTCTGACCGACTTCTCGCGACCCACATCCAGATGAAGCACCATGCTGGGATACACAAGAAGACCGCGAAGCGGCAGTAAAGGAAAACGACGACCCTTGCCTGGTTTTGCACCCATCGCTTTCACACCTCCAACGGCTCCCGTTCAAATTGAATCGACTATTTATTGCTTCCTTGTATTTTATCAAAAGGTTACATAAAACACCAACGGTTCCAACCAAGGAACCGCTTATGAACCGGGACGCCGCCGGGACTACAGTGCGGTGCTCTCCCCGGAAGCATCGGCTTTCAGCACCGAAGCCGGCGAAGAGAAGGTCTCTCCCGCCGCTGCCGGCAGCCGGACCTCCCGCATAGGTTCTCCGAAGAGGTGCAGGAATACTTCCTCAATCGTCTCCACCGGCACAACCCGCAGCGGGGAAAGATCGGCAAAGAGCGACTGCCAGTTCTCCTTGGGAATCAGCACCGTCGTCGCTCCCGCCTGGAAGGCAGCTTCCACCTTGGCAACAACGCCGCCGACCGGCTTGACCCGGCCGTGGATGCCCAGTTCTCCGGTCATGGCCACCGTGTTGTCAACAGGAAGCCGGCGAATGGCGGAAGCGATGGCCGCCGCCATCGCAATTCCCGCCGACGGGCCGTCGATCGGCGTCCCTCCCGGGAAGTTGACGTGAACATCGTACCGGTCGGGGGCCAGCCCCATTCCCCGGAGCACCGTCAGCACATTCTCCACCGATCCCTTGGCCATGCTCTTGCGCCGGATGGTCCGGGACCCTCCGCCTATCTCTTCTTCGTCGACGACGCCCGTAATATGGAGACGCCCTTTGCCGTCCTCAGCCGGAACGGCTGACACCTCAATCTCCAGCAGCATCCCCATCCCGGGTCCATAGACTGCCAGGCCGTTGACTACTCCCACCTGCGGCTCGGACGGCACCCGCCGTTCGCTGCGCAGCGGAAGCTGACTGCTGCCCGCCACCCACTCCAGATCGGCCGCAGCGAGCGTATCCCGGCCCTCGGTGAATGCAAGGCCGGCGGCAAGCTGGATCATATTGACCGCTTCCCGGCCGTTGGTCGCATACTGCTGAACCACTTCAACCGCAGCGGAGTTGGGCCTTAGGCCAATCTTCTGGATGGCATCCCGGGCAATCAGGGCGATCTCCTCCGGCAGCAGAGGCCGGAAGTAGATCTCCATGCAGCGCGACCGGAGCGCAGGCGAAATTTCCTGCGGCGACCGGGTTGTGGCGCCGACGAGCCGGAAATCGGCAGGAAGGCCGTTCTGAAAAATGTCGTGAATATACGCCGGGGTATTGCTGTCCTCCGAATTGTAGTAGGCGCTCTCCAGCAGCACTTTCCGGTCTTCCAGCACCTTCAGCAGCTTGTTCATCTGAATCGGGTGCAGTTCCCCGATCTCATCAAGGAACAGAATTCCTCCGTGAGCCTTCGTTACGGCACCGGGCTTGGGCTGCGGCACTCCGACTACTCCCATCGCGCCTGCGCCCTGATAGATCGGATCATGCACCGAGCCGATCAGCGGATCGGCGATTCCGCGCTCGTCGAACCGGGCCGTCGTAGCGTCGATTTCGGTGAACCTCGCGTCCGCCTTGAACGGCGACTGCGGATTCTTCTTCGCTTCCTCCATCACCACCCGAGCGGCAGCGGTCTTGCCTACCCCCGGCGGTCCGTAGATAAGGACATGCTGCGGATTCGCGCTGCACAGCGCCGCCTTCAGCGCCTTGAGACCATCCTTCTGCCCGACAATGTCCTGAATGCCGGACGGACGTGTCCTCTCGGCCAGCGGTTTGGTCAGCGAGACGGCGCGCATCTTGCGCAGCTTCTCCAGCTCCTTCCGCGACTCCCGCTCTACCGCCGTCTTGTTCGTCTTTTGCCCGCGCAGCTGGTTCCAGAAATAAACGCCGATGACCGTCGCAAAGAACAGCTGCACGACCATCAGCAATAAGCTCAATTCCATCTCTTTACCTCCCGTTTCTTTCGGCTATCGCTACTAGGTAGTATAGCCGTTTCGGCAGGAGCTAAACTTTGCCGGCAAAAAGCCTGCTCTTTCGGCAAAGGCGGCGTCGGCGCGGAAGAGGCGTCCAGCGGCGCACGGCAGCCGCTCTCTATGACAAGCAAAACGGCCTTGTCCTCTATCATTCAGGACCAAGGCCGTCTTGCTTATTCGTGAACCGCGTGTTCTGCTTAGAAGCTTCCGGTCTGCGCCGGAGCCAGGCCCGCGGCATGCTCTTTGCGTCCCGGAATTTCGCCCGTTGCCTCGAAGTGGGCAACGATATGGTCAATCTCCTTCTTCAGCTCGCTCAGAAGCTCTGCTTCCGGAACTTTGCGGATCATTTGGCCGTAGCGGAACAGCAATCCTTCGCCGCGGGCGCCGGCGATGCCGATATCGGCTTCCCGCGCTTCCCCGGGCCCGTTGACCGCGCAGCCGAGCACCGATACCTTGATCGGCACCTTCAGCTTGGAGATATACTCTTCCACTTCATTGGCAATGGAGAAGAGGTCGATATCCAGCCGTCCGCAAGTCGGGCAGGAGATCAGCGTGGCTGCATTGGAGATCAGACCGAACGTCTTCAGCAGCTCGCGGGCGACCTTAACCTCTTCCACCGGATCGGCGCTCAGCGAGATGCGTACCGTGCTTCCGATGCCCATCGACAGCAGCGCGCCGATGCCTGCCGAGCTCTTCACCGTACCGGCGAACAGCGTGCCGGACTCCGTAATGCCCAGATGCAGCGGATACGGAATGACCTCGGCTGCCTTGCGGTAGGCCTCGATCGCCATCGGAACGTCCGATGCTTTCAGGGATACGATAATATCATGGAAATCGAGTTCTTCCAGAATGCCGATATGATACAGAGCGCTCTCGACCATGGCATCGGCGGTCGGATAGCCGTACTTCTCGAGCAGATGGTTCTCCAGCGAACCGGCATTGACGCCGATCCGGATCGGGATGCCCTTGTCCTTGCAGGCCTTCACGACCGCTTCCACCTTCTCCCGGCGGCCGATATTGCCCGGGTTGATACGAACCTTGTCGATTCCGTTCTCAATTGCAGCCAGCGCCAGCTTGTAATTGAAATGGATATCCGCAACCAGCGGGATATGAATACGCTTCTTGATTTCCTTGATCGCCGCAGCCGCCTCTTCATTGTTAACCGTGACGCGCACGATCTGGCAGCCGGCTTCTTCCAGACGCAGGATTTCGGCTACGGTCGCCTCTACATCCGCCGTCTTCGTTGTACACATGCTCTGAATCGCTACTTCGTTGTTGCCTCCGATAATGACTCCGCCCACATTGACCGGGCGCGTCTGATGTCTCAGAAACATGAATGCTCTCCCCCATAACGCCAAAGCCCCACCTATCATTCAAGAGGTGGAGGCTAAGGTCTATAATTGTGCAACAGCCCCGGCCGGAAAGGCTGCGGAATGCCGTTCGCATCCGCGCCCCCGAACGGGGATCTGTTAAGTTTCTATGCGGTTCGCTTACGCGCTTTCTTCCTTCTTCTTGTCTTTCTTCAGGTTCAGCTCGGGCAGCGCCTTGTCTTGGACTACCTGTTCCGTAATGACGCATTCCTTAATGTCATCGCGGGAAGGCACCTCATACATCACGTCGAGCATAATGCTCTCAATGATGGCGCGAAGACCGCGTGCGCCTGTATTGCGCTTGATCGCTTCTCTGGCGATGGCTTCCAGAGCCTGCGGTTCGAAGCGCAGCGCCACGTTGTCCATCTCCAGCATCTTGACGTACTGCTTCGTCAGCGCATTCTTCGGTTCGGAGAGAATGCGGACCAGCGTCTTCTCGTCAAGCGGCTCCAGCGTCGAGATAACCGGCAGACGGCCGACAAACTCGGGGATCAGACCGAATTTCAGCAAATCCTCCGGCAAAACCATCGACAGGTATTCGCCCGGCTTCAGGTCGGCCTGGCCGCCTTCGCCTGCGTTGAATCCGATCACTTTCTTGCCGATCCGGCGCTTGATAATCTGTTCCAGACCGTCGAACGCTCCGCCGACGATGAACAGAATATTGGTCGTATCAATCTGGATGAATTCCTGATGAGGGTGCTTGCGGCCGCCCTGCGGAGGTACCGACGCTACCGTGCCTTCAAGAATCTTCAGCAGCGCCTGCTGCACGCCCTCGCCCGACACGTCGCGGGTAATGGACGGGTTCTCGGATTTGCGGGCCACTTTATCGATTTCATCAATATAGATGATGCCGCGTTCGGCTTTCTCTACGTCGTAGTCGGCGGCCTGAATCAGCTTCAGTAGAATGTTCTCTACATCCTCGCCCACGTACCCTGCTTCCGTCAGGGAAGTTGCATCCGCGATCGCAAAAGGAACGTTGATGATCTTCGCCATGGTCTGCGCAAGCAGCGTCTTGCCGGAACCGGTCGGGCCGAGCAGCAGAATGTTGCTCTTCGTCAGTTCGACGTCCTCTACCTTGCTCTGGGAGTTGATCCGCTTGTAGTGGTTATATACCGCTACCGACAGCGATTTCTTCGCCTGTTCCTGGCCAATAACATACTGGTCAAGGATGTCGCGGATTTCCTTCGGCTTCGGAATATCTTTCAGGTCCAGCTCCTCTTCATGACCGAGCTCTTCTTCTACAATCTCCGTGCATAACTCGATGCACTCATCGCATATATAAACGCCGGGGCCCGCGACAAGCTTGCGAACCTGCTCCTGCGACTTGCCGCAGAACGAGCATTTCAGCTGTCCCTTTTCGTCGTTGAATTTAAACAATTCTACCACCCCTTCAGGATTTAATCGGTGAAGTGAGAACCTGGTCAATCAGGCCGTAAGCCATCGCTTCTTCCGCACTCATGAAATTGTCGCGATCCGTATCGCGTTCAATCTTCTCAAGGGGCTGACCTGTACGTTCCACGTAGATCTGATTCAGCTTCTGACGGGTCTTCAGAATCCAGTCGGCGTGAATCCAGATGTCCGAAGCCTGACCCTGGACACCGCCAAGCGGCTGGTGAATCATCACTTCGCTGTTGGCAAGCGCGTAACGCTTGCCCTTCGCTCCCGCCGTCAGCAGAAGCGAACCCATGCTCGCCGCCATACCCACGCAAATCGTGGATACATCCGGTTTGATGTATTGCATCGTATCATATATACCCATGCCCGCAGTCACAGAACCACCGGGCGAATTGATGTAGAGATGGATGTCCTTCTCGGGATCTTCTGCAGCGAGGAACAGCAATTGGGCAATGACCAGATTGGCAACATCATCGTCAATCGCATTGCTCAGAAAAATGATACGGTCCTTGAGCAGCCTGGAGTAAATATCGTAAGACCGTTCCCCCCGGTTTGTCGATTCCACAACCATTGGTACTAGACTCATGTCACCAACCTCTTTTCTCTATACGGAATAGTCTTGCCTTTTCGGAAATATTTTAACACGTTCAAGTCGCGATGTCATTTTTCGCTCAAGTCCGCCTCCGGGCCGGGTCCGCGGCAGCCTCCGGGGACGGATAGCCGAAAAAATAAGGCACGTAAAAGAATATACGTGCCTTATCGCTCAAGTATGTGGCCCCATGCACAGGGACCGTTCTGATGAGAACGCGTATAGATCAGCGCTTACTCGGCGCTGGCTTCTTCCTTGCTCGCTTCTTCTGCCGGAGCCTCAACTGCTACGCTGTTCTCCACGAGGAAGTCGATTGTCTTGCGCAGAGTGATTTCTTCCTTCAGGCTTCCCAGGGAGCCGTTGGCTGCCAGGATGCTGCGGATTTCTTCAGCGGAACGTCTGTAAGCTTCGGCCATTGCCGACAGTTCCTCTTCCACTTCTTCCTCGGAAGCGGTGATGTTCTCTTGCTTCGCGATGACTTCCAGCACCAGGTTGTTGCGAACGCGCTTCTCGGCGTCGCCCTTCATCTGGCTCTCCAGATCTTCGCGGGTCTGGCCGGAGAAGCTCAGGAACATATCCATGTTCATGCCCTGCTGGCGAAGACGGGTATCGAAGTCGCGAACCATGTTCTCCACTTCGCTGTCGATCATGGCATCCGGAATTTCCACTTCGGCGCCTTCAGCCGCGCGCTCGACAACGGCGTTCTCGCGCTCGCCCTTCAGTTCCTGCTCCTTGCGGGATTCCAGCTGCTTCTTCAGATCCGCCTTATATTCTTCCAGCGTATCGAACTCGGAGACGTCCTTGGCGAACTCGTCGTCCAGTTCAGGCAGAACTTTGCGCTTGATTTCATGCAGCTTCACTTTGAACACGGCAGCCTTGCCTGCCAGTTCTTCAGCATGGTAGGTCTCTGGGAAAGTCACTTCAACATCCTTGAAGTCGCCGGTAGACATGCCGACCACCTGATCTTCAAAGCCCGGGATGAAGGAGTTGCTGCCCAGCTCCAGGGAATGGCGTTCAGCCTTCCCGCCTTCAAAAGCTTCGCCGTCTACATAGCCGTCGAAGTCGATGACGGCGATGTCGCCAAGCTTGGCAGGCTCGTCTTCGATGACGGACAGCTCGGCATGGCGTTCCTGCAGCCGCTTCAGTTCCGCACCGAGTTCCTCTTCGGTTACTTCGGCTTTGCGGACCGGAACTTCCAGACCCTTGTACTCGCCGAGCTTCACTTCAGGCTTAACTGTTACCTTGGCCTTGAACTTGAAGGACTGGCCTTTGCCGAACTGCTCGATGTCCACTTCCGGACGGTCTACAGGGAAGATGTCGGTCTGATCGACGGCTTCTCTGTAAGCTTCCGGCAGCAGGATGTCGATGGCGTCCTGGTACAGACTCTCTACGCCGAAGCGGGATTCAAAGATCGGGCGAGGCACTTTGCCTTTGCGGAAGCCAGGCACGTTCGCTTTCTTGACTACTTTATTGAAGGCCTTGTCCAGCGCCTCCTTGACGCGCTCGGCATCAACTTCAACATCAAGAACGCCGAGGTTCTTCTCTATTTTTTCCCAGGTTGCTTTCATGATATACTTTCCCCTCCAAATAGGTTCACATGATTCGCTCATTTCCAAGCTATTACGCACAGAATAACCACCATATTATATCCAACATTATTTGACTTTTCAAGTCGCAAGCCGGTCGGAGACACCTAGAACCGCATCGAAGATTTCACGAAACCGCCAATGGAGCGATACGCCTGCTCAAATTGGAACCGCATGCTCTCCGTAATTCCGTACATGGAGCGCGTCTCCTCTTCGCGGCGGTCTCCGCTCAGGCTCTCCGAGACGATCTGGTGCAGCGCCCCTGCCCAGAGGTCGAGCAGAGTATCGTCTCCGGCCACCATGGACCGGTACTCCTCCGAGCCGTACACCGACATTACATATTGGCTCCACAGCTCCTGGGCAAAATAGTACAGCGTCGGTTCATGCGTCTCCGTCTGCTCCGCTACGCGTTCCAGCACCTGGGCAACCGCCGGCGGGAAATCCTCGTTCTGCAAAGGCACATATTCGATCTCCACCTCAACGGGTCCGGCCTCCCGTTCAAGGCGGACCATCCCCTGCACGCCCCGGCGCCGCAGCGTCTGAAGCGTACGGAACTGGAGCAGGGGATGGATGCCCGGACGCTGAATCCAGCCGGTCAGCGCTTCGTCCACTTCCCCTCCTTCGAGATGGGCGAGCTGCTCCAGCGCAAGCACCGTGGACTCCGACAGCGGCTCGTTCATAACCCGGTGCAGAAGCTTGGACGTATACTCACGGTCCTCTTCCTGCTTGGCAAGCGCGAGACTCCTGGCCATTTGCTGCTCGCCGGGCTCTTCCTCATCAGGTTCGGGCTGCCCGGGCACCCGCCCGCCCGCAGCCTCCGGAAAAGCTGCCTCCAGCCACTCCAGCAGCGATCCCCATTCTTCATAGTGCCGTTCATCCTGACCTTGGCATTGCAGCAGGAAATGCAGCAGCTCCATCGCTTCCCCATATCGTTCGCTCTCCAGCATCACCGTCAGTTGAATCTGATAATAATCCAGCGTCTTGGGAAACAGAACGATGTTCTCTTTCTCCGTGGACCGGAATTTATTCATGGGGTTCCTCCTTACAGCGGTCCGTCGCTAATTCCTCTCAAGCAGTTGATTATAGCATACCCGCTCGATTATGCGAAAAAACAGATTGTCTTTCCTGCTGCCTTGTGCTAGAATAATTTTTGCTTGCTTTTTGTCCCAGTAGCTCAGCCGGATAGAGCATACGCCTTCTAAGCGTACGGTCGGGGGTTCGAATCCCTCCTGGGACGTATCCCGACGGAGACGATAAGTCTTTACTCTCCTTCATTGATTCAGTTATAATCCGTTTATTCACACGCGGAAGCACCGCATAACTTCGGTCATCAGCCGATATTATGCGGTGCTTTTTGCGTTGTTTTCACGAAGCTGTTAGAGGCCCCGTTGACCGAAATCGTGCTGCTGAATCCATACACCGACAAGGATGCCCCGCTCGATAAACAGTCGATCTTCGACGTCTTCGCCAGGGCGGCGGACGGACGGCTGATCGACATTGAAATGCAGCTGTTCAACAAGTACGATATAGAAAAGCGGACGCTCTATTACTGGAGCCGGCGCTATTCAGGTCAGCTCGCCGAAGGGCAGGGCTATCGTTCGCTCGGCAAATGCGTCACAATCAACTTGATGAATTACAAGCTGCTGGGCGGGACAACAGCCTGCCACAGTGTGTTCCATCTGAGGGAAGACCGCAGCGGACTGCCGCTGACGGATGATATCGAAGTCCACATGCTGGAGCTGCCAAAGCTGAAGGCAGACGCCGCAGGCCATTCGGGGAAGACGCTCGCCAAGTGGCTGACCTTTTTGCGGGAGGGCGACATTTCAAGTTGGGAGGCGCGGGAAATGGAGAATGAAGCAGCCATTCAAAAGGCGTTTGAAACGTTGAAATATCTCAGCCAGGATTCGGAGGCTAGAATGCAGTACGAGGCCCGGCAAAAATTTTTACATGACGAAGCCTCAATGATTAACGGGGCCCGTCGGGAAGGACTGAAAGAAGGACTTGAGCAGGGAGCGGCCGGCAAGGCCAAGACCGTGGCTCTGAAAATGCTGGCAAAAGGCATGGAGCCCGCTCTGGTCGCCGAATTGACCGGACTGGCGTCCGAAGAGATCCGCCGGCTGACAGAAGGTCAAGGGAGCGGCAAGGATGATCAATAGAAACATAGCCGAAGGCGTTGTGAAGACCCGCGGCGAACTGCGCCGAATGACGCTGGAGGCCGTTTTGGAGGAATTCGACGGGAAGATCATGGGACTCGAAGCATGCAAACGACGTGAGAAATACGCCAAGATGTTGGCGAGCCCCTATTCATTTTATAGAGGAAGCGCTTATCTGTTCTACTACGACGCGACGCAGCAGTATTTCCCCTACCACTCGTCGCCGGAACGGCCCACATGGATTCAGGGCGACCTGCACTTCGAGAACTTTGGCGCTTTTCGGAACGAGAACGGAGCGCTTGTGTATGATGTGAATGATTTTGATGAGGGCTATCTCGGCTCTTACCTGTACGATCTCTTGCGGATGTCCGTCAGCATTGCGCTGGTCTGCCGCCAGCTGGGCTGGAGCCGGGAACAGGAAGAGGAATGCGCGGAACTCTATATCGAAGCGTATTATGAGCGGATCCATGACTTCTGCGACGGCAAAAAGGAGCCCGGGCGCTATCAGCTGGACGAGGACAATGCCCGAGGCCCGGTTAAAAAGCTGCTGCGCAAGCTGGAGAAACGCCGCGCCGCGCATTTCCTGGAGCAGGTGACGGCGTCGCTGCAGGAGGAGCGCGCTTTTGTGGACAATGAAGAGCTGAAGGAGCCGTCAGCCGCCGAACGGGCGCTGCTGGAAACGGCCTGGCCCTCCTACCTGGAGACGCTGCAATCGCGCGAACACGCCGGAATCATCAAGGATGCCGCGATCAAGGAAGGATCGGGAACCGCTTCGATCGGATTGTCCCGCTACTACCTCCTCATTGCGCCGGAAGGAACCCGCGACAAGGACGGAAGCGCCGAGCGGGTACTGGAGGCCAAAGAGGTCCGCATCCCGATTCCAGCCTACTTCCTTCCCTATTCGGAATCGTTCTGGCTCCGCTTCAGCCATCAGGGGGAGCGGGTGACGGCGACCCAGCGGGCCATGCACCACCGTGCCGATCCGTACCTCGGCTATTTCTCCCTGGACGGGCGGGACTTCTACGTCCGCGAACGCTCAGCGTATAAGAAGCGGCTGAAGCTGGAAGATATCGAATCGTTCGAGGATATGGAGAAGACGGTGGTTCACATGGGCCGGCTGACGGCCAAGCTGCACGCCCGCGCCGATTCGGATATCGCCGAAGGGCTGCTTCCCTATCACAGCGAGGAGGAGATTGCCGGGGCCATGGGTCCCGACGGCAAGGCGATGGCCCGCTACCTGTCCCGGTGGGCCTCCCTCTACGCCGATCAGGTAGAGACGGATTATACCCTGTTTCAGCAATGGGTCCGGGAGCGGTCCCCGGGCTGAATGCAGAATCAGCCGCCATGACGGCGTTTGGCCCGCCACATGGGCAGACGGAAGGCAAGATTAATCAGCAGCACGAACAAGACGAGCACGGCTGCCGACTTATCCGCGATCTGCCGGGCATCCTCCACGATGGCTTCCGACTGGACATACCAGAGATGAACGGCCAGCGTCTCGCCCGGAGAGAACAGATTAAAGTCCCACATCTCGCCGGAAGTGCTGAGACCCGCAGTCAGGATAATAACCGCTGATTCGCCGAACGCCCGGCCTGCGACAAGACAAATGCCGGTCACCACGGCGGGCATAGCCACCGGAAGTAGAATCCGGCGGATGATATAGAATTTCGTCATTCCGAGCGCGTGCCCCGCTTCCCGCAGTTCGTCCGGAACGGCCCGCATCGCCTCCTCCGTCACCCGGGTCAGCATCGGCAGATTCAGCATTGCCAGACTTACGCCTGCGCCGAGAATCGTCAGACCAATGCCGAAATACTCGGCAAAGATCGCGAGTCCCAGCATCCCGAATACGATGGAAGGAACCGAAGCGAGGGATTCCACGCACATGCGCAGAAAGGCCGTCAGCTTGTTGTCCGGCGCATACTCCGCCATGTAGATTCCCGCGCCGACGCCGATCGGTACCGAAATCAGCAGAGACAGGAGCAGAATATAGAAGGAATTGAACAGGACCGGTCCGATGCCGCCGCCGGGATCGATCTCCTCGGGCTGCCCCAGGAGAAAGGACAGGCGGAGTCCGGGCAGACCCTTGCTCAGAATGGCGGCCAGCAGCCAGAAGACGAGCAGCAGAACAAGCGCTCCCAGCCCATACAGTGCCCCCGTTGCCATCCGGTCCATTCTCGCCGCCCGGCGCGTACGCGGTTGAGCCGTGAGGAGGTTCTTCATTTGGCCTCGCCTCTCTTTCTTCCCAGAATACGGACAATCATGATCATGGCAAAGGAAATCAGCAGCAGCAGGAACGCCATCATATGAAGCGCATAATTCCATGTCGAATCGAACTCGACGTTCGAAATCTGCATGACGATATTGCTGGTCAGCACCGAGGCCGGCGTGAACAGCGTCCGGGCAAGCTGCGGCGTATTGCCGATGACCATCACCACCGCCATCGTCTCCCCGATGGCCCGGGTCATACCGAGGATAACGGCGGAGAGAATGCCGCGCCCCGCTGCCGGAACGACGATTCGGAAGATCGTCTGGATGCGGGTGGAACCGAGCGCATAGGCAGCGTCGCGGTATTTGCGCGGCACCAGGGTAATGGCGTCGTCGCTGACGCGGGTGATGGTGGGCAGCACCATCAGCGCCAGTACGAGCGCTGCCGCGAGCAGTCCGTCAGCCAGGCTCTCACCGCTGATATGGCGGAGGAAGGGCAGGAGCACGGTGAGGCCCAGGTACCCGTAGACGATGGACGGAATGCCAACCAGGAGGTCCAACGTCGGCCGGATGAAGGCTTTCAGCCACTTCGGCGCAATCTCCGCGGTCAGCACGGCCATGCCAACCGAGACCGGGACCGCGATGGCCAGCGTAAGCAGCGTCAGCAATACGGTATTCAGGATAAAGGAGGCCGCCCCAAAAGCATCCTCTTCAGGCGTCCAGTTGAAGGAGAAGAAGAAATCCGCCGGCGAAATCTGCCCGAAGAGCAGGAGCGCCGTCCGGCCGATAAAGACGATCACAAGCCCCAGCACCAGACACAGGGCAAGGATGCTTCCGCGAAAATAATACCCCGACAGCCGGTTGGCGATCAGCCGGCGCGCATGGCGCCGGTCTCGGGCCCGGCCGGCCGCGGCGGACGCTTTTCGGCCCGGGGCCGGGGTACCGATGGTCTGTGATTCCATAGTGTTGTCCCTCCATAAACGGCCAGCCCCGCATGAACGGGGCTGGCCGTGTCATTGATTGATGTATGGGTCCCGGAATACCCTTATTTCATGGCCGAGATCGGAATGAATTTCAGCTTCTTCAGGGAGCCGTTCTGGAATTTGCCGCTCTGCACGTATTCGATGAACGCCTTGGCAGCACCGGTCGGCTGACCTTGGGTCATATAGTAGCCGTATGCCCAGATCTTGTAGCTGCCGTTGATGACATTGTCCGCCGTGGCGGCAACGCCGTTGAACTTGACGGCCTTGATGTCGCTTCCCGTTACATAGACGAGGTCGATGTAGCCGATGGCATTCGGAGTGGTGGCAATGGCGGTCTTCATGTCGCCGCTCGAGCCGACTTCTTTGTAATTCTTGTCTTTCTTGACGATGTCGCCGCCGCCCAGCGCCTTGGCCTGGTAGTTGACGCGGGTGCCGGAGCCGAAGGCCCGGGTGACCACAACGATGTCGGCGTCGGAGCCTCCGACCTCTTTCCAGTTGGTGATTTTGCCGGCGTAAATGCCTTTAAGCTGCTCGGTCGTCAGATTGTCCACGCCAACACTCTTGTTGACGATCGTTGCAAACGGGATGACTGCGACTTTGTTCGCCACCTGTCCGTCGAACGCCTTGAAGCCCGGCACATCCATGCTGGCATCCCAGTCGCAGGCTCCGATGTCGGCGATGCCCTTCTTGACGGCCTGCGGGCCGGTTACCGAGCCTTTGCCGGAAGCCGCAATCTTGACCTTCGGATGGAGCTTCTGAAATTCTTTGGCGGCCTGAAGCGTCAGCGGCAGCAGGGCAGTCGAACCGTTGATGGTGATTTTGCCCTTGAGGCTGTCGGCCGCCATGGCCGAGCCGGCCAGGGAAGCGGTAACGGTGATTACGGCGGTCAGGGCCGTAACGGTGAGCTTTTTGAACAGATTCATGGATGAATTCTCCTTTCGGCTTCTTGCCGGTATAATGTCGAATAATTGAAAGTTAACGGGTCAGCTGCACGGCTTTGCCGTTCTGTACGAACCAGAGCTTGCCGCCGCTCACCAGCGATACGCCGCCTCCCGGGGATACGGCCACTTCGTCGATGCTCTTCGAGGTTCGCAGCAGCTCGGAGGCGGTTCCGTCCGCTGTAACCGTATAGATGCGCGAGGTTCCGTCCGCTGCCGTGCCGGACACGATCAGCCCGCCGCCGTAGCCCGCCATCCAGGAAGGCTCCATATCCAGACGCACGGCTTCGGCGGCTCCGCCTGGCTTGATCCGTTTCAGCACATTGGGATCGCTGCCTTCGGCATCCGCGCTCAAGTAGACGACGCTTCCGTCCGCCAGAAGCTCGGGGAAGAGCTTGTTGTCCGGCGTATTGGTAAGCTGCACCGGCTTCGCGTCCTTCTTCGTCAGGTCCAGGCTGTAGAGCTGCTCGCCGGCCTGGCTGTAATCGATGGTCAGCGAGGCTTCCGTGCTGTCGGCGTCGTTCTTGGCGGTACCCGTAAGGTTGACGATGTAGACCGCTCTCGTTCCGTCCGCCGATACCCGCAGCTCCGACTTGTTCTCCACCTTGTCGGCAAGAAGCTCGGTCAGGGAGCCGATCGAAGCGTCCACCGCTGCCAGCTTCTCCTGCTTGTCGCCCTGGATCACATAGATCCGGCTGCCGTCCGCCGACCAGATCAGGTCGGTCTTGACGCTGGTATCGGTACCGGCCGGAGCAATGGCGCCGGTCGCCAGATTGATCAGACTGAGCTGGCCGGTATCGTCGGTGAAGGCCCCGAACCGGCCGTCGGCCGATACCGCAAAATCGGCTGCGCGCTCGTCGGCGGTCAGGAGCGAGTAGCTTCCCGGAACCGGGCTGAACCGGTACACCTCGGTGCCCTTGCCGTCTTCGCGGGTGGCGATGACGGAATCAGCCGCTCCCCGAAGCGTATCAAATTCGCCCTGCGGCCGGGCGGCAGGCAGCAGCTTTGCCTCCGAAGCCAGCACCTCGCCGCCGAGACCGTTCACCAGCGATCCGAGCTGAACATAGATCCGGCCTTTGTGGGATACGGGAGCGGCGCTGAAGGAGCGGGCTTGCCCGTCCACGGTATAGGCTGAGGAGCCCGTCTTAAGCACTACCGTATGTATGCCGTCGCTGCTTACCGCCGCAAGGCCGCTTCCGCCCGCAGTCAGTCTGGCGCCGAGCGCCGCCGCCACCTGTCCTGCCGCGTACAGCTTATAGCCTCCGGCGTCGATGGTCTGGAGAGCCACGGTCCGGCCGTTCACCGTCCAGGAGACCGTTCCTTCTTTGACGGCCAAGGCGGCCATCGTCTTCGCCGCAGCGGGTACAGCCTGCGTCTTGGCGCCGGCCGCATGAACGCTTCCGGCTCCTTGGGAGAGAATCAGCGCCGAAGCGGCCGCCGCGCACAACCATTGACTTTTTTTCAAGTGGATTCACCCTTTTCGCATGGATAACTGCTTCTCTTATTGTCCGATCCGATTGTCAACGCCGTTGCCCGGAAATGTTCAGCGAACATGAAGTTCGCAGCCGGAATCCGGGCGGCGGAGGCGCTTGGGAGGCGTCTTATTAAGGCCGTGTAAAATGACGGGGTCTTCCCCGAAATCCGTCTTGAACTTGGGCGCGCGTCCCGTCCGTCGTATACTGGAGGGTAACATCCCACATTCAACGGAGGTTATGAATCATGAACGGGAAGCACACAAGTCCCGCCGGCGAAGACCGGCGGGGCGTTCGGCCGGCAGCGGGCCGGCCGGAGAGCAGAGCATGAGCCGCGCTCTGACGGTTCCGGAGCGGGTTATTGCCCTGCTCTGCGGTCCCGGGGCGGCCGCAGCCGGGAGAAGCTTATGGAAGGAAGGGAATGTCCGCCTGACGCGGCGGCGGAATGAGCAGCGGGAAGACGCCCCCTCCTCTTCCCATCCAGCGGTTACGCGCTATGAAGGGCGCGTCAAGGAACACGGCATCCACGAGGTCGCGGCGGAGATTGACGAAGACGGCAGCGTGCAGGCCGAATGCACCTGCGGTGACTATGCCCGCAGCGGCGCTTACTGCCGCCATATTGCCGCCCTGCTCGTCGCCGTGCTGGAGACGGACGGCGGAGAGCCGGAACAACCGGTCAGACGCCCCGGTATGGGCTCCGCGGAATCCCCCGCAGAAGTCTCCTCTGCTCCGGACGGACATGCCGCCGACCGCGACCGCCTGCTCGTCGGCGGGCTGATGGAGGTCTTCGGCCGTTCCGTTCCCCGTCCGAGCCGGGCGGGCGTCTATGCCGAGAACCGGCAGGAGCTGAAGGTGGAATGGAGGCTTGAATGGATTCCCGGCGCGGCGGGAGAGAACCTGCTTGCAGCCGGAATGAGCGCGGGGACGCAGCGTCCGGCGGAGGTGCGGGATATCCGGGGCTTCCTTGAACGCATCCGGCGCGGCGAGCGCTGTGTGCCGACCCGTTCCTTCCGCTATGAGCCGGTCCGCCACTGCTTCTCTCCTGCGGACGACGAAGTTATCCGCAGCCTGCTCGGCGTCATGCAGGACGAGAAGCTGTACCGGGCTCTTCCTGCGCCGGACACCGGCTCGCTGCCGATCCCTCCGGCGCTCTGGGAGGGCTTGCTTCCCCGGCTTGCGGCGGCGCCCTCCGTCCTCGTAGAACGGCCGGACGGGACAACCGAACCCTTCCGCCCGGGAGCGGGACCGCTTCCGCTCGTCTTCCGCCTGCGGGGAGACGCGGAAGACGGCGCCTGCCGGCTGGAAATGGACGGGCTGGAGCAGGTGGTTCCCCTGCCTGCCTATGGCTGCGCTCTTGCCGGAGGGCGGCTGATCCGCCTCGCGGCCGGAGGGGCCGAGCGCCTGGCCGCCCTGATGCGTCTGAACGACTCGGCGGGCTGGGACGGCATCCGGATCGCAGAGGGCCAGACGGGAGCTTTTATGGATACGGTGGTGCCGGGCTTGTCTCTCTTGGGACGCGTGGAGATCGACGATTCGCTCGCCCGGCGCATTCTCCGTACGCCACTGCGGGCTAGGCTGTACCTGGACCGGGTCCGGGAGCGGCTGCTCGCCGGGCTGGAATTCCAGTACGGCGATTATGTCTTCAATCCGCTGGAGGAGCAGGAACCGCGGCAGGACGGGAGCCCGATTGTGGTGCGGGACACGGAAGCCGAGGAACGGATTCTCGCGCTGATGGACCAGGAGGCGGTTCTGCGCACGGAGAGCGGCTTTATCATGAGCGGCGAGGAGGCCGAGTTCGACTTCCTGCATGATACCGTCCCTCTGCTGGAGCCGCTGCTGGAGGTCTATGCCACAACGGCCGTCAAGGAGCGGATTCGGATTCCCTCCGCTCCCCCGCGCATCCGCATGAGCTGGGAAGACAAGACCGACTGGCTGGAATGCGCCTTCGAACTGGAGGGAATCCCCCGCCAGGAAATCGCGGAGGTGCTGGCTGCGCTGGAGGAGAAGCGCCGTTACTACCGGCTGAAGTCGGGAGCTCTCGCGCCGCTGACCGGCGAGGCCTTCCAGTCCCTGCTGGCCTTCATGAATGAAGCGGGCGTCCGCGCCGCCGATCTTCAGGAAGCCGCGAAGCTCCATCTGCCGGTAAATGCGCTGCTGCCGCTGGCCGGACACTTGCAGGAGAACGGCGAATTCGCCGCCGTAGTCCGGCCCGACGCCGGGCTGCGCCGGCTGCTTCATGAGATTCGCCATCCGGAGGACGGCGCCGATCCGCTTCCGTCCTCGCTGGCGCCTGTGCTCCGGGATTATCAGCGCACCGGCTTCCGCTGGCTGAAGACGCTGGCGCGCTACCGGTTCGGCGGCGTGCTGGCCGACGATATGGGACTGGGGAAGACGATCCAGGCTATCGCCTTCCTGCTGTCGGAGCATCGGCCCGAGAACAGCAGCGGGGGCGAAGAAGGGAATGGAAAGGGCTGGGATGCCAAGGGCGGTAAAGGGGCCGACGCAAGGGAACCCGCCCGGGCTGCCAAGGATGCGGACAACGCGCTCCCTCCTTCGCTGGTCGTTGCGCCCGCTTCGCTGGTCTACAACTGGCTGGCCGAGCTCGCCCGGTTCGCTCCCGGTCTGAAAGCCGCGGTCATTGACGGCTCGCCGGCGGAGCGGGAACGGCTGCTCGCCAACGCCGACGGCGCGGACGTGCTGATTGTGTCGTATCCGCTGCTGCGCCGCGACATCCGCAAGTACCGGGGACGCCGCTTCCACACGCTCCTGCTGGATGAGGCCCAGTTCATCAAGAACGCTGCGACCCAGACGGCGCAGGCGGTCAAGCAGCTCTCCGCCGCGCACCGCTTCGGACTGACGGGGACGCCGGTCGAGAATGCGAAGGAGGAGCTGTGGTCGATCTTCGGGGCGGTGTTTCCGGGGCTGTTCCCGGACAAGCAGGCGTATCACGGCATGCCCCGGGAAGCTATCGCCCGCAAGGCGCGGCCGTTCCTGCTCCGGCGGCTTCGCAGCGAGGTGCTGACCGAGCTGCCGGAGCGGATCGAGTCCGTTCAGACCTCGGTGCTGTATCCCGAGCAGAAGAAGCTCTATCTCGCCTATCTGGCCCGGCTTCAGAAAGAGACGCTCAAAGCGCTGACGCGCGACGAATTCGGCGTCAACCGCATCCGCGTGCTGGCCGGACTGACCCGCCTGCGCCAGCTCTGCTGCCATCCCGCGCTCTTCGTCGAAGGCTATAAAGGCGGTTCCGCCAAATTCGATCAGCTGCTGGAGATTGTGGAGGAATGCCGAAGCGCAGGCAAACGGGCCCTCATCTTCTCCCAGTTCACGGAGATGCTGGATCTCATCCGCCGGGAGCTGGCCCGGCGCGCCGTTCCGTTCTTCTATCTCGACGGCTCGACGCCGCCGGAGGAACGGGTCCGGCTCTCGGAGCGCTATAATCGCGGAGAATCGGAGTTTTTTCTCATCTCGCTGAAGGCAGGGGGCACCGGACTGAATCTCACGGGAGCCGACACGGTCATTCTTTATGATCTGTGGTGGAACCCCGCTGTTGAAGAGCAGGCCGCAGGCCGCGCTCACCGGATGGGTCAGAAGCGGGTGGTGCAGGTCATCCGCATGCTGGCCCAGGGAACGGTCGAGGACAAGATGTTCGAACTGCAGCAGCGCAAAAGGGATCTGATCGACGCGCTCGTTCAGCCGGGCTCCGAGGATCTCGCCGCACTTGGCGAGCAGGAAATACGGGACCTGCTGTCGCTGTAGCCCCCTGCACGGACGGCCGGGCAGTCCGAGTAACGGATGCCGGGACGGTCTGTAGCGGCAACCCGGACAGCGCGGTACCGGTCCCGGGGAGAAGATGCGACAGCCGGACGGCAAAAGTCAGGAGCCGGCCCATCCCCTGCCGCCGCACGCCATAGAAGCCTTGACGGAGCAATCCGCCAAGGCTTCTTTTGCGATACACGTACAAGCTTCTCCCAATCCCGGCAAGAAGGCAGGAGCAGACAAACGGGCGGGCCGTTGCCTCTCCACCTCTGTCCGTCCGCTTAAATCTTCCCGGCCCCTCCTGACTTTTCCCCCGGACAGTCTCCGTCTGGTCCAAGCTTCTCCCGGAAGTATCGGCGGTTGTGCAGCAGGCTTGGGTGAGAGGGCGCATACGCCAACGCCTGTTCATTATGCCAATGAGCCCTGCGAAGGTCTCCCAGACGGTGATGGCAGAGACAGAGCTGAAGATGAGGCAGCCAGGTAGACGCCGCCGCGTTCTGTATTCCCATCCCATTCTCCGGACGCCGGGCCGTCAGCGCCTGTTCGTACCAGTAGATGGCCTGCCCGAATCGCTGTTCTTCCCAGAAAAAATGGCCAAGCGCGCAGCAGTTCTCCGGGCGGGGGACATCGTGAAGCAGCGTCCCGCACAACGCCCGAAATCCGCCCGGCCGGTCATCGAGCTTCATCCGGCATTCCGCAAGCTTCAGACCCGCCTGGATATTGTCCTCCACCCATCCCTGGCCGCCGTCAAGAAAACGCTCATACTGTCCGGCCGCTTCCCTCCACTGTCCGTGATCCCTCAGCTCATTGGCGTAATAGTAGACATCTCTCGGAGTAAAAGCTTCGCCCCGCTCCGCCCGTTCCCGGTAGATGCGGAGATTGCGGTCGGAGTGGCCCTTCTCCTTGAGATGGGTGACGCACACTTCGCTGTTCAGTCCCGGTCCGTCCGCCGCCAGATACTCATGGACCGCTCCGATCCACTGAAATCCGCATTCCCGCCGGACCAGCCGGTTGCGGCGCAGACTGTAGACGACATTTCCGCTGCTGTCGAAGGCCAGATGATAGGGCATGGTTACGCGGCGGCAGCCGGGAGGAAGCGCGGCCTTCAGCTCCATCATGCGCTCCCGGTCCCGCTCTTTCAGAATATCGTCGGCATCCAGCCAGAACAGATACTCGCAGGATGCGAGACTGAAGGCATAATTCCGCGCAGCGGCAAAATCGTCCCTCCATTCAAAGGTGCAGACGCGGGCGCCGAAGCGGGCCGCCACTTCCTTCGTACGGTCCTCGGAACCCGTATCGACCACAATCATCTCGTCGGCAACCCCCAGAACGGAAGAGAGGCAGCGAGCCAGCGCCTTCTCCTCGTCCCGGACAATCATGCACAGACTTATAGTTGGCATGGCAGTCCCGTCTTTCGCTAGGAGATCGAGAGGCCGGCGCTTGCATATCCGGCGACTGTCGAAGCCACATCCAGTCCGGCGGTAACATTGGCGCTGAATACAAGCAGCAGACGCTCCCCGGCGGTCACCGGAATGCTAAGTCCGCTGGTCACTCCGCTGGAAATGCTGTTTGTGCCCACGATTCCGGTCAGAGGAGGCGTCAGCGTTACAACAGCGCCCGGCACAGTCGTAAAGGTGTTGTCCGGAACCCCGGACCGATAGAGCTGGGCGGTGATCGTGACTGTGCTGCCCACCAGAGCCAGGCTTGCCGTCGTGCTGAAATAAGCGGCGAGCGAGGTGACCGTACCGTCCCGCGGAACGGAAAAAGCGAAGTTGAGCAGCGTTCCGCCCGCTCCGGTCAAATCGATAACGCCCCCCGCCGTAGAGATGCCGGTAACATTGCTTCCGAACCCGACCAGACTGGAGGTATTCAGCAGTCCTCCGAGCACCGTGGTCAGAGCCGTCGGCAGCCCTGAAGCAAACGGGATGACCGCTCCGTCTCCGGGAATCCCTGTAGCTCCGGCCGGACCGGCAGGACCGGTATCTCCCGTCGGACCGGTCGGACCGGTCGGGCCGGTATCGCCTTCGAGACCGGTCGCTCCGGTTGGACCCGTCGGGCCTGCCGGGCCAATGTCTCCGGTCGCTCCCGTCGGGCCGGTCGGGCCCGTTGCGCCTGCCGGACCGACATCTCCGGTCGCTCCCGTAGGGCCGGTCGCACCGGTCGAGCCCGTTGCGCCTGCCGGACCGACATCTCCCATCACCCCCGTCGGGCCGGTCGGGCCAGTCGGGCCCGTTGCGCCTGCCGGACCGACATCTCCCGTCGCCCCCGTCGGTCCGGTCGGGCCCGTTGCGCCTGCCGGGCCAATGTCTCCGGTCACGCCGGTTGGACCCGTCGGGCCCGTTGCGCCTGTCGGGCCGACATCTCCCGGCGCCCCCGTCGCTCCGGTCGGACCAGTCGGGCCGGCCGGGCCCGTGATGCCATAATCGCTAAATAGTTCGCCGGCTACCAGCCGATGGGCATCGACCAGTTGCCCGCCTGAATTTTTGCCCCAGAACGAAATTTTGACCGGATCTGCCCCGGCCGCTCCCGCCGTTGTCTCGAATTCGAACTCCAGGGCGTCCAGGTTGGCATAATAGGTCCGGGTTACCGATCCTCCCGGCGGGGCAGCCACCAGTTCGTCCACATAGAGCACGCGAACGCCGGTTATATAATACCCTCGCACATGCGTAGTCAGCGTCTCCAGCCCGTCGCTGTTATCCATACGGACGGTTACCTGCTGCGTTGGTCTCAGCCCGGTAAGGGCATTGGCCCCGTTCTCAATAGGTCCCGTCGAATAGAGTGCCATATTTTCTCCCCGCTTTCTTGTTCGTATAGGACGCTTATCCGTTTGCCCGCAGTTCACGGACCAGCACCCGATGCACCGCATTTAATCCCCCGTCCGGGCCGATACCTCCGGCAAAAATCCGCACCCGATCCCCGGCTTCCTCATTCACCGTGAACCGGTATTCCAGTCCGTCGAAATTGGCGTAGTACGTGCGCACACTCGTCTGGTTCGGAGCCAGTGCAATGTATTCGCTGACGTAAAGCGTATGGGTCGGTCCGAGGATATACCCCTCGATCAGGACGCCCGCTGCGGCTGACGGGTGGGCATTGAGCAGGCGAACTGTCAGCTGCGCGGTGGTGCGGGACGCGTCTGTCAGCGGGTTGTCGATCGGACCCGTTGAATACTCCGGCACTTGAAATCACCTCCGATTTCCGCCGCTTCCGATAAACGGCTTGCCCTATTCTATGATTTCGTGAAGCGTTCGGCATGGATGCCGGCCTTGCATGATCCGGAAATTCCGCTATACTGATACATAATTATATTCAAGCTGATGATCGGGAGAGTAACCGTGGAAGCAGGATCAGTCCCAGCGAGCCGGAGCAGGTGTGAACCGGTACGATCCGTGCGGCGAAGCGCACCCGGGAGGCGGGCTATTGAACAGCGGAGACGGCGCTACGCCGGATGCCCAAGTAGATGACCCCGGCAGCAGACCGTTATCTGGGAAGCGGCAGGCCTCTTCGCCTGCAAGTAGAGTGGTACCGCGAGCCCCGTCCTCGTCTCTTATCAGAGACGGGGACTTTTCTATTTCGGGAGGAATCAGGAATGCAGAGACAAGAGATCGAGGCTGTTATTCAAACAGGGACGGAGCAGGCGCTTCGCCGCCTGAACCGTCTGGATGGTCTGGATATTGCGGTGCGGATGGAACAGCCCGCCAACCCGCTGCACGGAGATTATTCCAGCAACATCGCCATGCAGCTGGCCGGGAAGCTGCGCAGACCTCCGATGGAGCTCGCGGCGCTGATTAAGGCAGAATGCGAAGGCTTATGGGGAACGAAACAAATCCTTCCGCTCATTGATCGAATTGAGATCGCTTCTCCCGGCTTCCTGAACGTATATATAGATTGGAAGGCATGGGCTCGCCGGGCTCCGTCCTCCGTGTTTTCAGGCCGGGCCGGCAAAACTATCGTGGAGCACACCAGTGTGAACCCGAATAAATCCATGCATATCGGCCATTTGCGAAATTCCTGCATCGGAGACACGCTTGCCCGGCTTCTGCGCCGGACCGGGAGTGAGGTCGAGGTTCATTATTATGTTGACGACCTGGGCAACCAGCTTGCCGACACGGTCGTGGGACTAATGGAAATTCCACTGGATAGTCCCCAATCCCGGTTCGGCGATTTCTGCTGGAACCTCTATGCCGCAATCAATCAGACCTATGAGCAGCATCCCGAGCTGCTGAACAGACGTTCCGAGATTCTGCACGATCTGGAAGCAGGAGACAATAACACCGCCTGGTTCGGTGCGCTGGTCGCCGAGAAGATTATCCGTGAACATTTGGCTGAGATGAAGAGGTTTGGCATCCATTATGATGTGCTCGTCTGGGAGAGCGCCATTGTGCGCAAGGGCCTGTGGGACGCCGCATTCAAGCAGCTGAAGAAGACTTCGAAGTTTGTTCTTGAACGTGAAGGACCGCAAGCCGGCTGCTGGGTTCTTAGGGTTGGGGACGAAAGCGCCTCTGCTGCATGCAGTCCGCATCTGACAGATAAGGTTCTGGTCCGTTCTAACGGAATTTTGACCTATACGGCCAAAGATATCGCTTATCATCTGTGGAAATTCGGCCTGCTGGACCATGAACTCCGGTACTCGGAATTCGTTGGAGGCGTGTCTTCTACAGATCCTTCAGGTGAGCCGGGTCTATTCGGCAAGGCTGATGCGGTTGTTAATGTCATCGACGTGCGGCAGGAATATCCGCAGCAGGTAATACGCGGGGCGCTCCAAGCCATGGGTTACGGGAGTCAGGCCGAGCGCCTGCACCACGCTTCTTACGGGGTGGTATCGCTGAGCCCGGCTACGGCAGCGGAACTCGGGATCGACATATCGGACGGACGATCCTCCTACGCGATGTCTGGCCGCCAAGGGATCGGCATCAAGATCAGCGAACTGCTGGACCGGATGGAGTCGGCGCTTCCGGATAGCCGGGGCTCCGGGGAGGGACTTTCTTCCCGCACGATCGCCGCAGCAGCAATCCGTTATTATCTGCTTCGCTTCAGCCTCGATACGGAGATTGTGTTCGACATGAAGCAGGCGACAGAAATGGCAGGCAACACAGGGGTTTATCTGATGTACGCCCATGCCCGCGCTTCCAATGTGCTGTCCAAGGGTCAGCCTATCAGCTCCCCGAATCCTATGGAGCCTCCAGAATCCATGCCTGAAGAACCGGAGCAAGCCGAGCGCCTGCTGATACGCTCTATCGCAGGATGGTCGGATGCGCTGGAACGTGCGTCCGCCGCGCTGGCCCCGCAGATGCTCTGTTCTTATGCTTATCAGTTGGCGACCCATTTCAATCAGTTCTACACGGCTTGCCCGATCCTGAGAGCAGAATCGGCGACAGCAAGATATCGGCTGTGGCTTACCGCACGTTTTGCCGCTACGCTCAAAGATGCGCTCGAGGTTATCGGCTTGCCTGCACCCGAACGACTGTAGACAGCCGCCCGTTCCGCTCTTTCCCGAACTAATCCCTCAGACAACGCAAAGAAGCCTTCCCGAAGGAAGGCTTCTTGTCTACGTCCCAGGAGGGATTCGAACCCCCGACCGTACGCTTAGAAGGCGTATGCTCTATCCAACTGAGCTACTGGGACACAGGTATGTATTGCCGCAGGCGTTATCATTATATAACGGAACGGCGCTTACTTTCAAGCCTCGGGCAGGCAAAAGAATCGGCGGGAACGGCTGTCCCCGCCGCGGCACGCTTCGCGTTACGGATAGCTGCGGAAATGTTCGCCAAGCTGTTTTTTCAAATCGCCGAAGATCAACAGCTCACGCTGGAACTTGGAACGCTCTTCCTCGGGCGTCATGATTGGACTTCCTGTAAAAGCGCTGGCTGTCACATCGACAAAGGCGTCGTGCATGTTGTTGTCGTACCAATCGGTATCCAGAGCGGCGTCATTGGTCAGAATCCGGATAATCTCGAAGCCGTCCTCGCGGCGGTCTTCCACAATGTACACCAGCAGCGCCGGATCGCCGGCCGCTCCCGGGAGAACGCCTACTTCCGCGCAAGGCGCTCCGTCGTAATCCAGCATTCTGCGGATTTTGGCGTCTTTAATGTAATACAACGTTATCTTCCTCCTTGCCTGTCAGGGTCCTCTTCTATTCTTAGGCTAAGCACGCTCATTTTATGCTTGGTGAGTCCAATAACCATCATGCGCTAATTTATTCCAATCTATTCGGAAAATGTGCGGATTCTCATACAAGCTCAAGAACAGGAAAGATAGAATTGGATTAATTATACATTTTGGAGGTGATACGATGAGCCGCGAAGAACTGGAGATGCTGACACATATCCTGGAGGTAACCGAAGAGCGCGAAGTGCAGCCGGCGCCCCCTTCCAACATTGTCATTATCCAATAGTAGTGATCTGGACCCGCACATCTCGCCTCCCCGTTTACGGGGAGGTATTTTCCAATCAGGGAGGGGATTGTCTTGCCCAAAACGCTGCTGCTGTATCCGCCCGTCAGCGATCCGACCTCCGGCTACCACAGTCTGTGCTACTTGGAGAGCTACGCCCGCAGCTTCGGATATACGGATATCGACATCGTGGACGCCAATATCGAGGCCTGGCTGCATACCGCCGAGCCGTTGCACATCCGGGAGAGCATGGAGCATATCCGGGAACGCGTCGGGACGCTGTCCGGCTCCGTCAACCGTTCAGCCGCCGAAGAGCTCGAGCTGTTCTACGGCCTGAAGACCGCCTCTTTCCCTTTTGAAGACATGCTTCCCGAAGCCATCGGCATCCTGAGAGACCGGGAACGTTTCTTCGATTATACGCAGTATTCCTATGCGGTGGAGGCCGTCATGCTCTGGATGGACGCGCTGTCGATGCTCGGATTTCCCGGCCAGTTCAACGGTTTCTCGCTTCGCAGCCACTGGCTGTACAACCTGTTCCATTCGGGAGACCTGATGAATGCGGAGGTCATCAACCGGATTACAGCTCCTTATCACCGCTACTTTCATGAGGTGCTGGCGCCTGCATTCAGGCAGGGACACTACCGGCTGGCCGGCATCAGCGTGACTTATGTCGCGCAGATTCCTTTTGCCCTCAAGCTGGCCCAAATTCTAAAAGCAAGTGTACCGGACATTACCGTTGTACTGGGAGGAACGGCGGTGTCCGATCACTGGAAGCATATAAACGACCGCAATGCGTTCTTTGATATATTTAACAATGCCGACGCCTGCATTCTGGGCGAGGGCGAAACCGCATTTGTCGGGATTCTGAACATGCTGGAGGCCGGGGGAACGCTGTCCCCGATCGACAACGTGATCCTGAACCCCCGGCTTCCGCAGTCTGTCCCGCCGCAGAACGTTCATATCGCCTACGAGCGGCTGGAGCAGCTCTCCGTTCCCGATTACAGTCAGCTGCCCTGGAACCAATATTTGTCTCCGTTCCCCTTCGTCTACTACTCCCCTTCCCGCGGCTGCTACTGGAACAAATGCACGTTCTGCGATTATGGGCTCAACTTTGATTCTCCGACGAGCGCATGGCGGCAGCTGAACGCCGATCTCATCATGCGCGATCTTCGCGAGATTACGAAGAGCTATCCCTACATCTATTTCTCTGTCGATGTGCTGGCGCCGAGTCTGCTGCTTCGGCTGGCCGAACGGATTGTGGAAGAAGGACTGAAGCTGATCTGGAGCGCCGAAATCCGGCTTGAGGAATACTGGACTCCGGACAAATGCAGGCTGCTGCGGCAGAGCGGCTGCGTCGCGGTATCCGTCGGATTCGAGTCCGGCAATCAGCGCATTCTGGACCTGATCAACAAAGGCACGAAGGCCGACCGTCTCCAGGATACGATCCGGATCTTCTCCGAAGCCGGAATCGGGGTGCAGATTATGGGCTTTACGGGCTTTCCGACCGAGAAACTGGAGGATGCCATGGGCTCCATCGACTTCTTGAGAGAGAACCGGGAACTGTGGACGTTCGGCGGGCTGGGCCAATTTACGCTGACGAAGGGCGCCATTGTCGCCAAGGAGCCGGAACGCTTCGGCATTGAACAGGTCAGACCTTACCGCGGCGAGGATATTGCCTGGAGATTGTTCTATAAAGAAATTGACGAGGAGAACTCCTCCAGCTCGGCATCCTCCCGCAAGCAGATTTTCTCCGCTCTGCAGTCCTTGAAGGGCCCCTGCTACGAGCGCCCCTGGACCGGCGGCATCGATACTCCGCATACGCTCTTCTATCATGAGCGGTTCGGCCCCCGGATCAATCAAGTGTTGAGGGAAGCGAGGGAGAGCGAAATGGACCGGGACCGCATCCTCTCGCTGAACGGAGTCATTGTCCGCGGCAGAGAAGGCGCCCGATTGTCCGCCTTGGTGCAGGGTCCGGACGTCCTGGCGGTTCATTCGGACTCCGAGGCAGCCGGAGGTTCGCTGAATGCCCGAACCGTAACGGATGCGCTGGAGCACCGCAGAATGAACCGCGGACCGCAGCCTGCCGCTTCGGAAGCAGCGGCATATTTTATCCGGCTGGACGGAACGGCGTTTCCGTTCCCCGAGCCGATGATTGGATTTCTGGAGGCTTTTGAGCCAGGGACAAGCCTGTCCCGGCTGCTGCGCCAACGGGGCGACAGCGCATTTGCGGTGAAGCTCTGGGAACACAGCGTCAAGCACCGCTTTCTGCGCCCGGCGGACGCCGGCGTTCCTCTCTCCCGAAAGGCGGCGCCTGTATGAAGACCGCGGCGCTGACAAAGCCCGGATATGCCGGCTTGCTGAAGAGCAACGTTCCATTCAGACATCTGTGGACGGCGCGCAGTATTTCTTTTCTCGGAGATTCGCTCTATAACCTGGTCATCAGCTGGCTGATCTACTCCATGACGGGTTCCGCTCTGCAGGTAGGACTCGTGCTGGTCACCAAGTTCCTGCCCCAGATGCTGCTCGGGCTGTTCATCGGAGCCTGGGTGGACCGCCGGAACCAACAGCGTCTTATGCAGCTTGCCGATCTCGGCCAGGGGCTCTTGACGGCTTGTCTGTGGATACTCATGCTGACCGGACAGCTTCGGATCTTTCATGTTCATCTTATTACCGCAGCCCTTTCCATTCTGGCTCATCTGTTCGCCACCTCGCAGAGCTCGCGGCTTCCCGAACTCATTTCGGACAGAGCGCATTTCATGACGGCCAACTCGCTGATGTCTATTTCCCAGCAGATTACGCGCATCCTCGGCACGGTCTTCGGCGGCATGCTGATTGCTGTTATCGGGAACGGCGGAGCGGTCCTGATCAATTCGGCCAGCTTTCTGGTCTCGCTGCTGTTCATCCGAATGATCCCCTACAACATAACCACCGAGGAACGGAGAACGGGCGGCGCCCGTTCGATGTTGGCCGAAATCCGGGAAGGATGGCAATGGCTTCGCTCCCAAAAGGTGCTGATGCTGCTGATCGCTCTGGGGACGGCGACCAATATCGCGCTCGGTCCAAGCAATGTGCTGCCGCCCATGCTGATTAAGAACACTTTTCACGGCGGAACAACCGAGCTTGGACTGTTCGATGCCTGCATCGGAGCCGGTCTGCTGCTCGGCGGCCTGCTCACGGGAATCCGTTCGCCGCGCCGCGCCGGGCTGGCCTTCGTGCTGGGCCTCGGCTGCCAGGGCGCGGCCTCTCTGCTGATCGCCGCCGCTCCGGGCTTCTGGCTGGCGTGCCTCGGCAATCTTCTGCTGGGCTTCGGAGTCACCTTCTCGGTCATACCCATGAGCACCTTGTTCCAGATTCTTATTCCTCCGCCGCTGCGCGGCAGAGTGAACAGCATCAGCAGCATGGGGTTCAGCCTCTCCATCCCGGTCACCTACGGAGCCGTCGGCATTCTGGCCGATTATATCGGGACCGCAAAATGCTATGCGATTGCCGGAGCGCTGTTCCTGCTCTGCTTCCTGGCGGGCCTGCTCAGCACCGAGCTGCGCCGGGCGGACACGGGGCTGGGCCGGAGTCCGCAGCCTTCCTCCGCGCAGCGTTCCGTATAAGGCCGTACGCTTCTCTTCTCTCGGGCATCCCATGGACATACATTTTATGACCGCCCGGTACATATATCTGTATTAATTGGCCTAGAGAGGATGAACCGTCATGTGCGGAATAACCGGATTTATCGAGTGGCGCAGCGATCTGACGAACCAGTCGCAGCTCCTTGTCCAAATGACTGAAACCCTGGCGAATCGCGGACCCGACGCGGCGGGAACCTGGATCTCCGGACCTGTGGCTCTGGGTCACCGGCGCTTGAGCGTCATCGACCCCGAGAACGGGTCCCAGCCGATGATCGCCCGCGATGAAGACCGGACGTATGCGATTGTCTATAACGGCGAATTATATAACGCCTCCGGACTTGGCAGCGAGCTGAAGCGCCGGGGCCATGTCTTCCGCACGACCTGCGATACCGAAGTGCTGCTCCATGCCTACATGGAGTGGGGCCCGGACTGTGTGGATAAGCTGAACGGCATCTTTGCGTTCGCGGTATGGGACGGTCCGAAGGAACAGGTCTTCTTCGCCCGCGACCGGCTCGGCGTCAAGCCGCTCTTCTACAGCAAGTCGGAGGATACGCTCGTCTTCGGTTCCGAGCCGAAGGCGCTGCTTCAGCATCCCACGGTGCAGCCGGCCGTCGGGCCGGAAGGTCTGGCCGAAATTTTCATCGTCGGACCGGCCCGGACGCCCGGGCACGGCGTGTACAAAGACATCGCCGAGCTGCGGCCCGGCCATGCCATGATCTACAGCCGTTCCGGTCTGAAGCTCTACCCGTACTGGAGCCTGCAGAGCGAAGTGCATACCGACAGCGCCGAAGAGACGGCCGCCCGTGTCCGAGAACTGCTGATCGACACGCTGGAACGCCAGCTTGTCTCCGATGTCCCGGTCTGCACGCTGCTCTCCGGCGGGCTGGATTCGAGCGCGCTCTCGGCGCTGGCCGTCGCCTACTACAAGCGCACCGGCCAGGGCATGATCGATACTTATTCCGTCGATTACGTCGATAACGACAAGCATTTCCGCAGCCATGCCTTCCAGCCCGGCGCGGACGGCCCCTGGATCAAGCGAATGGTCGAAGAGCTCGGAACGAACCATCATAATGTCGCATTCGACACCCCCGAGCTGGTGCAGGCGCTGGACAGCGCGCTCTACGCGCGCGATCTGCCCGGCATGACGGACGTCGACTCCTCGCTGTATCTGTTCTGCCGCGAGATCAAGAAGGACGCCACCGTTGCCATCTCCGGCGAAGCGGCCGACGAAATCTTCGGCGGCTATCCGTGGTTTCACCGGGAAGAAGCGCTGAATTCCGGCACTTTTCCCTGGTCGGTCGCTCCCAAGATGCGCGAGAGCCTGCTCTCGCCGGAACTGCGGGAGTGGATTCGGCCGCTGGAATATCTGGGCGACCGCTACAGCGATGCCGTCGCCGAGGTGCCGAAGCTTGCCGGAGAGAACCCCAAGCAGGCGCAGATGCGCGTCATGTCCTACCTCAACATCACCCGGTTCATGCCGACGCTTCTCGACCGCAAGGACCGGATGAGCATGGGCGTTGGCCTGGAAGTCCGCGTTCCTTACTGCGACCACCGGCTGGTCCAATATGTATTCAATATTCCCTGGGAGATCAAGACGGTCGGAGGCCGGGAGAAAGGCATCCTGCGCAAAGCGCTCGAGGGCATCCTGCCCGACGACGTCCTCTACCGGAAGAAGAGCCCCTACCCCAAGACACATAATCCCAATTATCTGAGCGCCGTACGCGACCGGGCTCTGGCGGTTCTCGACGATCCCTCTTCTCCCCTGCTGCAGCTTGTCGATGCGACCAAGATCCGGGAGATTGCCGCTTCGCCCGAATCCTCCAGCAACCTGCCCTGGTTCGGCCAGCTCATGAGCGGCCCCCAGCTCTTCGCCTATCTCGCGCAAGTGGACCTGTGGCTGCGGACGTATAACGTTACGATTAAATGACTTAGAGGACGCAACGTTAAATAACCGATCAGAAACCCGCTCCATGTAGCGGGTTTCTCTATGTCCGGCTATGGGCTGCCAACCCGGCAGCCTGATGGAATCCAGCCTACCCTAGCTGCCCGGGAGCGGGGGCGGGGAGCCGGTATTCGTCTTATTCACCGCTCCAACCGCTACGCTCACGGTCACCTTCGCCCCGCCGGCAGGGGCATTCTCAAGCAACAGCTTCCCTCCGTGCTGCTGCGCGGCGGATTCCGTGATGCTGAGGCCCATGCCGTAGTGGCGGCCGGACGCCCGGCTCCGGTCGCCCATATAGAACTGCGCTGCGGCTTCCCGCAGTTCGGCCGGGGAGAAGCCGCAGCCGGTATCCGTAACGGTGAAGAATACGGCGGCCTCATCGCTTCGGACCTCCAGGGTTACGCTCCCCTGCGAAGGGGTGTGCTCGACGGCATTGGCGATCACATTGACGATGCCCCGCAGAAGCAGGTCCTTATTCATCGGTATGTGCTCGGGCAGCGGCTCCTGAACACGAACTTGCGCCGCCATGCTCTTGCCCGCAGACAAAGCCCGCAGCGGGTTTTCCAGCTCTTCGAGGAAGTCGCGCAGACGTATCGGCGCCGTTCTCTGTACGGCGGTGGACTGCATGCCGGACAAGTCGATAACCTCCTGCACGAAGGCTTCAATGTCCTCTGTGCTCTTCAGGATATATCCGTTGCACTCCCGCTGGACCTCGCTCTGGGGGGTCTCCTGCAGCAGCTCGGCATTGCCCCGGATGATCGTCAGCGGGGTCTTGATGTCGTGCGCCAGCGCGGAGATCTGCTCGCGCCGGGTACGCTCCAGCTCCCATTGCCGGGTCAATGAAGCGCGCAGAGCGTCCTTCATCTGCTCCAGAGAAGCCAGCACTTCATCAATCTCCCGGATGCCGCTCGGCTTCGCGGAGAACTCCAGATTCTCGCGCCGGATATGATCCGTAGCTTCCTGGAGACCGGCCATCTTCTGCGTCAGCTTCCGGCCGAACCGGGCCGCGAGAACGGCGGCCAGCAGCAGAATGCCGAGGATGAAGAGCAGAATGCCCAGAAGCTGCGGATTCGGCAGGTGACTGCGCAGCCAGGGCGAATCGTACTGCGGCGTCAGGCTATACCGGAAGATCCAATAGGCCTCTCCGCTTCGGACAGCGGTATAGAAGTGCGAGTCCCGGCTCTTGCCCTCACGGGCGATCTTCCAGGCGCGGCCTGCCTCCCGTTCGCTCAGACTGCCGGACAGCCGCTTGCCTTCCGCAGTGAATATGGCATAATCCGCCAGCTTCGGCGCGAAGCCGGACCCAAGGCTGCCGCTTGCAAGCTGCTCCTTGGCGAAGGCAATCTCCTTCTCCGCGTAGTTGGCGGGCAGCACTACATTGAAGGAGAACGCGGCCGTGAACAACCCCAGCAAGAGGAGGAGCAGCAGGATGGTGCCCGCGCTTAGGAAGAGAAGGTATTGCAGGAAAAAGGTGCGCAGGCGCATCTTTGACACTTTTGCTACAGCTTCCATTTGTAACCAATCCCCCAGACCGTCTCGATGGCTTCGATGCCCGCTTGGTTCAGCTTGGCGCGGATGTTCTTGATGTGCTCTGTAATGGCGCTGCTGTCGCTCTCGCCCTCAAAGCCGAAGACCGCCTCATAGATATGCTCTTTGGAGAAGACCTGTCCCCGGTTCCGCGCCAGGAATTCGCAGATTTCGTATTCGCTCTTAGTCAGGGGCACCTTCCGGCCGCAGACGAGCAGTTCTTTCCCCGAGAGATTGAAATGAACGTGATCCAAACAGAGCACCCTCCGCCGCTCCCGCCGCTCCCGTCTGAGGTGGGCGTTGATCCGTGCCCGCAGAGCCCCGATTCCGAAGGGCTTCAGAAGATACTCGTCCGCTCCCAGCCCCAGGCCGTACATCAGATCGCTCTCCAGCGTCTTCGCCGTCAGGAACAGAATCGGGCAATCCACCGCTGTGCGGATCTCCCGGCATAGCGTAAATCCGTCAATGCCGGGCATCATTACATCGAGCAGGATCAGGTCATAGATTCCCAGATTCAGCCCGCGCACCAGGGCCGGATCGCGGAGTGTGGTGACGAGATGGCCATCGGCGCTCAAAGCCCTCTCGATCAGCGCCAAGATGGCGGGTTCGTCGTCGACGGCGAGTATTTGGGTCATATACGGTTCCCCCCGGTTTCTAAGCAGTCTGGCCTAATGATCAGCCGTCCGCCCTTCCCAGCGATTAAACCAGAAGCCGGACAGGACGGCAGCCGTTAACGTTGCAAGGATACATCCGGCAATTCCGGCATCTGCCTGCAATTCGCGAAGAGGAAGCGAAGTTCCTGCCCAGTGAAGCGTCCAGACCGAAATCAGGCGGACACCCCAGGCAAAAGGCACATACGGCCAAATCCCCTCGCCCAAGCCGGTCAGCATCAGGGCTGCGGTCAGACTTCCCCCGATTCCGATTCCGATGGACGGTCCGCGGCCGAGCCGCAGGCTGATGAAGCTGTGCAGCAGATAGAGAAACACATTGCACCCGAACAGAAGACCGGCCCCGCTCCAGTAAAAGGCCATTCCCAGGCTGTCCTCTCCCAGCAGCTCGCGAAACCCGATGCCGAACAAGGCGACGGCTGCCAGGACAGCGCCGAGACCGTAGACCAGCAGCAGCAGCAGCTTGCTGGCATAGACCTTGATCCGCAGGGCAGGAAGCGCGAGCATCCCCTGAAACTGCCCCGCCGCCTCCTGCTCGGCCATCATGGAACAGATCAGGGCAATCAGGGTGGGCATCGCGCAGCCCAGTACTTGAAGATAGGCCTGCACCTTGTCGGCAGCGCTCCACGGCGAATAGGAGTAATAGGCCAGGAAGACCGCAGCCGCGAGGAGCGGAGCCAGCAGATGAAGGAGCAGGAAGGGCGTGCGCCGGGTCTTGAGCAGGTCGGCCTTGAAGAGTCCGGACAAAGAAGCCATGCTACTTCGCCTCCTGCTTGCTGAAGCTCCGCCCGGTAAGGAAGAAGAGCAAGGCGAACCAGGCGAGCGAGACCAGCGCACCCGGCAGAATCATGTTCGTGCTGTTCCATGGACTGTCCGACGGAACCGGCAGCCCATTCGGCAGAATGCCGAGCACCGAGCACATCAGCCGGAACGTAATCGTATAGGGCATGAAATCCCACAGCCCTCCTATATCAAACGTGACCACGCCTGCAACGTTCAAGGCCATATTTACCAGTACGGCGGTGAATAGTCCCCAGCGTGCGGACAGGAACAGACACAGCGGGATCTGCCACAGAAGGGTCAGGAAGATCAGCAGACTGCCGGCCGCGCTGTCCGTCAGCGGTATGGAAGAGCCGAACAGCCAGCCGCCGGTTGAGATGCCGACGAAGAACAGCAGGCTGGTGAACAGGAGCCAGCCGGTGACGGCGGCGGTCTTGGCGGACCAGTGGGACTGCGGGTGGAGGGGCAGCGCGAGCAGAGCGCGGCACTTCATCTTCGTGTCCTTTTGCATGGCGAGTGAACAGGTCAGGGTCAATGCTCCGGGCAGCAGCATCGTGTACCACCAGTTATAGGCCCCTGTCTGAAAATACCGTCCGCCCATGAGGATGCCGCAGAGCGCCAGCGTGAACAGCGGTGCGATCCAGATCAGCCAAGGAATGAAGGTGCGCCGCCATTTCAGGCGCTCCGCTTTAATAAGCCGCAGCATCAGCATGAACGTCACCCGCCCTCCGGTTCGCGGCAACCACCCGCATGAACAGGGCCTCCAGCTCTGCGCCATGCGGCGCAGCGCCCTGGTAACCCAGCCGTCCTCCGGCGATAATCCCGATCTGATCGACTACCTGCTCCACTTCGGAGAGAATATGGCTTGACAGAATGACGGTGATCCCTTGCCCGGGAAAAGACCGGATCAATTCGCGCAGCTCTTGAATCCCGATCGGGTCAAGCCCATTCGTCGGCTCATCCAGAATGAGCAGCTTGGGACGGTTCAGCAGCGCAATTGCGATGCCGAGCCGCTGCTTCATGCCCATGGAGAACTGCCCGGCACGCTTCTTCCCCGTGTGGGCCAGATCGACTAGCGCCAGCGTCTCGGCAATCCGCGATTCCGGCAGACCCAGCGCCAGGGTCCGCACCTTGAGATTCTCCCGGGCCGTCAGGTTCTCATACAGCGGAGGCGATTCAATCAAGACGCCGATCTCGCTCAGATCCTTCCGGCTCCAGTCGTGGCCCTGATAGACCATTCGCCCAGAATCCGGCCGCAGCATACCCGCCATCATCTTCAGCGTCGTTGACTTCCCCGCGCCGTTAGGCCCGAGCAGCCCATAGACCGAGTTCCGGGGAACGGCCAGCGAGACATGCTCCAGGGCCGGTTGTCTGTTGTAGCTCTTACATAAATTCTCGGTGTACAAAATCAGATCCGTCATTTAATATCCTCCCTTTCTGCTTAGCCAGTGTAAAGGAGGGATCTAAGGAATTTGTAAGGAAACCGTCCGAACTTACACATTCCTGCACTAAAACAAGCGGAGATGCCGGGCATCTCCGCTTGTTAACAGGAATAATATAGCTTAGAAATTGAAGTTGTCCGGGTCCGGGCCGAAGCGGCTGTTCTTGTTCAGCCCTTCGATCGCCGTAACGTCCTCGTCGCTCAGCGTGAAGTCGAAGATGCCGGCATTCTCGCGGATGCGCTTCTCGTGCACCGACTTCGGAATGGTGATAACGCCCTGCTGGATATCCCAGCGCAGCACAATCTGGGCCGGCGTCCGCTCGTATTTGGCGGCGAGCTCCTGAAGCAGCGGCAGGTCCAGATGGCCCTGCATGAGCGGACTCCAGGCTTCCAGCTGGATTCCCCGCTCCTTGGCATAAGCCAGCAGATCGCGCTGGCTCAGCAGCGGATGGAACTCGACCTGGTCTACGGCCGGAACGACGCCGGTGTCCTCGATAATCTCGTTCAAATGGTGCGGCTGGAAGTTGCTGACGCCGATGGACTTGACGAGCCCTTCCTTCTGGAGATGGACAAGCGCCTTCCAGCTCTCGCGGTACTTGTCCTTGACCGGCCAGTGGATCAGATAGAGATCAAGCTGCTCCAGTCCCAGCTTCCGGCGGCTCTCCTCGAATGCCTTCAGCGTTTCTTCGTAGCCTTGATCGCTGTTCCACAGCTTGGTTGTGATGAACAGTTCCTCCCGGGCCACACCCGAATCTCGAATGCCCTGCGCGACGCCGGCCTCGTTCTTGTAGGCCGCCGCCGTATCAATGCTGCGGTAGCCCAGCTCAATGGCCGTCCGTACCGCGCTTGCAGCCTCGTCGTCGCCGACCTGCCAGACGCCCAGCCCCAGCCAAGGCATTGTGAATCCGTCGTTTAATGTAGGTCCGCCGGTAAACGGCCCGTTGAATGTACTCATAGGGGTAGTCCTCCCGAATTTGAATTTAGTTCTGTCTGTCCTACCATCCCTTAACACCGCTGCCGTCCGTTCAAGCAGTTCCGGGCCAAAAAATCATGCCTTCGGCTTGCCGATCAGCCGGAAGTCGTCATAATGGAAGCCCGGCGCTACGATACAGGAGACGAGCACCGGCTCGTCTCCGAGCGGATAGGCCGACTGCCAGACCTTGGCCGGCACCAGCGCCTGCGGCTGCTGTCCGGCAGCCGTATCGAGGCCCAGCACCAGTTCCGTCACCTCGCCGGGCTGATCGCCGTCTCCGCCGAGACGAAGACTCAGCGGGCTTCCGGCATGCCACAGCCACAGCTCGTCCGACAGCACCTGATGCCACTCGGAGAACTCGTCCGGATGCAGCAGGAAATAAATCGAAGAGGCCGCGGGACGCGGACCGGAATAAGCTTCGCCCAGCAGCTCCGGGGGAATCTGAACCGAGGATTTCCACAGCTCCCGGTGCCATCCGCCTTCTACATGGGGCTCAAGACCAAGCGCTTCTACATAAGGGGAAACGGGTTTATTCGTCATTGTGCTTCGACTCCCTTGCCTGTTGGTTTCTCTCCCCCCTACTTTACCGCAAGCGGCCTTCCCGTGCAAAAGGTTGTCCGAAGCTTCCGTTCTTTCATCAAAAAAAGCGGCCGGTTGCCCGGCCGCATCCCATCCTTAGCTTCTCTTGGAATCCTGAAAAATATCCGCCTGCCGTACCACACTTCCCAGTCAGGCTTAACCCCTGCGCCCGGCCCGCTTATCCGTCAGCGCACGCAGTGCGGCGCCGCGGTGGCTGACCGCCTGCTTCTCCTCCAGCGTAAGCTCCGCCATCGTCTTCTCGTACTCCGGCAGGTAGAAGAGCGGGTCGTATCCGAAGCCTCCGCCCCCGGCGGGCTCGGAGGTGATCCAGCCCTCCACGAAGCCTTCCGCCGTCAGTTCGCTTGCGTCGGCGGGATCATAGAGCGACAGGGCGCAGACGAAGCGGGCCGGACTCAGCAGAGGCTGGTCCGTATCTTCGCCCTGCTTCAGCTTCTCCAGCTCGCCGAGAAGCTTCGCATTGTTGGAGGAGTCGGTCGCTCCGGGTCCGCTGTAGCGGGCGGAGTACACGCCGGGTCTTCCCTCCAGCGCGTCCACGCACAGCCCCGAATCGTCGGCCAGCACCGGCAGGCCCAGCGCCTCCGCAATCGTCTGCGACTTCAGCCGGGCATTCTCTGCGAAGGTCGATCCGGTCTCTTCCACCTCGGGCAGACCGGGATAGTCGGCGAGGCTGCGAACCTCCAGTCCGAGCGGCTCCAGCGCATGGCGGAACTCCCGGGCTTTGCCCTCATTGCGGGTCGCTACGATGAGAAGGTTCCGGAGTTTCTCCATGCTTCACGCCTCCCGCGACGGCCGGTTTGAGCCGATTTTGAGTTCCAAGGCTCCAAGCGCCCTGCGCTGGGCTTCAATCAGTTCCAGCACCCCGGATTCGCCGAGCTCCAGCAGCCGGTTCAGCTCGCTGCGCGAGAACGGACGCTCTTCGCCGGTGCCCTGCAGCTCGACGAATTCGCCGCTGCCGGTCATCACGACATTCATATCGACAGCCGCCTTGGAGTCTTCCTCATAGCACAGATCCAGCAGCGGGGTGCCGCCGACAATGCCGACGCTGACAGCTGCCAGATAATCGGTGATCGGGAAGACCGGCAGCTTGTGCTGGACGGCAATCCGGTCCACGGCGTAGACCAAGGCCACGAACGCCCCGGTGATCGACGCCGTCCGGGTTCCCCCGTCGGCTTGAATAACGTCGCAGTCCAGCGTGATGCTGCGCTCTCCGAGCGCCTGCAGATTGACGACCGACCGAAGAGCCCGGCCGATCAGCCGCTGAATCTCCATCGTCCGTCCCGTCAGCTTGCCGCGGGCCGCTTCCCGCTGGTTGCGCGTGCCTGTTGCACGGGGCAGCATGGAATATTCGGCTGTGACCCAGCCCTTGCCCTGCCCTTTCAGAAACGGCGGTACTTTCTCTTCCACGGTCGCCGTGCAGATTACCTTCGTGTCTCCCATCTCGATCAGAACCGAGCCTTCCGCGTATTTATTGACCTGGGTCGTAATCGTGATCGGCCGTATCCGGTCCTCATTCCGCCCGTTTGCTCTCATAGGTTATGCCTCCTGCTTATCGTTAGCGATCTTGGTGATGCACGGTTCATTCTACCAAAGTGCGGACGCAAAAGCACCTTCTTCCATCCGGACCGCCCAACGGAACAAGCCCATTCCTCGGGGAATGGGCGGTCCGCCGGCCTGTTCTACAGCGCCAGCTCGTTGATATACTGCGGCGCCGACACCGGCTGGCCGTAATCGACGTTGTCGCTGCCTTTGACCGTCTCCTTGCCGTTCAAGCGGACTTGGACCAGAGAATCGTCGGCATTCTGGGAGAGCGTCAGCACGACCGATTCCAGAAATTCCGCCGGAACCGCGTCGGTGTCGCCGAACATATCGTCCGTCAGCGCCACATTCACGACGCCGTTCTGCTCTTTGCGGACCGACTCCAGCTTCGTACCCGAAGTCAGGACGCTCTCCAGACCGTCTCCCGCATCGGGACCGGCAATCAGCTCCTGCATGGCGGCTTGAAGCAGATCGTGTCCGGGATCGACATACCGGGTCACCGGCACATAGTAGGACTCGCCTTCCGGCGTTACCGAGGCAAAATACACGGTGACCGCGCTGGAATTCGTCGTCATTCCCTTCTTCTCCAGATTGATGCCGAGGCTGCGCGTCAGCGGCCGGTCCAGCGGCGTCTTCAGCAGCGGCATTTCCGTCAGGTTCTTGCCGTTCAGCATGAGCCGGACGCCGCTGACGCCGTCTTCTCCCGTAAGCGTCCAGGCCACCGCCTCCAGCACCTTGCGTTCATCCGCCGCGCGGTAATCCGTGAAGCTGCCCCCGAATTCGACCACAGCCGTCCCTTTATCCACGCTCACATTCTTGATGACAGTGCCGGCAGGAAGAACGCCGTGGAAGCCTTGAGGCAAGGAAGCGGCATAAGCGCCGCCTTCGACCAGAGCTTCCAGCGACTGCTTCAGCGCATCCGCGCTTCCCGAACCCGGCAGCTTGAGCGCAATCGGAGCCAAGAGGCCACTGTCGTTCTGGAGATATACAGCGGTTCGCGACTCCTCCTCCTTCGAGGCCGGGCTTGCCGGTCCCCCGCTTCCGTCCTCTGTCACGGAAGCGCTGGCCGGAAGGGCGCCGGTCTCGTTAGCGGTCGGAGCTGCCGATTCCCCGGTTCCCGCAGCGGCGACCGTGGAATCCGGAGCGCTTCCGTCTGCGGAAGAGAAGACGCCGGCCTCGCCTCCGCCCGCCGTCTGGAGCATCTGCGCCTCCACTTCTGCGGGCGGCGGGTCAATGGCGGAGGCATTCTCCGATCCGAACAGGCTGCAGCCCGACAGGGTCAGCGGCACCGCCAGCAGACAGGCGGCGGAAATGCCGATCATTTTCTTGCGATGATTCATGGTCTCTTGGCCCCTTTCATTACATCCGTTTCGTACGGGTTGTACTGCTATGTATACGAGCCCCCGGGATGAAAAAGACCCGCCGGTCTCCAAAAAACCGTACGCTTTTTCACCGCCGCCAAGCAAAGGAACGGCGCATAAGGGACCGCCGCTCGACAAATACTTCCGGTACACGTACAATTTGCTTACGGACTACCGCTACTAATTCGCGACCTGGGGTGATATTCATGGGTGAGGCCAAAATGCCATACAGTCTGAACAGCAAAGCCGTCGCGCAGGCGACCAAGGCTTGGCTGCATACACGCGGAGTGAGAGTAGAAGAAATTGCAGAGCTTGTCATGCTGCTACAGCGGAAGTATTACCCTTCCCTGACCATGGAAGAGTGCGTGCACAATGTCGAGATGGTGCTCAGCAAGCGCGAAGTGCAGAACGCGGTGCTGACCGGCATCCAGCTGGATGTCATGGCGGAGGAAGGCAAGCTCTTCCCGCCGCTTCAGGATATGATCGAGAACGATGAGGGATTGTACGGCGTGGACGAGATTCTGGCGTTCTCCATCGTCAACGTCTATGGAAGCATCGGATTCACCAATTACGGGTATGTCGATAAGCTGAAGCCGGGCGTGCTGGAGAGGTTGAACGACAAAAGCACCGGGGAAGTTCATACCTTCCTCGATGATATCGTCGGCGCTGTCGCAGCCGCGGCAAGCAGCCGGATCGCTCACCGCAAGCAGGCGGAGCGGGAGCAGGATCTGGGCCTCCCGCATCAGCCGGAGGAACTGGAGGCCGCCTCTGCTCCGAAGGCGGACGGCACCGGGAAGGAGCCGCTGGAATAGCGGCCCGGACCCGCTCACAGCCCAAACAGCCCGGCGCGGTCCAAGTCAGAGGATGACTTGGGCCGCGCCGGGCTGTTCTTTTGCGCCGGATACGCTTGTCCTGATCGGGTTAGGCCGGGGTGGTCCCGATTAGAGCAGCTCTCTCCGCAGCTCTTCGGCGCTCTTCGGGCTCAGGTAACCCAGCGGAATATCAAATACCGTCTTGGCGCCGCTTGCGCCCTCGCGGCTCAACCGGACGGCAGCTCTCGCATAAGCTACCAGCACACTGGCCGTGAACTCGGGATTGCTCTCCAGCTTCAGTCCGAACTCTACAAGCTGCTTCGTTCCTTCGCCCGTCACGCCGCTGCGGATCACGAACCCGCCGTGCGGCATGCCGCTGTGCTCGCGCTTCAGCTCTTCCTCCGTGATGAACGTGACGGTCGTGTCGTAATCCGCAAAGTAATTCGGCATCGTCACAATCTCCCGCTCGATCCCGGCAAGATCCGCGCCCTCTTCAGCCACGACATAGCAATGGCGGGTATGCTTCTCGCGGGTGGCCAGCTCCGGCGTCTCGCCGGAACGAATCCGGTCGATGACCGCTTCCACCGGAACGGTATACTGAACGCCCGCTTTAACTCCCGGCACCCGGCGGATAGCGTCGGAGTGGCCTTGGCTGACGCCCTTGCCCCAGAACGTGTATTCCTTGCCTTGAGGCAGAATCGCTTCGGCCAGCAGCCGGTTCATCGAGAACAATCCCGGGTCCCAGCCCGTCGAGATGACGCTCACTTGTCCCGATTTCCGGGCCGCTTCGTCCACGGCACCGAAGAACGCCGGGATTTTGGCATGGGTGTCGAAGCTGTCCACCGTGTTGAACAGCGAAGCGGCAGCCGGAGTCTGCTCGGGCAGATCGGTCGCCGACCCGCCGCACAGAATCATCACGTCGATCTCGCCGCGATAAGCTTCCATGGCCGAGACATGCTCGAACCGCAGACCTTCCTCATGCTTCATGGTCTTCGGGTCGCGTCTCGTAAAGACCGCCACCAGTTCCATATCCGAATTCTGTTCAAGGGCCATCCGAACCCCTCGGCCCAGATTGCCGTACCCTACAATACCGACTTTCAAAGTTGAAGACATCTCGCTCAGACCTCCATTTACGCTGATATTGCTCCAGTATACCTGACGCTGCTTGTGAGATGCAAAGAGTAGGGCGCTAAGCTCTGTCGATAATGCTGAATTCGCCCTTCTCGTTGATTTCGGCGCAGGCGATTCTCCGATCTTGGCCGGAGAAACCTCCGGCCAGCCGAACGGCGACATGCCCGTATTCCCTTTCCGTCTCTCCCTCCGCTTCAGATCTACCCTCTGCCGGCAGCGTACATCGCTATATAAACAAGGGCTGCCACGACGATTACGGCCGTTGAAATCGAAGACAAGCACAGAAAAAATACGTAATAATTCTTTTCCTTAGAATTCCCGACGACGGACACCCCCTTATGACTTTAAATGTAAAAATCCCTTAAAAATAGATCAAGGCACCCCGTCTCTAAAGACGGAATGCCTAATGCCACCCACCATATCATGCCTTTGCTGGAATGTCAATTCAAATCTGGAAGGTCTGGAAGATCAGTGAATCCGGTCATCCCAAGCGAAAAAAGACAGGCTCTCCTTCCGCCTGCTCCGCCCGGCCGCGGCGGACCAGCTCGGCCAGATGCGCGAGCGTCTCGCTCATCGCAAAGCGAAGCTGGTGAATGCCCGCCGCGCGCCCCGGCGGGAACAATCCCCCGCACACTTCCCAGCCGGTGCGGGCTCCTTCTGCCAGGAGCGCCTCGGTCTCGTCGAGGCGCTCCTCGTGGTGGCGCAGCAGGCTGGCCGTCCGATCCGCGAAGCCGTGGAACGGCTCGCGGTGACCGGGCAGCGCCAGCAGCGCCGGCAGACGGCCCAGCTCGCGCAGGCCGTCCAGGTAGCGCAGCAGCGGCTGGGCGTCGCTGCCCGGCAGCAGGCTGACGTTCGGAGAGATGCGCGGCAGCACAGCGTCGCCGCACAGCACCAGCCCGTCGGCCTCGCTGAAGAAGGACCGGTGCCCCGGCGCATGCCCGCCGGTCTCCAGCACCCGCCACTTCCGCCCGCCGAATTCCGGCGGAAGGGCGTCTGTGGTCACGTCCGGCTGCGGCGTGACCTGGGGGACGAAGCCGGCGAGATGCTCCGCGAGCCGGCTTGTCCATTCTTCCGGCATGCCGTGCCGCCGGAAGAACGCCGGCAGGCGGCGGTCCATCTCCGCCGCCGGGCCCCACATCAGGTCCGCCTCGGCGGCGGCCCGGGCGGACAGATAGACCGGGCAGCCGCCGCTCCGCGACTGCATCAGGCCCGCCAGGCCGTAGTGATCCGGGTGATGGTGGGTCACCATCACCCGCCGGATATCTCGCCAGGCCAGGCCGAGCTTCGCCAGCGCCGAATCCCATACCGCCTCGGCTTCCGGGCTGCGCGGTCCGGGATCGACCACGCTGATGCCGCCGTCCGGCTCCGCCAGCAGATAGGCGTTCACCTGCCGGAGCGGCGGAAGCATCGGCACCGACAGCCGCCGGATGCCCTCGGCCACGGCGGTCACTTCACCCGGTGCCGGCGCAGCCGGACGTTCCCCCTGCCCCGGCGGCAGGCCCGCTCCCGCTCGGGCTTCCATTCCTTCCGGATGCTTCGTCGGCCGCGTCATTCTATGGCCTTCTTCCGACGAAGATCATCCGCGGCGATTCCGCGCCCCGGTATTCCTCTTCGTCGTAGCTTCCGTGCACCTGATCGATCACAAGCCCCGCTTCCCGGATCAGGGCGCTGAATTTCTCCCGGTCATAGAGCTTCACCCGCTCCAGGTAATGCCGGGGCTCGCCTCCGGCTCTGGCCGTCAGCGTAATCTCCTTCTTGACATAACCGTCCTCGATCCGCCGCCGCTCATCGATCAGCGTCTCCCCGTCCTCCCGGACCGAATGCGGCACCAGATGCGCCGCCACATAATCCGGGCTCAAGAAATCAATAATATACCGCCCGCCCGGCTTCAGCATCCGGCGAATTTCTCCCAGCACCTTAAGGTGCTCGGCATCCTCCTCGAAGTAGCCGAAGGACGTGAACAGATTGACTACAGCGTCAAAACCGCCGGCAAGCGGAAGCTCCCGCATGTCGGAACGGACCCAGGTCACCTGCTCCGCTCCTCCCTGTGCCCGCGCCTCGCGCAGCAGCGCTTCCGACAGATCGACGCCGGTTACCTCGTAGCCGGCCTCCGCCAGCGCCAGTGAATGACGGCCCATGCCGCAGCATAAATCCAGCACCTTCGCGCCCTGCGGCAGGCCCAGCCAGCCGATCATCGTCTCGACTTCCCGCCGCGCGCCGCCGAAATCCCGGTGCCGGTATACAATCAGATAGTCCTCGCCAAAGCTCTCCTCATACCACTCGCTCATCCCGTTCTCTCCTTCCGCCGCCGTCCGCCTGGCCGCGGCTCTCTATGTAGATCCACTAAGTTTAACGCTTATTGTACTCTGCACAGCGGCAAACACCAAGCACGAATATCACGTTCCTTGCCTACTTGGCGCGAAGGAGGCCGGACTCAAGGCCTTGCAGCCTTGATCCGGCCCCCGAATAGACGCGCCGTTCTGCAAAGGGAGAGCGGCGTCCGTTTAGGACATGCCTTCCTTACGTTCTTCCTTGCTTTCTTCTTTCCGCTGTTCCATCTGTTCTTCTTTACTTTCTTCCTTCTGCTCTTCCTTCTGTTCTTCCTTCTGTTCTTCCTGGCGCTCCTGCGTTGCGCCGGCCTTGTCTTCATCCGTGTCATCTGTACCTGCCGCCTTCGGCAGATTCCGCAGATAGACCCGGGCCTCGTAAGGCCGCAGCGGCAGCTTGCGCAGATCCTCGCCCTTCTCCTGCGGGCAGTTGCTGATCAGCAGCCGCCACCCTTCCGCCTCCAGTTCACCCGGAAGCTCGAAGACCGGGTGCCCATCGAAGAAATTCAGAACGACCAGCGCCTGCTGGTCTTCCAGAGTCCGCGTATACGCATAAATCTCCATGTGAAGTGGAAGGAGCAGCTTGTATTCGCCGTACACAAAGACCAGATGCTCTTTGCGTAGCGCAATCAGCTTCTTATAGTGATAATAGATCGATTCCGGGTCCCGGAGCGCCTGATCGACGTTGATCTCCGCATAGTTTGAGTTGACGCTGATCCAGGGCTCGCCCGTGGTGAAGCCTCCGTTCTCCTCCGCGCTCCACTGCATCGGCGTCCGGGCGTTGTCCCGGCTTTTGAGATGAATCGACTTCATGATTTCCTCATGCGGGACGCCGCTGTTGCGGCGTTCTTCATAGTAATTCAGGGTCTCCACATCGCGGTAATCGTCGATCGACTCGAAGGAGACATTCGTCATTCCGATTTCTTCCCCCTGATAAATATAAGGCGTGCCTTCGAGCGTCAGCAGGAAGGTTGCCAGCATTTTGGCGGAGGAGATCCGGAACTTCACATCGTCGCCGAAGCGGGAGACGGACCGGGGCTGGTCATGGTTGCAGAGATAGTTGGCGTTCCATCCCCGGTTGTGAAGCGTCGTCTGCCAGTTGCTGATAATCTTCTTCAGCTCCAGCAGGTTCCACGGCACCACGTCCCACTTGCCGCTGCCCGCCGAAGCCGCATCCAGGAACATATGCTCGAACTGGAACGTCATGTTCAGCTCCCTGCGTCCGTCCCCGACATAATCGAGGGCCTGCTCCGGCCCGAGCCCGGACGTCTCGCCAACCGTCATAATGTCGTAGTAATACAGCACCTTGTCGTTCAGGTTCTGCAGCAGCGTGTGAACATGCTCCAGATTCGAGAACATCTCGTAGGCGCGCACCGTCTTGGCGTTGTCCGGGTTGTGGGCGTCGGGCAGGCCGACGGCCTTGACGATATGGGCGATGGCGTCGAAGCGGAAGCCGTCCACGCCTTTGCGCAGCCACCAGGCTACCATGTCATGCAGCTCTCCGATCACCTTCGGGTTCTCCCAATTCAGGTCGGGCTGGAACCGGGAGTAGAGGTGCAGGTAATATTCATCCGTCGTTTCGTCGTATTCCCAGACCGAACCGCTGAAATACGATTCCCAGTTGTTCGGGGGTCCGCCGTTCTTGCCTTTGCGCCAGATATAATAATCCCGCTTCGGGTTATCCTTCGACTTGCGGGACTCGATGAACCAGGGATGCTTGTGAGAAGTGTGGTTCAGCACCAGATCCATCATCAGCTTCATGCCGCGGGCGTGGATTTCCCGGAGCATCAGGTCAAAATCATCCATCGTTCCGAATTCCTTCATGATGTCCCGGTAATCGCTGATGTCATAGCCGTTGTCATGGTTCGGCGATTTATAGATCGGGCATACCCAGATCACATCCACGCCGAGATCCTTGAGATAGTCGAGCCGGGAGACAATGCCGCGCAGATCGCCGATGCCGTCCCCGTTCGAGTCCATGAAGCTGATCGGATAAATCTGGTACACGATGCTTTCCTTCCACCATTTCGGATTCATAGGAGTCCTCCGCTTTCCTTGAGTTCTGGGCGCAGTCCGGCCGAAGCCGGCTGAAGATACATTATTATATCTTTACCACAGAGCAGCGCGGGGATAACGGCAGTTCCTCTTCGTTTTGCGGCGATTTCCGTTTATACCAAAAAGCCGGCCGGCAGGGAGACCCTGACCGGCCGGCTCGACATCCGATTTCCCGGTAATCGAATTACCGGATCTGTCCGAAGTACCTTCACACCGCGTCCTTCTGGGACAGGCGGTCTTCCTCCAGCCATTCCAGCAGCAGCGGCTCGGGCACGTTCGCCTTCTGCCGCTCCGCATAATCCCGGACCCGCTCCAGCAGCCGGGCCGACTCCGTCCCGTCCGCTTGCGCCCCGAGGAGCCGAAGCGCATGCTCGACTCCCGCCGTTCCGGAATGCTTGCCGAGAACGAAGCAGTGTTCCCGGCCGACGTCTCCCGGAGGCAGCATCTGATACGTGGCGGGGTCCTTCATCAGCCCGTCCACATGAATGCCGGACTCGTGCGTGAACGCCAGCCGGCCGACGACCGGCTTGGCATCGCCGACGTTCCGCCCGGAAGCGGCGATCACATAGTCCGCCAGAGGCTTCAGCAGCTCTGCCCGGACCGTCGTCTCGCCGCCGTAGAGGCAGCGCCAGGCCAGCGCCACTTCCTCCATGGCCGCATTGCCGGTCCGTTCTCCGATTCCGGCCACCGTGGTGCTGGCCCAGGTGGCTCCGGCGGCGATGCCGCTCAAGGTTACCGCCGCCGCCAGGCCAAAGTCGTTGTGGCAGTGCACCTCCAGCTCGATGTCTCCCGGCACCTCGCCCAGAAGCGCGGCGATCCGCTCCGCCATCTGGCCGGGATGATGCGCGGACACCGTATCGGCGTACCGGAACCAGCGCACGCCTTCCTTGTGAAGCGTGCGGATCAGCTCCGCCAGGAACGGCAGACTGGCCCGGGAGGAATCCTCCATACCTACCGATACCGTCATTCCCTGCCGAAGCCCGTATTCGCACGCCCGCAGCAGCTTGTTCAGTCCCTCGGCGGGCGTCAGGCCCAGCTTGCCTTGGAGCTGAACGGCGGAGACGGGAATGGAGATATGACTCCAGGCTACTCCCGTCTCCCGCGCCTTGTCGATATCGCCCGGGACGGCCCGGTTCCAGGTCATCAGCTTCATCGGCAGATTCAGCGCTGCCAGCTCCGCGATATCCTCCTGCTCTTTCCGGCCCATGGCCGGAATGCCCACTTCCGCCTGCTCAACGCCGCATTCTGACAACATCCGGGCAATGTTCAGCTTCTCCGCCCTCGTAAATGAAACTCCCGCAGCCTGTTCCCCGTCCCTGAGCGTCGTATCGCACAGTCTGAGCTTCTTCACGGTCAGCCTCCTTCTACGCAGCAAGCGCAATTCGGATTCCGGGTGAGACGGACGCTGTAGGAGGTAAAGTCGAGCGAATGGAAACGGTGCATCACGTTCATATAGGTCGTCCCTACCCTTGTTATCCATTTTACGGCTTCCAGCGCGGCCAGACAACCTGCCATGCCAGAAGTCGCCCCCAGAACCGGAAATCCGAGAGGCTCCCAAGACGGCATTTCCTGCGGATAGAGACATTCGAGACAAGGCGTCTCGCCGGGAACAACGGTGGTCAGCGAGATTTCAAAGCCGTACATGGCGGCTTCGATCATCGGTGTGCGCGATTGAACACAAAGGCGGTTCAAGATATAGCGCTCCGGAAAGTCATACCGGGCGTCGATGACAATGTCGGCGCTCTCCACCCAGGAGCGGGACTGGTCCTCCGTAATCCGCGCATTGTAGCCCTCAATCTCCACCTCGGGATTGAGGCGTCGCAGATGCGAGACGGCGGTCTCCATCCGCTCCAGTCCGAGATGGGCGGTGTCCATCAGAATCTGGCGGTTCAGGTCCGGCTCAGCAATCACGCCCTCATGGGCCAGGATCAGCCTGCCGATGCCTGCCGCGGCCAGATACAGAGCCGCCGTTCCGCCGAGACCGCCGATTCCGGCTACCAGTACCGTGGCCCGCCTCAGCGCCTCTTGGCCCGAAGCGCCAAGCAGCGCAAGCTGGCGGGCGTACCGGGCGGGAACCGCCGGGCCTGATTCCGCCGGGCCGGAGGAAGCGTATTCGGATATTGCCCGGCCGGTGGCGGTCCGGCCGTCTTCTGCCGCAGCCGCGGCTGCCTCCGCTTCGCTCATTCGTCTCTCCTCCCGTCCTCTTAAACGTCCGCCGGGCGTTCTTGGTGCACTCCCTTCACTCTTCCGGATTCTGCCTTCCACTTCCCGGCAGCTTCCTTCAGCCCTCCATGTGAAGCAGCCCTCCGCCTTCGGCGATCCGCTTATACCGGTCCAGAAAAGCCAGCCCCTCCTGCACACAGGCCGTTCCGTAAGCCAGCGTCTTCTCCAGCGAGACGAACGGGAACGGAAATCCGGCGCGCAGACTCTTGATCACGAGAATGACGCGGCCGCTGTACACCAGGCCGCGGCCGAACCCTTCCCGGTTGATCTCCGCCGAGCTCTGCATCAGATAGCCGCTCTTGCCCTCGAGCACACCGGCTACCGCCTGGAACAGCAGCGGCACCTGCCGCCGCACCGCATCGGAGGCCAGGCAGCTCCAGTCCGAGCCGTGCTTGTCTTCCGCCGAAGCCAGAAAGGACGCCTTGATCTTCTCCTCCGCGCCCAGGGCAGCATACCGGCCGAGCGTATCGGCGGCGCCCAGCAGGTCGCCCAGCCGCGCCAGCAGGGCGTCCGTGAGCAGCGGATCGGGCGCAGGCCGCTTACGCCGGCCGGCCGAACCGGCCGGACCGCCGCTCTCCGGCTGAACGGCTCCGCCATCTTGGATGCCGCCGGAAGAAGCCGGAGTCACAGGTTCAAATGAAGGGTTCATTTCTCCGGACTCCCTCCTTCCGCCGTCAGCGCCTCTTCCCGCAGCAGCACCTTCGCCAGCCACATCGGCGGCTTGCCTTGGAGCATCTCGGACAACCGCTTCACCTGTTCGTCGATCCGGCTTCCGGCCGGAACCTTCACCGGCATGATCTGGCGCCGGGTCACCCTGGCCGCCGCCGACGCCCCGATCTGCATCAGGAAGATCAGCGTGCAATCCGCCACGGCTTCCACCCGCCCTTCAATCCGCCCCGCCTCATCTTCCGGGGACGCGCCGTCCACCCGCCGCAGTCCGACCCGCTCACTGCCGCTTCTCGTTACGTTGTAGACGGCAAACATCGGGCTCTGCCCGAAATGCGCGTTGACCCGCACGCCGTCATCTGTGGCGAACGCTACCTTCATGCCGCTGCGCCTCCCTTCGCATCAAGAAATTGCCGGCCCGGTTCGTCCACTCCATCGCTCCCCGGTAGCCGACCGATACCTTCATATATGCGCCCAGTTCGTTCCAGACCGGAAATCCCGCCGCCATAAAAGCTGCGCCGATCCGCTCTGCGCCCGCCATGCCGTGCGAGCTTCCGATCCACAGATCGGCACCCGCCCCCAGCGCCTCCGCATCGTCCAGATCGCCAACGTATACGTCTTCCTCCAGCTCCGACACGGCCGTCGTCTCGCAGGGAACCACCAGCGCTCTCCGCTCGACGCCAAGCTCGGCCAGCCAGCCGGCCACGGAGCGGAGATGGTCACTCTCCAGCGCTGCGACGGCGGAGGCTCCGGCGAATTGGAAGTGGGCGTCCAGCATGCAATCCAGCAGATTCTCCCGCTCCCAGCGGTAGCGGACAGGCACCGGGACGCCGCTGATCTGCTGCAGCGTCTCCATCAGCTGATCCGTGGCCCGAAGCCCCATGGAAGCCGGGAAGACCTTATACGGAGTGCCCAACGCGTTGTGCAGACGGCGGGCGGCGCGTTCCATGCTGCCGCCAAAAGCAAGCGTCAAGCCCGACTGGAGGCTCTGCATCATGGAATCGAGCGGAACGCCGCCGCGGGTCAGCGGCGAGAAGCCGGTCAGCAGATGGCCCGACAGCGAAGTCGATACATCCGGCAGCGCAATAGCCTTGAACCCGAAGGAACCGGCGATCTCCTTCAGTTCCATGACGTCTCCCGGAGTCATCGAAGCAGCCGGCAGCAGCGTAATCTGCCGCGGATTCGGATTCCGCTGTCCCCGGAGCATTCCGCCCTGCTGGATCAGCTCGTCAATCATCGCTTCGACGGCGGCAGCGAAGCCCGACTCCATCGAGCCGCCTAAATCCGGCAGCGTCACGGCAAAGGCCAGTCCGCCGCGCATATTCCGCTCCCGTTTGTACTGCTTCAGCATGCCGGCATAATCCGCGCCCGCCACATCGGTCAGCTCGCTCCCGATAATACCGACAATATCCGGCCGGTGCTTCGTCAGAACGGTGTGCAGCGCTTCTTCGAGATTGCGGTTCGCGTCGAAGATGACGTCCATCTCCTGGAGCGCCGAGGTCTGAACGGCAATCGGTTCGCGGAAGTGCCGGGTCAGCAGCGCCTTGGGAAAGGCGGAACAGCCTTGGGCTCCGTGTATAATCGGCAGCGCGCGGTAACAGCCCTGAAGCGCGAGCACGGCGCCGAGCGACTGGCCGATCCGGAGCGGGTTGACGGACAACGGCTTCTCTCGTCTCTTAACGGTCATCTCCGCTCTCCTCCCATTCCCAAGGCGCCGGAGCCGATGCCAGCTCCCAGATCGGATGGGTCAGCGCGCCCGTCAGCTCCCTGGCGAGCCGAAGCAGCCCTTCATATCCGGCATAGGCCCGGTGGCGCTCCTGGTTAATATCCACGAACGGAATCCGCTCCTTCATCGCCACATACATATTGCGTCCGCCGGCGATCATCAGATCGGCCTTCCGTTCCTTCACGGTCTTCAGAATGCGAAGCGCCCCCCCTTCGGAGATATACTCCGCCTCGTCGCCCACCCGGTCTGCGATCCGGGTTATATCATCGTCCGTGCTCTTGTTCGTGCCGACGCCCACCACCTGAACGCCGAGCTCCTTCAGCGCGGAAATGACCGACCAGCTCTTCACACCGCCGGTGTACAGCACCGCCTTCTTGCCCTTCAGCGCCTTGCGGTACGGCTTCAGGTCATGCGCCAGTCTGGCCTCCTCGCGTTCGGTCAGCCGGTCCACCCGCCGTTCCATCTCCCGGTCGTTCAGCAGATAGGCCATCTGCCTGAGCGAATAGGTGGTCTCCTTCGCTCCGTAGAACGAGCCCTCGAAGTACGGAATGCCGTACCGTTCCTCCATCCCCCGCGCCAGGCCAAGCAGCGCGCGGCTGCACACCACCATGCTGGCCCTGGCCCGGTGCGCGCAGGCAATTTCCTTATACCGGGCATCGCCCGTAATGCGGGCAGTCAGCGGGATGCCCGCCTGATTCATCAGCTTCTCGATGCTCCACAGCTCGCCGGCGATGTTATATTCGCCGATCAGATTGATTCCGGGCGGAAGGTCCGAATCCGGTTCCTCCGTGCCGATGACGTATTGGAGCAGGGCGTCGCCCGCCAGCCGGTTGCCCAGGTTTTTGCTGCCGACAAAGCCCGGGCTGTTCACCGGTATGACCGGCAGTCCGAGCCGCCGGGAAGCCTCCCCGCACACCGCGTCCAGGTCTTCGCCGATCAGCGCGGTGACACAGGTGGAATAGACAAAGATCGCCGGCGGCGCGAACCGCCCGGCAATATAGTCAATGCTCTCCCGCAGCTTCTTCTCTCCGCCAAAAATAATCTCGTTGTTCCCGAGGTCCGTCGTCAGCCCGTACCGGGACAAATCCGGTCCGCTCGTCAAGGACCCCCGGCTCCCCCAGCTGTTCCCGGCGCAGGCCGCGGGACCGTGGACGAGATGGGCGGCATCCGTAATCGGCAGCAGCGCAATCTGCGCCCCGTCGAAGGAGCACCCCCCGGCAGCTTCCCCCGGCCTCGGCCGGGGACAGGGCTTCGATTTCGGCACTCGGCTGCCGCAGGGCTGATCGTCCGGCGTTTCTTTGCGCATAGGCTCCATCGGATGATTCCCTCCTTCGCTGTGAAGCGGTTCTGACCGGGCGGCGGTCAGCGTACCAGATCGAAGTTGAACCCGGAGTGATTCCGGTCAAGCTCCTCCAATACCGTGTTGGCAATCTGAGTCAGGAGATTCAGCGCCCCCCGGTAGCCGATAATCGGACTGCGGTGCAGGTGATGGCGGTCAAAGATCGGGAAGCCGATCCGCACGAGCGGCACCTTGGCATCCTGTGCGGCGAACTTCAGATGGGAACTCCCGATGGCCAGATCGACCGGGTCCTGGATCAGCAGGGAACGCAGATGCCAGAGGTCCTTTCCGACATAGACGGCGGCTTCCGATCCGTAAGGGCTGGAGGCCAGCATTTCTTCCGCCTCCTGCTTGAACTTCACCCCGCCGGATTCGACGTCCCCGTTCGAACACAGCACATGCACAGGCTCCATTCCAAGCTCCAGACAGAAGCCGATCAGGCCGATGAGAAGGTCGGGATCGCCGACCAGCGCTACCCGCTTGCCGTGCAGATACGGATGGCTGTCGGCGTAAGCGTCGACGACGCGGCCGCGTTCCTTGGTCAGCGAAGCCGGAACCGGCAGGCCGGTCAGACCGCTGATCGTCTCCAGCAGCCGGTCGGTGGCCCGGATGCCCAGCGGCGCAGACAGGGCAGCCACCGGCTGCTTCCAGGTTCCGCTGATATACTCCTCCGTCCTGCGCAGCGTGTATTTCTGAAGACTCAGCGAACCGAGCGCGCAGGCGGCCTTCGGCACATCCTCCAGCTTCGTGCCGCCGTAATAGTATTCGTATTCGCCGGTCGCCGGCGAATCATAGTTGCCGCTGTGGTCGCCAAGAAGCGTGTACTTCGTATCGAAGGCGTCCAGAATACGGCTTATTTCGGCGAAGTTCGCCGTGTAGGGCTCGAAGCCGAGCAGCACATTCAGCTTCTCTCCGCTCTCTCCGCCCGTTCCCCGGGCGGCCTGAAGGCCGGAACGTTCATAGAGCTGGCTCAGGATATTCTTCAGCATGGAGTCATAGCCGGTAATATGGGACCCGATGAAGCTCGGCGTATTGGCGAAGGTCACCGGATAGTCCTCCGGAATCGCCCCCTTCTGCCGGGCATTGCCGATAAAGGCCGACAGGTCGTCGCCGATGACCTCGGCCATGCAGGTCGTGCACACCGCGATCATCTCCGGCTTGTAAAGCGCCCGGGCATTCTCCAGCCCGTCGATCATATTGCTCATCCCACCGAAGACGGCGGCATCCTCCGTCATGGAAGAGGAGACGGCTGGCGTCGGTTCCTTGAAGTGGCGGCTCAGATGGCTGCGGAAATAGGAATTGCAGCCCTGCGAGCCGTGAACGAACGGCAGCGTCTTCTCGAATCCGAGCGCCGCCATGACCGAACCGAGCGGCTGGCAGGCTTTGTGGGGGTTAATAACGACAGCCTGGCGCGCAAAGTTCTTCTCGGTATACTCCGCAGAGCGGGAGTACGCCAGCGCTTCGGCCGTCTCCTCCGCGCTGCAGGGCGCCTCGAACTGCTTCTTGTTCTCGCGCTGGGCGGCAAAGCGTTCCTCCGAGAACAGCGAGTTATAGTCGGGGATATCGATCCGTTCCTTGCTCATAAGCCCGCCTCCTCTTTAATCAGCGCCTTCTTCCGGTCCATCAGGCCCCATACCGGGCTGTTCACGGTCATATCCATATCCCGGGCAAAAATCTTGAAGCCGTCGAACCCGTGATACGGCCCGCTGTAATCCCAGGAGTGCATCTGCCGGAACGGGATGCCCATCTTGTGGTACACATATTTCTCCTTCACTCCCGAGCCCATAAGGTCGATATCGAGACGCTGGGCCAGTTCCTCCAGCTCATAAGCCGTAGGATCGTCCATAATGATAGAGCCTTCCTTCATGTCGGGGAAGGTCCGTTCATAATCGTCCTTGTGCGCGAACTCGTAGCCGGTGGCGACAATCTCCATGCCGAGGTCCTCATAAGCCCCGATGGTGTGGCGGGAACGGAGGCCTCCGATCAGCAGCATCACCTTCTTGCTCTCCAGCCGCGGCCGGTACTTGGCGATAACGGCGTCCATCTGCGGCTTGTAGCGGGCGATTACCTTCTCACAGTTCTCCTGAATCGAGGCGTCGAACCGCGCGGCGATGGCCCGCAGGCTCTCATAGGTCTTGGACGGTCCGAAGAAGTTGTATTCCATCCACGGAATGCCATAGGCCTTCTCCATATGATCGACCATATAATTCATGGACCGGTGGCAGTGAATCAGGTTCAGCTTGGACTTATGGGCGGTCATCAGCTCGTTCATCGTACCGTCGCCCGACCACTGGCCGATAACGCGAAGGCCCATTTCCTCCAGCAGAATACGTGAGGCCCAGGCGTCTCCGCCGATATTGTAGTCGCCGATGATGGTGACATCATAAGGGCCGGTCTCTTGAAGCTCCGCCTTGCCGAGCATGAAATCGCGGATTGCATCATTGGCGATATGATGGCCCAGCGACTGGCTGACGCCCCGGAAGCCCTCGCAGCGGACCGGAACAATCGGCAGATCCAGCTCCTTCGACATCTTCTTCGACACCGCCTCGATATCGTCTCCGATCAGCCCGACCGGACACTCCGACTGCACCGAGATGCCCTTGGCGAGCGGGAACATCTCCTTGATCTCCCGGCAGATCGTCTCCAGCTTCTTGTCGCCCCCAAAGACGATGTCCGTCTCCGAGAAATCGCTCGTGATCTGCATAGCGGTGAAGTTGTCGATTCCAAGCGTTCCGTTCGCATAGTTGCGGCGCGTTCCCCAGCTGTACTGGCCGCAGCCGATCGGACCGTGGCTGATGTGAACCATATCCTTGATCGGCCCCCAGACGACCCCCTTGGACCCGGCATAGGAGCATCCTCGCGGCGTCATGACGCCGGGACGGGATTTGATATTCGATTTCAGCGAGCATTTGCACGACTCCATCGTCTCTTCCGTATTGATCTGAAAATGCTTCTGCCGGTCCTTCCTCGCCTTGTCCGGGTAAGCTTCCAGAATGTCTCCTACCAGCTTCTTGCTTGCTTCAATATCCAGGCTCATCTCCACTTCACCTCTCTATTATCGTTGTTAGACGATGTCAACTACTGCCCGGCCGCCTCCAGCTTCTTGATGGCGGCTTCTTCGTCCTCCACCACCCCGAACTCGATCAACAGCTGTTCCAACTCATCCATCTCGATCGGAGTCGGAATCGTCAGCCGGTCGTTGTGGAGAATCTTCTCGGCAAGCTGCTTGTATTCATTGGCCTGGTTATGGGCCGGATTGTACTGGGTCACCGTCATTCGCCGCAGCTCGGCATGCTGCACCACATTGTCCCGCGGCACAAAATGAATCATCTGGGTATTCAGCCGGCGGGCCAGCTCCTTGATCAGTTCCTCTTCGCGGTCGGTGTTGCGGGAGTTGCAGATCAGTCCTCCGAGCCGGACTCCGCCGCTGTGCGCGTACTTGAGAATCCCGCGGGCGATATTGTTCGCCGCGTACATCGCCATCATTTCGCCCGAGCAGACGATGTAGATCTCCTGGGCTTTGTTCTCGCGGATCGGCATGGCGAACCCGCCGCATACGACGTCGCCGAGAACGTCATAGGAGATGAAGTCCATTCCGTCATAGGCGCCCTGCTCCTCCAGGAAGTTAATCGAAGTAATGATCCCCCGGCCGGCACAGCCGACGCCCGGTTCCGGACCGCCCGACTCGACGCAGAGGATGTCGCCGAAGCCGCCTGCGACCACATCTTCTAGCTCCAGATCCTCGACCGATCCCATCTCGGCGGCCAGGTGAAGCACGGTCTGCTGGGCTTTCGTGTTCAGAATCAGACGGGTGGAATCCGCCTTGGGATCACAGCCGACAATCATGACTTTCTGGCCGAACGTCGTCGCGAGCTGGGCCAGCGTATTCTGGGAAGTCGTGGATTTGCCGATGCCGCCCTTGCCATAGAAAGCGATTTGTCTCAATTTCTTCGTCATTTAGAATCATCCCTTCGTGATTTGGATTGGCTCAAAATAAGAACTGTACTTGACGCTGTCGAGTATCTCCGCCGCGATTTCTCCCTTGCGCACCAGCGGCAGGATACCCGCCCGGTTCAATGCCGCCTTCGGGGCATCGCCGATGCCCGAGCTGAGAAGAATCCGGCAGTCGCCGAGCAGGGAACAGATCTCCGCCAGCGTCTCTCCCTTGTCGCCGTTGCAGTCGGCGGTGCCGTGGCAGTAAGCCTGAATCTTGCGGACGCCCACGAAGCGGACCGCTTCGCCATCGGTGTCATAGATCAGAAATTCCGTCGCATGCCCGAAGTGCTGATTGACCTTGTCGCCGCCTCTGGAGGCTACGGCAACCCGGGTCTTCCGGTTCTGGTCCGTAAGCGGCCTCCTCCCGCTGCGGGCAGCCTGCCGCTGGCGGACCCTGCCGTCCAGCTCCTGCTGGAACTGCTCCCTGGCCCGGTGATCCACCGCCGGATCGTCCGCCATCTTCTCCAGCCGGAAGTCCGCGCTGCGGTCCTGGCCCAACAGACCGATCGCATCGGCCCGGCACTGGCGGCAGTGCCGCATGAGCTTCATGCCCTCCGTGCCGATCCGCTCCTGAAGCCGGTGCAGCTCCTTCGGCTTCGGCGCGCGGCGGCCCTCCTCCGCGTACCGGCTGCCCGGCGCGATGATGAGCGGCGTTACGTTGTGAACGGCGGCGCCAAGCTCCTTCACCTTTCTGGAGACGTCCACCAGATGCTCGTCGTTCACACCGGGAATCAGAATGGAATTCACCTTCACCAGCACGCCGCGCCCGGCAAGCGCCTGCAGGCCTTCGAGCTGTCTCCTTATCAGCAGCTCCGCCGCTTCCCTGCCTTCATACCTCACTCCCTCATCGTAGACCCAGGCATAAATTTCCCGCCCGATATCGGGGTCGATGGCGTTGATGGTAATCGTCACATGCCCGATGCCCAGCTCTTCAATCTCGTCGATATGCCTATGCAGCGTCAGCCCGTTCGTACTGAGGCAGGTCAGCACATCCGGCAGTGCGCGGCGCACCCGCTTGAAGGTCCCGAAGGTCCGCTCCGCATTCGCCAGCGGATCGCCGGGTCCCGCGATGCCGACCACCGACAGCTGCATCAACTGGGCGGCGACTCCCTTGACTTTGCGCTCGGCCTCTTCCGGCGTCAGCAGCTCGCTGACAACGCCGGGCCTGCTCTCGTTGACGCAGTCGAACTTGCGGTTGCAGTAGCTGCACTGGATGTTGCAGGCAGGCGCGACCGGCAGGTGCATCCGGGCGAAGAAGCGATGTGCTTCCTCGCTGTAGCAGGGATGCCGGCTGACTCTCTCCTCCGGCGGCTCGGTCCGGCATGATGACGGCTGAATTGCCATGGTCCCACCTCCTTGACGTAGATTGTATTTATGTTAATTTTCCTTATCTGAATATCTCTTGGTGTGTTTTATTTAGTTTCATGATATTTTCAAGCCTGCTAACCGTCAATTATACGAATTGCTATTTGAAGCCAAAAAAGATGAAGTTTACACTTTTGCCATATTTCATGTTATTTTAGTTAACACGCTCCTCTCTTGGTTCCGTTTCCAATTCTTCGCCCGGCAGGAGGCGGCGGGGCCGGAAGAGAAATCAGACAGGCTATTGACAATAAATCCTGCTATACGCTAAGATCGTTCTAGGTTCCGAAGGGAGCCCCCAACTTCATAGACTCCGTAAAGGGGAGTAGCTGTGAGGTAAAGTCGTCAATACGAGAAGTTCCGCTTCTCCGGCTTTACCGACAATGTAACCTTAATTGTTAGCGAGACCTTTACCACATCCGCCAGGCCCAATTGGGCCTGCGGGATGTGGTACGGGTCTTTTTTATTGGATTATGGGCAATCTAAGTCAAAAGGGAGGATCTAACATGGATTGGGGTTTATTGTTTGAGTACGGCTGGGTACTGCTGGTGCTCGTCGGACTGGAGGGGCTGCTGGCCGCGGATAACGCGCTGGTGCTGGCGATTATGGTCAAGCATCTTCCGGAGGCCGAGCGCAAGAAGGCGCTCTTCTACGGACTGTTCGGCGCCTTCGTCTTCCGGTTCGCATCTTTGTTCATCATCTCTTATCTGGTGGATATCTGGCAGGTGCAGGCAATCGGAGCGCTCTATCTGCTCTTCATAGCCGTGAACCATATCGTCCGCAAAATCGCCGCTTCGCGCAAAGGCGTCACGGACTCCGCGGCCGGGAGCGGCTCGGATGCCGCGGTCGACAAGAAGAAAGCCGGTTTCTGGTCCACGGTGTTCAAGGTCGAGCTGGCGGACATCGCCTTCGCCATCGACTCCATTCTGGCCGCCGTGGCGCTGGCCGTGGCGCTTCCGCCCAGCGGGCTGCCGGACATCGGCGGACTGGACGGCGGAGTGTTCCTGGTCATCTTCGCCGGCGGTTTCATCGGACTGGTCATCATGCGTTTCGCCGCTTCCTTCTTCGTGAAGCTGCTGCACAGCCGTCCTGGCCTTGAAGTGGCCGCCTTCATTATTGTCGGCTGGGTCGGCGTCAAGCTGGCCGTCATTACGCTGGCGCATCCTTCGCTCGGCGTGCTGTCGGAGCATTTCGCCCACAGCACCTGGTGGAAAGCCACCTTCTACGTTGTGCTCGTGCTCATTGCCGTCCTCGGCTGGTTCATGAGCGGCCGCTCGGAAGCTTCGCACGAGGGCGAGAATCCGGTCGGGGAACTGGATCGGCAGCTGGATAAATAAGAAGGCCCGTCCTTCCCTCCGTTCATACAGTCCACACAGTTCGCAGAGTTCCTGCAGCAAGAGCCCGAACGTTCCCGCCGAGGCGGTTCGTTCCGGCTCTTCTTTTCTTTGTCTCTTCGCCGGACTTACGCCCGGGCGGAGGCCTTGATCTGCTTGCTGCGGAGCTGGCCGCACGCCGCGTCGATGTCGACGCCGTGCTCCAGCCGCTTGCTGACGCTCACCTTCTGCTTCTTGAGCGTATCGAAGAAGGCGCTGACCGTCTCCCGGTCGGGGCGCTGATATTGGCTGTGCTCATCCACGGGGTTATACGGGATGAGATTGACATTGACGAGGGGACGCCGGCTGCCGATCAGCTCGGCCAGCTCAAGCGCATGCTCCTGGCCGTCGTTGACTCCGCGGAGCATAATGTATTCCAGCGTCACGCGGCGCTTGGACTTCTCCAGATAATAATCGAGCGCCTCCATCAGCTTCTCGATCGGAATCGCCTTGTTGATCTTCATGATGCGCGTCCGCAGCTCATTGTTGGGCGCATGCAGCGAGATCGCCAGGTTCACGCCGAAGCGGCGGTCGGCGAACTCGACAATTTTGCCGGCCAGACCGCTGGTGGATACTGTAATATGCCGCCCTGCAATCGCCAGCCCCTTCTGATGCTTGACCGTCTCCAGGAAGCGGGCCATGTTCTCGAAATTATCGAACGGTTCCCCGATCCCCATAACGACAATGTGGCTGACCCGGCTGCCCGGCTCGGTGCGGTCCAGATGAAGCTGGACCTTCATAATCTGTTCTACGATCTCGCCGCTGGTCAGATCCCGGCTCTTCGCCAGCAGGCCGCTGGCGCAGAAGCTGCACCCGATGTTGCAGCCGACCTGCGTGGTGACGCAGACGGACAGACCGTACTTCTGGCGCATGAGCACCGTCTCGATCAGATTGCCGTCCCGAAGCCGGAACAGGAACTTGACCGTGCCGTCCTGCGACTCCTGCTTCACGTGCTCGGTCAGCGTCTCGATGGCAAAATGCTCTTCCAGAACGCCGAGGCAATCCGGATTCACATCCTCCATAGCCGCGAACGCCGTTGCGCGTTTCACATAGAGCCAGTCCCAGACCTGAAGGGCGCGGAACTTGCGGTGCCCCCGCTCCTCCAGCCATCCGGCCAGCTCCCCGAACGTCAATTCATATATGGATGGTTTATTCATCGCTGTTCTTGTCCTCATTTCACCAAAACAAATTCCTGCCGCAGACGCTCCGGCATTCCTCTATTGTCCCAAATTTTTAGCATATTGACAAGAAGGCTTCGCCGGTTCGGCCGGCCGGAAGCGTCAGCGGCGCCATTTCATGAAGACGGCCTCCAGCACATCCACTATAAGGAACAAGATAAATCCGGCCAGACTGAACAGCAGAATTCCGGCATACATGCCCGGATAATCAATCCGCTGCCAGGCATCCATAATGAAATAGCCGAGCCCGTGCTCCGTTCCGTAGATTTCGGTAAAGAAGAGCACGGAGAACGCCGTCCCGAGCGACACCCGGATGCTGCTCAGAATTGCCGCAAGCGCGCCCGGCAGTGTCACATGCCGGAATTTCTGCCCGGCTCCCGCGCCCACGCTGGTCAGAACGTCATAGGCATCGGACGGGATGGCCCGGATACCGTCGCGGACGGATATGATGACCGGGAAGACGAGAATCAGCGTAATCATCATGATTTTGGACCTCTCGCCCAGTCCGAGAAGAAGCATGGCCACAGGCAGCAGCGCAATCTTCGGGATGGGATAGGTCAGATAGACGACGGGATCCAGCAGCCGGTTCCAGCGCGCGGAACGCCCCATCGGCAGGCCGACCAGCAGCCCCGCCAGCATGGCCAGCGCTACTCCGGCGAATACCCGGAACAGGCTGTAGCCCGCATTCTCCAGCATATCGCTCCGGTCCAACCGCAGGAGCGCCCGGTAGACATCCTCCGGTCCGGGGAGAATCGGCTTGTTGACGGCGAGCGCGAGCAGGAACCACAGCAGGTGAAGACCCGCCAATACATAGAGGAGACTCAAGAGATAAGAAGTGCGCCGTTTCACCATAGGTCAGCCATAGCCTTTCGTACCGTTCGGGTCATTTCAAAAAAAACGGCGCTGGTCCGCCGCTCCCCGGGCGCAAGGCCCGAGACGGGGTTGTCCAGCAGCAGGGGGCTTCCCGCGCCGGACGGAGGCAGAACAGCGATGATCCCGCCGAGCAGAATCGCTTCCTCCACATCATGGGTCACGAAGAGCGCCGTCGCCGGATACGCCTCCCAGTTCGCCAGGAAGCGTTCCTGCAGCGCTTCGCGGGTCAGGGCGTCGAGTGCCGAGAACGGCTCGTCCAGCAGCAGGAGATCCGGCTCGAGCGCAAAGGCGCGGGCGACGGCCACGCGCTGCTGCTGTCCGCCGCTCATCCGGGCCGGATAGCGGTCCGCCAGCTCGCCGATGCCCATGAGGCCGAGCCAGCGCGCCGCCGCTTCCCGCTTCTCCCGGCGGCCAAGCCCCGGTCTTGCGATGCCGAGCGCCGTCGTAATATTCGCCTCGGCCGTCTTCCACGGCAGCAGGCCGTAATTCTGCGGCACAAGGCCGATGACGGCGCCCGATCCCGCGAGCGGCTGCCCCCCGAAGGCGATCTCGCCTTCGTAGGCGCCGAGCAGTCCGGCGGCCGCGCGCAGCAGCGTCGATTTGCCGCAGCCGGACGGGCCGATTACGCTGCATATCGCCCCTTGCGGGACCGACAGCGCGATCGGTCCGACCGCCTCCGCACGTCCGGGATAGGACACCGTGAAGCCGCGGACCGCAAGCCCTGCCGCCGGGATTTTATTTGGAACCGAACTCGACACCCGAGATCACTTCCTCCGGCTTCGTCTCCTTGGACAGCAGTCCTTTCTCACGCGACCAGACAAAGGCCTGCTCGATCTGCTTCACGTCGGCCTGGACGGCATGTTCGTATGAAGGCACTTTGATTTCGCCCTTCATTTCTTCCGGATAGCCGACTTCACGGACCACTACGTCGATATACTCGCTCTGGTCATGGGACTTCATATAATCAACCGCTTCATTGTAGGCGGCGTACATGCCGTGTACGGCATCCGCTTTGTCGCGGATGGTCTTCCCGGGGAGAGCCAGAACGAACGGATTGATGCCCGCTTCTCCCGTGGAGCTCAGCACCCGCAGTCCTGCCGCTTGTCCGATCGTGACATAGGGCTCAGGCAGAATGGCGGCGTCCGCCTTCCCGTTCTTGAGCAGCTCCAGCCGGGTCGGAATCTGCGGCACTTCGGTGACCGTGATGTCCTTCTCGGTCAGGCCCGCCTGGGCCAGCATCGTCGCGACCGTGTACTCGGTCGAGGTGTTTTTGGAGAGGATGACCGTCTTGCCCTTGAGATCCTTCACGCTCTGAATCGCGTCGTTGCCGGTCAGAAGGGAGAAGGAGCCGGTCGTCGTGCTGGCAATCTTCACATCAAGCCCCGCCTGGTTGTAGAGTGAAATCGCCACAAGATCGGCGCTCCAGCCCTCCAGCTTCCCGGCCTGCGAAGCGGCGTCGCGGTCTTTGGCGCTCTTGAAGGACTGGATATCCAGGTTCACGCCGTGCTCGGCGTCGAAGCCCTGCTCATGAGCGATGACAAAAGGAATGGCGTCGATCGACGGCAGCATGCCGAGCGTCAGCGTCGTAAGCGCTGCGGGCGCTGCCGAAGCCGTGCCTGCCGAAGCGGCGGGAGAAGCGGATGCCCCCGCGTCTGCGGCGGAGTTGCCGCCCGATGAGCCGCACCCCGCCAGCAGCGAGCCGGCCAGCGCAAGAAGCGGCAGTCCGAGGATTAAGGGATTGCGTCGTTTGGTGTTCAGCATTTCACAAGCCTCCATATCGGGTAAGTAACGCGGCCTCGCGCGTTTTGACCCTTGCCATTTTACACCTGTCCATGCCTTTTGTATATTTCCAAATTGAAATATCTGCTTCCCGGTCCATAGGAGCCCAGCCGGATCTGGCCCCCTGCGGAAGACGGCGCAGCGCGGCGTGCATACGATACAGAATGAAGCTTGGCGCATGCTGCCGGGCTCAAGATGACGGAAGGAGCGGAATCTCTCGTGAAACTGATGCTGCTCTCCGGCGGCTCCGGCAAAAGGCTGTGGCCGCTGTCCAACGATTCGCGATCCAAGCAGTTCCTGCGCGTGCTGCCTGCTCCCGGGGGAGGCAGCGAATCCATGCTTCAGCGCCTCTGGCGGCAGGTCGGCGAAGCCGGTCTCCGGGAGAGCGCCCACATCCTTACCGGGCGCGACCAGGCCGGAATGATCGCCGCCCAGATCGGCGCAGCCGCACCGCTGATTCTCGAGCCCGAGCGGCGGGATACCTTCGCCGCCATTCTGCTGGCCGCCGCCTATGCGGCCGGTCTTCCGGGAGCCGCCCCCGACGAGACGGTCATCATCATGCCGATCGACCCCTGCGTCGACGGGGATTTCTTCCGCACCCTTGCGCTCCTGGACTCTGCACTGGCTGCCTCCCGGTATCCGCTTGTCCTGGTCGGCGTACATCCGACCCATCCGTCGGAGAAATACGGCTATATCGTTATAGATGAACATGCCGGAGAACACACCGGGGGACACGCCTGTCCGCTCCGCACCGTCAGCCGGTTCGTCGAGAAGCCGTCCGCCGGAGAAGCGGCGCGGCTGATCGGCGAAGGCGCGCTGTGGAACTGCGGCGTCTTCGCCGGGCGCCTCTCCTTCTATACCGGCCTGCTTGCGAAGCGCGGCCTGCCCGCCGATTACGCCGGGTTGCTCCGGCGGTACGCCGGGCTGCCGAAGATCAGCTTCGACTACGAGGTCGCCGAGCGTCTCCCGTCTCTGGGCGTTCTTCCCTATGCGGGGCGCTGGAAAGACCTCGGCACCTGGAATACGCTGACCGAGGAGATGCGGGAGACGGTCAGCGGGCCGGGAAGAGTCAGCGCAGACTCCATCGGCACGCATATCGTCAATGAGCTGGATATTCCCGTCAACGTGCTCGGCGTCCCCGGCCTGATCGTCGCCGCCAGCCCGGACGGCATCCTTGTGGCCGACAAGGAAGCGAGCCCGCGGATCAAGGAGATGCTGGATGAAGACGCGCCGCCGATGTACGCCGAGCGGCAGTGGGGATGGCAGCGGGTGCTGGAACGCGGCGGGAGCGCGGAAGACCGCAGGGCGACGGTCAGCCGGATTGCCGTTCACGCCGGCTGCACCCTGCCGCTCCGCTGCGAGGCGCAGTGCGAATACGTCTGGGTCGTCACCTCCGGCAGCGGGGAAGCCGTACTGGAGAACCGCGTTCATCCGCTCGGTCCCGGGGATGCGCTGCGGCTCCCTTCCGGCACGCCGCACAGCCTTCGGACACACGGCGGAATCCGGCTCGTCGAGACGGCATTCCCGCTCTAGACAGCAGGCGGGAGCGCCGATCCGGCCGGTCGCCTGGCTTTCACAACAATGTGCGCTGCGGAAGGACAGTTCTCCTTCCATAGCGCACCATTAGTGCATTTTATCACGATCCGCAGGGGTAAAATGTATTTTTATAGCGGACATCTATTTTATTTATCAGTCGATCATGCTATAATGTAAGCGTAATCAATAAACGGCGGCAAGCCGTTACAGCACCACCAAGGGGGATGAATATTATGCTGGCAGGACTGAAAGAATTCAAGAATTGGGCAATCACCAATTTGCAGCCGGCTCTAGTATCGGGAGAAGGAGATTACATGAAGATCGAGTATGACGCCGCCCGCTGTCTTCGCGAAGCTCCGGCACCGAAGCGCTTGACCTACGAAGAAGAATCGCGAATCAAATCCGTTATTCTCCACTAACGGTTAACTCCCATACCGACCGCAGCACCGGACGATCCGGATGGCTGCGGTCTTTTTATTGTCTCAATAAAAAACCTCCCTTCATCCCGAAGGATAAAAGAAGGCTTCTCTCGGTGTTTCCCCAGGCAGGCCGGCTATATCTTCAGTTCCCCAAGCTTAATCAGCTCGACAACCGCTTGCGAACGGCCTTTGACATTCAGTTTTTGCATAACGTTGGAAATGTGGTTGCGGACTGTCTTCTCGCTGATGAACAGCAGACCGGCGATATCGCTTGTCGTTTTGTCCTGGACGAGGAGTTCAAATACTTCCCGCTCCCGATGTGTCAACAGAAATTTGCTGTGATGTTCGTGCCCCTTCATGGTGGTGTCACCCCTCCTTGCCCGGGAATGTTTGGTCTAACAAGGTTAAGGGATACAGTCAAATCCATAGTATGAGCCGCGCAGAACGATGGTGCGGTCGCTTCAAGGAAATGGGCGGTCGCTTAAATGTGACGGAAATCACATTTTTTCGTTGACAGCAGGTAGCGGCGGTTTTATGATTAGGGCATATTTTCCCACTGATAATCATTATCATTGATAATAGGTTCATTACATAGAAAAAGGGGATGTTGGTCATGATGAATTACCGCTTTGCTCTGCCCGCCGGGCTGCTCGCCGGGGTGCTGCTGCTGTCCGGCTGCTCCGACAATAACGCGTCCGGTGCTACTTCCGGGCAACCGGCCTCACCTACCGCTGCGCCGTCTGCGCCTCCGGCGTCGGGCCTTCCGGCTTCAGCCGAAGCGCCGGACTTCACCCGGGCGGTGAACGATTACCGCAGCTTCGTCATCGCCCAGTGCGACGAGTTCGTCAAGGGAACCGAGGCGTTCGCAGCGGCCGTGAAGGCCGGCAATCTGGAGGCGGCGAAGAAGCTGTACGCCCCGACCCGCATGTACTATGAGCGCATCGAACCGATTGCCGAAGCCCTCGGAGATCTTGATCCCAGCATCGATGCCCGGGAAGGCGATGTGGACGACAGCGAATGGCGCGGCTTCCACCGGATCGAGAAGGGACTCTGGACGGGGGGCACGACCAAGGGAAGCGAAGCATACGCCGACCGGCTGCTTCAGGACGCCCAGCTTCTCCGCGCCAAGGTGGAAACTGCGCCGATTGACGCCTCTCTCCTCGTGACGGGAGCGGTCGAGCTGCTGAACGAGGTCTCCACCTCCAAGGTTACAGGAGAAGAGGAACGGTATTCGCGGACCGATCTGTATGATTTTGCCGCCAATGTGGAAGGGGCCGAGAAAATCTATGAACTGCTGAAGCCCCGGCTGGCCGAGAAGGACCCCGAGCTGGAGCGGACAATCGGGGAGCGGTTCGCCGCCCTGAAGGACGAGCTCGCGCCGTTCAAATCCGGGGACGGCTATGTCTCTTACGATCAGCTCCAGGATGAGGACGTCCGCAAGCTCAGCCAGAACCTCGACGCGCTGGCCGAACCGCTGTCCAATATGGGGCGGCTTCTGGGAGTGTGAGTCCATGAAGCGCCGCAAGCCCTGGAAGTCACCGCCTGACGTAACACCCTTATCCGGGCCGGATTCGCCTCCGGTCCGCCCTGCAGACGAAGAGGCCGCCGGCCCTTCCCTGCTGAACAAGCCTGTAAGCCGCCGCGATATGCTGCGGCTTACAGCCGCCTCGGGGCTTGGCCTGCTGCTCGGAGGCGGCGCAGTCGGCGCGCTGGCGGCTCGGGAAGCGTCCCCGTCCGCAGCTCCCGGCCCCGCCGATACATCAGATGCAAGCCTTCCGTTCTACGGCAGCCATCAGGCCGGAATTGTCACTCCGGCGCAGAGCTTCATCTGCTTCGCGTCTTTTGATGTCACGGCTTCGGGCCTTCCCGCTCTCCGCCGTCTGATGCAGAGCTGGACGGAAGCGGCCGCTGCGCTGACGGCCGGCCGGCTGCTCGGCGACGCCAACGACCGGGCCCATGTGCCTCCGACCGATACCGGCGAAGCGGACGGCCTGAATCCCGCCCGGCTGACGCTGACCTTCGGAGCCGGGCCGTCGCTGTTCGACGGACGCTTCGGCCTGGCCGGAAGCCGGCCGGCGACCTTTGCGGAGCTTCCCGCCTTCAACGGCGATCAGCTTGAACCGGAGTGGTGCGGCGGCGATCTGTGCGTGCAGGCCTGCTCCGACGACCTTCAGGTCGCCTTCCACGCCATCCGCAATCTGGCCCGCATTGCCCGGGGAACCGCCGTTCTCCGCTGGACCCAAGAGGGCTTCCAGCGCACCGGAACGGCCGATCCCCGCGCCGGAACGCCGCGCAATCTGCTCGGCTTCAAGGACGGCACCGGGAATCCGGACATCTCCGATTCCCAGGCCATGAACGAGATTGTCTGGTGCGGCGGCGAAGCACCGGCCTGGATGCAGGGCGGCACCTATATGGCGGTCCGGCGGGTCCGGCTGCGGCTGGAAATATGGGATCGCTCCTCGCTTGCCGACCAGGAGGCGACCTTCGGACGGCACCGGGCGAGCGGCGCGCCGCTCGGCTCGGCCCATGAATTCGATCCGCTGGACCCGAAGGCGACCGACAGCAGCGGCAACCTCCGGATTCCCGCCCATTCGCACTCCGCGCTCGCCCGCGGCGACGGATCGGTCAAGATGCTGCGCCGCTCCTTCTCCTATTCCAGCGGATTGAGCCTGAAGACCGGACAGCTGGACGCCGGACTGCTCTTCATCTCCTTCCAGCGCGATCTGCAGAAGCAGTTCGTCGCCGTTCAGCGGCGGCTTGCGGCCAGCGACAAGCTGAATGAATACCAAGCGCATGTCGGCAGCGCCGTGTTCGCCTGCTTCCCGGGCGTGCGGGAAGGCGCCTATCTGGGACAGGCGCTGCTGGGATGAAGCACATTTCTACTACTCTGGCTTACGGAAGGGGCATCCCGATGATTTATACCTCACTCAAGCGCCGCCTCCAGGCCGGCGCGCTGGCAGCCGCGCTGACCGCCGGCGCGCTTCTGGCTGCGCCGGGAACCGCTGCGGCGGAAGCGGCGCCGGGCAGGCAGCCTGCGGCGGCTTCAGCCCAGACTGCCGCCGGGCTTCTGCCTGCCGGCAGCGCGGACCGATCCGCGGCCGCCCAGGCGGCGCAGGCGCGGCTCGACGCGCTGTTCCCGCCGGTCGGCAGCGCGCTCGTGGCCGCAGGCGGCGGCGAGTGGAACGAGGCCGCCGCCGATCTTGCAACCTTCGCCGGCCTCTGGGGCGAGGCGAAGACCCAAGCGGACTCGGCCCATGCCGGTCTGGCTGGGGAAGTGGACGCCGCGCTCGAAGCGGCGTCGTCCGCTCTGGCGGCGGGCGGCGGTCCGGCCGCCCGCCAAGCGCTGTCCACGCTCGCCGGAGCCGTGGACGCCTACGCCAGCGCCGCCGCTGCGCCCGGCGGCGAAGAGACGGCCGCCGCCGGGCCGAAAGCGGCGGCCGGGCTGCTTCCCGCGGCCGGGCAGGCGCGGGACGCGGCGCGCGCCGCCGACTGGGACGCGGCGGAGGCGGCGTACCGCAGCCTCGTCGACGGCTGGGCGCCGGTGGAGCGCGCCGTCCGCCAGGACAATGCTGCGGTCTACGGCCAGCTCGAGACGAAGATGAGCCTGCTGCGGATCGCGCTTCAGGCCGAGCCTGTCCGGGCGGAGGCCGCATTGGCGGAAGCGGAAGCGCTCCGCGGCCTGCTGGAGAGCTACAGCAAGGGGCTGAAGCCTTCCGCCGCGGAGACGGAAGTCAGCCGGGCTGCCGCCGCTTCCATTGAAGGGCTGATCGGCCATCTGGATCAGGCGATTACGGATGCCGAAGCCGGCCGGGCAGCCGAAGCGGCCGCTTCCGTGGAGCGGTTCATTGCCGATTGGCCGTCTGTCGAGGGCCGCGTGCAGATCTCTTCGCCCTCGGCCTACACCCGCCTCGAGAATGAGAGCGCCGAAGCGGCCGGCTACCTGCTGTCCGATCCGCCCAAGCTGGACCGGGCGCTGGCCACGATGAAGACGATGCGCGATGAACTGACGCCGCTGTCCGGCGAGGCCCGGTATACGTTCTGGGATGCGGCGCTCGTGCTGCTGCGCGAAGGGCTGGAGGCGATTCTGGTACTGGCCGCCATGCTCGCCTTCGCGAGACGCAGCGGCCGTCCTAGGGCTGCGCGCTGGGTATGGTCCGGAGCGGCCGCCGGTCTGGCGGCCAGTCTGGCGCTGGCCTCGGGGCTGACCCTCCTGGTCGCATCCGCTGCCGCCGGAGGAGCCCGGGAAGCGATCGAAGGCTACGTTGGCCTCGCCGCAGTCGTGATGATGCTGGCCGTCGGCCGCTGGCTGCACGGCAAGTCCGGCACTGCGGCATGGAACCGCTATGTCGGCAGCCGCATGGAAGGGGCGCTGGCCGGCGGCAGCCTGTGGACCGTCTTCGGCGTTACCCTGCTGGCCGTCCTTCGCGAAGGGGCCGAGACGGCGATCTTCTATGCCGGAATGGCGCCTTCGATGGACCTCTCCCAGATGCTGCTTGGCATCGTCCTGGCGCTTGCGCTGCTCGGGGCAGCCGGCTATGCGATTCTGGCGCTGAGCGCCCGGCTGCCGATTGGCGCCTTCTTCCGGACCGCCGCGCTGCTGATCTACTATCTTGTCTTCCGCTTCCTCGGGGAGAGCATCCATGCGCTTCAGGTGGCCGGACATGCGCCGGCCCATGTCTCGGACTCGCTTCCGGTCGTCGGCTGGCTCGGTCTGTACCCGACCTGGGAGACGGCGATTCCCCAGGCCGCCCTGCTTCTGCTCCTGTTCGGAGAATCGCTGCTTCGGAGACGGGCGGAACGGGCACGCCGGACGGCAGCGGACGCTTCGCAGGCCCGGAGCCTGGACCCGGGCGCATAGATAACGGCGGGTACGCCAATAAGACGTTTCTCCTGTTCGCCGGAGAAACGTCTTATTGGATTTCAGGTTCCGGACTTTATCTTTCAGACCTCTTATTTCAGACTTTATCTTTCAGACTTTATCTTTCAGACTTTATCTTTCAGACCTTAGCTTCCAGGCTTCATCTTCCTGGCTTCAGACTCCTTCTTCGCCCGCATTATCTCCGCCGATCTTCGAGCGGATGAACGCGATCAGCCGCTGCTTCTCTTCCTCCGAGATGGCGTCCGCGTTCAGCTTGCGGGCAGCTATGGGCAGCAGCCAAGGCTCCGTCTCCGCGCGCGAAATCCCGCCGCAGGCTTCGTATTCCTCATGGAACTGGTCGATCATCTCTTCCCGCACGGCATCGAACTGACGGTGCGCTTCCTCCGGCAGGAACGGGGGCAGAACTGCGTACCGGATCATGACCACATATTCGGCCAGATCTCCTCCGGGATGGCCGCAGGAAGCATCCATCCAGTCGATGATCACGGGACGGCCTTCCGGCGGAAGCAGAATGTTACCCGGGTTCGGGTCCCCATGGCAAAAGCGGTCCGAATCGGGAAGCGCTCTCAATTCCTCCAGCACGCGTTCCTTCTCCGCATCCGTCAAATAGGGGGCATTTCGGATGGCGAAGGCGAAATTCTCTTTCTGCGAAGCCAGACCTTGCGGAGCGGGAACGCGGTGCAGCTCGGCCAGCAGCCTTGCCGTTATTCGCCAGCCCTCGTAATCGGGTACAGCTTCATCGTATCCCGGTGTTTTCTCCTTGCTCCATGCCCCGAACAGACGCTCGATCAGCGGCTGGCCTTGGATATAATCCGAAATGATCCCCGGTCTCCCGTCGGTCTCCAGCAGTTCATAGGGCCTGGGCACAGACAGCCCCTGGTTCCACGCCTGCTGCTGATTGCGGTATTCTCTTTCCATGGCCCAACGGCTCGTATTGCTCTTGGCCAGCTTGATAATGGTCCGCCCGGGTTCCCAGACGCGGACCTCCGCACAGCCTCCTTCTCCAATACTTCTTCCCGGTTCCGGATTCATACCGATCCCCCCTGCCTGATGCGTAATGGCCCTCCCTGCCCGGATATCCGGGATTTCGGCGAGCCTTGATATCAAGCTATATTAGGAGGTTGCTTTTCGCTTGTCAATGAAGCTTTTATCCGCCTCGGTTGTATTCCGTTATCCGATCCGATATATTCGGCACAAGGAGGAGAGCCTATGAATTCCTATCCATTAAACGGCGGTACAAATGCCTTGTCCCGAATGCCGGCAGAGGAAGGAGCCCTGCTGCGCGGACAGGTGCTGACACCCGGCGGCCTTGTCGAGAGCGGGGCCGTGGCGTTTCAGGGAAGCCGAATCCTCTTTGCCGGCAAGGCCGAAGAGCTCCCCCCGGCCTGCCGGAACTGGCCGGATGCGGCCGCATGCCGGAACGGGCTTATTGTTCCCGGCTTCGTGGATGTTCATGTCCACGGCGGAGCCGGGCATGATTTCATGTCCGCCGGTCAGCAGGAACTTGAAGAGATTGCCGCCTTCCATGCCTCGATGGGCACCACCACGCTCCTTGCTACCACCATGACCGCCCCGAAGGATGCCCTGGATACCGTTCTTGCCGGAGTCGCCGCTTGCCGGAACGGCGGCAGTCCCTTGGCAGCCGTCATCGCCGGCGTACATCTGGAAGGACCGTTCATCCATCCCGACTGGGCCGGCGCCCAGAACCCCGCGCATATTTCGCTTGCGCGTCTGGACTGGCTGGAGGAATGGGAGCGAAGACACCCGGGACTCATCCGGCAGGTCACCCTTGCCCCCGAACGGGAAGGCGCGCTGGAGGCGATTGCCTGGCTGCGCCGGCGGGGCATTACAGCTGCGCTCGGTCATACCGGCGCTTCCTATGAAGAAGTCCTGGCCGCTGCCGACGCCGGGCTGAACCATGCGGTCCATACGTTCAATGCCATGACGCCGCTGCATCACCGCAGCCCCGGCGCAGCAGGCGCTGTTCTCGCCGATCCGCGCATTCGGGCAGAAGTCATTGCCGACGGCATTCATGTGCATCCGGCAGCCATTCGCATCCTGGCCAGAATGAAAGGGCCCGATAGCCTGCTGCTTGTTACCGATGCCATGGCGGCAGCCGGCCTGCCCGACGGCGAATATGCCATCGGCGATCTGCCTGTTCGGGTCAGGAACGGAGTCGCCCGGCTGCGCGATGGAAGCGGCACGCTGGCCGGCAGTACGCTGACTATGATTCGCGGCTTCCGCTATCTGGTGCGGGAGGCAGGCCTTTCGCTTCGGGACGCTTCCCTGGCGGCCAGCCTCAACCCGGCTGTATCGCTCGGCCTCGATCATGACATCGGCTCTATCGAAGCAGGCAAACGCGCCGATCTGGTGCTGCTGGATGAAGAGCTTGAACTGAAGAGCGTGTGGATCGGAGGATGCTCCCTTCCATAAAAAAGGTTCCCGCTTGTACGGGAACCTGGAACCCTTTTATCGGGTGTCTTCAATGGACTTGAGATCCCTTCCTATTCCCGGGTAGGGAAGATCCGTTCCACCAGCGTACGGAATTCATTCGCGAAGCCCGATAACGGATGGCCGCCGCGGGCCTGATCCGCATAGCCGTTCACCCGTTCCACAAAATCGGGGTTGGCCGAAACATAGACGGACCCGATGTTGCTGTCGTAGCCGCGGACCGTCTCGGCAATCCGGTTCTTCAACTCTTTGTTCACCGTATCCCCGCGGCCGGTTCCCATGCTGTGGTAGCCCCGTCCCGATTCGACTGTGCCTGTACCGTTCAGCAAATCTCCGGCTCCTCCGGCGGGCCCCGTTCCGTCCGTTCCGGTCATGCCGTTCATGTAACCTCCGCTGCCGTTCATTCCACCGCCGAGTCCGCCTCCGCGGCTGCCGCCAGTACCCGGAGTTCCGGTCATACTCCGGCCGTCATCGGTCAGATGAGCGCCGGCCGAGCTGCGCGGCTTATAGAGAGTGCCGCTGCCGGTTCCGTATCCGGTGCCGTTGCCCGTCCCGTAACCGCTGCTTCCCGGACTCAGATTCGTGCCGCGCATGGTCGTTCCGCGGTCCGATGCGCCATTGCCGGAACGGCGGGAGTTGCCGGAGTTCTCATCGGCCGTCACAGCCACATAAGCCGTTCGTCCGGCCATAAGCACATGGGCTGAGCGGACCCCGGGAATTGCCGATACCCGGTCGGACAGCTCCCGGTCCATTTTCAGGTTGGCGATGTTGTGAATGCCTTGGGCCGAACGGGTCTGAAAGCGCCCCTGATTGGAAGTTCCCTTCGTACTGTTTGTCTTGACACTGTTCGTCTTCACACCCGCGTCATTCTTCGATCCGTTGCCGCCGCATCCGGCGAGGGTTGCGGTTCCCAGGAGCAGCGCGGCCGCGAGAGTCATGCCAATTCGGGAATGCTGCATAATCATCCTCCATCCCTTATAAATAAGATCATGGCAATAAAGCCGGTGAACAAGCTTAGAATGACCGTCATCCTGCTCTTGTATCCCAAAAAATATTGGAACTCCTGCGCCGCTCCTCACCATCCATTCCGGCGCTGCGTATGCTGTAGACGGCAGGATCATACCCGCGATCCGACGGGAGGAGAACAACATGAAGGTTCTGTTCATTTTCTATATCGCGAGCGGAGGCGTGGAGACCCTTAACCGGCTTCGCTGCGCCAGTCTGCCTCAAGTCGGCATTGAAGCCCATACCCTCTATCTGCTGCCCGGGGGGAACGGCCCGGAGCCAGACTCCTGTCCCTATCCCGTCTTCTTCGGTTCGGATGACGCTCTGCTGTCTGACCTGCTGGCCCGCCAGCAGTACAACGCCATCATCGTCACCTCGGACTACCGGATGACCGAACGGCTGCGGAGACTCGGATACGGCGGCATTCTGATCTATGAAGCCCAGGGATTCGGAGCTCCGGCGGATGCCGAGGTCGCCGTCCAGCTCGCCGTCCCCTACGTGCAGGCTTACTGCAATGCGCTCCTGTTCCCGCCGACCTATCACTTGTTCGATCTGTTCAACCGCTATTTGCCCGGCGTACACCGCTATGTCATTGCCAACATGCTTGACGTCGAACGCTTCCGTTATGTGCCGGGAGAGCGGCCCCGCGATCCCGTGCTCGCCTGGGTGGGCCGCCTGGAGCCGAACAAGAACTGGCGAGAGCTGCTGGCGGTCGCTTCAGCGCTCCGCTCCCGCGTGCCTGATCTGCATCTGTGGATGTTCCATGATCCGAAGCTTGCGGCGGACGGCGAGAACGAACGGTTCCGCCAGGCTCTGGCAGAGAGCGGCATGGGCGACCGCCTCGCCGAGTTCATCCGGATACCGAATTCCGGCATGCCCCATTATTATTCCCGCGTAGCCGACTCCGGGGGATTTCTGCTCTCGACTTCAGTCATGGAAGGCTTCGGTTATGCGGTAGCTGAGGCCATTCTGTGCGGCTGCCCGGTGCTCAGCACCGACTCCGACGGCGTGCGAAGCTTCATCGAACATGACTGTACCGGCAAATTCTATCCGCTCGGGGATATTCAGACCGCCGTGGCCCAAGGGACGGACCTCATTGCCAATGGCGGGCTCCGCGAAAGAATTGCGCGCGAAGGCCCCGCCAGACTGGCAGCGGGCTTTCATCCCGCGCGGTATGCGAATTCTTTTCGGGAGATGATGAATTCCTTCGGCATTTTCACCTAGCCCGCTGGGATTACGCCGGTTATTCTGCATCCAGGAAAAAGCTCAAACGCAAAGCGGCCGTCCAAGAATTTGCTTCCTGGTCAAGACCCCATTTAGTGGACATTGAAAAAAACACCTAGGTTG
>NZ_VYKK01000020.1 GCF_008710135.1 Paenibacillus spiritus | reverse complement strand
GGTGGTCCCTCTCAGCTTAGAAATATCTACTTTTGGGACAGCCTCTAGTCGTTTCTCTATGGGCAGGAGCGCCGGGCTCCTCCTTTTATGCGATAAAGAAATCCGCCAGGGTGAACCCCAGAATGACCATGCTGATGACTTGATTGAGATTATAGGAGGCCAGCTTCATGAGCCGGCGGTTATGCGGCCGGATGATCCGGTGTTCCGTCATCAGCAGCAGCGTTGCGATCCCGATTCCCGCCAGATAGAGCCAGCCGAGATCCCGGTAGGCGTACAGAAACAGCAGCAGCAGCACCATCACCAGATGCAGGCCCTGGGCAATGCGGAGCGCGTTCTTCAGTCCGAAGTAGCTGGGGATCGAGAAGAGGCCGTGCTTGCGGTCAAAATCAATATCCTGAGTGCCGTAGATAATATCGAATCCGGCGATCCAGAGCATGACGACCGTCCCGATGACGAACGGCGTGAAGGCGAACCGGCCCGTTACGGCGAACCAGGCGCCGATCGGCGCGGAAGCAATCACAAATCCCAGGTACAAGTGGCTCAGATAGGTGAACCGTTTGGTGTAGGAATACACCGTCACCAGCAGAATAGCGACCGGTGAGAGCACCAGACAGAGCGGGTTCAGCATCCCGGCCGCAATGATCAGAATCAGGTAGTTGACCGCAATGAATAGGGCAACTTCCTTCTTCCGCAGCAGCCGCTGGGGAAGATGGCGATGAGCCGTGCGCGGATTCCATTCGTCAAATTCGCGGTCGGCCAGCCGGTTGAAGGCGTTGGCGCCGTTGCGGGCCCCGATCAGGGCAATCAGCCCCCACAGCATGACACGGCCGGACGGCCAGCCGCCCGCCGCCCAGACCATCGAGATGATCGCAAAGGGCAGCGAGAACAGGGTATGCGAGAACATGACCAGTTCGCCGAACATTCTCAGCTTTGTCGTGGTGGTTTTGAACAGATGAATTACGGCCAAATGAGTCCCTTCTTTCCGTGTGTTGGCACATCCTCCCGCCGGAGGTGGACATGGCGGTGCGTCATGCCAGCTCGGCCAGCACACTGTCCAGCGTCTTCAGCATGTCCTGAATATCCGCCTCGGCCAGAATCAGCGGCGGCTGGAAGGCCAGCACATTGCGGCCGGTTCCATTCTTCCCGATGATGAAGCCGCGGTCTTTCATCCGCTCCAGCACTTCGTCCGTCAGCTCTGCCGCTTCGCCGGCCTCCGCTCCGCCCAGCTCGGCCCCAAGCATAAGACCGGCGCCCCGGACGTCGCGGATCAATCCGGGATAGCGCTCCTTCAGCCCGGCCAGTCCTTCCTTCAGCTTCGCCCCCAGCCGTTCCGCGCGTTCGGGAAGCCGCTGGTCGGCCATATAGTCGAGCACGGCCAGCGCGGTAATCGCCGAGACCGGATTGCCTCCGAAGGTGGAGGCCGACGGCGAGTTCAGCGATGCGGCGACCTCGTCCGAGGCCGCGAATGCAGCCACCGGAACGCCGTTGCCCAGCGCCTTGGCCATGCTGACGATATCGGGAACCACCCCGAAATGCTCCATGGCGAACATGCGCCCGGTCCGGCCGAAGCCGGTCTGGATTTCGTCGAAGATCAGCAGCGCGCCGTGGCGTCTCAACAGCTCGGCGGCTTCTCGGAAATAGGATTCATGCGGCATAATCATGCCGCCGTTGCCCTGAATCGGCTCCGCGATCATCGCGGCAATGGAATCCCCGTGCTCCGCCAGCACCCGCTCCAGGTCCGCCAGCGAGCGTGCGGCTGCCTCCTCGGAGCCCAGCTCCGGATCGTACGGACGCCGGATGAAGCGGACATCCGGGTCCAGATAAGGGTCCGTCCGCCACATCGGCAGCCCCGTTACGCTCATCGTCAGATTCGTGCGGCCGTGAAGCCCGCTCTCCAGGGCGATGAAGCCCTTCCGGCCGGTATGCCGCCGGGCTAGCAGCATCGCGCCCTCGTTCGCCTCCGAACCGCTGTTGACGAAGAAGCTCCGCCGCAGATTCCCCGGCAGAATCTCGGCCAGCCGTTCGGCCAGGTCGACATTCGGCTGGGTCAGATAGATCGTCGTCGTATGCTGAAGCCGCTGGAGCTGGGCAATGGTCGCCGAGGTAATGGCCGGGTTGCAGTGCCCGCAGGCCACCACCGAGACGCCGGCGAAGAAATCGGTGTATTTCTTGCCGTTCTCATCGTACAAATACTGCATCTCCCCCTGGACAATCTGGGGTGCGTTTCGGTAGAAATGCTGTGTGCACGGATAGAAATACCGACGCCGTTTCGCTGCGACCGCTTCGCGGCCGATCGTGTAATCCTCCATATCGCGGTTCCTCCTTATGTGAACACCGGCACAATCCGGTCTTAATTGAATTGCAGCGAGCCGAGCGTATAGCCCGCATACAGCGGTTCAAGCATCCCCGCCGCTTCGGCGGCATGCTGTCCGCCGCCGCTCAGCGCCTGCCGGTACGCATCCAGAATGATGCCCAGTTCTTCGGGCCGGTACGTCGCTCCCTCAATCCGGAATACCGAGACGCCAAGCGCCCGGATCTCCGGAACCAGCGGCAGATAATTCAGCTCCTTGGCCATCAGCAGATGGCAGCGTCCGTGCTGGTCCCGGTAGACCGGATTCTCGCCCTGGTCGGTCTTCAGCACCAGCACGCGGTTCGGCACGAACCGGTTGTCTTCTTCGGCGATCGGCTCCGCTCCGTCGGCGTTCGCATAGAGATCATGCTCCATATACATCAGCGCCGGCGTTCCGTGCACGACCATCTCCATCGGAACGTCGGTTCCGGACACGAACGAAGCATAATGCTCCAGCGTCATCTCCTGCGACACCGCAATCCGTTCCAGGCCCCATTCCGCATACTGGGCGGCCGCCACATGATTATAGATATTGAGACTCGTATCGCCGATGAGCGGATAACCGGCCTGACGGTACCGCCGCAGCGCGCCCAGGTTCGTAACCAGAATGCCGTCGATCGGCAGACGATCGCCGCGGATCAGCAGTTGGTCATATTGGTCAAAATGCAGCTCGGTCATCATCCGGGGCAGACCGAGCACCAGCTTCGTTCCGCCCTTGGCGGCGCCAAGCTCCAGAATATCCCGCTTCGTGAACGGACGGTCCGGTTCATACACATCCCCGGACAAGTACAAATAATCCGCTCCGTGCCGGAGAGCGGTCCGCGCCTGCTCCATGTTGTTCACACGGACCCCAACCGCGCCCGCGCCCGCATCAGCGCCGCGTCTTGCCATCCGGGAAGCGGCCGCTTCGACCAGCGCCTGCCGCAGCTCGTCCACCCGTTTCCCGCTCAACTCCCGCTCGGCGGTCGGTGTGCTGAACACCTTGCCGGTACTGTAGAATTTGCCGGTTCCTTCGTAGCGGCGGTTGATGTTGGCAAGGCCCGGCTTGCCAAAGGCATAGCCGGTCGAGAAGTCCCGCTTGCGGTTGTCGTACAGCAGCTTGGCCTCCAGCGCGCGGTCGAAGCCCGCCGGATCGTCGATGTAGCGGTCGATGGCGTCGCCATAAGCATTGACCAGCATGACCATGAAATCCTTGTCGCGCATCCGGCCCTCGATTTTGAAAGAGGTAATCCCCGAGTCGATCAGCTCCGGCAGGTGCTCGTACATATACATATCCTTGACCGCCAGCGGATACTCCGCGGGGTAGACGCGGCCGTCCTTCTTCACCCGGTAGTCCCAGCGGCAGGGCTTCATGCATTTGCCCCGGTTGCTGCTCATGCCGAACACATGGGAACTGAAGTAGCAGTTCGCGCCGTGGACGGAGCACATATCGCCGTGGACGAAATATTCCAGCTCCATCCCCGTCAGCCCGTGCAGCAGCTTCGCCGCGGCGAGATCCATCTCGCGGGACAGCACCGTCCGCGTCACGCCGAGCTCGCCCAGGGCGCGGATCATCTCCAGATTATGCACATTCATCATGACGGAGGCGTGCACCGGAAGACCGACTCCCATCTCGCGGATCAGCGACAGCACGGCCATATCCTGAACGATCAAGGCATCCGGCCCGATACGGTCGAGGAACCGCAGATACGTCCGGGCTTCTTCCACGTCGGCTTCGCTGAACAGATTATTGACGGTCACATAGAGCTTCTTGCCCAGACCGTGCGCGGTCTCTACCGCCTCTTCCATCTCGGCATGCGACAGATTATACCCTTTGCGCATCATGCGCATGTTGAGAACCGGCCCGCCGAGATAGACGGCGTCGCAATTGGCTTCGATGACCTCCTTGAAGATCTCGAAGGTGCCGGCCGGGGCCAGCAGCTCCACTTCTTTACCATTAAAATAACGCGCCACTTCGTTTCCTCCTACTTCCCGCGAAATGCCAAATCCCATAAGCCCGACATACCGCGGCCGTCCGGCGGGACTTGCATGTCATCGGCTCAAATCCGTTCCTTCCTGCTTCCGTCCCGCTCACAGCAGCGCCGCGGCGCTGCCCGCGGCAAGAAACAGGACAATGAACAGCGTATCGGCGGCTCCCCACCGCAGACGGTGATAATACGTGCGGGGCGCATCCAGCACGAACCCGCGCGCTTCCATGGAATAGATCAGATCCTGTGCCCGGCGGAACGCCCCGGTGATAACCGGAACAAGCAGCGTCATCAGCATCCGGGCCTTGTCGGCAAGCTTCAGCTCCGACAAATCCGCTCCCCGCGAAGCCTGCGCCTTCAGAATCACCTGCGCTTCATCCAGAATGGTGGGAATGAAGCGCAGCGCAAGGCTCATCATCAGCGTCAGCCGTTCCGTTGGTACCCCGAGCTTCCCGAGCGGCTTCAGCAGCCCGTCCAGCCCTTGATTCAGCCGGCTCGGCCGCGTGGTGAACGTCAGCAGCGCCGTGAAGGTAATCAGGAAGAACGTGCGGATGACCGAGAAGGCCCCCAGCCGGAGACCGCCCTCGTGCAGCTCCAGCGCCCCGAGGCTCAGCCAGACCTCTCCGGTCTTGACCGTAAGGGTCTGAACGACGAAGATGAAGAGCATCAAATACTTCAGCGGTTTGGCCGCCTTGAGATAATAGTTCAGTGATATCCGGGTGGACGCCATGACCAAAACCGAGAAGACGGCCAGCAGCGCCATATCCGTCCACGATCGGCAGAGCAGGATAACCGCTACATACAGCAGCATTCCGAGCAGTTTCGAGCGGGGGTCCAGACGGTGAACCCAGGACCCGGTCTCAATGCTCCTTCCCAGGAGCAGCCGTTCATTCATCGCCGGCCTCCGTTCCTGCCGGAGCGTCCGGCCCGGAGCCGGCCGCTTCCGCCGCATTCCGGCCCAGCTTCTCCGCAATCAGCGCCGCCAGACTCTCGGGCGTCAACCGCGGCGTTTCCCCGTGCAGGCCGAGCTTTCCGGCCACAGCCCGCCAGTACAGCAGCGACTGCGGCACAGCCAGTCCGCAGCCGGTCAGAATCCCGGGTTCGGCGGCAAGACCTGCGGCATCCCTTTGATACCGCACCCGGCCTTCGCCGAGCAGGACCCACTGATCCGCATACGGCAGCAGCTCGTCCATCCGGTGCGTCACAACCACGACCGTCTTGCCCTGCTCCCGGCACAGCCGGACGAGCAGCACCACCAGCTCATCCCGGCTGACGGGATCGAGCGTAGCCGTCGGCTCGTCCAGAATGACAATCTCCGGGTCGGCGGCAAGCACCGAGGCGATCGCCGCCTTGCGCATCTGGCCTCCGCTCAGGCGGAACGGACTGCGCGCCAGGAGCTCCTCCGGCAGCCCCATATCGTTCATCGCCTGCCGGATGCGGACCCCCGCTTCCTCCCGGTCCATGCCGAAATTCAGCGGCCCGAACAGCAGATCCTTCTCCACCGTCTCGGCGAACATCTGGTGCTCCGGGAACTGGAAGACCAAGCCGACCCGCCGCCGGAGCGGCAGCAGCCGGGGCGGCTTGGCGCCTGCCTGAAGCGTAACGTCCAGCACGGTTACCGAGCCGCTGGACGGCCTCAGAATGCCGTTGAACAGCTGGAGCAGTGTCGATTTGCCCGAACCCGTCGTCCCGGCGATGCCGACGAGCGATCCGGCCGGAATCTTCAGATCAATATCGTGCAGCGCCGTCTGCTTCCAGAGCGTGCGGTCGGCATACGTGTAGCTGACCTCTTTCAGTTCGATGGCCATAGCTTCTCTGCCAGCTCCTCTCCGCCGGCTGCCGATCCGGCATCAATGCCCAGCCGCTTCAGTTCGGCGGCGAGCCGCCAGCCGTAAGGCGCGCGCAGATGGCAGGCTGCCAGCAGGCCCTCATCCGCGAACAGCTCCTCCGGCTTCCGGTCCGCCGCCACGCCGCCGCCGCCCAGCGCGATGACGCGCTCGGCGGCCCGGATCTCCTCGGCGTCATGCGTAATCATCAGCACCGTATAGCCTTCCCCGTGCAGCTTCCGCAGCACGGCCAGCAGGGCATTCCGCCCCGCTTCATCCAACATCGAAGAGGCCTCGTCCATAATGACGATGCCTGGCTCCATGGCAAGTATCGACGCAATCGCAACGCGCTGCTTCTGCCCCCCGGACAGCTCCCCCGGGTGCTTGCCGAGCAGCGGCGCAAGTTCAAATTCAGCCGTAACGCGCATAAGACGCGCTTCCATCTCCGGCCGGGACAGACACAGCCCCTCCAGACCGAAGAGAATGTCCTCTTCAACCGTCTCGCCGACGAACTGGTTGTCGGGATTCTGGAAGACCATGCCGATGCGGCGGCGAACCTCGGCGACGTGCTTGTCTTCAAGCGGAGTGCCGCAGATTTCAATCTGGCCGGAAGCTGCGGGCAGCAGCCCGTTCAGCAGCTTCACCAGCGTTGATTTGCCGCAGCCGTTCGGTCCGACGAGGGCCACCCACTGCCCGGCCGGTATCTCAAGGCTGATTCCGCTCAGAAGCGGCTGCTCCGGCGTGTAGCCGAAGGAGACCTCTCTCAAGGACACGGCCGCGGCTCCGGCCGAGCCCGCTGTACTTTTGGCGTTCATGTGGTCCATCTCTTAGGCCGCCTCCCCTCGATACCTAGTGCAGAAAATCCTCGAACAATGAAATCTGGGACAGCGATTCCGTCAAATAACGAACCGCGATGCCGACGACAACGCCGGTCACCAGTCCGAAGATCAGCAGCACCGGCAGATAATACATGATGCTGGATGCGTTCATGACAATCGAAGCGGCGACGAGCTGGCCGACGTTGTGCGCGACGCCGCCCGCAACGCTGACGCCGACGAGGCTCAACCGGTTCTTGCCCATCCGCATCAGCAGAAGCATCACCGCGAAGCTCAGCAGCGAGCCGAACAGGCTGAACAGCAGGCTGGAGAACGTGCCCAGCAGGAACGCCGTCAGCAGCGTCTTGAGAATGACCAGCGTGAGCGCATCGCGCGCCCGCAGGAAATAAATGCACGTCAGCACCATAATATTGGCAAGCCCCAGCTTGGCCCCCGGCATCAGACCCACGCTGCTTAGCGGGATCTGCGCCTCCACAATGCCCAGCACGACGGCGACCGCCGCGAAGATCGCGATAATGACCGTCCGTTTGAGCGCCAGAGCCGAATCTCTACTGGACATAAGCGTCTACCCCGTCCTCTCCGCCCGCGCTGGCAATCTCGACGAGCACCCGGTGCGGCAGGCATACAATCGTCTGCTTCGGATGGCGGATGAAGCCGAACTCCAGGCAGACTTTGTCCGGGCAATCGGCGTCGTACATCTCCACGCCGTAATCATGCACCTTCAGAATATTGTAACCGCGTTCTGTGCGGATTTCGACGATCTGCTCTTCCTTGGTAAGCTGGACCGTCTTGAACAGCTTGCCGTCAACGGTTACCCGGGCCACCCGGTTCTCCCCGCCTTTATCGTTATGGTCCGACAGCCAGCGGGGAAGGATCAGCGCAAGCGCCACCACCACAACGAGGCCAATCAGCCACACATCAGCGCGTTTCATAAAATTCTCCCTTATTTTTTAATTATATAAAAACCAGACTAATTAATTATAACGGTCCCATCCCGTTCCATCAATGAAACCCGAAGCGTTTTCGGGAGATTGTGAGAAAGTTCACGAAATCGATCACGAATCTCCAGGGATAAACAGGATGCTTCTACAGACTCTCCTATTTCTTTGAATTTTGTTAAAAAAAAGCGATTATCCGCTTATCGGATAATCGCCTGCATAGCCGCTCTCCGCCTCCGGAATTCCGCGGCTCCGGTTCTGCTCGAAGTAGCCCAGCAGCAGACCCGCAAATACCGGGTCCCACTGGGTTCCCCGGCCTTCGCTCAGAATCTTCAGCGCCTTGCCGTGCTCCATTCCCTTCCGGTAGGGACGGTCGGAGGTCATCGCATCGTAGGCGTCGGCCACCGCAATGATCCGGCCAAACAGCGGAATGTCTCCGCCTGCAAGCCCGTCGGGGTACCCCTTGCCGTCATACCGTTCGTGATGCGAGCGGACGCCGCCGAGATAAGGGAGCATCTTCTCCTGCGGCTCAATCTGCCGGAGAATATTCTCGCCCAGCACCGGATGGCTCTTGATCTGATCGAACTCTTCTTCCGTCAGCCAGCCTTCCTTGAAGAGCACCGCATCCCGGACGCCGATCTTGCCGATATCGTGCAGCAGCGCCGATTTTCGCAGATTGTCGAGCTCTTCCCCTTTCAGTCCGGCGAGCTGCCCGATGATGACCGAATACTCGGCGACCCGGATGGAATGCCCCGCCGTGTACGGGTCGCGGGCGTCCAGCGCCACGGCAAGCGAAGTGAACAGACTGTCCAGCAGCTGCTGATTCTGCTCCTCCCGGATCTGAAGCCCGCGGACCATCACATTGAAGCCTGCGACCAGACGGGAGAATTCATCCGAATAATAGTCCTGGGTCTGTTCCAGCCGCCCTTCCTTGACCTTCTTCATGGATTCGTAGAGCTGCCCGATCGGCTGCTGCACGCTGCGGGTCAGCAGCCAGGCCGCGGTCAGCGAGAACACCGTGCCCATGATCAGCACGACGGCCGCCCATCCCCAGTAGCTCAAGAGAGCGCCGCCGCCGAGGTCGCGGATGCGCACATGCGTCATCAGACTGAACAGAAACAGCGGAAACGTACCGATCAGCGTGCAGCTGATCAGAAACTTCGGGCGGATAGAGATCAGATTATGCTCTTCCAGCGAGAAATCCTCTCCATATAGACGGAGCGCTTCATTGCGTAGATGCCGCAGCAGCGGTACAATGGTGGCTCCGGTCTGAAAAAACTCGATCAGCGCATGCATGCAGGCAATCAGCACCGCTCCGGCCAGCGCGAGAAACGGATAATAATAAGGCATATCCAGAAGCTTCACATGAATCATCCAATGCGCCATGCCGACGGCCGGCAGGCTTAGTCCAAGCAGATGCGGCCCCATAATCCGCCGGACCGACAGGCCCGGCAGACGGTGCGTCCGATCATAGGCGGCCCGCAGATCCTCCAGTTCGCTTGCGCCTGCGAAGCTGCGGTAGACAGGCCGGATATGCCGGTAGAACGCGAACAGCTCGGCCCCTGCCATAATGCAGAAAGAGACGGCCAACACCAGCAGCAGCCTCATATATTCCCTTGTGGAGACTTCCAGAGTAGACAGCATGAGCAGACTCCCCGTCGCGATCACGGCCATAACGGAGCCAAGCAAATAATTGTAGACCGATTGCCGCAAAAAGGCCCGATACACTTTCATAATGGTGTTCATCCTCCAGCGGTTTTTGTTGCTTGCGTATTCTCGCAATATCTGGTACAATAGTAAGATATTTAGTTTCCTCGTAATTCTTCTTCAAGAATAGGACGTATCTCTTCTTTATCGGAATCCCCGGTACAAAACCTTACGTTTTCTTGCTGAAAACCTTATTTTTATACGAGAATCATTTTACCATCGCATTCCGATTCATACTGGCGCGGTCATTGGAGCCGCAAGGGCAAGAGAGAGGTAGGGCTTTTGTCGTTTTGGAAAAGAATGCTTCTCGCTTAACGGCTGCTGAAAATAGACAAGGAAATTAAATACAGCGTATAGCATAGTCTATGTACGCATACACCAAGACGCCCGGCCGTCCGCATAGAAGCGGATAGCCGGGCGTCGTCCAATTTTCAGGGCTTCTGCGCTCTTCCGCGCAAATGGCGAAGCACAAAATCGCAGACCCGCCGCACGTATGCCTCCGGGTCTTGATCGTAAGATTTGCCGTGGCCGGCTCCGGGCACGGACCAGCGTTCCTTCTCGCTTCGGCAGGCGGCATACAGTTCCTCCATCATCCCGACGGGAACGAACGTATCCGCTTCGCCGTGTATGAACAGAATCGGCGTCTTCGCCTTCGCTACCTGGCGCAGCGCCGAAGCTTCGCGCAGGCTGTACCCGGCTCGGATGCGGGTAACCAGCCCCGCGCCGTCCAGGACCGGGAAGGACGGCAGCCGGTAGAGCCGGCGCATCTGATAAGCCAGCTCCGCAGCCGCCGACGTATAAGCGCAGTCGGCTACGACCGCTTTGACCTGCGGAGGGAGTTCCTCGCCGGCTGCCATCAGCACGGTAGCTGCGCCCATGGATACGCCGTGCAGCACCACTTCCGACTCCGGTCCCGTCTCCTCCAGCACTCTCCAGATCCAGCCGGCATAATCAAGACGCTCCTGCCAGCCGAACCCGATGTAATCGCCGCCGCTCTCCCCGTGCCCTCTGGCATCGGGCAGCAGCACATGGAAGCCAAGCACCTCATGGTAAATGCGGGCATAGGCGCCCATATCCTTGGCCTTGCCCGAATAGCCGTGGGCAATAATCGCTGTCCGCCCCTCTGCGCGGTCCGACGGCAGCCAGTAGCCGCGGAGCTTCAGCCCGTCCGGGGCCGTCAGCTCCCAGTTCGTGAAGTTCCGGCCGGCGATCCAGCGCTGGCCTTCCCCCCACGAGGCGCCCGCTACAGGGGGCGGACCGCCTTTTCCGCCGCTTTTGGCGATATAAACCGTCTTGGGCGCGCGCCGGACAGCCACGTTGTAGACCAGCAGCCCGGCGTACACCGTAAGCGCCGCACACACAGCCGCAATTCCCGCAATTCCAATCCAGACCAACGCCTATCACCCGCCTTCGGAGTTTACAGCAGCTGCATCCAGCCGATCAACGACATCCAGAGCGGCACACTAATCAATACCCCAAAGACAAGCCCCCGCAGCATCCGTGTCTGTGCGTGCATGGCGATTCCTCTTTTCCATTCCAAATTTTAAATTTAATTTTAACCTTATAAATTCAATATATACGCAGCGCCGGGCATTTATTGTGAAATAAATCACATAATACTCTCGATTTTGCTTCTTTTTCTGATTTCCTTTCCTGCACCTCTTGAATCATGCCGGGGTTGGGAATAAAATACGAATATATGTTCCTAGTAATAGTAATCGGGAGGTAGAAGGATGCCACATGAGGAGAACAGCGACCGGAGGCTTTTGCAGGCCTATATTCTGCTTCCGCTCGTCATCACGGCCCTGGAACGGGACGGACGGCTGCTGGCGCGCCTTCTTCGGACTCCGGCTCCCTATGTCGAGATGGCGGAAGCCGCAGCAGCCGCGGCCGCGCGCGATCTGCGAAAGGTCCGTCTGGCCATGCGGGCCGCCGGGATGAGAGTCTACGAGAATGAGCGTCTGGCGGACGGCATTCGGGTCCGCTATCAATGCCGGGGCTTCCACGGGGAAATGTCGGTAACCGACGCGAAGCTCGCCGATCAGGCCGTATCGCAGATGCGCCGTTATATGGGCCTGGAGGCGCCGGCCGTGCGCTAGACGCGCCTCCGCACCGGGGCGCGCGTCCCCGTCCTCCGGCCGCACAAAAAGCCCGGCCGTGGGAGTCGGCCGGGCTTCAAAAGAATAACCACAACACTGGGGGGTGTTTGGTAGTCCTATCATACCCCCGAAACCTGAAAAAATCCTGACGCCAAGCTGAAAATTTCCTTAAATTTTGCTGGCATTAGCGTTAAATTTATACATAATGGGGCGAAGCGACAAAGAACTGCTGAATATCCAGCTCGATCTTGATGGACTGGAACAGTTGCTCCAGACTTGGCACCCATACCAGCGAATCCTGGCGCAAATAGCTGAGAACCGACTCGTAACTGCGGCAGAAATCATCCAGATGCCGGCTGGTCGCCGATTCCAGCACATTTATCGCCTTTCGGCCCAGCTCGGTATAATCCAGGCACAGCACTTCTTGAAGGTCTGAATCGCCGCCCAACAGGCGGGTCCACGAGAACGCCCCCCCATGCACGATTTCGTTTGAGCCCTCCAAATACTCTACCCGGGAATGTTCAATTATAAAGGCGTGAATGCGGCTTTCTATATTCTTATAACCGTCGAGAATCCGTTCGGTATTCGACATGGCTTCTCCTTTCTGGCAAGGCCAGCAAAAAAGGGAAGCTTCCCCTAGACTTATACGGCGGAAGCTTCCCGAATGGGCAGATATCATCAGTTCAGTTAAATTTAGTATACGACGTTATACATCGTTTGTATAGAGACAAACCTACAATTTACAGCGAAATGGAGAATATAAAAAAACGCGGTTCTCCGTATTCAACGGTGAACCGCGTCTCTGTTCAGGTCTTTCAGGATGCTGGTGAAGGGAATTGAACCCCCGGCCTACGCATTACGAGTGCGTTGCTCTACCCCTGAGCTACACCAGCATGTTAACTTCAATTTCGCAACAGAAACTATTATACCGTAATCGAAGAAAAAAGCAACCACTTTTTGAAGTCAGCTTCCCCAAAGGAACCCGGTGCCCGAATAAGCCTCCGGGTGAGGGCTTCGCCAAGAGCTGTACCGCGCTGGCATCTTCTCATTGCTCCCGGAGCTTCCGTTCCACCGACTCCAGCTTCTGCCGGCTGCTGGAATCCTGATCCCGGCGGTCGTCGATCTTGAGCGAGGTCGAGACGCGGAGCGCGCCGCTGCGGAACGGCGTTTCGTGCAGAAGACGGACGGCCTCCAGAATAGCCGGAAGGCTTCCTTCCAGAATGGTGCCCATGGAGGTCAGTTCGTAGGTGATGCCCTTCGCTTCTTCCAGAGCCCGCTGCATGTCCGCTACGTACCCGCTGAGACTTGTACTCCCTGTGCCAATCGGAATGACTGTAATTTCGGCGATGGCCATCATGGATTCCCTCCCAACTGTGTGTGCTGCTATTGTACCCCTTCCTGTCCCTTGCTGCAAACCGTCGGTTCGTTCCCTATTCAGGCACGAAATTTTGCCTTTTTTGTGGCCGGACCTGTGGATGAAATGTGGATTTCCTTCCCTCGGATTGTGGATGAACTGTGGAGCAATTGTGGAAAATCCCCCTCCGCCCGCGCCCGGCGCGGGATTCAAAATTCGGTTTACATACACAACATATTGGGTTATCTTTATTAAGAAACAACCAAATATAGTAGATTCATAGATTCAGGTGCCGTTTCTCCTCCAAGGAGAACTCGGCTTAAAAGGGAAGCCCGGTGCGATTCCGGCGCGGTCCCGCCACTGTAACCGGAAGCAGTCTGACCTACCCGGGAAGCTGCAAGCGGATTCGGCTCATGCCACTGCGAAATGCCCGTCATTTCACGGGAAGGCGCCTTATCGGTTCCGGAAGCCAGGAGACCTGCCTGCATCGATTCGACACCCTAATTACACAGCCTGCGAGGAACAGGAAGGTGTCCGTAACGATCTGCGGCCGGATCAGGCTGTACATACGGGCATTTTTCGCTGGAAGCGTAAAATGCTTTTTCTATTTATACAGGACGAAAGGGGACGCTAGGCTATGACACTGCTGGAACAACGCCAGGACACCCGCCAAGAGGCGCTGCTGGAGGAAGCGATCGGCATCGGCGACGATATTATCGACAGCCGGGATCTCGACTTGCTGAGGGAGAACGCGAATTTGAACGGGGAGAGCTTCTCCGGCAAAATGAGCAAACTCGGAAGCGAGTATTCCAAATGGTATGCCCGCCACTTTACGCTTCCTCCGCGCCTGACCCATGCGGTTCGGGAGAACATCGTCTATGTCCATGACCTGGACCAGTATGTGATCGGCACGACCAACTGCATCTTTATCCCTTTTGAACGGCTGCTCCGCGAGGGCTTCAATACGGGCAACGGCAGCGTCCGCCCGCCGAATTCGATCATGACGGCGATGGCGCTGACGGCGATTATTTTCCAGTCCCAGCAGAACGCCCAGTACGGCGGCGTATCCGGCAGCAAGCTGGACCACGACCTCGCTCCCTATGTCGCCAAGTCCTTCGCAAAATTCTTCCGCAAGGGCCTGGATTACTTCGGAGAAGGACAGGCCGCTGAAGTGGAAGGCGAAATCGCAATGGGCCGAACCGACCTGGCCGCGGCCTACCCGCAGGCGTTCCGCTACGCAATGAAAGAGACCGAGAGCGAGACGCTCCAAGGCGCGGAGAGCCTCATCCATAACCTGAACACCATGTCATCCCGGGCCGGCGGACAGATTCCGTTCACCAGCATCAACTACGGCACCTGCACCTCGCCGGAAGGGCAGCTTGTGATCGCTTCCCTGCTGACGGCGACGATGAACGGACTGGGAAGCGGGGAGACGCCGGTGTTCCCGATTCAGATCTTCAAATGCAAACAAGGCATCAACCAGCAGCCCGGCGATCCGAACTACGAGCTGTTCCTGAAGGCCGCGGAATGCTCCGCGCGCCGTCTCTATCCGAACTTCGCCAATCTCGACGCGCCGCTGAACCTGGCTTATTACGATCCTGCCGATCCCGATACTGAATTCGCGACGATGGGCTGCCGCACCCGGGTGCTCGGCGACCGCTTCGGCCGCAACCGCTGCTCCGGCAAGGGCAACCTCAGCTTCAATACGCTGAATCTGGTGCGGCTCGGCATCCGGCACGGCATGGTGACGGGCCAGCGGGAAGAGGCCGACGAGCAGGGCTTCTACGACGATCTGGACCACTATATGGAGATTGCGCTCGAAGGGCTCGTCCACCGCTACCGCATTCAGTGCGCCCAGAAGGCCAAAGCCTCCGACTTCATGATGCGCGAGGGCGTCTGGGAAGGCGGCGAAGTTCTTGGACCGGAGGACCCCGTGGGCGATCTGCTGAAGCACGGCAGCCTGTCAATCGGCTTCATCGGCATCGCGGAGTGCATGAAGGCGATGTACGGCAGGCATCACGCCGAGGACCCGGACATTCATGCCAAGGCGGTAGCCGTCGTCCGCCGTATGCGCGACTTTTGCGACCGCAAGAGCGAAGAACTGGACCTGAACATCACGCTGTTCGCCACACCGGCGGAAGGGCTGTCCGGCAAGTTCACGAAGATTGACCGCAGCGAGCTCGGAGCGATCCCCGGCGTGACCGACCGGGAATATTACACGAACTCCTTCCATGTTCCCGTCTATTACGAGCTGGGCGCCGCCCGGAAGATCAGCCTGGAAGCGCCGTTTCACGAGCTGTGCAATGCCGGCGCCATCTCCTATGTGGAGTTGAACGGGAACGCGCGGAGCAACCCGGGCGCTTTTGTGAAGATTATCCGCTACGCGCTGGAACAGAACGTCAGCTATTTCTCGATCAATCACCCCATCGACCGCTGCTCCGCCTGCGGCCATGAGGGCGTCATCGGGACGAACTGCCCCTCCTGCGGCGCGCATGAGGAAGAGGTCCATATCCGGCGGCTGCGCCGGGTGACCGGCTACCTCACCGGCGATTACCAGACCCGGTTCAACACCGCTAAGCAGGCCGAGGTCCGCGACCGGGTCAAGCATCTATGAACATCTGCGGCTTCTATCCCGAATCCATCAATGAGGGCGAGGGGCTGCGGGCCGTGCTGTTCGCCAGCGGCTGCCGGCACCGCTGCCCCGGCTGCTTCAACCCGAAGACATGGAGCTTCGGATACGGCGAGCCGTTCACTGCGGAACGCAGACGGGAGATCATCGGCGAGATCGCCGGCAATCCGCTGCTGGACGGCTTGACGCTCGCCGGCGGCGATCCGTTCTTCTCGGCCGCAGAGGCTGCGGCCTTTGTCCGCGAGCTGCGGGCGGAGCTGCCCGGCTTCAACGTCTGGGCCTACACGGGCTTCACCTGGGAGCAGCTGACGGAGCGCCCGGACACGCCCGAATATGAACTGCTCGCGCTGTGCCAGGTGCTGATCGACGGCCGGTTCGACGAGCGGCTGAAGGATACCTCGCTCCAATACCGGGGGAGCAGCAACCAGCGCATCCTTGATATTCCTGCCGGACTGGCTGCGGGAAGGCCGGTGCTGTGGAGGCCGGCGGCATTCGCCGCACTGTAGCAGTATGGCCCCGCAGCCGCCGCCGCGTCTAACCGTCCGCCTCGGCCGGTCAGATTCTTCAATTGGCCATCCATGCAAGCGGAGCCCCCGGGGTACTTGCCCCGAGGCCCTCTCCGCGCTCCTATAGATCAATTTGTGACATTGCAAAATTAAAATAGAAGGGAAGCGATCCATATGCCTCAACTCGTTATCAAGCCTGACAACCGGAGACTCGCCTTCGATGAAATCCGTCTCTCCGTCTATGCGGACCGTCTCCTGACCGGACTCGAGCAGCTGAACAAGGATCAGCTGCTGCGCGGCGTGTCCTCCAAGCTGCGCCGCGAGGAAGTGAGCGGCGAGGAGATCAGCGCCGCGTTCACCATGAGCGCCCTGGAGCTGGTCACCAAGGAGGCGCCGGACTGGAAATTCGCCGCCGCCCGCTCCCTGCTGACCTCCCTCTACAAGAAGGCCGCTGTTCACCGCCGCTACAAAGCCTACCCGGACGCCCCTTACGGCGCGCTCTACCCGCTGATCGAGACGCTGGTGAAGAAAGGCGTCTACCGCGAGGAGCTTCTAACCTGCTACACGAAGGCCCAGATCGAGGAGCTCGGGGCCTGCATCGACTCCACGCGCGATCTGCTGTTCGATTACATCGGTCTCTTGACGCTCTCCGACCGCTATCTGGCCCGCGACTTCGACGGCCGGGTGATGGAGCTGCCGCAGGAGCGCTACATGGTCATCGCCATGTACCTTATGCATACCGAGCCGGAGGAGAAGCGGCTGGACCTCGTCAAGGAGGCCTATTGGGCCATGAGCAATCTGTATATGACGGCGGCCACGCCGACCATGTCGAACGCCGGCAAGAAGGTGGCCGGACAATTGTCAAGCTGCTTCATCGACACGGTGGACGACTCGCTGGAGGGGATTTTTGACTCCAATACGGATGTGGCCCGTCTCAGCAAAATGGGCGGAGGCATCGGCGTCTACCTCGGCAAAGTCCGCGCCCGCGGCTCCGACATCCGCGGCCACAAGAATACCAGCTCCGGCGTCATCCCCTGGATCCGCCAGCTCAACAACACCGCCGTCAGCGTCGATCAGCTCGGCACCCGCAAGGGCGCCGTCGCCGTCTATCTCGACGTCTTCCATAAGGATATCCTCGCCTTCCTCGACCTGAAGCTGAACAACGGCGACGAGCGGATGCGCGCGCATGACGTGTTCCACGGCGTCTGCCTGCCCGACCTGTTCATGGAAGCCGTAGAGGCGCGCGGCGAATGGCACCTCTTCTGCCCGCACGAGGTCAAGAAGACAATGGGCTGGAAGGATGGGCAGGGCCGGGCGCTCGGGCTGGAGGACTTCTACGACGAAGCCTTCGGACAGGGCAGCTTCCGCGAGCGGTACGCCGAGGCGGTGGCCCACACGTCGCTCTCGCGGATTACGGTACCCGCCATTGATATTATGAAGCGGATTATGAAATCGCAGCTGGAGACCGGAACGCCGTACATGTTCTACCGCGATACGGTCAACCGGGCGAACCCGAACCGCCATGCGGGCATGGTGTTCTCGTCCAATCTGTGCACCGAGATTATGCAGAACCAGTCGGCGACCGTCGTGGAGCAGGAAGAACTGGTCACAAAGGACGGGCAGACCCGGATTGTCATCTCGAAGATTCCCGGCGACTTCGTTGTCTGCAACCTGAACTCCATCCATCTTGCCCGCGCTGTCCCGGCCGGCGTGCTGGAGCGCCTCGTGCCGATTCAGGTGCGCATGCTCGACAACGTGATCGACATCAACAACATCGAAGTGCTTCAGGCCCAGTACACGAACAGCCAGTACCGCGCCGTCGGCCTCGGCACCTTCGGGCTGCACCACCTGCTGGCGCTTGAAGGCATCCGCTGGGAGTCCGACGAAGCCGTTGAATACAATGATCATCTGTATGAGCACATCAATTATTTGCTGGTTCGCGCCAGCCATGAGCTGGCCCTGGAGAAAGGCAAGTATCCGAAGTTCGCCGGCTCCGATTGGGAGACGGGCGCGTATTTCGAGTCCCGCGGCTATGTCAGCGGAGAGCGTCAGGGCAAGTTCGTGACGACGGAGCAGTGGCGCGAGCTGCGCGGTGCCGTCGCCCAAGGCGGCGTCCGCAACGCCTGGATGTTCGCCATCGCGCCGAACGGCTCGACCTCGATCATCGCCGGCTCCACGGCCAGCATCGACCCGCTGTACGAGCTGCTCTCCTACGAGGAGAAGACGACGTACAAGATCGCCAACCCGGCGCCCGATCTGTCCGAGAAGACGATCTGGTATTACAAGACGGCCTTCCTGCTGGACCAGAACTGGTCGATTCAAATGGCGGCCGCCCGCCAGCGCCATGTCGATCAGGGGCAAAGCTTCAATTTCTATGTCCGGCCGGACATCAAGGCGTCGGAATTCCTCGCGCTGCACCTGAACGCCTGGAAGAGCGGACTGAAATCGACCTATTACGTGCGGAGCCGGGCGCTGACCATCGAGGAGTGCGAGTCCTGCGCGAGCTGAGGCGGCTTACTTTTAATAATGGAATCGTGGGACTTCGGCAGGTTCGAAGCTAAGAATTGGATCGTACGACTTCGGCAGGTCCGAAGCTTGGGATTTCCGCAGTGGCGCATACCTTGGCCGCTTAAGACGAACGGCTTATTTTCCATCAAGGAGGAACCCAACATGCAACTGCAAAAAATCTTCAACACCGAAGCCCCCAACCGCTCCACCCGCATCATTGAGGGTGAATGCTCGGGCATTCTGAACTGGAACGATATTCGCATGCCGCATATGTACAAGCTGTACAAGGTGCTGCTGCTCAACCACTGGATTGCGGACGAGATTCCGATGAGCAAGGACGCCCAGCAGTTCCCACTTCTTGATCCCGAGGAGCAGCGCGTCTTCAAAATCAACATTTCGCTGCTCGCGGTGCTCGACTCGATGCAGACGATGTTCGTCGGCGATGTGAAGCGTTATTTTACCGACTCGTCCCTGGAAGCCATCTCGGCCATCATCGGCCAGCAGGAGGTCGTGCACAACCAGTCCTACTCCTACGTGCTGTCCTCCATCGTATCCGAGCAGGAGCAGAAAGAGATCTTCGAATACTGGAAGCATGACCCGGTGCTGCTGGAACGCAACACGTTCATCTCCGGCATCTATCAGAGCTTCCGCGACAACCCGAATCCGCAGACGTTCTTCGAAGCGCTGGTAGCCGACCTGATCCTGGAGGGAGTCTTCTTCTACAGCACCTTCGCATTCTTCTACAATCTGGCCCGGGACCAAAAGATGATGGCGACCAGCCAGATGATCTCCTACATCCAGCGCGACGAGAACCAGCACTGCTATTTCTTCGCAGAGGCGTTCAAGCAGCTTCTGAAGGACTTCCCCGAACTGAACACGCCGGAGAACACGGACTTCGTGTACCGCACGATGGACCGGGCCGTGGAACTGGAGACGAACTGGGCGTACTACACGCTTCAGAACGTGCGCGGCATCGACCTCGGCGAGCTGAGCGATTACATCAAGTTCATCGCCAACAAGCGGCTTACGCTGATGGGGCTGGAGAAGGCCTATCAAGGCGTTGACGTCAACTGCATGCCGTGGATCAAGCCGTTCTCCGACGAGGCGCTGAATGCGACGAAGACGGACTTTTTTGAGGCCAAATCCCGCAACTACGGCAAGACGAGCGACGACAACGGATTCGACGACCTGTAAGAGGAGGCCCAAATCGGGCTGTAAAAGCGCTCCGGGGGACCGATCCCCCGGCACAATAAAGAAACGGATGCCTCCCCTCCAATCGAGGGGCAGCATCCGTTTTTGCGCGGACCGGTCTCTTCTAGTTCTTCTCTTCCGGGATGTTGAAGAAGGTATCGAGCTTCATGTCCTTCTGCCCCAGAGTCGCGGCGGTGCCGTTCGTCTCCACGAATCCGTACCCCGCTTCCATAATCGGCAGCATCAGATGATAGAAGGCAACGCGCCCCTTGATCTGCGGCTGAACGCCGTCCTGGTCCTCCATGGTATAGGGGAGGAAGAACAGCGCCGGCCGATCCGCCTTCGTACCGCTCATCCGGGCTGTCCAGACCAGCTCGCGGTAATGATCTCCAATCCGGTAGTAACGTACCGTGCCTCCGAAGGCAATAAAGCAGGCATCCGCCCGCCCTTCCGGAAAATAATAATCCTGGCTCTGGTTCTCGCCACCGTTCCATTGGTACACCTCCCGGAGCGAGGTCGTCTCCGGCATATGCAGCGCCGCCGTGCGCGCTTCCGCCAGGTCGGCGGACTTCAGCTTCGCGGCCAGCTCATCGCCGGCCCTCGCTACGTAGACCGTGCGGGTATGAGGATTCCAGGCGACATGCGCCTTCCCCGCCTCGGCGATGAAGCGCAGCGGCACCATGATCCGCCCGTTCTTCAGTGCAGGGGCAGCGGGGAGCCGGGAAGTACCCGAAGCCGAGACCGCCTGTTGGCTGCCGGGGCGCAGAACGTACCGGATTCCTTCCCGGCTGACCGTTACTTGCTTGGTGGCATTGTTCCAGCTCACCCGAAGACCCGGAATGGACTGGACTGCGCTCAGCGGGACCATTACCGTATCCCGGGCCAGATAAGGAGCGCTGTCGGTTGGAATCAGCTTGTCGTTAACCACGATCCCGATCGGAGCGGCGGATTGGGCTGAAACGGCGGCGTTCTCCGAACATACGGCCAGCCCGAATACGGTCAGGGCCAGCAATACTTTTAACTTATTCATTTCGGCTTAACTCCTCCCTGATTATGGAATCTGTATACTCTAGACGTCCGCAGTCTCATAAAGTTCCGGTTCGAGTACACGTTATTTCTTTATCTGGAAGGGTGTATTATATCAATTAGAAGAATTCATTCTTTCTGACTAGGGGGATCGCCATGAGCCGCAAGGTCATCCGCCTGCTGTCTCCGGATGGGCAGCCCCCGGCCCAGTTGACGCTGGCAGCTCCCGCACAGAACCGGCAGGAGGCCGAGGCAATCTGCCGGGATCTGAACCCGGACCCGGCGCCTTCCCGTTAGACACAAAAAGGGAGCGATCCAAGCCGCTCCCTCCTTCTCTAGTTCCCGAGGAAATCAAGCACGTTCATGCCGCGCGATGTCTCCGCCTTGTACAACTCGGTATACCCGCACTCTACACAGCTGATCGTAATGAACTTCTTGTTCTGGACATCGAACAGCTTGGCGAAATTGCCGCCCGCCGCCTGAAATTGATCCCGCTCGTACTCCGTACAGCCGCATTTCTCGCATTCATATACCCAATTGCCCATAATATAATCCGCCTCCTGTTATAGTATCTATAACGGATGGATGGTTAAGATCGTTTCAAAAATTTTCCGCACCTGCCGGGTTGCATACCAACCGATCCTTGCGCTATACTATTGCTCACAACTTGACACCTGAACAGGCCGATGAACGGCATCCAACCGTGAGGCGTTTATGACCGGGGCTTCCTGCGCCCTCTAAAATAACCGGGTTTCGCCCGTTACCGCGAAGACCAAAGAGGATCGGACCTGCCGGGCGCTGCTGCGCCGCGGATTCTGGGTTCGGTCAACCTGGGTGGCACCGCGAGCCGACGCTCCTCGTCCCATGGATGAGGGCGTTTTTTGCGTTTTTTCAGAATTCACTATTGGAAAAGGAGCGATTGGCTATGCTGGACATCGGGTATATTCGGGAACATGCGGAGGAAATACGGGCAGCCGCCCGGCACAAAGGGGTCGCCTTCGACACCGATGCGCTGCTGGTCTGCGACGGGCGGCGGCGGCTGCTGCTCGGGGAGACGGAGCGGCTGCGGGCGCAGCGGAACCGGCTCACGCGGGAGGCGGAGGCGCTGCTGCGCGGGGGCCGGGGACGCAAGGACGGCGGCGGCAAGCCGGAAGACGACGGGCAAGCTGCCGTGAATTCGAAGACGGCGGAGCCGGCGATAGCGGAGGCCGGGAATGCGGAAGCTCCGACGCCTGCGGCAGCGCCAGGGACAGCGGCAGCGGTCCCGCAGGGCCGGACGGCACCCGAGGCAACGGAGATGCCCGGGGTGCAGGCAGCCGAGCGCCCCGCCGGAATAGCGGGCGCGGACGCGGCCGAAGCGATCAAGGCCCGTGTTCGCGCACTGGGCGGCGAGTTGGTGACGCGGGAGCGGGAGCTGGCGGAGACGGAGGCCGAGTACCGGCGGCTGATGCTCCGGGCGCCGAATCCGCCGTCGGCGGACACGCCGGTCGGAGCTAGCGACGCCGACAATATGCTCGTCAAGACGGCCGGGCTGCTGCCGGTCTTCGGCTTCAAGCCGCTCGACCACGTGGAGCTCGGCGAACGGCTCGGGCTGCTCGACCCGGCGCGCGGCGTCAAGGCCGGCGGACCCCGCAGCTATGTGCTGAAGGGAGCCGGGCTGCGCCTGCATCACGCCGTTCAGCGGCTGGCGCTGGACGTGTTGGAGGCGCGGGGCTTCACCGCGCTGGAGGTGCCGGTGATTGTCCGGCCGGAGGCGCTGGAGCGGACTGGTTTTTGGCCAGGAGGAGAAGATCAGGTGTACGCGCTGACGGGCGAGAACCGGATGCTCGCGGGCACGTCGGAGGTGTCGCTCGTCTCGCTCTACAGCGATGAAATTGTCGACGTCTCGGAGCCCATAAGGCTTGCCGGGTCGTCGCCCTGCTTCCGCAGCGAGATCGGGTCGGCCGGGAGAGACGCGCGCGGGCTGTACCGGGTGCATCAATTTGCCAAGATCGAGCAGGTCGTGCTCTGCGAGAACGACCCTGCCGTATCGGAGGCCATGCTGCAGGACATTCTGGAGAACGCCGAGCATATTCTTCGGCTCCTCGAGTTGCCCTACCGGGTCATGGCCGTCTGCACAGGCGACATGTCGCTGAAGACGCACAAGCAGTATGACATCGAGACGTGGATGCCGGGGAGAGACGCCTACGGAGAGACGCATTCGGCGTCGAATCTGCTGGATTTCCAGGCCCGGCGGTCGAACATCCGGTACCGCGACAGCGAAGGACGGCTGCGCTTCTGCCACACCCTCAACAACACCGCCGTCGCTACGCCGCGCATCCTGATCCCTCTGCTGGAGAACCACCAGCGGGAGGATGGCTCGGTGCGGATTCCCGAAGCGCTTCGCCCCTATATGAACGGGCTGGAGGAGCTGAGAGCCCCCGGGAGGGAAGAGGCTTAGGGCTGCCGGTCCCGGGGGCGTTTGGACGTGGCCGGGGGACTCGGGGCGGCCGGAGGGCTCGGGACGGCCGGGTAGTTTGGAATGGCCGGGGGACTTGGGACGGCTGGGGAGCTCGGCGTGGCCGGAGGGCTCGGAGTAGCCAGGGGGCTCGGGGCGGCCGGGGGTCTGGAGAACTCGGCGTGGCCGGGGGACTCGGAGTAGCCGGGGAGCTCGGGGCAGCCGGGGGCGGCCGGGGAACTCGGCGGGGCCGGGGAACTCGGCGTGGCTTGGGGCGCTTGGGCGTGGCCGGGGGCTCGGGGCGGCCGGGAGCTCGGCGTGGCCGGGGCTCGGCGTGGCCGGGGGCTGAGCAGGCTGGGCCCCCTCTCGGAGTACGGCTTCCCGGAAGCCATGTCAGGGTTGCCCCAACCCCAACCTCCGTCCGGACTCAGGAGACGCTATTTCAGGCTTGTAGCCGACATTTTACGGCGAAGCGGACCCCAGGGACCTTATTCGCGGCCGAAGACACCTCCGCACCCCCAAAAATCTAAAATAAGGTCTCCTGTGTCCGAAGCCCGGTCTAATGGGAGGTTTGCAGGGCTAATAAGGTCTTTGGGGTCCGGTTCAGGAGCTCGGCATGCGCCCTCTTAGCGGGATGAGCGGCGGCAGGCCGGCGTCTCTTGTCCGGGAGGAGACCTCCCCGGAATTATATTATCAGGAACGCCCCGAGCAGCTGCTCGGGGCGTTTTTTGCCGAATCCAGGCTTGTTGCCGTTGCCGCTTAGTTGGGGTGGCTCGCATCTGCGTCCGCGTCCGCGTTCGCGTCTTCGGCCCGTCCGAACGGGAATTCCGGTCCGCACGCCGTCTCCGGCAGTTCCGAAGGTCCCCTCAGTGTCACAGCGTTGTAGCGTCCCAGCGTTGCGGCGTCCCCGCTTGCGGACAGCTCATTCGCCCGCCCGGTTCCGTTCGATCCACTCCACGCCGTAATCGACCAGGGACCGCTGCGGCATCAGCATGGCTTCAGCCCCGGCAACCCGGCCCCGGCGTAGCACTCCCGTCTCCGACTCATAGGCCGCTCCGATCAAGGCAAAATCATCCGAATCCCATTGCAGGTCCGGGAACTGCCGCCACCGGCGGGCCCCGTCGTCTTCCCGAACCGGCGCGCCGGCCGTCTCTGTCTGTCTTCCCGGCCAGTCGGCCCGGTATTCGGACAGATGCAGAGAGGTGTTGTTCTCGTGCCCTACGCCAAGCAGCAGCACCATGCCGCCGCTGTCATACAGCCGTGCAAGGGGCGAGTCGTCGCCCAACCCGTAAGGGAGCGGGTGCGCGCTTGTCAGCCGTTCCGCCGCAGGTCCTCTCGCCGCGAACGAGTAGAGCGGGTGCGCGCTGCGGCGCGTTCCCCGCTGACGGCGGAAGGTCTCCGGCAGAATTCCCATTCCCCGGGTCAGCGTCAGCGTCTTGTCATAGGCCGGCGTCTCTTCCCGGATGGCAGCCCACCACTCCTGCGGAACGGGCGGCCTGGACCAGCCGGCAGGGTCGGACAAATCTGTGGAATGCGTCGGCATCATCAGCGTTCCTTCGGGTCCAAGCGCCTCCTCCAGCGCCAGAATGACGGCGGGCGGACCGCCCGCCACCCAGGAGCCGAGCGACTTGAACGACGAATGAACGAGTACGGTCATGCCCTCGGCCACGCCGAGCCGCCGGAAATCGTCAGCCAGCGTGCGAACGGTTATCAGAGTTCCTTCCATAAGCTTCATTTCAATGGATATTCTCCTCTCCGAGCCGGAAATAACCCTGAACCGAGGGCAGCATCGTCACCGCCTGGATAGCCATTCCGAGACTCATATACAGCAGATGAACCGCACCCACCCCATTCATCATATACGTCTGAACCATAATCCAGATGATCAGGCCAAAGCCGATATACAGAGATACCGCCCAGGCGCTGTACATGTCCCGGAACGGGTGAACCCGGCCCAGACCCTTCAGCGGCGGGCGGCGCATCATCGCTCCCACCGTCAGCAGCGGCACTGCCCCGAAGACGAGGAGAAGGATAATTCCCGGGATCATCAGGTTGGCGAACGGCGACCGCTTCAGCAGGTCCTCCGTCATTCCGAGCATTTCTCCGCTGGGATCGACGATCAGAAAGCCGCCGCCTCCAATAGCTCCGACTGCCAAGAATACATGCAGCGCATACAGCGCAAAAACGGTTTTTGGCGTACGCGTATGGACCTTCTCTGTCCTGTCTGTTTCTTCCCTCATCCTCTTGTTCCCCTCCGCTTCCTGCGTCCCTTACGGCTTGCTGTCTCTATTGTAGCGGATTTTCGTTTCACAATGGGAAAAAGAAGATTACCGCCGCTGCTCCGGCCGCGGCATGTGATTGCCTCCGCTTTGCGGTATACTATAGAAAAGACTCTACGACAAGAAAGACGAGGTGACAGGGAGGGTGCCGGCAGCGGCCCCGATCCTGCCTATGACGACAGATACCGCAACACCGGTCAAGCAGTGTGCTTATTGCCACGAATATAAACCGTTGTCCGAATTTCGCCGCCGCACGGGCAAAGGAAGCAAGGCGCGCGGGCGGCGCGGCGCCTGCCGGGACTGCCGCAAGCGCCGGCTCCGGGAGAGCGGCGCCCTGCAGGAACCGGCAGCGTCCTACGCCCTGCCCGAGACGGCGGCCGCCGCAGCAAGCGCGCCGGAAGACGCGCGGGCAGCGGCCTCGCCGCCTGAGTCCGCAGCTGCGGAACCCGCAGCCGGGGCTGCCGAAGCCGCCCGGCCTCGCCGCCGCCGCAAGCGCAAGAAGGCCGCTTCTCTGCCGGAGACGGCTCCGGTAAGCGCGCCGGCCGGTTCGCTTCCGGTTCCGGCGGCTCCCGCTGCCGCTCCGGCGGCGGCTTCCGACCCGGGAACGGGCGCCACGTCAAGCGCCCGTTCCCGCCGCCGGAGACGCAAGAAAGCGGCCGCCGTTGCCGCGAAGGCAGCGGCGGCGGCGGCAGAGGCAGCCCCGCCGGCCGCACCGGCGCCGGCTGACGCGCCGCAGCTCCCCGAAGCGGCAGAGGCCGCACCGGGAACCGGCGCGTCAGCCGGTTCCCGGTCCCAGCGCCGCCGCAGACGCAAGAAGGCGGCGGCGCTTGCCGCGAAGGCGGCCGCCGCAGCGGAAGCGGCTGCCGAGGCTGCCGCTGAAGCGGAGGCTGCGCCGGAGCCCGCAGCTCCGGCAGCCGCAGCCCCGCCTGCGGCTGGAGGCGGGGCGGGTTCCCGCCCGCGCCGCCGCCGCAAGCGCAAGAAGGCCGCCGTCAGCGCCCTGCCGGATACGGCGGCAGCGCCAGCCCCGGCGGCCCCGGCCCAGCCGGCTCCGGGCGCGGCCACGCGGCCCGGCCAAGCCGCCGCGCCGGTGAAGGCCCGGACCCGGGCCGCAGAGCCAACCGCGCCGCATCTGCGCCCCCGGGGCCCGAAGCCGGCGCCGGATGATTACCGCGCGCTGGTGCCCTCGAATTCGGGAATGATTCTGATGCGCGGCATGAGCGACAAAGGCCGCCGCTGGCACCAGGAAGTCGAGCTTGAACTGGCGGTCACGCTCGTGAAAGAGCATGCAGCCGTTGTGCTGAATCGCCGGACAATCAAGCGGCTCTACAGCAACAAGGACTTCCGCCGGATGATTCTCGTCCGCGACGGGTACACCTGTTATTTTTGCGGCCTTTACGGAGACACCATCGACCATCTGCTGCCCCGCGCCAAGGGCGGCCACACGACGCCCGACAACTGTGTGTGCGCCTGCAATCTGTGCAATCAGACCAAGGCCGACCAGTGGCTGGAGGACTTTATCGGCCGAAGCTAGAAGCGGCGTCTCTTCGCGGGTCCGGGCCCCGCAATGCAAAAGGCGAGAAACTGCCCGCCCGGCAGCTCCCGCCTTCTTCTCTTCGGATTCAGCCGACCCAGGCTAAACGCCTGTCGGCCCAATGATCGCCTTCACCCGGCCGACCTGGCCGTCGCGGAGCCGCACCTTGATCCCGTGGGGATGCCGGGGCGAGTTCGTCAGAATATCCTTGACGACGCCGCGCGTCAACCGGCCGGTGGGCTGGTCTTTCTTCAGTACGATATCGACGGTGAGTCCGGGCGCAATATCGGCTCTGACTTGTCCGTTCATAAGTAGAACACCTCCAACTCTGGATAAGCAAGGACTGAGAAGCATGGCATTCGGCATCGACAGGAATGAATTGAACCGCTGGAAGGCCGCCGTGTCGGAAGGGCGGATTGCCTTCCTGACGCACTATTGGCTGGACTCCCGGTTCCCCGGGATCAACACGGTCACGAAGGTCGGCTGCGCCGACCGGGAGCGGCTCGCAGACTGGTGCCGGAGCCATGGCCTGCCGCCGGAATACATTCATAACCGGTCGCCGTTTCCGCATTTCGATCTCCTGGGCCCCCGCCAGGCGGATATTCTGCGCCGGGAGGGGCAGTGGGAGCAGCTGCGCCGCTTCAAGCTGCTGTAGACCCGCCTCCGCTTCAGGCCCGCCGCTGCCGGCAGGCTTATTTTTTGCGCAGATCCTCCATGATCTTACGCCCGGTCGGCGTCTGCGCCAGTCCTCCGCCCGCCGTCTCGCGGTGCTTCTCGGGCATGGCCGATCCTACCTCCAGCATGACCTGGATCACTTCGTCGGAAGGAATGACGCTCCGGACGCCGGCCAGCGCCATATCCGCCGCCGCCAGCGCCGTTACCGCGCCGAATCCGTTGCGGACGATGCACGGAATCTCCACCAGTCCGCCGACCGGATCGCAGATCAGGCCAAGCGTATTCTTCAGCGCCAGTCCGACCGCATGCACGGCCTGCGCCGGCGTTCCGCCGCGCAGCTCCGTCAGCGCGCCCGCCGCCATGCCGATCGCCGAACCGACTTCTGCCTGGCATCCGCCTTCGGCTCCGGAGACGAACGAATTGTTGGCGATTACGTAGCCGATGGCTCCCGCCGCGAACAATCCGTAAGTCATCCGGTCGTCATCCCAGCCGAACCGTTCCTGACCGCTCAGGAAGACCCCGGGAATAATGCCGCAGGAGCCGGCCGTCGGGGTCGCAATGATCCGGCCCATCGACGCATTCACTTCCGAGACGGCCAGCGCATACGCCATGGCCCGACCGGCCGGTTCGCCAAGGCAGGATTCGCCGCCGGCATTGTAATTCCCGACACGCTGGGCATCCAGCCCCGTAAGGCCGCTGCGGGAGGTCGTATTCTCCGTCATCCCCCGGCGGACCGCTTCTTTCATTACTCCGTAATATTCTTTCATGGTTGCGAATTCCCGCTCCGGGGACCGCCCCGATTCCTTCGCCTGTTCTTCCAGCATCAGCGCTCCAATGCCGAGTCCCCGCTCGCCGCACAGAACGGCCAGCTCGCTCAATGTTCCAAAATTCATCCTGCCTGTCTCCTTACTCTCTGCTGTTCCCCGAAGGGGTGGTTCTTCCGTCTGCCCCGCTGAGATCCATGACCTTGACCGAGTGGACCGCGGGCAGAATCTCCAGATCCTGAATGAGTTCCGCCGTCGGCGGATCATCCAGCTCCAGAGCCGTGAGGGCCGCGCCGCTGCGGTTCTTGCGGTCCAGCGACATATGGCCGATGTTCACGCCCGCCCGGCGCATCGTATGGGTGACAGCCGCCAGCACGCCCAGATAATCCATATGATGAATCAAAACGGTCGGATACATGCCCGAGAGCCGGACGCTGAATCCGTCGATCTCCACAATCTCGATGTTGCCGCCGCCGATCGAAGTTCCGGTAAGGGACAGCCGGTTCCGTCCGTCCGGGCCTTCCAGCTCCAGCCGGACGGTGTTCGGGTGCGGGAACAATCCCGTTCCCTGCCGGAACGTCACCGCCATCCCCATCGCCTCCGCCGTCTCTATCGAATCCGGCAGCCGGGGATCGTCCGTCCCGTAGTCCAGCAGTCCGCCGACAATAGCCCGGTCGGTGCCGTGACCTTCATAAGTCGCCGCGAACGACCCGTAGAAGACGGCCTCCGCCTTCGCCGGCCTTTCGCCCAGCAGCTGGCGGGCGGCCCGGCCGATCCGCGCTGCGCCCGCCGTATGTGAACTGGAGGGTCCGACCATCGCCGGCCCGATAATGGAGAATACATCCTTGAATCGCATGCTCTGCCTCCTGTGTACCGTATCCCGATAAGCTCCCTTAAGAAGAAGCTCGCGAGAGTCATTACCCTATTATACGGTATTCCCGTCCACTCCACACGGTCAATTTCGGCAGTAATATGCACCCATCAGAGGCAAATCTGACATGATCCTGCCAAAAGAACAGGCTCCCCGCCGTCCCGGCAGAGAGCCTTTCCTTGATTCTTCCCTTATGTGCCGCTACGCATCGCGCGAATACAGCAGAATATTGCCGCGGTACTGCCAGCCCGTTCCCGACCAGAAATCCCGGCCGACTTCATTTGTATCCACCACCATCAGATGGCATTTGCCGATGCCTTCCCCGCGCAGCCGCTCCAAGCAGCCTTCCGCCAGCCTGCGGCCCCAGCCCTGCCCTCGGTACGCTTCCTCCATCGCCACATGGTACAGATATCCCCGGCGTCCGTCATGCCCGCACAGCGCCGTGCCGGCCAGCATGCCGTCCTCCGTCTCGCAGACGAGGCTCAGACCCGGGTTGCGGTCCAGGAACCGGCCGATTGCCTCCCGCGAATCTGCGCGGCTCAGTCCCATTCCCTTCGTCCGGTTCCACAGCCCGCAGGCGGCGTCATAATCGCCGGCCGTCATTTCCCGTATCTTCATCGCTCTGTCGCTCCCTCCCGGCTGAGCGCGGCCTCATTGGCCTGTCAGCGTATACGTATTGGCGGAGCCTACGGGCGCCGCGTTGAAATAAGCGCTGCCGGAGACGGCCCCCGGTATTTTGATGCCGTAGGTGATGCCTCCCCCGCCGTCCTTGACGCCGACAACCTCGATCCGGCAGGGAACCGGCACGTCCACCGCTACCGGCTTATGGAAGATGCCGACATTCTCGGATACCGCCGTTCCGTTGACTTTGATTGTCACGACATCCCCGTCCTCCGCGGCAAAGTCCCAGACCAGCACCCGCGCCGACGTGATCCCCGCCTTCATCTTCAGGTCAAAATCGCGGGGCGCAAGTCCCGCCGAGCTGTCGGCCGATGCAAGCTGGACGCCGGCAGACAGCCCTCTGCCGATTCCGTTCGACCGCACATCTTCCATTCCGGCGGTAGAACCGTCCGTTACCAGGTACACGGCCAGCATCAGAAGAGCGGTCATGCCGGCCCAGAACGCAGGGCGGTTCTTCTTCCGGTTCCTGCCTCTTCCCCCTGCCGCTTCCCTGCCGGACAGTTCTCTGTCGGACGGTTCTCTGTCAGAGGATTCTCTGTCGAACGTTTCTCTTGCAGAGGATTCTCTAAAGGACGGCCGTCTCTGCAACGATTCCCTTACCGGACCTTCTCCCCTCCGGGGACCGCCTGTTCTTCCGCCGCTGCCCCCGGACGTTGCAGCCCTTCCGCGCTCCGCCGGGTTCGGGTGTTCTCTGCCTTGTTCCCGATCAGTCACGGCCTTCTCCTCCTCTGCCGGATGCCGCCTGCGGCATCACCGGATTCTTCCAGAACAGCAGCGACATGAGCAGACGCACGGCGACGAATGCCCCGGCGGCGAGTCCGGCCGCCAGGCTCTTGGAATACGAGCCGTCGTCGGCCCAGCCGTTCAGCAGCGCAATCGCCAGGCTAAGCCCGACGCTGGTATAGAACGCCATCTGCATGGCCGGGAGCAGAACCGGAATGCGCCGGTACAGCCGCCCGAGGAACGGATTCCGCAGGGCCAGGAACAGCCAGAGTCCGATGAATGCCAGAAGGACGGCATTGAAATTGTCTGTAGGCACCTCGTAGTTCCAGATCCGCTTCACATCGCCGTAGATCATGAATGGCATAATAAATGCAATCAGCATCAACACCCACATTATGGGATGGTAGAGGATGGCAAAGAGCCATTTCAGCACCCATTTCATCCCGAAATCCCCCTCTCCTGACCGGGTATGTCTTCCGGCAGCAGCGTCGACAGCTCTTCCGCCGTTGCATCCGTCTTCCGGCTGACCCGCAGCGCGTGCGCGCGGAGAGCCTGCTCCGCCAGATTGCGGACAAGCCGGCCGTTGCCGGACTCGCGTTCACTCCCGGAAGCGTTGAACCGGTCAAGCAGCCGGAGTTCGGTCTCCGCCGTCATCGCATATCCTTGCGCAGCCAGCTGCCCGCGGGCAATCAACAGCATCTCCTCCGCGCTGTAATCCGGGAAGGTTATTACATTGGGGAACCGGGAGCGCAGACCTGCGTTCCGGTTCATGAACCGTTCCATATCGGCTTCGTATCCGGCCAGAATGACGATCAGCTTGTCCCGGTAGTCATCCATCGCCTTGACCAGCGTGTCAATCGCTTCCTGACCGAACGAGTCTCCTTCAGCCAGCGCGTAAGCTTCATCCACGAACAGAACGCCGCCGAGCGCCCGTTCAATGACCTCGCGCGTCTTGAGTGCGGTCTGGCCGACATAGCCGGCGACCAGACCCGACCGGTCCGTCTCGACCAGCGTATCGGCCTGGATCACGCCCAGCTCGCGAAGGCGCCGGGCCAGAATCCGGGCGATGGTCGTTTTGCCCGTGCCGGGATTGCCTTGGAATACCATATGCAGGGTCTGCGCCGCCGCTTGGGGAAGGCCCAGCTCCCGGCGGCGTCTGCCAACTTCAATCTGGGCAGAGAGGCTTCGGACAAAAGCCTTGACCGGCTCAAGCCCGACGACCGCATCCAGCTCGCGGAGCGCGTCTCCCTCTGATGCGCCGGTCCGGGAAGTCCCCTCCCATCCGAAATCGGCCGCATTCAGCTCGTTCAGGCGCTCTCCTTCCAGCTCGGGCTGCTCCGCAAGCCGCCCCGCCTGTCTGCGGATTGCCTCTTCCAGCACATTGCGGACCAGCCGGCCGTTGCCGGCATCCTTTCTTGCGGATATCGGCCCGGAACGGAACAGGTCCTCCAGGCGTCCTTCCATATCCGGGGCCAGCCGGAACCCCCGCTGGCGGACCATCGTCTCGGCAATCTGCCGCATTTCGCCGGCCGTATAATCCGGAAATTCAATGCGCAGCGGGAACCGGGAAGCCATGCCGGGATTAAGGCTGACGAACCGTTCCATATCCTCGGTATAGCCGGCCATAATGACGACCAGATTGTCCTTGTGCAGCTCGATGAGGCGCACCAGCGTATCGATCGCTTCCCGGCCGAAGCCGCCGCCCTGCACGCCGTCCTGGGCCAGCGCGTACGCCTCGTCGATGAACAGCACGCCGCCGAGCGCCGATTCCACGACGCGTTTGGTCTGAACGGCGGTATGGCCCACGTACTCGGCGACCAGATCGGACCGGCCGACTTCCACCAGATGCCCTTTCTTCAATACGCCCAGAGAACGCAGCATGCCTGCGGTGAGTCTTGCTATCGTCGTCTTGCCCGTTCCCGGGTTGCCGGTAAAAATCATATTGAGCGTCTGCTCGCTCCGCACTTCAATGCCCGCATCCCTGCGTCTGCGGTCGGCAAGCACCTGCTGCTCCAGCGCGCGGATGAAGGATTTCACCGGCGCCAGGCCGACAATCCCGTTCATCTCCTGATCGAGATCGAAGACCGGCTGTTCGCCCAGCCCGAAGTCTGCGGCCGTCAACAGCCCCAGCTCCTCCGGCGCCGCATCCCCCGCCTCGCGGAGACGGACCGCCTGCCGGCGAACCGCCTCTTCCAGCAGATTGCGCGCCAGCCGGCCGTTGCCGCCGTCCTTCCGCCCGGGAATCTGCGCCCGTTCCAACTGCTCCGCCAGACCTTCGCGGGCCTGGTCGTCCAGCCGCAATCCGTTGGCGGCCGCCATGCCCTCCAGAATCCGAAGCAGATCGCCGGGCGCATAATCCGGGAATTCCACCATGAAGGGGAATCGGGAGCGCAGGCCCGGATTCGATTCCAAGAAGCCTTCCGTCTCCTGCGTGTACCCGGCAATAATAACGACCAGCCGGTCCCGGCGGTCTTCCATCGCCTTAACCAGCGTGTCGATTGCTTCAAGTCCGAAGGTGTCATGGTCATGCCGCGCCAGCGTATAGGCTTCGTCGATGAACAGCACGCCGCCTGTCGCCTCTTCTACCTTCGCCATGGTCTTCGGAGCGGTGGACCCGACATAGGAGCCGACCAGATCCTGCCGGGCCGCCTCTACCAGCTGCCCGCGCTCGAGCAGTCCCATCGCCTTCAGGATGCGGCCGACCAGCCGGGCGACGGTCGTCTTGCCGGTGCCGGGATTGCCGGTGAATACCATATGAAGCGCCATCGGAACCGCGCCCGCCCCCTCCGCTGCCCTTCTCCGGTTCAGGGCGGCCGTATCCATCAGTTCCCGGATACAGGTCTTGACCGGCTCCAGGCCGATGAGTCCGTTCAGTTCGGCAATCGCCTCCTCCAGCGTCTCATCAGGCGCGAGCGATACCGGCCGGACCGGATAGGAGCCGGAAGGCGCTTCCACCCGGAACTCCTCCCCGCTGAAGACGAGCCGTACCCGGTCGCCGCGCCGAATCTCCCCGCGGGCCCGCAGCTCCGACAGCGCCGGGAACCATACCCGGTCAATCCACTCCTGCACCGCTTCTCCGAAGGTTCGGTCTTCGGCCGCCAGCCGGGCCAGCCGGGCCGGAACCGAGCCGTCCACTTCAACGGCAGTATCCGTATTCCGCGACAGCTTCTCCGCCGCTTGTTCCAGCAGAGCACGCGAAATCTCCTGCATGGAGGCGGGATCATGCGGCTCGGATACAGCGGCGGCGCGCACGGATTGAAGCACGGCCGAAGGCAGACGGCCCGACAGTCCCGCCGGAATCCGCCCCCGTTCGCCCCGTTCCGCTCCGGGATCATCCAGATAGAAGACAATGAACGAGCCTGCTGCGCTGATCCGTATGCCTTCCCGGGTGCGAAGCCGGCCTTCAGCCGCCAGCCGGGCCGCTTGGGCAACCACGGCGGAGTCGGCCTGCCGGAGGCCTCCGAACAGCACGGTGCCTTCCCCCTGGCGGAAGGCGGCTGCCAGATCTTCGATAAAGTTCCCGGAGAGATCCTGCTCTGTGTAATGACTCAAGTCCAGCTCCGCCGCTTCGGCGGCGGGAACCCTTTTATGTACGTGCAGACTGCGGAGCAGCTCATTCAGCGCCGTCCGCTTGCCGGTTCCCGGCGGGCCCGCTACCAGAATGACGCTGCGGGGCTGATCGGGCGATTCGTTCATATATCCCTGCCTGTAGGCGGCGACCAGATCGGCCACGAACGGCCGCTGGCCGACAACCCGCCGGTTCACCGCCGCCTCGGCCTCCTGGAACAGACGGTCCAGGTCCTCCACGGACCAGTCCTCCTGACCGGTCTTCCCCGGCTCGGGAACGGGCGCTGCGGACGCCGGGAATCCGGCCTGACCGAAGGTCCGGCCGTCGGCCCGGACCGGCTGCGGTGCTCCCTGGGGCGCGGTCTGGGCCGCGGTCTGTCCGGCACCCGCTCCGGCAGCCCGCATTCGCTCCTGTCCCTGCCTCCGCCCGGCCGCCTGTTCCGGCGCTTCGTTCCGCTCCTCCGGCTCCCTGCCAGCGGCCGGCTCTCTCCGGGCTACCCAGCCGTGCTCCCGGACGGTCTGGACCAATTGAACCTCCGGCAGCAGAAATTTCAGCGCGGAGCCGATCATTTGCCTGGTACGTCCCATTTCTCGACAACCCCTCCTGCATTTCGACAATCCTGTATTTCCCTATATTGTACCATCGGCACTCCACCTGCGGGGGAATGAATATCTCCGGAGACAATTATTTGCCGGAACCGGGCAGCTCCCGGCCGGCCAGCTCCAGCATCGCCTCATACGGATCGCCCGCCAGCCCCAGCAGCCGGGCGAACGCCTGCTCCGTCTTGTACCCGTCTCGTCTTAGCTTCATCACTTCTTCGCGAAAAGCCTCTCCCCGCAGCTCCAGAATCCGCTGCTCCGCCGCCATGTGGCGGAACCCGTTCTGCCAGCGGACCGGCACCGGCTGCCCGAACACCTCAACCGGCCAGCCCCCGGCATCGAACCTCGCCACAAGCCGGGGAATGCCGCGCACTCTGCGGACGGATACGCCGAATCCCGGCAAGCCGCCGAACCGCCGGGTCAACACTTCCCTAAGCTCCGCCATTTCCCTTTCAGGCACTTCGCACAGAATATCCAGGTCGCTACCCGGAAGCTGAAGGCCAATCGGGACCGTTCCTGCCAGAAGCGGGTCCCATTGGTCCAGAACCCCCCATAATCCGCAATCTTCGAGGGCATTCCAGGCGCTGCGCTGCTGCGCCGAAGCTCCCGGCAGCCACCACGGCTCCTTCCAGCGCTCCAGCTCCGACCGGTCCTTCCCGCCCTGTCTGCCATCCGTTGTATCCATATCTACACCCCCGCTTCCTGCCGGTCAATCCTCTCCAGTATAGCAGTCCCGCAGGCATCGGCAGGCACCTTTTTCTGGGCGGGCGCATAGGCATATATCAGAGAACCCGAGCGATGAACCCAAGGAGGTTGCACCTTTGTCTATCCCTGTCTACCCGTATTACGGTTATGAGACCGTCTGCCAAGAGCAGCCCATTCCCTTCCCGCCCCAGCATCAGCCCCGGCAGCCCGGTCTGGAGAGCCTGATGAACCCCAGACCGATCAGCGAGGACCCGCAGTGGTGCGGCTGCGGGCGGCTGAAGGACAAGACCGCCCTGATTACCGGCGGCGACAGCGGCATCGGCCGCGCAGTCGCGATCGCTTTTGCCAAGGAAGGGGCTGACGTCGCCATTGCTTACCTCGATGAACGGGAAGATGCCGCCGAGACCGCACGCCGCGTGCAGAGTCTCGGGCGGCGCTGCCTGCTGATCGAAGGCGACCTGCGCCCCAAGAGCCACTGCTTCGCCGCCGTCGATCATACGCTGCGGACCTTCGGGAAGCTGGATATTCTGGTGAACAACCACGCCGTCCAGTATCCGCAGCCCAGTCTGCTCGATATTTCCGAGGAACAGCTTCTTCAGACCTTTGCCACCAATCTGTTCCCGTTCTTCTATCTCTCCCAGGCTGCGCTTCCCTGTCTCAAAAACGGGGGGACCATCATCAATACCGCCTCCATCACCGCTTACCAGGGCAACAAGCAGCTGATTGACTACTCTTCGACCAAAGGCGCCATCGTCTCCTTCACCCGCTCGCTCGCCCTCTCGGTGGTCGATCAGGGCATCCGGGTCAACAGCGTCGCCCCGGGTCCGGTCTGGACCCCGCTGATTCCGGCCAGCTTCAGCGCCGAAGAGGTCAGCCGGTTCGGGCTGGAATCCCCGATGAAGCGGGCCGCCCAGCCCTTTGAGCTGGCGGACGCCTACGTCTACCTCGCAAGTCCGGAATCGAGTTATGTCACCGGAAGCTGTATCCATGTGAACGGCGGCGAGATGGTCACCGTCTGACGGGCAGCCGACCTGGTGCCCGCCGAGGCAAGCGAAAGGAGCCGCAACCCATGAATCCGAATGATCCCCGCCACAGGCCGGACCCCGATTCTCCGGCCTATATCCGCCTCAACGCCGGTATGTACGCTCTGTCCAAGCTGGCCGGAGCGGGATTCGCCTTTCTTGTTCTCAGCCTGCTGACCCTACCCCTCTGGGGAACGGTCCCCGATCCCGGCTGGCTTGCTGATCCGGCCCGCGGCGTCTATGCGTATGCGCTTCCCTTCTCCATTGCGGCGGACGCGCTGCTTGCGCTACTCCCCCGCCGCGACCGGACGCCGGGAACGGAGGCAGCCGTCCATGCGGCCGCCGGAATTCTGGCCGGCGTCTGGCTCGCCTCCGACCAAGGGGCGAACTTCAGCGGAAGCGCACTCGCGGGCATCGCGGTTCTGCTCACTCTTCAGCTCGGCCGGCGGGCCGGAGAGCGGGTTCCGTTCTTTCTTCCCGTCTTCGCCCTGTTCCTGCCGCTGCTGGATCTGCTGCTGAGATAGGAACCGGGCTTCTGAATCGGCACCGCGGATGAAGGTTAACCGCTTCCGGCGAACCCTTCCTCATGGCTTACCGTTCCAAGAATGCAAAATACCCCTCCGCCTGCTGGCGGAGGGGTATTCGGTTTCGGGCAGCAGCCCGCTTCTGCCCAAGGGCAGCCGCGATTACTCACCGAGCGGTTCGACTCCCGGATTCACTACGTAAGGTCCGGTACCCGGCACCGAGTGCTGGTGATCGGCCGGTACGCTTAAAACCGGCGCTTCGCCCATCGGCTGCGGCTTCGCCACATACTCGAAGTTGCCGGTGCCGTCCGGCAGCGGGCCGCTCGCCCAGGCACCTTCGGCGCTCTCTTCGCCCTCGGAGAAGTTCAGGAACTGGCGGGTCGCCGGTTCCACCGTCCGTTCGCGCGGGAACGACGCCGGTACGATTACGCCGTCCATCTGCTCAATCTCGGCAATAGCCGCCATCCATTGATTCTGGTGCATGATATCGCGGGAGATCATGAACGAGAGCATATCGCGAATGCCCGGGTCCGTGGTCTGCTCGTACAGCCGGACCACTTGGAGCAGGCCCTGCGACTCTGCGTTCAGGTTGGCACGGAAGTCCGCCAGCAGATGGCCGCTGGAAATAATATATTTACTGTTCCACGGATAGCCGTTGCTGTCCGTCGGTGCAGCGCCGAGACCCGATACAATCGCATGCTGCGGGTTCATGCCGCCCATGACGGCTGCGAGCAACGGGTCCTTTGCCGCTTCATCGACCTGATCGGCCGGAGCGCCGTCCAGAAGCTGCGAGATCATCGTGCACAGCATTTCGACATGGCCGATCTCCTCCGTGCCGATATCGAGCAGCATATCGCGGTATTTCTTCTCTGCCCGACAGTTGAAGCCCTGGAACAAATATTGCATCATGACTGACATTTCACCGAATTGGCCGCCCAAGACTTCTTGCAGCTTGCGGGCATAGACCGGATCCGGTTTCGCTGGTTTGGCGCGGTATTGAAGCTCCTTGACGTGAAAGAACATGTTGTTTCCTCCTCTTCGGTATATGGAATAATGACAGACTCAACATAGGTGTTTTACCCGAGGAGGAGAAATTCAATCAAGCGCCGTCCAGAAACTTGCTCCTGACCGTTCCCCTGTCAGAGCGCCTCGATAAGGTCGGAAGCCACGATGGAAGACGGATCATGCCGTCTCCCGGCAGCCCGTTCTCCGGCCTGTCCGTGGAGGTAGACGGCGAAGGCCGCCGCCTGAATGCCGTCCAGGCCCTGTGCCAGCAGACCGGCGATCATGCCGGTCAATACGTCGCCCGCACCGCCCGTCGCCATGCCCGGGTGGCCGGTCGTATTCACGAAGGCGCGGCCGTCGGGGGCGGCGATGACCGTGTGCGCCCCCTTCAGCACCAGCGTCACGCCGTGCTCTGCGGCATAACGGATCGCAAGACCGATCCGGTCGCGCTGGACCTCGGCCGTATGGATGCCGGCCAGCCGGGCCATCTCGCCGGGATGCGGCGTGAGAACGACCGGGCGGGTCCGCCGCCAGCCGGCATAGGAGACCTCCGCGAGCAGGTTCAGGGCATCCGCGTCCACGACGAGCGGCACATCGGCTTCTTCCCACAGGCGGCGCAGCCACTGCGCCCCGCCCGGGAACCGGCCGATGCCCGGACCGACGGCCAGCACGTCCCGCGTACCCGCCAGCTCCAGCAGCCGGTCCGCCGACTCTGCCGTCCATTCGCCTGCTTCACTGCCTCCGGCATCGGCCAGCATCAGCTCGGGAGCGGCCAGAACGGCGGAGGGCAGGACACGGCCGGGCAGGGCCCAGGTGACCAGCCCGCAGCCTGCCCGAAGCGCGGCCCGGGCGCACAGCAGCCCGGCTCCGCTCATGGGCAGCGATCCTGCCGCAACCAGCACATGGCCGTAGGTTCCCTTATGGCCGTCCGCCGCCCGGCGGCGTCCGGGATCTACGCCAAGCCGCCGCTCCAGCACGGCGGGCGCCAGCCAATGCACGGACAGGCCCTGCTTCAGCGCCAGATCAGCCGGAATGCCGATAGAGCGGAGCGCAACGCGGCCCGCAGCGCCCGAACCCGGATACTGGAGAAGCCCGCGCTTCAGTAAGGCCAGGCACACCGTGACCTCCGCCTGTATGCAGGGATCATGCGTCTCCCCCGTATCCGCATTCAAGCCGCTCGGAATATCGGCGGCCACAATCGGCAGTCCGCTGGCGTTCGCCGCAGCGATCAGCTCGGCGAAGAGGCCGCGCGGCGCACCGCTTGAGCCGGTTCCGAGCAGCGCATCCACAAGGCCGGCGCAGCCCGTGAAGTCATAGCCGCCGCCCCGATAGACGGCGGCGGGCACCCCCAGCGCAGCGGCGATATCCCGCTGCACGGCGGCCTCGCCCGTCAGAGATTCCGGCGGCGCCGCATAGAGAAGCGAGACGGAGAAGCCCGCCTCGCGCAGATGCCGGGCGGCGACCAGTCCGTCGCCGCCGTTATTGCCTTTGCCGACCAGCACGATCCAGTACTCCGCACCGGGCTGAACCGGCCCGGGCGCCGCCTCTGTCCGGATGGTCAAACCTCCGGAACGCGCCCCGCCCTTGGCAGCGCGGTCTGCATCCGTCCTGCCCTGCGCATCGCTTCCTTCCGCGAAGCATCCTGACGGCCTCTCTCCCGGGCTTACTGCCAAGCCTCCCTCCGGGTTCCTTCCCTGCCCGCACCGGCGGGACAGCGCCGCAATCTCCTCTGCTATCGCCCGTCCGGCATTCTCCATCAGGACGATGGCCGGGATACCGAGCTCCTCGGTAGCGGCGCGGTCCAGCTCCCGCATTTCCGCTGCGGTCACAATCGGATACATCTTGTCCACTCCTCTCCGGGCCGAACCGGCTCTTTCGCTAGTAGCCTACCGTGAACCGGGCGCGGATAAAATGCCCCTCTTCCAGTTCGTCCAGCACGGCAACGGCGAAATCTTCCACGCTGATCTCGCTGCGGCCGTCTTCGTCCGTCACCAGCCGGTCCAGCCCGATGCGGAACTGGCCGGTCCGCCGCCCCGGCGAGATGGACGCAGCCGGGCTGGCATAGGTATAGTCCAGCCCGGAACCGGCATAAATCTCGTAAGCGTCGGCATGGGCGGCCGCCAGCGGACGCACCTCTTCCGGGAAGCCTGCCGTATCCATCAGCCGTTCGCCGCCCTCGGTCAGCAGGCTGCCTGCGCCGCCGACGATCAGCAGCCGGGCAACGCCGGCCCGCTTCAAGCCTTCCACAAGCGAGCGCGCCGCCTCCGGCAGCTCGCTCTCGCTGCCGAACGACGGGCCATAGGCGCTGACCACAGCGTCCTGCCCCCGGGCTGCCGAGGCCACCGAATCCGGGTCCAGCACATTCGCCCGGACCGCCGCGATTCCTTCTCCGTCCGTCTCGATCGTCTCCGGCCGCCGTACCGCCGCCGTCACCTCATGCTTGCGTCTGCGCGCTTCCTCGGCAATCGCCCGTCCGATGACGCCGCCTGCTCCGAATATAGCGATTCTCATTGTCTTATGCGCTCCCTTCCTTAATCCATTGCTCCATCACGAACAATCCGTCCGCCCGGGTCCATTCCACAAAAGCCAGGTCTTCCGGGCGGTTATGCCCTTTCAGGCGAAGCTCGGCCAGCAGCCACGTCAGATCCTTGCCGATCTTTCCAAGGTTGTCTTCGTTGACGTCGCCGTCCTCGACCAGCGAATACGCCAGCTCCGCCTCGGGCGCGTCCACCTTGAGATCGCCCCGGGTCGGCGGCTCCTCCTCCGATTTCTTCAGCACACTGAGCGAGCCGTTCTTCTCGAAGACCGCATACGCCACTTCCGACATCTCAAAAATATCCTTCTGCCGAAGCATCATCCGAAGCTGGCCGAAATCCAGCCGGTTGCGCTTCATCTGCTCCATGTCGATTTTGCCGTCGCAAATGACTATGGAGGCTTCTCCTTCCATCGGGCTGCGCAGCCGCTTGGCATGCTGGGTGACCTTCTCGAAGAGATACGAGAGCAGCGCCCACAGCCCCAGCGCAAAGATCAGCATACCGTAATGGGCATCCTTCTGGTAGACCGTGTTGCCGACCAGCTCGCTGAGCATCAGCGACGAGACAAAATCGAAGGGGGTAAGCTGCGAGATTTCCTTTTTGCCCAGCAGCCTTGTCATCACCCACAGGCCCACGAATCCGGTAACCAGCTTGACCGCAATCATTCCATAATCCTGCACAGTCCTCTCCTCCCGGCGGGTGGTATGTACCTCTATGCAGTATTACCCTTAAGTTCTCTTCTTTAAAAAGTCCGGGCTCTTTTGGCTTTCGGGCGCAAGAGATTGGAAACCTTCCTGCTCCGCCTGCGTATGTCTTAATAAAGAAGCAGTTCTTAACCATATCCGCACAAGAAAGGCTGTGTCCTCTATGTCCCCTCTGGGAAAATTAATGAAATGGGGTACGTTCGCCTTTGAGGCGTTCCTGGCCCTGCCGTTTATCGGCGGCGCATTCGTAATAGCCAATGCCTGGATTCCGCTTGGAGTCGCTTTACTGCTCCATCTCTTCGCCATCGTCATCCTCTCCCGGGAGGGAGAACGGGTACTCGGGAACGGCATTGGCGTCGTAACGTCCATCGTCGGCTTTATCCCGTTTGTCGGCTGGTTCATGCACGCCGTAACGGCCGTCGTCCTGCTGTTCGAAGGGCTCGCGGGTCCGAGACACCGCCGCCGGAACACCTACTGATCCGTCCTGTTCAACGCAAAAGGGAGAGCGGTCCGCATTGCCGGACCGCTCTCCCTTTCTGGTTCTCCATCTTTGAGGCCCGCCGGGCTCTCACTCAGGGCTGCGCCCGCCCGGCGGAACGCGGTTCGCTCCGGCGGGCGGAATTGCCGGCAGAGGCCGAACGGGCACCGCCGCCGTTCTCGAACCGCTTCCGTTCCGTGCGCTCCATCTGCACGATCTGCCCTTCATGGACCACAATGTGCAGCGAGCCGAACTCCATGTCATCCAGAAGCGCTGCAATCCGTTCCAGCCACACCTCATCCACCTTTAACGGCTTCGCCATAATCCGCCTCCTTCTTAGGGCGCTTCGTGCGCGTTCTTGCGCGTCAGCCAGATCTTCAGCAGCATCGTCGCTACCGCCAGCAGCAGCAGGAGCGACGCGACGGCAAAGGATGCCGAGAATTGGTATTCGTTGTACAGAATCTCCACATGCAGCGGGAGCGTATTCGTCTCGCCCCGGATGTGGCCCGATACGACAGAGACAGCGCCGAACTCGCCCATGGCCCGCGCATTGCAGAGAATGATGCCGTAGAGGAGGCCCCACTTGATGTTCGGAAGCGTGACCCGCCAGAAGATGTGCCAGCCGCGCGCGCCGAGTGTGATCGCCGCTTCCTCCTCCTGCGTTCCCTGGTCTTCCATCAGGGGAATCAGCTCGCGCGCCACGAACGGGAAGGTCACGAACAGCGTGGCCAGAATAATGCCCGGCAGGGCGAAGACAATCTTGATGTCATGTTCGCTCAGCCAGGGGCCGAACCAGCCGTGCGCGCCGAAGACGAGCACGAAGATCAGGCCGCCGATGACCGGCGAGACGGCAAAAGGCAAATCGATCAGGGTAATGAGCAGACCCTTGCCCCGGAATTTGAACTTGGTCACGGCCCAGGCCGCCGCAACGCCGAACAGGGTGTTCAGCGGCACGGTTACAGCTGCCGTCAGCAGGGTCAGCCGCAGCGCCGAGGCGGCATCGGGATCGCGCAGCGCTGCCCAGTAGACGTCCCAGCCCTTCTTCAGTGCTTCCGTCACCACAATGGCGAGCGGGAGCGCAATCAGCCACAGAAGCACCGCCGCCGCAAGGCCGATCAGCAGCCATTTGACGGCCGGCGATTCGTCCGCCGCCCGGGATGCCGCCGGCCGGGTCTGCGCCCGGGCCGCCGGCAGAGGTACCGTTCCTGCCATCTGCCTGTTCCTCCTTCGCGTGTGAAAGTGGGATGCCGCTGCTTCAGCGGGCCGCCTTGCGCATCCAGCGCTGCAGCGAATTGACGACCAGCAGCAGCAGGAATGAGAGGAGCAGGAGCAACAGGGCGACCGCCGTCGCCCCCGCATAGTCGAACTGCTCCAGCTTGGAGACGATGAGCAGCGGCGCGATTTCGGTCCGCATCGGCATATTGCCGGAAATGAAGACGACGGAGCCGTATTCGCCGATGCCTCTTGCGAACGCAAGCGCGAACCCGGTCAGCAGCGGGGGAAGCAGCCCCGGAAGCACAATCTTCCGGAAGGTCCGCCAGCGCCCGGCGCCCAGCGTCGCCGCGGCTTCCTCGGTATCCCGCTCCATATCCTCCAGCACGGGCTGAACCGTGCGGACGACGAACGGGATGCCGATGAACATCAGCGCCAGCGTAATCCCGAGCGGCGTGAATGCAATGCGGATGCCGAGCGGGTCAAACAGCGAGCCGATCCAGCCGTTCCGGGAGTAGAGCGCGGTCAGCGCAACGCCCGCCACGGCTGTCGGAAGCGCGAACGGCAGGTCGATCAGCGCGTCGAATGCTTTTTTGCCCGGAAACTCATAGCGCGCCAGCACCCAGGCCACCAGCAGGCCGAGCACGCTGTCCGCCAGCGCCGCCGCGGCCGACGTCGTCAGGCTGACCCGGTAAGAAGCCAGCACCCGCGTATCGGACGCCACTTCCCACAGCTTGCTCCAGGTCAGCCCCGTCTGATTGAACACCAGCGCCGACAGCGGAATCAGCACAACCAGACTGAGATACAGCACACTGACGCCCATCGTCAGTCCGAAGCCCGGCAGAATTCTGCGCCCCTTCCGGCCCGGAGCCTCTACACCTGCTCCCATTGGTTCATCCATCCTTTCGCTTGCCTTCGGCTCTTAGGCCGATCAGCCCTGCTCCAGCTTACTTGCCCGGAACGTAGATCTCGTCAAACACGCCGCCGTCGTTGAAGTGCTTCTCCTGCGTCTCCTTCCAGGTTCCGAACTTGTCAGCCAGCGTGAACAGCTTGATGTCCGGGAACTGCGATTTGAACTTCTCCTTGACGCTGTCCAGCGTAGGACGGTAGTAGTTCTCGGCGGCGATGGTCTGTCCTTCCTCGCTGTACAAATACTTCAGGTAGGCTTCGGCTACCTCGCGGGTGCCCTTCTTGTCGGCGATCTTGTCAACGACGGCCACCGGCGGCTCGGCCAGGATGCTCTCCGACGGGTTCACGATCTCGAACTTGTCGGGGCCGAGCTCCTTGATGGACAGATAGGCTTCGTTCTCCCAGGCGATCAGCACGTCGCCGATGCCGCGCTCCACGAAGGTCGTCGTTGCGCCGCGGGCGCCGCTGTCGAGCACAGGCACATGGGTATACAGCTCCTTGACGAACGCCTTGGCCTTCGCTTCATCGTTGTTGTTGTGATCCAGCGCGTAGCCCCAGGCCGCCAGATAGTTCCAGCGCGCGCCGCCCGAAGTCTTCGGGTTCGGCGTAATGACCTCGACGCCGTCCTTCAGCAGATCCGGCCAGTCCTTGATTCCTTTGGGGTTGCCCTTGCGGACGAGGAAGACGATGGTGGAGGTGTACGGCGAACTGTTATGATCGAACTTGGTCTGCCAGCCTTCGTTGATCAGTCCGGCCTTCTGCAATGCGTCGATATCGTATCCCAGCGCCAGCGTTACCACATCGGCCTCCAGGCCCTCCTGCACCGACCGGCTCTGCGCGCCCGATCCGCCGTGCGACTGCTTGATCGTGACCTTCTGTCCGGTCTCCTTCTCCCAATAAGCCGAGAAGGCCTTGTTGTAGTTCTCATACAGCTCGCGGGTGGGGTCATAGGAAACGTTCAGCAACTCGACCGGTTTCTTGGAAGCCGGAGGCGACGAGGCCGATTCGGCGCTCGCGCTGTTGCCGTTCTTGGAATTGCCGTTGTCCCCGCATCCCGCAAGACCCGCAGTCAGCAGCAGAGCAAGTCCGGCGGCGGCGCTTTTCTTGAACCAGGTTTTCATTCTTCAACACTCCCCCAAATTGTATCGTTCGGTTGCGTTCATGCTGCCGGATTCCCTGATGCGAAGGAACGGGCGGTTCCGCCGGTCAAACCCTCCGCCCAGGAGGTGTCTGCCGACATGGGAACCATACCCGATTGTACAGGCCGGAATAATTAATTTACAATTCCTACCCGTTTACTATGTTATAACGACATCATAAAGAGTCTATCCGGCTGGTGTCAAACGTTTTTTTGCAAATATCTAGCATCTTGTCAAAGCCCGGCTTCAAGGACTATTATGTCTACATCTTAAAATAGATGCGTGTCCGTTACGGAACGGAATCCGCGAAAGGAAGACCATCATGGGAGTGGGATTGGAATATGCGCCGCAGCGGCGCCGAAGAGGACGGAAATTCAGAGAGGGGATCGGCCGCCGGATCCGCGGCACCTTCCGCCGCGATACGCGGCTGTGGCGGAGCGCGCTGTCGGGTCCTTGGCTTCTGCTCTTCGCCGCTTTCGGGGCCGTCATGGCCGGCATTCCGACCGGTCTCGGCAGAGCGGCCGACCTGCTGCTGGCCGCCCTCGCCGCGGCAGCCGTGACGCTGCTGGCCGGGGGCGCAGCGGCGCTGCTGCTCTCGCTTGCGGGCCTTCCGGCCCCGCGCCTGTTCACCGGGGCCATGCTGTCGGCCGCCGTCGCCCTGTGGACGATCCTGCACTTCTCGGAGCTCGCTCCGGAGGCCGCAGCGGCGTTCGCGCTGCCGCTGGCCCTAGGCGGCGGGGCGCTCGGTCTCGCGGCCGCGCTTCTTCTGGCCCGCCGCTACCGGGCGGGCCTGGCGCTGGCCGCCGCGCTGCTCGCCGGCGGGCTGGCCGCTGCCGCCGGCCTCGGCCTGCTGCCGGCGGCGCTGCCCGGGGCGATGACGGCGGACCGGGACGCCGCCGTCATCGCCCCGGGAGCGGGCGAAGCGGCGCCGCCCGCGCTGGCCGCGCCCGATCCCGGCCAGCCGGGCGAATCCGCCTGGCGCAGCTTCTCTTATGCAGCGCCCGGCAAGCGGCGCGGCTATGAGGGCGCCGAGCTTGCGAGCGGCTCGGCGGACGCCGCGGCTTATATCGGCGATTGGCCGCGCCTGCGCCGGTGGTATTGGGGCTTCGACCAGCATGAGCTGCCGCTGAACGGCCGGGTCTGGATGCCTGAAGGGGACGGCCCCGCGCCGCTGGTGCTGATGCTGCACGGCAACCATGCTATGGAGGACCCCTCCGACGCCGGATACGCATACCTCGGCGAGCTGCTGGCCAGCCGGGGCTACATCGCCGTCTCGCTCGACGAGAACTTCCTCAACTACTCGGCCTGGTCGGGCATTCCGGACAACGACTTCAAGGTCCGGGCCTGGCTGATTCTGAAGCATCTGGAGCAGCTGGCATCCTTCTCCGAGACGCCGGGGAACCCGTTCTATGGCCGGATCGATTACAGCCGCACGGCTCTGCTCGGCCACAGCCGGGGCGGACAGGCGGTAGCGATGGCGGCCGACGCCGGCCGCTGGTTCGCCGGCGATCCCGCGCTTGCGTCCGCGAAGCGGTTCCGCATCGGCGCCGTCATCGCCCTTGCGCCGACCGACAAGCCGGTAGACGGGCTACAGGCAAGCCTGGATAACGTCAGCTACCTGACGCTGCAAGGCGCCCGGGATGCGGATGTGAACGACTTCTTCGGCGACCGCCAGTATATCCGCACCTTCAATGCTGCCGGTTCGGGCACCTTCAAAGCTTCGCTCTATATTGAACAGGCCAATCACAGCCGCTTCAATACGGACTGGGGGGCCGTTGACCAAGCGCTGCCGACCGGCCTGTTCCTCAAGCGGAGCGAGATTATGGAAGCCAAGGAACAGCGGACCATCGCCAAGGTCTACGTATCCGCCTTCCTGGAGACGGCTCTGCGGGGAAGCGGCGACTACGTGGAGCTGTTCCGGGATTACCGGACCGGGAGGAACTGGCTCCCCGCCTCCACCGCCTATTTCAACCGATACCAGGGCGAGGGGTTCCGGACGCTCGCCGATTATGAGGAAGACCGCAATCCGGCGACGGCGGCTGCCGGAGCGGTGGAGACGAGCGGGCTAACCGTTGCGGAGGAGCAGGCCCGCGACCGCGAAGGCGGCGAGAAGGGCAGCTACGGAGCCGTCCTTAGCCTTGCAGCGGGCGGGAATCTTGCGGACGGCAGCGGGCAAGACGGCGGCGGGCAAGACGACAGCGAGCAGGACGGCAGCCCGGGAGGACTCTACCGGATTACCCTGGCTGCCGGAGCGGCGGAGCGGCTGGAGCTGGCCCGCGCTTCGCACCTCAGCTTCTCGATGGCGCTGCTTCCCGCTGCGGATGGGGAGCAGGCCGCCGGGACAGCCGCTTCCCCGGAGATCACCGTGGAGCTGACCGATGCGGACGGCGCCGTCGCCCGTCTGCCGCTGGCCGATCTCATGCCGCCCGCTCCGCTGCCGGTAACCGATTTCACCGTGACGCCCTGGCTCGCTTCCAGGCTCGACGACGGCAAGTTCGGCTCTCCGAGCGAAGCCGTCTATCAGACGTACCGTGTCCCCTTAACGCTGCTGAAGGACGCGAACCCGGCCTTCCGTCCCGAAGAGACGGCGTCGGTCGCCTTTCGGATGACCGGCGGCTCCGGCCGTGTGATGCTGGACGATATCGGGTTCGACGGGGATTCCCCGGCGCTCAGACTGGCCGTGGGCACAGGAGCGGGCGCGGCAGGGACTGCCGCCTCCTCCCCTATCTTCTAAAGGCGCGCGCAGACTGAAAGCGCGCGGAGAAAGCCGAAGCAGCCCGCACCGTTCATCCGGTGCGGGCTGCTTCGGTATATCGGTCCGGCCAGCGATTCTAAGCATCGCCGGCCTATCGTGCAGGCTATTTCAGGAAGAGCACGCACACCGGCGAAGGCAGCTCAAGCTCGCTGCCGGTCGGGATCAGCCGGCCGTCTTCGGGATTCAGCCGGAAGGACGTGATATTGCCGGACGTCTGGTTGGCGGCCAGCACCCAGCCCTCCGCCACCGCGAAGTTGCGCGGCGTCTTGCCTCCCGTAGACTGCCAGTCGCCTTCCTCCTTCAGTCTGCCGGTCGTTTCGTCCACCGGGAAGCGGACGATGCTGTCATGGCCGCGGTTGGAGACGTACAGATAACGTCCGTCCGGGGACAGATGCACATCGGCGGCACTGTCGTCGCTCCCGGGAGCGTAAGCCTCCGGCAGCGTGGAGACATGCTGAACCGGCTCCAGCTCGGCATACTGCTCGCGGGCCTCCAGCACCGACACGGTGCAGTTCAGCTCATTCGCGCAGTAGACGGTCCGGCCGTTCGGATGCAGAGCCAGGTGGCGGGGACCGGAGCCCGGCAGCATCCGGACATCGCGCTCCTGACGGAGCTGCCCGTCCTCCAGCCGGTAAATGCGGATCACGTCGAGTCCGAGGTCGCAGACCAGGACCCGCTCCCCGCCCGGCACCGGGGTCACCGAGTGCGGATGCGGCGCATCCTGGCGGTCTTCCCTCACGCCGGCTCCGCTGTGTCTGGCCTGGGAGGTCATCCCGCCCAGCCCGCCTCCGGTTCCAACGGGGAAGACGTTCACATTGCCGCCGCCGTAGTTGACGGCATAGAGGTAGTTCCCCGAAGAATCAAGCGCCGCATAGCAGGGAGCGGCGCCTTCCGTCTTCTGAGCGCCGAGCGCCGTAAGGCGCCGTTCCTTCAGGTCCAGGGCGTAAGCGGCCACTTCGCCCTCTTCTTTTTCGCTGGCTGCGTACAGGCGGGTCAGGTCGTCGCTCAGCGCCAGGAAGGACGGATTCTCGATCCCCGCTTCCGAACCCACAATCCGCATCGTTCCTTCCCGCGTATCAAGAGCTCCTATATATATCGTCGGTTGTTCCCCGCTGCCGTAAGTTCCGGCCACAAACAGCACTTCTTCCGGCTCCAGGCCGGACGGTTCCAAGGGTTCTATCATAATAGGCTCCTCCTATGGATGAGGGATGATTGCTGCATCGGCAACTTCACTCTTTTATTACCCTTCCCGGCCGATCCTGTACCTTCCGGGCCTCCCTCTTCTCTGCGGCTTAGAATTTGCACTATTCTACCTGTGTGAATTTCAGAAGGCTTCTGTTCTTCTCTATTAGATGTAGCCTTATCTCCCCTCCCCCTCCGAAGAGGCGAATGGTCTTCCTGCCAATATCCGACACCTGATTTAAACCCGGAGGTTGAGGTTAATAGTTAACATCCAAGACAATAACAAATATGAGGAGATGAGCTAAATGAGTTTCTTGTGGATGCTGATTGTAGGCGGCGTTATCGGCTGGCTGGCCGGACTGATTGTAGGTAGAGACATTCCCGGAGGCGTCATCGGCAACATCATCGCCGGTATTATCGGTTCCTGGCTGGGCGGGTTCCTGGGTGACTTCGGACCTAAGATCAGCGACTTCTATATCTTCCCGTCCCTGATCGGCGCCATCGTGCTGATTGCGATTGTCAGCCTGGTAATGCGTTCGATGGGACGCAGCACACGCTCGTAATTAGAGTTTGCACTTTATAACCTATAAGGTTACCATAACCGCCGGCCTTGGGCCGGCGGTTTTTGGCGTTCCGTCCAGCCGTTTGGGTGAAGAAGCCCCTTTCTGCTATAATGACAACAGCATACGCACTTTAGTTGGAAAGGAAACGTGAGCTATGGGCAGCATTAACCCATCGGTCCTGCACTGGGGAACCACCATCGGCACGCTGTTCATGGCGCTGATGGTTATTTTGATCCGGGTCAAAGCCAGCGAGCGGCCGGTTACGGTCCGCAAAATCCTGATTCCGCCTATGGGCATGGCCACCGGCTTCTTCATGTTCGTCGTGCCCCAGGTCCGCTTTCCGCTCTGGTGGGCGCTTGCCGCATTCGCCGCAGGCTGGCTGATCTTCGCCTATCCGCTGATTGCGACGACGAAATTTCACCGGCGGGACGGCGAAATCTTTGCGACCCGCTCCAAGAGCTTCGCCTTTATTCTTCTCGGTCTGCTGCTGATCCGCACCCTTCTGCACGAATTTATCGACCTCTATGTATCGGTGCCCCAATCCGGCGGCCTCTTCTTCATTCTGGCATTCGGCATGATTCTGCACTGGCGCTGGTTCATGTGGAGACGGTACAAAGCCATTCTCGCAGAGCCCGGCGCTCCCGAGCCGGCCTAAAGTCCCCGCCTCCTTTCAAGCCGGCTTGTCCGCCGCACCCTGCGTTGCCCGTTCAAGAACGGGCGTTTTTGGCTTGTATCTTTTTGGATACATGTCAGGTCAAGGAGGCGCCGATCGGGTAAAATGGAAGAAACGAACAAGAGAGCGGGGATGGGGCAATGGCTAGCAAAACGCGTAAAGTCGCAATCGTCGGCTCCGGCAACGTCGGTTCGAGCTGCGCCTATGCCATGGTCAACCAGGGCATCTGCGACGAGATCATGATGATTGACCGCACCTATGACCGGGCGATGGCACAAGCGCTGGATTTATCGCATTGTATGGATTTTGCCGGTTCCCGCACCCGGGTATACGCCGGAACGGCGCTGGATTGCGGCGGAATGGACGTGGTGATTATAACGGCGGGCGCCAACCCGAAGCCGGGGCAGACCCGGCTCGATGTGCTCGATCAGGCTGCGGCCATCACGCGGGAGATTGTGACCGACATTATGAAGGGCGGGTTCGACGGGATTTTTGTCGTCGCGGCCAATCCGGTTGACATCGTCACCTATCTGGTCTGGAGAATCTCCGGCCTTCCCCGGCACCGCATTATCGGCACCGGCACCTCCATTGACTCGTCGCGGCTGAAGACGCTGCTCTCCGAGGTGTTCTCCATTGATCCGCGAAGCGTAAGCGGCTATGCCCTAGGCGAACACGGCGAATCGCAGTTCGTCGCCTGGTCGCACGTCACCATCGGCGGCAAGCCGGTTCTGCATATTCTGGAGCAGCACCGGGAACGGTTCAAAGATCTGGACCTGGACGACATTGCCCGGAAGACCAAGGACGCCGGCTGGGAAATCTTCACCCGCAAAGGCTCGACGCATTTTGGCATCGGCAGCGCGCTGGCTTACATTACGCGTTCCATCCTGAATGACGACCACAAGATCATCGCCGTCTCCGCCATTCTGGACGGAGAATACGGTTACCGGGATATCTGTACGGGCGTCCCCGCCATCATCGGCAGCGAAGGCATTCAGGAGCTGCTGGAGCTCAAGCTTACCGATGAGGAGGCCGCCAAGCTCAGCCGCTCCTGCGCCATCATCCGCACCGGCATCGAACGCCTCGCAGCTGACGGCGTGATCTGACACGAAACCACAGGTACGGCTGCCACCGAGGTCGGGCGGCTTTCTCCCGCCCGCAATTGGCTGAATAAGCACAGGATGGACCAACACCGCCAAGCAGCCGTTCAAGGATGAACTCCCTTGAACGGCCGCTTGGCTTGCTTTTTTGGAGAAAATGCCCCTTTTCAGCTTAGAAATATCTACTTCTGGGACAGCCCCTAGGGCTTGCTTGTCTTGGGGTTGTATCTCAAGTTGATGCGCTTCAGGAAGCAGACGGAACGCCGTTTATGCCGCTGCCGCCCGCTTCGCCGGAGCCGCCTCTTCCGTCTTCAGCGCCCGCATGCTGTTGAGTACGGCAAGCAGGGTCACGCCGACATCCGAGAAGACGGCCTCCCACATGGTCGCGATGCCGAATGCTCCGAGAAGCAGGAAGACGATCTTCACGCCCAGCGCGAACAGAATGTTCTGCCAGACGATCCGCCGCGTGCGCCGGGAAATGCGGATGGCGGAGGCGATCTTCGACGGTTCGTCGGTCATGATGACGATATCGGCCGCCTCAATCGCAGCGTCGGAGCCGAGACCGCCCATGGCGATGCCGACATCGGCGCCGGCCAGAACCGGCGTGTCATTGATCCCGTCTCCGACAAAAGCAATGCCTCCGCGGCCCTTGTAGCGGGTCTTCAGCCGCTCCAGCTCCTCCACCTTATGCTCGGGCAGCAGTTCGGCATGCACTTCGTCGATGCCAAGCTCCCGGCCGACCGCTTCCGCAACGGCGGAGGCGTCTCCGGTCAGCATGGCGGTACGTTCGATGCCGGCGCGGCGCAGCGCGGCGATCGCTTCTGCGGCATCCGGCTTCACCTCGTCGGCGATGACGAGACTTCCGGCATAGACGCCGTCCGCGGCCAGATGGACCACGGTTCCCGTCTCCTCCGGCCGGCGGAAGGCAATGCCTTCGCGGTCCATCAGCTTCGCATTTCCCGCCAGCACGCGCCGCCCTTCCACCGTCGCCTCAATGCCATGCCCCGCGACTTCGTTGTAGCCGGCAACGGCGGCTTCGGCGACCGGCTCTCCGTAAGCGGCCAGAATGGACTCCGCAATCGGATGGTTCGAATGGCTCTCCGCCAGCGCTGCCAGCCGCAGCAGATCCTCCCGGGTTGTTCCCTTCTCCGGATGGATCGCCGTCACCTTGAACTGGCCTTTGGTCAAGGTTCCTGTCTTGTCGAAGACGACGGTCCGAATTCCGTTCAGCGCCTCCAGGTAATTGCTTCCCTTCACCAGAATGCCGGAGCGGGAAGCCGCCCCAATGCCGCCGAAGAACCCGAGCGGAATCGAAATGACAAGCGCGCACGGACAAGAAATAACCAGGAACACCAGCGCCCGATACAGCCAGTCGGAGAATTCGGCGCCCGGCACCACGAGCGGCGGAAGGGCTGCCAGCAGCACAGCAGCGATAACAACGATCGGCGTGTATACGCGGGCGAACTTCGTAATAAAGTTCTCGGTCTTCGCCTTGCTTCCGGCCGCGTTCTGAACCAGATCCAGAATCTTCGATACCGCCGACTCGGCAAAAGTCTTCGTCACCTTCACGGCGACGACGCCATTCTTGTTGATGAAGCCGCTGAGAACCTCGCTTCCTTCTCCGGCTGCCCGCGGCACAGATTCTCCGGTCAGCGCCGACGTGTCCATCATCGAACTGCCTTCGATCACGATTCCGTCCAGCGGAACCCGCTCGCCCGGCTTCACTACAAGGATATCGCCGACAGCCACAGTCTCCGGCGATACTTCGCGCGTCATTTCTCCGCTGCGGACCCGCGCCGTCTCCGGCCGGATGTCCATGAGCGCGGTGATCGAACGGCGCGAACGGTTCACGGCCATCCCCTGGAACAGCTCGCCGATCTGGTAGAACAGCATAACGGCGACGCCTTCCGGGTACTGCCCGATGGCGAACGCTCCGATTGTTGCCACCGCCATCAGGAAGTTCTCATCGAACAGCTCGCCGCGCAGCAGATTGGTCAGCGCCCGCCAGACCACTTCTCCTCCGACGGCAAGGTAAGCGGCAAGGAACAGAATCAGCTCTGCCATGCCGCTGACAGGCAGCAGCGCTCCGGCCGCCGCCAGGACGACGCCTCCTGCAATCATCAGAACGGTCCGCCGGGTATCGCCCTGGCCGTGCGAGTGGCTGTGGCCGTGCTCGTGATCGTGCGCGTTGTTGCCGTCGTGGCCATGCTCGTGATCGTGCGCGTGGCTGTCGTCGTGGCCATGCTCGTGTCCATGCCCGTGAGAAGGCCCTTCGGAGCCTTGGGCCCGGCTTCTCCCGGACCGGACTACCATCTTCACATTCGGCTCCAGCAATTTCACCGTCCGTTCGGCCTCGGCAGCCGCGGATTCCGCATAGCCGCCCGCTGTCTCCAGCGTCAGCGTGCCTGCCGCAAAGTTCACCGAACAGGCCTCAACGCCCTCGATCCGCTTCACGCGATTCTCAATCTTCATCGCGCAGTTGGCGCAGTCCAGACCTTCCAGCATCCATTCCTGTCTCTTGGGCGTACCGCCCCCGGCTGTGTTCATCAGCTTCTCAGCTCCTTTAGTCCGTAAAAATATGAGCAAGTATTCATGTGTTATGTACCGCTATTATATGCTTACCCGTCCGGGGTGTCAATGATTGGCCGGCCTAAACGGAATTCGGAATCCTTAAAATGGGCGTTTGGCCATTATGACTAATTATTCGGGGATTTTTGCCCGGATTCTCGGGGTATTTACCGGCAGTGGAAAATTTTATAATGTGAGCTAACATCCCGGAGAAATCGCTTACATACAGATTGGCGATCCGGGGTACAGCGGCTGCCTGAAGCGGCCGCCGAACCAGACATTCACCTTATTCCTAATCAAGGAGGCACAGCATGTTCAAGAAAGTATGGAAGGTCTGCCTTACCGCCGCTCTGGCTCTGCCGGTCATTGGAAGCGGTTACGCCCAGACGGCAGCCGCCGACAGCACCGCCGCGCCCGGTCCGGCTCTTGCGTCGGCGGCCACGGCCACGGCTACCTCGGCTACCTACGGAATCCAGCCGTATCAATGGGGGCGCGCCGCCATTGTCGGCGGCGGGTATATCCCCGGAGTGATCTTTAATTCAAGCGAACCGGGACTCGTCTATGTCCGCACCGACATGGGCGGCGCCTACCGCTGGGACAGCGCCTCGAATTCCTGGAAGCAGCTGCTGGATGGCGTCAGCTTCGACAACTGGAATATGGCGGGCGTAGAGAGTCTGGCCACCGACCCCGTCGATCCGGACCGCGTCTACCTTGCAGCCGGCACGTACTCCAATTTCTTCACCGACCAGACCGGTGTCATGCTGCGTTCCTCCGACCGGGGCGAGACCTGGGAAGAGACCCGGCTGCCGATTAAGTTCGGCGGCAATATGCCCGGCCGCAATATGGGCGAACGGCTGGCGGTAGACCCGAATGACAACCGTATTCTGTACTTTGGAGCCCGCAACGGCGAAGGCCTGTGGCGAAGCGCCGACTACGGGGCAACCTGGAACCGGGTTGAATCCTTCACAGCCCGGCAGGACGCCAAGGACTACTACGGCGGCGAGTTCGGAGTCGTGTGGGTAACCTTCGACGAGACGACCGGCCAGCGGGCCGACGCCGCGGCCGGCCGGGCCGCCCGGCCGACGGGAACGATCTATGTCGGCGTAGCCGACACGGAGAATTCGGTCTATCGCAGTACAGACGGCGGCGAGACCTGGGAATCCATCACTAATCCGGACAGCAAGGGATTCCTGCCCATGCACGGCATCCTCTCTTCGGACGGGTACCTGTACGTGAACTACAACGTCAGTTCCGGTCCTTACGACGGTCTCCGCCGCGGAGGCCAGAAGGACGGGGGCGTCTATAAATACAACACCTCAACCGGCGTCTGGACAGACATTACCCCGCCGGTACAGACGACAGCCGGCTCCAATGAGGTCGGCAGCTACGGATTCGGGGGTCTGGCCGTTGACCCGCAGCATCCGAACGTGATCATGACCTCGACGATGAATGTCTGGTGGCCGGACGAGCATATTTTCCGCAGCACCGACGGAGGCGCTACCTGGAAGACCTTCTGGACCGACAGCGGCTGGGATCAGCGCCACAATAACTACACCATTGATTATTCCCGGGCGCCCTGGCTGGATTGGGGAACGCCCACCAGTACGACAAGCACGGCCCAGAATCCGAAGCTCGGCTGGATGATCGGCGATCTGGACATTGATCCGTTCAATTCCGACCATCTCTTCTACGGCACCGGAGCGACCCTGTTCGGTACCAACAACTTGACCGCTCTGGACCAGGGGATGACGGTCGGCCTCTCCGTCTACGCCCAGGGCATTGAAGAGACGGCCGTCAACGCTCTGATCGTGCCGCCTTCCGGCGACGCCAAGCTGATCAGCGGACTGGGCGACATCGGCGGATTCCGGCATACCGATCTGACCCGGGCGCCCGGGATGATTACCAATCCGACGATCAGCAATATTACGGATCTCGATTTTGCGCAGAACGATTCCAATCGGATTATCCGGGTGGGCAATGCGGACGCCGACGCTCCCCACATGGGGATATCGACCGACAATGGCGCAACCTGGACACCGGCAGCGAACGCCTGGACGGGGAATGCAACCACCGGCGGCGGACACGCAGCGATCTCCGCCGATGGCGCTACCATCGTCTGGGCGCCTGCATCCTCGGCCGCTGACGTCAAGCGTCCGGTCAGCTACTCGACCGATCTCGGGAAGACATGGACCGCTTCGAGCGGCATTCCCGACGGGGCCGTCGTCTCTTCCGACCGGGTGAACCCCGACAAGTTCTACGGCTTCCTGGACGGCAAGTTCTATGTCAGCCAGGATGGGGGCGCTACCTTCCGCCTGACGGTGTCCTCCGGACTGCCCAACAGCATGACCGGCAAATTCAAGGCCGTCTCCAACCGGGAAGGCGACATTTGGCTTGCAGCCGTCAAGGACAAGGAACATCCCGAATACGCCTACGGCGTCTTCCATTCCACCGATTCCGGCGCCAGCTTCACCAAGCTGACCGAGGTTGAGGAATCGGCCATGATCGGCTTCGGCAAGGCCGCCCCCGGCGAAGACTATGACGCCATCTATATCAGCGGCCGCATCGACGGCACCTACGGCTTCTTCCGCTCCGACGATGCCGGGGCCACCTGGATTCGCATCAACGATGAGGCGCATCAGTATGCCAACGCCACCCAGGCGATTACCGGCGATCCGAATGTCTACGGCCGCGTCTACATCGGCACGAACGGCTTCGGTATCGTAATGGGCGACCTCGCCGGAGAGGCGGTATACCCGCCGGCGGGCGGCCTTACTGTAACGGCCGCAGACCCTGCTGGCGCAGCCAACGACGGCCTGACGCAGCTTACCGTAACTCCTTCGGTATACGCCGGCAACCAGCGGGTCTACGCCAACTTCGGCACCGGCGCCGTTCCGGTTCCGAAGCTCAAAGACAAGCTCACCGGCTATGCCGCTCTACCCGAGAGCGGTCTCGTTCCCGCAGTTGACGGCGACCACATCGCGGTAGCCGAGGTGAGTCCGGCTGGCCAAGCGGTCCGCTTCGGCCAGACCACCGCCGCAGTCAGCGCCGAGCCTGCGGCGGGAACGGCTTCGCCGTCTCCGGCTGCGACGCCGGCCCCGGCTCCTGCCGTTCCGGCCGCCACGGCCTCTCCGTCCTCCGCCCCTCAGGTGACGGCAGGCTCGGCAGCCTTGACAGCGGCGGTCGGCGCGGACGGCAAGGCAGCGGTAACGCTGACGGCCGACATCCTGACCCGGGCGGCCGCAGGCGCAGACGGCACGATCACCGTCAGCGTGACGGCGGCCGGAGCCAAGTCGCTGTCGGCCGCGTTGCCGGATGGAATTCTGGCCGCGCTCGCAAGCCAGGGCATCCGGGACGTTCAGGTGAAATTGAACGACGTCTACATCTCGCTGGATACCGCCCTGCTCCGGAAGGCCGGGGCCGGGGCTCCGCTTGTACTCTCCGCCGCCCGGGTGGAGCCTTCCGCTCTGTCCGCGGAAGCGAAGCTGAAGACGGCCGGCAGCCAGGTGTATGAGCTGAACCTAAGCAGCGGCGGCCAGACCGTAGCCTGGAACGGCAAGGCCGTTCAGGTGTCCCTGCCTTATTCTCCGGCTTCCGGCGAGAAGCCGAATCAGACGGTCGTCTATTATTTAAGCGACAACGGCGGGGTCCAGACTGTGAAGAATGCGAAGTACGAGGCTGCATCCGGCCGGGTTGTCTTCGCGCCGAAGCACTTCAGCAAGTACGCGGCGGCCAACGTCAAGGTCTCCTTCCCTGACACCGCCCGCTATGTCTGGGCCGCCGACGCCATCGACCGGCTGGCAGCGCAGGGCGTGCTCTCCGGCATGGGAGACGGCGCCTTCCATCCGGCGGGTACGGTAACCCGGGCGCAGTTCGCCCAAATGCTGACTCTGGCGCTTGATCTGGAGGCTCCCGGCGCTTCCGCCCCCTTCTCCGATGTGAAGGCCGGCGCCTGGTACAGCGAAGCGGTTGCCGCCGCGCAGAAATCCGGCATCGTTCAGGGCCGCTCCGACGGCACCTTCGGGGTGAACGAGCCGATCACCCGCCAGGATATGGCCGTCATGATCGACAAAGCCCTCAAGCAGCAGAACGCGGACCTGTCCGCTTCCGCCGCTTCGTTCAAAGACAGCGCCGCCATCTCCGCTTATGCGCTGGAGAGTGTGGACCGGCTGGCCGCAGCCGGCCTGATCTCCGGTCAGGGCGACGGCCTCTTCGCACCGAAGGCAAGCGCAACGCGCGCCGAAGCCGCTGTACTGATTCACCATCTGCTCGGCTATCTGGCCAAGTAGAGCGAACTCCATCCGCAGATCAAAGAACCCGCAAGCGGCGAGAGCCGGCTTGCGGGTTCTTGCGTCCGGATAACTTCCGGAGCTTCTATGTCCGCCGTGGGCCTCCGGCTATTCATGCCGGATGTGCTCATGCGTCTGAAGAAAAATCTGCTCGACATGCGCGTCGTTCAGCGAATAGAACACCGTCTTGCCTTCCTTGCGGCGCTTGACGATCCGCAGGTTGCGCAGGTACCGGAGCTGGTGGGATACCGCCGACTGGCCCATCTCCAGAATGACGGACAGATCATGCACGCAGAGCTCGCGGCGCGACAGCGCATAGATCAGCCGGACCCGGGTAGGATCTCCGAGCGCCTTGAACATCTCGGCCATCTTGTCGGTGATCTCCCGCTCGGGCAGCGTCAGACGCAGATGCTCCGGGTCCGGTTCGGTGCCGCCGCACGTCGTATCGCACTCCGTCACTGCCGGTTTCGTCATATCCGTCTCCCCGCTTTCTCGTCTAACCGGAATGATTACGTTCTTCTCTATATTATAGAAAAAGCGCGCTGCGCTGTCCATGCCGCCGGTCCGCAGCCTTCCTTCCGGCTTCGCCGGCCTTCTGCGGCCCTTGCGGCCGGGCGGCTTAAAGCTCGGCTACCGGGCGGCCGAACAGATAGCCCTGGCCGAGCTCGGCGCCAAGCCCGAGGCAGCACTCGAACTCCTCGCGCCGCTCGATGCCTTCGGCAAGCACGGTGCCGCCGTAAGCATGGGCCTGGGCCGCAATCTCCCGGATCGCGGCCTGCTTGGCATAGTCGGCATCGCAGAAGCTGACAAGGCCGCGGTCGATTTTGACAAAATCGGGCTGCAGCCGCTGCAGAACCTCAATGGTCGAGAACCCGGCTCCCACGTCGTCCAGCGCGACTCCGATTCCGTGTCTCCGGTATTCCGCGAAGATGCTCGCCAAGTGGGTGATATCCGTAATCCGCTCGCTCTCCACCACTTCGAACACGAAGTCCCGGGGATCTTGATCCAGCCGCTCAATCGCGGCAAACGTATGCGTCAGACAATATTTCGGGTTATAGATGGAAGAAGGCAGAAAATTGATGAACCGCTTCAGTCCCTTCGGCACCTGCCGCGTCCCGGCCTCAATCGCCGAGATGCGGGCGGCGCGGTCCAGGAACGAATGAAATCCGCTCCGCCGGGCGGCCTCGAACAGCTCATACGGCTGAAACGGGCTGCCTCCCGGCAGCGGCCGCAGCAGAAACTCATACCCGAAGGCCGCTCCGTCCCGGTCCACAATCGGCTGGAGGTAGCTGCAGAATTCCGCGCGTGAAATAATGTCGATCAGATCGGCGCTCCGGAACCGGGCTTCCAGTTGCTCCAGGCCGAACCACCGCTGCAGGTGATCGGACTGCCTGCCGGCAAAATGGCCCCGGAAGCCGACCTGCAGCGGTCTGTCCGTCCCCGCATTCGCAGGGTATGCCCTCAGCCGTTCCAGGCAAGTGAGCAGCTCGTCCCGGGTGGCATAGGGGATGCTGTAGCTTCCGCTGTCCTGCCCTTCGACCGTGATGCCTGCCTCCCGGGCAGCCTCCGCCCACTCCGGGGTTGCCTGCCTGATTCGAATCTCGCCGCTGTCTTCAATCGGTTCCACCCTGGAACAATCGCTGCAATGCATGGCCCGTCCTCCTGTAGCCTACTATGGATCAGATCAATAGATTCCTATCTGCCTGATGGCTTGATTGTACCATAATCCGGACGCCAAAAAGGACCGAAAATCAGTCCGAAGACCTGTTTTTTCGGTCCGCAATGGTGCCGCTTTGCGCAAGTGCCGTCCCTGGCGGGACAGGCCGGCGGGCGGAAGGCTTCTAGCCCTGCGCCTTCTCCCAGACGGAACGTTCTCCGCCCGATTCCAGCTCGATGCGCTGCGGGTCCAGCTTCAGCACGACATAATCGGGATCCTCCGGTCCCTTGAACCAACGGGACAGATCCGGATTCCAGACCTGCTTGCGCAGGGATTCTTCCGACGAGATCGACACCCGGGCCTCAATCTCAAGCACATCCTTGCTGCCGCCGGATTCATAGCCCACCAGCAGAAAGGCGTTCGGATTGTTCTCCAGTTCTTCCACCTTGTGCGTCTTGCGGTCGGTGGCCAGATAAATGTTCAGACCCTCGTGATAGACGGCCATATAGCGGACCTTGGGCTTGCCTCCGGCTTCGACGGTTCCGAAGGACCCGAAGCGGTTCGCGTCCAGCACCTGTCCGATGCGTTCTTCTGTCAGTGATTGTGTCATGATTCCTTCATTCTCCTTCCGTGCGGGTCCGTACCCGCCTGGCAATGTGTTAGGGTATACTGGTAGTGTACCCGTCTTGCATGAAATGAATCCCAGAGGCGGACGAGGACCTTCAGGGTAATAAGAGGGAATGAACAGTCAACGGGCGCCGGAGCCAGTCTTCGGAGCCCGGGAATCCGGGAGGAACGAGCCATGAATCTAGCCGACAACGAACCCAGGCTGAGCACCGCACTGCTGCAATTTATCTTTCCGTTCTCCCTTCAGGAGGGACGCAACCGGGAGCTGAGAGACCAGCTTCTCCTGGACGGCTTCGAGCCGTTCTTTCTGGATGAGACCCGGCTGGAAGACGCCTATTACGGCGAGGGCTACTGCGTCTCCCATGAGAATATGGAGCGCGTCTATATGCCTTTCGCAGCACATGTCCTGTTTCCGCGCGCAGAGAAGGAGCCCGACGCCTTCCACCGCTATTCGCGCGCCCATATTCTGGACTGCGAGATGATTATGCCGCAGCGCCGCATGCCCTTCCGGCTGCTCTCGACCGATATTTTCCTTTGTCCTTTCCAGCTCGGCTTTGTGACCATCCGCCTTGAGCTTACCGGCGAGTATACCCTCAGCGAAGCGCTGGAATTCGCCGACCGCTTCCGCTCTCTTGAGGATGCCTCGGACGCGGACCGCGCCGTTACCTTCTCTTGTCCGAGCCGAAAGTTCAGCCAGACGGAGGACCTGCTCTTCGGCATACTGGCTCCTCACCTGCGGGACTATCTGGACCAGTCCGAGATGAGCGGCGCGTATTTCGAGACCCTGCCGTTCTTCGTGGACGAACGAATGCTTGTCCAGGGATTCTACGGTTTCGAGCCGGATGCGGAGATTACGGAGACGGTGCTGTACCGCATTTCCCAGATTGACGGCCTGAACGGAACCGACCGCCCTTATATAAGCGCCAGCGACCCCGAATATATTCAGGATTATAACCGGAAGCATACCTACCGGCGCTGGGCGCCGGATACCTACTACATCACGAATGAACAGACCTTCTCCTGCGTCTCCTGCAGGGAAGGCGAGAGTGCCGTCCGGATGGCGAACCAGATGTACGGCGAATATTATTATGGCCTGCTGCTGAGCCTGTTCCACAAGATCGTGCTGCTCAAGCTTGCCAACATCCACTCCCGGCTGCGGATCGAGCACGACTATGAAGAGATCGAGAGCCTGATCTTCGACATCAACCGCTTCTCGGCCAAATTCTATTTTCTGGAACTGATTTCCCAGTCTCAGGGCAGAGAAATCTTCTTCCAGCTCCGCAAAGTCTACGGCAACGACCAGTTATATGACGAGGTCAAGGGCACGCTGGACGACCTGTTCCAGTACCAGGAGAAATTTCAGGGAAGGCGCCGCGACAATCTGCTGATGATTCTGACCGTCTTCACGGTCATCAGCGGCATTTACGGCATGAACCAGGTCATCGAGGACCTCAAGAGTCCAATCCACTGGGACAAAATGCTGGGCTACTCGCCGTTTGAGTACCTGGCCCTCTTCGTTACGATGACCGGAATTGCCGCCAGCCTGGTGCTGGCGGTGCGGGAGGTCTGGAACCAGATCCGCCGCAAGCGGCGTCAGAAATACCGGTTCCGGGAGTAGAGCGGACCGGGACGGCTTCGGCAAGACTGGACAAGGCCGTTCAGGGCGTCTATAATACGGCTAAGCTAAACCCGTCAATTTCATAGAAGCAGGGGTGCTGGAATCGGCCGGCTGAGATTGTATCCCAACAGATACTGACCCTTATACCTGATCTGGATAATGCCAGCGTAGGAATCGCTTATGCCAAGCGAACCGTTCCCTTTCGGGAGCCTTTCGCCTTCATGCGTCCTGCTGCGCTCCGATCCTGAACAGATCGGAGCGTTTTTTCTCGTCTGGCGGGTGAAGGCTTATACAAGAGGGGGAGAGAAACGGTTATGACGAAGAACAAGAAATCACAGTGGGGCCTGACGGCCTTGGCCGTCCTGCTGACTCTGTTCGCTGCCGGATGCGGCGGCGGGAACGGCAACGGCAGCGCCTCTCCGGCGCCTTCGCCGGAGACCACCGCTTCGGCCGGAGCATCCGCCGGGGCCGCAAAGGCGCCGAGCCGGGAGCTGAAGCCGATCAAGGTGGCGCTGGACTGGACGCCGAACACGAATCACACCGGACTGTATGTCGCGAAGGAACTGGGCTACTATGAGGAAGAAGGTCTGGATGTGAACATCGTGCAGCCCGGCGCTGCGGGAACGGATACGATGGTAACGAGCGGGGAAGCGGCTTTTGGCATCGGGGGTCAGGAAGGACTGACGATGGCCCGCGTTCAGGGAGTTCCGCTCGTCTCCATCGCGGCGATCATCCAGCATAATACGTCGGGCTTCGCCGCTCCGAAGGACCGGAACATCAAGTCGCCCAAGGATTTCGAGGGCAAAACCTACGGCGGCTGGGGCTCGCCCACCGAGGAAGCGACGATGAAGGCGATCATGGACCCGCTCGGCGGGGACGTCAAGAAGGTCAAGCAGGTCAATATCGGCGAGGCCGATTATTTTACCGCCATCAAGCGCGACATCGACTTCGCCTGGGTCTTCTACGCCTGGACGGGGATCGAAGCCGAGCTGCGGGGCGAACCGCTCGACATGCTGTACCTCCAGGACTATGCGCCGCAGTTCGACTACTATACGCCGGTGCTGACGACGAGCGAGAAGGAGATCGCCGAGCGGCCCGAAGAGGTCCGTGCCTTCCTGAAAGCTACCTCCCGCGGGTATCAGTATGCGATCGACCATCCTGAAGAGGCCGCCAATCTTCTGCTGAAGGCCGTTCCCGACCTTAACAAAGAGCTGGTCATAGCCAGCCAGAAATGGCTGAGCCCGCGCTATGCGGCCGATGCTCCCCGCTGGGGCGAGCAGAAGGAAGAGATCTGGAAGGGCTTCGCCGACTGGATGTACGGACTGAAGCTTCTCGACAAGCCGCTGGAGGCGGACAAGGCGTTCACCAATGAGTACCTGCCGAAGTAAGCGGCTTGATCTGCAAATCCCACCAGAGAAAAGGATGAGATGAACATGGCGAATACGCTGCTCAGCATTCAAGTAATTCCGAAGACTCCGAACGGAGAAGACTCCATTCCTTATGTGGATACCGCCATTGAAGTGATCCAGCGCTCCGGCGTGAAGCATCAGGTGAACGCGCTGGAGACCACGATGGAAGGCGATCTTAGCGAACTGCTGCAGATCGTGCAGGACATGCAGGCGGCGCTCATCGAGGCCGGCAGCCCGAGCGTCATTTCCCAGATCAAGATCGCGCATAATCCTTCCGGAATCAGCATGGATGGGCTGACCGCCAAATACCGTCCATGAAGTCGCGCTGGTCCCGGCTGTGGCCGCCGGCTGCGGCCGTCCTGCTGCTCCTGCTGCTCTGGCAGGCTGCGGTGGTGCTGCTGGATATCGAACGCTGGATGCTGCCGTCCCCGCTAGACGTGCTGCGGGAGCTGGCCGCGAATCCGCCGGTCGAACACACGCTGGCGACGGCGCGCCTGACCGCCATCGGCTTTCCGATCGGAACGCTCGTCGGTATCGGAACGGCGGTGCTGCTCCATCTGCTGCCCTGGACCCGGCGGGCCTTCTATCCGCTGCTCGTTCTCAGCCAGAACATTCCGACCATCGCGCTTGCTCCGCTGCTTGTCATCTGGTTCGGCTTCGGTCTTCTTCCCAAAATCATTCTGATTACCCTGGTCTGCTTCTTCCCCGTCGCCGTCGCCATGATGGGCGGGCTCGGGGGAAGCGACCGGGCGATGCGCAATTACATGCAGATGGCGGGAGCGGGCCGCTGGACCATCTTCCGCAAGCTGGAGCTGCCGTCCAGTCTGCCGCCGCTCTTCTCCGGCATCCGCATCTCCGCGGCCTATGCCGTCACCGGCGCGGTGGTCGCCGAATGGCTCGGTTCGGACCGGGGGCTGGGCAATTATATGCAGCTGCAAAAAGCCGCTTACCGCACCGACCGCATGTTCGTTGCGATCTTCATCATCGTGGCGCTCAGCCTGCTGCTGTTCGCCCTTGTGGCGCTGCTGGAGCGGTGGCTTGTCCGCTGGAAGCGGAACTGATTACTATACTCCAAGGAAAAGAGGCGCTCGGCATGGGAGCAAAGCCCGATACAATTCCGTCGGCGGGAGCGGAACCCGCTTCCGCCCAAGCGCTGGAGGTCCTCCGGCTCGGCAAAACCTTCCGGAACGGGCGCACCGAGGTCCCGGCGCTTCGGGACATTACGCTGCATGTAGCCGCCGGCGAATTCGTATCCGTCCTCGGCCCGTCGGGCTGCGGCAAAAGCACGCTGTTCCAGATTATCGGCGGCCTTCTCCACCCCGATGCCGGCTCGGTGCGCATGGACGGCGAAGAGGTCACCGGCAAGCGCGGGCGGATCGCCTATATGCCCCAGCAGCCGGCGCTGTTCCCGTGGCGGACGATGCTGGACAACGTGCTGCTGGCCCGCGAGATTGCCGGCGGCGTCGATGCCGCGGCCCGCGAGGAAGCCGCCGGCTGGCTCACCAAAGCCGGGCTCGGCGGGTACGAGCGCTCGTATCCGCACATGCTGTCGGGCGGCATGCAGCAGCGGACCGCCTTCGTGCGTGCGCTCCTGTCGCCGCAGGAGCTGATGCTGCTGGACGAGCCGTTCAGCGCGCTCGACGCCCTGACCCGCAGCGACATGCAGCGCTGGCTGCTGGAGATGTGGGAGGAGACGCGCCGTTCGGTGCTCTTCATCACCCACAGCATTGAAGAAGCGCTGCTGCTGTCTTCCCGCATCTACATCTTCTCGAACCGCCCGGGAACGGTTCTGCACGAAATCGAAGTGCCCTTCCCCCGGCCACGCCCGGCGAATCTGGCGGATGATCCGGAGTTCATCCGGCTCCGCCGCCGGATTTCGGACTGGATGACGGAGGAACAGCAACGTCCGTGACCGGAGCTTCGGCTGCAACCCCAACGAAGCGCCAACCTCAAGGAGATGATCCCGAGGTTGGCGCTTCGTTGTTCCCGCCGGACAGCCGGTTGGCGATCAGCGCTTCATAAATCCCTTGCTCTGCAAAAATTCCTTCATTTGCATCCGCGCGGGCTGCGCAAGGCGATGCGCCATCGTAACCGACCACGGCGTATCGCTCGTTCCGCCGCTGCGCTCCCGCATATAGGCCCGGGTCGTCTCGTCATAGGCCGCCGCCCGTTCGACCGTCTCCTGCGCGCTGTAGCGCTCGCGGTGCAGCACCGATTGCAGCGGCAGACGCGGGCGCAGCACAGGCTCCTGCGCAGGCGTGCCGACGCACATGCCGAAGACCGGATAGACCAGCTCCGGCAGTTCGAGCGCCTCGGAGAAGGCGGCGATGTCATTGCGGACGCCGCCGATGTAGACGATGCCGAGACCGAGCGATTCGGCGGCGACCGCCGCATTCTGCGCGGCCAGCGCGGCATCGACCGTCGCTACGATCAGATTCTCGGTCGTGTCGATATGCGAGGCTTCGGGAGCCATATGCGCGCTCGTCACTTCCCGCAGACGGTACAGGTCTGCACACCAGACGAGGAAGACGGGGCACTCCCGGATATAAGCCTGGTTGCCCGCCAGAGCGGCCAGCCGTTCCTTGCGCCCGGGGTCCGTTACGGCGATAACGCTGTAAGCCTGTACATTGCTGGAGGTGGAGGCCATCTGCGCCGCGCCGACTATCGCTTCAAGCTGTTCTTCCGTTACGGGCGTATCCGCGAACCGGCGAATCGAGCGGTGCCGCATCAGCAGCTCCAGCGTATCATTAAAAGGTTTCATTTACGGGGTTCACTCCTGTTCCAGTAGGTTGTCTTCCTCTACAGGTTTACCACAAAACAGATTGTAAATGAAGTGCGACAGACCCATTAGGAGCGTAGAGCACAGAGCGTGCCTATCGAAAACTACTCGGATGCCTTAGCCGGAGAGAACCAATTCAAGCTGCAAGAGACGTGGTCTCCCGAGCAGATTGAAAAGAGGCGCCGGATGGAGGGCAAGCCTTCTGTTTACTACATAGGCCCGGCACAAAAGAAGCATACCCCCCGGGCCTATCCACGCATGACCCTGTCCGCCTGAACGCGGCCCGGCTTACAGCTTCACCCGCTGCAGCCGCAGCGCATTCAGCACGACCGAGACCGAGCTGAACGCCATGGCGGCTCCGGCCAGCCAGGGCGCCAGAAATCCGAGCGCCGCCACGGGAATGCCGACGGCGTTGTAAGCCAGCGCCCAGAACAGATTCTGCTTGATGTTGGTCATGGTGCGGCGGCTCATTGCAATGGCGTCCGCGATGGCTCCGAGGTCGCCGCGCATCAGCGTGATATCGGCGGTCTCCATTGCCACATCGGTGCCGGTTCCCACGGCCATGCCGATGTCGGCGGTCGCCAGCGCCGGCGCGTCGTTGATGCCGTCGCCGACCATCGCCACCTTCCGTCCGCCGGCCTGTAGACGGCGCACCTCCTCCGCCTTGCCTTCGGGAAGCACCTCGGCCAGCACGGTCCCGATCCCGGCCTGCGCCGCGATGCTCCGGGCCGTTGCGGCATTGTCGCCGGTAATCATCACCGTCTCGATGCCCAGTTCCCGCAGCCGCTCGACCGCAGCCCGCGACGACGGCTTGATCGTGTCAGCTACGGCCACGATGCCGACGGCTGCGCCGTCCACGGCGGTCAGCATCGCCGTCTTGCCCTCTGCTTCAAGCTCCTCCAGCGAGGCGGTCCATTCCCCGTAATCCACGTCGGCCTCCTCCATCATCCGGCGCGTACCGACCAGCACCCGGCGTCCGGCCACGACGGCGCGGATGCCCCGGCCCGGCTCGGCCGCGAACTCCTCTGCCGCCGGAGGACGCAGGCCCCGCTCGGCGGCTCCTGCGGCAATCGCCTCGGCCAACGGATGCTCCGAGAGCCGTTCCGCGGCCGCGGCGACGGCCAGCAGGGCCTTCTCGCCCCGGCCGAAGCCCACCAGCGCAAAATCCTCCGCCGCGCGGACATCCGTCAGAACCGGCTTGCCGTTCGTAACGGTGCCGGTCTTATCCAGCACGACCACTTCAATGCCTTGGGCGGTCTCCAGGTGCTCGCCGCCCTTGAACAGAATGCCGAACTCCGCCGCCCGGCCGGAGCCGGCCATAATGGAAGTCGGCGTAGCCAATCCGAGCGCGCACGGGCAGGCGATAACCAGCACCGCAATCGCCTTCTCCAGCGACTCCGCGAACTCTCCGGGCGAGGCCCAGAAGTACCAGACCGCAAAAGTAAGCAGGGCAATCCCGACTACAATCGGCACGAAGATGCCGGAGATAACATCGGCGATCCGCTGAATCGGCGCCTTCGAGCCCTGGGCCTCCTCCACGACGCGGATGATTGCCGCCAGCGCCGTGTCCTTCCCGACCTTGCGCGCCCGGACCGTCAGCACGCCGTTCTTGTTCAGCGTCGCGCCGATGACGGCGTCGCCCGGTTTTTTGTCCACCGGAAGACTCTCGCCGGTCAGCATGGATTCGTCCACCGACGAACGCCCCTCGACCACTTCGCCGTCAACCGGCACCTTCGCTCCCGGCTTGACGCGGAGCAGATCTCCGGGGACCACTTCGCTGACCGGAACGCTGAATTCGGCTCCGTCCCGCAGCACCAGCGCCGTCTTGGGCTGGAGACCCATCAGGCTGCGGATTGCGTCCGACGAACGCCCCTTCGCCACCGCCTCGAACCACTTGCCGACCAGAATCAGCGTAATCAGCACGGCGCTGGTCTCGTAGTACATTTCGACCGTGTGGTCCATTCCGGCCATGGAGAGCGAGTCAATCGTCAGATACAGACTGTAGAAATACGCCGCCGAGGTGCCCAGAGCCACCAGAACGTCCATATTGGCGCTGCCGTTCTTCAGCGCCTTGTAGGCGCCGACATAGAACTGCCAGCCGATAATGAACTGGACCGGCGTCGCCAGCAGAAGCTGGAACCAGGGATTCATCAGCAGGTCCGGGACCGGAAGACCGGAGGTGAAGGAGAAATGCCCGGCCATCGCCCACAGCAGCGGCAGGGACAGAACGGCCGAGAGGAGCCATTTATTCCGCTTGGCGGCAATTTCCCGTCCTCTCCGGTCTCCGCCCTCCTGCCGGTCCTGCTTCAGCGAAGCCCGGTAGCCGAGATCGCTCACCTTGCCGATGAGATCGCGCGGAGCAATCTCGCCCGAGCGGTATTCCACATGCGCCGTCTCCAGCGCCAGATTGACATGGGCCGACACTACGCCGGGCATCCGGTTCAGCCCTTTCTCGATCCGGGTCGAGCAGGCCGCGCAGGTCATGCCGGAAATATCGAAATCGGCGGACTCATGCGCAACCCCGTAGCCAAGCGAGCGGATCTTCTCTTCGAGGTCCGACGGTTTCAACCGGGCAGGGTCGTATCCGACCGAAGCCTGCTCGAGCGCCAGATTGACATTCGCGCGGCTGACGCCTTCCATCCGGCCCAGTCCCTTCTCGATCCGGGCGGCGCAGGCCGAGCACGTCATTCCGGTAACCGGCAGCGTTAGCTGCCGTTCTTCTTCCGTTCCGCTGCCGTTGTGTGCAGGATTCATTACAGATCCACATCCTCGTTATACCCATTGAGGGTATATAGTTTAGGTGAGAAAAGCGCCTGCAAGGCGCTTTTCGAATCCGCTTGACGCGGAGGATTGGTTCAGACGACGTCGTAGCCCTGATCTTCAATAGCTTCCTTGATGGCATCCAGTGAGACCGCAGACTCGTCGTACTCCACGGCTACCTTCTTCCCCGGCAGATCGACCCGGGCAACGGCGCCGAGGTTCTTGACGGCCTTCTCCACTGCGCTGACGCAGTGGCCGCAGGACATTCCTTCAACGTTCAAAATAGCTTGGCTCATTATTCTTCCTCCTATTTCATTAATTTATTGACCGTGACCAGCAGCTCGTCGATAACTTCGTAGTCTCCGGCCCCGATGCGGTCAACAATACAGCTCTTCATATGGCCTTCCAGCAACAGGCGTCCGACGCTGCCGAGCGCAGCTTGTACGGCCGCAAGCTGGGTCAGGACATCGTCGCAGTACACATCCCGCTCGATCATGCCCTTGATGCCCCGGATCTGGCCCTCAATCCGATTGAGCCGGGTTCCCAGAATATTCTTGAATTCATCGGAATGATGGCTCTTTCTCGGCTGGGCGCCGGATTCGCAGCATGCCCGTCCGTCTTCCGTCCGTCCGCTCTCCTGCGTTGACATCCTTCTTCTGCCTCCCTTGCTTCAGAGATGAAGGCGGCTCTCCGCCTTTACTCTTCTTTCACACTTTATCATACCCCCACCCGGTATGTAAAGGGAATATATTCGACTCTTTTGCGTCCTCTTATCGACAAAATCCTCTGTTCAGCAGGATTTCCTTTATAAAGAACGAATATGTCTAACGGAAGCTAGCGGATTTTTCCAATACATACGCGTTAAGGAGCGGTGCACATGGTTTACGACGGCATAGCTCTCGGCCTTCTGGTCGGGCTGCTGCGCGGCGGCTTCCGCCACGGCCTGAGACAATTCGCCAATCTGAAGATCAGAGGCGGCCTTTGGTTTCCGCTGCTGCTGCTTCTGCAGTTTGTCGTGTTTGAACTAAGCGATCGGTCGCCTGCCATCGCTGCAGCCAGCGGTTCTTTCTTCATCGCTGTGTATGCGGCGGGACTTTATATCCTGTGGTTGAACCGGAGCAATCCGGGCTTCCTGTTCATCTTTGCCGGCGTTCTGCTCAATTTTGCCGTGATGGCCGCCAACGGCGGCAAGATGCCGGTATCGCTGGATGCGGCGTCGGTGCTCGGGCCGTATTATGTTGACATGCTGAAATCGGGAACCGTCGTGACGAAGCATTTTCTGATGGACCGTTCCACCCGGCTGTCGTTTCTGGGCGATATTATTCCGCTCTCGAACCCCTATCCCCGCACCCAGGTTATCAGCATCGGCGACATTGTGATGAACATCGGGATCTTCCTTTATTTGCAGCATCTTATGGTCCCCGGCAAGAAGGACGATCAGGACAGCAAGTCGGCAGTCGTCAACACTTCGGAACGAAAGGGGGAGAGCGCATGAAGAAGACAGACCGCATTATGTATTCCCGTATCGTCATCAACACTGTAATCGTAGCATCGGTAGTTATGGCATTGACATCCGGCTTCCGCTTTATCGGCGGAGGACGCTGATTGCCTAACGCAAACAGAGACAGGCTGAAACTTTCAGCCTGTCTTTTGTGTATTTGTCAACGAACTTCCTGTTCTTTCTTCCGGCAATCCCTTAATATTGAAATCATCCTGGGAACGGCCAAAGGAGGTGCCCTCGGTGTTCAAGAGCAAGATAGGCCGCATCGTCTGGAATCGAAGCCATCTGTATGCGTTCGGCGTCTGCCTGGTGGGGCTTGCCCTCTTCTCGGTATACAACGCAGGCGCCTTCATCCGCTATACCTCGCCCACCTGGGTCTGGGTCTACGCCCTGTCCGGCGCGGCGACCCTGCTGACTGTATTCACCTTCCAGCTTCCGCCCCAAGGCAACGGCATGTCGCTCGACTCTTCGGTCTACCTGGCCTGCGTCTTTGTGTTCGGCCCTTCCTTCACTCTCTCGGTTCTGCTGCTCTCTTCCATTGTGATCTTTCTGATCGAGCGCCAGACCGTCTGGTGGAAGCACCTGAACAACTTCGCGGTGTACACCATCATGATCGCTTCGGCCTCCTTCGTCTATACCGCCCTCGGCGGCCGGCGCGGGCCGCTTGTACCTGACCATCTGGGCGCCTATGCGTCGGGAATGGCGGTTTATTTTGCGCTGAACGCGCTGCTGGTCGGCTTCTATTACTACATTGTCTTTCAGGAGAATCTCTTCGAGACGCTCAAAGGCATGCTGCGGGACACGGTACTGGCCTACGTCAGCACCCTGGTGCTGTCGCTCGTACTTACGATTCTCCTCTACTATAATCATATTCTCGGTCTGGCCCTCTTTCTCTGTCTCGGCACCCTGCTGTCCTATTCATTCAAGCAGATGTTCGCCATGTATCGCCGGCTTGAAGAGCGGGCGAACCGCGATCAGCGGACAGGGCTGTTCAATCACAGCTATTTCGAGGTGGTCCTTGAAGACGAGATGCGCCGTTCCCGCTCCACAGGCGAAGCGCTGTCGCTGGCCATGATCGACATCGACGATTTCAAGCGGTACAACGATCACTTCGGCCATCTGAAGGGGGACGGATTGATTGTGTTTCTGGCTGAGCTGCTCCAGCAGTCCTGCTCCGATGCGGGCATTATCGTCTCCCGGTATGGAGGCGAAGAATTCACCCTGCTGATGCCGGGCCATGATTCGGCGCGCGCGCACCATTTTATCGACACCTTGCGCCGGAAGCTGAACAACTCGCCGTTCGAGGGAACGGAGATCTTCCCCCAGGGCTGCCTGAGCTTCTCTGCCGGCGTCGCCGTCTACCGCCCGGATGTCCATGACAAGTCCGAACTGGTGGAACACGCCGATCAGGCTCTCTACTATGCCAAGAAGCAGGGCAAGAACATGGTCCATGTCTTCGGCAACCAGTCGCCGCTGGAGCGCGATATCGACTTCAGCCAGGATGTGCGGGATATCGAGCAGCAGCTCAGCCTGCTGATGTACAAGGACCTGGAGACGTACAAGCATTCCAAGCGGGTGTTCCGCTACGCTATGGATATCAGCGAGCTGCTGGACATGGACGCGCTCTCCAAGCGGCAGTTCACGTTGGGCGCGCTGATTCACGACATCGGCAAGCTGGAGATTCCGTGGGGGATTCTGAACAAGAAGGAGAAGCTCGCCCCCGAAGAATGGGATATGGTCAAATGGCATGTCACCTGGGGCAAACAGATGGCGCTGACCAACGGCAAGTACAAGGATCTGACCCCGTATATCGAGCTTCACCACGAACGCTACGACGGCAAAGGCTATCCCCACGGCTTCAAGGGCGAGGAGATTCCGCGGCTCTGCCGGATGCTCACCATTATTGATTCCTTCGACGCCATGACGACCGAACGCCCCTACCAGCCGACCAAATCGGTGGAAGAGGCCATCGTCGAACTCCGCGCCTGCTCCGGCACCCAGTTCGATCCGGAATTGACCGAATTCTTCATCACTTATATTCAGAAGCGACACCAGCTCCCCGACGAAACGGCCGTTTAGCCGCCGGCAATTCCCTTCTGCCGCCGCTGACGGCCGTTGCCGTGCGAGCGCCGCTTCCGGGTTCCCTCTTGCCTCCCTATTCAAATTTGAATATAATAGCGGAGAAATCCATGAATAACCGAAGGAGCTGGGAAACCCATGCATTCCAAAGAAAGCAATATGAAGCTGGTCGTCGCCGGCCTGCTGCTCGGCATCCTGATGTCCGCCATGGACAATACAATCGTGGCCGCAGCCATGGGGACGATTGTCGCCGATCTCGGCGGCGTGGATAAGCTCGTCTGGGTCACCTCGGCCTATATGGTTATGGTGATGGCAGGAACCCCGATCTTCGGCAAGCTGTCCGACATGTACGGCCGCAAACGGTTCTTCCTGTTCGGACTGATCGTCTTTCTGGTCGGATCGGCGCTGTGCGGGACCTCTACTACTCTCACGCAGCTGATCATCTACCGGGCCATCCAGGGGGTGGGCGGCGGCGCGCTGATGCCGATTGCGTTCACCATTATTTTTGACATCTTCCCTCCGGAAAAACGCGGCAAGATGACGGGCCTCTTCGGCGCCGTCTTCGGCATCTCCAGCGTGCTCGGCCCGCTGCTGGGCGCCTACATTACCGATTATATGGGCTGGGAATGGGTGTTCTACATCAACCTGCCGCTGGGAGTCGTGGCCTTCTTCCTGATTGTGGCCGCCTACAAGGAGTCGGTTATCCATTCCAAGCAGCGGATCGACTGGGGCGGCGCGTTCACGCTGGTCGGCGCGGTCATCTGCCTGATGTTCGGGCTGGAGCTCGGCGGCCAGACGGTCGGACACCATGAGTACGCCTGGAGTTCTCCGGAAATTCTCAGTCTGTTCGCCGGCTTCGCCATTCTGCTGATCGCCTTCCTGCTGATTGAGCGCAAGGCGGCCGAACCGGTCATCTCGTTCGACATGTTCCGCAACCGGCTGTTCGCCACGAGCGCCATCGCCGCTCTCTTCTATGGAGCGACCTTCATCGTAGCCACCGTCTACATTCCGATCTTCGTTCAGGGCGTATTCGGCGGCTCGGCGACCAACTCCGGCCTGATCCTGATGCCGATGATGATCGGTTCCGTTATCGGTTCGCAGACCGGCGGGATTCTGACGTCCCGCACCAGCTTCCGCAACATCATGCTGATCTCCGCCGTCTGCTTCGTGGCGGGCGTCGCTACCCTGACGCAGCTCGACCCGGATATTTCGCGGCTGCTGGTCAACGTCTTCATGGCTCTGCTAGGCTTCGGCGTCGGCTTCTCCTTCTCCGTTCTGAACATGTCGGCAGTCCATCATTTCGACATCCGGCAGCGGGGATCGGCCACTTCGACCAGCACCTTCACGCGGTCGCTCGGCATGACGCTCGGCATTACCATCTTCGGCATTATCCAGCGCAACAGCTTCAGCAGCCAGCTTAAGGACGCCTTCGGCGGCGCCGATACCTCTTCCTTCAGCGATACGCGCTCGGCCCTGACGCCCGAAGCCCGGGCCAAGATTCCGGCAGCGGTGCTGGAGAAGATCACGTCGTCGCTCTCCACTTCCATCGCCCATACCTTCATGTGGGCGCTCATTCCGGCTGTAGCTGCACTCGTCTTCGTGCTGCTCATGCCCGGCGACCGGCTCAAGATTCCCGCCAAAACCGAGCCTTCTCGGTCCAGGGGCTGATCCGCCATGTCGATGAAGCTGGCGATTCTCGGTCTGCTCCTGGAGAAGAACATGCATCCTTACGAGATCGTCATGGTCATGAGAGACCGTTCGATGGACCGGATTATGAAGCTGCAGATGGGCTCGCTGTATTACGCCGTCGACAATCTGGCCAAGGACGGCTACATCGAGGCGCTGGAGACGATCCGCAGCAGTGACCGGCCGGACAAGACCGTCTATTCGATCACGGAGACGGGCAGGGCGCTGTTCGAGCAGCTCCTCACCCAGCAGCTTCGCCGGCAGGAGCTGGTTCTGCATCCCATGTATCCGGCCATCGTATTCTCCCGGCACATCGCTCCCGAGAAGATCGCTTCGCTGCTCGAGGAGCGAATCCGCGAGACCGAGCATGAGGTCAACCTTGCCTATCAGGTCTATGAAGAGCATGTCCGGACGGTCCCCCGTTCGGCGCTGCACCTGATGTACGGCCGCTACGAGCATATGAAGACCGAACTGGAGTGGCTCAGACGGCTGCATCAGGACGCCCGGGAAGGACGCCTGAACGAGATCGGACAGCCGCTCGGCCCTGAACTCTAGCGTACAGCCGGTGTTTCATTTCCTCCTGCCCGGGGTATTAAGGGTCATCTTCCCAAATGGAAAGCGAGGACTTTACATGACGGAACCGAAGCCCCGCCGGACCGGACACCTCCGGGATCACCCCGAGCAGTACCCGACCGAGAGCGAGAGCCTGTTCGACCGGTTCGAGAGCGAACAGAACGTAGATCCGCTTCCGGTAGAGGATCTGACGCTCGAGCAGCAGGAGGAGAAGGACAAGGAGAGCACCAAGCAGCGGTCGTCGAGCGACCGCAATTACCATACCGGATTCTAGGCGGCCCGGCCGCTTGGAGCCGGCGCAGCACACGAACGGAACCTATCCGCAGGGCCAAGGGCCCGTCGGGTAGGTTTTTTGTCGGAATAATAGGGTCGGAACGATAAGGGGGAGCTGTCTATGTCAACATTGCCTTTGAACCGGAACAACCGGCTTGGAATCGCCGTAAGCCCCATCGTGCTTGGGACGATGGGGCTCGGCGGAGAGTGGGACCGGGAACCGGCAGCAGCCGAGCAGATCAAGCAGGGGCACGAAGCGGTCGAGGCCGCGCTGTCCATCGGCGTCAACATGATCGACAGTGCGGATATCTATACCCGCGGCAAAGCGGAATCCATTCTGGGCACGGTCCTGCGGGAGCGGCCGGAGCTGCGCGAACGGCTGATTCTGCAATCCAAATGCGGCATCCGGCTGATGGAGCCGGGCGATCTGTCCAATACCTTCGATCTATCCAGATCCCATATTCTCTCCAGCGTAGACGGCATCCTGTCGCGCCTGGGCACCGAGTATCTCGATATTCTCCTGCTTCACCGGCCGGACCCGCTGATGGACCCTGAAGAGGTCGGCGAGGCGCTGCGGGAGCTGAAGGCTTCGGGCAGGGTCCGCCATTTCGGCGTATCCAATATGAGCGCCGCCCAGATCGGGCTGCTCCGCACAGGGACGGACGAGCCCTTCATCGTCAATCAGCTGCACCTCAGTCTCGGCAAGCTTGACTGGCTGGACGCCGTCGTCAGCGTCAACCGCCCCGCCTGGACGGAACATGGAATGCCGGAGGGGACGATTGAATACTGCCGCGCGAACGGCATTCAGCTCCAAGCATGGGGACCGCTCGCCCAAGGGCGGTTCAGCGGACGTTCGCTGGAAGGCGAGCCGCCGCATGTCGCCGACACGGCGGCCATGGTCGCCCGGCTGGCCGAAGAGAAGGGAACGACCCGGGAAGCCATTGTCCTCGCATGGCTGATGACGCACCCGGCCGGCATTCAAGCCGTCATCGGAACGGTCAGCCCCCGCCGAATCGAGGCCTGCCGGGGCGCTGAAGAGATTGTTCTGACCCGCCGGGAGTGGTATGACCTCTATGTCAGCTCCCGCGGCCAGCGTCTTCCCTGACCGGCGAGGCTCGGCCCCTGGCGCCTGTTCCTCGCTAATTTTGGCTTTGAGGACAGATGCAAATTTGTTATACTGGATAGGATTAAAGAGCGTATGCCCTCACTCTTAATCCACTCACTAACAAGGAGGGGCTGAATCCGCCGTGCCAGACAACATCGGACAGAACATTCAGCAGCTTCGTCTGGAGAAGGGGCTTTCCCTTTCCGAGCTTGCCGGCAAAGCTGATGTCGCCAAATCGTACCTCAGCAATGTAGAACGCAATATTCAATCCAACCCCTCGATTCAATTTATCGAAAAAATCGCCGAGGCCCTGGATGTCTCCGTCCAAAGCCTTCTCTATGGAAACTTATCCGATTCGGAAGAGGAGCCGCTCGACGCCGACTGGTTCCGCCTGATCCAGGAAGCGATGTCATCGGGGGTCAGCAAGCGGGAGTTCAAGGAATTCCTGGATTATCAGAAATGGCGGCTGGAACAAAAAGACGAGTAGCCGCGTTCAGAGGCCGGGCCCGGCCGGGATGCCGATCAGCCATCGGAGCCGAATAATGCCGCCCTGCTGTTCTTAATTGAGAACAGCAGGGCGGCATTATTCGTTCGCCCCGGTCAGCCCCGGGGCGCCCACAGCATGACCGATACTCCGATGAGGCAGATGGCTGCCCCGACCCCGTCGTAGAAATCGGGGGTTTTGCGGTCAACGAGCCAGCCCCACAGCACGGCCAGCACAATGAAGACCCCGCCGTAGGCGGCATAGACCCGTCCGAAGGAAGGGAACGACTGGAGCGTCGGAATTACTCCGTACAAGACAAGAATCAAGCCCCCGGCCGCCCCCATCCAGAGCGGTCTGCCTTCTCGCAGCCAGAGCCACACCAGGTAGCCCCCGCCGATTTCGGCCAGTCCGGCCAGCACGAACAATACGATAGTCACGCCTCTTCTCCCTTCCTGACAGCGATTGCCACGTTTCGCTGACCCGGTCATCCGGGTAATGGTTCACAGATGAAATAAAAAAAGCCCGGCGCCGCGCCGCCAGGCTCTGCTGCTGCCAGATGCAGAATTACGCATTCTACATGGCCTTCAATGTTCTATCATTGAAAAAACGACGAATTTCCTCGGCGCGAATGCCCTGTTTCTTGGCTTTCAGAAGCAGGTGTACCCATTCCATGTCGAGATCTGCCGCCTGAGTTTCCACTACGTTCCCCTGGTTGGACTTGTCCAAAAAATCTCCTCCTAAGATTTCATGTCCCCAGGCAGTCCGGCTGTCGTAGCATGGTTCGCCTTAGACCCGCGACTTTGTGTCCCTGCCTTTCGGCAAGTTTACCCTTTACTGGACCCTTTAAGTTCAAGGATCTGCTTAGATCTCGAAAACTGTCTATCACTAACATTGTACAAGATAATGGCCTGAATGTGTGTCGTATTTTGGAGGTTAAGATTGCGCGGAGAGAAAAAACTTCATACCGACCAAAAACCCAGTTATGTAGATTCTTAGCAAGTAGTATATAGGTACTATAAACAAAAAATAACCTGAACTCAAGTGTTTGAAACCCCTTCCTTCAAAAAAAGTGGGAAAGTAGTCGCATTTCGGTTCAGGTCTCCGCCTGTCATTCCCGCTCATTTCCTAAGCATTATGGCCTATAAGGCAGAACTATGCCGTTTTGCGAACGGATTGGCCGAAAGTTAGAATTGATTGTACTGGGGGAAAGTTGCATTATAGGATGTGGCAAGAACCTTCGTTTCAGAGAGGCAGTATGCCTCCGGCCGGCCCGGCGGTCTCGACCCCGTCAGCCGCCGCCTTAACCGAAGGCCAGCGATGCTTCGTCTGTACCAATGTAAACGCAACCACAGCTCCGGCGGAAGCTGGAGTCATCCGTTAAGGAGGATGTATTCATGGCAGCCCAAGAGCCCTACCGCGATTCGATCTGGAGCAATTATCATGGACCCAATCTGGGGTATATTCAGGAGAAATACGAACAGTATCTTCAGGACCCCGAGACCGTTGAGCCCCGCTACCGCGAGTTGTTCACTGTCTCCGGCCCGCCTCCTCTTGGCCCGCAAGCCGCCGGAGCGCCCGAACAGATGGTTGCCGGAGACACCGCCTGGCTGCTCAAAGCGGTCCGGGCCGCGAAGCTGATTGCCAACATCCGCATTTACGGCCATCTGGCCGCCGATATTGATCCGCTGGAGCGTGAGACGCGCCATTCTCTGGCCAAAGCGATCGAGCCTTCTTCCTATGACCTTACCCGCGAGGATCTGCTCGCGCTGCCGGCTTCCCTGATCTGGGAGAACGCCCCGTCCGACGTCAAAACCGCCTGGGATGCCTACCACCGGATGCGGCAGGCCTATACGAAGACCATTGCCTATGAGTTCGGCCATGTTCACGACGAACAGGAGCTCCGCTGGCTGAACAGCCAGGCCGAGTCGCCGAGCTCGCCGGCGCCTCTGACCGCCGGCGAACGCAAGGAGCTGCTGAAGCGGCTGATCGAGGTCGAGCAGTTCGAGACTTTCCTGCACAAGACCTTCGTCGGCCAGAAGCGGTTCAGCCTGGAGGGCAACGACGTTCTGGTTCCAATGCTGGACGAGATTGTCCGGGCCGCCGCGCACGACGGCGCCGAGCACATTCTGATGGGCATGGCCCACCGGGGACGGCTGAATGTGCTGGCTCATATTCTGGGCAAGCCTTACGAAATCATTTTCTCCGAGTTCCACCACTCGCCGAACAAAGAGCTGTTCCCGTCGGAGGGCTCCATGGGCATCAATTACGGCTGGACCGGAGATGTCAAATACCACCTCGGCGCCGACCGCGCCGTCCGCGAAGGCGAGACGGTGCGTACGCGCCTGACGCTGGCCAATAACCCGAGCCATCTGGAATTCGTCAACCCGGTCGTGGAAGGCTTCGCCCGGGCGGCCCAGGAAGACCGCCGGACTCCGGGACTGCCTGTGCAGGATACGAACAAGTCGATGGCCGTGCTCATGCACGGCGACGCCGCCTTCCCGGGCGAGGGCATTGTCGCCGAGACGCTCAACATCAGCAAGCTTCAGGGTTATCAGAACGGCGGGACGATTCATATTATCGTCAATAACCGGATCGGCTTCACGACGGAGAGCGAGGATTCCCGCTCCACCCACTACGCAAGCGATCTGGCGAAGGGCTACGAAATTCCGGTCGTCCATGTCAATGCCGACGACCCGGAAGCCTGCATCGCCGCCGTCCGGCTGGCCAGCGCCTACCGCCACAAATTCAAGAAGGATTTCCTGATCGACCTTGTCGGCTACCGCCGTCACGGCCATAATGAAATGGACGATCCCGAGACGACCCAGCCGCTGGTCTACGGCCGGGTCAAGAGCCACCCGACGGTCTACCGTCTGTATGCCCAGCGGCTGGAACGCGAGCAGATCGTTACCCGCGAGGACGCAGAGCGCTTCTGCTCCGAGAACGAGCGCGTGCTTCAGGAAGCCTTCGACCGGATGAAGGAGGGCAAGCACAAGAACGGCGAGACCAAGCCGTCCGTCACGCTTCCCGATCCGCAGGGAGCTTACCCGGTTACGGCGGTGCCGCTGACGCGGCTGCGGGAGATCAACCGCACGCTGCTGGATGTGCCGCCCGGCTTCAAGGTCTATCCGAAGCTCGCCCGCATTCTGCAGCGCCGCAAGGATCTGCTGAACGACGGCGAGAAGGTCGAGTGGGCGCTGGCCGAGGCGCTGGCCTTCGCCACGATTCTCCAGGACGGCACGCCGATCCGCATCAGCGGGCAGGACGCCCAGCGCGGCACCTTTGCGCAGCGGCATCTGGTGCTCCATGACAGCGAGACGGGCGCGCTCTTCTCGCCGCTGCATCAGCTGAAGGATGCCGCCGCCTCTTTCGGCGTCTACAACAGCCCGCTGTCGGAGGCATCGGTTCTCGGCTATGAGTACGGGTACAATGTCTTCGCGCCGGAGACCTTCGTCATCTGGGAAGCGCAGTACGGAGACTTCGCGAATGCCGCCCAGGTAATCTTCGACCAGTTCATCTCGGCAGGCCGGGCCAAATGGACCCAGCGCAGCAATCTCGTCATCCTGCTTCCGCACGGATACGAGGGCCAGGGACCGGAACACTCCAGCGGACGGCTGGAGCGGTATTTGCAGCTCTCGGCGGAAGAGAACTGGACGGTCGCCAACCTGACGAGCGCTTCCCAATACTTCCACCTGCTGCGCCGCCAGGCATCGCTCTGCGGCAAGCCGGAAGCCCGGCCGCTCGTTATCATGACGCCCAAGAGCCTGCTCCGCAATCCGCGGAGCGCCTCGCCGGGATCGGAGCTTGCCTCCGGCGAATTCCAGCCGGTGCTGCCGGAACCGCTGCTGGGCAGTCAGCCCGCAAGCGTCAAGCGGCTCATCGTCTGCTCCGGCAAAATAGCGGTCGATCTCCAGACCGAGCTGGAGACGGCGCGCGAACAAGACTGGTCGGGCGTGCATATTCTCCGGCTGGAGCAGCTCTATCCGTTCCCGGAGAGCGAATTGGCCGCCCACCTCAGCACCTTCTCTTCGCTGAAAGAGATCGTCTGGGTCCAGGAAGAGCCGAAGAACATGGGCGGCTGGAGCTACGCCGAGCCCCGGCTGCGCGGCATCGCGCCGGAAGGAACCACCGTCTCGTATATCGGACGTCCGGAACGTTCCAGTCCGGCGAGCGGCTACGCCGACGTCCACACCTATGAACAGCGGCGGATCGTCACGGAAGCCCTGAACCTGAACCAATCGCAAGCACAAGCGGCTGTACCGTCCTCCACCGGGGCGGGGTCACGATAGCGTAAATTCAATTTTCTGGGGAGGTAGCGGCTGTGTCCGAAATCAAAGTGCCCGATCTGGGCGAATCCATTTCCGAGGGAACGATCTACAAGTGGCACGTGAAGGAGGGGGACGTCGTCGGAGCCGGCGACGTGCTGGCCGAACTTGAGACCGACAAGGTCAATCTGGAGATCAGCGCCGAGGAAGGCGGCGTCATCTCCGCTATCCTGCGCCAGGAGGGCGAGAATGTCGCTGTAGGCGAAGCAATCGGCGTGATCGGCGAAGCGGCCGGCGGCGAAGCGAAGACGCCGGCCAGCTCGGCCGCCGGTTCAGGCGGCGAGGCGCCCGCAGCGCCTGCTCCGGTGCCGTCGGCACCGGCGGCAGCGCCAGCGCCGCCCGCAGCGCCGGAGCCTTCGTCGGCGGCGGCAAGCGGGGAGCACCTGGCCACGCCGGGTGCCCGCAAGCTCGCGCGCGAGCGGGGCATCGACCTCGGCGAGGTCGGCGCGCGCGATCCCATCGGCCGGATTGCCCAGGCCGATGTGCAGGGCCACGGCGCGGCTGCGCCCGCTCCGAAGCCTGCGGACGGCGGCAGCAAGCCGGCCGCCGCGAAGGCGCCGGAGAGCGCAGCGCCGTCCGGCGGCAAGGAAGTCGAGCGCAAGCGCATGTCGCGACGCCGGCTGACTATCGCGAGCCGGCTCGTCGAGGCGCAGCATACGGCAGCCATGCTGACCACCTTCAACGAGGTGGACATGACGGCCATTCTCGACATCCGCAAGCGGCGCAAGGACAGCTTCAAGGAGAAGCACGATGTCGGTCTGGGCTTCATGTCCTTCTTCACCAAGGCGGTAATCGGAGCCCTGAAGGCATACCCGCTGCTTAACGCGGAGATCGACGGCGAGGATTTGATTATCAAAAAATACTATGATATCGGCATCGCCGTCGCCGCCAAGGAAGGGTTGGTCGTTCCGGTCGTACGGGACGCCGACCGGCTCAGCTTCCCGCAGATCGAGCGGGAGATTGGCGAGCTGGCCGCCAAGGCCCGCAACAACACGCTCAGCCTGTCCGAGCTTCAGGGCGGTACGTTCACCATTACCAACGGCGGCGTCTTCGGCTCTCTGCTGTCTACGCCGATTCTGAACACGCCGCAGGTCGGCATTCTCGGCATGCACAAGATCCAGCTTCGGCCGATCGCGCTCGATGAGACGACAACGGTCAACCGGCCGATGATGTACATCGCGCTCTCTTACGACCACCGGATTGTCGACGGCTCCGAAGCCGTCAGCTTCCTGGTCAAAGTCAAGGAGCTGCTGGAAGATCCGGAATCGCTGCTGCTGGAAGGCTGAAGTACGCAGAATAGACACGAAGCCAGAAAGGGGCTGTCCGCGAGGACGCCCCTTCTTGCCGTTGCTGCATGGCCGCAGCAGTTCTTCCCTCCGCCTCTTCGCTAAGGCTAGTCTGCCTCCCTAAGGCTAGTCTGCCGCCGCCGGGCCGAACTGCTCCCGCTCCACCCGGTCCAGCCATTCGTGTACCAGCGCCTCGAAGAGCTCCGGCTGCTCGAATTGGAGATTATGGCCTGCGGTATCCAGCACCGCATAAGTCAGGCGCGGATAACGTTCCAGCAATTCCAGCGCGTCCCGGTAACCGACAGAGACATCCTGGCGGCCGGCTACCAGAAGTCCGGGCTTGTCCATGACCGCTGTCTCCAGCGGAAAGCTGAAGCCGTAGCGCTCCCGAATTCCGTCGAGGAACCGAGTGTCCCCGAGGCGCAGGCCGGGTAACACATCCTCTATGTATCGGCGCCATGTCCGGGCGTTCGCCACAACCGCCATCTGGCGGAAATCGTCGAAGTCCGGTCCGGCGGCCGATTCCGCAAGCGACACGTCTTCGCGGAGAATCCGGTGCTCCGGCAGCTGCCGATCGTCGTGAGCGGGCAGGATCATCGGACAGATCAGCCCGAGGCCGGCCACCGATTCGGGGCTGCGCTCGGCAATTCCCCGGGCAAGGTAGCCGCCGTACGATTCGCCGGCCAGACAGAACGGTTCGCCGCCCGGCAGCCATTGCCGGATAGCCGCCAGCACAGCGTCCAGCATACCGTCCGAGTCCGTTATCCCTTCATAGCTTCTTGTGCGTCCCATCCCGGGCAAATCAAGATAAAGCCGCTTCCAGCCCGGCCGGGCGGCAAATACAGGCTCCATGCAGCCCTTCATCAAGCGATGGTCGATTGTGAAGCCGTGAAGCAGCACAATCGGACGCCCCTCCCCGATTTCTTCATAATACAGCTCTGCCGTTTCTGTTCTGAAGTAAGGCAATTCAATCCCTCCTCAATTTACCAAGGCAGGAACACAAGTTCCCTTTCTCCTATCTTATCAGCTGCCGCTCCGATCCCAAAGAGCCTATTTAAGAAGAATAGGTGACGGATTGCAGCGATGCCTCCACAAGATGCCCGCAAGACGGATCGGCAGAGCGTTATCCGCTTCGTTCGTATTGAACCCCCGGCTGAATTATGTCATGGTTAGCTGTAGAACTTCCATATCCGGATTTAGGGGGGAGCAGCGTGAAGACCGACCGGCTGTTAGGCATTGTAATCTACTTACTGAACCGCGAGCGGGTGACCGCCCGGGTGCTGGCCGAACACTTTGAGGTGTCGGTCCGGACGATTCAGCGGGATATCGAGTCGCTGGGCATGGCGGGCATTCCGGTTGCCGCCGCCCAGGGAGCCGCGGGCGGGTACTATATTCTGGACGGATTCCGCCTAAGCCGCCAGCCTCTGGGCAGCGAGGATTTCCGCTGGATCGCAGCCGCCGTGAAGGGGCTGGAGTCCGGATTCAGCCACTCGGGGCTGGAGGCGGCGGCGGAGAAAATGACGGCGGCCTTCGGCGGCATAGAACCGCCGCCCGTCCAGTTCGACCTTGGGGCGTACCGCGAGGGACGGAGCATCCAGGAACTTCTTCCTCCGCTCGTCCAGGCGGCACTGGCCCGGCTGGCCGTCGAGTTCGACTATTACAGCGCTCAAGGCGTTCTCTCCCGCAGATGCGCAGAACCGGTCCAGCTTCTGATGAAGTGGAACGCCTGGTACATGCTGGCCTACTGCCGCCGGCGCGAAGACTACCGGCTGTTCCGTCTGTCCCGGATGCGGAATCTTCGCCCTACGGCTTCGCCGTTCTCCCGGAGCCACCCCCCGGCCGATACGCTCTTGAAGGATCGGCCGGACGAACGGACTTACCTGGACGTCCGGCTTCGCTGCCCGGCACCATGGCGGATACCCGCCGAGGAAGCTTTTCCGAATGCATCGGTTACCGAAGAGCCGGACCAGGGAGCGCTCCTCTCCTTCAGCGTGCCGGAGGAAGAGAGCGGATGGTTCGGGCGCCTGCTGGCGCTTGCGCCGCATGTGGACATTCTGGGTCCGCCGGCCCTTCAGCGGCGGATTGCCGACCACGCCCGTTCGATCCTAACCCGCCAATCCGCAGAAGCAGCAGGCAAAGACGACATACAGGTGTCGTCTTTCCTCCGTTAAGATAGAGTCAGTCCATCCGGCCAAGAGCCGATAACCAAGGAGGAATTCGATACTTATGCAGCTGCCATCCGCCCATCCGTCGCCCTATGTTCAGAGTCCCGTCTATGAAACCGCACACTTCCGGTACCGTCTGGTCCGGCCGGAAGACGCCGCCGAGCTGCTTGACTGCTATTCCGATCCCGCCGCGGTTCCGCTGTTCAACAGCGACAACTGCCACAGCGACTTTCACTTCCGCACCGAGGAGGAAGTAAGCGCCTGCATCCGCTGCTGGCTGGACGCTTACAGCTGGCAGGCTTATGTCCGCTTCAGCGTGATAGACAAAGTCCTGCAGAAGGCGGTGGGAACGTTAGAAATCTTCGTCAGAAGCGATGCTCCCCAATCAGAGGATGGAGCGGAAATCCCTACCGCCGTTCTCCGGCTCGATCTGGCTTCCGCCTATGAGAGAGAAGATCTGCTTGAAGAAATCGCCGGGCTGGCCGTTGCCGGGCTCTACGAAGATTTCCCGGCCGACCGGATGATTACCAAGATCGTCCCCGCGGACGCGCCAAGAATCCGCGCCTTCATGAAGCGCGGATTCGCGGAGGTTCCGGCAGGGTCGCTGCCGTTCGATCATTATTATGTCCATATCCGGCCAGGTATCTAGGCGGCGGTTCTCCGTTCCTGGGGACGCGCCTCTGCCAGAGGAGCGTCCCTCAGTCAGAGGCGCGTCCCTCACGAGGGGAGCGTCCCTTACAGGCTGAGGAGCGTCCTTTAGGCCCGCTCCAGCATGCCCCGGGCGATCCAGACGCCGGCTGCGCCGGCCTGGGCCAGACCGCGCGTGATGCCGGCTCCGTCGCCGCCGCAGTACAACCCGGCGATCTCCGTCTCAAGCGAAGCTGTCAGCTTCGGACGGGCGGAATAGAACTTGGCCTCTACGCCATAGAACAGCGTGTGTTCGGAGGCAATGCCCGGCGTTACCTTCTCCAGCGCTTCCACCATTTCGATCAGACTCTTCATCGTGTTGTAGGGAAGCACCAGGCCGAGATCGCCCGGCACTGCCTCCTTCAGTGTCGGCTCCAGGAAGCCTTCGTCGATCCGGCTTCGCGTTGAGCGCCGCCCCCGGAGAATGTCTCCGTATTTCTGAACAATGACGCCGCCGCTCGACAGGTCGTTCGCCCGCTTGCAGATTTCCCGGGCATATTCATTCGGCTTGTCGAACGGCTCCGTGAATTTATGGGAGACCAGCAAGGCAAAGTTCGTATTCTTGGAGCCCAGCTCGGGGTCCTTGTAGGAATGGCCGTTCGCGGCCATGACGCCGCTATGGTTCTCTACCACGACATGTCCCGACGGATTGCTGCAGAAGGTCCGCACCCGGGTTCCGACTGAAGTGTTGAAGATGAACTTGCCCTCGTACAGATTCTCGTTGATCTCCCGCATCACGACATCCGAAGTCTCGACCCGTACGCCGACATCCACCTGATTGTTGTACATCTTCAGCCGCCGCTTCTTCAGCACTTCCGTCAGCCAGGCAGAACCGTCCCGTCCGGGAGCGATCATGACCCGGTCGGATTCATACACTTCCCCGCTCTTGAGCAGGACGCCTGTTACCCGGTGTCCTTCTTCTCCCTTAACCGTCACGATGTCCTGAACCTCGCTCTTGAACGCCATGTCGATCCGGGTCTGCAAATATTCATAGATGGATTTCAGAATCTCCAGGTTCTGTTCGGTGCCCAAATGCCGCACTTCGGCTCTCAGCAGCTTCAGTCCGGCTGCGTAGCCGCGCTGCTCAATCTGCCGAATATGCTCGGTGGTCGGGTCGGTGACGGCTTCGGTTGCGCCATGCTTCAGATTCAGGGCGTCGACATAGCGGATCAGTTCCAGCACTCTGGAAGGCGGCATATAGTCGGTCAGCCAGCCGCCGAACTCCGTCGTAATATTAAATTTCCCGTCGCTGTAGGCTCCTGCCCCGCCGAAGCCAGCGGTGATGGAGCAGGCCGGAAGACAGCCGGCGAATTCCTTGCGTCCGCTTGCAGGGGGACAGAGCTGAATCTTCTCTTCCAGAATCGGACAGCGGCGTCGATAAATATCATGCCCCTTATCAAGTAGCAGCACCTTCCAATGCGGGGCTCTCAGTGTCAGTTCGTAACAGGCGAAGATACCGGCCGGACCGGCCCCCACGACAATTGCATCATACTTGCTCATCGCTTCCTCCTTAATGAATGACAAAAAAATTCCCGGCTCTACACAGGTATGCGAAAGCACCCTGTCCGTAGCCGGGAATTTAAGGTTCCCTGTAGAGACCCCCGTCCCATATTGCCGGGGATATACGAACAATTCTTGCCGTTTTTTCACGGCCATTAGCGATTGTACCTAAATCAGCCGAACGAGTCAATGATAATCCTAATAATCATTCGTGTTTTATTTCATTTTTTGCAGATTTATTAATAAATATTGACTTCGTGTATGCAGAATACGAACATTTTTGCATTGGTTAATTCGGGAAGGAATACCATGTTTTTTGGCGAATATAGTAGATATCTGTCTTTGAAATGAGGCACTTCTTATGTCCAAGTCACCTCCCGCTCCTCGTCAATTGAATTGGAACCGGTTGCTGATCAACGCGCTCTGGGTTGTCATGTTCGTCCAGCTCTTCATCCAGCTCTTCATTCTCTGGTCAGTCTGGGGGCAATCCGCTTTTCACAACGGCAATTCCGTATCCCGCAGCCATGCGCTCCTGACTGATACGCTGCTCCTGGCTCTGCTGGTCCTGCTTGAGTTCATCAATGCGCGCAGACCGGATCTGTCCGAAGGGGCTATCGCGGCAGGCAGCCATGTATTTGCCATCCTTCTAATCATGTTCATGAGCCCCGATATTCACGCCAAACCGCTGCTGCTGCTGCTCCCGATGCTGGTTACGATTCTGTACATGCGAATGGGCTATTTGGCTGCCTCCGCCTGTGTCTGCCTGCTGTATATGCTGTTTCTGTTCGGCACGTCTTCCCAGTATGATTACGCGCTTCGAATCGAACACTTGATTTATACGTTTGTTTTTCTTTTGTCCGCGCTTACAGGCTATGCCGTCATCCTCCGCGAGCGCGATCTGACCCGTTCGCTGGCCAATTCGGTCAAGGCGGAGCAGGATCTGCGCATCCAGAACATCATCATGGACCGTCTGTCCAAGATCGACCCGCTGACGGATCTCTATAACCACAAGACCTTTCATGAATATTTCGGCTGGCTGATTGAACATCAGCAGTCGAATCCGTTTCCGATGCAGCTTGCCATTCTGGACATCGATAACTTCAAGAAGGTCAATGATACATACGGCCACTGGGTGGGAGACATCGCTCTGAAGCAGGTCGCCGCTACCATTCTGAAGCACATCGACTCCGACGATTTCGCGGCAAGATACGGAGGCGAGGAGTTTGTCGTGATCCTGACTTCCAAGAGCCTGGATCATTCCCGGATGCTGATGGAGAGCGTCCGCACTGGGATTATGGAACTGCCGGTCGATGAAATGGAAGGCAAATCCGTCACCGTCAGCATCGGCATGCATGATTTCAACGGCTCCGACTCCAAGAGCTTTGTCTTCCAGAAAGCCGATGATGCCCTCTATGAAGCCAAGAAGACCGGCAAGAACAAAATCGTGGTGCTTTGACCGATCCGTCAACCGCGCAAGAGGGGCACTTCCCCGGCAGACAGCCGCCCACCGGGAAATGCCCCTCTTTTCTTCTGGTAACCTATTACCGCTTAGCAAACCTTGCCGTTCCCAGGGCCATTCAGCAATTCGAGCGCATGTTTCTCCGGAACGGGACGGCTGATTAAATAACCCTGTACTTTGTCGCAACCGGTGTGCTCCAGAATCTCGAGCTGGCTGGACCGCTCTACCCCCTCGGCGACTACTTCAAGTCCCATATCGTGTCCAAGCGCCACAATGGTCCGGATGAACGTCTGGCTGTAGGCATCCTCGGTCAGCGGATCAATGAATGCCTTGTCCACCTTCAGCGTGGACAACGGAAGCTGCTGCAGATAACTCAGCGAAGAGTATCCTTTGCCAAAATCGTCAAGAGCGATCCGGAAGCCCTCCGCCTTCAGGCGTTCCAGCTTGCCTACAATCCGTTCGTAGGACTCCATGAATACGGATTCAGTAATCTCCAGCTCCAGGCAGCCCGGCTCAATTCTGCTCTCCTGCGCGGCATCCAGCACGATCTCCACAAAATCATCCTGCAGCAGCTGAATCACCGAAATATTGACCGAGATTTTGTACGTGCAGCTCTTCTTTGCCTGCACATCGCCGAGAAAACGGCAGGCCTCCCGGAGCACCCACTCGCCGATAGGAACAATCAGACGCGAGTCCTCCGCGATCCGGATAAAGGCCAGCGGGGAGACAAAGCCGAGCTCGGGACTATTCCAGCGAATCAGCGCTTCAAAGCCGGAAATCTGACCGCCGGCAATATCGACCTGAGGCTGATAGAACAGCTCGAACTCCTTGTTCTCCAGCGCTCCCCGCAGATGCTTCTCCAAATGAAGCCGTTCGTTGAATTCGGTATGCATCGTCTTGTCATAGACAACATACCGGTTCTTGCCCGAATCCTTCGCCCGGTACATGGCGACATCAGCATTCTTCAGAATCTCCTCGGTCGTCCGCCCGTCTTCCGGGTAGAAGGAAATTCCGATGCTGAGCGAGACATACAGCCGGGTTTCTCCGATTTGGAACGGCTGCTTGAAGCTCTCCACGATCGACTCGGCAAGATTCAGCACTTCTTCCCGCCGGTAGATCCGCTTGCACAGAATGACAAACTCGTCGCCTCCGAGCCGGCAGAGCATGTCATGGTCCCGAATGAGCTGCTGCACACGTTCGCTGGTCTTGACGAGCAGCGCATCTCCGAACCGGTGGCCCATGGTATCATTGATGAATTTGAAATTGTCCGTATCCAGGAACAAAAGCGCAGCGCGGCCTTCCGTACCCTGGAAGCAGCGTTCCAGGGTCTCCAGCAGCATCAGCCGGTTCGGAAGGCCGGTCAGCCCGTCGTAATACGCGAGCCGGTGCATTTTCTCCTGGTTGTCCAGCAGCACCTCGTACTGATCCATCAACTCTTCCTGGGTCACCGTCAGCTCTTCATAAGTCGCTTCTAGTTCCTGATAGCTCCGGCTGAGCTGAAGCTCCGTCTCTTTGCGGCCGGTAATGTCGATCAGCGATCCCAGGAAGACGACGGCGCCGCTCTCCGGCGAACGTGAAGCCTTGCCTCTGACGCCGAACCAGAGATACCGGCCTTCCTTGGTCCGCATCCGGTATTCCGTTTCGTAGAACGGCGTTCTCCCCTCCAGATGGGCGCGGCGCGCCCGCTCGGCCGCCTCGATATCATCGGGGTGCATCAAGTGGAACGGAGCATCGGATCTGCTGTAGAATTCTTCGGGGGTATACCCCATCAGCTCAAACCAGCGTTCCGAAATATCATACCTTCCGGTCGTGATGTCCAACTCCCAAATGTAGGCTCCCGAACCTTCGGATGCGGCGCGGAATCGCTGCTGGCTGAGCCGAAGCCGCTCCATCTGCTCCTGAAGCTCCTCCTGGGCCATCTCCAGCTCGCAATGCGCCGATTCCAGATTCTCGTAGCTGGACTGAAGCTTGAGTGCATTCTTCTTCAGATCATCGACGTCGATACCGACCAGCACCGCAACATTCATGCCCCGGCTTATTTCTACCCGCGGACCCGGGATCGTCTTCAGCAGAAAATATCGCCCGTTCCGGGGAATCCTGGCCTCCACCCCCGGCGAATATCGTCCTTCGACCGCCTCCAGCAGCAGATTCCGCAGTTCCTGAAGGCCGGGATCGGACAGCTCCAGTTCCTCCAGCCTCTTACCGGCCAGCTCAGATTCTTGCAAGCCGGTCGTCTCCTCGGTGAACGCGGTCATCCGCACCGTTCTGCCGTCAGCGGCTGCCGCCCAGACGAGAATGCCGGCATGACCGACCACGTTGCTGAACAGGCGCTGCTCGGCCTCGATCGTTCTGCGAAGCCGCTGGATATACATCCGGATAAACACAAAGCCAAAGGCAAGCAGACAAGCGCCAATCAGAGTGCCGAGCATCACCCGCTCGCGCGTCATCTGCCGGTAATAGTCGGAGTGGCGAAAGAAATATTGAAGATGCAGTTCTTCGAACGCGCCGGAACGGCGCAGTTCGTCGAGACGTGCATTGATGTAGGGCACAAGTTCGGAGGAGCTTCGGCTGACGCCGTAGGCGATATCCACGGGGTATAAATTGCTGAGGCGGTGGATAATGGCATTGCTCCACCCCTGCTCGATAATCATATGGTCGATAACCGCCTGGTTCTCCAGCAGCACATCGATCTCTCCATGCCGAAGCGCTTCCAGCGCTTCCGGGAGGTCTTCATAGGCCGCATAGCCGGTAAGTCCCAGCTTGTCCCGCACGACATCCTCGGAGTATTGGCCGCGCCTGACGCCTACTTTGTACTTCCCGAGCGTCTTCAGCGTCACTCCCTCCGCTCTGCTCTGGAGCGAATAGACGGACAAATAGGCCCGGGTCACTTTCTTGGAGAACAGTACTTCTTTCTGCCGTTCTGGAGTAACGGCCATCAATCCGGCCGTATCAATCTTGCCGTCCACCAGCTTCCGGTAAAGGGCATTCCAGTTGCCTCCGGAATAGAAGACCTGGTAGGACTGCCGCTCGAACACCATATGCGTCAGATCCACGTCGAACCCGGTCAGAAAGCCGTCCTGTACATATTTATAAGGAGGATAATTCAGTTCGGCCTCATATCGGATTTCCCGACGCTCGGCTAACACGGTAGATGGAACAAGCACAAGGAACAGGATGATTCCCCATATCGGCCGTAGCTGCTTCATCGCAATGTCTCCTTTAATTTCATTCCTCGCCCGTCTTAAGCGATACAGTAGATTTTCGACAGAAAGCGCCGAATATCCTTCCTATTACTCCCATAGAAAATGCTTTTGCTCCATTTTTTCCTGAATATGAATCCTTTCTTAAAATTGTAACATTCCAAATTAAAAACTTGTGGTTTGCATATTGCTTTTCTCATCCATAATGTTCATAATAGCAGTATCAAACAAATGATAATGATTATCATTATTGCACTTAACCGGCTCACACCCTTATTCATTCTGGTTCAAAAGGAGACTGACTGTATGAATACCGCCGCCAAACGGACTTCGCTTCAAGTTGACGATTACCTGGATCTGCTTAATCTGGCCGTTAAGGTCGGAGACCTTAAATGGCAGAAAGAAATCAAGTCCCGCCTTCAGTTTCTGCTGTGTCTGGAAGCTTAGGCCCTGTTCTGACGATCCTCTGCGGCTCCGGCCGATTCCAACCGCGTCTTCCTCTTCCGGGAAAGGCGCGGTTTTTGCTTGGAAAGGGTTATTATATAATAAAGGTATTGACGGGCAATCCTGCCCGAGAATGGAGCGTGTCCGTTTGAGAAAAAGCCTACCTGCACTGTTGCTGTCTACCCTGCTCTTCCTTCTTGGCGTTCCGGCCGCGTCGGCCGCCGCCATCCCGTCTCCCGGCGGAGCCGTGGTCGACCAGGCCGGCCTGCTCGGTTCCGGCCAGGCCGATGCCGTCGCCAAGCAGGCGGAGCAAGGCCCCTACGCCTTCCGTATACTCATTCTGCCTTCGCTGGATGGGGAATCCTCCGAGCAGTATGCCTATGACGTCTATGAGAGCTGGGGACTCGCGGAGAATGAACTGCTGCTTCTGATCGGCAGCGAAGACCGCACCGTCGATCTGCATTTCATGAACCCCGGCCTTCAGGCCGCCTTGAACGCCTGGTCCGCCAATCAGGGCGGGGGCAGCGGTTCCGAAGCGATTAAGCAGCTGCTGGATACCTATTTCATCCCCTATGCCAAGGAGGGGGACTTCGGCAAAGCCATCCTCTCGGTGATCGGGGCAACCCATGCCATCGGCGGAGACGCCGGCGCAGAATCCGGCGCGTCCGGCGGCAGCGGGCCCGGCGCAGGCGCTGCGGCCGGTTCCTCCGGAGGATCGGATTCCGGCACCCGCGGAACCGGAACGTCCGCAGGCTCGCCGGCGGCCGCACCCCGTTCGGGAACCGGTACGGACGGTTCCTCCCGGTCTCTCGTCTACATCCTGGCCGGGGCCGTTCTGGCTGGCCTCATTCTGTATGTGACGGTGACCGGCATTCGGCGGCGCAGGCAGCTTCGCGCCTCGCAGGAAGCGATCTCCGATCTGCTTGTTCGGGCGAACCGGGGCCTGGAGGCGCTTCAACCCTTCCAGGGCATTGTTCAGGGCAAGACCCAGCAGCTGGCCGATACCGCTTCCCGGACGCTCTCCGACCTGCTGGTCAAGCTGTCGGCCCTCTCCTCCGAGCAGCAGAGCGGTTCGCTTCCGGCCTTCTACCGGCTGGGGGCGTTGTCTGCGGCCAATCGCCAGCTCCAAGGCGCAGAGAGCGAGCTGCGGACGGCGCTGGAGGAGCAGGAGAAGAGCATCGCAGCAATCAGCGAGGCGGACCGTACGGTGAAGCAGCACATCAACGAACTGAAACAGGCGGCGCCTGAACTTCAGAGCGAATTCCAGGATGCGCTTCAGGAGACCGGATACGGCCTGGAGGACATTGCGGACGATCTCAAGGAGCTGGCCGAGCAGACGGCGGAGGCCGACAAGCTGGAGCTGTTCGATCCCATTGCCGCCCAGACGGTCAGCGCACAGGCCAGAGAACTGCAGGAGCAGATCAGCCGGGATGTGCAGGATGTCGATGTGTATCAGGACAAAATCCACGGCTTCCCGGCCGCGCTGGCGGCCGCCCGCTCCGAGATTGCCGCGCTGATTGAACAGAACGCGCTGCAGAATATGAAGGTCAAGCCTTACGAGCTGCTGAAGCAGGCGGAAGCCGATGTCGCCCTGCTGGAAGAGGAGCTGCGCGGCGGGGACCTGAATGAAGTACGCCGGATCGGCGCGGAGATGGACCGGCGGATTGAAGACGCCGTCTCCATGACGAAACGCCAGGCCGAGATCCGGCTGGCCAACCGGCGGGATCTGAATCAGATCCGCGAAGGCTGGAAGGAGCTCGGGAGCGCCCAGGAGCGGCTCCGAAGCCTTATCGCTTCGGCTTCCGCCCGCTATGCCCGCAGCCATATCGAGCCCGCGGAGGCCGCGCTTGCCGAATGGAGCCGCAGGCTGAGAGAGGCCGAGGCCGGCGTGCCGGAGATTGAAGCCTGGACCGCCGATGAGCGGGGCGAATTCGACAAGGCCCGCGAAGGGCTGGACCGGCTGCTCGCGCTTCAGGACGAGGCCCGCCGCCTGCTCGGCGAAGCGGCCGGGGATTTGGGCGAGCTCGACAACCGGCTCGCCCGGGTGGAAGCGGCGCTCCGCCAGGGCGAAGCGGACGCCGAAGCGGCCCGGCGGCTGCTCCAGAGCCGGGGGCTGCATGCCCGGGACGGTCTGGCGGGACTTCCGCCGTACCGGGACCTGCAGGCCGGCCTCTCCGCCGGCCCGTATCAGCTCGACGCGCTGGAAGCGTCGGCCCGGGCCTTCCTGGCCGGCGTAGCCGCCTACGCCGAGGAGGCGCAGCGGCTGGTCCGCCGCAAGGAAGAGGAGGAGCGGCTGGCGCAGATGGCCGCCATGCAGGCGCAGATGCGCCGCGAGGCCGAGCGCCGCGGCGGTCCGGGCGGCTTCGGCGGCCGTCCCGGCGGGGGCGGCGGCCACTCTTCCGGCAGCTCCTCCTGGGGCGGCGGAGGCAGCGGCCATTCCTCCGGCGGCTCCAAATGGTAGAGCCCGGCACCTAACGGCAACCGGGCCATCGAACCACGACCGAAAGCTCTGCCGCAGCTGCGGCAGAGCTTCTTTGGCGCGCGTTACAAGCAGGCTCCGGGCCCCTCCTTACTCCGTCATCAGCCCGATAAACGTCTCGCAGCCGGCCGGAAGCGCCCCGGGCCGGGTGACGAGCTGCACGCTGAAGCCGCTGTCTCCGTCTTCAAGCGGCACCGCAACCAGTTCACCGCGTTCGACCGGCCCCGCGAAGGCGTAGCCCGGCAGATAGGCCGCGCCGAACCCCTGTCTGGCGGCCTGGAGGATGCCCTCCAGATGGCCCAGCTCCATCTCGATCCGGGGAGCGGCCCCCGCCGCCCGGCACAATTCCAGAAGACGCTCCCGGTAGGTGCAGCTCTCATCGGTCAGCACCAGCGGCTCCCCGTCCAGTTCGGCGGGAGCTATACGCTCCCGTCCCGCGAAGCGGTGGCCGGGAGCGACGACCAGACAGAGCGGTTCCCGCCGGAGCGTTCTGGAAACCAGTCCCTCGCCCGAGAAAGGGCGGTCAAAGATCAGGCCGATGTCGGCCGAGCGGCTTCGGACCGCCGCAATAATCTCCGGCTCCGAACCCGGAACGACCTTCAACTGAAGGCCGGGATGGCGCTCCCTGAACCGCAGCAGCCGCTGGGGGAGCAGGCAGACGGCAATGGTCTCGATGGACGCGACGACCAGGGAACCCGACGCCTCTCCCGCCACGGCCGTTCTGGCTTCCTCCCGGACCGCCAGCATCTGCCGGGCGTACGGCAGCAGCGTCCGGCCCGCAAAGGTCGGAAGCATGCCTTGACCGGCCCGTTCCAAGAGCGCCGTGCCGTAGATCTCCTCCAGGCGGGTCATCTGCGCCGTTACACTCGATTGGGCGTACCCCAGCTTCTCCGCCGCCCGCGTCAGGCTGCCGCTGTCGACCACCTCGCAAAATGTCCGCAGATACGTCAGTTCCAATGCGTAATCCCCCTGCCTTCCGAATGCCCGGAGCTCTTCCGGGCCGTTATCGAAATCTTCGATAATCCTTATCCAATACTATAGATAACGGGCCGTCGGGATTCAAGCTACAATAGGAACATCTTAACCACCCCATCCACCGAAGGAGGAACTCTCTATGACCGTTCGCCCCAAATCCCAGACGTCCGCCAGTCCCGCCGCCGATCCGGCGGCAGCCGCAGCTCACTTTCAGGCCAGAGCCGCTTTTGAGACCGACGTCGCCGACGTCGCCTACGATCTTCACCACGGCGTCCAGGACTTCGTTCTTCTGGATGTCCGGGACGCGCAGTCTTACGAGGAAGCGCATCTGCCGGGAGCCCGCTCGCTTCCGGGCGGCTTCCTCCGGGGCGAAGCGCCGCCCTTTGGCAAGGAGGACCTTCTGGTCGTCTACTGCTGGGGTCCGGCCTGCAACGGCGCCACCAAAGCGGCGGGCCGGCTGGCCGCAAAAGGCTACCGCGTCAAGGAAATGCTGGGCGGCATCGAATACTGGAGGCTGGAAGGCGGCGAGTTGGAAGGCACCCTGCGCGAGGCCGCCCCGCTCCATTACCGGATGCCCGCTCCCGGGCGGAATTAACGCCCGTTAAGCCGAACCAAGCCGCCATCCGCCCCTCAGGGCGTACGGCGGCTTTATTTGGGACGGGGAAGGTTCGGGAACGGCATCCCCTGCGCATGGGACAAGGGTCAGTGCGGCTCCTCGTCCAGAAACGGCTTATTCACATAGTAGTACATCACGCCCATCAGTACGCCGCCGCCGATCAGGTTGCCGATCGTGACGGGAACCAGGTTATGGAACACCCCGTTCCATGAGATCGTCCCCGGATGATTCAGCACCAGCGCAATGGCGAAGGTACACATGTTGGCGATGCTGTGCTCGTATCCGGAGATGAAGAAGCAGAAGACAAACAGCATCATGGCGAACATTTTGGCCCCGTCGGTCTTCATGGACATCGGGACAAAGAAGGCGAGACAGACAAGCCAGTTACACAGAATCGCCCGGAAGAACAGCTCCAGCGCAGGCGCTTCCATCTTGTGCGCGACCACGCTCAGAAGGAACCCGTTCACATCCGGCGAATCGAACAGCCCCGTCAGATAGATCAAGAGCGCAAAAGCGGTGGCGCCGAGAATGTTGCCGATGTAGCTGATTACCCACATGCGGCCGACCTCGGTCCAGCGCAGCTTGCGGCGGAGCGCCCCGTACGTGTAGTAGAACGTGTCGCCGGTGAACAGATCACCGCCGCCGTACGAGATCAGGATGATGGCCGCGCCGAAGGTCACGGCTGCCATCGGATAGGTCAGCGGCGAATGCTCCATGTAGAAGAAGTTGCCTGTCTTGAAGGCCACGATAACGCCGAATCCGATGAACATGCTTGCCAGCATGGCGCGGGCAATGTACCGAAGAATACTGTTGCGGTAAATCTTCTGTTTCTTGAGGGCAAGCCGTTCGACTTGCTGCAGCGCTTCAGTCTCCATAGAACCTCCGTGTCGGTTGTGTATTTCGCCCCAGCGGGCAATCCGGCAGATACTACCAGTTTATTATACCCAATAACCCGGCAAAATTCCGTTGAATCACCCAAGCGCCCCGTTATCCTTTCTTGCCCTCCCGCCGCCGCTTGGCCCGGCTGTAAATCAGCGTACCCGCGAACATGGCAATGAGGACGGCAAAGAATACGGTATGCGGCAGCTCGTAGCCAAAGGCGCCGGCGAGCATCTTGCCGGCAATGATGGCGATGAGCAGGAAGGCTGTCTGCTCCAGCTCCGGGAACTTGTCGATCAGTCTCAGGAAGAGCTGGGCGACGCCGCGCATCATCAGCACGCCGAGGATGCCGCCCATGAACAGCACCCAGACCTCGTCGCTGAGGCCGAAGGCCGCAATGACACTGTCGATGCTGAAGGCGATGTCCATCAACTCGACGAGAAGCACCGTTCTCCAGAAAGAAGCGCCGCGGTTGACCGTCTTCTCCTCTCCGCCTCCCCGGAACAGCCCTTTATACGCAATGTAGAATAAATAGAGCGCGCCCAGAACTTTGACCGTTGTGAACTTGATTAAGTACGTTCCAAGCCCAATGGCAATGAAGCGGAACAGATAGGCACCTATAATCCCATAGAACAGCGCCTTCTTCTGCTGCTCCTTCGGCAGGTGCCGGACCATGACGGCCAGAACGAGCGCATTGTCGGCCGACAGCAGGCCTTCCAGCAGCACAAGACTGCCTATGATGCCCCAGCTGACCGGATCGGACAAGGTGGCGGCGATATCACTCCACGAGAAGAAATGGCCGTAATTCTCGCTGATGCTCCGAAAAAAGTCGGCAAACCAATCCATTGATGTTTAACCCTCCGGCTGCAAATTATTAAGCGGATAACCCGTTCTACTATACTCTTTTTTATACGTCTCGGCCAGAAAGAGGTTCCCTGCACGCCGTCTTCGCCGAACGCAAAACCGCCGCGGCATGCGCCCCGGCGTTCTTGACCTCTGCGGAACAAGCGGCCTCTCTTACAGCACTTTGGACAAAAACTCCCGCGTCCGCGCCTGCTGCGGCTTCCCGAACAGTTCCTCCGGCGTCCCTTCCTCAACAATGTCGCCGCCTTCCATGAACAGCACGCGGTTGCCGACCTCCCGCGCGAAGCCCATTTCATGCGTCACGACGACCATCGTCATTCCTTCGGATGCCAGATTCTTCATGACGGCCAGCACTTCGCCGACCATCTCCGGGTCCAGGGCAGAGGTGGGCTCGTCGAACAGCATCATCTTCGGCTCCATCGCCAAGGCCCGGGCGATCGCCACGCGCTGCGACTGGCCGCCCGAGAGCGACGCCGGATACGCGGCAGCTTTGTCCGCCAGCCCGACCTTCTCCAGCAGCTCCATTCCTTTGGCCCTGGCCCGATCCGGCGTCCAGCGGCGGACCTGAACCGGAGCCAGCATCAGGTTCTCGATCACCGTCTTGTGCGGGAAGAGATTGAACTGCTGAAAGACCATGCCCACCTCGGTCCGCACATCGTGAATCCGCGTCTTGGGGTCCGTCAGAGAGATGCCTTCAATGACAATCTCTCCGCCCTGCGGCCGTTCCAGCAGATTCAGACAGCGCAGGAAGGTGGATTTGCCGGAGCCGGACGGACCGATGACGACCACGACCTCCTGCGGATAAATCTCGACGTTCACATTGCCGAGCACCACATGGGCGCCGAACGCTTTGCGCAGATGCCTGACGGCAATAATCGGTTCCATCGGTTACAGCCTCCGTTCCACTTGCTGCAGCAGCTTGTTGAGCAGATAGGTGAGGATAAAATACAGCACCGCCGCCGTCAGATACGGCTCCCAGATGCGGTAATACTGGCCCTTCATTGTATTGCCCCAGTACATAATCTCCGGCATGGCGATGACCGCCAGCAGGGACGAATCCTTGACCAGCACGATGAACTCGTTGCCAAAAGCAGGCACCATCCGCTTCACCGCCTGCGGCAGCACGACGAAGCGCATCGCCTGCCTCCCCGTCATGCCGAGCGACAAGGCCGCCTCCCGCTGCCCGCCGTCGATGGACTGAACGCCCGCCCGGAAGATCTCCGCCGAATAGGCGGCCGAGTTCAGCGAGAGCGCTACGACGCCGGAGACCAGCGCATTCGTGCTGCCGTAGAAGACCGGCACGATGCCGAAGTGGACGATCAGGATCTGTACATAGAGCGGCGTTCCGCGAAAAATATTGATGTAAGCATCGAACGGCAGCCGCAGCAGCCGGCTCCGGAGCATTTTGCCGAACCCGATACCAAGGCCCAGCACCGAACCGATCAGGATGGAGGCGGCGGAGACCCCGACCGTGTACAGCATCCCCCGCATGAATAAAGGCAAATAGTGCATGACCAGATCCATTCTGAAATCCATCGCCGCATCCCCTTACTTCGCCTGCTTCAGATTCTCCAGATTCGGCGCTTCCCCGAACCATTTCTTGTAGATCTCTTCATACTTGCCGTTATCCAGCACCTTCTGGATGGCCGGGTCCAGCTTCGCTTTCAGCTCGCTGCCCTTCGGATACAGAATGCCGTAATACTCCGAGGTAAAGTTGGTGTTGTCGGTGATGCCGACCAGCTTCTGGTCCGGATTGTTCTTGATGAACTCGCGCACGATGGCGATGTCCGCCACCACCGCGTCCGCGCCGCCCCCTTGCAGCTCCATCAGTGCAACCGCATTGCTGTCGAACCGCTTCAGCTTCGCATTGTCCATGCCCATGATGCCGCTCATCAGCGTATCGGCTGTCGTCGCCGTCTGCACAGCGACCTTCTTATCCTTCAGATCAAGCGCGCTCTTGATGTCGCTGCCCTCCTTGACCATAATCATGTTCGTCGACTCAAAATAAGGGATGGAGAAGTCATACGTCTCTTTCCGCTCATCCGTAATGGATACGGAAGACAGACCGGCCTGATACTCCGTTCCCTGCTTGACGCTCTCAAGCATCGTATCCCAGCCGGTATTGGAGACCTCGTACTTCATTCCGGCTTCCTCCATTACCGCCCGGATAAAGTCGATGTCGAAGCCTTTGATCTTGTCTCCGTCCATAAACTCCATCGGCGCATAGCTGGCGTCGCTCGCGAACTTGACGGTCTCTCCGCCGCCCGAACCCGAGCTGCCGGAGCCTTCCTTGTTGTTGGAGCCGCATCCCGCTGCCGTCAGCAGCATCAATGCCATAATAGCTGACATAAAAATCGCTTTTCTCTTCTTCATCCCCTGACCCCCCAAAATATAGTCGCTAAACTTAAAGAGATTTTATCAGATCAAAGCAACGGTGACAATTATATTTCTACTTAAATGTTATGTTATATAACATTTGATGGATACTCTTAGCGGATCGATTAGAATTCATACAAAAAAACAGCAGCCGGGAGTTGCCTCCTTGCTGCTGTTGCATTCTGTCCGTTTCTCCATTCAATCAGAACGTCAAATCCCCGTCATAACTCGCGATCATCCGGTACAGCTCCGGACGGCGGTCGCGGAAGATGCCCCACTCGATCCGGCCGACCTCAAGCTGGTCCAGATCGAACTCGGCGGTCAGCACCGCCTCTTCGCCGCGTCCCGCTTCGGCAATCATATTGCCCTGCGGACCGGCGATGAACGACGAGCCGTAGAAGTCGATGCTCGACTCCTCGTCCTCTTCCCGGCCGATCCGGTTCGATGCCACCACCGGGATCAGGTTGGCGGCGGCATGGCCGCGCATCGTCATCTGCCAGTGGTCCTTGGAGTCGATCGAGCCGTCCTGCGGCTCCGAGCCGATGGCGGTCGGATAGAACAGAATCTCCGCGCCCATCAGCGTCATGACGCGCGCCGCTTCCGGGTACCACTGATCCCAGCAGACGCCGACGCCGATCTTGGCGTACTTCGTATTCCAGACCTTGAAGCCCGTATCGCCGGGGTTAAAGTAGAACTTCTCTTCATAGCCCGGTCCGTCCGGGATATGGCTCTTGCGGTATTTGCCCAGCACGGTTCCGTCGGCGTCGATGACGGCGAGGGAGTTGTAGCGGGCATAGTTCTTTTTCTCATAGAAGCTGATCGGCAGCACGACCTTCAGTTCCTTCGCCACTTCCTTGAAATGATTGACGGCGCGGTTCTGCTCCAGCTCGGTGGCGTAGGCGTAATAGTCCGACTTCTCCTTCTGGCAGAAATACGGCGTCTCGAACAGCTCCTGCAGCAAAATAATCTGCGCGCCCTGGGCCGCCGCCTCGCGCACCAGCTTATCCGCCTTGCGGATATTCTCTTCAATATCGCATGAGCAGCTCATCTGTGTAGCCGCTACCTTCACTTGTCTCACGATGATGTCCCTCCTCGCTCTGCGGCCTTAAGCCGCGGCTCTGATCGTCAATGCCCCTTCGGCATCTGTTGGGTGGTGCAGTGCACGTTGCCGCCTTCCGTGATAACGGCCAACCCGTCTACGGTGCGGATTACACGGTCCGGGAAAAGCTCCTGCAGCTTCGCCTCCGCAAGCCGGTCAGCCGCTTCCGCCGCCCCGCCGAATACCGGCAGAATAATCCCGCCGTTCACAAAATAGAAATTCAGATAGCTCAGCGTCAGCCGGCTGTCTTCATGATCGGCGCGCGGCGGCTGCTGAATCGTGTGGATCTCCAGCTTCCGGCCCCTGGCATCCACGGCCTCTTCCAGAATGCGCAGATTCTCCTGCGCAATGGCGTAGTTCTCGTCGGCCGGGTCGTCGCAGATCTGGATCAGCACCTTGCCGGGACCGATGAAGCAGGCGATGTTGTCGACATGGCCGTCCGTCTCGTCGCCGCTGAGGCCACGCTTCAGCCAGATGACCTTCCGGGCTCCGGTGAATTTATGCAGATACTCTTCGATGTCGCCGACTCCGAGACCGGGATTGCGGTTCGGATTCAGCAGACATTCCTCCGTCGTCAGCAGCGTGCCTTCGCCGTCGGTGTGGATCGAACCGCCTTCCATAACAATCGGCGCATCGAACCGGTCGATATGCAGCCGCTCCAGAATCTGCGGCGCGACCTTGTCGTCAAGGTCCCACGGCGAATATTTGCCGCCCCAGGCGTTGAACTTCCAGTTCACGCCCGCAAGCTTGCCCTCCGGACCGGTCAGAAAGGTGGGCCCGTTGTCGCGGAGCCAGGCGTCGCTGTGCTCGATCGGCATCAGCTCAACGTTCGGGAAGTCCAGCAGACGCCGGACCTGTTCGGCTTCCTCGGGATTCACGATGACCGTAACCGGCTCGAACTCGGCGATGGCCCGGATAATGCCGGCATAGCCTTCGCAGACGGAGGCGTGGCTGCCGGGATAACACATGGAAGCCTGTACCGGCCAGGAGATAAAGGTGCGCTCATGCTCGGCCCACTCGGCCGGCATGCTATAGTTGAGGTCAATTGGATTCATGGCTTGGATTCCCGCTTTGCTGAAAGATTTGGATAAAGCGCAGGCTGGCCGCGATTTACCTCACCTATCATACAATATAATACCCGTCAACAAAAGCGCCGTTCTTGCCCTTCTTATTGGAAAGCAATCGACTTAATCACAGAGCCGTCGAATCCTTTGACGGCAAAGCCCGACGGCTCAAGAATGCCGTACGAATTCAGATAGTTCTCTTTGGGAAGCGAGATCGAGCCGGGATTCAGCACATAGATCCCCTCCCGGATGTCCGCCACCGGGACATGGGTATGTCCCTGGATGAAGATATCGCCTGCGTTCAGCGGCGGCAGGGCCTCCATGCCGAAGACATGCCCGTGCGTAGCGAAGATCCGCCGGCCATCGGCCCAGAGCTGAATATCGTCGCCCATCATCGGGAACGCAAGGAGCATCTGGTCCACCTCGGCGTCGCAGTTGCCGCGCAGCCCCAGCAGTTCGGCGCTGCGCTCGTTCAGCAGCTTCGCCACCCCCTGCGGATCGTAGCCCTCGGGCAGCGGATTGCGCGGACCGTGATACAGAAAATCCCCCAGGAACACCAGCCGGTCCGGCCGCTCCTCATCGGCCTTGGCGAGCGCCTTCTCCAGCCAGTGGCGCGAACCGTGAATATCGGAAATAAACATCAGCTTCATGAATTCTTCCAGCCTCCTTCTCGTTCCATAAGCTTCTTGCCTGTAAGCCTCTTGGTCCCATCATAATCCTTCCCCGCCTCCCCTACAACCTGGAGCGGCGGGACGATACCGCGTGCCGCTTATCGCCTGCACACCGAAAAGGACGCCCTCTCGGGCGTCCTCGTTCCGGGTCGTTATTGGTCCCTTGATCCGGATTGATCCGGTTCGTTGAGGGTCGCTTCGGGTCGTTCAGGGCAGCTCCGACGTTCCCATCAGGTAGCGGTCGACTTCGCGGGCAGCCTGGCGTCCTTCGCTGATCGCCCATACGACAAGGCTCTGGCCGCGGCGCATATCGCCGGCGGCGAACACGCCGTCCACATTCGTCGCCTGGAGGCCGAATTCCGCCTTGGCGTTGCCCCGCTCATCGCGCTCCACGCCGAGCTGGTCCATCACCTGCTCTTCCGGACCGGTAAAGCCGAGCGCCAGAAGCACCATCTGCGCCGGGAGCGCTTCTTCGCTTCCCGGAATCTCGACGGCCATCATCCGGCCGTCCTCCGAGCGCTTCCATTCGATGCGCACGGTATGCACTTCGGTCAGATGTCCTCTGCCGTCGCCGCCGAACCGCTTGGTGGACACGAGATAGCGGCGCGGGTCTTCGCCGTATACGGCCGCCGCTTCCTGCTGGCCGTAGTCGACCTTCAGCACCTTCGGATACTCCGGCCACGGATTATCCGCCTGCCGGCTCAGCGGAGCCTGCGGCATAATCTCAAGCTGGACGACGCTCTTGCAGCCGTGGCGCAGAGCGGTAGCTACGCAGTCCGTACCGGTATCGCCGCCGCCGATGACGACCACATCCTTGCCGGCGGCCGACAGATAGCTTCCGTCTTCCAGACCGGAATCCAGCAGGCTCTTCGTGTTCAGGGTCAGGAATTCCATCGCCTGATGGATGCCTTCCAGATCACGTCCCGGTACCGGCAGATCGCGCGCCTTTGTCGATCCGGTGCACAGCACAACGGCATCGTGGCGGCTGCGGAGCTCTTCGGCGCTGACGTCTCTGCCGATCTCCACGCCGGTTACGAATTCGACGCCTTCGGCAGCCAACAGATCAACCCGGCGCTGAACCTTGCTCTTCTCCAGCTTCATATTCGGGATGCCGTAGGTCAGAAGGCCGCCGATCCGGTCCGCTCGTTCGTATACAGTAACCGTGTGGCCGGCCTTGTTAAGCTGCGCGGCGCAGGCCATACCCGCCGGTCCCGAGCCGACGACGGCCACCGTCTTGCCTGTCCGCAGAAGCGGCGGCTCCGGCACGATCCAGCCTTCTTCAAATCCGCGGTCGACGATCGACTTCTCAATATTCTTGATGGTTACCGGACTGCCGTGCTTGCCTACCGTACAGGCCCCCTCGCAGGGAGCCGGGCAGACCCGGCCGGTGAACTCCGGAAAGTTATTCGTCTTGTGAAGGCGGCCCAGCGCCACCTTCCAGTTGCCCCGATAGACCATATCGTTCCATTCGGGAATCAGATTGTGCAGCGGGCAGCCCGAAGCCATGCCCGACAGCAGCCGGCCGACGTGGCAGAACGGCGTTCCGCAGTCCATGCAGCGGGCCGCCTGCTCGCGCAGCTTCTCCTCTTCCAGCGGAACCGTGAACTCATTCCAGCCGCCGATGCGCTCCAGCGCTTCGCATTCGCCGGGCGTCCGGCGCGCATATTCCAAAAATCCTGTCGTCTTACCCATGTTCTTCTCCTCCGTCTCCGTATAACTCTCGCAATGATAACTATGCCGCATTAAAGCAGAGAAGCCCAAGCCTGCGCCGAAGCGCCTCTGCGGGATACTTGCAGGAAATAACCTGATCTTATCATCCGGTCAGAGCGCGCGGCGTGAGCAATGTCACCTTTTGGAGGATGAAACATTCATTTTGATAGAAAAAGATCATACTGCCGGTTGAAGATGAATTCTTCCAGCTTCGCAGCCGGAAGCGGACGGCTGATGTAGTAGCCCTGAAGCTCATCGGTGCCCAGATGGCACAGCAGCTCGAACTGCTCCTTAAGCTCGACCCCCTCGGAGATGACGCGCAGTCCGAGATTGTGGCCCAGCTCAATCACCGTCCGGACCAGCGTATCATCGGTCGCTCCCGGCCGAATGCCGGAGACGAAGGACCGGTCAATCTTGATGAGGTCGACGGTGAAATGCCGCAGATAGCTGAGCGAGGAGAATCCGGTTCCGAAATCGTCGAGTGAAATGCGGAAGCCCAGCGAGCGCAGCTCTTCAAGCGCTCCGAAGACGGATTCCCCCGACATCAGCACCGTTTCGGTGATCTCCAGCTCCAGGCAGCCGGGCTGGAGCCCGTTGACCTTCAGCGCCCTCGCGAGCTCTCCCGGCAGTCCGGGATGCATGAGCTGGAGGCCCGAAATGTTGACGGCCGCCGTCAGCTCCACGCCGTTCTCCCGGAACCAGCGCAGATCGGTACAGACCCGCTCGATTACCCAGGTTCCGATGCCGAGCATCGAGCCGCCGGCTTCCGCGAGCGGGATGAATTCGGCGGGCGAGACCGGTCCGAAGGTCGGGCTGGTCCAGCGCAGCAGCGCTTCCACTTTGACGACCTCACCCGTTGAAGCGGACAGAATAGGCTGGTAGTGCATCTCCAGCTCCCCGTTTTCGGCGGCCGAGAGAAGCTGCCGGCCGAGCACTTTTTTGCGGCTGACCCTCTCGTCCAGCTGGGAGGAATAGCGAAATACGTTGTTCCGGCCGTTCTCCTTCACCTGGAACATCGCCAGATCGGCGGCCTTGACCAACAGCTCGGCGCTCTCTCCGTTCTGCGGGTACACGCTGACTCCGATACTCGCCGTACTGTGGAACACCTGTCCGTTCAGAAGATACGGCTCGGACAGAACGCGCTGAATCGGGAAGATGCGGGCCTGTATATCCACGGGATCGGACAAATGCGCCAGCAGAATCGTGAACTCGTCTCCGCCCAGTCTGGAGACCAGGTCTTCTGGTCCGACCGCCCCCGAGAGCCTGTCGGCAATCTGCTTCAGGATCGCATCTCCGAAGTCATGCCCCCAGGTGTCGTTGATCGCCTTGAAGTGGTCCAGGTCAATGAACAGCAGGGCAATCTGCCGGCCGCTGCCAGCCGCCTGACGGATGGCCCGGTCCAGCGTCTGAAAGAAGAACGCGCGGTTGGGCAGCCGGGTCAGCGGGTCCAGCATCGCCTTGCTGTGCAGTTCCTGATGGGTGCTCTCCAGCGAGGACACCAGCCTGTTGAATTCCTTCTCGACTTCACCGAATTCGTCCCGCCCCGTTAGACCGATCCGCACGGTCAGATCGCCGCTCTGCCGAATGACCCGGATGCTGCGAACCAGCGCCGCCATCCGGTTCAGAATCGTGCGGTTGATAAACAGCAAGCTGAGCAGGCAGATGCCGGTTGTCGATATAACGAAGAACAGCGTGAAGTTCGACATGGCGTTCTGGCCGCTCAAATAGATATGGCGCTCCTGCTCCATCGAGAGGATAATGCCCGGGTTGCCGAACAGGTCATAGATTACGCCGTGTCCCGCCAGGAAATGTCCCGAGAGCTTCTCTACCCAGATATCCTGTCCCCCGCTGCCCGCCAGCCGTTCGCCCGTAGCGCTCTCCACTGTAATTCCGGAGGGACTCAGGCGGCCGATCCGGCCGATCTCTTCCCGGTCCAGCATGCGTCCGGCGACCGCCATTCCGGCAACGGGGCCCGAACGGTCGTTGCGAACAATGGGCTGGCAGGCGATCAGCATCGGACCTTTCTCCAGCATCACGAGACCCACGAATCGGTCGCTCGCCTCCGTGAATACGGCCAGCCGCTGGCGGATGGACGACAGCAGTTCCGTCACCTCGGGCGTTGCCGGCACCGTCTTCTGGCGTCTCTGATTGTACATGCCGCTGTAGACCAGGTCGCCCCTCCGGTTCGTCAGAGCCATCAGGTCAAAACGGTTGCTCTCAAAGGTAGCCTCGTCAAAATTGCTTTGAATATAAGGATTCTCCGGGTCCGGCGCCGTCCGTTCCCGGACAAAGTCATACGTCTCGTCCCAGACCGAGTAATTGAGCATCGTTTCGTTAATGCCCTGAAGCTCTGTATGATAGGTATTCACGATATCGGACATGCGCGATTCCACCGCCTCGCGGTCCAACTTCGCGAACCGGTCCAGAAATATCGTATTTGAGAGGATATATGTAGACGACAGCGCAAGCACAGCGACGGCAAGAATATATAACAGAATCTTGGTACGCAGTTTCATTGTGGTCTCCCCGGAAGTCGATTTCAGGCGAATAATCAAGTCATTAGGAAAAAAGTCCCGCAACCATTGTATCACGGCTTCAGGACCCCCGATACCGTCCGGGGGGTCCAAATCTTCCCCAGAATCCAATGGGATTCATGCCGGGACCAGGCTCCAAAAAAGCTTCCCCTGAACGTAAGCTTTCTCTCTTTTTACTATCGACCAAATCCTCTGAATAATCGAGAGCCCGCGCCTAGGCGCAGGATGCCGGATGAACGGCTGAAACCAATTATATATCATTGAAAAATATGACTTAATAGGATATATTCCCTTTTGTATTATTTCTCTGTCATGAGGAGGAGGTCTTCGATGTTCAGCAGTCTTGCAGAGAAGAAGAGCTGGTTCACCCCGGATGATCTGGTTCCTGAAAGGAGAGCCCGGTTCGGCAGCGCTCTGTCCGAGGGCGTTTCTTTTACTTTTGTTGACTCCCCTTCGCAACCCAGAATGAGCGATGTGCCGGAGAACAGCCTGTTGTCCTGTATTCATTCCGTCACAGCCCGCTCCGCGGCGTCGGTCGTCCTCCCCTTCACCTTGATGGCCGTATCGGCGGAAGGACGGGTGCTTGAACTCATTCACTCCAACGAAACGCTGCGCCGGGAAGCCGAGCAGGCGGGCCTGCGCCGCGGATTGATGCTGGACTTGCTTCATGCCGGAATGAATGCGGTTTCGCTTGCAATGGAGACGGGAGGCCCGACCGTAGTTCGGGGGGTGGAGCATTCCCACCCCGTATTCCGGCAGTGGAATTGCATCTGCGCTCCGCTTGTGTTCGAGGATCGGCGATACGGATTTCTGGACCTGTCCTTCAGCGTGGCCCGCGAGGTCGAGTTCGCGGTTCCGTTCGTTATTAAGCTGGCGGAGGATATCTCCGCCCAGGTGCAGGCCTGCGACCCCTGTATGAGACGCAGCCGCATTCAGGAGCTTTTTCAGGAATTCGGACTGACTCCAAGAGAACGCGAGGTTGCCGAGCTGTGGATGAACAAGAAGGGGGCGCTGCATATTTCCAGCCAACTGGGAATCAGCGAGGGAACGGTACGCAATACCGTCAAACGCATCTACGAGAAGATGAAAGTAAGCGACCGGGCGGAAATGATAGGGCGGCTTCTCTGAAGCCGCTTTTCTTATAGGATCAAAGCAAGCAGACTCATGACGGGAACGGATTCCCTCTTAATTAGCAGCGTTTCTCGCCCCGTGACAAAATCAGCCTCTTCCTGCGATTAAATGACTTGCTGTCGTTCTGAATCCGAATTAAGCCTGATACGCAGTCAATTGCTGCATTGGGGAAATAACAAGCTCCAACGACCGTAATTAATATGGCAGCGGACAGGATGAGTAATGGAGCAGATTGCCCATGCAGGGATCACGATCAGAGATGCAACAATAAACACCACCTATAGATTATCTCCAGCGCCGCCTCCAATCCATATCCTTCCCGGATATTTACAAGCCACCGCATTGCTCTTATAATACTCGGTCTCTGTTTTGCAGCAAAAATAACCCCCTGAACGTCTTCCCCCGCATAGGGGGAAGGTTCAGGAGGCTGTTCGATTCCGACCTGCCGCTGCGGGCGGTCGGCACGCTGGCTGCGCCGAGGCTCGGACGCCTCAGTCGTGCGTCGCCAGTCCGCTCTGCGGCAGCACTGCGACGACGGCCATGCCGGCGCCGGTCAGCTCAAGCCGATTGGCGGAGAGATCGCCAAGAATCTCGTCGCCGAAGATCGGCTTCCAGTCGCCGAGTTCCGGAAGTTCAAAGACGGCACCTTCCGGCTTCGGGTTATAGGCGACAAAAAGGTGTTCGGCGGCGTCCCCGCCGGCATGTCCGCGCAGCGTGTAGGCGACCGTGCCGAGCGGCGCCGGCTCGAAGAACAGATGATGCCGGATGTCTTCGGCCTTGCGCAGCCGGAACGCCGGATGGCGAAGACGGAGCGAGATCAGCCGCTTCATGTAGGCAACATCGTCCTGGCGTTCGGCGCAGCGCTCCCAGTCGAGCCAATTGACTTCGTCCGGCGACTTATAGCTGTTCTCCACGCCGCCCTTGGTGCGCATGAACTCCTGTCCCGCATGCAGGAAGGCGATGCCCTGGCTGGTCATCACCATCGCGGAAGCGAGGCGGTGCAGGGCGCGCAGATGTTCCTCGCCTGCGTCCTCGTTGGAGAGAACGAGCTTATCCCAGAGCGTATGATTGTCATGGCACTCGACATAGTTGACGCTCTGATCCGGTTCATGGGCAAAGCCCGCCAGACCCGGAGCGAACGGAATGCCTCCGGCTACGACGGTCTTGACCTTCCGCTCAAAGCCGCGGGCTCCGCTGACGAAGCCTTTGCGGTCGAAGATGAAGATGTCGCCCTTGACCGTGTCTCGGAAATCATCGCTGAACTGGCCGATCCGCGGCATCTCCTTGCTGTTCTTCTGATGGGCAAGCCGGTTCGTGTCCAGCTCGGTATCAATGATCCAGCCTTCTCCGATGGTCATGATCGTCGGGTCGATCTCGTCCAGACGGCGGCGGACCTCGTTGATGGTGTCATAATCCATCAGACCCATCAGGTCAAACCGGAAGCCGTCGAAATGATATTCCTTGGCCCAGTAGAGCACGGATTCCACAATGAAACGGGACATCATTATGCGTTCGGTGGCGTTGTCGTTGCCGCAGCCGGAGCCGTTGGAGAGCGTTCCGTCTTCGGCGTAGCGCAGATAATAGCCCGGCACGAGCTTCGAGAAGTTGGCGCGGTAGCCGTCATAGACATGGTTATAGACCACGTCCATAATGACGCGCAGACCGCGGCGGTGCAGCGCCTGGATCATCTCTTTCAGCTCGCGGATGCGGACTCCCGGAACGTACGGGTCGGTCGCATAAGAGCCTTCCGGGACATTGTAGTTCTTCGGGTCGTAGCCCCAGTTGAACTGCGGCTCATCCAGCCGGCTCTCATCGACGCTCTCGGTGGAATAATCATAGACAGGGAGAAGCTGCACATGCGTCACGCCCAGATCGGCAATATGGTCCAGACCGGTCCGAATACCGCCCGGACCCCGGGTTCCGCTCTCGGCCAGGCCGGCGAACTTGCCTTTGGCCGAGATGCCGCTGGCCGGATGAATCGACAGATCGCGGACATGCAGTTCATAAATCACGGCGTCGGTCGGGGCTTCCAGCGGTTCGGCATCGACGCGGTCTTCCGCCCAGCCCTCCGGGTCGGTTCCGCGCAGATCCAGGATCGCACCCCGGTCTCCGTTGACCCCGACAGCCCGGGCATAGGGATCGGCCGCTTCCTGCCAGCGGTCCTCCTGAAGCCGCACCCGGAAGGTATAGAAAGCGCCTTCGAGATTGCGGTTAACGGCAAGACTCCACACGCCGCGCGCTTCCCGGCTCATGGCCAGACGCTCCGCCGTTCCGCCCGTTCCGGCATCGTACAGCGCGACTTCTGCTTCCAGCGCCGTTGGCGCCCACAGCTTGAAGGTTGTCGCTTCCGGACTGTAGCTCACTCCCAGATCACCGCCGTCATAGGCGAACATTTCGTCAAATGCGGGATCGAATACGGACACGCCGCCGGTCGCCGCCGGGTCACCGTAATAGAGGGGTTCTTCCATCTCTCTTTGTACCGACATGGATTCATGCTCCTTTGAGGGTATGCGCGCATACCTGAATAATGTAGCGAATCAGAGAATTGCAGGGTGTGCAAACGTTTGATTTCCAGTTATCCCCGGCATTATACACCCCGGTTCTCCGGGGTGTCAATGCGAAGGCTAACCATCGTGAGAACGGGCCGGTTGGCCTCATAGGCGATGCGCCGCTCCCGTCCCGGGACGGCCTCGCCGCTGCGCTTGCGCCCCCCGTTGTCATGCAGCAGCAGGAAGCGATTCTTCCCCTCCACTTCATAGCCGATGCCGACCGTCCAGTGGTAATCGAACGCATAGTCTCCCCGCCAGCGCAGAGCCGACCAGCGGTCGAACTTGACGGCAACCGGACGCCCCGCGTCGATCTCCTCCCGATACCGCTCAAAATCCCTAAACACCGCAAGGAAGACGCGGGCCCCTTCCGGCGCATGCCTCTTCCAATAGCGGCGCAGGCCCCGGACCAGTCCGCCGGCGCTCATGCCCCAGGGGCGTCCGCCATAGCGCTCATACATATGGTTGATCCGGGCAGGGGCGGATTCCGCCGCCCCGCTTCCGGGCAAGGCCAGGCCGGCCCAGTAGTCGGCCAGGGCGGCCATGGCCGCGGGTCCGCAGGCCGAGGCCGGGCGCGAGACACCCGCTTCCCACTGGGAGAGCGGGGCAAGATTCAGGCGGCGGGAGAAGCGCTCCGCCCGCCCGTCCGCTTCGCTCATTCTTCCGCTCCGGCCTGTACGGGAAGCGTGAAGTAGAAGTCGGAGCCGACTCCGTGCACGCTGTCGACGGCGATGGCGCCGCCCATCAGCTCGACGATTTTTTTGCAGATGGACAGTCCAAGGCCGGTACCGCCGTACTTGCGGTTAATGAACGGGTGAAGCTGGGAGAACGGCTGGAACAACAGCGCCTGCTTGCCGGCCGCGATGCCGATCCCCGTATCCCGGACATGGAAGCGCAGCGTCATGCCGCCCGGTCTGGAAGATGCGGCTGCCGACACCTCCAGATGGACGCTGCCCTCTTCGGTGAATTTCACCGCGTTGCTGACCAGGTTGACCAGCACCTGGCGCAGCCGGGCGCCGTCGCCGTTGATAATGGAAGGAACCTCGTCGCCGATGCTGGAGGTAAGCCGGATGCCCTTCTCCTGGGCTTTGGGACCGAACAGATCGGTCACCCCTTCAATCATATCCCGCAGCGCAAAGGGCTCGCAGAGCAAGGTCATTTTGCCGGCTTCGATCTTGCTGAGGTCCAGAATTTCGTTCAGAATCTGCAGCAGGGAGTGGCTGCTCTGATTGATAATCTCGGCATATCCGCTCTGCTCTTCATCCAGCTCGGTCTGCAGCAGCAGATCGGTCATGCCCATAATCCCGTTCATCGGGGTGCGCAGCTCATGGCTCATGACGGCGAGGAACTCCGACTTGGCCCGGTCGGCCTGCTCCGCCGATTCCTTGGCCTTGATAATCTCGGCTTCATTCGTCATATCGCGGAATACGACCACGGTCCCCTGGCGTCTTCCCTGATCGAACAGCGGCGTAACCCGGTACTCCGCGATGAAGCTGGAACCGTCGGCCCGCCACAGCACCGCTTCCCTGCCATGCGAGGAGTCTCCGCTGCGGACCGCTTCCAGCAGCGGCGCCGACATCGGATCGTAGACCATCCCCGACAGCGCAGTCTGATGCAACAGGTCCTCCACCCGCCGTCCCCGCAGTTCTTCGTTCGGATAACCCAGCATCCGGGAGGCGGAAGGATTGATGAACATGACTCTGCCTTCCTGATCCAGCCCGAAGATACCCTCGGTCACCGAGTTGAGAATGAGCGTATACTCGCTGCTGAGACGCTCAATCTGCTCGATATAGCGCGTCCGCTCGGTAATATCGCGGGAGATACCGTAGACGCCGACAATTCTCCCGTCCACAATGATCGGGATGTTGACCGTATTGATCTCGATTTCGTATCCGTCCCTGTGGATGATCGTCAGGTCGTAGCTCTGCGGTTCCCCCTGGGCCGCGAGATTGAAATGATGCAGCGTTTTGTCCATATCCTTCTCGGCTACCAGAGGGCCGAAATACATGCCGATCAGCTCGTCCAGCGTATAGCCGGTCAGCTTCTCCAGATTCTCGTTGGCGGTCAGATAGTCGCCCTGCAGATTCATGGAATAGACCGCAGACGGATTGTATTCGAATATTGACTTGTACCGCTGCTCGCTCTCCTTCAGCTTGAACTCCATCTGCTTGCGCTCCGTAATATCGCGAGCGATCGCAACGACTTCCTGCGGATAGCCGTTCTCCCCGTAGACAAACCGGCAGCTCGTCTCCATCCAGCAGAACGACCCGTCTTTGCGGCGGTACCGGAATTGGAGGACCGGAATATTGCCCGTTAACCGGGCATGGCTTACCTGCTTGAGCATTCGCATCCGGTCATCGGGATGCAGATGTTCCGCCGTCCGCAGCTGCTGCACTTCCTCCGGCTCATAGCCGAGCAGCGTGCGGCTGGCCGGCGAACAGTAGACGACCCGGCTCTCTTCAAGCGAATAGCGGACAATGAGATCAAGGGAGGTCTCCGAGATGAGCCGGTAATTCCGCTCGCTCTCCCGAAGCTGCTGCTCCATCTTCATGCGTTCCGTGATATCCTGCATCATGCCGACCAACTGGCCGGGACGGCCGTCCCGGTCAGGTATCACTTCCCATTCGACATTCACGGTGATCCACTCTCCGGGTGGACCGATCCGGTAGACGGTCTTGCCGGAGCGGCCGGCAAAGGCGCGCTCGGCCACGACATTCACCCGGTCAAGATCATCGGGATGGAGATAACGGGCGAAGTCCTCATACGGAATCAGCGGACCCAGACAGTATGACACCATCTGACGGATTTCGTCGGAGAAGGCGATCAATCCCGTCTTCAGATTCCAGGACCACGAGCCGATCCGCGCAACGCGCTGGGCGACGGCCAGTTCTTCCTCGCTCCGCTTGCGGTCGGTTACATCATGGCCGATGCCCATGATCCGTTCGACCTGCCCGTCATCGCCCGTAATGATCTGAAAAGAAATCTCGAACCAGCGGTAATGTCCGTCCTTGTGCCGCAGGCGGCGGAGCCGGCTTGCGCCGGAACGCGCTTCGCTCACGATGTCCGCAGACGGTTCGCGGTCCTCCGGATGGTAATAATCCCAGCGGTTGGTCCCGATGACTTCATGGACCGCATATCCCAGAATCATTTCGAACGACGGAGAGAGGAAGGTAAGCGTCCCGTCCGGCTGGCTGACGGAAATAATATTGTGTTCGCTCTGAATGAACAGGTCGTACAGATCCCGGCTGTTGATAGTAATCTGGTCGGCAATTTTGCGGTCCGTAATATCCTGGGCATACAGCAAAACGACTTCCTCGCCGTTCTCCCGGACCTCCCGGACATAGCGCAGACCGAGCCAGACGTGACGCCCCGGCTCCGGCGCGAAGCGCCAGTCCATCTCATAGACTCTGCCGGAGGCTGCGAGCAAATGGCTCAGAATCGAGTCGAACGGAGGAAATTGCCCTTCCGGTCTCAAGAGTTCCGGGCAAGAATCCAGGCCTTCGGCCCACTGCGGGCGCTCCCCTCCTGTCAGGATGTCGCGCATGGCGGCATTCGCCTGCATCCACCTGCCGTCCGCAGGGCGCAGCAGCGCAATCCCGAACGGGGCTTTGTCGAATGCCATATCCATCCACTCTTGCTGCAGTTGAACATTATCCATCTAGGGAGGCTCCTCCTTTGCTCTAGCCGCTTGTCCATTCATTCGTTTGTATGTACCAGTATACGCTAAAACCTCTCCCCGAAGAAGCGGGGAGAGGATAGAAAAGCACCCGCCGCCGGCCGCTCCAGCCGGCGAATACGGGTGCACGGGCCCTGCGGCGGCCGGCCGGGCGCATCAGCGCTGCGCTCTAGTCGGCAGGCAGCTTGCTTCTCCCTGCCCAGGAGTCCGATTGTCCGCTCATGACGGCTCGCAGCCGTTCCAGTCCCCGGCGGTAGCCGCGGCTGGCTTCGGCATCCCTCCGCAGCCGGGTCTCCGCGTACAAGAAGCCCACGGTCCACAGCAGCATTCCGTAGCGGAGCCGGGTCATGGGAGTGCGCAGCCGAAGCAGCTCATAATGGTTCACCACCTTGGAATAGGAGACCTGCTCCCGCCGGTCCCTGGAAGCCGGAGATCCGTGGTGCAGCAGCCGCATGGCCGGGTTGACCAGCATCGGGCCGCTACGTCCGGCGATGAACGACAGATACAAGTCTTCTCCCAGACTGTAGCCGGTGAGCCATTCCTCCGCTTCGGCCTCGCTCAGCGCGGAACGGCGAAAGCACATATTGCAGCCGTGAAGAAACTCCGTCCGGAACGTCCGCTTCTGGCGGTTCCACAGATTCATGGAGGAGGCAAATCCGCTGTAGGACAGCTTGCCCGGGGACAGGCGCCCTCTTCCGCTGAGCAGCATGAGCATTCTGCCCTTCAGCGAACAGGAGAATCCTTGATCCACGCCGCCGACTCCCACCGCCTCCGGGTGAGCGGCCAGCGTCGCCCGAAGCTGGGACAGATAATCGGGCGCAAGCTCCACGTCGTCGTCCAGGAACAGCAGCATTTCGTTGCGCGCGGCGCGAACGGCGTACAGCCGGGACCGGATCAGACCGGCCTCGGCCGGATTTTTGCGGTAATAGATCAGATCGACCCACTCCGGAGCTTGCTCCCGCGCCCCATCCAGCCAGGAACGGGACGTTTCGCCGTCGTCAATCAGCATCAGTTCGATGCGTGCGTCTTCGATCCGCTGGCTGTAGAGAGACTTCAGGCAGCGAAGCAAATCGTCATGCCGATTCCGTGTGCAAATTGCGATGGATAATCTCCAGAAGCCATCCATAGTTCTTCTACTCCCGCCTTTCTTCAACTTCCACGTCCATCCTGATGCCTAACAGATGCCACTACTTACCCCGCGATGCAGGTAATGAATCAGGAAATTTTTTACTTTATCAGGATTTCAATGGCCGTTCCGGAGCCGGAATCGCCGGTATGCCATGACTTTCCGGTACATGGATTTGTCGTGAAGCTGATTGAAAATGTACGGGTCCGGGTTCGTGTTGACCTCGATAATCCACGGGGTCAGCGCCGGGTCCAGCCCGATATCAATTCCTAATTGATGGAAGCCGGGGTAGTGCTTGCCGTAAAACCGTCCGATCCGCTGCCCCAGCCGCTTCAGCTCACGGACTAGTTCCCGTTCCCGGGCCTCGCTCATATGAGGAGCCAGCAGGGTATGAATATCCGTAGGCTTGCCGCCGCTGTGATAATTCGTAACGGCCTTGCCTTTGGCTGCCACCCGGCCAATCAGCCCTGTGGTCTCCCAGCGTCCCTTCGGACTGAGCTGGACCATAACCCGCAGATCGAAGCGGCGGCCGCCATGCTTCAGTAGCGGAATGCCCCGCTGAACGAGATAGCTCCGCTTGCCCGCCCGCTGCCGCAGCGACCGGTAGAGGCTGTCAAACCGGTCGAACCGGTAGATCCGCGTTCCCGACTGGTACTTGTATCCCTGGCCGAAGGGCCCCCGTTCCATTTCAACCCGCATCACGCCGTTGCCGTAAGTTCCCCTCTCCGGCTTCACATAGACCATCCCGTAACGGTGCAGCATCCGCTCGACATGTCCTGCCGTCATCCGGCTGGTCTCCGGAATTAGCGGCGCGACTTCCGGGCTCTTCATCAGAATAACGGTTTTGACCCATTTGCTGGTCATGGTTGTTCGTCTTTGTCTCATGCCCACTGCCCTCTCTGCTTCTGGCGGTATTCGCTTTTCGCCAACAGAATATGCGAGAGGACTGCGGAAGGCATGGGATAAGGGCCTGCTCACCCGTGTCTGGCCGCGCATCTTCCGCATATGCTGAAGCGACAGGCCGCCGCCCGTCTGTCGGCGGCCAGGGAAGGAGTGAGTCCATGCGAATCTGCTTCATCGCGCCGCCGCGGTTCCCGCTCCCGGGCAGCGGTTCCGTGGAGATCAGCATCTGGGCGGCGGCCCGGCGGCTCGTGCTCCGGCATGAGGTGACCGTGCTCAGCCGCCGGGCCCCGGGACTGCCGGAAGAGGAGATCCGCGAAGGCGTCCGGCTGCTGCGGCTTCCCGCCGCTCCGTCCTTCCGTTACGCCGAAGGAATCGTGGAGGCGATCGCCGCCGGGAACTTCGACCTCATCCAGGTCGATAACCGGCCGGCGCTGCTGCGGGCAGTCAAAGAAGCCTATCCTGCACTTCCGGCAGTGCTGTACCTGCATTCGCTGACGTTCGTGCCGGCGGGACCGCTTACCGCAGCCCGCCTGTATCCCGCAGACGCCGTCATCGTCAACAGCGCTTCTCTTGCCGACCGGCTCCGCCGCCGGTTCCCCGGCCTGGGCCTCGCCCCGCAGGTCGTGCCGCTGGGCGCCGATCTGTCCCGGTTCGTCCCGGCAGACGAAGCCCTGCGGGACCGCATGCGCAGTCTGTACCGGATTTCTTCCCGCCGCTACGTCCTTCTCTTCGCGGGAAGGGTGATCCCGCGCAAGGGCCTGCCGGTGCTGATCCGCGCCGCCGCACGCGTGAACCGGTTCTATCCGGTTCAGCTGGTCGTTGCCGGAAGCGGAGACGCCCGGTATATCCGCCGCCTCCGGAGTCTGGCCCGGCGGCTTCGGCTGCCGTTCCTGTTCCTGGGCCCGGTACCCCATGGCGACATGCACCGCATCTACCAGGCGGCCGACTGCTTCATCTGCCCCTCCCAGCGGCATGAGGCCTTCGGGCTCGTGAATGTGGAAGCCATGGCCTCCGGGCTGCCTGTGATCGCTTCCGCGATCGGCGGTATAGTAGAGATTCTCGGCTCCGGCCGAACCGGGATGCTGGTTGCCGACTACCGCCGCCCCTCGGCCTTTGCCCGGGCCATCCGCACCCTGATCCGCCGTCCCGACAGGGCACGGGCGATGGGCGAAGAGGGGCGGAGGGCGGCTGTCGACCGTTACGGCTGGGAAGCCACGGCCCGGAGACTGGAGTCTCTGTACAGACAGACCCTGGAGTCCCGGTGGTCAAGACCCCATTTAGTGGACATTGAAAAAAACACCTAG
>NZ_VYKK01000002.1 GCF_008710135.1 Paenibacillus spiritus | reverse complement strand
TATAAGCGGCTATTTCAATCCACGCACCCCATACAGGGTGCGACGGTCCGGATGGGCCCGCACTGGGCCCTGTCGGAATTTCAATCCACGCACCCCATACAGGGTGCGACGGTTACTCGGCCGGACTCCGCCGCCAATTTGTAACAATTTCAATCCACGCACCCCATACAGGGTGCGACGATTGCCTGTATGACGTCCCGTTGGTAGGCGGGATTTCAATCCACGCACCCCATACAGGGTGCGACAGCGATAACTACCCTAAATCATCTCGGCGGGAGATGCCTTAGCGCACTTTCTCCTCTTCAGCATATCAAAAAAGCAACTGTTATGGATTGACATTTTCGAGAACGAGAGTAAATCGACGGGATTCGCCAAAATCCGAGGTGCGAAGGACCCGGGGATTTCATGGGAGCTTGGGGTTCGCACCAAGCGGTTTCTTTTCAGCGGCTGGCCAAGTTAACTTGGCCGGCCATTTTTTGTAGCGGCAGCGTTCGTTCCAAGAGCTGTCGCTGCTATGCCCCTCAGGAGGGCCGAAGGCACGGAGAGAAGGGCTTGGAACTGGAGGAGCGGCAGCGTTCGCCTTTGTTTTTGAATTTCACCCGCAGCCCATTCCAATCCCGGAAATTCAAAAACAACAGCGACCGGAAGTCCAAGCACTCGCGGAGTGCCCTCAGGCCCTCGTTCCAAGCCCGAATACCCAACTGTCAACGCCGTGTTAACAAAAAATTAACGCTATGTAAATTCATTTAAGCTTCGTTAAAGGTTCGCCCGCTAACATACAGACATGGGCAAGAGACAAGGCAATCTCCCGAACCCGAAACAGAAAGGAACTGAACCCCATGGCGATTGAAGTCTTCAACCGATACGAGAACAAGTACGTGTTCGACCACGCGGCTTATCAGAAGCTCTACGGCGACCTGCTGGAGTACATGGAGCCGGATGCGTACAACAAGCAGCATGAGTTCTACTCGATCACGAATCTCTACTACGATACCGAGCATGACACCCTGATTCGCAACAGCCTAGCCAAGCCGAAGTACAAGGAGAAGCTCAGACTCCGCGCCTACGGCGTGCCGGACGGGGACAGCAAGGTCTACCTGGAGATTAAGAAAAAAGTGTTCGGCCTGGTCAACAAGCGCCGCACCTCCCTGAAGCTGAACGAAGCCTACGACTTCGTCCGCACCGGCATCGAGCCGGAGTACCGGGATGGCATGAACAAGCAGGTAATCGAAGAGCTGAAATACTTCCTCTCCCGCTATGAACTCCTGCCCAAAGTGTACCTGTCTTATGAACGCAAGGCGATGTTCTGCAAAGACAACCGGGATCTGCGGATTACCTTCGACACCAACATTCGCAGCCGGCGGTACGATCTGAAGCTGGAGAGCGGCCCCTACGGCGAGCTGCTGCTGCCGGAAGGCCAGTGGCTGATGGAAGTGAAGGCCGAGAAGACGATTCCGGTCTGGCTCGCCAACCTGCTCTCGGAGCACCGGCTGTACCGCACGAGCTTCTCCAAATACGGCAATGAATACAAAAAAATGCTGAAAGACAGCGCATCTGAAAGGGAGATTATGTTGTATGCTTGATTCCATTTTTAATACCACCGTAACGTCCGCCGAACTGACCTTCACCGACGCTCTGCTGACCCTGGCCGTTGCCTTGATCCTCGGAGCGGCCATCAGCCTGACCTATATGAGAACGACGCCGGGCAGCTTCACCCAGAGCTTCACGCTGACCATGGTGCTGCTGCCGGCCATTGTAGCCATTATCATTCTGCTCATCGGCAGCAACGTCGCCCGGGCGTTCAGTCTCGCCGGCGCCTTCTCGATCATCCGGTTCCGAAGCGCGCCCGGCGATCCGAAAGACATTGCTTTTGTCCTGTTCACCATGGCTTCGGGTCTGGCCTGCGGCGTCGGAGCGTTCGGATACGCGGTCCTGTTTACCGTCATCCTATGCGCCGTGATGTTCCTGCTGAGCTACACCCGGTTTGGAGTCCGCAAGTCGGTGCAGAAGACGCTAAAGGTAACGATACCCGAGAACCTGGGGTATGAGGAAGCTTTTGCCGAGGTGTTCGCCCGATTCCAGGTGGAGTATGAGCTCAAGAAGATCCGCACGACCGAGCTGGGCAGCCTGTACGAATTGGTCTACAGCGTCACATTGAATGAGAATACGAGCCAAAAAGAGTTCCTGGACGCCATCCGCACCCGGAACGGCAACCTGGATCTCTCGCTCACCATGGCTCCGACCATGACGGAATACTGAGAACAAGCATAGAGGGGATGAGAAGATATGAATAAATTTATTATAGGAAGCAAAGCGGGACTGGTGCTGCTGCTGGCTGCGGCCCTGACGGCCTGCGGTTCGGGCAGCAACAATGCCGCCGGTTCGGGCTCCCAAGCGATCTCCACGGCGGCGGCACTGGCCTCCGCTTCGAGCGGGGCGGCCAAGACGGCATCCGGCACAGCCTCCAAGATCACGGTCAGCGATGTCGTCAGCTTCAGCGAAGAGGATACCGATGCCGCCTGGAGCGCAGACACAGCGACAACGATTGCGCTGAGCGGCAGCGGAGCGACCGTCAGCGGCTCCGGAGCCGAAGTCTCCGGAAGTACCGTAACCATCAACGCGGCAGGCACCTATATCATCAGCGGCAGTCTGGACAGCGGACAGATCGCGGTCAGCGCAGCCGATAAGGACAAGGTGCATCTAATCCTGAACGGCGCTTCCATTACGAACAAGAACAGCGCCCCGATCTATATTCAGCAAGCGGACAAGGTTACCCTGACGCTGGCGGATGGCACGGAGAACACCTTGACCGACGGCGCCTCCTACATTCTGGCGGACGGTTCGGACGAACCGAGCGCAGCGCTGTTCAGCAAGGCGGATCTGACGATCAACGGTACAGGCGAACTGACGGTCAAGGCCAGCTACAACGACGGCATTGCGGGCAAGGACGATGTCAAAATCGTATCCGGCACGATCTCCGTGACGGCAAAGGATGACGGTATTGTCGGCAAGGACCTGGTGGCCGTCAAGGACGGAAGCATCACGATTCAGGCCGGAGGCGACGGCATCAAATCGACCAATGACCAAGACGCGGACAAAGGACAGGTTGCCCTTGCTTCGGGCACCTTCGAGATTACGGCCGAGAAGGACGCGATCCAGAGCGAGACGCAGCTTGTCATCGACGGCGGGACGTATAAGCTGACAGCCGGTGGAGGCAGCGCGAACGCGCCGGCAAGGGCGCAGGAGGAAGGCTTCGGCGGCAAAGGCGGATTCCCGGGAGGCATGCCGAACGGCGAACTCCCGCAGGACGGTTCGATGCCGGCGCCTGCGGAGGGAGGCATGGGTCCCGGGCAAGACGGAGAGGCCATGTCCGGCGCTTCGGAGAAGGAATCCGCTGCGGGGGCGGACAAGACCACCGGCCAGGCGTCAACCGGCGAATCGGAAGAGACCGAGACGGCCAGCACGAAAGCTTTGAAATCCGGGGGCGATCTGAATATCAACGGCGGCACCTTCACCCTCGACTCCGCAGACGATGCCGTTCACAGCAACGGCAATGCGACGATCCGGGAAGGCAAGCTGGACATCGCTGCCGGCGACGACGGCATCCATGCCGACAATCTGGCAACGCTTGCGGGAGGAACCATCCGGGTCAGCAAGAGCTATGAAGCTATAGAAGGAGCCACCATTGACATTACCGGTGGAGATCTGGAGGTGAATGCTTCGGACGACGGCGTGAATGCCGGATCGCAGCTTAACATCAGCGGAGGGACACTGAAGGTCAACGCAGAAGGCGACGGTATGGATTCCAACGGTTCGGTGGCCATGAGCGGCGGTACCGTCATCGTGAACGGACCGACCGGCGACGGCAACGGAGCGCTGGATTATGACCAGACCTTCAATATGACAGGCGGCTTCCTCGTGGCGGCGGGCAGCGCAGGCATGATGCAGTCTGCATCGGACAGCTCCAGCCAGTATTCAGTCGCCATGAGCTTCACCGAATCCCAGCAAGCCGGCCAGCTGGTTCATCTGGAGGATGCCGACGGCAATTCGGTCCTCACCTTCGCTCCGGCCAAGGCTTACCGCGCCGTAGTCATCAGTTCGCCGGAACTGAAGAAGGGCAGCTACACCCTGTATACCGGCGGAAGCGCGACAGGGACGGCGGTTGACGGCCTGTACCAGGACGGCACGTACAGCGGCGGAACCAAGGTGGTGGCGTTCGAAGTGACCGGCAGCGCTACCTGGGTCAATGAATCGGGAATTACAACGCCGAACCAGGGCTTTGGCGGAGGCGGAATGGGCCACGGCGGACGGCCGGGCAACCGTCAGGGCGGAATGACGCCTTCGGGGACTCAAGCGGCAGACAGCAGCAAACAGACACAGTAAGCAAATAAACCTTGTGAATGAAGACCTTCTAACCAAGACCAACCGGTCCGGGAATCCCCGGACCGGTTTTTTTTCGGAATCCGGCAGGTCTTTAGTCGCATTGTAAATTTTCATGAATTTTCATTCTCTTTAATTCGCGGATAAGCATCCTTGAGAACGAGTCGAAATGAACATCATGCGAAACGTTTGCTCTGTGTAAAAAGAGAGGATGTAGGACTTTACAACGACAGAGAAGAGTGAAAATTATATTTTAATCCCTTATGGTGACATGAAAAGTAAAAAAATATAAATCAATCATCATATTCGACAAAGTTCCCCTTACATTTTGGGGAACAGGTGGTAGTATTTTGAATTGTAATTAAGACAAACGTTTGCACAAATCCTTTGGGGAGAGGAAGATGTCGAGATGGAAGCAGCGACTAGCCGGCCGGAGACAGGTCGGCGGATGAGCGCGCTCGTCTGGAATGGCGACCGTCTGGAAGAGCAGAGGATGCCGGAGCCCGAGATCAAGAACCCGCACGAAGTGAAGGTCAGCATCAAGCTGTCGGGGATCTGCGGCACCGATCTGGCGGTGGTCGCCGGCAAGGAGCCGGGGGAAGCCGGCATTATTCGGGGACATGAAGCGGTAGGAATCGTAAGCGAGGTAGGCGAGGCGGTCCGGTCGCTTGCGCCCGGGGACCGGGTAGTCGTCGATCCCAACCAGAGCTGCGGACTTTGCCGGTTCTGCCGGTCAGGCAAAGTTCATCTGTGCATCGGCGAAGATAAAGCCGGCATGCCGATTGCCGGGCTGAACCGTCACGGAACGTTTGCCCCTTCGTTCGTTACGGAGGAGCGTTTCCTCCACCGTCTGAAGCCGGAGGTCAGCTGGGAAGCGGCCGTTCTGACAGAGCCGCTTGCCTGCGTGCTGCATCATTTCCGCGAAGCGGGCATCGGCGAGGGCGAGTCGGTGCTGATTCTCGGTTCGGGTCCGATGGGGCTTCTCTGCCAGTTCGCCGCCCGCCGCCTGGGCTGCTTCACGGTATCCACCGAGCTGCGCCAAGGGCGCCTCGCCGCAGCCCGGAGATATTCGGACTGCGCGCTGACACCGGAGGAGCTGACGGCAGAGCGGGTGCGGGAGCTGCTGGGCGACCGGGGCTTCGATACGGTAATCGACACGGTGGGGACGCAAATGGCGGCGGCGGAACGCTGGGTGGACCGGGGCGGCACAATCGTGCCGATGGCGATCAACGGCGCCTACCGCTACCCGCTGTCGCCTACGATGTATGCGCAGCAGGCCATCCGGCTGATCGGTGCAGGCGAATACCTGAACACGTTCGGAGAAGCGCTGCGCCTTGTCGAAGAGGCGCCGGAGCTTGCGGGGCTGGTCAACCGCCGCTGCGCGCTCGGCGAGGCTCCGGCCGCGATAGCCGAACTGCTGGACGGAACGGCTTCTCCGGACGGAACGGAAGCGATCAAGACGGTATTTGCCTTCTCGTAAGACACGGAACCCATTTAAAGGAGGTTGCCGCATGGCTGGACAACACGCACGCGTCATGCGCATGCTGGAGTATTTCGCGAGCCGCCCCGCCGGGCAGGAAGAGCCGCTCTGGCTGCCGGAGTTATGGAATGAATGCGGATATGAAGACGTTCTGGAACGGAAGGAGGGAGAGATTCGGGTTGATCCGGCGGATTTCTTGCAGAAACATCTCCGTTATCTGCTGGAGCTGTCCCTGCAGCACGGTCCCGCCAGGGAGACCGATCTGGACAAGAGCATGATCTACTGCGCCCTGCCCCGCTATTCCGCCGCCTGGGATTATGACCACAGCGGGGGCATTCAATCCGGGACTTTTCTTCGCTTCATGATTCTGCTTCCTCTGCTGAAACGGATGGATGTGAATATCCTGTACCTGCTGCCGGTAACCCGGCCAAGCGATCTGAACCGCAAAGGGGATCTTGGTTCTCCCTATGCCGTCTACTCGCTCTATGAGCTGGACCCGAAGCTGCATGATCCGCTGCTCGACGAGATGAACGGCCTCACGCTGGATGAAGAGCTGGCTACGCTTGTAGAGGCCTGCCACCTGCTGGGGATGAAAGTGGTGTTCGACTTTATTCCGCGTGTCAGCGCCCGGGACAACAGCTTTCTTGCCGAGCACCCGGAATGGTTCTACTGGATCGATACCCGGGCGCTGGAAGGCTTTCGCCCGCCGGAGATTGAGGGTCTGGACTTCTTCACGGAGTGCACGCCGGACAAGCTGGAGACTGTCTATGCAAGCCCGGAGACCCGGCGGTTCCTGACCTTCTTCCGCAGACCGCCCCATGAGCTGAATCCGGATCTCTGGAACGAACTGAAAGAAAGGTCCCGCCTGACGGGTGAGCCGCTGCTGCGGCTGGCGGAAGCGGAGATGGGCGTTACAACGGCTCCCGCCCACTCGGACTGGATCAACGATGTGCAGCCGATCTGGACGGATGTCGCTTTTTTCCGGCTCTTTGAAGACCCTTCTCCCCTGGTGCTGCCGTATCTGAGCGAGGACCAGGCCCCGTATGCGCTGTTCGATACGATCAAATGCAATCTGTATCCCGGCAGCAAGCCGAACGAATCGCTGTGGGAAATGCTGACCGAAGCGGCCGCTTTTCAGATGCGGACCTACGGAATCGACGGATTCCGGATCGATATCGGGCATACGCTTCCGGTTCCGCTGCTTCAGGATATCTTCCGCACGATCCGCGGGCATGCCCCGGATGCGATTCTGATCAGCGAGGATCTGTTCAACCGCAACCACCGGGAAGCCGCGCGGACAGGCTATAACGTCATGCTGGGCAGCGGATGGAATGTCATGAGCGACATCCGGATTGAACGGCTGCGCGATTATGTGCAGGAGCTTCCCGAGCTTCAGCTTCATGTGTTCGCCTGTTCCGAGACGGCGGATACGCCGCGGATCACAAGCCGGGGCGGCAAGCCGCTCTCCCGGTTGATGACGGTATTCAATTATTTTCTGCCGAACGGGATTCCGTACCTGACGACAGGGATGGAAGTGTTCGAGGAGCAGCCCCTCAACTGCGGACTGGCGGATAACACGGACGGGGCGGATATTCCGCGCGCCTTCTTCAATACCATGAAGATCAACTGGCTGAGCCCGGCAACGCTGCTCCCCCTTCTGGAAGAGCTGGGACAGATCAAACGGCGCTACGTAAGCCTGCTGCAGCCCGCCAACTTCTACATGCCGGATGCGCAGGACCAGATTCTGATCTATTCCTATTACGCGGGAGACGAGCTGTTCTGCGCCTGCTTTAATCTGAATCCCGAGGAAGAGAGCATTCTGCGAACGCGCCGGATCGGCCCGGGACTCTCCCGGACCGAGCTGCTGCTGGAGAGCGATGCCGGCGAGCTGCGGACGGACGGGGACGGCGAAGAAATTTATGTGATGAGACCGTATCAGGCGGCGCTGCTGATGATCCGGCTGGTGCCCAAGATTAGAGAAGAGGGAGAGGAATCCATTGAACAGTTCCAAGAATACCGGCACGAAGCCGATCGTTGTCTGGCATGAATTTGACGGCAAAGGGGATACCTCGATCGAGGTGCTGGAGAGCATTTGCCGGGATTACTCGGCCGAGCGGGGGCTGTCTGTTGTTCCCGAGGTCATGAATATAACGGAGCTGGGCATCCGTCTGCGGGCGATCAGCGACGGCGGCCCGTCGCCGATGGCGGCGCTCGTTCCCGCCGATCTGGCCGGATACGGCGGCAGAGCCCAATATTCGCAGGTACCGGACTCCTTCTGGGAGCGGGCCGGAATTACCGATGACGAGGTGATCGCCTCGATGCGGCCTCACGGCTGCCAGTACGGGGTGCCGATTCTGCGCGGGAACCACCTGGTCCTCTATTTCAACCGGGAGATCTACCCGGAGGCGCCCGGTTCGTGGGAAGAGCTCACAGCCGCGGCAGAGGGACTTCGGTCCCGGGGAGTGGTTCCGCTGGGAGCAGACCTCAAGGACCCCTACTGCTTCATTCCGTTCCTGACGGCTTGCGGCGGCTGGCCGCTGAAGAACGGAGAGCCGGATTTGGCTTCCCCGGAAATGGCGAAGGCGCTGGAGCTGGTCCGCAGCGGCCTGGAGCAGGGGGTGGTGGAGAGTCTGCACGGTCCGACGGCGCTTCTGGACCGCTTCATCGCCGGGGAAGTCGGAGCGATCATCTGCGGCGAATGGATCTTCAACTATCTTCACCAGCACATGGAGAATCGGCTGGATGTTGCCTCGCTGCCTTCCATCGGCGGAAACCGGGCGCTCTCGATGACCTCCTCCATCGGGCTGGTCTTCCCGGGAGAGGCGCTGGCCTCGGAGCAGGGGGAGGAACTGCTGGAGCTGGCCGCTTATATGCTGCGCGAGGAGAAGCAGCGGGAATGGGCAACGCGCGTACAGCGCATTCCGGTCCATCCCGGCGTGCGGGCTGCCATGGAAGCCGAGGCGCCGCCGGTTCGCGCCCGGCTGATCCGGCAGATGGCGAATACGCGCAGCATGCCGGTGGAGCCGGTGATGGAGGCCGTCTGGGAGGCCATGAGAGAAGGGCTGCTGGGAATCGAAGAGCAGGAAGGGGGGGTGACGGCCCGGTTCATGCAGGAGCAAGCGGAAGGAAGACGGATTTTGGCGGCGGGGAATAAGACACGCTGATGCCGGAGCGGTTCGGCGGCGAATAGACAAGGAAGAGATCAGGGGAGACCAGGGAACCAGAAGGGGAGAGGGATAATGAGAACGACAATATTCAGCCAGGTATCCATCGACGGCAAGATGACTCTGGGCGCGGGGCAATCCAGCAAGCCGCTGTTCAGCATGTTTGAACCGGAGGATGTGGAGTTCATTCACCGTTTTCGCGGGCAGGTTGACGGCATTATGGTCGGCAAAAATACGATTGTAACGGACAATCCGATGCTGACGAACCGTTACGAAGACAACCGCAATCCGCTGCGGATTATCCCGACCACCAGCCTGAACCTGTCGATGGACAGCCACGTGCTGTCCGACGGCGGACGGACGCTTATTGTCACCACCGAGCAGGGGCGGGATGAGGAGAAGATCGCGCAGCTGAAGGAACGGAATAAGGAAGTCATCGTCTGCGGGCAGGAGAAGGTCGATTTTGTAGAGCTGTTCCGGCGGCTGGAGTCGGAGTATGGGGTGCACAGTCTGATGATTGAGGGCGGCGGATTCCTGAACTGGAATGTGTTCGATCTGGATCTTGTCGATGAGATCATTCTGATGCAGCTTCCCGTCATTATCGGGGGAGGAACCAACATTACGCTCGTGGACGGCAAGGGATACAGCGACCTGGACTCGGCCAAGCGGTTCAGCGTAGCCGAGGTGCTCCCCAAGAAGAATTACACATTGCTGCACTATCGCAAAGCAGTCTAGCCGGGGGGAATGGAAATCAATGAAAGAGGCAAGGACGGATTTTTACCGGGATATCTATAAAATCGCCATACCGGTGACGCTGCAAAGTCTGATCATGGCGATTCTGACGCTGACCGACCAATTGATGGTCGGCCAGCTCGGAGATGTGGCGATCGCTTCGGTCGGCATCTCGAACAAAATTTATGCCGTGGTATCCGTGTCGCTGGCGGGTCTGGCAACCGGGGTCTCGATTTATGCCGCCCAGTTCTGGGGCAAAGGGGACAAGAAGAGCATCTCGGGACTGCTTGGGCTCGGACTGATGATCGGCCTGGGACTGTCTCTGCTGTTCACGGTACCGATTCACCTGTTCCCGGAAGCGGGCTTCCGCCTGTTCACTACAGACGAAGCGCTCGTGACGGAAGGGGCAGTGTTCCTGGGCATCGTCTCGCTCAGTTACATACCGGCGATGCTGACTATGATCTATTCGTCCATTCTGCGGGCTACCGGGTATGTGAAGCTGCCTTTGTTCGCCAGCACCGGCGCGGTCATCGTGAACGTCGTTCTGAATTACGGCCTGATCTTCGGCCACTTCGGCTTCCCGGAGCTGGGACTGAAGGGTTCGGCCGTCGCCACACTGATTGCCCGGCTGCTGGAATGCGGGTTCATCATCGGGGCTTCCTTCTGGCTGCGTCTGCCGGGAACGACCGATGTCCGGGGCTGGTTCACCGCTTCGGGCCCGTTCATCCGCCGTTTTCTCGGCACGACCTATCCGATCGTGCTCAACGAGCTGATCTGGGTACTCGGCGAAACGGTCTATGCCGTCATTTACAGCCGGATGGGGACGGCGGAGATTACCGCCATGACCATTACGTATCCGCTGCAGGGCTTGAGCATCGGTCTCCTGTCCGGTCTGTCGAGCGCGGCCGGCATTATCATCGGCAACAAGCTCGGAGCCGATGAGCCGGATACGGCGCTGGATTATTCCAAGCGGTTCATCCGGCTCGGCATATCCGTCTCCCTTGCGACGGGCGTGCTGATCGCAGTGCTGTCGCCGCTCTATGTCTCGCTCTTCAAAGTATCGGACGAGGCGCATACGCTCGGCATCCGTCTGGTCTGGGTGTTCGCCTTCTTCCTGTGGGTGAAGGTGTCGAATATGATCCTTGCCGGCGGCACTCTGAACAGCGGCGGAGACAGCCGCTTCGTGTTCGCGATGGAGTCCGCCGCCACCTGGCTGATTGGCGTTCCGTCCGGACTGTTGATGTCGCTGGTCTGGAAGCAGCCGATCTTCTGGGTCTATATGGTCCTGTCGGTGGAAGAGCTGGTCCGCTTCTTTATCGGGCTGGCGCGCATCTACTCGCGCAAATGGATGAAGAATCTGGTCGCCGACGTCTCGGCCTGACGGGAATATGCCCGTTAAGCGGAGACTGTGAAGGAATACGTGAATTCAGGCGCCGGCCGCCTCTAACACAAACAGCCCGCTCCCGTCGATGGCGACATCGACCGGGGCGGGCTGTCTGTGCTGCTTGTGCGATGGCGGAAGAAGGCGGTTCTTATTCCTCCAGGAAAATCAAACCGATAAAGTCCTCCGGCTCCACCCGGCCGAAGTAATGCTTCAGGTCGAGCGCGGACAACGCTTCGCGCACTTCCGCCTCTTCATAGCGCTTGCCGCGCAGCGCGTTCTCGACGTCCTCCACATCGCCGACGCCGAAGAAGTCGCCGTAGATTTTGATCTCCTCGATCCGGGCGTCCTTGATCTCCATTCGGATATCGACAATGCCGCCGGCGAACTTGCGGGCATGCTTCACATTGCTCTTCGGCGATTGTCCGTAGTTCCAGTCCCAGTTCCGGTAGCGTTCCTGCGAAATCTCGTTGATCTTCGCCCAGTCGGCGTCGCCGAGCTTGTACTGCGGCACTTCCTCCGGCTCCATGCCGAAGATGGAGCGCAGCAGTCCCGAGCGGAACTCTTCAATCGTCATTTCGGGATTGCCGAGCAGGTCCTTGATGTTGGCGACCCGGCTCCGTACCGACTTCGTGCTCTTGGATTTGAACTTCTCCGGGTTCGCGTTGAGCGAAGCCTGGACATCGTCCAGGTTGAGGTCGAACATGAGGGTGCCGTGGCTGAACATCCGGCCCCGCGTCGAGAACTGGGCATTGCCGGAGATCTTCTGTTCGCCGACCTGGAGATCGTTGCGGCCGCTCAGCTCGGCGTTGACGCCCATGCTGCGCAGGTAATCAATGACCGGCTGGGTGAACTTCAGGAAGTTGTGGAACGACTCGCCGTCGTCCTTGGTAATGAAGCTGAAATTGAGGTTCCCCAGATCGTGATAGACCGCTCCGCCCCCGGAGAGACGGCGAACGACCTTGATGTTGTGCTCCTTGACATATTCCTGGTTGATCTCTTCAATCGTATTCTGGTGCTTGCCGATGATGATGGACGGAGCGTTGATGTAGAAGAGCAGATAGCTGTCGTCCATGGGAAGATGCTTCAGGGCGTATTCCTCGATGGCGAGGTTGATGGACGCGTCCGTAATGCCCGCGTTGTCGATGAACAGCATGGATATTCCTCCATTATGTAACGAATTGATGTACGGTTATAATTGTAACCGAAAAGGCAATTCGGCACAAAAGCCCGGATGCGCCAAGGCCGGGAAGATGCCGTTGTCCCGCAGCCGGGCGAAATGCCCGGCTGACGCAAGGGTACGGCACCGGACCGCGCCCGCCGGAAATCGGGCCGGCCGCGGTTCTGTCGCCAACGCCGCATTCATGGCAAGATAAGGATCAGAAACAGGAGGCATTTCATGTTCAACGATTTCGAGCTGTCGGCAGACCGTCCGGTCTATCAGCAGATCAAGGATTATATCAGAGGGCTTATTCTCCGGGGAGCGCTGCGCGGAGGGGAGCGGCTCCCGGCCACCCGGGAGCTGGCCGGACTGCTCGGGGTCAGCCGGGGCTCGGTCATCGCTGCCTTCGAGGCGCTGGAGGACGACGGCTTCGCCTATACGGTCAAGGGCCAAGGCACCTATGTGGCGCTTGATCTCGCAGACCGGGCAAATGACCGCGGCGAAGCGGCCTGGACGACCGACTGGAGCGGACGGCTGAGCCGGTACGCAGTCAGCGCCCGCGAGCTCGATCTCATGAAGCGAGGCATCCGGGCGGGCAAAGAGGTCATTTCGTTCACCAGCATCGCCCCCGACGAGCGGCTGTTCGGGATGAATGAAGTGAAGCGCGCTTTTCTCGACCGGATGGCGCTTGAAGGCGAAGTGCTGCTGAATTACGGCTATGCCAAAGGGTACCGGCCGCTGATCCGGTATTTGCTCGGCTATATGGCCCGCAAGGGCGTGGATACCGCCAATCAGGATCTGCTGATTACAAGCGGGTTCACGGAAGGGTTCGACATCGTGCTGTCGGCGATTGACCGCAAGGAAGGCGCCATTTTGTGCGAGAATCCTACGCATCATACGGCGATCAAGAACATGAAGCTGCACGGCTTCGACATCGAGGGCATTACGATGGAGGACGACGGGTTATCGCTGGAAGCGCTGGAGGAGACGCTGGCGCGCCGAAGATTCGACTGCGCTTATCTTGTGCCGTCTTACCATAATCCCACGGGAATCGTCATGTCTTCGCACAAGCGGAACGAGGCGATGCGGCTGCTGGGACGGCACGGAGTGCCGGTCATCGAGGACGGCTTCAACGAGGAGCTGCGCTACTCCGGCGCGCATGTGGCGCCGCTGGCGGCGGTGGCGGGAAGCGGCAACGGCGTGGTGTACATCGGCAGCTTCTCCAAAATCCTTTTCCCCGGCATCCGGGTCGGCTGGGTGCTTGGAGACCGCGCGCTGATCGACACGCTGGAGAGCGTCAAGCGCGCCCGCAGCATTCATACCTCGACGCTGGACCAGTCGCTGCTCTATCAGTATCTGGCCACAGGCAATCTGGATAAATATCTGCGCAAGGCAAGAGCCGAATACCGGCGCAAATACGAGTGGACCTTGGACTGCTGCCGGGAGTTCATTCCGTACAGCCGGCTTACCGGCGACGGGGGGCTGCATCTGTTCCTGACTTTTCCGGATGGCTTCGGGACGCGGAAGCTGCTGGAGGCGACGCTGGCCCGGGGCGTGATCTTCACGCCGGGCGACCAGTTCTTCACGGACGGCGGGGGCGGCAACACGCTCCGGCTCGGCTTCTCCCGGGTGGACGATGAGCGGATCAGGGAAGGCATACGGATTATCGGAGAGGAAGCGGCCCGCCTGCTTGGCGGGACTTAGAGCAGCGGAACGGACGCTCCGCAGGGAGACGGACGCATGGACGAACGCATTCACTAACGCATACAGGGAGAGGATCAGGATGAGAGTTGGCGTCATTATGGGCGGAGTGTCGGGAGAGCGGGAGGTCTCGCTGAAGACGGGGGCGGAAATGCTGGCAGCGCTGGACCCGCGCCGGTACGAGGCCGTGCCGGTCGTCATTGACCGCAAGGAGGAACTCGCGGAGAAGGTGAAGGGACTGGATGCGGCGTTGCTGGCGCTGCACGGCGCTTTTGGCGAGGACGGCACGGTGCAGGGGGCGCTGGAAGCGTTGGGGATTCCGTATACCGGCTGCGGCGTGCTGCCGAGCGCGCTCTGCATGGACAAAGACCTGTCCAAGACGCTGCTCCGCGCCGCCGGCGTGCCGACGCCCGATTGGGTGGTGTGGAGACGTCCCGGCGACGTCCGGGAAGAGTCGGTTCAGGAGCTTGGCGGGTATCCCGTCGTCGTCAAGCCGGTCTCGGGCGGCTCCAGCATCGGCACCTTCATTGTCCGGGGAGCGGAGGAACTTCGCGCAGCGGCGGCGGAAGCGTTCGCCTGCGGCGGACCGGTGATGGCGGAGCGCTGGATCAAGGGCGAGGAGATCACCTGCTCCGTCCTGGACGGCCGGCTGCTGCCGGTGATCGCCATCCGGCCGAAGTCGTCGGACTGGTTCGATTACCGGGCGAAGTATGAAGCGGGAGGGGCGGAGGAGCTGGCCGTGGAACTGCCGGAGCCCCTGGCCGGAAGCGTCGAGCGGACGGCGCTCGCCTGCTGGAAGACGCTGCGCTGTTCGGTCTACGGACGCATCGACATGATGATTGCCGGGGACGGAACGCCTTATGTGCTGGAGCTGAACACCCTGCCGGGCATGACCAAAGCCAGCCTGCTGCCCAAGAGCGCGGCGGCTGCGGGCATCCCCTTCCCGGAACTGCTGAACCGTATTCTTGACCTGTCGCTGGCAGAGAGAGGGGGACAGACCCATGCGGAGCCGATTGGACAACAATGAGGCCGCCCGTGCCGAAGGCGGCGTGATCTCCGGGCACACCCGGACGGCGGCGGACCCCGCAGACTCGGTCCGCCTCGCCAAGCGGGTCCGGGACCTTCCGCCCTCGGGCATCCGGGCGTTCTTCGAGGCCGGCTCGGGGAAGGATGTCGTCTCGCTCGGCGTTGGCGAGCCCGCGTTCCCGATGCCTGAGCCGGTGCGGAAGGCGGTCTGCGAATCGCTGGCCCGCGGCGAGACCGCCTATACGTCCAATGCCGGAATGCCGGAGCTTCGCGGCGAAATTGCCTCTTATCTGCGCCGCGGCTTCGGACTGGATTACGAACCGGGCAGCGAGCTGCTGGTAACGGTCGGCAGCAGCGAAGCGCTGGACCTGGCGCTGCGCTCGCTGCTGGAGCCGGGCGATGAAGTCGTCGTTCCCTCCCCCGGCTATGTCGCCTACGCCCCGCTGATCGAACTGGCCGGCGGAGTTGCCGTAGAAGCTTCCGGCTCGGCGGCGGACGGCTTCAAGCTGACGGAAGCGGCGTTGGGGGCGGCCATTGGCCCGCGGACGCGGGCGATTCTGCTGAATTATCCGAGTAATCCGACCGGAGCAATCATGCGAGCCGAGGACCTGATGCCGATTGCCCGGCTGGTGCAGCGGCACGGTCTGGCGGTGCTCTCCGACGAGGTGTATGCCGAGCTGACCTATGAAGGGCGGCATGTCAGCATCGCTTCGCTGCCGGGAATGAAGGAACGCACCGTAGTCGTCAGCGGCTTCTCCAAGGCATTCGCCATGACCGGCTGGCGGATCGGGTACGCCTGCGGTCCCCGGACGCTGATCGCCGCCATGCTGAAGGTGCACCAGTACACGGCGATGTGCGCGCCGACGACCGGGCAGGTTGCGGCGCTTGCCAGCCTCCGCCTGGGGCTGGAAGCGAAGGAGGCGATGCGGGAAGAGCTGGCCCGGCGTCGGACGTTCTTCGTCGAGGGGCTGCGGCGCATCGGGCTGCCGTGCCGGATGCCGGAAGGCGCCTTCTATGCCTTCCCGTCGATTGCCGGCACGGGGCTGACGTCGGCGGAATTCGCTCGCCGGCTGATGGAAGAGGGCGGCGTCGCGGCCGTTCCGGGCAGCGTATTCGGGGAAGGCGGCGAAGGCCATATCCGCTGTTCGTACGCCGCATCGCCGGAACAGCTGGCCGAAGCCCTGCGGCGGATGGAGCAGTTTCTGAGCCGTCTGCGGGAGGAACGAAAGGCAGAGACCAAGCAGACGGAGAGACGCCCGAGAGGTGCGGCGGAACGCGCCGCCTCCGGCTCCGCCGGCGGCCGTCCGCTTGTGATCTGAAGGCGCGCAAGGGAAGAGCTGCGCAGAAAGGCATGACACAAAAAGGATATCCCGTCAGAGCCGGCAACCGGTCTGGCGGGATATCCTTTTTGGCTTTGTGTGAACCGGCAACTCTCTGCCTTAAATCTTGAACTGCCGGACCGCTTCCTGAAGCTGAAGCGCCTGTTCGTAGAGCTGGCTAACCGTCTGGGCGTTCGCCAGAAGCTCGCTGTTCTGCTGCTTGTAGGTCTCTTCCAGCATTTCCGAGCCTTCGAGGGAGTTGGACGTAATCTTGGCGGTCTCCTCTACGGAGGCGGTCACCTCTTCGGTCCCGGCGGAAATCTCCTGCGTCGCGGCGGATACGGACTGGATGCTGTGCGTCACGCTCTCCGTCAGGACTGCCAAATTGCCGAACGCTTCGCTGGCCGTCTTCGTCATATTCACGCCTTCGAGAATTCGCTCATTCGTCTGCATGACCTCCTCGACCGATTGCTGCATGCCGGATTGAAGACCGAAGAGGAACTCGCGGATCTTCTCCGTCGCTGAGCTGGACAATTCGGACAGCTTGCGGACTTCGCCGGCCACGACGGCGAAGCCGCGTCCATGCTCACCGGCGCGGGCCGCTTCGATCGAGGCGTTCAGCGACAGCATTTGAATTTGCTTGCCGATCTCGGCGATGCTCTGGACGATCTCGCCGATATGCTCGGAGCTCTGGTTCATGTGGCGGAACTGTTCCAGCGAGCGCTGGGACGCTTCGGCGAGCTGCTGCATCTGTTGCAGCGCATTCCGGGCCATTTCGTTGCCGCTGTTCGCTTCCTCTGCGGCGCGTCCGACCTGCTCGGTGACTTCGCCCGCCGCCGAAGCGATATGCTGGATGCCGTGGCTGATCTCTTCCATCGCCCGGGCGTTGTCGGCGGCGGCTTCGGCGATCGCCTGGCTGCCGAACCCGATCTCGGTCACGCAGGCTGCGGAGAGCTGGGCCATTTCCTTCAATCCGTCAACCCGCTGCTTCAAATCATTGGAGCTGCTCATGACGGTATCGGCCGTCTCCAGCACCTGGCCGATCGTCATCCGCAGACGGCTGGTCATATCGTCGAAGCTCTGGGCCAGACGGGAGATTTCATCATGGCCTTTGACCGGAATCGAGACCGTGAAGTCGCCTTCCGCCACACGGTTGCTGAATTCGGCCAGCTGGCGGATCGGCTTGGTGATCCGGCGGCTGATCAGGTAGCCGGCGGCCATGCTGAGGGCGAGCGCAATGAGGGTCGTGCCGATGCTGGTCCAGAGAATCCGGTTCATTTTATCCTTGACGAAATCCAGATCCGAACTCACGCCGAGGACAAGTCCCGTGCCCGGTATGCCAACAAAAGCGGTCTTATGTATGCCATGGCTGTCCGTGTACATGTCGCTGACCGAAGGCTTGCCGCCTGCGGCTTCCGCCAGAGCGGCCGAGATCGGGAAGCTCTCCTTGGCCTTATAGGCCGATTCCTGGTCCCCGGTGACGACAACCGGCTTGCCGTTCTGATAATCAATGAGGAGGATCGTCTCGGCGTCATGCGTCTTGGCCTGTTCCTGAAAGTAGAATTTCAAATTGGTCTTTGATTGGTCGTTGCCGACCGCCTGCTGGGCATTCGTGGTGTTCAAGCTTTTGAGAACATCCTGGGAAGCGATTTTCAGTGTTTTGTCGATCTGGGGAAGGACGTTGTCCTCGATCGTGTTGATCGAGATTTGGTAGAAGCTGATGCTCAGAGTGAGGGAGGTCAGGAGCAAGGCTACAAAGAGCAGAAACATAATCCTCCGTCCAACCGATCGCGTAATCATCCGAAACATGGGATTTCTCTCCTTTGGGAGCCGCCCTGCCGGGGGCCGCGAGAGGCAGTATCCAAGCCGCGGTGAAGGCGGAGAAACGAGGCTTGCGAACTAGAATCAGGGACCCGGCGGACAGGCAATACGGCCGATATGTATACTATTTCCTTCGGAGGGAGGCTGAAAAAAATGAAGAGTTTCGCGAAATTTTCAGAATTAATTCAGGACTTTTTGACCACTTTCTGTAACATAAAACGAATCTTCCATTAAAAAGAGATGGCCCTCGGGGTCCGCTTGTGATAAAGTGATACTGTTTTGCAGAATTGCCGCGGTTCGAAACCATCCCGCGTAACCAAAACTAGGAGGCTATTTGTGATGTTCAATTTGTTGTGGGGCGTCCTGTTCGTCGTCGTCCACTTCGGCCTGTTCCTGCTCTGCTACCGGCTGTTCGGTAAGAAGGGACTGTATGCCTGGGTGGGGGTCGCGACCGTTATCGCCAATATTCAGGTCGTCAAGACCATCGAGATGCCGCTGGGCATCGTGATGACACTGGGAAATACCATGTACGTTACGCTCTACATGACCAGTGATCTGCTGAATGAAAAATACGGCCGCGCCGAAGCGCGCCGCGCGGTCTGGTTCGGGTTCTTCACGCTGCTCATGACCACCGTGATTATGCAGATGGCTCTCGTCTTCGAGCCGCAGGGCGAGCAGATTGCGCTTGACGCGCAGGAATCGCTGAAGGCGATCTTCGGGCTTATGCCCCGTCTTGCGCTGGGCAGCCTTCTGGCCTATTTCATCAGCCAGTTCCTCGACGTTCGGCTGTACACGTGGATTCGCGGTTATTTCGGCTCCTACCGCCAGATGTGGATTCGCTCCAACGGGAGCACGATGATCAGTTCTTTTGTAGATACGCTGATCTTCTGCACCATCGCGTTCGCGGGGCTCTACAGCATGGAGGTATGGATCGAAATTCTGCTGACGACGTATGTCGTCAAGTTCCTGCTCACGGCAGCGGGTACGCCGGTGCTGTACCTGGCCCGAAGCTTCCGGTTCCCGGAGGAGGAGACCTCTGCGGCGCCGGACAAGCGGTCTGACGCGGCTGCTTCGCCGATGGAACGATCCGTATAGAGCAGCGGCCGGGATTAAATAGATACGGGGTTAACCCAAAAAAGCAGCCACCTCGCAGGTGGCTGCTTTTTTGGGGTTGCTTGGCTTGCAGGAAGGGGACTTCCGGCTGCTGTCAGCCCAGCGTCAGCGCAGTCAGTTCCTTCGGGAAGGAAGTCAGCGTTACGCCGCGTCCGTTCTCGATGAAGACTTCGTCCTCGATCCGGACGCCGCCTATGCCCGGCACATAGATGCCCGGCTCGACGGTGAACACGTTGCCTTCGCCGATCCGGTCTTCGTTCATGCCGTGCAGCGACGGGTACTCGTGGGTATCCATGCCGAGCCCGTGCCCGACGCGGTGCATGAAGTACGGGCCGTATCCGGCTTCCTCGATGACCTGCCGCGCTGCCCGGTCCACGGAACCGTAGGCGGCTCCCGCCAGGGATGCCGCGATCCCGGCTTCATTGGCCGCCAGAACGGCGCCGTAGATGTCTCTCAGCTTGCCGTCAATCTCGCCGACCGCGAACGTTCGGGTAATGTCGGAAGCGTAGCCTTCGGCGAATACGCCGAGGTCGAACATCAGCAGATCGCCGGGCTGGATAACCCGGCTTCCCGGTACACCGTGCGGCAGCGCCGTATTGGGGCCGGACAGCACCATCGTGTCGAAGGAAGGACCTTCCGCGCCGAGCTTCTTCATCAGATATTCCAGCTCGGCGACCAGATCGACCTCGGTTGTGCCGGGCGCAAGCTTGGCGAGGCCGCCGCGCAGCACCTCCTCGACCAGTTCCGCCGCGCGGCGCATCCGGCTGACCTCCTCCGGCGTCTTGACCGCGCGCATCGCCCGAAGAGCGGGTCCGATGTCTGCGGCGTCGAAGCCGGGCGCGGCGGCCTGTAGCCGTTCATACCGGGCCAGCGTAAGCTGCTCCTTCTCGATGCCGAGCCGGCCCCGGAACGTTCCGAGGCGCGCGGCAAGGAGCGCATAGGGATCGTCGGTATCGGCATGGGTGACGATATTGCCGACGGAAGAAGCCGCATGAGCCGCTTCGGCGTCCAGGGCGGGAACGATCAGCGCCGGCTCCTCGCCGCGGATCAGCAGCAGGCCGAGAAAGCGCTCGTGGGGATTGCTGGCAAAGCCGGTCAAATAATAGACATGCTTCGGATCGGTGACAAGCAGGGCATCCAGGCCGTCGCCGGCCATCCGGGATTCCAGTTGGTGCAGGGGGGTACTCATGAACGAACTCCATCTCCTTATTAAATAAATCGCCGGCTATCCGTTTATTATAGCCGATTGAACCGGCCGCAGCCTTCCGAATGCTCCGGTCTGCCGGGATACTCCGGTCAGGCGACCGGCGTTCCGTTCGGCACGGACGCGTCGGGACGCAGCAGGACGACATCGCCCTCTTCCGGGACGCCGCCGAGTATCAGCACCTCCGACCGGAAGCCGGCGATGCGGCGGGGCGGGAAGTTGACGACAGCCACCACCTGCCGCCCGATCAGGTCCTCTGCCGCATACCGCCGCGTGATCTGGGCGCTCGAAGCTTTGACGCCGAGCTCGCCGAAGTCTATTCCAAGCTTGATTGCCGGTCTGCGAGCTTCGGGAAACGGCTCGGCCGTAACAATCGTGCCGACTCTCAAGTCCAGCTGCATGAAATCGTCAATCGTTGCCATGGCTCTCTCCTCCTTCTTAGCAGGCGGCGAGCGCTTCCCGAATCTGGGCGAGATGGCGTTCTTCGTGGACGCCGATAAAATCAACCCACTGGGCCACATCCATCGGTCCGAAGACCGGATGGGGATAGACCCGGCGCGCCCACAGGCTGGAGTCGCTCGCTTCCAGCAGCGCTCTGAGCTCGGCGCGCGACTGGTCCAGCCGGGCGCGGACGTCGGCCGGCAGCAGCAGCTCTTCGGTCGGCACGAACGCGGCCGGGGCGTCGATATACCGGCTGCGGTCCAGCGTCAGCCGGTAGGGCTTCGGGTCGGCCGCAGCTTCGCCGGATTTCAAGGCCGCCGCGATGCCGGCCGTAATGCCCCGTTCCATCAGGTATAAATGCTCCATGACCTGGATGGGAGACCATTTGCCTTCGGCCGGCTTCCGGTTCAGCGTCTCGGCCGACAGTCCGGCTACCGTCTTGTAGATTTCTTCCCGTATGGCATCATTGTGTTCCATCATCTGCATTCATTCTCCTCATAAGGGGATTTGACGAAAAGGCCGTGAATGGATTACGTTGTCCTATACAGAGTATCACCGCCTGCCGGGTTCATGCAAAGCGGGCGGCCAAATCGGGGGGATTGTCAATGAAATGGAAGCATGCGGCAATTGAAGACGCGCGGCTGGAGGATCTGCCGGCGATTGTGGATATTTATAATTCGACCGTGGCGGGCCGAATGGTGACCGCCGATCTGGAGCCGGTCTCGGTGGAGGGCCGGCTGAACTGGTTCCGGGAGCATAACAGCGACCACCGGCCGCTGTGGGTGCTGCGCCAGGACGGGGAAGTCGCCGCCTGGCTGAGCTTCCAGTCGTTCTACGGCCGTCCGGCCTATAACGGAACCGCTGAACTCAGCATCTATGTAGGCGAAGCGTGGCGGGGGACGGGAGCGGGCACGCTGCTGCTGGAGCGGGCGATCCAGGAATGCCCCCGGCTCGGGCTGACCAATCTGGTCGGCTTCGTCTTCGGCCACAACGGACCGAGCCTGGCGCTGCTTAAGCGGTTCGGCTTCGAGCGCTGGGGTCTGCTGCCCGAAGTCGCGGAGCTGGACGGGGTGAAGCGCGATCTCGTCATTGTGGGACGCAAGGTGGGGCCGGAGAACCGGACGGCATCCTGACTTCTGATTCTTGACAGAAGCGGCAAGAACACGAATTTTGGTTCAGGGAGGAACTTAGACGATGGCGAAGAAGAAGACAGCCCCGGCTCCGAAGAAGCCGGGGGCGGATGCGGGTCCGGCAACACTGAAGGACCTGCTGAACCCGGAAGTGCTCGGCAAGCTGAAAGCGCAGGCCGACAGTCTCAAGGAGGAAGAGCGCAGCCGCCTCGAGGCGGAGCGGGAGCAGGCGGAAGCGGCGCGCCGGGCAGAGCAGAAGCGGCTTGACAATGACTTCGGGCACCTGCTGGAGAACAGCAAGCAGGACTGGCGCAATTTCAAATAGCCGGGAGGGAATGACGTTTTTGTTACCCTCGGCAGCTGCCTGAGTTCTATCATGAGGAGGATAACGCATTTGTAGGGAGGCGTTCCTCTTGAGAAGAATAGGGTTGGCGGTCCTGGCGGCCGCAGTGATCTTCATCCTGGTTCAGAGCCTCACGGACGGCTGGGGTCCGGAGCCGTACCGGTTCATCCGGGACGGGCGGCCGGTTGCTGCCGAAGGGCCTGTGCTCAGCCGGCACGGAGGGCTGATGGTCAGCCTGCCGTTCGCGGAGCGCCTGCTCCATGCCGACATCTCCTGGGGCAGTGACCGGAAGCTCCCGCCCGGCGTGTATTACCGGAACGAAGTCGCCGTTCTGATGTATCATCATCTCTCGGAAGGCTCGCAGCCCCGGCTGCCGGGAGTTCTGCCGGCGGACCGGTTCAAGGCGCAGATGGCTTTGCTGAAGTCGGAGGGCTACCGGGTAATCACCATGAAGCAGTACGAGCGCTTCATGCAGGGCGAAGGAGCCGTGCCGGATAACGCGGTGCTTCTGACTTTTGACGACGGGTATGAGAGCTTCTACAAGCTGGCCTATCCGGTTCTGCGCCGGTATGGTTACAGCGCGGTTAATTTTGTCATTGTCTCCGACGTCGACCATCCCTCCCGGGGGGGAGTACCGAAGCTGACCTGGGCGCAGATGCGGGAGATGAAGAAGCATGGCATGGGCTTCTATGACCATACGTATGATCTGCACCGCTATGAGCCGGTGGACGGCGACGGAGATCTGCGGCCGGCGCTGAGTTCGCTGCTGTATATCCAGGGCGAAGACCGGAACGAGACGAATGAAGAATATTACCAGAGGGTGGAGAAGGATCTGTCTCACGCCGAATCCCGGCTGAGACAGGAGCTGGGCAATACGGATTCGGCGATTGCCTATCCGTACGGATCGGCGACAGCCCGGACGCTGCAAGCCGCAGAGGCGGTGGGCATCCGGCTGCATTTCACCATTCGGGAAGGTATGGCTACGCGGGGCGCAGTTAACGCTCCCCGCATCAATGCCGGCAGCGACCGCCGCTCCGCGCAGGAGGCCATCGACCGCATTCGCCGCTTGGTGCCGCAGAAGCAGCTGGAGGTCAACGGCTGGCCGGTTGCTCTCCCCGGCGCGCAGCCGGAGCTTAGGAAGGGGCAGTGGATGGTTCCGCTGCCGGAGCTCTGCCAGGCGCTGGGCTTCGCTCTGGACTATAGCCAAGGCGGCGGCGCCGTAACGCTGCGGACCGTGACGGCCGGCCGGGCCGCCACCTAGTCAGGATAAGGAGGACGATGATGAGAATCGGTGTTGTATCAGACACGCATATCAGCCGGACCGGACGGAAGCTGCCGGAGACGCTGATCCGCTCTCTGGAGGGAGCGGATCTGATTCTCCACCTCGGAGACTGGGTCATTCCCGAAGTGTACGACATGCTGGCGGAACTGGCTCCGGTGGAAGGGATCGCGGGCAACAATGACGGGCCCATGATCGTGAGCCGGTTCGGAGAACGCAAGATTCTGGAGTTGGACGGGCTGCGTTTCGGGCTTGTTCACGGCCATTATCCCTACTCGGGTCAAGGCACGCCGGGCAATGCGCTGCTGGCCTTTCGGGGGGAGTCGCTGGACTGCATTCTGTTCGGTCATTCGCATCAGCCGCTGCTGCGGCGGGAGAGCGGTCTGCTGCTGTTCAACCCCGGTTCTCCGACAGACAAGCGGAGGGAGAAACGCTACTCCTTCGGACTCCTGGAGACAGGCGGAAGAGAGATCAGGGCCGAGCATATCTTCTATGATTCCAGAGATTAGAACGGGCCGTACGGGAAAGGAAGTCAAGCTGTGGGAGAAAAGAAAAGAACCGCTGTATTCTGGGATTTGGACGATACGCTGTATGATCAGATGATTCCCTTTCGCAAGGCGATGGAGGAGGCCGGGGGACTGCGTGCCGAAGAGCAGGAGTGGATTCACCGCTTCCGGCGTTTCCGCTATTTCAGCGACCTGCTGTGGCCCGATTATCTCTCGGGGAGACTGGAGCTGACCCGTACCCGGGAACTGCGCTGGGAACGGATGCTGGAGGAAGCCGGATTGCCGGGAGGCCCCGGACTGGCGGCCCTTCTGCAGCAGGCCTACATCGACAGGCAGTATGACATCGAGCCGAACTCGGGCACGATGGAGCTGCTGGAACGGCTGGTTGAAGAGGGCCGAACCGTCGGGATTATTACGAATGGCCCCGAGACGCATCAGATGAAGAAGATTCGGGCTCTCGGTCTGGACCGGCTCCTGCCGGAGCGCCGGTTCTTCATCTCCGATGCCGTCGGTCTGGCGAAGCCGGACCCCAAGCTGTTCCGCCATGTCAATGCCGCTACGGGAACAGAAGCGGCGGATTCGGTGTATATCGGGGACAGCTGGGAGAATGACGTGGCGGGGGCGCTCGCAGCCGGCTGGAACGTCTGCTGGTACAATCCGCGCGGACGCAGACCCGAGCCCGGACCGGGCCCGACGCTGGCTTTTGCCGACTTCGGCGAGCTGGTTCCCCTGCTGCTTGGCTCTTCCGGCAGCGATGAATAACGCAGAGACGAATAACGCAGAGACAACAAGAGAGCAGCCGCTGCGTACGGCTGCTCTCTTGTCTTGCGCCTGCAAGGTAAGCGGGGCGCGATAAGTTCAGTTCGCGAGGGAGTACGTGGAATCGGTCAGCACCAGCCGGTCGCGAATGCCCGGGGTTGCATAGATCCGGTTGTCCTCCGTAATGAAGAAGGCGTCGATCTTCTCGGGAAGCGACTGCAGGTACTTCATGCCTTCCTCGGCCCCCATCAGAAATACGCCGGTGGACAGAGCGTCGGCATCCGTAGCGTTCGGGCTCATGATGGTCAGGCTCTTGAGTCCGACCTGTCCCGGGTAGCCTGTCCGGGGGTCGAGGATGTGATGGTAGCGTACGCCGTCCTGCATGAAGAAGCGTTCATAGACGCCCGAGGCGTCGATGACTTCGCCGTTGCTGATCTTGATCGTGCCGAGCTGGGTTCCGCGGCTCTTGTCCGGGTCCTGAAGACCGATGTTCCACTCCGAGCCGTTCGGCTTGACGCCGAGCGCGATAATGCTGCTGCCTCCAAGATTAATCATGGCGCTGTCCAGACCTTCGCCGCGCAGATAGTCGGCGATCCGGTCGGCGGCGTAGCCTTTGCCGATACCGCCAAGATCAAGCACCATACCTTCGCGGGCGAGCTTGACGGTCTTGGCCGCTTCGTCGATGATAACGTCCTTGTAGTTCGTCAGCGCCCGGGCCTTGTCGATCTCTTGCTTGGGCGGCACGCTCTCGCCGCCGCTGCCGATATTCCAGAGATCGACCAGCGGACCGATGGTCGGATCGAACAGCCCGTCCATCTCCTGGGCATACTTGACGGAGAGCTTCACGACGTCAAGCGTCTCGTCGGAGACTTTGACGGCTTCCTTGCCGGCGGCTTCGTTGATCTTGTACACATCGCCGTCCTTCTTCGTCCGGCTGAACTCCATATCCATCCGTTCCATCATCTCCTGGATATGGTCCATGTTCGCCTGCTGGACCTTGTCTCCGAACACCTTGATATTCACCACGGTGTCGTAGATGTAATAGGTCTGTGCCATCGCCCGGGTGCCGTTCTCTTCGGTCACCTCCGCATTTCCCGCGGAAGCCGAAGCGGACGGCGCCCCGCCGTTGTTCTCCTTGCCGCAGCCTCCCAGCAGAGAGGCGCTCATCAGGACGGCGAGGGAGAGAAGCGCCGCCTTTCTTGTAATAGCCATAATTCACCTTCCATAAGCCTGGATTCATTTGTCACATCCATACTATCATACCGCAGGACACGGGACCAGAGAGGGCGGCGGTCCGGGCTGATCCCGCAGAAGTTGTGTGAACGTTTCATGAGAAATAGGGCGTCTACCCCTTTCGTCTACTTCGTCTTCCCCGCAAAGAACTATATAATACTGGAAAAGGATTGAAAATAATGGAGAAAGGATGTGATGCTGAATGCATGTAGGGATTTTTCTGTCGACCAATTGCTTCGAGGATTTCTATGTGCGGGGACTGGGGCTGACTGAAGAAGAGTACGCCGAGAGGTATTCCAATGATTTCTCGTTCGAATACGCGGCGATGTGGCAGCGCCAGGGTCACCGGGTTACGATCTATAACTTCACCGAGAAGGGCCGCTCGGTGCGTACAGCCGTTCACAGCCTTACCGGCTGCACCCTGAAGTTTATTCCGGCAGGCCGCTGGTACCGCCTGTATGCCTCTCTTCCGCTGGCGGACCGGACGCCCTTCGGACGCTTTCTCTCCCAGTACACGGCAACGGTGCATCCCTTGCTGGACGAGCTTCTCCGGCAGGACGGTGTGGAGCTGATCTACGCCCAGGAGTATGCGCACGGCCGGTTCGAACGGCTCTCGCAGTCGGCCCGGCGGCTGGGCATCCCGATTATTGCCGCCCATCACGGAGGGAGCATTCATCCCTGGCTTCTGCCGCTTAAGAGACGGACGCTGCGAAGGGCGGCTTATCTGACCGTGCTGAACGGAGAAGAGCTCGCCCGGATGCAGCGGGAGCTTCCGCATTTGCGGGACCGCATCCGCCTTGTTCCGAACTTTGTCCGTACCGGCATCTTCCGGCCGCAGGACCGCAGAGAAGCCATCCGGGAGCTTGGGCTGGATGAGAGTTGCCGCTATGTTATGACGGCCGGCCGCCTGTTCGAGCGACAGAAAGGACATACCCTGCTGATCCGTGCTGCGGCGCTGCTGCGCCGGGAAATGCCGGAACTGCGTGTGCTGATCGCCGGAGGCGGGCCGGATGAGGAACTGCTGCGGCGGTGCATCGCGGAGAACGGGGCCGAGGACAGCGTTGCGCTGCTTGGAGCGGTTGCCGACAAGGAACGGCTCGCCCGTTACTACGCGGCTTCGGAGCTGTTCGTTCTGCCTTCCCGCTATGAAGGCCTCCCTCTGGTGCTGCTGGAGGCGGGAGCCTGCGGCCTGCCCGCAGCGGGATTCGACGTGCCGGGAGTGAGGGGCCTTCTAAGGCACGGCGAGAATGGTCTGCTTGCGGGAGATCCGGACGCCGAGGCGCTGGCCGGAGCCATGCGCACTCTTCTGAACGACGAGGTGCTGCGTGCGGCCATGGGCCGTGAAGCGCGGGAGCAGGTGCTGGCCCGCTACACGGAAGAGGCGGTTGCCGGGCAGCTCGGCGAACTGCTCCGCACGGCCGGGCGCCCGCTATCCGGCCGGCCGGACCTGCCGGGAACGGCGGCCGGCACGGCCGGACCGGAGCCGGAGAGGGCCATAGGCGAGTAAAGAAGCGGACCAGGGAGATTCCATTGTGTTTTGCGGCAAGTAACTATATAATAGTAAGCGTAATAGGCCTTAGAGCTGCACAAGCAAGAGGCGCACAAGCAAGAGCCGCACAAGCACATTGAACCTGGGAGGAAACGGCAATGAAGATAGATGTATGGTCGGACTATGCCTGTCCGTTCTGTTATATCGGCAAGCGAAGACTGGAGAGCGCGATGGAGCAGCTGGGGATGCAGACTGCTCCGGGTACGGAGACAGAAGTGGTCTACCGCAGCTTCCAGCTTGATCCGAAGGCGCCGGCGGAAGGAACCGTCGGCATTCATAAGGTGCTGGCCCGCAAGTACGGGATTGCCGAGGAGGAAGCGCTCCGGATGAACGAGAGCCTTGCCGAGCAGGCGAGAGGAGTCGGGCTGGACTTTCATTTTGAGCGGGTCGTCCACACGAATACGTATGACGCCCACCGGCTTGGCCAATATGCGGCGGAGCAGGGACGAGGGGCGGAGATGAACGAGCGTCTGCTTCGGGCCTACTTCACCGACGGGCTGAATCTCGGCGACCGCGGGGTGCTGGTCGGGCTGGCGGAAGAAGCCGGTCTGGAGGCTGCGCCGGTCGCCGCGATACTGGAATCCGGCGCTTACGGCGACCGGGTGGAAGAGGACATCGCCAAGGCAGGAGCGCTCGGCGTGACCGGGGTGCCGTTCTTTGTCTTCAACGACAAGTATGCGATCTCCGGCGCTCAGCCGGGTCCTGTGTTCCTCGAGGTGCTGGAAATGGTTCGGGCGGAGGAGAAAGAAGCGCCTTCTCTCCGGATCGTGGGCAGCGGGGAGACCCGGGAAGCCGGGGGAGACGCCGATTGCTCGGACGGTTCCTGCCGCGTATAGAGCACGGCAAGCGCCAATGAAGAAACGCCCCGCAGGCCAATTACGGCCGCGGGGCGTTTCCGGTTGCTTCGGGCCATTCGGATGAATGGCAGAGAGAGCGTGCAGAACGCAGCAGCAGAGCGCTGCGGACGGCAGCTCCGCCGCTGCCCGGCTCGCCGTGACGCTCTCAGCTCCGGGCAGCGCTGTCCGGAGCGGAATACTTCAGAAAAGCCTTCGGGACGGGACTCTCGAAGGTCAGCAGCTCCCCGCTTGACGGATGGACAAAGGACAGCGCCCGGGCGTGCAGGCCGAGGCGGCCGGCCGTCTTGGTGACGGCCCCGTATTTCTTGTCGCCGGCCACCGGATGGCCGATATCCGACATGTGAACGCGGATCTGGTTCTTGCGTCCGGTCTCCAGGTTGACCTGCAACAGCGAGAAATGGCGGTTACTCTGCAGCAGCTTGTAATGGGTTACGGCATGCTGGCCGTCGCCCTGGTGCGGAACGGAATACATCTTCAGCGTCGAGGTCTCCTTCAGCCAGGATTCGATCCGTCCTTCGGGTCTCTTGACCGCGCCTTCCACGAGCGCGACGTAGGTGCGTTCCTTGACCGATTCCTTCCAGCTATTCTGAAGCAGCTGCTGCACGCGCTCGCTCTTGGCGAACATCATGACGCCGGAGGTATCGCGGTCCAGCCGATGGACGATGAAGATCCGGGCTTTAGGATTCGACGCCCGGACGTGCTCCGTCAGCAGCCGGTATGCGGTAGGCTCGGTGTCGTCTCCGGCGGACATGGACAATAGTCCGGCTTCTTTGTCGATGACGATGATATCGTCGTCTTCATGCAGAATCGACAGACCGCTCAGCACCGGGGCGGGTTCCTGCTTCTCCCGGTCTACGGTTACGGTATCACCGCTCCGCAGCGGATGGTTATAGGCGGTAACGGCTCGTCCGTTCACGGACACCTGGCCCCGGGCCAGAATGCCCTTGACGGCATTGCGGCCTTTGCCCGTCAGGTTGGCCAGCAGAAAGGGCAGCAGCTCGTCCGCAGCGCCGCAGGTATAGACGAGCGGCGCAGCCGGACGGAAGGCGCCTGGCGCAGGGGGGCGCTTCTTGGGACCGGCAGGAGCCGGGCTGGTTCGGGCCGGCTTGTTGCGTTGCGGCCTGGAATCGGATGGTCCGGTACGCTTGCCGGCGGCCGGTTGGGAAGAGCGATGATTGGATTTGGTCATGGGAATTCTCCGTTCTTGTCCTTCGGTGGTTTCGCACTCCCCAATATAGCACAACGGAGGTTCGGAAGGTAGAACCGGCTGTCCTTAGGAACGCAGAATCAGGAAGGTGACGCAGCCCGCGAAGAGCGCCGCCAGACCCCAGCCGAACAGCCGGGCAACCCGGTATTCCCGTCTGCGCCCGCTGACCCGGTAGATCCGGCAGTCTACCGTGAGCAGGAGCAGGGCCGAGAAGAGACAGGAGAGGGCCATATAAGCATACGTATGGATCACCGCTTCATTCCTCCCTCGCTTCAGCGTTCCTTGAGTCCGACGCGCTTCATGGTTATCTGTATCCGGAAGGAGACCTTCACCTTCGGGAACTCCTCGTTCCACTTGTCTCTTCCGTCAATCTTCGTTCCCCAATAACCGGGATGGTGGGCGCGGATGAACTCCCCGGTTCCCCAGATATCGGAACGCTTCTTCTGGGTCTCCTCCATTAGAAGGGCAGCGCTTTCCAGTGCGTATTTCTCGAAGCAGGACTCGATCTTGTTCAGCGTCCCGGTATTGTTAATAAAAACCTCTTCGCTGTAGTGCTCGTCCACATTGCCTTCAAGATGAATATCGTAAGCGATATGGGGGACGCCGTTCACAATCTCCGATGTTCTCCGGCTGAACCGGCTGGTGACCCGGACCATGACGACGCCGACGCCGGGGACTTCCTGAAGAACCGAATAGCCTCCGGGATCCATCCCCATCACGGCCATGTAGATGCCGATGTCCAGCGGGGTCGTCGCCCCGACCATTTTTCCTTTACGAAAATAAGCCAACCCCTTGATCAGAATATTCTCGTTCCGCCGCAGCGAAATATATGGCAGGATGCCGTCCTGTCCCTGGTGGGAAAGGGAAGACCAGAATTCGCCGCAATAGGCCGGCGGCAACTTGCCGGTGGCTACCGCCTTCTCCATCATGGAGAGGATATAGAGCGTGGGCACGCGCTGAAGGGGCGGATTGACGTCCATATATTTGGAGGCCCGGCCGTCGGAAGCGACGAGCAGCCAGGTGCTTCGCCGGATTTCCGGATTGCGTCTCAGGTAATCGTTCAAATCCTGAATGCCCTGCTTCGCAATGCTCTGGCTGATGACGATGACCCGCAGATGGATCAGATAACGGGGATCGGCTACCTGCTGCTGCAGATTGTTCATGGCGTCATCGAGCGTCTTGCCCTCCACTTCCACGACCCAGACCGGGCTTTCCTTGCTTCCGCTGCCGGTGCCGGGACCGAGCGGGACGCGGCCCGGGACGGCGATCTGGGCCGTCACATGAATTCTCCGGGTAGGCAGCTTCTCTTCCGCCCGGTGGGTGACTCCTTCATCGGGGTGTTGATCTTTGCCGTCCGCCAGATCAATAGCCAGGCCGAGCACAAGCGCCCGGTCCTCGATTTCGACCTCGTCCCAGCAGCCGGACAGGAACAGCGAAGCCAGCACACCGGCGAGCAGCAGAGCGATGATCCGTACAGCCGGTGTTCTTTTTGCTGCGGCGCTGCTCATACGGAGTCCCCCTTTACTCGGCGAAGAAGAGCAAGAGCAAGCAGAAGAAGGGGATAACCGGTCAGCACGGCCAGGCCGGCGATAGCCAGGCGATTGGCGGCTGTATAGCTGATAAAGATGTTCTCCGGAACCATGGCCAGTGCGAACATGAACGGCAGCAGCGCGCTGGAAGCCAGCCGCTGGTCCTGGAGATGCAGCAGATGGCGAAGCAGATAGGAGCAGATATAATAAGTCGTGTAGACCGTCGTATAGACAGAGATTACCCAGATAATGATGAACAGCGCATCGAGCCGTTCCAGCAGACCTTCGCCCGCGGAGATCGATCGGGCCACCTCAAGGGTGGGGTAGAAGAGGAGTTTGACCTCCTCTACGCCTAGCATGCCGATGGCAGCCGCCGTGATCGAGAGATAGATCAGCCCGGTTATTCCGATTCCGAGCAGCCCGGCGCGCATTGCCTTCCCGGGCTTCTCCATGAACGGCACAATCAGCGTGAGCACGAACGAGCGGTCGAACAGGGCGGACGTTTCCAGCATCCCCTTCATAAATTTGCTGGCGGAGACATTGACGCCTCCCGGAGGCATAAGGTGAATAACGCTGATTTTGCGGATCGAGAACAACAGGATAAACGCAATAGAACCTATAATCAGAGGAAAGTAGAAGTAATGGATATAGGAGAATTTGACGATTCCCCGCCGGGAAGACAGGGTGGCCAGCACCAGCATAAGCAGAATAACCGCTTCAATGGGCGTCCGCTGGAACAGCACGGTTGAGGCCACTTCCCCGAACTGCCGGACGGTGAGCGAGGTCAGCATCAGGAAGAAGAACATCAATACGAGATTCATGACCCAGGCGGCGCGGCGGCCCAGCAGCCGGGAACTGAACTGGAACAGATTTTCCCGGGGGAACCGGGCCGAGAGCAGGGCGACGATAACCAGATCAACCAGGGCCACACCTACTCCGGCCAGCGTTACCAGCGGAGCAGCGGTATTGCCGGCGTCTGCCATGTAGCGGGGGAAGCTGAGGATACCGACACCCGCGACGGCGCTAGCGATGACCGTGGTGGCCCGGATCGTCGAGATCTGCTGTGTCTTCATACAGTTCTCCCCTTTCCTCGAACAGATGATCAATGCTGCGCTGTGTCAGCGAAGGCAGGACCCGCACCCGGTTCTCGGGATGCAGGAAGCTTGGCCGCTTGCGCATCCACCATAACGGCACCCGAATCAGCGTATCCTTGAGGTCCCGCGCCTTGCCCGAGATGAACGGGGACATATACGGAACGCCGAATGACTCCAGCATCAGCAGGTGATTGCAGATCAGAATACTGCCGACCATCACCCCGTACAGGCCGAACAGTCCTGCCAGCAGCACCAGCGGGAACCTCAGCATCCGCAGGGCAATGGCCGCATTATAGGCGGGGGTGGCAAAAGAGCCGATTGTGGTCAGCGCCACAATCACGACCGTGATGGGACTGGCCAGCCCGGCCGATACGGCTGCTTCCCCGATGACCAGCACGCCGACAATCGAGAGCGCGCCGCCGATCATCTGCGGCATCCGAATCGTGGCCTCCCGGAGCACCTCCATGGCCACTTCCATAATCAGCACTTCAATGGCTGCCGGAAAAGGTACCCCGGCACGCCCGCCCGAGATGGCCACGGCGAATTCAGTCGGAATCAGCTCCGGGTTGAAAGAGATGATCGACACGTACAGCGCCGGAAAGAACAGCGAGAAGAACAGGGCGATCAGGCGCACGAGCCGGATGAGGCTGCCCATCAGGAACCGCTCCGAATAATCGTCGATGGTCTGGAAGAACTGGTTGAAGAGCGCGGGAACAATCAGCGCAAAAGGGGAGCCGTCAACCAGGAGGGCGACCCTTCCTTCCAGAAGCGAAGCCGCCGTCTTGTCGGGACGCTCCGTAGACTGTACCTGGGGAAAAGGCGAGAGCGGCTGATCCTCGATGAACTGCTCGATATAGCCGGCGTCGATGATGCCGTCCGTGCCGATCAGCGACAGGCGGCGCATGACTTCTTCGACCAGACCGGCATCCGTGAGCCCGTCGAGATAACAGACAGCCACCACCGAGGCGCTCCGGGTGCCGACAGGCGCGGTCTCGATCCGGAGCTCGCTTGTCTGTAGGCGGCTTCGGAGCAGAGTCAGGTTCGGCTCCAGCTTCTCGACAAAGCCCTCCCGCGCTCCCCGGATCACCTGCTCCGTCTGCGGCTGCTCAATCGAGCGGTATTCGATCCGCCGGATATCGAAGGCCAGCGCTTCCTCATGCCCGTCGATCAGCAGGGCGAGCCGGCCCTGCACGATTTCATTGGGGAGCTTGGCCAGATTGCCGGTCCGCACTCCTTGGCCGATATGGACGGTCCGGTTCCAGATCAGACCGATCAGCCCGTCGCCCCGGGCTGATTCCCCATCCGCCCCCTCGGACAGCTCGGCCATCAGCGGCTTCAGGACATGATCCTGAAGCTGGTCGGTCTCGATCATGGAGGAGAAGAATACCGCAGCGGCCCGGCAGCGGCCGAAGAGATGGAATCGTCGAATCACCAGATCTCCGTTCATGCCGAGCATATCCGACATTTGGTCCAGATTCGCCTCCAGATCGGCCTTCACGGGCAGGCGGTCCGGCAGCGGGTTCGGCGAGCCGTCGCTTGGGTCGGAAGGGGCCGTCTTGCTGCCGGGGGAAGCAGCCTCGCCGCGCTCTCCGTCCGGTACGCTCCTGTCTGCGTTCTGTGCACTCCGTTCTTCGGTCTGCGGCTTCTCTTCCCTGCCGTCCAGATCCTCCTCGCTGCTGCCGCGGCCCGAATTCCGCCGCGACTTGAACGTGTCGTACCGCTGCTTCCAGTCCGGCGTAGACATGCCGACTCTCCTCCTTCTTCCGCGGTGACGGTTGGCGGCTTCCGCCTTGCCCGGGCACGGGCCAAGCCTGGGCCAAGGTCTATATTCACGCTTAAGTGTTGGCCTTGGGGCTGGTTTTTATGTAAACTAAAGGTTGTATATTCAAGCGAGAGGTTAGGAGCAATTATGATCCATACACAAGGTCTCACGATGGAGCGGGCCCAGGCCGAACTGCAGAAGTATTACGGCTATCCCGACTTCCGCGAAGGACAAAAACATATCGTCGCCAGCCTTCTGCAAGGCGGCGACACCCTGGGCATCATGCCGACCGGCGGCGGCAAGTCGATCTGCTACCAGGTGCCGGCGCTGCTGCTGCCGGGTCTGACGCTGGTGGTCTCGCCGCTCATCTCCCTGATGAAGGATCAGGTGGACGCGCTGACAACCGCGGGCATCCCGGCAGCCTACATCAACAGCACCCTGAGCGGCAAGGAAGCGAACGACCGCCTCCGGGCTGCGCGGCGCGGCGAGCTCAAGCTGCTCTATGTCGCGCCGGAGCGGCTGGAACTGGACTGGTTCCGCATGGAAATGGCGGAGCTTCCGATTTCCCTGGTCGCCGTGGACGAAGCCCACTGCGTCTCGCAGTGGGGGCACGACTTCCGGACGAGCTATCTGTCGGTCTCGCCGTTCGTGGACGGACTGCCCGAGCGTCCGATTGTGGCGGCTTTTACCGCCACGGCGACGCCCGAAGTCATGGAAGACATCGTCCGGCTGCTTCGCCTGCGCGATCCCGGCGTCTTCGTGACCGGCCTTGGCCGGGACAACCTGGCCATGTCTGTGCTGCGCGGGGAGAACAAGCGGGAATTTGTGCTGGACTACGCCGCCAGCCACAGCCAGGAGCCGGGCATTATCTACGCGGCGACCCGCAAGGAAGTGGACGATCTGTACCAGCGGCTCAGCGCCGCCGGGGTGCCGGCGGGCCGGTACCATGCCGGCATGAGCGACGAGGACCGGGCGGCGAACCAGGAAGCTTTTCTGTACGACGACATCCGCGTCATCGCCGCCACCAACGCCTTCGGCATGGGGATCGACAAGTCGAATGTGAGGTACGTCATTCACTACAACATGCCGAAGAACATGGAAGCCTATGTCCAGGAAGCCGGCCGCGCGGGACGCGACGGCGAGCCGAGCAGCTGCATCCTGCTGTTCAGCGCCCAGGACATTATGACCCAGAAGTTCCTGATCGAGCAGAACCCGCAGGATTCCGAACGCAAGCAGAACGACTACCGCAAGCTGCAGCAGATGATTGACTACTGCTACACGACCCGCTGCCTGCGCAGCGCCATGCTGGATTATTTCGGCGAAGAACATGACGATGCGCCCTGCGGCAAATGCAGCTCCTGCACCGACGACCGGGAGCTGGTCGATATTACGGTGGAAGCGCAGAAGATCTTCTCCTGCATCCACCGGATGCGCGAACGCTTCGGCGTCGCCCTGGTGGCTTCCGTCCTGAAGGGGTCGCGGAGCCAGAAGGTGCTGCAATACGGCTTCGACAAGCTGCCGACGCACGGCGCGCTGTCTGCGAAGACGGAGAAGGAGATCACCGAGATCATCAATGTGCTGATCTCTGAAGGCTATCTGGCCTTGTCCGAAGGCCAATACCCGATTGTCCGGCTCCAGCTTCCGGCGGCCGATGTGCTGAAGGGCCAGGCGCAGGTCGTCCAGCGCGTCGCCCGGGCGGCGAAGAGCGGCGGATCGTCCCGGAGCCGGGGCTCGCGCGACGTTCATCCGTCGGCGGTCAACGAGACGGTGTTCGAGCAGCTGCGGCTGATCCGCCGCGAGCTGGCCGAGCGCGAGCATGTGCCGTCCTACATTATCTTCAACGACGCGACGCTGCGCGAGATGAGTGTGGCGCAGCCGCAGACCGAACGCGAGATGATGAACGTCAAGGGGGTCGGAGAGGTCAAATACCGGAAATACGGCCGGGCGTTTCTGGAGTTTTTTCAGCGGGACGGCGATCATGCGGATTACGACTGACAAGAGAGGAAGACAACGATGAAAGTCATTCTGGCGACACTGAACGCCAAGTATATTCACACCTCGCTGGCCATCCGGCTGCTCAAAGCCTACAGCGGGCGCGAGTTCGACATCGAGCTGGCCGAATACACCATCAAGGACCCGGCGATGAATGTCGTCTCCGATCTGTTCGCCCGGCGGCCTGACGTCATCGGCTTCTCCTGCTACATCTGGAACATCGAGGAGACCCTGAAGCTGGTCGCCATTCTCAAGAAGATTATGCCGGAGACGGCCATTGTGCTGGGCGGTCCCGAGGTTACCTACGAGCCGGCGGTCTTTATGGAGCGGGAGCCTGGCATCGACTTCATCGTCTGCGGCGACGGGGAAGAGACGTTCCACCATCTGCTGCAGGAGCTGCGGGACGGAAGGAAGTTTCACTTCGTGTTCGGAGCGGCCTACCGCCGGGAAGGCGCGGTTGTCGTCAACCCGCCCCGGCCGAAGAGCGATCTGAATACCCTGCCTTCGCCGCACCGTTTTCCCGAGGATCTGCCTTCCCTGGGCAAGCGCATTGTCTACTTCGAGACCAGCCGGGGCTGCCCGTTCAACTGCCAGTTCTGTCTCTCAAGCATCGAGGTCGGCGTCCGCTATTACGACATCGAGCGGGTGAAGTCGGATTTGCTGTACCTCATCCAGAACGGCGCGAAGACGATCAAATTCCTGGACCGCACCTTTAACATCAACCGCGAGTACGCCCTCGAAATGTTCCGGTTCCTGATCGACAATCACGGCGGCTGCGTGTTCCAGTTCGAGATTACGGCGGACATCATGCGGCCCGAGGTGCTGGCGTTTCTCGCGGAGCATGCGCCGCCCGGCATCTTCCGGTTCGAGATCGGAGTGCAGTCCACGAACGACGAGACGAACGAGCTGGTGAAGCGGCGCCAGAATTTTGCGAAATTGTCGCGCACGGTCATGACCATCAAGCGCAGCGGCAATATCGACCAGCATCTGGATCTGATCGCCGGCCTGCCGATGGAGGATTATGCGACGTTCCGCAAGACCTTCAACGACGTGTTCGCGATGGAGCCGGAGGAGCTGCAGCTCGGATTTCTGAAAATGCTGCGCGGCACAGGCCTCCGGGCCCAGGCCGCCAAATACGATTACGTCTACATGGACACCGCGCCGTATGAAATTCTGAGCAGCCATATGCTGAGCTTCGGAGACATCGTCCGGCTGAAGCGGCTGGAGGATGTGCTGGAGAAATACTGGAACGACCACCGGATGGATTACACCGTGAAATATTTGATCCGGAAGGTCTTTGCAACGCCGTTCGATTTCTTCCAGGAGTTCGGGGATTACTGGGAGGCGCAGGGCTGGTCGAAGATCGGCCACCAGCTTGAAGATCTGTTCATCCGTCTGCGGTCTTTTCTGACCGGACGGGGCACGCCGGGCATGGCGGTCATCGAGGGGCTGATGCAGCTCGATTATTTCCTGGGCCACCGGTACAAGCCGCGCAAAATCTGGTGGGAACCGGCCTTGGACAAAGCCGGCTGGCAGGATGCCATGCGGGCGCTTGCGGCCGCGCCGGAATATTATTCGCCGGAGCTGGCGGCGCTCGGACTGTCCGAGCGCGAGCTGCACAAATCCGCCGCGCTGTCGCTGCTGCCGTTCCCGCTGGCCACCGTGCTGGATTCGCTGGCCGGCGTTCCGTTCGACGCGCCGGAAGGCGAAGCAGACAGGGATGTCGCCGGGCGCTTCGGGCCCGCCGATGAGGCCACCCTTCTGCTCGTGCTGTACGGCCAGGAGGGGGAGAGCGGGGACGGCCTAAGTGCAAGCGGTGTTCCCCGGTTTCTTGCGCTGCCTTGGCCGGCTGTGCCGGTACCGGCAGAATAGAGAGGGAGCGAGCGGCTGCAAGGTTATCATTCGGAAGCGGGAGACCGGAGAGGCTTGGGACTGCCGCTGCTGCAGGCGGCAATGACGGATATGCCCTAACACCAAGACAGACCTTTCGCCGGAGCGAAAGGTCTGTCTTTTGCTGTCTTCTGAAGCGTGCTTCTAGTACTGACATACCTTCTATTGGTGACCGTCCGGGTGCATTGAAATTGAACCGGCGGCCGTTCTCGATGTCTGTAGTCAACTCGGCGTTCCAATGGTCAGGGATGGTTATGCGGGCAGGGACTTTCCGGCAGGTGCCGCTGCAGCCAGTCCCGCACATCGGCGGCCACTTCCGCGCGGTTGATCTCATGCAGCATTTCGTGCCGTCCTCCCGGATACAGCTTCAGCTCCACGTCGCGGATGCCGCGGGACCGGTAGAGGTCCGCCAGCGCGATCATGCCTTTGCCGGCGAGGCCGACCGGGTCCTTGTCTCCCGAGAACAGGAAGACCGGCTTGTCCGGCGAGAGCCCGGCCAGCGTCTCCTCCGTATGCAGCTCCCGCAGCAGCCGGAAGAAATCGCGGAAGAACCGGGTCGTGCAGATGGCGCCGCAGTACGGGTCGGCAATGTACCGGTCCACCTCTTCCGGATCGCGGCTCAGCCAGTCGAACGCCGTCCGGACCGGCGAGAAGGAACGGTTATAGGTGCCGAAGACAACGGTGTTGAGCAGAACGCTCCGATGAAGATCCCCGCGGAGCCGGTTCTGCGAACGGGCCATCCATTCGCCCAGCGCAAGCAGGCGGCGCGGCCCGTTGCTTCCCGTCAGCAGGAAGCCGTCGTAGAGCTCCGGCCCGTCCTCGCCCATCAGCTTCTGAACCAGGAAGGAGCCCATGCTGTGTCCCAGCAAAAAGAGCGGCAGCTCCAGATGCCGCTTCCGGATGATCCCGGCGATGCCGGTCAGATCGCGCCGCATCCAGTAGAAGCCGTCTTCGCCGGCGTCGCCAAGCAGGTTGACGGCGCCGGCGGTTCGGCCGTGTCCCCGGTGGTCGCCGGCATAGACGGCGAAGCCGGCCGCATTCAGCGATGCGGCGAGTTCGGCGTATCGTCCGGCCGTCTCGCACATGCCATGCGCGATTTGGACGGCGCCGCGCAGCGGCTGTCCCGCATCCGGCAGCCAGGAATAGATGTGAATGTCAACGCCGACCGGGTCCGTCATCCAGAAGAACTGCTCGCTCATGGAGTTCCTCGCCTTACGGCAGGTACGCGCGCAGCAGCGTGGACTGGCCTTCAATGGCGTAGCTGCTCAGGCTGGCCGGGATGAGATAGCATTCGCCTGCGGCATACGGCTGGGAGCCGCCTTCCCAGGTGAGGTGACCGCTGCCCTCGCAGATGACCAGAATGGTGAAGCTGTCCGGTGCGGCCGACAGTTCCCATTTCTCGCTCACCATGCCTTTTTCCACGATAAAATAAGGAGAATGGGCCAGACGCAGCCACTCGCCGGGCTTCGCTCCGTCCGTCTTCATCGACGTTGCGCCCGCGCCTTCGTAGGCGGTCACGTTCAGGGAATGCTCGATATGCAGCTCGCGCGGCTTGCCGTCCAGACCGGGACGGTTGTAGTCGTAGATGCGGTAGGTCGTGTCCGAATTCTGCTGAATTTCGGCCACCAGCACGCCGGCGCAGAGCGCATGAACCGTCCCCGCCGGGATATAGAACGTATCCCCCGCCGATACCGGAACTTCCTGCAGCGTGTCCATGACGTTCCCGGACTCCAGCGCTTCGCGAAGCTGTTCACGGTCCACGCCTTCTTTCAGGCCGTAGATGATCTTAGCGCCCGGTTTGGCGTCCAGCACGTACCACATTTCGGTCTTGCCGAGCTCGCCCTGGGGAAGCCCTTCGTAGTCATCGGTCGGATGAACCTGCACGGACAGATCGTCGTTGCAGTCCAGAAGCTTCACCAGCAGCGGGAACCGGGCGTCCTCCTTGTAGCCTTTCGAGCCGAACCATTCGCGGCCCAGCTTCTCGCGGACGGCATCCAGGCCCAGTCCGGCCAGCTCGCCGTTCACGACGGTCGATACGCCGTTCGGATGATCGGCGATCATCCAGCCTTCGCCGATGACGCCGTCCGGGAGATCCAGGCCGAACCGCTCCAGCGCGCGGCCTCCCCAGACCCGTTCCTGAAAGTCGGGTTGAAATTTCAATGGATATGGCTGTGTCATGAATTCCATTCCTCTCCGTATTCTTTATTTATATCAATTGGACCCGGAGGGCCAATTCATATCATGATGTAGCGGCGGTGGGAGGCTTCGCTAGAGCGGAAGCCTGCTTCGTTCCACGGCAATCAAATAAGGCGCTTCCGGGCGCTGAAGCTGACGATAGACGATCGACTGGCCGTCCTTGGGAGACAGCGCTTCCGCCCAGGCCCGGACCGCGGTGGCTTCGGCTTCGCCGCCTTCGTGGCCGGGATAGACCACGGCGGTCAGCACGCCGCGCGGCGCGAGCAGCGACAGGGCCGCGTTCAGCGCAGCCAGCGTGCTGGACGCTTCGGTGATGATCGTCTTGTCGGCGCTTCCGTCTGGAAGATAGCCGAGGTTGAACATCACCGCGTCCACGGCGCCGCGCCAATCAGCCGGCACGGCCTCGGCCATGCCGGCGTGGCTGGCCAGCAGCAGCGTCGTCTCGCCGAGCCGTTCGCCCGCCAGGCGAGCCTGGTCCAGGCGCTCCCGGGCGATCCGGAGCGCCTGCTCCTGCACATCGAAGCCGAAGACCCGGCCCCGTCTGCCGGCGGTCCGGGCAAGGAACAGCGTGTCGGCCCCCGTGCCCACGGTGGCGTCGACCGCCCGCCCGCCGGGCTGCAGCCGCCGGGATACCAGCTGCTGGGCCATGCCGAGCACCGAGAGGAAGCCCATCTAGCGCTTCCTCCAGTATTTGCCCTGCCAGCTGTCCCGGGCGGTCAGCTCGTCGTCGATGGCATTGAGCACTTCCCATTTCTTCAGGCTCCACATCGGACCGATCAGCAGATCGCGCGGCGCGTCGCCGGTCAGCCGATGCACAATCATCTCCGGAGGCAGGATCTCGAGCGAATCGGCAATGAGCTTGACGTACTCGTCCTGCTCCAGGAAGCGCAGCAGTCCGGCTTCGTACTGCTTCACCATCGGCGTCTTGCGCATCAGATGCAGCAGATGGATCTTGATGCCCTGGACATCCATCCGGGAGACGGCTTCCACCGTCTCGAGCATCATTTCATGCGTCTCCTGCGGCAATCCGTGGATAATGTGCGTGCATACGCGGATTCCGTGCTTGCGAAGCTTCTCCACCGCTTCGATGTAACAGCGGGTATCATGAGCCCGGTTAATGAGGTTCGAAGTGGATTCATGAATGGTCTGAAGCCCCATTTCGACCCACAGATAGGTCCGCTTGTTGATGTCGGCCAGATATTCGACCACATCGTCAGGCAGACAGTCGGGGCGGGTGGCGATGGACAGGCCGACGACGCCGGGCTGCTCCAGAATCACTTCGTAATACTCGCGCAGCTCTTCGACAGGGGCGTAAGTATTGGTATAGGCCTGGAAATATCCAATATATTTGGCATTCGGCCACTTCTGGTGCTGGCGGTCCCGGATCGTGTTGAACTGGGTCACCAGGTCATCCCGCCGGCGGCCGGCAAAATCCCCGGAGCCGCGCGCGCTGCAGAAGGTGCAGCCGCCCTTGGCGATCGAACCGTCGCGGTTCGGGCAGGTAAAGCCCGCGTCCAGCATGACTTTGAACACTTTGGTATCGAATTGCTCGCGCATTTCGTGATTCCAGGTATGAAAACGTTTATCCCCCCACTGCGGAGCGGAGGAGGAAGGTTGCATAATAGACATGATTTCTCCTTCTTTATTCTTGTAAATAGGCCAGTCCCGTACATTGTACCAAATTGGGCCTGCAAAGTGGAGCGGAGAAGCCGCCGCCCATCCTTTATGGTCACAAAAATTTTACATAAAATAGTGTTGAAAACGCTTTAAAATGTCTTGAAGTTACTTACACGCCGTGTTATATTTGAACTGTAAGAAGGCACTGTTTTTTATCACCGTTTCCCGATTCCGGTATTCATAAATTTCAGTCTCTGTGCCCAACCTAAACCCGAGAGGTGATAACGATGAACATGCAGATGGCGAATCCGACGGCCAAAGGCCCGATCGATGTCCAGCTGACTCCCGACGAAGCGCTCGCGCTGACCGGAGTGGAATTCAAAGGCAACCCCCGCATTAAGATTGAAGCGCAGCGGAAGATCCGCAACGCCTTCGAGAAGACATTTGATTTTAACGCCGAGTCGCGTTAAACGTTATAGCCTGCAGAAGGGAATCTCCGGCGCCTGACGGCGCAGGCGGTTCCTTTTTTTGTATGTGGGCCGAATTGAATTTCTCTTTACTTTTGGCGGCAAGTTCGGCAGAATATACTATCGGCAACCTTTAGAGCAAAGCGAGGAGAAAGCATGCGTCTACGCGGAAGAAAAGGAATACGTGAAAGCCTGGAACGCCAGACCGATCTGGTCGTACTGGAGCCGCGCAATTATAAAGGCAAATGGCATGAGCTGTTCGGCAATGACCGTCCCATTCATGTGGAATTCGGCATGGGCAAGGGTCAGTTCATCAGCCAAATGAGCGTGAAATACCCGGATATCAACTTTATTGGCGTGGATATGTACGACGAACTGCTCCGCCGCGGCGCGGAGAAGGCTAGAGCGGCGCATGAAACGCTCGGGGAAGAGAACCCGGCGAACCTGCGTCTTGCGCTGGCCAATATCGAATACGCAGAGGAAGTCTTTGCTCCCGGAGAGCTGGAGCGGATCTATCTCAATTTCAGCGACCCGTGGCCCAAGAGCAAGCACGCGCGCCGTCGCCTAACCCATCCGCGGTTTCTCGACAAGTACCGCGGTCTGCTGAACGGCCGGGGCGAAATCCATCTGAAGACCGACTCGGTCAGCCTGTTTGAATTCTCGCTGAACGCCTTCGCCGATTACGGTCTCCAGATGACGAACCTATCGCTGGATCTGCATGCCGGCGGGATCAATGAAGAGCATGTGATGACCGAATATGAGACCAAGTTTGTCGGCCAGGGCATGCGCATCCACCGCTGCGAGGCCATCGTGGGCGAAGAAGCGCTTGAAGCCTACCGGGCCGGGCGTCTGTCGAAATATCGGCTGTAGCCTTCTGTCCGCCCATCCTATTCCAATAATACGCCCCCGCGTCTGCCGATAACGACAGGCGCGGGGGCGTATTTGCTGTAGCACAATATAGGGCTGGGGGCCCGGGACTATCTAGGCGCCTGGGTCAGCGGGTTCTCTTCCTGGCCCCGGAGAAGCTCCAGAATGCTCTGGGCGCTCTGAAGAGGATGGTAGCGGGCGATGCCAGCGAGCTGTTCCTGGCGGGCGGACCGGACGTTGTCCGTATCTTCGGCTACCCGCTTCATCCAGGCCCCGACCACCTCCAGGGAAGTAATCGGTTCTCCGAGTCCGGCGGCGGTGAAATACCGGCAGTTCTCTTCTTCCTGTCCCGGAAGCGGATGGTGAAACAGCATCGGGATGCCTTTGGCCAGTCCTTCGCTGCAGGTCATTCCACCCGGTTTGGTAATCAGCAGGTCCGATATTTCCATCAGCTTGTCGATTTCTTTGGTGAACCCGATCAGCGAAATGTTGGGCCGGTTGAACCGGGGGTCAGCCTTCATCTCGTGGAGCAGCTGCTGGTTGTGTCCGAGGCAGAAAAGAATCTGCACCCGTTCTCCCCAATCGGCCAGATAATTGTTGACGACTTCGTCGTTCATCATTCCCCAGCCTCCGCCCATGACCATGACGGTCGGCATATCCCGGAGTCCGAAGCGTTCCCGGATTTCCTCTTTGCCGGGATGCTCCCAGAAGTTAGGATGGACGGGAATTCCCGTCACCCGGATTTTGGAAGCCGAAATGCCCCGAAGCCGCAGCTTGGCCTTGACCTCCGGGGTCGAGACCAGATAGCGGTCAACCTCCCGGCTGATCCAGGTGGCGTGGGCGTCGTAATCGGTAATAACCGTGCACAGCGGCGTCTTGAGCGACGGGTCCAGGCGCTTGAGCCGGGAAATCACGGCGCTCGGTATAAAATGGGTGCAGACAATTACGTCGGGACGAAGCTGCTGCACGATATTTTTGGCATGCGTATAAAAAATCCGGTGCAGGGCAAGCGTGGTAAGACGATTGAACGATTTTTGGTGTCTGTATACATAACCCATCAGCTTGGGCTGCGTCATGACCGTTTTGCGGTAGGCCGAAATAATCAGCGGAGCCACTTTCGGATTCAGAAAGTTTCCGAGCTCCAGCACCCGGGTCTGCAGGTTCGGCGAAAGCCGGCGCAGGCTGCTGGAAAGGGCGTAAGCCGCTTGGGTATGGCCGGCTCCAAAGCCTTCCGAAAATATAAGAATACGTTGTTTGCGCAATGGGTTCCACCTGTTTCCAAGTAATCAAATCAAGTTCTGACGGTACCCTCATCATACGTTTTTCAGCCCTGGGATTTCAAGGAGAAGGTCGATTTTGGGCGAAGATTGACAGTTTTGACTTAAGGAACGTTAGGTCTTACAATGATTCAAGCGGCGCGGAGGCGTTTATAGGAGAATGAGTAAAATGGCTGACGGCCGCCGAGAATATCAGGAACGGGTCATGATTACAACTGCCGGTTCAGGCGACACACAAACAGAAGCCTGAAGGCAACCAAAAGGGGGCATTAACCAACCATGCTAGACGCAGTATTCGTAACGCTACAGATCCTCTTGGCATTGATCGCCGTGTACCAGTTTGCTTTCTCCCTGTTCGGCCTGCGCAAAATAGAGAAAAAAGCGCTTGCTGTTCCGGACAAGTCGTTTGCGGTGCTTGTAGCCGCCCACAACGAGGAGCAGGTGGTCGGGGCGCTCATGGAGAATCTGAAACAGCTCAATTATCCTGCGGAACTCTACGACGTATTTGTGATTTGCGATAATTGTACAGATGGTACGGCGCGTATTGTCCGGGAGCACGGCATGAATGCCTGTGTTCGGACGAACCCCCATCAGCGGGGCAAAGGCTATGCAATCGAGTGGATGCTCAAGGAGCTGTGGGCGATGCCTCGCCAGTATGACGCCGTCGTTATGTTCGACGCCGACAATCTGGCGCACCCGGATTTTCTTCTGGAGATGAACAACGATCTCTGCGGAGGAGCGAAGGTTATTCAGGGCTATATCGACACCAAGAATCCGGAGGATTCCTGGATTACGGCTGCTTACGGCATCTCTTATTGGTATATCAACCGTCTGTGGCAACTCTCCCGCCACAATCTCGGAATGGCGAACTTCCTGGGCGGGACGGGCATGTGTTTTGAGACCAACCTTCTGAAGGAAATGGGCTGGGGAGCGACCAGTCTCGTGGAGGACCTGGAGTTCACCATGCGCAGCGCCTCCAAGGGCGTCTATCCGAAGTTCAATTACGATGCCAAAGTATTCGATGAGAAGCCGCTCACCTTCAAGGCTTCTTCCCGGCAGCGGCTCCGCTGGATGCAGGGGCACTTCACTGTTGCCCGCCGCTATTTCTTCCCGCTGATCTGGCAGAGCATCAAGCAGCGCAGCCTGACCAAGTTCGATCTGGCGCTGTACGGGCTGAACGTGTACATCGTTCTGTTCACATTCCTGCTGACTGCGGTGATCTGGATCGACAATGCGCTGCTGGGCGGTCCGCATATCGCCAACCTGTACGGCCACCTGCCGCTATGGCTCAGCTACGTGGCGATTATCGCCAATGTCTTTACCTTCTTCGTGTCGATGATTCTGGAGAAAGTGAAATCGCGCAAAGTATATGCCTACATGCTGCTGTTCCCGATTTATCTGCTGTCTTGGTATCCGATTACGTTCTATGCTTTCTTCACCCAGAACAACAAGCAGTGGAGCCATACGAAGCATACCCGCGTCGTCCGGCTGGAAGAAGTGCAGAGCAAGCAGGGCTAAACGAATCGGTGCTTAATTGGATTTCAGGGTTGACATAGAGCGCTGATTTGCTGTATATTATTTGAGTGTGCTAAACGCAAGAGATTGCAAGCAGAAGCAACCGGCTTCTCACCTGATCGGCGCTGCCGACTGGTTTTGATCTCAATGCTTATGAATGTCCAATTCATGAACGTTGATCAAACGGGGTGTCGGGGATTTCCGGCACCCCGTTTTTAATGATGAAGATTCAGACAGAACCCGGAGGTGGAGAGTTATTAGTAAGGAACACATGATCAATGACGAGATTCGTGCGAAGGAAGTTCGTTTGGTTGGGGCGGAAGGCGAGCAGATCGGCATTAAGCCGATTCGTGAAGCGCTGCAGATGGCCGCTGATCTCAACCTGGATCTGGTCAATGTTGCCCCGCAGGCCAAGCCGCCTGTATGCCGTATCATGGACTACGGAAAGTTCCGCTATGAACAGCAGAAGAAGGACAAGGAAGCCCGCAAGAATCAGAAGATCGTGGACATCAAGGAAGTATGGTTCCGTTCCAACATTGAGGAACATGATTTTCAGACCAAATTCCGCAATGTCATCAAGTTCCTGGGTGAGGGCGATAAGGTTAAATGTTCCGTCCGCTTCCGCGGCCGTGAAATTGCCCATGCCAACATCGGCCAGAAGATTCTGGAGCGTGTGAAGGCAGAGACCGCCGAAATCTCCACGGTAGAGCGTCAGCCGAAGCTGGAAGGACGCAGCATGATTATGATTTTGGCCCCCAAGGCTTAAATTAATTAGCATTACAGGAATCTGAATACAGGTTCACACATTTTTAAGGAGGAAACACCATGCCTAAGATGAAAACGCACAGCAGCCTGAAAGGCCGCTTCAAGATTACCGGAACCGGTAAAGTGACCCGCTACAAAGCTTACAAGAACCACCTGTTGTCCCATAAGTCGAAGCGTGCCAAGCGCGTTCTGGGAACGAACCCTGAGATGGCTCCGGGGGATGTAAGACGTCTGAAACAGGGTCTCGCTAACCTGAAATAGCGCATTCGCTGACTAACACAACTTATTGGGAGGTTTATTATAATGGCAAGAGTTAAAGGCGGCGTAGTAGTTCGTCGTAAACATAAAAAAGTACTGAAACTGGCAAAGGGTTACTTCGGTTCCAAACATCGTCTCTTCAAGACCGCAAAAGAACAGGTCATGAAGTCCAGACTGTATGCTTACCGCGATCGTCGTCAGACGAAGCGCAACTTCCGCAAGCTCTGGATCGTCCGCATCAATGCGGCCGCCCGCCAGAACGGTCTGTCCTACAGCAAGATGGTTCATGGCCTGAAGTTGGCCGGAGTGGATATCAACCGCAAGATGCTGGCCGACCTGGCCGTTAACGACATCGGCGCATTCAACTCCCTGGCTACGGTAGCCAAAGAGAAGATTAACGCCTAATCAGCACGTGTGAATTGAAAAGCACCGCCTGCGGGTAATCCGCGATGCGGTGCTTTTTTGCTGGGTGGATATATTAGATGAAGCGATGGAACTCGAACCTATTCCCAGTACTTGGTGGCGGAGAGCTTCGCGGCAAGGGCTTTGCTGGCCGAACGCCGGACCCGGCGAAGTTCATTGCGTTCCTTGGCGGATTCGCTGATGAGCTTCTCTTCTACTGTCTCCGGTACAACGGGCGGAACGGCAACAGGGGTGCCATCGGGGGACACGGCGACAAAGGTCAGAAACGCGGTGGCCGCAACCGCCCGTTCGCCGGTATAGAGATGCTCCGAAATTACCTTGACGAAGACTTCGATGCTGGTGCGGCCGGTGGAGGAGACAAAGGACTCGAAGCAGACGGAATCGCTGGGACGGATCGGAAGCAGAAAATCAACCGAGTCGGTTGAAGCGGTGACCACATTGTGCCGGCAGTGCCGCATGGCTGAAATGGAGGCCACTTCATCCATGTTGCTCATCAGTTTGCCTCCGAACAGTGTTTTATGGTTATTGACGTCATTGGGAAAGACGCGCCCGGTCTTGAACACCCGGGATTCGCGGCAGAACTTGGGCTGAGGCGTCTCCGACATGGATTGCGCTTCGTTCATATACAGTCATTTCCTTTCGTGATTCGCTCAATAATAAGCCTATATTTTAATAGAACGCGGGCGGATGTGCAATACTAACACCGTTCACGGGCTCCGATGGCGGAGGAGACCAATCGGCAGCAAAACGCATTATTGACAATGCTCGGAATGAAAAATGACGCATTATGACAGGTTAAGCGTTTTCTCGAGCGAAAATACAAATTTTTATTAACCTCAGGTCATTTACAGGCTGGATTTTACCTAGGGTTGAAGGTATAATTTGTTGCAATGGCATGTCCAAAGTATATAACAGATGACATCCAAATTTGTTAGGGGGATTCCGATCAATGAAAAAAGTATCCAAGCTGTCTCTCGTTATGCTGCTTGCGTTCGTTGTGATTCTGGCCGGTTGCGGCAACAACAATAACAACGCGAATAACGGCGGCAAAAACGCAAGCGCAAGCACGGCGCCAAGCGCTGGAGCTTCTGCGGCTCCGGCCACGGACAGCGGTGCTCCGGCTGCATCCGACGTCAAAGTCGGCATGGTAACGGACGTGGGCGGCGTTAACGACAAGTCGTTCAATCAGTCTGCATGGGAAGCGCTGCAAGCGCTGGAGAAAGAGAAGGGCGTCAAGGTTCAGTACCTGCAGAGTAAGTCGAATGCCGACTACGAGCCGAATCTGAGCCAGTTCGTAAGAGATAAATACAGCCTGACTTGGGGCATCGGCTTCGACCTTGGCGACGCGCTGAAGAAGGTTGCCGACGCCAACCCGGACTCCAAGCTGGCGATCATCGACAGCGTCGTTGACGCTCCGAACGTGGAATCCGTAACCTTCGCCGAGAACGAAGGCTCGTTCCTGGTAGGCGTGGTTGCCGGTCTGACGACAAAGACCAATAAGGTCGGATTCATCGGCGGCATGGAGAGCCCGGTAATCAAGCGTTTTGAAGTAGGCTTCAAAGCGGGTGTACAGGCGGTTAACCCTAGCGCAACTGTGAAAGTTATGTATGCCGGCGCGTATGACAAGCCGGATATCGGCAAGTCCATCGCTGCTACCCTGTATGATGCAGGCAACGACATTATCTTCCCGGCTGCCGGCGCAACCGGCAACGGCGTGTTCAACGAAGCCAAAGCCCGCAACAAAGCAGGCGGCAGCACGAAGCTGTGGGTTATCGGCGTGGACAAGGACCAATCGCTGGAATTCGGCGATGACGTAACGCTGACTTCCATGATGAAACGCGTAGACGTAGCGGTGAAGAATGTATCCCAGCAGGTAATTGACGGTACGTTCAAGGGCGGTACGACTACGGTTCTCGGTCTGAAAGATGACGGCGTAGGTCTGCCGGAAACCTCGAAAGCCAATGTGTCGGAAGACATTCTGAAGAAGGTTGACGAGTACAAGCAGAAGATTGTGGACGGCTCCATCACAGTGCCGACGGAATAATCCCAGGAACTGCTGTCAGAATCAACAAATAAATACGGATTTAACAGAACTAAGGCCGGTTATATAGCTGGCCTTGTTCTTGGTTCAAGCCGGATTCAGGCAACGACTGCCGTCCTTATCGGGGACGGTAGATCGCTGTCTGTGTCTGCCGGTTCAGATTTATTATTCTGTAATGAGGGTGATTCCATGAGTGCTGCGGCTCCTGTCGTAGAGTTGAAGCAAATCACAAAACGCTTTCCCGGTATCGTCGCGAACGACTCCATCAGCCTGACTCTGGAGAAAGGGGAGATTCATGCCCTTTTGGGGGAGAATGGCGCTGGCAAATCAACCCTGATGAATATCGTGTTCGGGCTCTATCAACCCGACGAAGGCAGCATCGAAATCGACGGGAAACCGGTTGTTATCGACAGCCCTAATAAGGCAATAGAACTCGGCATCGGCATGGTTCACCAGCATTTCAAGCTTGTAGAACCGTTCACGGTCACCGAGAACATCATTCTTGGAATGGAACCGAGGAACGGCATTAAAATCGACTATAAATCCGCCGTCGAACAGGTAAGGAAGCTATCCGAACAGTATGGTCTTCAAGTGGACCCTCACGCCCGGATCCACGATATATCGGTGGGCATGCAGCAGCGTGTGGAGATTATGAAGACGCTGTACCGCGGCGCGGATATCCTTATATTTGACGAGCCGACCGCCGTGTTGACTCCGCAGGAAATCAGCGAGCTGATGGCGATTATGAAGCGGCTCGTAGCCGAAGGCAAATCCATCATCCTAATTACGCACAAACTCAAAGAAATCATGACAATTTCCGACCGCGTGACGATCATCCGCCGCGGCAAGGTTATCGATACGGTCACGACCTCCGAGACCAATCCGAATGAGCTGGCCGAGAAGATGGTCGGACGCGGAGTTACGTTCAAGGTGGACAAGAAGCCGCCGGTAATCGGGGAGACGATTCTGAAGGTGGAGAATGTCAACAGCAAGAACAAGGATGGCATCTCCGTACTCAACAACCTGACCTTTGAAGTCAAGGCGGGAGAAATTCTGGGGATTGCCGGCGTAGATGGGAACGGACAGAGCGAACTCATTCAGGCGATCACCGGTCTGCGCAAAATTGATTCCGGCTCCATTCAGGTCTCGGGCACCGAAATCGCCAACCTGCTGCCGCGCAAGGTAACCGAGATGAATGTGTCGCATATTCCGGAAGACCGGCACAAGCACGGTCTGGTCCTCGACTTCTCAATCAGCGAGAATATGGTGCTGGAGACGTATTATAAGCGTCCGTACAACAAGAACGGATTTCTGGACAAGAACGTAATTGACGAATATGCGGAGAAACTTGTCAAGGGTTTTGACGTTCGTACGCCATCCATTGAGACGAAGGCCCGCTCCTTGTCGGGGGGGAACCAGCAGAAGGCGATTATTGCTCGGGAAATAGACAAAGACCCGATTCTGTTGATTGCCGCCCAGCCGACCCGCGGCTTGGACGTGGGAGCTATCGAATTCGTCCAGAAGCAGCTCATCGCCCAACGCGACAAAGGCAAGGCGGTGCTGCTCATTTCGTTCGAACTGGATGAGATTATGAACGTATCGGACCGGATCGCCGTCATCTATGAGGGACAGATTGTCGGCGATGTGCTTCCGCAGGATACGAACGATCAGGAGCTCGGTCTGATGATGGCGGGCAGCCTGAAGCGGGGAGGAACAACGGGTGTATAAGCTTAAGAAAATATTTGCAAGCGACAGCTATATCGTGCCGCTGGTTGCCATTATTATGGGCCTCCTGGTAGGCGCCATCGTCATGCTGATCGGCGGCTATAATCCGATCACGGCATACGGAGCGCTTATCAAGCACGATTTTGGCAGCGCCTATAACTTTGGCGAAGCGATTCGCGAAATGACGCCGCTGATGCTGACCGGCTTGTCTGTCGCATTCGCTTTTCGTTCCGGGCTGTTCAACATCGGTGCGGATGGTCAGGTTCTGATCGGCATGACCGCCGCATCGCTAATCGGCATCAAGTTCGGTAGTCTGCCGTCCTTCCTGCTGGTTCCCCTGGCTATTATCGGCGCCGGTCTCTTCGGAGGCCTCTGGGCAGGAGTCGCTGGCTTCCTGAAAGCCAAACGGGGCATCAACGAAGTTATCACGACGATTATGATGAACTGGATTGCACTCTTTCTGTCGAATTACCTGATCCGAACCTTTGTGCTTCTGAAGGGACAGAACCGGTCCGAGGACATTCCGGCCTCGATGTCGATGTCATTCCTGAATGACCTGTTCGACAATGCGCGTCTGCATTGGGGAACGGTCCTTGCTCTGGGCTGTGCCGTATTCTTCTACGTGTACCTCTGGAAGTCGAAGCAGGGCTACGAAATGCGCGCGGTCGGTTTCAACCCGCATGCCGCCGAGTATGCCGGCATGAACGTAGGCCGGAACGTGATGAAGTCGATGTTCATCGCGGGCGTGTTCGCCGGGCTTGCCGGCGCAGGCGAGGTACTGGGCGTATTCCACTACCAGTCGGTATTTGCAGCTTCGCCGGGCTATGGCTTTGACGGGATTGCCGTTGCGCTGCTGGGACTGACACATCCGTTCGGCGTTATCCTGGCTGCCATCCTGTACGGCTCCCTGACCTACGGCTCGGCGGGCATGAGCTTTGACGCCAACGTGCCGCCAGAGCTGATCCGGATCGTAATCGGTTCGATTATTTTCTTCATTGCCGCCCAAGGTATTGTGCGCTGGGTGCTCAAGCCGTTCTATTTCAAGCGCAAGAAAGAGAAGGTGCTCTAGATGGATCTTACGACACTGGGTCAAATGCTCAATTCGACGCTGGTATTCTCTACGGCGCTCATATTTGCCGCACTTGGCGGCATCTTCTCGGAACGCTCCGGTGTGGTCAACATCGGGATTGAAGGCTTGATGACGTTCGGCGCCTTCGCCGCAGCCATTGGAGGTTACTATGCGCAGGATGCGGGATACGGTTCCTGGGCTCCATGGATCGGTCTGCTGTGCGCCATGCTGGTCGGTATGATCGGCTCCCTCATTCATGCGGTTGCGTCGATCACCTTCAAGGCGGACCAGACGATAAGCGGTACGGTTATCAACTTCCTGGCCGCCGGCAGCACGCTGTATATGGTCAAGCTGCTTTTTGACGGCGCCGGAGAGACGCCTTATCTGGACGAAGGGTTCATCAAGCTCCAGATTCCCTGGCTGTCGGATATTCCGGTAATCGGCAACGGGATCTTTAACGCCTACCCAACAACGTATATTGCGATTGTCCTGGTCATCGTCGTCTATCTGGTGCTCTTCAAGACGCCGTTCGGCCTGCGTCTCCGCGCCGTGGGCGAACACCCCAGCGCTGCGGATACCCTTGGTGTGAATGTGAACCGGATGCGGTACGTCGGTGTGATGCTCAGCGGTATTCTGGCCGGCATGGGCGGAGCGACGATTACCCTGACGACAACCGGGACGTTCTCCCATAACACCATATCCGGTCAAGGTTTCATCGCCATCGCGGCGATGATCTTCGGCAAATGGAACCCGATTGGGGCTTTCGGAGCAGCGGCCTTCTTCGGCTTCTCTCAGGCCATCCGCAACTATGTCGGTCTGTTCGAATGGTCCAAGGACATTCCGCAGGAATTCATTTACATGATCCCTTATGTGCTGACGATTATCGTACTGGTCAGCGCGGTCGGCCGTTCCGCAGCGCCTAAGGCGCTGGGCCAGCCTTACGATCCGGGCAAACGTTAAAGAACGACCCTTTTTCCCAAGGTCCTGCCTCCGCTTCGGCGGAGAGCGGGGCCTTTTTGGCATATCCCTCTTCTGATGCGGGCATCTGCGCAGTCGGCGGCCGTGACGGCTGCATATTCTGCTTTATCGGTGAACCACATTTTGAGGAGGTCAACGACATGGCACATCCGGTTACCAAGCAGCAAGTAAGACAACTCATCGGCAAGCACATCGTCGCCGTTACCAAAGATGGAACCCGCGTTGCGGGCAAGCTGGTGCGCATATCGGGCAATCGTCTCGTTCTGAAGCCTTCCCCAGGCAAAAAGGTGCAAACGAAGGCGCTTATTCCGCTGGTGCTGTTCGACCTGCTGGCGGTCGGCGTTTCGCCCTATGCTTACGGCTATGGCGGCTACGGCCACGGGTACGGCCCGGGTCCCGGCTACGGCGGAGGGCCATACCCGTACGGTTTTTTTTAGGACGGCTCAGATCAAGCGCTTCTCCATCTCATAGCTGAGGGACTGGGGAGAGTAGCGGGCAACGGCATATCCGAGCTTGCGGTAAAAGGCAATTCCGCCTTCATTCCCTTCATCGACAGCCACCTTGGAGCGCAGGCATCCGCGTGAGAATGCGAACCGTTCGGCCCGGTCCATGAGCAGATTGCCCCACCGGCGCCGCTGGGCGTACGGGGCGATAGCCAGCATATCGATATAGAGCAGCTCGCCGTGAAGCAGAAAATGGACAAAACCGAACGGATCGCTCTCGTAATCGGTGCAAGCGACGAGCGTAACGCCCCGGCTCAGCCGTCCGGGCAGGTCTTTACGGATCTGGGCGAGGGTCTTCGGAGGCAGATTGGACAGGGGAACCAGTTGATTCTCAATCAGACTATAGATTACCCGGTCATCCTGTCTGGGTCTGCGATAACGGATCATGCGGTCTTCCCCCTTAATAGGCCTTATGGTTCCATCATATGTCGGGCGGGGAGAAGCGTGTTTCTCACGAAGCGGCGCTGCGGATGCAGATGTCAAATTCGGTATTGACTAACCGTGTAAGGAAATCATATAATGTGTCTAAACATTTTCACGATATTCCTTAACGGCAATGAAGAGGACGAAGTTTAAAGGGCTCTTGAGACCAGAGAGCGGGAGGAACTGCTGAAACCTCCGCCTTAACCCCTTTTATACGAGCTCACCTCGGAGCTGTTTCCCTGAAAAGTCCGCGCAGCACGGATGGCGGAGTGATTAGGGGAAATCGTAGGGTTCACGTTACGAACCTGGGTAACCATAATCGGGCATTTGCCCTCATCGATGGATTATGGATTGACCTGCCGAGGCGCTGCATTGCGAAATGCGACGCAAATTGGGGTGGTACCACGGAAGCGCAAGCCTTTCGTCCCTCACAGTCAGAACGATTGTGGGCGACGGAAGGCTTTTTTGTATGCGAATGCGGGTTGGACAGAATTTCGGAGCTTTGAGAGGAGGACAACTGATGAGCGCGCAAATACCGGAAGTGCGATCGACAGAACAGTTGAAAGAGAAGTGGATGGAGCCGGAAGTCATTACGGGATCGGAAATTCTGCTTCGCAGCCTGGTGCTGGAAGGTGTAGACACTGTATTCGGATATCCGGGCGGCGCCGTCTTGTATATCTATGATGCGCTGTACGGCTTTGACGACTTCAAGCATGTGCTGACCCGTCATGAACAAGGCGCTATTCACGCCGCCGACGGATACGCAAGGGCAAGCGGCAAGACCGGCGTCTGTATCGCCACCTCAGGCCCGGGCGCAACGAACCTGGTCACCGGGATCGCTACAGCCTATATGGACTCTGTACCGCTGGTTGTCATCACAGGGAATGTCTTCTCCAGCCTGATCGGTACGGACGCCTTTCAGGAAGCCGATATTACCGGCATCACCATGCCGATCACAAAGCACAGTTACCTGGTGCGCAGCGTTGAGGATCTTCCCCGGGTAATCCATGAAGCGTTCCACATTGCTTCAACCGGCCGCAAAGGCCCGGTGCTGATCGACATCCCGAAGGATGTGTCGGCGGCGAAGACGCTGTTCACTCCGGTTACGAGTGTCAGTCTGCGGGGCTATAATCCGCGATCGGTTCCGAATAAGCTTCAGCTTGACAAGCTGGTGCGGGCCATAAGCGAAGCCGAGCGGCCGATCATTATCGCGGGCGGCGGCGTTATCTACTCCGGAGCCCATGAAGAAATGCTGGAATTCGTCAAGCGGACGGAGATTCCGATCACGACCACATTGCTGGGTCTGGGAGCATTTCCAAGCGCCGAGGAGCTCTGGATGGGAATGCCGGGCATGCACGGCACCTATACGGCGAACAACGCCATTCAGAACTGTGACCTTCTCATTAATATCGGAGCCCGGTTCGATGACCGCGTAACGGGCAAGCTGGACGGCTTCGCGCCGAAGGCCAAGATTGTGCACATTGATATTGATCCTGCTGAAATCGGCAAGAACGTCGCTCCCGACATTCCGATCGTCGGCGACGTCAAGACAGTGCTGGAACTGCTGAACCGCGAAGTCGGGCGGGCCGGGCAAGCGGATGCCTGGCGGACCCAGATTGCGCAGTGGAAGCAGGATTATCCGCTTCGCTACCGCGATTCGGACCATGTGCTGAAGCCCCAATGGGTCATTGAGATGATCAATGATACGACCCGCGGGGAAGCAATCGTCACGACGGATGTAGGCCAGCACCAGATGTGGGCCGCTCAGTACTACAAGTTCAATCATCCGCGTTCCTGGATCACCTCGGGCGGGCTTGGAACGATGGGCTTTGGCTTCCCGTCGGCGATCGGCGCCCAGATGGCGCAACCCGAGCGGCTCGTAGTCTCCATCAACGGAGACGGAGGCATGCAAATGTGTTCCCAGGAACTTGCGATCTGTGCGATTCATAACATCCCGGTAAAGATCGTAGTCATCAATAACGAAGTGCTTGGCATGGTACGCCAGTGGCAGAACCTGATTTATGAGAAGCGCTACAGCTATACCGACCTCGCCGGCAGCCCGAACTTTGTGAAGCTGGCAGAAGCATACGGCGTCAAGGGGCTTCGGGCTACAACCAAAGAAGAAGCGCAGGCGGCGTGGCAGGAAGCCATGGAGACGCCGGGACCGGTGCTGGTAGAATTCGTCGTTTCGAAGGACGAGAACGTCTACCCGATGGTTACCCAGGGTTCGACCATCGATCAAATGCTGATGGGGGATGAATAGACAGTGACGAAGCAGACCATATCCATTCTGGTAAATGACCAACCGGGTGTGCTGCAGCGGGTGGCCGGTCTGTTCGGCCGGCGCGGCTTCAATATCGAGAGCATTACGGTGGGCCAGTCGGAAGAGACCGGACTCTCCCGGATGGTCATCGTAACCATCGGCGACGAACACACGTTGGAACAGATCGAGAAGCAGCTCTACAAGTTGATTGACGTAATCAAAGTTGTGGATCTTAGCATCAAACCGATGGTAGCGCGAGAGCTGGCGCTGATCAAGGTGAAGGCAGAACCTCCGCAGCGTCCGGAGATCATGGGCGTCGTCGAGACCTTCCGGGCATCAGTCATCGACATCGGCAGTATGAGCCTGCTCGTCCAGGCCGTGGGGGATACCCAGAAGATTGACGCAATGATCGAGCTGCTGAAGCCTTACGGCATCAAGGAGCTGTCGCGGACCGGGGTTACGGCCATGATGAGAGGCAACGGCTGAGTGTCGCTGTCTGCGGCTTTAGCGTATTGCTGCTGTGCGGCATTGCAAGGAAGAGGCAAGGCATCATTCCATTCCTAAATATATACGGCTTCTGGTCAAAGAGCGGGAGCTTGAGGGCCGAGAGCCCAAGTCGCCGGGGACACGGCGATGAAGCAGGAACGCGGACTTCGGCGGGGTTCCGGACGGGCGGGGCCCGGCTCTGAAGCGCCCGCTCTTTACCAGGGTTCCAAATCAAAGGAGGATTTTGACAATGGCAGTTACGACGTACTATGAACAGGATGCAGATCTGAGCGTATTGAAAGGCAAGACGATTGCGGTTATCGGCTATGGCAGCCAGGGCCACGCCCAGGCGCAGAACCTGCGCGACAGCGGACTCAAGGTTATCATCGGCCTGCGTGAAGGAAAATCCTTCCAGACCGCCAAGAACGACGGATTCGAAGTACTGCCGGTGTCCGAAGCGGTATCCCGCGCCGACGTTGTCCAAATCCTGATGCCTGACGAAACCCAGGCCGCTGTGTACAAGAACGAAATTGAACCGAATCTGAAGAACGGCGCCGCCCTCATGTTCTCGCACGGCTTCAACGTGCATTTCGGCCAGATTGTCGCGCCGAAGGATGCGGACGTGCTGCTGGTCGCTCCGAAGTCGCCGGGCCACATGGTGCGCCGCACTTATGAGGAAGGTTTTGGCGTTCCCGGACTGATTGCCATCGAGCAGGACGCTACGGGCAATGCAAAGGCCATCGGTCTTGCTTATGCCAAGGGCATCGGTTGTACCCGCGCCGGCGTTATCGAGACTTCCTTCCGCGAAGAGACCGAGACAGATCTGTTCGGCGAGCAGGCTGTACTGTGCGGCGGCGTAACCGCCCTGATCAAAGCGGGCTTCGAGACGCTGGTGGAAGCCGGCTATGCGCCCGAGATGGCTTACTTTGAGTGCCTGCATGAAATGAAACTGATTGTAGACCTGATTTATGAAGGCGGCATGGCGAAGATGCGCGATTCCATCAGCAACACGGCGGAATATGGCGACTATGTAACCGGCCCGCGCATTGTAACCGACGAGACGAAGAAAGCCATGAAGGCCGTTCTGAGCGATATTCAGCAGGGCAAGTTCGCTCGCGACTTCATTCTGGAGAACCAATCGGGCCGCGCCTTCCTGACGGCAACCCGCCGCAACGAAGCCGCTCACCCGATCGAAGTAACCGGCGGACAGCTTCGCGAAATGATGGCCTGGATCAAGAAGTAAGAGGCCGCCATGCGGAAGATCTATGTGTTTGACACGACGCTGCGCGACGGAGAGCAGTCGCCCGGAGTCAACCTGAATACACGCGAGAAGCTCGAAATCGCTTATCAGCTGGAGAAGCTGGGAGTAGACCGGATGGAGGCGGGCTTTCCCGCCGCCTCCCCGGGCGATCTCGCCGCAGTCAACGCGGTGGCCCGGGCTGTCAAGAATGTGACGGTTATCGGGCTGTCCCGTTCCCGGGAGAGCGATATCGATGCCGTCCGGGAAGCGCTGAAAGGTGCGCAGGACCCGTGCATCCACCTGTTCCTGGCCACTTCGCCGATCCATCGGCAGCATAAGCTGCGGATGGAGAAGGCGCAGGTGCTGGAGACTGCGCAGGCGGCGATCCGCTACGCCAAGAAGTATTTCGGGAAGCTGGAGTTCTCCCTGGAGGACGCCGGGCGCACCGAGCTTGACTTCATGGCAGAGGTCGTCAGCATGGCGGTGCGCGAAGGCGCCAATGTAGTGAATATCCCCGACACGGTCGGGTATCTGTACCCTTCCGAGTACGGCGCTATCTTCAAGTATTTGAAGGAACAGGTGCCCGGTATTGAGAAGGTGCAGCTCAGCGCCCATTGTCATAACGACCTGGGCATGGCGACAGCCAACACGCTGGCCGCCATCCAGAACGGCGCCGATCAGATCGAAGGAACGATCAACGGCATCGGCGAACGGGCGGGCAACACGGCGATCGAAGAAGTAGCGATGGCGCTGGAGACGCGGAGTCTTTTGTTCGAGGCGAAGACCTCCCTGAAGCTGTCGGAGATTTCCCGCACGAGCCGGCTGGTCAGCAAGCTGACCGGGATGGCTGTCCCGGGCAACAAGGCCATCGTCGGCGCGAATGCTTTTGCCCATGAGTCGGGCATCCATCAGGACGGCATGCTCAAGGAGAAATCGACCTATGAGATTATGACGCCGGAGACGATCGGACTCAAGGAGAGCAAGCTCGTGCTCGGCAAGCATTCCGGACGCCACGCTTTCCGCGACAAGCTGGAGGATCTCGGCTACACGCTTGCGGAAGAGGAACTGAATGCGGCGTTCGCCCGCTTCAAGGACTTGGCCGATAAGAAGAAGGAAGTGTCCGACGAGGATATTTTGGCGCTCCTGGAAGACCGGCTGATCGACACGCCGGAGGTCTTCCGCCTGAAGACGATCTATGTCACTTACGGCAACGAAGCGACGCCGACGGCGAAGGTTGTTCTGGAGGGCCCGCAGGAAGAGCCGGTTACCGTCTCCGCCGAAGGGAACGGTTCGGTCGATGCCATTTACAATGCCATCGACGGAGCAACCGGGGAAGCTGTCAACCTCGATGATTACTCCATCAAGTCGGTCAGTCACGGCAAGGATGCCCAGGGCGAAGTGCATGTCGTGCTCTCGCAGGGACCAATAGCGGCCCAGGGCCGCGGGCTCAGCGTCGATATTCTGGAAGCCAGCGCCCGCGCTTACCTGGATGCGCTGAACAAGCTGATCGAGAAGCGAAAGACCTATACAGAACGGGAACGCGCACAGTCCTGAAGACGGTGCGCCCCGACTGTATAGCGTTATTTCGCCCGGTTCAACAGACAACGGCTGTCTTTCCGCAAGGGGAGACAGCCGTTGTCTGTTGAACGGCTTGACCCCCGGCCCAATGTCCGGCAGGAACGGGTCCGAATTTTCAATAAAGTGCAGGGTTCCTCCCGGAAACGGCGTCCAACGATATAGAGAGAAGGAGGGGAGTAAGCTGGAAGAGGCACAGTGGATCACCGCGGTTCTGGAAGGAGACACGCAGGCCTTCGGTCACCTGGTGGCGCGTTACCAGGGAATGGTGTACCGGGTCTGCGTGAAGATTACAGGCGAAGCGGAGTCGGCCAAGGACATGGCCCAGGAAGTGTTCATTAAAGCCTACAAGGCGCTCCCCTCCTTCCGGGGACAGTCAACCTTCTCAACCTGGTTATACCGGATTGCATACCGGACCTGTCTGGATTACAAACGCGCCAATGACAGGGAATGGAAGCACCGGTCCTCCTCGGAGATTCAGGAGAGCGACTATGTCACCTCGCAGACGCCGGAGCTTGCCGCCATACGCCGGGAAGCTTCGGAAGAACTCGGCCAACAGGTGAACAGCTTAGCCGAACCGTACCGGTCGGTCGTGCAGCTGTACTACTTCAATCGTCAGTCCTATCAGGAGATTGCGGACGCCAAGGGCGTCTCGGTCAAGACCGTAGAATCCCAGCTGTACCGCGCCAGACAGATCATGCGAAGAAACGGGGAGAGATGGCAATGAAATGTTGGGACGTGATGGAAGCAATCCCCTTCTATTTGGACGGTCTTCTGTCTCCGGCTCAGGAGCAGGAACTTCGTCACCACCTGGAGAGCTGTCCGGAGTGCGCCGATTGGCTGGATGAAGCGCGAGAAATGCGTGAGCTGTGGACCGGACTGGAGAACCGGCCGGACGCGTTCGAGCCGGGCGCTGTGCCCGATTTGGTCGCAGGCGTGCTGGAAGAGATCGGCAGGCTGAAGACAGAACGTCATTCGCGGGCCGAAGAAACGCCGGCTGTCCCCAAACGAAGCATTCGCCGGGCTTCATGGCTGCATTACGCGCTGGCAGCTTGTCTCGCTTTTACATTGATGCAATTCGGGGTGTTCGAACAGCTCGGGTACGGCTTGACCACGTTCAGCGGGCAGATGTCGGACTCGGTCGTTCAATTGTTCGGAGATGCCGGAACACGATAGATCGAGCTGAAGCAGGAACAATCATTCGGGAGGAATGGGCAATGTTGTTAAAAAAAAGACGCTGGCTCACCTTTATGCTGGCCATGGTGCCGGGTGTGGGCCATCTGTACCTCGGATTCAAAAAATTAGGCATGCAGTTCATGGTCGGAGCCTTTCTCTGCATTATCTTCATTCCGTCGATGCCGAGCGTCTTCTCCTTTGCGCTGGCCGCGCTCTGGTTCTACCAGCTGTTCGACGCGCTTCAGAAGGCTACCTGGAACAAGCTGATGTTCAAGGAACGCGAGCGGACGATGTTTTATCAGCAGCAGGACCCTTTCTACCAGCCGGATCCGTATGCCGGTCCCTGGGGACTGAATCCGCCCGGGATGCCCGATTACCCGCAGGACCCGATCAGCCCGGTCTGGGTAGGCGGAGGCTGCATCCTGGCCGGGACCATGCTGCTGATCATTACGGTGTTCCCGGGACTGTGGGAATTCCTGACGGATATCAATATCGGAACCATTTTGCTGGCATCGGGACTGATTGGGTACGGATTCTACATGCTGCGGAAGAACGCTCGCTTCTAAGAGCAAGGCTTGGCGTAACAGAGACGGGAGTGGAATTATGGGGAAATGGAGAACGGGCAGTCTGACGGCTGCGATGGGATGCATCGCACTCGGCGTGTTGTTGGTGCTGATCCAGCTGGGAACGCTTGATGACCAGGCGCTGGGATATGTATGGCCGGCCCTGTTGATTGCGCTGGGACTGGAGACGCTGTTCCGGCTGCTGTTCCGCACTGGCGGCGGCCGAACGAACGGTTGGGCGATCGTGCTGATCATTGCGATCGGGCTCGGCAGCGCGGTGCCTTCCGTACTGGGAGACGGTACGCTGAAGGAATGGTTCGGGAAGAAATATTTGAGTCAAGTACAGGGCGAGAAAGAGATCGGGGGGCAGATCCGGCAGGTCCGCATTTCGATCACCACGGGCAAAATCCGTCTCACCGGAACGGAGAACGAGACAGTAACCTATGAGGGCAAGCTGCGCTCGCCGGGAACCAGCCAGAGCGAGAGCGACGCGGCGCTGAGCAAGAATTGGAGCGTCCGCGAGGAAGGAGACACCCTGATTCTGGAGCAGAAGGCGCCGTCCAAGTGGTCAACGCTGATCTTCGGATTCAGTAAGGGACCGTACCTCAATGTGACGCTTCCGTCGCGGCTTGCCGCGACCCTGAGCACAAGCGACGGAACCCTGGATGTGACCGGCATGGAGAATGGGCTGAACGCCGACACCAGCAACGGCAAAGTCGTCATTCAGGACGTCAGAGGCAAGGTCCATGCCGATACAAGCAACGGTTCGCTTGTGCTGCGGCGGATTGACGGCGGGGTCGAGGCTTCGAGCTCGAACGGCTCCATTACCCTGGAACAGCTTGGGGGAGAAGTGTCGGCCAGCAGCAGCAACGGCAAGATCGTCATTGATTCCGCGATTGGCGGCGACTGGGACTGCGAGACGAGCAACGGCAGCATTCATCTCACTGTGCCGCAGGAGACGGATGCTCTGATCAAGGCGGATACTTCAAGCGGCTCGCTGGAGGGCAACGCAGACTGGAACAAGAAGGACAATGACAGTACGAGCGGCGATGTGAAGCTGGGCGGAGGCAGCCATACGGTTCAGCTCTCGACCACCAACGGCGATGTAGAGGCGAATGTGGAATAAGAGGGCTCCAACCTTTTAGTTCCTCTCCCCCCAAAAAAAGACCTTCCGGTCTGCCCGATAATGCGGGCAGGCCGGAAGGTCTTCGTGCGTTCTGCGGATCTGCCGGGCGGAGGCTCCGCCGGCCGGGGCAAGACAGAGTCGCGCCCGGCGCGCCGGGCGTCTTTACCAGGCGTAGGCTTTGGGGGCGGCTCCGCCGGGCCCCGGGAAGATCTCGTCCAGTCGCTGCAGCGTCGGCCCGTCCAGCGTCACTTCGAGCGCGCGAAGCGAGCTCTCGAACTGCTCCAGCGTCCGCGGCCCGATGATTGGCGCGGTAACGGCCGGGTTGGCCAGCAGCCAGGCCAAGGCCACCGTATCCTGCGGCTCGCCGAGTTCCTGGCAGAGCGAGGCGAACTGCTCGAGCTGCGCCTTGTGCTGCTCAATCCGGTCGGTGTCGCCGCCGCTGCGGCTGCCTTTGATCTTCAGCAGCGCATTGCGGCCGAGCAGACCGCCGTCCAGCGGGCTCCACGGGATAACGCCGAGGCCCAGGCTCTGGGCCGCCGGAAGCACCTCAAGCTCCGGCAAGCGGCAGGTAAGGCTGTATTTGTGCTGTTCCGAGACCAGCCCGAAGAAGCCGCGGGCTTTCGCTTCGCCTTGAGCGACCGCAATATCCCAGCCGGCAAAATTGCTGGAGCCGACGTAGCCGATTTTCCCCTGGCTGACCGCAAGCTCGAACGCTCCCCACAGCTCGTTCCAGGACACGCCGCGATCCACGTGGTGCATCTGGTACAGCTCGATGTGGTCCGTCTGCAGCCGCTTCAGGGAAGCGTCGAGATGGCGGCGGATGATATAGGAGGACAGTCCTTGCTCGTCATTCGGTCCATCCAGCTTGTCATTCATTTGGCCGTAGACTTTCGTCGCCAGCACGACCCGCTCCCGGCGGCCTCCGCCCTGCTGGAACCAGCGTCCGATAATGCTCTCCGTCAGGCCGCTGTTCTCGCCCCAGCCGTACACATTGGCGGTATCAAAAAAGTTGATGCCCGCATCCAGAGCGGTATCCATAATGCGAAAAGCTTCCTTCTCGTCCGTAATCGGACCGAAATTCATCGTGCCCAGACACAGACGGCTGACGTTCATCCCCGATTTCCCCAGCTTGGCATACTGCACGATTGGATCACTCTCCCGCTTCATAATGAGATGCTTGTTCCATTGAAACGCTTACTTAATAATTGTAAAGGACTTAAGATTCAATAGCAAATAAGAGCGCAATCTGAAGCTTTGTCCAGAATTCTGGGCAAAGAAAAAACCTCTGCCGGCCGCGAGGCTGACAGAGGTTCCGGGTTTCTATTGAATTTTCTGGATGGTTGAGATTGTAAGCAGAGTAGCGTTGGTCGTTCCGCCGCTCACATTATCGAAGGAATAGGAGGCAGTCGGCACGCCGCGAAGCCGGACGAGATCATCTTCCAGAATATCGCCGGTCGATCCGGCATAAATGCCTGTAATCGAGTTGAAATTGTCGTCTACAATGTGGACATAAGCTACTGTTCCGATGTCCGTCTCCGTTTCCTCGATGCTGATGACATCTCCGGTTATGGAAATCATTTTTCCGAGGTAAGGTGTAATGTTTTTCTGGAGGTGCTTGGAGGTTACGTTAGGATCGGCAGAGGTCTGCGCAGCCTGTTTGGCTTCTGGAGTTACGGCCGGGAACAAGTCGGAGTGATCAAAGATATATTGGTAGGTTTGTACATCCAGTTCAGCCATATCATCGGTAATCGAAGGCACGATGGTTAACATATAATCCGCAAATTTCGATTTCTCTGCTGTCGCCTGCGCTTCCTCCGCCTCCTTTTGTTGCTGCTCGGCTGCGATTCTGGCTTCCTCGATTTCCTTAGCTTTCTTATCCGCTTCCTCTTTTTTTACGAGTTCTGCCTGGGCCTTCTCATCTTCTGTCGGCTGGGAGACTGCCGGAGACGGGGCGGCCGTTTCAGCAGCGGTTGCCGCCGGAGCGGCGCTTGGAGTACCAGCGGCTTCCGTGTCTTTCGTATCGGTACTGGCGGCGCCGATGATCATAATGACAAAAGCGGCGGCCGCAATAATAAAGTTTCTTTTTGCCGTTCCATGCTTACGAATCACGGAGACGAGACCTAGGATTAAAAAGACGACCGTCCCGACAAATCCGATGACTGCAAGAGCTGTCCACATACCAAATCCCCCTGTAATGTAATAAAAATCCCTGCTCTTCTATTATCAGGTTTTACCGAGAGAAATGAAGTGACGTTTTTAACCCTGGATCGATCAAATTCGACGTTATTTTACAGATGGTTTGAATCTTTGAAAGCGTTGCTTCAATAAATAAAAAATGGAATGGCTAGTTGGCTGACTTTATTGTTCCAGGAAGCTACCTTATAGGCTATCCCTATTAACTTGATAGATTCTATATCTTTGTCGTATGGGTGAAGGTATGATACAACAATAGAAGATGAATAGGCCGCCGAGGTGGCGGGATCCCCCCTGAGGAGTGACGACAAAATGAGCGAAGTGAAGAAGATTGCAGTGATAGCCGGAGACGGAATCGGACCGGAAGTAGTGGCCGAAGCGGAGAAAATCTTAAAGGTAACCGAGGAGGTGTTCGGCTACCGGTTCGAGACCGAGCATGCCTTGTTCGGCGGCATCGCGATTGACGAGCGGGGAACGCCGCTGCCGGAGGATACGCTTGCGGTCTGCCGCAGCGCCGACGCGGTGCTGCTGGGCGCCGTCGGCGGCCCGAAGTGGGACAGCAATCCGAAGGAATTGCGGCCGGAGACGGGCCTGCTCGGCATCCGCAAGGCGCTCGGGCTGTTCTCCAACCTGCGTCCTGCCGTTGTCTTTGACTGCTTGAAGGACGCTTCCACACTGAAGCCCGAAGTGCTGGAAGGAACGGACCTCATGGTCGTGCGTGAACTGACCGGCGGCATCTACTTCGGCGAGAAGCTTCGCCGGCAGGGCGAGCAGGGCGAGGAAGCGGTCGATACCTGCGTCTACAACGTGACCGAAGTGGAGCGCATTGTCCGGCAGGCGTTCGAGATCGCCGGCAAGCGCCGGAACAAGCTGGCTTCCGTGGATAAAGCCAATGTGCTGGAGACCTCCCGCCTGTGGCGCGAAGTTGTCAACCGGGTGGCGGCGGATTACCCGCAGGTGGAGCTGGAGCATGTGCTGGTCGATAACTGCGCCATGCAGCTTCTGCGCCGCCCATCGAGCTTCGATGTCATCGTAACGGAGAATATGTTCGGCGACATTCTCAGCGATGAAGCGGCGATGCTGACCGGATCAATCGGCATGCTGGCTTCGGCTTCGCTCGGCGAAGGCAGCTACGGGCTGTACGAGCCGGTTCACGGCTCCGCGCCGGATATTGCCGGTCAGGGGCTGGCGAATCCGATTGCAACCATCCTCTCGCTGGCCTTGATGTTCCGCTTGACCTTCGGATATGAAGGAGCCGCAGCGGCGATTGAGTCGGCGGTAGCGGAAGTGCTGAACGCCGGACACCGGACCAGCGATATTGCGGTGTACAAGAGCCGGGCGATCTCGACGGCCGCCATGGGCGATCTGATTGCCGAAGCGGTCCGCAAGGCGCGGCATTGACTTTGATTTTCCCGAGTGATACGATTTGTTCAGCTATGGGAGGAGTACTCTCTTTCTCGCTAAATTGAAGGAGGATTACTTGCAATGGCTGAACGCATGGTAGGCAGACCGGCACCGGATTTCAAGCTGGAGACCGTTTCGGGCGACGGCAGGGAGTTCAAATGGGTCAGCCTCTCCGATTACCGGGAGAAGTGGCTGGTGCTGTTCTTTTATCCGCTCGATTTCACCTATGTATGTCCGACCGAAATCCGGGCGCTGAGCGAAGCGGCCGGGCAATTCTCCGATTTGGACACCGAGCTTCTGGCCGTCAGCGTGGACTCGGTTCATTGTCACCGGGCGTGGATACAGACGCCGGAAGAGCGCGGCGGCCTCGGGCCGATCCGCTTCCCGCTTGCTTCTGACATTACGAAGAAGACGGTATCTGACTACAATATTCTTCTGGAAGAAGAAGGGGTGGCCCTGCGGGGATTGTATATCATTGATCCGGACGGCATTCTGAAATATGAACTGGTTCATCATAATGATGTCGGCCGAAGCGTAGAAGAGACGCTCCGTGTGCTCCAGGCTCTCCAAGCCGGCGGGCTGTGTCCCATGGACTGGCGGCCGGGAGACGCCCTGCTCTGAACGGCCGCTCTGACGGGCCGAATCCGTATCTATTTCTTGCATTTCCAGCCTCCTTCACAGCCGGCAAGACGGAAGGAGGCTTTTTGTATCCGGAAGATCCTCTTTTCGTTTGAAATTGGGCAGGGCGGTTGATATAATCCTTACAAGCCATCAGGAATCTCTGACTAACGGGCATAATACACTAATACGAAACCATCGAATTTGACCAAGGAGGGTGAACAAGCATGAGTTATTGCTGTGGAGCGAGTATGGTAGGTACCAAAGGGACGCTGAAGCATTATCGTACGCATGTCCATAATGTTCCCCTGCTTTTTTGCCCGGTCTGCCACCGGGTGGAGGTTCATTACAAGGTGGAGAACGAATATGAGATTCTGGCTGAATATGCGCATGGCGACGGCGTTACCGACGTCGACTTCCAGGACTATGTCATGGAAGATGAGGAATCGATCTTCGAGAATGTGGTGAACATGGAGAGCGAGGATGCTCTGGCCATTATTCAGAACCAGATCGATATGGCGCTGGATCTGCTGGGCGTTGCCAAGCAGCTGGAGGATGCCAAATGGGAGCGCGAGCTTAAGAAGAGACTGGCCGTTATGAGCCAGCGGAAGCTCCGTCTCCAGCAGAAAGCCTGACCCGGGCCGTCAAGCCTCTTCCGATATAATTTCAGGTCTCCGCAGCAAGTGCGGAGGCCTTATTTGTTAGGGAAGCATAACCCGACAAAGGAGGGAGAACCCTCCTGTCTGAAATCGAACTAAAGAATCATTTTATAAGCGGATGTGTCATTCGACAGTTTCTCCGGTTGCGAAATTCGATTTGATTGGATATGATTGGAATATAGTTGGAAGGGTTGGATAAAATAAATCCTGTGCGGCGTTTATCCCGGCTTCATCATATGCTTAACGGTCTCAAGGGAACAACATCGTTTGATGCGGCTGAACTGCTTACTGATCAGTAGTCCTGCTTCGTCAAATTCAGTTGAAGGGGGAACTTGCATCGTGTTTCACGAAATTCAGGAGAGTCAGCTAACATCGCTTCGAATGTTCCAATTCGGGTCCATGAACAGTATATACAAGAATATTCTGGAGCAAATAGACAGCGGCGTTATGTTGTTTGATGAGGAAGGCACCCTTGCATTTATGAATGCGCAGATGTACGGTATGCTCGAAATGCAGCGCTACGACTTGACCGGGTATTCCTGTGTGCAGATGTTGAATCACACCTCGTTCAGCCGCTATAAGAAGAAGCAGCTTCTTCGACTCTACCGTGAGACGGTCTACAAAGGGAAAACTTCGCATGAATTTATGGACGAGTACGGCCGCTACTGGAAAGTCACGGCTTCGTACGGCGAGAAGATGAACGGATACTATTTGTTTGTGGCTAAGGAAATCTCCGATTATAAGCAGATCGAACAGACGGCCTATCAGAATGACAACCTGGCTATGCTGGGCAAGCTGTCTGCGTCCATAGCCCATGAAATCCGAAATCCGCTGACGGCGATCAGAGGGTTTATTCAACTGCTCCGTCCCCACCTTCAAGGATTGGGCAAAGAAGAGTATGCCAAGATTATTCTGTCCGAGATTGATCGGGCCAACGATATTATCCATGAATTCCTGAGTTCCTCCAAACCTACTCCTCCCCAGGTAGCCATCATTCCGGTGTCGGCGCTGTTGAAAGAAGTCGTGCTGTTAACCGAAAGCGAAGCCCTGATGACCGGCTGCCAAATCAACCTCCACGCGCCCCATGCCGATCTGACTGTATCCGTTGATGTGAAACAAATGAAGCAGGTTCTTCTCAATATGATTAGAAATGCAATGGAAGCGGTTTCAGATAAGGAAAGCCATACTGGCGGACGAATCGAGCTGGGAGCGCGCCGCGATGGAACCAGTGTCCGCATCTTTGTTTCGGACAATGGCAAGGGGATGGACAGCTGCACGATGGACCGTCTGTTCAATCCCTTCTTCACGACCAAGGATACCGGAACGGGACTGGGATTATCGGTAAGCGAGCGGATTGTCAAGAATCACGGGGGAACGATTTCAGTTACCAGCCAATTGAATGAAGGAACGAGCTTTGTCATTTCGCTGCCGCTGATCCAGTAGCGCATGGCTAAGCCTGACATGAAGAAACCGGAGACTCCGAGAGGAGCTCCGGTTTCTTTTGCATCTGGTGTCAAACGTTGCTGCGTTTCGATTTAACCTGATCCATAAAAGACTGGAAGCCGCCCATTACTTTGCTGCGGGCATCCTTGTTCTTCAGCAGGTAGGCCGCTCCCAGGGCGGCGGTCGTCAGAAGCGTTTTTCTCGTGTTCATGATGAATTCCTCCTTGGAATGATAGGCTCGTTGCTTATCCTTTACATAACCTTGTCCCGGAGAATTCAAACATCGGAAGCTACGCCTCGCGTCCGTAAGGACTTCCCGGTGCAGGCCCGGATCCGGACGGTCCGCAGCAGGAGAGGGAGGATGAAGAGGCGGCAGGACAAGTCTTGCTCTTGTCGCAGCCGGCACAGGCTCCCTTCTTGCTCTTCTGAATATGGCGGTAGAGTACCCAGGCTGTATAGCCGAAGATAGCTGCAACAATCAATAGATTCACGAACATGCGGTTGCCTCGCTTTCTGTAGAGAGAGACCTCAGGCGGCCCCGAAGACTAGACCCAGCCCAGCAGCCGGCCCCCTTGATAAATGACCAGCGACACCAGATAGGCCAGAATCAGCGAATACCCCATAGCGAAGAAGGTCCACTTCCAGGAGGCGGTCTCCTTCTTGATTACGCCGACGGTGGCCAGACAAGGAACATAGAGCAGGATGAATGCCATGAAGCTGACGGCGCTGAGCGGAGTGAAGATCTGGGCAAGCTGTCCTTGAAGGCCGGCATCATCCGCCGTGTGATAAATAATGCTCATGGTCGATACGACCACTTCCTTGGCGAGGAAGCCGGGAACGAGCGTGGAACCTGCCTGCCAAGTGCCGAAGCCAAGCGGCTGAAGCAGCGGGGCAATCCAGCCTCCGAATTTGGCCAGATAGCTGTGATCCATATCTGTATTCAGACCGCCAGGCCCGGTGTAGGACATGACCCAGATCAGAACCGAACCGGCCAGGATGATTGTTCCGGCTTTCTTCAGGAAGCCTTTTCCCTTGTCCCAAGTGCTGCGCGACAGCGTCTTGGCCTGCGGAAGCCGGTAAGGAGGAAGCTCGATAACGAATACCGAGCTCTCATTCTGGAACAGGAGCTTGGAGAACAGCTTGCAGAGCAGCAATGCCAGCGCGATGCCCAGACCGTACATGGCAAAGATGGCGGCCGCTTGGCGTTCCGGGAAGAACACGGCAGCGAACAGAACATAGACCGGCAGGCGCGCCGAGCAGGACATCAGCGGAAGCAGAAGCGTCGTCAGCATCCGGTCCTTCGGCTGCTCGATGCTGCGGGCCGCCATAATGGCCGGAACATTGCAGCCGAAGCCGATGATGAACGGAATGAACGCTTTGCCGTTCAGTCCCATGCGTTCCATGATGCTGTCCATCAGCAGGCAGACGCGCGCCATGTACCCGGAATCCTCGATGAATGAAATAATCAGAAAGAGAATGAACATTTGCGGGATAAAGACGACCACTCCGCCGACGCCGCCGATAATTCCGTCAATAATCAGGTCATGGGTAAAAGAAGAAGCCGAAACGGCGGTTAGCGCGGAATCGGCCCAGCCGCTCAACGTTCCGCCGATGAACCCGTCCACCAGATCGGACAGGGGAGCGCCGATCCAGTCGAAGGTGCTTTTGAACAGCACATACATGAATACCAGGAACAGCGGCAATCCGAGATAACGGTGCGTGAGCAGCGCGTCGAGCTTCTCCGTCAGGTTGGACGGCTTGGCATGGGACAGATCCACGGCTTCCTGGACGACGGAGCGGATGAACTCCATCCGGGTCGAACGAATCCACTGGGGAAGCGTAAGAGCGAGACTGCTCCGCTGAAGCTCGCGCTGGCACTGGTCCACGATTCCCCGGATCTTCCCAAGGTCCGTCTGACGGGCCAGATGCTGAGTAATCACTTGATTCTGCTCCAACAGTTGAAGGGCGGTCCACCGGAGATTCGGCAGCCGGTGCTGGGAACGAAGCTCCTGCTCAATCGCGGCAATGGCTTGTTCGACTAGAGCGCCATAGTCCAGCCGGAAGGCGACCGTGGGAATGGCAGCGGATTGCTCCAGCGTCGCCAACACCTGGCTGGCGCCTTTGCCTGTGCGCGCCACGAGCGGAAATACCGGAACACCGAGCCTGCGATGCAGGACGCCCGTATCAATCTCGATTCCCCGGGCTGCGGCCACATCGACCATATTCAGTCCGAGAACGGCCGGCTTGCCGTATTCCAGCAGCTGAACGGTCAACAGCAGATTGCGTTCCAGCTGAGAGGCGTCCACGATATTGATCAGTGCCTCCGGCGACTCCTCCATTAAATACCGGGCGGCCACGCCTTCGTCCTTGGAGAGCGGATGGAGCGAATAAATGCCGGGAAGGTCAATGAGCTGTCCGGCGCCGTTCTTGAGACTGCCGATCTTCTTCTCGACCGTGACGCCCGACCAGTTGCCGACGTATTCGTAGGAGGAAGTCAGGGTGTTGAAGAGCGAAGTTTTGCCTGTATTGGGATTGCCGACAAGAGCAATTGAACTCATGATACCTTCACCTCAATTAAGGAAGCTTCTCTCCGGCGGATCGCGAACAGCTGACCGTTGCATTCCAGAGTCACCGGCCCGTGAAAAGGTCCCATCCCCTTCAACCGAACCTGCGCGCCTTCCATAATTCCAAGATCCTCCAGCCTGCGGCGAAGCACGGGATTCATTCCTTTGATCGTATGAATGGAACCGGCGGAACCCGGATGCAAGTGCAGCAGGGAGCAGACAGAAGATCTCAAGATAATCCCTCCGATAGAGATTGATAATCAATCTCAATGATTTGTTTGTAACTTAGCATAATTTAAAATTTTAAGCAGTGATATATATCACAGTAAATAACCGGAGAGGAGCGGCAGATTTGCATTTTTAAGAGTCAGGTGTAACGGTTCGGGGGGCTCTGTCCGATATTGTACATAGGCATTAGAGATCGTGGACCTACTATACCATCATACGATGAACGTGAGGGGCTTATGAAATCGGAGAAAAGAAAGATCGTTCAAGCCATGGCCGGAGGCGTTCTGCTGTATGCAATCATCCAGACTATGCATTCCGCTCTGGCCCGGAATATAAATAAGGAAGTGTTGCTCACCCTGCTTCAGATTGGAAGCTGGTGCACGGTAGCCTTCGCCTTTGCCGTGTTCGTACAGGGAAGGCTGCTGGTATCACGGCGCATGACAAGAGAGAGAACGGGATTATCAGCCTTGTTCTTCGGACTGTTCCTGCTTGACTTTGCGTACACGCTGAGTCTGTCCGGAAGTCCGAACCGGAGCGTCATTTCAGCCGATGCGGGATCTTGGCTGCTGCCGGTATCCCGGCTTACGGCAACGGGAGGGCTGTTCCTCCTCTATAGCAGAAGAAAAGCGGGGGCCGTACATAAAGAAGCAGTTCCGGCATTCGTACGCGCCTCGGCCGGCGCGGCCGCAGCCATTGCGCTGTGTCTGCTTCTGGCGGTTCAGGAGGTTGCCTGGGGGAACGGGGTAAAACTTGGTCTCCATACGCTTGCCCTATTGGCGGCGGCCCCCGCAATTCTCGCCATTCTTCGTTCGGACAGCATGGAACCCGGGAGCCTGGGGGCTATGCTGCCCCGCTCGCTCTTCCTGCTGGGAAGCGGACAATTGTTCCTGCTCCGTTCTACGGGAGAACAGGACCCCAATCTCCTGGTGGGGCTTCTTCTGGGGATGGCCGGCTATGCCGCCATTCTTGTCGGTGTCTTCCGGAAGCTGGATGAGGAAGAACCGAAGCGGGAGCGGGAAGAGATCGAAGCCCAATTGAACTATCTCGTCTACCACGACGAGCTGACCGGTCTCGCTAACCGCCGCAAGCTTCTGCAACGGCTCAGTTATATGATCGGCCTGCACCAGAAGAATGAAATCGAGGGTTTCTCGGCTCTTGCTATCCTGAATATCAATCACTTCAAGAATATCAACGATTCTCTGGGACACCAGATGGGAGACCGGCTGCTTCAGCTGGTGGCCGAACGGCTGGGAACAAGCCTGGTGCTTGGAGAAGAACTGTTCAGCATGGGAGGCGACGAGTTCGCGCTCCTGATGATGGATTGCCCCAATCTGAACGAATGCACCGACCGGGCCCAGGAGCTGCGGCGGCTGTTCGATAAGCCTCTGGAGCTGGATGCGGGCGAGTATCATATCTCGCTGAGCGTCGGACTTGCGATCTATCCGGGAGACGGAGAGACCGCTGAACAGCTGGTGCAGAGCGCGGATACGGCTGTGCACCATGCCAAGGAACAGGGCAAGGAATGCACCCGGTTCACGCCTTCCATGCAGATGAAAGCTTCCGAGAAGCTGAAGATGGAGAACGATCTGCGGCGGGCTCTGGAGCGGAACGAATTCTATCTGCTCTACCAGCCGCAGGTACGTCTGGAGACGCAGGAGATCGTTGGCATGGAGGCCCTGCTGCGTTGGAATCATCCGAAGCGGGGATTGGTGTCGCCGGTTGAGTTCATTCCCGTCGCAGAGGAGAGCGGCCTGATTGTTCCGATCGGCGAGTGGGTGCTGCAGACGGCCTGCTTGCAGAACAAGGAATGGCAGAAGGCCGGGTACAAGCCGATCTGCGTGTCGGTGAACCTGTCGATGCGGCAGTTTCTTCAACCCAATCTGGCGGGGAAAATCGGGAGGTATCTGGAGGAGATCGAACTGGACCCGAAATTCGTCGATCTGGAAATTACCGAGAGCATGACGCTTGACCGCGAGATGGCGTTCGATCAGCTCCAGCGGCTGAAGGCGCTGGGAGTCGGCATCAGCATCGACGATTTCGGAACCGGCTACAGCTCCCTCCATTACCTGAAGAACATGCCGATTGACCGTCTGAAGATCGACCGCTCCTTCGTCTCCGAGGTAATGGAGGACAGCAACAACGCGGCGATCGTCTCCACGATCACCTCAATGGCGCATCATTTGAAGCTGAAGGTGACGGCCGAAGGCGTGGAGAACGAGGAACAGATGAACTTCCTGAACGAGCAGCAGTGCCACGAGGCGCAGGGCTACTTGTTCAGCAGACCGATTCCGGCCGAGGAATTCGAGGCTTCCTTTCTGCAGCGGAATCTAATGCCGCTGCCGCTGTAGTTCATTGCCTTTTACGGATTCCGGTGGTACAATGAGCCTTGAACTTGAGTACCCGCGGGTGTAGTTCAATGGTAGAACTCCAGCTTCCCAAGCTGGTAGCGTGGGTTCGATTCCCATCACCCGCTTTGCTCAGAAACATGTATAGCCCTTGCTGCGCAAGGGTTTTTCTATATCTTCCGGCAAGAATCGCAGAGTGTGGCGGTCAGGCGAAACGTAAGCTTCCCGATGCCGTATAAGAGGGTGAAGGGCATGATTCCTCCGAAGGACAGGTGATCCTCGTGTCAGCAATTCTGGAGTTTTTTCTGGACCTCATATTGGACACCGTTTGGGAGAATCGCAGGAAGAAGAAGAAGTGAAGACAGCCGTTCAGACGGTTAAGAAGAAGCTGACCCCGGCCGGGGTCAGCTTCTTCTGGTATTAAAGGCCGGAGTGATACTTCATTCAGCGTTTGTCGGCTTTGGAAGATGAAGGTGGCATACATTCGCCGCCCTCTATTGGAAAATTCATTCGCCTCGTTTATCCTTAGAGCAGAAAGCTTGAAGAGGGGACGAAGAAGCATGAAGATCCGAGTGCTGATCGCGGACGACAATTCCTTCATCCGGGAAGGGATGAAGATTATTTTGTCCAGCTTCGGCGAGTTTGAAGTGGTCGGCACCGTGGAGGACGGGGAAGCGGCGGTCCGATACTGCCGGGACCATCCCGGCGGAGTGGATATAGCGCTCCTGGACGTGCGGATGCCCGGCATGAGCGGCGTGGAGGCGGCAGGGATTCTTACCCGGGAGACCGAAGTGAAGCCGCTGATGTTGACAACGTTCGACGACGATGCGTTCATTCTGGAGGCGGTGAAATCGGGGGCGTGCGGCTACCTGTTGAAGAACAATGAGCCGGAGCGCATTCGTGACGCGCTGAGAAGCGTCTACCACGGACATCATGTGCTCCAGGATGTAGCGCTCGATAAAATCAAGGCGGCCCTCGAGCCGGCCCGCGAAGGAATGACCGCTTCGGCTCTGCCGCCGATTGACCGCAGCCTGTTCACGGAGCGGGAGCTGGAGATTATGGCGCAGATCGCCATGGGTCAATCCAACAAAGGCATCTCGCGCAAGCTGTTCATCTCCGAGGGGACGACGGCCAATTATATCACGTCGATTCTCAACAAGACGGGGCTGCAGCACCGGACCCAAATCGCCATCTACTACCTGACGGGAGAGGCGCGGCTGTCCGATGAATAAGGCGCTGAACCGGGAGTCGGAGCCTTGGATGATGGGCGGCAAGGCGGCGGTGTTGCTGTATGTCATCTCGGAGACGTACTTCGGAACGGAGACGCCGGGAAGAAGCTGGCTGTTGCTGGCTTATCTGATCTATCTGGCGCTGAATATCGCCATACCGTGTATTCCGTATCTGCCTGCCCGCCTCCTGCTGTCGGGCTTCTCGGCTGCGGCGTCGGCCATGGCCGCCCTGCGGCTGGACCCGCTCTTTGCCCTGCTGATTCCCTTCAACCTGCTGGAGCTGGCCGCTGCCTCCAGGCGGCCGGTTCTGGGTGCCGTTGTTCTGACCGCCGTGCCTGTGTTCCTGCTTCCCGCCGGCCCAAGACCGCTCGTTCTCCTGACGGGAGCGCTGGCGCTGCTGCTGGAGCAGGGGCTGCGTTCGCTCTCGTTCCGCCTCATGCGGCTGGAGGAGCGGGAAGACCGGCTGAAGCGCGATCTTGAGCGGGTAACGCGTTCCCTGCATGAGAACCGGGAGCATCTCCGCCAATCGGAGTATACCTTCAAGCTGGAGGAACGCAACCGGCTGTCCCAGCAGATCCACGATGAGCTCGGACATGCCATGGCGGGAGCCCTGATTCAAATGGAGGCCGCCCGCAGTCTGCTGCAGTCCAATCCTGCGAAGTCGGGCGAACTGCTGGGCAATGCCATTGCCATTTCGCGCGAGGGTCTGGAGCAGATTCGGCTGACGCTGAGAAGCAACAAGCCGCAGCCCGAAGAGATCGGCATTCACCGGCTCCGCCTGCTGCTGGAGGAGCTGTCGTTCAATCAGGATATCTCGGCAACGCTGTCCCATTCCGGCGATCTGGAGATGGTAACGTCCCTTCAATGGAATGTGATCGCTCAAAATACGACCGAGGCGGTAACCAACGCGCTGAAATACAGCGGGGCGTCTTCCCTGCATCTGGAGATACAGGTGCTCAACCGCTTCGTCAAAGCGGTGGTGACCGACAACGGCCGGGGAGCCGGAACGATTGCCAAGGGGCTAGGCATTCGGGGAATGGAAGAGCGCGCCGCCCGGTGCGGCGGCACGGTTATCGCAGACGGCTCCCGGGGCTTCCGGGTGACGACGCTGCTTCCCATCGGCCAGGATGCGGTGCTGTGAATATTCTCATGAGCCCGGCATGAAGAATCTCATGCGACAGAGATGAACTTATACACTGATATAAGTTCATCTTTTTTTTGTACAATGAGAGCGTGAACTTACATCCGAACGGAGTGAAAGCAATGAACGTGCTGGAAATCAGGAATCTGACGAAGAAATTCGGCGAAGTGACCGCGGTCGACAACCTCAGCCTGAATGTGCGGGAAGGCGAAATATTCGGCTTCCTGGGCGCGAATGGAGCGGGAAAAAGCACGGTCATCCATATGGTCGCCTCGCTGCTGCGGGCGACGCAGGGCAGCATTGAAGTTCTGGGCAAGGACCTGGCGAAGCATCGGCGTTTCGCCAAGCTGAACATCGGCATTGTGCCGCAGGACATCGCCATCTACGAGGAAATGACCGCTTACGAGAACGTCTCGTTTTTTGCCGGATTATACGGCCTGCGGGGGAATGAGCTGAGAGAGCGGAGCGAAGAAGCGCTGGAGTTCGTCGGTCTGGGCGACAAGCGGAAGGAGTTCCCGAAGAATTTCTCGGGCGGGATGAAACGTCGGCTGAATATTGCTTGCGCCATCGCCCACCGGCCGAAGCTGATTATCATGGATGAACCGACCGTCGGCATTGATCCGCACTCGCGCAATTATATTCTGGAGTCGGTCCGCAAGCTGAACGCCATGGGCTGCACAATTATATACACGAGTCATTACATGGAAGAGGTAGAGGAAATCTGCACCCGCATTGTCATCCTGGATCATGGCAAAATCATTGCAGAAGGCACCAAGGATCAGCTCAAGTCGATCATTACCGACACCAAAGAAATCTGGATCGGCGTCAGAAATGCAGAAGAGCTGAATCTGGAGCCTTACCGGCAGCTCCCCGGCATCATGACCGTCAAAATGGCGGACGGCGTACTCCAGATTGTCTCCCGGGCCGAAATCGGCAACCTCAATCTGATCTTGCAGCGGCTGCTCCAGGACGGCGCGGAGATCCGCTCGGTCGATGAACAGGCGCCCAATCTGGAGACGGTGTTCCTGACGCTCACCGGCCGCAATCTGCGGGACTAGGAGGAAGGCATGAATATACTAGCGATAGCCTGGAGACAAATCAGAGCCACCCTGCGTGACCGGACCGCCTTTGTGTTTATGCTCGCTTTTCCCATCGTGCTGATGCTGATTCTGGGTACGGCGCTGAGCAATGCATTCAGCAGCGGCATCGAGATGGATACCGTGTCGCTGACCTACAGCAGAACGGCGCAGAATCCCGGCCTGTTGAAGGCCTGGGACCAGTTCGAGAACCAGCTTCGGAAGCAGAAGGTGAAGCTGACGGCAGCCGCGGATCCTGAACAGGCACGAAAGGCGGTACAGGAAGGCCGGTACAGCGCCTATGCGGAAATCGGCGACAAGGGAATCCGGTTCTATGGAGAGAATTCCATCGAGTCCACCGTTGCCCAGGGGATGCTGACCGTGTTCGCGGATAAATACAATCTGGCGGCCGCCGTCATGAAGAACAAGCCGGAGCGCGCAGAGGCGATTCTGGCAGGCGCCGGCGGGGAAGCAAGCTTCATCCGGGAGACTTCGATCGCCTCGGACAAGAAGCCGGACTCGCTCGATTATTATGCGATGGCGATGTCCACCATGACGGCCTTCTATGCCTGCATGTCTGCCAGCAATCTGCTGAGCGGGGAGCGGTCCCGCCGGACCTCGATCCGTCTGATGGCGGCGCCGGTATCGCGGGCGGAGATTTTTACCGGCAAAGTGCTCGGCAATACGCTGATTAACTGCATCTTTGTCCTGACCGTATTTGCAATCAGTAAATGGGGCTTCGGCGCGGATTGGGGACAGCGGACCGGTATGGTTCTGGGAGTGCTGTTCACCGAGGTGCTTCTGGCCGTCAGCATCGGGCTGGGCTGCAGCTTTCTCTTCAAAGACAATACCGGAACGACGGTAGCGCTGATTCTGACCCAGTTCATTTCCTTCTTCGGCGGCGCCTATTTCCCGCTGGGGCAGATGGGCGGCTGGATGAACATCGTCTCCGGGCTGTCGCCCCTGCGATGGGCGAATCAGGCTCTGACCGGCTTGATCTATGAGCACAGCGCTTCGGAAGCGGTGCAGGCGATGGGTCTGAATATCGGAATTGCGCTCCTGCTGCTGCTCTTAGCCGCCGGTTCGCTGCAGAGAAGGGAGGAACTGTGAGATGAGAGAGACGTTATGGCTGCTTCGCCGCAGCTTCCTCAATACTTTCCGGAATCCCCGGAAATGGATGATCTATGTGCTGATTCCGCTGGCGGCTTCGCTGCTGTCCATGTCCCTCTACAGCAGCAGCGGCGAGACCGTCCGAATTGGTGTCGTCAACCAGGACGGAAGCGGTAGAATTGCCCGGGATACGGTGAACTTCCTGAGAGGACTTCAGCAGGTGAAGGTAACCGAGAACACCTCGGCGGATGCGGCGAAAAAAGATCTGGCAGCCGCCCGTCTGGATGCGGTGCTGGTTCTGAAATCCGGCTTCTCCGCAGACGTCCGCGCCGGAGAGCCGCAGGGCATCGAGCTAATGTCGGTCAAGGGGGCGGAGGCTACCTTGTTCGTGAAGTCGATGCTGGAGAGTTATCTCGCGAGCGCCGCTTCCATCGGCCGCTCGGTGCAGGGAGACGATGCCGCCTTTGAAGCCGTCTATGGCGATTACAGCAGCCAGAGTTACCGGCTTGAGGCCGCGAAGCTCAAGGATAAATCGCATTACAAGGATATAACGAACCAGGCGCTTGGTTTCATCATCATGCTGATGATGTTCTCGGCGGTCAGCATGTCGGAACTGCTGCTGAAGGAGAAGGAGGAGCGGACCTTCCTGCGGCTCATGGCCTCGCCCGTCAGCTCCCGGAATTATGTGCTGGCGAACATTCTGGTCAGCATTTCGGTCCTGCTGGTTCAGGCGACGGCCACGCTGCTGTTCCTGAAGGGCGTGCTGAAGATCGACTCCGGCGTGCCGTTCTTCCAGATGCTGGCCGTGCTGATGCTGTTCGCTCTCAGTGCCATCGGCCTGTCCTTGGCAATTGTCTCTTTCTCCAAGAACCGCAACGTCTCGGGTGCGCTGCAGAATATCATTGTTACCCCGACCTGCCTGCTCGCCGGCTGCTTCTTCCCGATCGAGGTGATGCCGGATACGATCCGCAGGATCGGCAGCTTCGTGCCCCAGCGCTGGCTGCTGACGACCATCGAGCAGCTTCAGAAGGGACATTCGCTCGGAAGCCTCTGGCTGAATCTGGCGATTCTGCTGGCGTTCGCCGCCGTCTTCTCGCTGATTGCCGTCTACCGGTTCGGAAGAAACAACGATACGCGGATGTTCGTATAAGCGAAGGCTCGTCTAAAAGAAAGGGGCTGTCTCAAAAGGGTCATAAAATGATCTGAGAGACAGCCC
>NZ_VYKK01000019.1 GCF_008710135.1 Paenibacillus spiritus | reverse complement strand
TCATTCGGTCTTTATCTTGAATGCCCAGATGTTCGTTGATTTCCCGGTATGTCCATTTCTCCTCCACATGAAGCCGAATCGCCTCTAACTTCAGTTCTTCTGAATATTGTTTGAGCTTCTGCCCTTTAAACGCCATAAAAATGCACCCCTTAGATTTTATCGGAATAACCAGGGGGTTTTTCCAATGTCTATTCTAAGGGGTGCACTTCACTAACGATTGGCGGGTTCTTGACTTTCATTCAATTCCCGTTCACAGCAGCGTCGGAGACGGATGGGAATTAACCCGGTTGTGCTCTCCGGTCAGCTGGAACTGCTGTAACGGTTCTTGTAGTAGCCGTGTCCGTGTCCGCCGCTGCGGGGCCGGTCCGAAGAAGAATACCGGTTGCCGTAATGTCCGGTAGGATGGCCTCGATGCGCACTGCTCGAATGCCTGCGGTGACTGCCGTGACGCGAATGTTCCAGAGAATGCAGCACTTTGTGAAGAATTCTTCTTAACAAGGTCAGCGCCTCCTGTTCGTAAGCATTTTAAATTTTAAATGAAAGGGTTACCGTCCCTTTACGCATGATTGGCCGTCCGGTTCCAGATAATTTCGCCTTCTTTTCGAGATCCATCAGAAAAAGCGCCGCACAAGCGGCGCTTCGCGTCCATTCCATATGCTGCGATTCCTCATCGCCCGATCGTTTCGGCAGGTTGGCCGGCGACTCCCGACGACAGCGGAGCCGGCTCAGCGGGTACACCCGAAGCTGCCGTGAGATCGCCGCAGCCAAGGCAGCTCTCCAGGCGCTCATGCCAGGCTCGCTTCAGCCAGCAGGTCTCCGGATCTCTCTGCTCCAATTCGCTGAGCACCATCCCGATATCCAGCAGCTGGCATCGCGAAAGACGGAACAGATTTTCGGTCAGCAGCTTGTCCAGACAGCGGTAGCCATAAGCCTGCCTGTCCCGCTGCCGGTACAGGCTGAACGCGGTGTACAGCAGCATCTCGATGATCAGAACCACCTGGCCGGAATCTCTCATCTGGCGCTGAAGCGGAAGAAGCTCGAGAATGAAGTCCGTCAATTGCTCATCGCTTCCCGCGCTGTCAAAAAGGCGTCTTCGGTAAACGGCAATATCCAGGAACCATCGGTTCATCCGCATCCTCCTGTTCTTCGCCCTGCCCGCCCGCGTTGCCTCCGCATCGGTTCGGGCTTATACGCCGACCTCTTCCAGAACGGCTGTCGGCCGGTCTTCCGGAGAGACCGAAGCCGCAGGAGCGTACTCAACGACCGGCTTGCGGCGTCTTGCCAGAAAGACCGGCGGCGGCGCATATCCGATGCGCATGGCAATCAGCGGGTATTCCCGGTCTTCCATGCCGAAGCCCGCGCGCATTTCCCTGTCGAACGCCTCCGCCCGGCGGCGCTGGCTCTTCGTCATGCAGTCAGGGCGCTCGGCAAGCATAATACAGACCATGACCAGATAAGTCATCGGATGAATGGCCAAATTGTGCTCATGGGCCCGGAGCAGGAAGCGCTGATAACCTTCGCCGGCGACAATAAAACCTGCCGGAGAACTGTCCTCTACCGTCAGCAAGACCCATGACGCCGACTTGGAGGCGGTCCGCCGGGACCGAAGACCGTATACCCGGCTGAATCCGGCCAGGTTCAGCAGCCGAATCCGATTCCATTTGAACACGAATTTCGCCGCCAGCGCCACGGCCGGTCCAAATCCCATGGTGCGCATCCAGAGGCCGTCTCCCTTCTCCGCATAGGATTGGTCGGAGAAGCGAAGCCAATCGTAGGTCTCGTCCACGGTTCCGGCATGCTCCAGCCCGAACCGTTCCGCCGACCCGATCAGACGGGAGACCCGTCTGACCCCATTCGCGGAAGACACGACGTGCATCTTGATGCCGAAGGGGCGCAGCGCCTCCTCCAGATCTCCCCAGACTTCCGGCTCTACAGGACGGCCGTCGTGGGGATTGCGGTTGGTGAAGCGTTCCGTCACCGCCTGATGGAGACTCTTCTCCTGATCCGTCGGAGCGGGGCCCGGATGAAGACGGATGCGGATGACAGCTCCGTCCTCCGACACGGCCGGAGGTTCTACTTCCGGCATAAGACCGATCCCCCGGGCCGCGGCCCGGATATTCTCCACTGCCGTTCCCAGCGCCATATAGGCCTGATGACCGCTGGGGTCCATTTGCGGAAGCAGGTGTTCGGAAGCAAGCGCAACCTCGAGATAGTCTTCGCCGACAATGAATTTCCACGGCTGATGATTATGCGCCGATGTCCCCAGTCCGCCGCAGCGAATCAATTCCTTCATCTAATATCATCCTTCCTTCATGGTTTGACCGCCCTGTCCAGAGCGTCCGGCGTCCTCATCCCTTCTCTTGCCGGCTGTTCCCAACACGCGGCTTGCCGCCAGACTGACGCCGGCTATGGCAGCCATAGTGTAGAGCAAAGAAGCGGAGGCGGTTAGCGAGTAGACTCCGGCAGCCGATGGAAGCCATGCGCCCAGCAGCGGGATGCCGGTGGCCCCGCCCAGGTTGCGCGCCATCTGAATCAGTCCTCCGGCCATGCCCCGCATTGCAGGTCCCAACGCATCCTGGGCTTCGAGCAGCAAGGAAGGCAGCTGGAAGCCGATGCCCAGCCCGATCAGCAGCGATGCTGCGATCATCAAGGGCTGTCTGGCGTCGCCCAACTGGTAAGCCAGCAGGAAGAACCCGGCCGCATTGACCGACCAGCCAAAGGCCGCGATGCGGACATAGGTCCATTTTCCCGCCAGACGGCCTCCGACAATCCCGGATACCCCTGCGCCCAATACCACCGGAAAGAGAATCAGACCGGAGCGGGTCGCCGAACCGCCGCCGAACACCGCCTGCGCCACGTAGGGAATATAGCTGATGGAAGCATTCTGAATCAGACCTGCCATGCAGGCGCCGAGCAGAACATTGCGCAGAACCGGGTGACGGAAGACAGCGGGCGGCAGAACAGGCTCTTCCTTCGCAGACTGCCTGGAGAACTGCCACCCCATGAACAGAACAGAAGCGGCAATAAGAAGCAGCCAGAGTTCCCAGGTCTCCGGGTGGTTCCTCCACGCCTGAATGCCGGCCAGAAGCACGGCCGGACCTGCGCTGAGCGCGGCAAACACAGGCCAATCCAGACCCCGAAGCCGGCCAAGCGGCACTCTTCCCTCGGATCGGAGTCCCGACAGTTGGAGAGAAGCGACGGCAAGACCAAAAGGAAGCACCAGCCAGAAACACCAGCGCCAGCCGGCCGTATCGGTGATCCAGCCTCCAAGGAGAGGGCCGGCCAGATTGGCGAGAACCTGAACCGTTCCCAGATACCCGAACAGCCTGGCCCGTTCCTTCCCCTCGAACAGAGCGCCGACTGCGGCCAGGACCGAGGTGCTTAACAGTCCTGCTCCCACTCCCTGTAGAACTCTGTAAGCTACCAGCTGCCCCATCGTCAGGCTCGTTCCCGCAAGCCCGGTGCCGGTCAGGAAAAGCGCGATGCCCGCAATCAGCACGGGCCTCCAGCCCATCTCATCCGCCAGCTTGCCGTAGAGCAGCATCGGAGCCGAGATCGCCAGAAGATAGGCGCCGAATACCCAACTGTACAGCTCGCCTCCTCCAAGCTCGGCAGTAATGGAAGGCATCGCTGTCGCCACCATCGTCTGGGTCAATCCGGTCAGGCTCATCGCAAGCAGAATCCCGGTCAGGTTGCGCGCTTTTGCATTCATGCGTCCGTCATCTGCTTGCCCGCCGCAGCGACAGGCACCTTCGCCGCGCTGCGGCGGACCGTACCCGCATTCCCGTCTACAACGATTTCCTGGCCGTCGGCAATCTGGCGCGTGACTCCGGGCACGCCCATCACCGCAGGAATTCCGTATTCCCGGGCGACAATCGCCGCATGGGAGACCGCATTGCCCGTCTCCGTCACTACGGCCGCCGCGGAGGCGAACAACGGAGTCCAGGAAGGATTCGTATACGGACAGACGAGGATATCGCCGGGTTCCATAAGGTGGAAATCCTTCTCCGAAAGAATGATCCGCGCTCTTCCGCGGGCCATGCCGGCGCTGGCCGCCTTGCCTTCCAGCTTGTCGCCGGCGGACCGTCCGCCCTCCTCCAGAAAGCGGGCCTGCCAGCGGTTGTTCATCTCGCGGTAGATCCGTTTGCGGCGCTCCAGCAGCAGCCGCGCCTCTTCCGGTTCAGGAAGGCTGCCCGACAGCCAGCCGGTCAGCTCTTCCCCGAACAGATAATAGATGTCTTCCGGCTCCGAGAGCAGACCTGCCCGGTGAAAGCGCAGGCCGCACTCGCCGGCGATCTCCTGCAGAGCGGCCAGAGGACGCGTCAGGTCGAAGTGGCTGTTCTCTTCAAATACCTGCAAATCCCGGTAGCGGTCGGCCAACCGGCTGAACCGGGAGGAGAATCCCGGCAGATAGCGCAGCTTGCGTCTGACCCGTTCGCGGGTCTCGCGATACTGCTCTCCCCGGGCAGCGAACGGATAGGAATCCAGCCGGGCCAGGCCGCGGAGTATGCTGTAGACCGGCCGGGGGTCTTTGCGCCAGACCGGCGTGGAGAGATACCAGGTCATGCCCTCGCGGTGGCCGTACTCCTGCATGAACGTCTCCAGCATGGTCCGAAAGGCCTCATCCGTGATCTCGCCGGTCCCTTCCGATGCCTGCTCCAGCAGTTCCAGACGACGGCTCGCCGCCTCGGCCAATTCCCACATCGCTTGATTGACATCGGTTGTCCGCGTACCGAGATCCTGCAGCAGATCTCCGAGCGCTTCATCGGCTCTGCGGGGACCAAGCGCCAGCACCAAGTGAACCTTAAGCAGCCGTTCCGCGATATTCATCGCAAAAGTCCCCTTGGCGCGTTCCTCCATCGTCTCCATCCAGGCTGCGGTCACACGTTCGAAGCGGGCCAGCAGCTCCGCTTCCGGCATGCCGCCGAGCGGCACGGGAGCGCATATCTCCTCCAGCTTCCGGCGGTATTCGTTCTCCCACCATGCCGCCCAGTTCCGGCTCAGCATCTCCGAGATGCAGGCCGGAAGGCCGAGCAGCTTCGCGCTGGGACGGGGGTTCGGAATCCGGAAGGCCTCGGCCCACTGTTCCAGCTCGCTTCCGGAAGAAGTTCCCGGGAAGATGAAGCCGAACTGGCGGAAGACGTGAACCGAACCTCCGATAAAAATTCGGGCGGTAATGACATCGAGCGGTTTCGGCGGAACCGGAAAGCGCTCCGTCACCTTTCCCATGACGAATTTCTGAATGGGGCTCAGCCGTTTCTCCGCAGGAAGGCGGATTTCTCCGGACAGCGTGGTGATGGCCCGGGTCTGAAGCAGATAGACGCGGCCCGCCGAACAGGCGAATTCCACATCCTGCGGGCAGCCAAAATGCTGTTCAAGCCGGAGCCCAAGCCTTCCCAGCTCCAGAACAGCAGCATCCCCGATAACCGGACGCCCGCTGTCGCCGTCCCCCCTCTCGGCAATCTTCAGCGCATGGCCGCGCCGGTCCAGCCGGAACACCTCACCGGCCGTCTGCCCGGAGACCAGCGCCTCGCCTAATCCTGCCGCAGCTTCGACCAGCATATGCCCCCGGTCATTGCGGACAGGGTCCACCGTGAACAGCACGCCCGCCGATTCGGCGGGAACCATGCGCTGAATCACGACGCCGATGGCCGTCTCCGTATGCGGAACTCCGCGGCGATCCCGATAATCCAGCGCCCGTTCGCTCCACATTGAAGCCCAGCAGCTCCGGAGCGCGTCAAGCAGTTGAACTTCGCCTTCCACGTTCAGAAAGGTCTCCTGCTGGCCGGCAAAAGTAGCGCCCGACAGGTCCTCCGCGGTAGCCGAGGAGCGGACGGCGACCTTTCCGCCGCCCAGCCTATGGTAGGCATCCAGCAGTTCCCGGGACAGCCCTTCCGGCAGTCCGGCGCTTGCCAGACACTCCTGCGCCGCCTCGGAGCATGCGCGCCAGTTCCGGCGGCGAAGCGGCTCTTCCAGCCGCTCCATCAGGCGGCATGCCTCTATCACCCTGCGATAAGCGTCCGTTGTAACGCAGAAGCCCGGAGGAACCGGAAGACCGAGACTCAGCATTTCCCCCAGGTTCGCTCCTTTTCCCCCGACTTCACCCAACATGCGGCCAGAGGCTTCCTCCAGCCCAAGAATATTCATCGCTCTTCCTCCTCAATAAACGCAGCGGATGCCTGCTCGGGCGGCATCCTCCGCAATCCGGGTCAGCTCTGCTCCGAGCGAATCGGCGAACTTCTGGATCGTCCGCAGTCTGAATAGGGAATCACTGTAGTAAATGCCCAGCAACAGTTCTCCGTTCGCAATCAGCCCCGACAGATCCAGTTCATACAGCCGGTCGCCCTTGCGGGAGAACTTGGTATAGTAGGGACCTACATTCTCGAAGCCGTAATTCAGCGTCGGTTCGCTCCCGTTGAACCCGAAGCGGGCCCTTCCGTCAATCAGTTCTACGCCGGTAGCGCGGAAAGAATCCGCGCGGCCGAAGAAGTCGATCCGTACGGACGTCTGCTCATGCGGAAGCGGCAGATTCAAGCCCAATCCATACGCATAGTTATAGAGCGCGCCCTGCAGCGAGCCGTCCTCCAGATGGCGGGATACCGTCTCCAGCTGGTCGCGGATCGACATATCGGGCTCAAACGAGAGTCGAACGGGGTAATCGACGGCATAGAAGCCTGCGGATTTGAACAGATTGCGGTCCAGCGGCAAATTTCGGCCAATGGTTCGTTCGCAGACCGTAATGTCTTCCCTGCCTGTCCACTCTCCGAGCACCCGGACAAGCGCCAGCCAGATATAAGAGTAAATAGCGATCGCCGCTCCGGTTCTGCCTTCCTGCTGTACAATAGCCGCCGGAAGCGGCCAGGCCAGCAACTGCATTCGCTCCGTCTCCAAGGTATTCCCGCCCTGCCTGTGGTCATACGGCAGCTCCAGCCGGACCGGCGAGCGTTCGTCTGTCCATTTATTCACATAGGTATTCAGCTTCTCCCGCGGGAAATTGTCCAGGAACCGGATATAATCGCCGTAATCATCGGGCGCTCCGGCCGCCGGAGGATTCATCCCAAGCTGCAGCGCCCGGTAAATGACCGTGAACTCCCGGCTGAGCGCCTTCACCATCAGGATATCGCCGATCAGCGTCGGCAGAGCCAGAAGGAGATGCGATTCGCTGCCCCTGGTGTACATCGCGACCTGAATAAGCGGCCAGCGGGTTAAATCTACCTTCCGGTGGAGCGCAGCCGTGCGGTCTTTCAGTGAATCCCAGAATGCTTCTTCAGATTCTTCCGTCCGGTCCTCCATGATGAACGGCAGCGGACCCGGAAGCTTCAGAATCTGCATATGCTCGCTCTGTTCCCGCTGCGGAAAAACGGCGCGCAGCAGAGGATGGCGTTCAAGCAGGATTTCCCAGGTGCGCCCGAACAGCTCTTTGCTGACCGGAAAATGCAGAACGCCGTGCACCTCCACATTCAGAATCGGCTGCCGGGCCCAATTCCACCATTTCTGAGCCGGACTGAGTGGAATGATGCTCTCAATCTGTGCAGGCAGATGCCGCTGGTCAATGGACATGGTTAACCTCCTCTGTCTCTTCGGACGTCTCTTCCTGCGCCTTGCTCATAATCGCTGCCGCCAGCAGGCGGGCGGACGGATATTCATACAGAAGCCGCGGATTGACAGCAACCCCGGTATGTTCCCGGATCATGCTGTTCAACTCCACCAGAATCAGTGAATCCAGATCAATGTCCGCAAAATCGGTATCGACTCCGAACTCCACCGGTTCAACCAGCAGGGATTGGATCGCTTCTACCAGAAACGCAGCCAGTTCCTCTTCATTTAAAATTCTCTGCTCTGCCGGCTTCACCGGCAAAACTGCAACTTCGGCCGGAGCAACGGCAGCCGGAGCCGCCGCAGGCTCGGCATCTTCCAGAGCTTCCGCGAACCAGTGCCGCCGGCGCTGGAACGGGTAGGAAGGAAGCAGGGCCTTTCTCCGCGAATAACCGGCGTCCCAGGATTCCCCGTCGAGCTCTACTCCCTGAACGAACAGGCGGGCCAACTGACGCAGCAGCACCTCATCCTCCGGGGCCTCGTCCAAGAGATCCATGACCGGTTCAAAGCCGAGTTCCACGGCAGCGGCAAGCTCGGCCCGGCGTTCCTCCAGCCCTACTCCGGCCACCGCCGCTCCCGGACCCGCTTCGTTGGTTAGCAGCTCCGTCAGGGACAGGACGCTGAAATCGCCGCTCTCCTCGGGCGTCTTCTCTCCTCCCCATAGCCGGAGCATCGCTTCCTGCGCCGTCCATTCGCCGCGGACACAGCGGGCCGCCAGAGCCCCGGTTCCCAACCCGGCGATACGGGAGGACGGCGCCCAGGTCTTCCATTGTTCCGCTATCAGGCAGCCGGCGGCGAACCGTACTGCATCCGGAGCCTGCGGGTTGGTCAGCAGGGCCGCCGCATCGCTTCCCGGCGGCAGGTTCAGCAGGCGGCTGAATCCTTCGCGGAACCGCGGGTTCGACTCATAGAGCGAACGCGCACAGCGCAGCATTCCGGGTCCGTCGCCGATTACGAATACATGGTCCTTCCCGGCACCAGGGGGAACGCTCCCGCCGGCCGAGAACGGACGGCTTCCTCTAGGTTCTCCGCCTTCTTCATTCTGCCAGGCGCTCCACTGTCCGCCATCGCTCAACACAGCGGCGTAGCGTACAGGCAGCCGCATTCTCCCCGTGTTCAGCGTATAGCAGGCGTCCGGCAGAGACAGTTCCGGATCGGATTGGAAGCGGCGCGCAATCTGCCGAATCTGTTCCTCCAGCGCTTCCGCCGTCCAAGCCGAGAGCGTCAGCAGATGGGCGGGCCGTTCGGTCCCTGCCGGGACTGCGGGCCGCTCGGGAGCCTGCTCCACGATGAGATGCGCATTGCTGCCCCCAAGACCGAAGGAACTGATCCCTGCCCGGCGGACGCCATCCGGCGTCTCCCACGGGGCAAAGGTTTTGGCGATCCGAAACGGCGTCCGTCCGAGGTGAAGCTCGGGGTTCGGCTTGTCAAATTGAGGCTGTCCCGGCAGAGTTCGGCTGCGGAGGGCCATCACGGTCTTCACCAGCGAGGCAATTCCGGCCGCTTCGCCCAGATGTCCGATCACCCCTTTGACCGAGCCGATATGGATGTCCGCCGCAGGGCTTGCCGGAGCAAAGACTTTCTCCAGCGCCTGAATTTCAATCGGGTCGCCAAGCGGAGTTCCTGTCCCGTGGGTCTCGATGTAGGAGATGCTGCCGGGCTCGCAGCCGGACCGCTCCAGCGCTTCCCGGATTACGGCGCTCTGCGCGGCCGGGTTGGGCGCGGTCAGTACAGCAGCCCGTCCGCCGTGGTTGACGGCTGTTCCCTTGATGACGGCGTGGATGAAATCCCCGTCCTCGATTGCCGCCCGCAGCGGCTTCAGCAGCACAGCTCCAGCCCCTTCGCCGGCCACCGTGCCGTCGGCTTTCTCGTCGAACGGCAGGCAGCGGCCGCTCGGGGAGGTGATGTTGAGATTATTCACCACGGAGAAGCGTTCCGGGCTGAGATGAAGCGCAACACCGCCGGCCAGCGCCATTGCGCATTCGCCGGCAAGCAGACTGCGGCAGGCCTGATGTACCGCTACCAGGGACGAAGAGCATGCGGTATCCACGAAGACGCTCGGTCCGTGCAGATCCAGGAAGTAGGAGATGCGGTTCGCCACCATATTCGGCTGGTTGCCGAGGAGGGCGAACGGTTCCTTGGCGGCGGGGCTCTGGGCAATCGCAGCCATGTAATCGCTGCTCGACGCCGTTACGAAGACGCCCGTCCGGCTTCCTGCAAGCTTGCTGCCGCCGTATCCGGCATAGTCGAGGGTCTCCTGGACCACTTCAAGCAACAGCCGCTGCTGCGGATCAATGAGTCCCGCTTCCTTCGGTGACATATGGAAGAAGAGGGCATCGAACCGGTCGATTTCTTCGAGAAAAGCTCCCCGGGACGCCTGCTCCGGCCGGGTGCCCGCTCCAATCGGATGAATCGCTTTCAACCGCGATTCGGACATAACGCCGATCGGCGTTTCACCGCCCTCCAGCATGCTCCAGAACGCTTCAGGGGACTCGCTTCCCGGCAGGCGGCAGGCCAGGCCGATAATGGCAACGTCGTTCTCCCCTGCGGCCTCCGCCCATTCTCTCCTGTCTGCTCCTGCGAATTGCAGCGAAGCCGCATTCCGATTCGCAGCCGGACGCTCCTCCGCCTGTGCGGCAGCCGCCTCCGCCTGCGATCCGCCCAGCTTATCCGCCAGCATGCGCGTCTGGCTGTCGACGGTCGGATGGGTGAACAGATCGGCGACATCAACCGCGCCCGGGAAGCTATCATCCAGCGACATTTTGACCTTGACGACCTTGATCGAGTCTCCTCCGGCATCGAAGAAGGACGTATCTCCCTGAAAATCGCTGTGTTCCAGCACGGACGTCCAAATCTCTTCGACCGTTCTTCTCAATTCTTCCGCCGAAACGGCAGGGGAGAACTCCGGAGAAGCCTCCGGCAAAGAAGAAGGACTCTTATCCGCTTGCTGCCACTGCTGAATCAGGGCGGTGCGATCGGTCTTTCCGTTGCCATTGACAGGAATGGAATCGACCCGGCATATCCGGTGCGGCAGCATATAGGCGGGCAGCCGTTCTTTGAGATGGGCCCGCAGCGCGTCGATATCTTTCTCGGACTCGCTGACTGCGAAGCAGAGCATTTCCTTGCTTCCGTCCGAAGTCTCGCGGACCGCTGCAGCCGTCCGTACAATGCCCGGGCAGGTCAGCGCCTGGCTCTCGATCTCGCCCAGTTCAATCCGGAAGCCGCGGATCTTGACCTGCATATCGCGCCTGCCCACTATATCCAGGTTGCCGCCCGGGAGCCAGGTTCCGAGATCCCCGGTTCTGTACAGACGGCCGCCTTCAGCGACGAACGGATTCGGAATGAAGGAGGCTTGCGTTCTTGCCTCGTCATGCAGATAGCCGCAGGCGACGCCCACGCCCGAAATGCAAATTTCGCCCACTTCTCCCGGACCGCAGAGTCTGGTTGCATCGTCGGGGTCGATAATGTAGACCTGAACATTGGCAATTGGCTTGCCGACATGAACCCGCTCGGTTCCTTTCGGAAGCGGGACTTCAACGGGATGACAGCTCATCCAGATCGAGGTTTCCGTGGGGCCATAGACGTTGACAAGCTGCGTGTTCGGGAGGTGCTCGGCAGCCCGGTTAATAAAGGCAACGGGCAGCCGCTCTCCGCCGAGAAAAGCCAGACGGAGCGACCCAAGGTCGGGGCGCAGGCGCGGACCGAGCAGATTCGTCCAGAGCGACCATGTCGTCGGAACGGAATTCCATACGGTGATTCGATACTGTTCAAGAGATCGGGCAATAATCCAGGGGTCTTGGACATCGGATGAAGGGAGAAGGCAGAGGCAGCCGCCGCCAAGCAGCGGGCTGAAGATTTCGAACAGCGACATATCAAATCCGTAAGGCGAGACGTTGAGGTACCGGTCGTTCTCATTGAGACCAAATTCCCGGTAGTTGGAGGCCAGAGAGTTGACCAGGCCCCGGTGGTGAAGCATGACGCCCTTGGGAACTCCGGTGGTGCCTGAAGTGAACAGCACGCAGGCCAGATCTTCCGTCGTGTTGACGCTTTCCAGAGGTTCGGAGGAGCACCTGAAGAGCCCTTCATTTACAGGAACAATCTTCTTCAGCAGAGGCGTTCCTTCGGCAAGCTGATTCGCTTTGCCGGCCGATCCCGAATGAATGACAACCGTTCGCAAACGGGCCTGAACGGCGATCTCTTTCAGCCGAAGCAGCGGCTGGAGCGGATCGAGAGGCACGTAGGCCGCGCCGGATTTCAATATGCCCAGCAGAGCCACGGGGAGGAATTCCGACTTGTCCATCAGGACTCCAACCAGCTCTCCCCGGGATACCCCTTCCTGCCTGAGCAGCCGCGCAAGTCGGTTCGATTCGGCGTCCAGTTCGGAGTAAGACAACTCCCGGCCGTCAAAACAAACCGCTGTGCGATCTTTCCAACGTGCCGCCGCTTCCGAGAACAGATCATGAATGGGCAAAGAATCGGTCAATATCAAGTCTTTACACTCCTTTTACCATATCATGGAATTCATGTCCCAATTCCGATGACAGCGGGTTGTTTTTATCCTAAATTTTCAGGATTTTGGGAGATTATAGATTTGTAACTTTTTCTTTACAAAAAGTACGTTAACATATTATTGTAATATCTGACAATCAGTTTTTTTACAAAATAGAACAATTTTTGATTAAAGTGTCATTTAATTCATCTACTTAATTACTTTCGTTTTTCTCTTTCAAATTAAAACTAGTGAATGGAGGATGCGGCGATGAAAGGTGTTCTGTTCTATGAGCATGGGGGTCCTGAAGTGCTACGCTATGAGGAGATGGAGGAACCCGAAGCGGGAGAACACGAGGTTGTAGTCCGGATCAAGGCGGTCGGCATGAACTACAACGATATCTGGGCCCGGCAGGGATTGCCCGGCATCAAGTTCACTCTTCCCCATATCCCGGGAACCGACGCCGCGGGGGAGATCGTGCAGATCGGCAAGCGGGTGACTACGGTTAAGGTCGGCGACCGCGTGGCCGTGCATCCCATTTTGTCCTGCCGGATCTGTTCGGATTGCACATCCGGCCGGGAATATTTCTGCAGAAACACCCGGGTCTGGGGGTTTCAGACCGGCCCCCGCATGGGCGGATACGTCCAATACGCGAACCTGCCGGAAGCCAATGTTTTTCCCATTCCGGATACGATCACCTATGAGGAAGCCGCTTCCCTCACCGCCTGCCTGGGCACTTCCTGGCATATGCTTGTGACGCGCGCCCGGATACAGCCCGGCGAAACCGTTCTCATCTGGGGAGCGACCAGCGGCATCGGAACGACCGCCATCCAGATTGCGAAACTCTTCAATGCCCGCGTAATCGCCGTGGCCGGCTCCGACGAGAAGCTGGAAGCGGCAAGGCAGCTTGGAGCCGACGAGACCATCAACTACCGAACCGAGAATGTCTTCAGAACGGTCCGCAAATTGACCGACAAGCGCGGAGTGGATGTCGTATTTGAGCATACAGGAGTCAACACCTGGAATACGAGCATCCAGTGCATGGCCTACGGGGCCAGACTCGTCACCTGCGGCAATACGACCGGATTCCACGCCCAGCTGGACCTGCGCGTTCTCTTCTGGAAGCAGCTCAGTCTGCTCGGCTGTCACTCCATGAACAAGTATGAAGTTCAAGAAGGCTGGAAGTTCGTCAAGACCGGTCATATCAAGCCCCTGATCGACCGCATTCTTCCCCTGGAACATGCAGCCGAAGCGCATAGCCGGTTCGAGAGCGACAACCGGGTAGGCCGAATCATTCTGACTCCCTGGGAGGCCAAATCCGCTTATAACTATGTATGAGGAGGATGACCATGCTCTTTGAATCGCTCCAGATTGAGACGCTGACCGATATGTTCCGCCTCAGAGCCCGGCAGCAGCCGGAAGCTCGGGCATGCTTGTACCTGCTTGACTCCGGGCTGGAGAACGGAAGCTATACATACGGCGAGCTGGACCGAAAGATCCGCTCTGTCGCGGCCCTGGTCCAGGAGATCGCTTCTCCCGGCGACCGGGTCCTGCTGCTCTATCCGCCGGGGCTCGACTTCATCGCCGCCTTCTTCGGCTGCCTCTATGCTGGCGTCGTCGCCGTCCCCGCCTATCCGCCCAAGCAGAACCGGCATCTGCTCCGTCTCCAGGCCATCGTCGCCGACGCCGACGCCTGCGCCGTGCTGACCACCGGGGATATTCTCGGACGCGTCTCCCGCGGGCTGGACGAGCATCCCCGGCTGGCCGGGCTGGCCTGGCGGGCCACCGACCGCGGCGGTCTGCCGCAGGAAGATGCCTTCCGCCCGGTGCCGCTGACCGGCGATACTCTGGCTTTTCTGCAGTACACGTCCGGTTCGACCGGCCAGCCCAAGGGCGTCATGGTCAGCCATCATAACCTGCTCTGCAACTGCGATATGATCCGTTCCCAGTGGGGGCTTACGGAGCGGGAGGTCTGCGTCTCCTGGCTGCCGGCGTTCCACGATATGGGATTGATCGGCATGATCCTGACCTCCCTCTATCTGGGGGCGTTCATTGTCCTTATGGCTCCCGTATCCTTCATCCAGCGCCCGCTGATCTGGCTGGAGGCCATGTCCCGCTACCGGGGCACCTTCACGGCTGCTCCGAACTTCGGCTATGAACTCTGTGTGAAAAAAATTACAGATGAAGCTGCCGCTTCCCTGGATCTCTCCTCTATGCGCGTCGCCGCTAACGGCTCCGAGCCGGTCCGCGCCTCCACGCTTGCCGCCTTCGCCGAGCGCTTCGCCCCCGCCGGGTTCCCGCCCGAAGCGGCCGCTCCCTGCTACGGACTGGCCGAAGCTACGCTCCTCGCCGCCGGCCACAGCGGCGTTCCCGAGCTACGAAGCGCCGACCGTGTCGCTCTGGAACGCCACGAGCTGCAGGAACCGTCCGACAAAGCCTCCGCCGCCGAGCTCGTCAGCTGCGGCCCTTCTTCCGACCGTACCCGTATGGCCATCGTTCATCCCGAGACACGGGAAGTGTGCCCGGACGGCACCGTCGGCGAAATCTGGCTGTCCGGCCCTTCCGTGGCGCTGGGCTACTGGCGCAGGCCCGACGTCACCGCCGAGGTCTTTCAGGCGACCCTCGCCGGCTCCGGCGACGGGCCGTTCCTGCGCACCGGCGATCTCGGCTTCCTTGATGAAGGCCGGCTGTTCGTGACCGGCCGCATCAAGGATCTCATTCTGATCCGCGGCCGCAACCTCTACCCGCAGGACCTGGAACTGGTCAGCGAACGCAGCCATCCCGCTCTTCTGCCCGGCGCCTCCGCTGCCTTTACGGTGGAGATTGCCGGGCAGGAGCGGCTGGTGGTGGTCCAGGAAGTAGCCCGGCATACGAAGGACACCGGCGAGGCCATGGCCTCGATTCGCCGCGCCGTCTTTCAGGAGTATGACGTCTCGCCTTACGCCGTAGTCCTCATTCGCCAGAGCTCTCTGCCCAAGACCTCAAGCGGCAAAATCCAGCGCCGCGCCGCCCGCGCCGAGTTTCTGGAGGACCAGCTTACCGTCGTCGATCAGTGGCGCGAAGGCGAAGACCTCCATAATTCTGCACAGACCGAAGCCGCTGCCGGAATGGAAACCGCAGCAGCTTTGGCTTCGGAGAGACCCGGAAGCGAACCCGGCCGGAACGAAGCGGAGAACGGGAACGGCCCCGCCCCGGCAGCCATCGAACGCTGGCTGACCGCCGAGCTGA
>NZ_VYKK01000018.1 GCF_008710135.1 Paenibacillus spiritus | reverse complement strand
CGATTAATACTCACTCGTTGTTCAGTTTTCAAAGATCAAACCGTCTCTGCTTTCAGTTATTCACCGCGTCGCAGCGACCTTTATAATATATCACAGTCTTTCTCGTTTAGTCAACAACTTTTTTTGAAGTTATTGATCCGAGGCTGCTCGCCGCCCCTTCATTTTCAAATGACTCAAAGGGACGAGTTATAATGTATCATACCGCTGCACAGAGAGTCAACCCTTTCTGCCACCTTCCTCTGGGCCACCGTCTTACTCTGTCTTTATCTAACAGACCGCGTACTGGACGGCGCAGCCCCCCCCCTCCTTCCATGATGCAACCTCCTGCACCAAGGCGCGCGAAGCCAACTTGCGGAGAACCAGCGGAAGCTCCAGAGCGACGGGCTGGAAATCGGAATGCTTCAACAGTTCCTGTACGCTCCACGTCTCGCCCCGCTCCTTCATCCAATTCAGCAGAAAAGAGCAGGACTGTCCCATTTGCGACATCATCGAGAACTCGCAGGCCAGCTGCGCAAGCTGAATGCGCTGCTCCAAGGTCTCCCCGCTCACGGTCAGCTCCTCGTACATTTTATAGACAGATGAGTTCAGCTCCTTCACCTGCTCCCAGACCGCAGGCTCGGGATAGCGTCCCTGCTCGGTTACCTCCAGCCGCGCCCAGTGATAGAGCGCCACCAGAATGCAGTTATACGCATCCATAATGCAGCCTGCCTGAATGTATCTCTTGGATTTGACGTACATATGGAGCAGCCGGGCGAACTCCACAAAAAGAATCCGGTCGCGGAGCGGCTTGCTGAACCGGATGATTTCCTGCCGGATCTGCTCCAGGACTCCTTGCGGATCCCATATAATATCCCCTTCCAGGATACAGGAAATACGTTCGTTGTTGTCCCCGGTAATGACCGAACGCTGAAGGCTGTCCAGGTCCACATGCAGGATCTGCGAGCGAATCTCCCCGGTCAGACTGTCTTGAATCTGATAGCCCTCCTCCAGTTCCTCATGCAGAACAAGTATAACCATATCAAAATCATGCAAAAGCGCACTTTGAGACGACGAGCTTCCTTGGCGGCGAAGCAGGGCGGCTCCCAATGCGTTCTCATCAAAAGCTTCCCCGCTCAGCCAAGTCAAATTGGACAGTTCCATTGTACCCTCCATCGAAATTGGCGAATTTGCGTCGGCGCAGACTGGTTGATTGATCCATTTATCAATAACTTATGCTACTAATTCTACGTATTGAAATCAGTTCCTTCTGGCCGATTGAACTATATTTAAGGCTGTCCGGGTCTATATGGACGCCCGCCTGTTACCCGGAAGAAGCCCGATTCGCCGCTGAGCGGCTGAATCGGGCTCTTTTTGAGATAAATAAGCCACACGGTCAGTCGTGTATTCCGCTCAGCGCTTCCCAGGCGGCACGGTTAGCAAAATTGCGGTTCCAGGATGCGACTCCGGCGAGATTCAGAGATCGGGCCATATTCACCCGGGCTTCCAACGAGACGTTGTCTTCTATCCATATCCGCTGGAGCACACCTTTCTCCTTGTATTCCACGTAATTCTGGCCTGCGTCGGCAGCGAACTTCGGGGTGAGCTTCTTCTCGGACAGAATATCCTCCACTGTCTTCATTCCGACTGCCTTGGAACTGACCTTATTCTTCCCGTCCTTCGTAGTCTCGCTCCAAATCCGGGTATAGAGCGGGATGCCCAGTACCAGCTTGTCGGCAGGAACTCCATCCTCCTCCAGAATCCGTTCCACCGCATTCTGCGCCCAAGGCAGCGAGGCAACCGACCCGGCCTCCGGACTTGACGCCCAGTGCTCGTCGTAGGCCATTACCATCATAAAATCGACCAGAGGACCAAGCGCACGGCGATCAAGGAAGCGGGACCACATTTCGCTGCCGGATTTAGGCGATACATCCATTGACACAATCAGATTGCGGGCCTCCGCCAGCGGCTTGAGCTCCCGCATAAATTGGGTGACATTGCCGCCATCCTCGGTGTATACATTCTCGAAGTCAATATTAATGCCGTCCAAATGATAAAGCTCGGCGTATTTCAGCATCTGCACAATCGCGTTCATGCGGTTCTCATAAGAAGCAAGGGCTTGTGTGGTAATGTCGGGTTCGAACCCGTTGCTCATGAGCCCCCATACCTCGATTCCCTTGCTCTGCGCTTTCTCTACATAGGCCGAATCCGCCTTGCTGCGCACATTCCCGTGTCCGTCAACAATCTCAAACCAGGTAGGGCTGACGACGTTCACGCCCGTCAGTCCATCCAGCGAGGAGAGTGCCGCTTGGCGGTCGTATACGGCTTCCCAGGTCAGATTGATCTTCTTGCCGGTCCAGCTTCTTTCGGCATGAGTGGGAGCAGGCGGCTTGGCCTGAACCGTCTTGGTCCCGGCGTCCTTGACTTTCTCGGCTTGAATATAGCCGGAATAGCCGTTATCCATTTGAGCGAAGAGCCAGTTCCCTTCCTCTCTCCAGATGCGCAGCCTCGTTCCCGGAGGCATGTCCGCAAGAACCTTGTCACGAATGGAGGGTCCGCTGCGCAGCGCGGCACTCTTGCCCCCTTCGGGTCCCATGACTTGCCCGAGCGGAACGCTCTCTCCCGCCAGCATGAGCAGCACGGCGCCTGTTCCGGCATCTTCATGCAGATCCAGGCCGTACAGCATCTTCAGCGGTTCAGCAGGCAGATAGGTGGTATCTCCTTTTTGTTCGGGGGCCAGACGAAGCTGCAGCGGCTTGTTGTTGAGACTGGCTTCCGTCTGCTCCGCCTGCATATACAGCAGATCGCTGGCGGTGGTCAGAATGACCGACTGGGTCCCGGATTCGTACCGGATCGAGGGATCCACGATTTTTTGCAGCAGGGGAAGGGGAAGCAGCAAGTTCTCTCCCGTGCCCGCAGCGCTGTATCCGGTCGGTTCGCCCTGCACGAAGATCGGCTTCTTCTCTCCCTTCCAATCCGGATCGGTATGCAGGCGGCTGGGCAGCACGAAAAAGATCACCGCATAGACTGCCGTTGCGATGAGAACAAGACCCGCCAATCGGCGAAAGAGGCGGCCGCGTCTGGCGGCACGCCGGCGTCTGCGTATTCTGTTCAAGATAAGGCCTCCATGTCTGGAATAATAAATAATAAAAAGAAAACGTGAGTCATCCGCTTGTATTCGGAATCCGCACGTTGCAAATTTCTTAACGGTATAGAGGGCCGCAGCAGCAGCCGGCGCCTTAATTTAGACCGGCCGCTACATGCTTGGCCTGGCAGCATTCACAAATGCCGTAGAGCTCCATACGAAGGCTTTTGACTTTGAAGCCCGTTGACGTTTCAGCCTGATGTTCGACTTCGTGCAGGGACGGATAGCTGAAGTCCTCAATCTTCCCGCATTCCTGACAAATGACATGGTAGTGGTCGGACACGTTGGCATCGAACCGGCTGGAATTATCGCCGTACGTCAGTTCGCGAACCATGCCCGCTTCCATGAACATCTTCAGATTGTTATACACCGTGGCAACGCTCATGCTCGGAAACTGGGGTTCCAAAGCCCGGTAAATGTCGTCCGCGGTCGGATGATTCATGGCTTCCATCAGATAAGTGAGAATTGCATGACGCTGAGGCGTTATACGGACTCCGGTTGTTTTCAGTTGTTCCAGTGCGTGCTGTACGCCATTACCCATCATGTCACCGCCTTTGGTACGCATAGGACAGACAGACGATCCTATGCTTATTGTCATTGTAAAACCGCGCTTTTGACCTTGTCAACGCGGCCAACAGATTATATTAATTATTATATAAAAAAAATTCCATAATTCAATATGTCCTCACATTTAGATTGCTGTTGCCTTCGACGGAGAGGTGAAACTCGCCTGTGCCGAGCTTGCCGGTGATCGTCTTCTTCTCGATTTTGAGGCCTGGGAGAGTTGATTCGATATTGCCGTAGCCGCTTGAACCTTGCAGTTCATAGTTGCCGTCTGCCGGCAGACGCAAGCGAATATCCCCAACCGCGCTGTATACAGACCAGTCTCCGCCTACAACCGGCGCAGCAATGTCAACGGCGCCGTTCAGCGTCTCGGCCTTCAGCGCGGCCCGCGCCCCATCCAGCCGGATGTCACCGTTCTTCGTCGAAAGCTCGACTTCGGAGCCGGACCGCTCGACGCCGATGCTTCCCACCGCTGTTGTCAGTTTCAGTCCCCCGTTGATATCCCAGGCATACATGGCGCCGCCGCCGCTCGTCAGTTCAACGTTACCCTGAACTTCACGCGCGCGCACTTCCCCGTTCAGCGTCTTGCCCTTCACTTCGCCGAATACCCGGTTCAGAATCAGCTTTCCGTTCCCGGTCGCCAGTGAAATCTCCCGAATCGCCTCTACGTTCTGTAGCGTAATGTCGCCGTTCATCGTCTCGAGCTCGAGGTTAAAGCGCCGGGTATCCGGGACGGCAATGTCCAGGTCCATCCGGGGCTGGCGCTTGCCGGATTCCCCATAGGTCTTCAGCTTCGGAACAATACCAATGGTCGGACCGGGGTCCACCTGAAGAAAAGACTGCTCCGCAATGGCTTCCGCCTGGGCACCCTCCAGCTGATCCACCCATACCGTGGCCGTGATTTCGATGTCCTTGACTGCGCTTCGGTGGATCAGAATATCGCCATTGACGGATTCCACCGCCAATTTGGCCGTGTTGAGCTCAACCGGAACTCTAAGCGCCGGCTTAACGAACCGGCTTCCCTGAGCTTCTCCGTACTCGGCGGCTGCCGCCGTCAGGTTAAGGCTGACCTTGTTCCAGAGGTGGAGATAATGCTCCTGCTCCGCCACCACAAATACGGATGCTCCGAGTAAAACAGAGAGGAACACCCCTTTCAGGTCGGGCCGGGTTCGGACGCCGCGTTCCCGTCTGCCATGCCTGCGTGCTGTCAGGCAAGTCGCCAGATATTCCATACCCCAGAGCACGGGAATGACAGGCCACCACTTCAAAAGCAGCAGCAGATCATCCGAACCGCTGCGCCAATCCTCGAGAAGCAAATAGCCGACGCCGGCCAGAACGGCGGCCGCGGTAAATCGTCCCGCAGGCCATCTGCCGGTGTCTTTTTCCATCGGCCGGCTTCTGCGGGCAATTTCGCACACCGCTGTCAGCAGCGCTCCAATAAGCAGCGCCGCTCCCGCGCCTACCGCAGCCTGATGATCCACAAACGTACGCAGCCAGAGCGGACGGACCGTAAATAAGGCAAGCAGCGCCCCTCCCATTACAAGAAGGAGGCCGAACCGGATATCCGGCTCCCGCATGGAGCGCCGCCGGGGCGGCGAGGCCAGCTCTTCCTCGGGAGAAGGCGCCGGCGGCGGATACAGATGATGCCGGATTAACCGGTCCGCCGTCTGAAGCGCGTCGTACACATTATAGAAATAGATCACCGGTATCAGAAGTCCGAGCAGAATAAGCAGCGGGACATTGATCTGGATTCCGATGGACGAGAAGTACAGAAGCGCTGCAATATCCAGAATGATCAAGAAAACAATAGAAATCCCCTTGCGAATCAATCCAAAGTACAAATGACCGGTGCCGGGGATAAGGGCGGCCAGCAGGCCGGCTGTAAATTTGCGTTTGTACCGTCTTTGTTTGGGCCTCGGCGGGATGACCGGCTCTTCATCGGAATCAACGGTCTCTTCCGGTTCTCGGTCGAGCCCGCTGCCAGCCCTGCTTCTATCCTCAAAATAGGCTCTTTCTTCCGGAGACAGCCATGTGCGGCTATCCTGTTTCATGGATATTCCCCTCTTTTCGTTGCGCCGTCGTCCGTTAGGCTGCTTCAGCCCGGCTGACTGCCGCCGCGATGAAATTCCAGCAGTTCGACCCCGGGCGCGATGCTCTGCGAAGAGACCGGCGAGAAGCCGTGTTTGCGGTACAGGGCAACCGCAGGTTCGTTATTTTTCCCCGTCGATACCGTATACCTGACGGCGTCCGGATAAGTAGCGAAGACATACTCCAGCAGCCTGCCCGCAATGCCGAGGCGAAAATGGTCAGGGCGCACCATCATGCGGCTGACGGTTACAATTCCTTCTTCTTGGTCAGCCTCTACCGCAACGGCTCCAATCAGTTCCCCCTCTTCACCGAGGTATCCGTAGAAGCGCTCGCCGCAGCGGCGGAGCATATCCCGGGTCTCCAGAAGCGGAGGAATTTCGTGAAAACCGATGCGTTCCGCCTCCAGACGATACGCTTGATGCTGAAGCAGCCACAGCTCGGACAGCAGCTCGCTGTCTTCCAGATCCAATGGTTCGATCCTGCCTTTGACGTTCATCGTTCTCCCCCGAATTGCCAAAGGCCTGCCGCTGCCGACAAGCCTCGTGCACAGTATGAACCGCGGCCGGAACAGCTTCCGGCCGGCGGGATTACACGTTCAGAATCTCGGCCAAAAGCTGGTTAACCAGACCAGGGTTGGCTTTGCCCTTGCTCTCTTTCATAACCTGGCCGACGAGAAAGCCGATCGCCTTCTGCTTGCCGGCTCTATAATCCTCCACCGATTGGGGATGATTAGCGACCACTGTCTCTACGATCTGCTTGATTGCGCCTTCGTCGCTGATCTGGACCAATCCCTGCTCTTCGACGATGACTCCCGGCAGCTTGCCGGATTCGAGCATGGCCTTGAAGACCGTCTTGGCGATCTTGCTGGAGATGGTGCCTTTCCCAATCAATCCGACCATTTCTCCAAGACCTTGCGGCGTGATGCGCACTTCGGACAGTTCCAAATTGTTCGCATTCAGGAAGCCGAGCAGATCGCCCATCATCCAGTTGGCGACCGCCTTGGCGTCAGCCGTGTACTTCAGACTCTCTTCAAAAAAGTCGGCCAGCGGCTTGGATGCCGTGAGTACGCCGGCATCGTATGCCGGCAGTCCGAACTCCTCGGCATACCGCTGACGGCGCGCATCGGGCAGCTCCGGAATTGAGGCCCGGATCTCTTCCTTCCAGTCCTCTCCGATATGAAGCACCACCAGATCGGGATCGGGGAAGTAGCGGTAATCATGCGCCTCTTCCTTGCCGCGCATCGGGAAGGTCTTGCCCTGGGCCTCGTCCCAGCGCCGCGTCTCCTGCTCAACCGTCCCCCCGTCGTCCAGAATATCGGCCTGGCGGTATTGTTCGTATTCCAGTCCGCGCAGGACGCCGCGGAAGGAGTTCATGTTCTTCAGCTCCGCGCGGATGCCGAATTTCTCCTGGCCCGCCGGGCGCAAGGAAATGTTGGCGTCGCACCGCATGGAGCCTTCTTCCATCTTGACATCCGAGACGTCGCAGTACTGCATGATGGCACGGATCTTCTCCAGGTAGGCTCTCGCCTCTTCGGGTGAACGAAGGTCCGGCTCCGACACGATCTCGATCAGAGGCGTACCCACCCGGTTAAAATCGACGAGCGAAGCGTAGCCGCCGTCTACATGGGTCAGCTTCCCGGCGTCTTCTTCCAGATGGAGACGCGTAATCCCGATCCGCTTCGTGACGCCGTCCACTTCGATGTCGATCCATCCGTTCTCGCCGATCGGCTGGTCGTACTGGGAGATCTGATAGGCCTTGGGCGAGTCGGGATAGAAATAATTCTTCCGGTCGAACTTGCTGACGTCGGCGATGGTGCAATTCAGAGCCATCGCCGCCTTCATGGCGTAGTTCACCGCCTGCCGGTTGAGCACCGGCAGCACGCCGGGATGTCCCAGACAGACGGGGCAGGTATGGGTATTGGGCGGGGCGCCGAATTCGGTCGAGCAGCCGCAGAAGATTTTGGACTTCGTATGCAGCTCGACATGCACCTCCAGGCCGATGACTGTTTCGTAGTGGGATAATGGCATTGTCGTGGTTCCCTCCTTCTTCCTCGCCCTAGCTCTGCGGACGCTGCTTGTGATGGTCGGTGTTCTGCTCAAAAGCGTGAGCGACGCGCAGCACCGTGCTCTCGTCGAACTCTTTGCCGATGATCTGGAGTCCCACCGGAAGGCCCGCCGAGAATCCGCAAGGGACGCTGATCGCCGGGATGCCCGCGAGGCTGACCGGAATGGTCAGAATATCATTCAGGTACATGGTCAGCGGATCTTCAGTCTGCGTGCCCAGCCGGAAGGCCGTCGTCGGCGCGGTCGGCCCGGCGATAACGTCGAACCGGGCGAAGACTTCGTCGAAGTCCCGCTTGATCAGCGTCCGGACCTTCTGTGCCTTCAAATAGTAAGCATCATAGTAACCCGAGCTCAGCGCGTAGGTTCCGAGCATAATCCGCCGCTTCACTTCGGGACCGAAGCCGCGGCTGCGGGACTGCTTGTACAATTCGAGCAGCCCCCCGCCGTCGTCGGCCCGTACGCCGTAGCGCACGCCGTCGAACCGGGCGAGATTGGAGGATGCTTCCGAAGAGGACAGGAGGTAGTAAGCCGCAACTGCATACTCCGTGTGCGGAAGCGAGACTTCTTCCCATACGGCTCCCAGCTTCTCCAGTTCGGCCAGCGCCGCCAGCACCGTGCTGCGGACTTCCGGATCGACGCCTTCACCGATATATTCCTTCGGGACCGCGATGCGCAGGCCGCGGACATCACCTGTGAGCGCGGAAGCATAATCGGGAATCTCAACCTTGGCCGACGTGGAATCCTGCGGGTCGTACCCCGCTATCGCCTGCAGCACGTAAGCCGAGTCCTCGACGTTGCGCGTGACCGGACCGATCTGATCCAGGGATGAGGCGAAGGCAACGAGCCCGTAGCGCGAGACCAGGCCGTAGGTCGGCTTGAGACCGACCACGCCGCAGTAAGAGGCCGGCTGGCGAATGGATCCGCCGGTATCCGAGCCAAGGGCAAAGAACACTTCACCCGCAGCAACGGCGGCGGCGGAACCGCCGCTTGAGCCTCCCGGCACATACTCCAGGTTCCACGGATTGCGAACCGGGCCGAAGCTGGAGTTCTCGTTCGAGCCGCCCATGGCGAATTCGTCCATGTTCAGCTTGCCGACCGTTACCGCATCGGCGCCGCGCAGCTTGACAGCGGCGGTGGCGTCGTAGATCGGCTGGTAGTTGGAGAGAAATTGGCTGGCGCAGGTCGTGCGCAGACCCTTGGTGACGATGTTGTCCTTGACTCCCGCCGGAAGGCCAAAGAGCAGCCCTCTCTCTCCGCCGGCGGCCAGGCGATCGTCCAGGACGCGCGCGGTCTGGCGGGCTCCTTCTTCGTTCAAGGTCAAAAAGGCGTGAATATCGCCGTCGAGGCGCGCAATGGCAGCCAGGGAAGCCTCGGTCAGCTCCAGGACCGAGATCTCCCGGCGGTGAAGCAGATTATGTATTTCCGGCAACCGGTGTTGTAACAGGCTCAAGACTTCATCTCCCTACTGTAATGGCGGTAACCCGCCGGAATAAATATGGAATTTCAGAAGATTCTACTCCAGGACAGCCGGAACTTTGAACTGTCCGTCTTCTTCGTCCGGAGCGTTCAGCAGAACTTCTTCAACGGGCAGACTGTCCCGGACCGCATCTTCCCGCATCACATTGCTGACATGCAGCACATGGGTGGTCGGTTCCACTTCGTCGGTATCCAGTTCATTCAATTTCTCGGCGTACTGTAGAATGGCGTTCAGTTGTTCCGTAAACACGGACTCTTCCTCCGGGCTCAACTCCAGCCGGGCCAGCTTGGCCACATGCCGAACGTCCTTGACGGTAATGCTCATGTTCAGGTCCCTCCCGTATAAGGGCTTATATGCCCGGATAACGCTCTTAATTATATTGTAGAAGCGGGGACAATTCAATGCGGTGAAGGAGTACGGAGCGGAGCGAAATCTCTTCTCACGGCATAAAAAAAGCCGGCATGCGCCGGCTTCATTAAATCCAGGCCCTCAAATTCACCTGCTTGATGAATTCCGCCTGGGACATGTTGTCTGCAGTTGTCTTCTCTGTCTGTCCGGCTTCTTCGGACTCCCCGTTCATCAACTGATGGAACAGCTTCTCGTTATGTGTGGACAGAGCGTAGTCGATCAGCGCTTCCCGCGTGGCTCTCTCTGCTTCCTCCATCATCAGATCCGCTTCGGTCTCAACGTCCTCCAGGGTCACATAGAAGTTCCGGTTCGCGGCCGGCACGCGCACCACATAATCGAACGCATTGTCCGGATTGCGGTCATAGGCAATGACATAGCCATAATCTCCGATAGGAAGATTCTGCTCGAATGCATCCGCGACTATGACGATCTTCTCCCCTAAACGCAGCATCGCCCTACCTCCTGTGCCTAACTCTGTCATGATGTGCTTTTTCAACAGTCTACTAAAAATTAATAGCCCTGTCTACAACATGCGCTGCGCTGTTTTATGCAAATTCATAAATTCTTGCAAAAGAAATTAAAGCCGCTTCCTTCACTGGCTCTCCAGTTCCCAGAGGCGTCTTCGCCAAGGCTGAAACCGGCCCCTTCCGTAAGGAAAGGTCCAGAACGGAACTCTGCGCTCCTCGCTGCCGCCGATGGCGTCAGCCGAATAATGCTTCTCCTTGCAGCCGGATTCGCCCGAATCTCCGGCCGGCTCTTCCAACCGGATTCCCCCGGCTCTTCCCGTCACTCTCTTGTCTGTCTCCTTGCTCTCCACTCGCTCTGTCCTCCATCAAATTACACCAAAAAAAGAACGCAAACCGGGATCCAGTCCTCAGTCTGCGTGCTTCGCATCGGTAAATGTTACATTTAATTAACGTCATTGTAGCAACTTTGTCGTTTCTTGTCCAGTCCGGCCTGCAAAAAAAGTCAATTAATGAGCCGGCACGTAGGGGTTGCGCGCTTTCTCGAATCCGATAGACGTCCGCGGGCCATGCCCGGGATAGACCGTAACCTCGTCGTCCATCCGGTACAGCTTGCCGCGGATCGAATCGAACAGGTCCCGCTCCCTTCCGCCCGTCAGGTCGGTCCGTCCGACGCCGAGCCGGAACAGCACATCGCCGGAGAACAAATCCTGTCCGCACAGGAAGCTGACGCTTCCGGGCGAATGGCCGGGCGTGTGATAGACCTTAAACGTATGGCCGATGAACGACAGCGTCTGGCCCTCGGCCAAATCGTATTCGGCCGGATCGGTGACAAGCGGCGGCGACACGCTCGGCCACATGAGCGAACCGTTGAGCTTGGGGTTCCCCAGCCACTCGCTCTCCAGCGGATGCAGATAGACGGGGCAGTTCTTGAGCTTGCGGATTTCGTCGACGCCGCCCATATGGTCAAAATGCGCATGGGTCAGCAGAATCGCCTCAATGTCGATCTCTTCGATGGCCCGGATCAAGGCAGCGGGGTTCATGCCGGGATCAATGACAATGCCCGTGGACGGATCCGCGCCTGTCAGCAGATAAGCATTGGTCTGGAGCGGGCCCAGGTTAAAGGTGCGAATATTCAGCATCGGCCTAGAATCCGGAAATCAGGCTGCGCAGTTCCTTGGCAATTACAGCCTGACATTCCGCTCCTTCCCCGTAAGCTTGTCCCATCGCCTGGCGTACGGCGGTGATCTTCTCCTCGTAGCCCGGCGCCTCGCGGTCGGGATTCTCCCGCTTGAATTCGTTCATTAGCGCCTGTACATGCTGCGGACGGGGCCCCCAGTGTCCCAGCACATAGCCTCCGGTATCGGCGATAATGACGATCGGGACGGCACGGCCGCCCATCGTCAGAAAGTGATCCATCACATCCTGATGTTCTTCCAGCACCAGCACTTCAGCCGGAATGCCGGCGGTCTCCAGAATCCGGAAAACGGCCGGGACATTGCGAACCACATCTCCGCACCAGTCTGCGGCCAGAATCAGCGCGCGCAGGTCGTCACGGTAATTCAGACTCTCGAAAAAGGCCTTGTCGTCTTCGTCGGTCCACTCGAAGCGCTCGTATCCGTTCTCGAACGCCTGCTGATTGACGCTCATGCTCTCCACGAATTGCCGGGGGGTCAGACCCCCTCCAAATTTAGCCGACAGGTTCGGCTTCATTGCGCATCGCCCTTTCTCTTCTTGGATTGAACCCATTTGAACAGGAAGTATACGATAAACAGCGCCAGCGCGCCCAACAGAATCTCATGCGTGTACTTCGAAGCCACATCGTCGATGTCCTTCCATTTGTCTTTCAGCGTCATGCCGAGATAGACAAACAGCGCGCTCCACGGAATTACCGCAAGCGTCGTCAGAAGAGCGAACTTGCTCAGCGGCATCCGCGAGATTCCGGCCGGAACGGAGATCGCATGGCGAACGACGGGAATGAAACGGGCGGTGAATATAACGCCGGTTCCGTATTTGTTGAACCAGACCTCGGAATGGTCGATATGTTTTTTCTGAATAAATATGTACTTGCCGTACTTCTCCAGGAAAGGCCTTCCGCCGTAGCGGCCGATCCAGTAAATGAAAATCTGGGCAAGCACGCCGCCGATCGTCCCGAACAGGACGGCTCCGAAGAAATTGATCTGATGTTCGCTCACCAGATAGCCTCCGTAGGCCAGAACGATCTCGCTGGGAATAATCTCGATCATAAGCCCGATCATAATGCCAAAGTAGCCAAGGCTCTGGATCCAGCTCAGCAGCTGTTCCACAATGCCGGAAAGGATATGCAAGTGGGTTCCTCCCTCCATATTGGTCCGGATTCTATCTGGGCCGGTTCTCTTAGCCTATTCTAGCATACGCAAGGTTAGCACATCCACTTGACCGAAGAGCCATCTTAAGGTAAAGTGATATTTAGATAATTGACTAAATATCGAAAGGTCGCTTGCCATGAACGATTCCTTCAAAGCGCTTGCCGATCCGACCCGCCGCCAGATTATCCGCCTGCTTCGCGAGCGCGACCGGACGGCCGGAGAAATCGCCGACTGCTTTGATATCAGCAAACCGAGCATTTCCCATCATCTTCAGGTGCTGAAGTCGGCAGGGCTGGTTCAGGATGAACGAAAAGGCCAGTTTCTCGTCTATTCGCTGCATACGACCGTTCTGGACGAAGTGCTGGGCTGGCTGCTGGATCTCAGAAGCGGGACCGTATCCGTTAAGGAGGATCAGGATCAATGAAGAAGATCAACTGGAAGTGGCAGGAGACGGCTGCGGTGGCAGCCGGACTGCTGACGCTCGCTTATGCGCTGATGAATTACAGCCGGCTGCCCGACAAGCTTCCCTCCCATTTTGGCTGGAACGGTGAAGTAAACGGGTATATGGACAAGGCGGCGGTTATCGCGATGACCGGCCTGCTCGGCCCTCTCCTGCCGCTGCTGATCCGTTTTACCCGCAGGCTCGATCCCAAGCGGGACAATTACAAGCGGTTCGAAGGCGCTCAAGGCGCGATTGTGCTGACGATCTCCCTGTTCTTTGATCTGATGCTGCTGGGCACGGTCCGCTACGGACTCGGATCGACCTGGATCGGGGGCAAGCTTGCGACCGCCTTTGCCGGCGTGCTTCTGATTATTGTCGGCAACTACATGCCTCAAATCCGGGACAACTATTTTCTCGGTATCCGTACCCCGTGGACGCTGGCTTCGCCCGAAGTCTGGCGGAGAACCCACCGGCTCGGCGGGCTGATGTGGGTAGCCGGAGGACTTCTGGTCATCGCCGGCGCCTTGACGCGCGGACCGGTCTCCCCGGTTCTGCTTGCTTCAGGCCTCGTGCTTGCCATCCTCGTTCCGGTCGTCTATTCCTGGCTTCTTCATCGGCGGCTTCGTTCTTAGCCGGAAGGGAACGGCCGGTCAGCCGTCTTTCGGGAAGCGCGCCTTCGGCACGGCTCTCTCTGCAAGCACTCGTACTTCAAGAACCCGCAGCCTCGGCTGCGGGTTCTTGCGTGTTCCGGCGCCTGGCGGGCAAGGGCGCAGCGGCTGAACCTTCATCCGGGCTCAAGCGTTCCGCGCCGAATTAAGGGATGCTCCGCGCCGTCCGGGCCGCGGTCAACCGTTCCAGCCGCTCCAGCGGGGCGGCGAGGGCGGCCGCTTCCGGCGTCCAGACAAAAGCCCGGTCGTTGCGGGCCAGACGGCCCGCATCCGCCGCGAGCGCAGCATAGCGCCGCAGCTCATCCCGTCCGGCCTGCGCATACCGGCGGGCCGCGCCTAACTCGCCGCGTCCGGCGCAGCGCTGTCCGGCCTCCAACAGCAGCCGGGCGGCTTCCGTCTGCTTGGCCGCGCTGAAGCGGTCCAGCTCCAGGCTTCGCTCCAGCGCGGCAATGGCCGGCTCGGGAGCGGCGCTTCGAAGCAGCAGGACCGCCCGGAGCCAGTGAAGCCGGGGTTCCTCAGGCGAATAGCGCAGGCCCCGCTCCAGCACGGCCAGCCCTTCACCGGCGGGCAGCAGCCGGGCCAGACGGGCAGCGGCAGACGGGTCCCGCGGGTTCCATTCCAGCGCGGCTACCAGCCTGTCCCGGGCTGCCCCCTCGTCCAGCCCGGCGGCCTGCCGGCTGAGGGTCTCTCCCCGCCAGGCGCTGAAGGAGAGCATGCCGATGCCCAGCAGACAGACTCCGCCGAGCCCGGCGGCCGCATACCCCGCCTGCCGGACCCAAGGGCGCTTCGGGTTGTGCCCGGGGGAATACTCCGCCGGCCCGGACGGGAGCATGGTCGGCAGGACGCCGGGCAGGACGAACGAGGCGTCCTCCGCCCGGCTCTCTTCCGCCGCAGCCAGCACCGGCGGCAGGACCGTAAGCAGCGGCACAAGCAGGAAGCTTCCGTCGAAATCGACGGCGGCGTGGGCCGCCAGGACGATCAGCGGCGCCAGCCAGCGGGGCGTTGCCGCAGCAAGTCCTGCTGCGGCGGCGAATCCGGCCCCGGCGACCGCCAGCCCCGCTGCTCCCGTGCCCAGGAGCAGATCCAACACCCCGCTGTGAACCTGGCTGCCGACATAGGGCGAAGATTGCACGGCGCGGTAGACGCCGCGCCACACTTCTCCGCCCCGCCCCAGCCAGGGCGCTTCCGCCGCGAGCCGCCAGGCGTCGCGGGCGATCAGGCCGCGCGCGGCCGCCGTCGACGACGGCCCGAGCCCGCGCGCCGCTGCGGGCAGGAGGACCACGCCTGCGGCGGCGGCCCAGCCCAGCGCGGCGGCGGCCAGCGCCGCGCCCCGCCCCCGGGCGGCAGGCGCAGCCCGGCGGCCCAGCCCGCAGCCGGCGCAGACGGCGCCGGCCCACAGCCCGGCCATGAGTACAAGGCCGGGTCCCGGCGGCGGCGCGAGCTGCCAGGCGGTGCACGCCCGCCAGAGCAGCGCTGCGGCAAGCGCCGCCGGCGCGCCGGCGGCCAGCACCGGGGCCGCCAGGCGGGGCCGCACGCAGAGCGCGGCGGCCAGTCCGGCCGCACCGGCGGCCCAGGCGCCGCGCGACTCGCTCAGCAGCAGCGCGGCGGCATACGGGAAGAGCGTCAGCAAGGCCGCGGCGGCAGCGGCGAAGCCGCTGTCCTGCCGCCGTCCCGGCTTCTTCCCGCCGCTCTGCGGCTGGCCGGTCGGGCCGGCTGCGGCGAGAGGAAGCAGGGCTTCGGCGGCAGCCAGCAGCCGCTCGAGGGCAAAGGCGGCCATCAGCGCGCCGTAAGTATTGGGATACTGGAGGAGCCCGCCGAGCCGGGCTCCGGCGGTGCTGATCTCCGGCGAGGAGGAGCGAAGCACCGCTCCCGGCAGCGGCAGACCGGCGCAGACGGCCAGCAGGCCGCTCAAGGCCAGCAGCAAGCCGGTGCCGTGCCAGGCCAGAAGAAGCAACCGCCGGCCCTCCCGGCTCCGCGAAGCAGCCAGCACCGCTGCGGCGAAGGCGGCGCAGAGGCTCCAGCGCAGCAGTTCATTCATCGTTCCTTGGGCTGACACGGGTCCCCGGAGCCAAGCCAGCGCATAGCATCCGGCCAGGCTCAGCGGGCAGGCGAGCAGCATGCCGCGGCAGAGGGCCGCCCGGCGAACTGCCGGCGGTTGTGGTTGTGCAGCCTGCGGGCCGGCTGCGGGAACGTCTGCTGCCGGAACGTCTGCTCGCAGAGTCCTGTTCTCCGGGAGCCTTTTTACCGAATCACCGTTCTCCGGATCGCTGTCCTCCCACCAAACTTTGTTCTCCGTATCTCTGTTTCCCCCATCGTCGTTCTCCGGATCTCTCTTCGCCCAATCACCGTCCTTCGGATACTTGTTCCTCGGCACTCCATTCTCCGAACCCCCGTTCTTCCGCACCCTTCCGGCGGCGCTTCCCTGCCAGGCTCTTCGCTGCGCCGTTCTTCGCTCAGCCTGCACCCGCCACACGGCAAAGAACGCGCAGGCCGGCCAGCAAGCGGCCCAAGGATAGAGATCGGACGGGAAGTAGAATCCGGCATTCACCGTTGCTCCAAGCAGCAGCGCTCCGGTCAGAGCTCCGCAGAGCCGCGCAGCGTTCAAGGCTATAGCTCTCTGCTTCAATCTCATGCTTCCTCCCTCCTTCCCTGTTCTTGCAGACTTTCTACCAGTCTTGCCCGAAGCAGCGTCTTTCAACAGACGGCGAGGAGCCGCCTTGATAAGCACAGCAAAAAAGGCCGCTTCAGCAGCGGCCTTCATGTTCGTTCCGAGCGGGTGCCTGTTCTCCTTACTCCCCGGTCGAAGGCAGCAGGTCGGCGCAGGTCCGTTCCAGATACGGACGGACTCCGAGAAAATCGCGGAAAGCCCGGTATTCCTGCCAGGCAGCCAGCCTTCCCGGCCCGGTTCCTGCTTCCGGCTCGCTTCCTGCCGGGCCGCGGACGGCGCGGATCAGAATGTTCTTGGGCGTGTGCTCCATATCAATGAACTCCAGAAGCTGAGTTCGGTAGCCCATAACATCAAGCAGCTTGGCGCGGATAGCATCGGTGGCGAGCGCCGAGAAGCGCTCCTTGAGGATGCCGTGCGACAGCAGCGGCTCCAGCACTTCGCTCTCTACCTGGCCGAACAGCTCGTGCTGGCAGCAGGGAACCGAGAGAATCACGGAGGCGCCCCAGCGCACAGCCTTGTCGAGCGCGGCGTCGGTGGCGGTATCGCAGGCATGGAGCGTCACGACCATATCCACCCGCTCCAGCTCGTTGTATTCGGCGATATCGCCGACCAGGAATTTCAGCCGGCCATAATTCAGCCGGCCGGCAAGCTCGCTGCAGTGGCGGATGACCTCGGCTTTCAGGTCAAGGCCGACGATATTCAGCTCGCGTCCTTCTCGGACGGCAAGATAATGATACAGGGCAAAGGTCAGGTAGGACTTGCCGCAGCCGAAATCGACAATGGTGAGCGGGCGGTTCTGCGGCAAATGCGGCAGCACATCCTCGACCATCTCCAGGAAGCGGTTGATCTGCCGGAACTTGTCGTACTTCTTGGCCAGCACCCGGCCTTCGGCATTCATAATGCCCAGTTCCACCAGAAAAGGAACCGGCTCGCCTTCTTCCAGCACATACTGCTTGCGCCGGTTATGGGCCAGATCCGGCGCCGCCTGCTTCGTCGCCGGCTTCTTCAGAATCGCCGCCTTGTTCTTCTTGCTGATGAGCACCTGGTAATCGGAATCAGCCGCACAGAACAGCGCCTGCCGGTATGTCCCGGCAAGCAGCGCACTCAGCTCGTCCGCCGCTTCATGGGGCGTAAGATTCCGGTGCTGCACCTGGGTATCCGTATAGCCCGCGAACTGATAGCGCAGGCCATCCTTCAGTTCAACCGGTTTCACGGCGACCTTGGTATACAGAGCGCCTTCCTTGCGGCGAAGCTGGCTGAGCGTTGCCGCAATCAGAGCCTGCCCGCCGATCAGGCGGTTAATTAATTCCGTTAAAGATTCCACATGCATACACTCGCTTTCATTCAATTCCGAATCGTTGTGCCGCTTCCGTCGGGAGAAGCAAGCGGAACGTCTGTCAGCAGTTCGCCCCTTACGACGGTAACCGCCTGGCCGGTGAGATGTACACGTCCTTCCTCCAGCCGCACTCCGACCGTCCCTCCCCGGCGGGACGCCTGATAGCCGGTCATGCAGTCAAGATTCAGCCGCGATGACCAGTAGGGAGCCAGCGCGGCATGGGCAGAGCCGGTTACCGGATCCTCCTCCACGCCGATGGCCGGAGCGAAGAACCGGGAGACAAAATGATAGGCTCCGGCCTCTCCGCCCCGTTCCGCGTCCGGGCCTTTGGCCGTTACGGCCACTGCGTGGACCGGAAGGCTCCGCAGGGCCGCGAAATCGGGCGACAGCTCCCGGACTGCCCGCTCGCTGGACAGAACGGCCAGCGCGTTGGAGCCGTAAGTCCACACTTCCTCCAATTCGGAATCCTCCACGCCGAGCGCGGAGGCCATCCCCGGATACGACGCCGGCAGCAGTTCATACGCAGGGAAGTTCAGAATAATTCCGCCTTCGGGGGAGCGGATGGCCGTCAGCAGCCCGCTCCGGGTATGAAAGAGCGCCGGGTCGTCGTGGCTCAATCTTCCCGATGCCCAGAGCGCATGTGCGGTTGCCAGAGTGGCATGCCCGCACAGCTCCACCTCTGTCTCGGGCGTGAACCAGCGCAGCCGGTATCCTTCTTCTTCAGGCCATGCAAAGGCGGTCTCCGACAGGTTCATCTCCGCAGCGGTCAGGGCCATGAACCGCTCGTCCGGAGCCCTGTCCAGCAGACATACGGCCGCAGGGTTGCCCGTGTAAGGACCTGCGGCAAAAGCGTCAACAATATATAGAGGGATGCTCATTGTTCCTTCTCCTCTCCTTGTCCGTTCTCTTCTTCTCCGGTATTCCCTTGTCCGTACAACCGCTCCCACTCTTGTCTTCCCTGAACCACTTCTTCCAGCGGAAGTCCGCCTTGTTCCAGCTTGTCCGGGTCCTCAGCCGCCAGTCTGCCATAGAAGCTGCGGCCCATAGCCGCGGCGTCTTCCCCCTGCTCCGCCAGCCGGAAGAGCGCGTCCTCCGCCTTGGCGTAGCGTCCCCGCTCTTCCAGATAAGGGACGAGCAGCCTCTCGGTCTTGGCCGGCAAAAGCAGACCGTTCACCCGGGCAAGCACCCGGTCAATCTCGTCATCCAGCCCGATGAGTCCGGTATCGGCTCCGTTCTCCCGGGCAGCCAAATAGAAATGGAGCGTCTTCATCCAGCGGGGAAGGGACTCGTCCTCCCGCCCTCTGTCATCATAGATCAGCGCTTCCTCCTGAAGCATCCGGGCAGCGCCCTGAAGGCGGTCCGCCTCCAGCGTTCCGCCAAGCCGGAACATGGCGATCACATCGTCGACCGAAAGGGAATTGAGCAATCGGGAATTGAGGCGAAAATGCCGGTTCAGAAGCTCGTCGATCTCCCAGAGCGCTTCCGTTGTCTTGCGCTCCTGCTTCAGGCTGAATACCTTGGCTACCATAGCCGTCATATCTTCGATCATGCGGACAATGTAATCCCGCCGGAACATGGACAACTCCCCCTTTGTACTCGCAGCATTCGGACGCATTACCCTTCTAATCTTATATGATCCGTCCGCTGATTGCCATGTTCCCGGAAGGGGAGCCCTCCCTTGTCTTGACAGGAGGCGTTTCGCTCCGTTAAGCTGGAACCGACAACGATCTGTATTACAGATCGAACTATTTTACAGATCGATATGCCTGAAGCGTCAAGGCTTCATAGGCGTCGTTCCCGGAAAGGAAGAGGGGCCATGAATAAGCTCCCTGAGGATAGCTCTGTGCTCCAGATTACGGAAGAGCAGGCCCGGCTGCTGGAGAACGTGCTGCGCGTCAAGATTATGCACGCCCTTGCGGGCGAGCCGCTTACCTCGAAACAGGTGGCGGACCGGCTCGGCAAAACGCCCGGCAACATTCACTACCATCTGCAGAAACTGTATGAAGGCGGTCTCGTGGAACTGGTGCGGACGGAAGTCTCCGGCGGCGTTGTCCAGAAATTCTACCGTTCTCCAGGCACCTGGTTCAACTGGCCGGGCTCCGGCGCAAGCCGTCTTCCGGTTGCCCAGGAACAGGTCGCGGAGCGCCTGACCAGCCGGCTCAGCTTGTCGGACGCGGATTTCCGCAGGTTCCGGCAGGAGATGATGGAACTGATTGCCCGCTGGGAGGCTGCGGCCACCGACGGCGAAGAGTACGGACTTGAGGTCACTGCCTGGCGGTTGGAAGCTTCTTCGGATAAGGAAGGTGAACGCCCGTGATTCCCGCCGAAACGACAGAGCCTCTCCGGGAAAAGCGCTGGCGGCGTTTTGCCGCTCCTTTCACCCGTTCCCCCGCCTTTCGTTACCTCTGGCTCGGCCACCTGATCTCCTTCTTCGGCAGCTCGATTACGCTGGTCATTCTGCCTGTGCTCGTCTACTCGCTGACCGGCTCGTCGACCCGCATGGGCATTGTGATGGCTGTCTACATGCTGCCGAATGTACTGATTCTGCCGGTTGCCGGGCATCTCGTTGACCGCTATGACCGTATCCGGATTATGATGCTGGCGGATATTCTTCGCTGCGCGGTTATGGGAGCCACTTCCGTGCTGGCATTGACCGGTGTGCTCGGCATTCCGCTGCTGCTGGTGCTGGTAGGGCTGTACGGCCTCATGGACGGGCTGTTTCAGCCCGCCTATTCGGCGGTCCGAGCCTCTGTGTTCACGCCGGAGATCCGCGTTGCCGCCAATTCCGTCTCGCAGATCAGCATGCAGGGCATCCGGCTGATCGGGCCGTCGGCGGGCGGATTGCTCATCTCCCACTGGTCCGCCGGGTTCGGATTCGGGCTGGATGCCCTGACTTATCTGGCCTCCCTGCTCTTCCTCTTCTACCTCCGCTCGGCTCTCGTCCGGCAGCTTCCCGCCCTCGCCGCTCATTCGTCGGCTGCGGCAGAGACTGCTCTGGCGGTTCCGGCTGACCGTGAGACCGCGAACGGGACCGCCGCCGGAACCGAGACGGCCGGGACAGCTGACTGGAAGGCCGATTTTCGCGAAGGAATCGCCGTTCTCCGCTCTCATCCTTGGCTCTGGGTAACGATTATCGTCTTTGCCTTCGTCAATATCTGCTTCACGGGCATTACGACAGTGCTTCTGCCGTGGCTGTTCAAGGTTCATCATGGCTGGCAGCCTTATATTTACGGTTTTGCCGTAACGGGCGCGGGCTGCGGGGCGATTGCCGGAGGGCTTCTGGTCGGCAGCGGCGCAGGACGCCGCCACCGGGGCGTTATGGCCTACGGAGGCGCGATCCTCAGCGGGCTGGCGCTACTTGCACTGCCGCTTGCTCCCGGACCCGAAGCGGCGATTGCGCTCTTTGCCGCCGAGGGCTTCGGAATGATGATCTTCGGACTGATCTGGGAGATCAGCCTTCAGGAACTGGTGCCGCAGGAGGTGTTCGGCCGGGTCGCCAGTCTCGATATGATGGGCTCGTTCGCTCTTTTGCCTTTTGGTCTCGTCGCCATCGGCTGGCTGGCAGACGGAATCGGTGGCGTTGTCGCCATCGCCATCTTCGCCGCGCTTGGCATCGCCGCCCTTGCATCCGCCCTCGCTCTGCCTGCGATACGCCGTTTCCGTTAAACGGACGGCCTCATGCGCCGGATGTGTTGTCAGAAAGACAGGAAGAAAGGCCGTCCCCCGGACGGCCTTTCTTCCTGTCATGCTTCCTTTCAGCGCTCCATCTTTGCCGCACTCGCTCCCTCAGTTCCGACGGCTCGAACGCGCCTCTAAAGGCGGATGGCCGCTTCGGCAAAATCCCGGATAATCTCCGCCAGCTGGTCCGGCGCTTCCATCATGCTCATATGGCCGGCGCCGGCGATCAAGGCTTGGACCACATGCGGCTTGTCTGAGGTGAATACCCGCTCCGGAGGAGCCAGACCGTCTTTCTCGCCGGCTACGAGAAGAACCGGAAGAGCGCTGGCAGAGACAACGTCTCGGCGGTCGGGCCGCTCCCGCATGCCGAGCGCCGCGCCCTCGGCTCCCTGCGGAGGCGTACGGTAACCGATCTCTTGCGCGCGCCGGATCAGCTCCGGTGCCGATTCCGCCGTCGCCGGCGCGAACAGTCCGGGCACAAGCCCGTCTACGAAGGATGTGATGCCCTGTGCGCGGATTGCGCTGACGGCGTTCAGCCGCTTCTCCTTCGCTTCGTCGCTGTCCGGAAAGGCCGTGGAATGAATAAGTCCAAAGGCGTTCAGCCGGGAAGCATGGCGCTGGGCGAAAGACAGCGCTATGTATCCGCCCATGGAATGTCCCAGCAGCACTGCCTTCTCTATCTCCAGGGCATCCAGCAGATCACGGACATCGTCGGCCATTTGATCCATGCTGTACGCGCCGAGCGGCGCATCGGATGCGCCATGCCCGCGCAGATCGGGGACGATAACCCGGAACCGGTCCTCCAGAAGCGGAACTACCTTCTCCCAGTAATAGGCGCTTCCGCAGAATCCATGCAGAAGCACCAGCGCTTCTCCTTGCCCTTGATCGCTGCAGCAGATGGGGCTTCCTTCACAACGAACGGCTTCCATGAATGCTTCCTTCTTTCTGTTCATTAAGTAGCGAATTATGTAATTCTGAGCGGATACTATTCATTAAGCCCGGTCTCCCCCGCTTGAAACTCCCGGCCTCCCGATGCCGAACCCGGCCGCCGCTGCCGCTGCGATCTGGTCGGCCATGCCCATGACCCGGTGAAGGGGCGTGGTCTGAAGCGTCCGGTACGGCTTCGGACCGGCTGCGGCCACGACTGCCGCCACACTGTAGTCTCCGACCGCCGGAAGAACCAGGCCGATCGACTGCGCCGGATGAAGGGGTCCCTCTGCCGCGAAGCAGAAGCCCACCGCCCAGGGCGGTCCCAGGCAGGCGTCAATCGCTACAATGATCCGGCCCGGCTGAATTCCCGCTGCCAGGGCACCGAAGGTATCGGCATCGCACGGGGCCGGAAGCGTGCCGATCACATGGGGAAACCCGGCCGCCGCCAGCAGACTGCCGGTCAGCGGGCCCAGTGCGTCTCCCGTCGAACGGTCTGTGCCGATGCACAGGAAGACGATCTCATCCGGATGATGCTTCTCCGCAATTTCGGCGAAGAACGAGGTCAGCCGGCCGCCGTCCATTTTGACGCGTCCGCTGCCTCCGTTGTGCTGTTCCCAGCCTGCCATACTCTTCCTCCTCTCCACCCGGCTTGTATCCTCACTCTATCACATTTCCCGGCGGCGTTGCCAAACCGGGATGGTGCCGGGCAGGTCTCCCATGATAAAATACAGGGAACCTCCAAGGAAGAAAGGAAGAACAGGATGGATTTGTCCAAACCGAGCCAGAAAGGCGTCGAGTTCATGATCGAGAGCATCAAGAGCAGTCTGAAGATGGCCACGGCTGCCGCCATGCAGGCTTCGGCCTTCTCGGTCGAGCAGTATGAAGATATCCGCGACATCTATGAGGTTGCAACCGGCAGTGACCGGCTCAGCATCGCGCAGGTAGAAGCGCTCGTCTCCGAGCTTGGGCGTCTGCGCAAGAACAGCTAGTTCCCCTATCTGTCTCCCCGCCTATGACACAGGCCCGCCTGATCTTCCGTTGTTACAGGAAGATCGGGCGGGCCTGTTGCAGGTCCACATGTCTCAAGTCTAAGGAAGATCAATCAGCACCAGTTCCGCATCTTCTCCGCTCCCTGTTCCCCGAATTCGCAGGTCATGGCTGCCGCGGATGCGCGCCGCATCTCCGGGTCCCAACCGGAAGCGCTCTTCCCCGATGTCCAGTTCCGCATGACCGGAGAGGACATACAGATGGGTCCGCCGCTCGTTCGGCTGCGGATAATGCAGTTCCTGTCCGGTCTCCAGAGCGGAGACATACATCGCTGCGTCTTCATTGACCGTAAGCGTTCCTTCTTCTCCTCTGCCCGAAACGATCGGCAGCAGCCGATTGAGCCGGAATTCCCGCGGATAATGCTTGGCGTCCCAGGCCGGCTGAAGTCCGGCCTGCTGCGGGAGCAGCCACACTTGCAGGAATCGGACGCTCCCGTCTTCGAGCGGATTGGTCTCAGAGTGCTGAATGCCGGTTCCGGCGCTCATGACCTGAACCGATCCAGCCTGAAGATCGGCATGGTTGCCTAAGCTGTCCTGGTGATGCAGCGTACCTTCTACTACATAGGTGACTATTTCCAAGTCATGATGCGGGTGTTCGTGCAGCCCTTGATTCGGCTCCAGTTGATTGTCGTTGTGGGCCAGCAGGCTGCCGAAATGGGCATTGGCGGGATCGTCATAATCCTTAAAGGCAAAACTGAACTCGCTGTGTATCCATCCCTTATTAGACGTATGTCTCTCCGCCGAACTCACTACCTTAATCATTGTAATGCACCTCCATGGTTGTTCAGAATTTTTGGGTAATTAGGCGCTTGATTTATGTAAAAATTACCCGTTCCGCCACTCCCTAATCAGAGGCGCTCCCCCACTCCCTCACGCCCGGCCGGAATGTTTCAGGGCAAAATGCCGCGTTTATATACGAAGTAAGATCAGCTTCAAGAGATTGAGGATTTCGCCAAAAAGGAGGCAAGAGCATGTGGGGACTTCTGATTAGCCTGATTATGGCCATTATCATCGGCATCATCGGCGACGCCATTGCCGGCGGCAAAATGCCCGGCGGCATTATCGGCTCCATGGTTGCCGGATTTATCGGCGCTTGGCTGGGTTCGTATCTGTTCGGCAGCTTCGGCCCGGTCATCGGCCACTTTGCCGTTGTCCCTGCCGTTCTTGGAACCGCGCTGTTGGTCTTCATTCTGGGGCTGTTCTCCAGAATCATACGGCGCGCCTCCTGATTCTGCGGCAATCCTACTATATTGATAAGGAGTGAATCGCAATGAACAAAGCAGAAACGGAATATCCGGCACAAAGCAGCAATACTTTTGTCAAAGGCGTATTTATCGGAGGACTGCTCGGAGCTGCAGCTGCACTCCTGTTCGCTCCGAAACCGGGCACGGAGCTGCGCAGCGATCTTTCGGAGAAATTCGGAACTGCCAGCGACAAGACCAAGGAACTGACCGGCGTTGTCACCGAGAAGACCAAATCGCTGGCTTCTACCGTCGGCGAGAAGGCGTCTGATCTGGCCTCCACAGTGTCGGCCAAGGCGTCCGACATCTTCACGACCGTTGCCGACAGCAAGCAGCAGATTGCTTCTACGCTGTCGGAGACCGGCAAGAAGATCGGCGATACGGTCACCGATTCTTCCGCCGATGTAGCGGATGATGTCGCCGAAGCTTCCAAGGAAGTCTCCGACGAAGCGAAGAAGGCGACAAAGGATGTCACGGACGAAGCGAAGAAGGCGTCCGATGACGTGAAGTCCACTTACAAATCGAATTATTAAGCGCGGTAACCCGCTGCTTGGAAGCTACGATCCGACAATAGCCAGCTTACCGAAGCTGGCTATTGTTATGCAGCGTGTTATACAGCGGCATTCTAAATTGAAAGAGAGGCGATTCCTGATGCCACATCCTGATCCCAAGCCGGTCGGCAGCACCAAGTCCTATGAAGTAGACGAACATCCCTTTGAGCTTCGGCATGAGGTCAAACGGCTCAATGCCCGACTGGACAAGATTGCCGACTCTCTGGAGAAGTCGGAATTCAAGGACATTCTGGAGAATTATACCGATCCGAAGAAACGCATTATTACCAACCTGATGGCTGGTATTTCAAGAGGACTCGGTTTGTCGCTGGGGACCTTTGTCATTCTGGGTATCCTGGGCTATATTCTGAGTCTCTTCGTGGATGTGCCTGTCATCGGGCAATACCTGGCTGAAATCAAGAAATACATCGACGCCAACAGCTAAGACACACAGCGGAGCCTACCGCTGATGAAGGAGAGATTCCGATGACCGAATCAAGCAAAGGGCCGGCCGAGACGAATGTATATCCGTTTTCGACGGCCCATCATCTTTTTGGAGAGAGCGGATTCGAGAACGCCTCCGCTGCGCTCGGCGAGACTTATATTCTTCGCCTGTTCCACCCCGCCGACAGCGTGGAATATCTGTATGCCGTCCCCGGCATCCGCATCGGCAGCAATCTCGTGGTAGACTGGCAGCTCGCCGCCTTCGCGGCGGAGTCTCCGAAGCCTGCACCCGAGCAGATCGAGACGGAAGCCCGGCTGCGGGTCACCCTCTTGCGGGAGCAGCTCCAGAAGCATCGGCTGCAGGAGACCTCTTCCACGGAATCCGAATAGCGCTCCGCCAATACAGCGAAATCACCCAAAAGCCCCCGGCGCTTGTATCAGCAGCCGGGGGCTTCGCATTCCTTCGTATTAATAGGATGAATTCGACATGATTTGCTTCAATTTCTCGGTTGCGCGCTTCTGAATCCGGGATACGCTCATTTGGGAGACCCCAAGCTTCTGAGCAATCGCCCGCTGGGATTGTCCGTCCTGGAAAGCCAGCAGCAGCACCTTCTGCTCCTGCTCTTTCAGTTGGCCCAGCGCCTGCTGCAGATCCATGCGCTTCTCTACGGCATCGTAATCGTTGGCCTCGGAACTGATCAGCTCGCCGAGCGTCGCTCCGGTCTCTTCTTGAGACAGCGGGGAATCGAGCGACACATAATGATAGCACTCCCGGCCGGCCAGCACTTCCACGGTTTCTTCCACGGACAGCTCCAGGTACTGGGCAATTTCGTTCACATCCGGCGAGCGTTCCAGTCGAATTGTCAGCTCGTCAATCGCCTGCTGAACGAGGGCGCCTTTCTCCTTGATGCGCCGCGGCACCTGGATATACCAGGATTTATCCCGCAGGAAGTTCTTCATGTGGCCGATCATGCTCTTCATCGCGTAAGGCTCGAACGGGATGCCCAGGCTGATATCGTACTGCTGAAGCAGACGAATCAGAGCCATCTGGCCAACCTGGTACAGATCCTCATAGAGATCGGGCCGGTTGCGTGCGATTTTGCCGGCGGCCATTTTGACCATCGGCTCGTACTTGCGGATCAGGACCGTGGCAATCTCGTTGTCCTTGGTCTGCTGATATTCCCAAATTAGGCCTACCGCCTCATCCATGGACTCTGGGGGAGTCACATTTTCATTCATACTCGCTCCTCGCTGAGCGTAAGCCGTTTGGTGAGCGTGACAACCGTTCCTTTCCCCGCCTCGCTCGTTACGCTCACATCGTCCATCAGCGCCTGCATCAGATAGAATCCGAGGCCGCCGATCTGGACTTCGTTCAGATCTTTGTCATGCAGAGATAACCGATCACCCGAGGACTCCATACGTTCAAAGCTCTCCCCCTCGTCTTTGACCGTAATGGACAGGGCATCGCTCCCCACCTCGAATATTACGTCTACGATTCCGTCTTCCTGCCCATAGGCATAAAGAACGGAGTTGTTGCACGCTTCGGAGACGGCTACCTTCATATCTTCAATCTCTTCGTAGGAAAACCCCATTTTGGAAGCAATTCCGTATAAATTCAAGCGGACAATATCGACATATTCCGCGCTTGCGGGCAACTGCAGCGTCACTTTTTGCACATCATCGCTCATTCCTAATTCGATCCTTTCCTAGTGAGAGTTCTCTTGGGAAGCAAAAAATTTGGCAATTCCGGTCATGTCGAACAGCTTCTGAATCTGCGGCGGAACTTCCTCAACTGTGAACTTCACATCCATGCCATGTCTGGCTTTCAGAATCGAGAGCAGAATACCGATCCCGGTGCTGTCGATATATCGCAGATCTTTCAAATTAATCACAAGATCCAGTCCGGGGTCCCCGACGAGCGGTTCCATCACCAGACGAAAATCGGGAGCTACCGACAAATCCAACTCCCCGCTTAGAAAAACCGTGCATACCTTGCCCTCGGTTTGGGTTTGCGCCTGAAACTTTTCGCTTTTGTGAGTGTTCATAGACAATCTCTCCTGATTCATTGTTTTCTTTATCAATAACCCTTAATGGACAGGCTTGAATCATTAAAACGGGATATATAAAATCCCAAATTATGGGATCAGGCCAGCGAGCTGGTTGAATCCCCCTTGGAACAAGGCAGCAAGCCGGAAGGATAGCGAGACAATAAATGCCTCAGGCTCCCCAGCTTGAGCGGTTTGCTGATATAATCATTCATTCCGGCAGCCTGGCAACGGGCCTGAATCCCCTCCATGACATTGGCCGTCATGGCGACAATCACTGCCGAATCGGCGTTCGGGCCTCCCGAGGCCCGTATCGCCGCCGTTGCTTCCAGCCCGTCCATCACCGGCATTTGCAGATCCATGAGAATCATATGGTATGGCCGCTCGGCCGCATACCGCACAGCCTCCGCACCGTCCTTCGCAATGTCCGCCCCATAGCCAAGCTTGTCCAGCATGCCGATCATCAGACGCTGGTTGATCGGGTGGTCGTCCGCCACAAGAATCCGCTGCCGCTGGCGGATCCCCGCGCCCCCTCTCTCCTCTTCCTCCGGGTTCCGCGGACCGCGCGGATCTTCTTCAGGCAGTCCGGCTGTGATGGTGAAGATGAAGGTCGCCCCCCGCTCTTCCGCCGTCTCGACACGGATGTCGCCACCCATCATGCCGACCAGCGATTTGCAGATGGCCAGGCCGAGACCGGTGCCGCCATACTTGCGTGTCATCGAGGAATCCAGCTGGGAGAACGGCTGGAAGAGCCGGTCGCATTTCTCCGGCGAAATGCCGATTCCCGTATCCTTGACCGTGAACTCCACGACGACCCGGTCGCCCTCGAATCGGGCGGCATTCGCGACCAGATACACACCGCCCTGGTTCGTGAACTTGAGAGCATTCGAGACGAGATTCATCAGAACCTGGCGAAGCCGGGCCATGTCGCCGTACATCAGCGTCGGAAGCTTCTCGTCGACGAAGTAGGCAAGCTCCAGATTCTTCTTGCCCGCTTCAGCCGAGAACAGGCTGAATACTTCCTGGATACAGGAGCGGACCTCGAAGAGCTGTGACTCCATCTCCATTTTACCCGATTCCATCTTGGTGAAATCCAGGATGTCATTGATGACCGTGACCAGTGTGTCGGCGCTGCGGCGGATAATATCCGTGTACTCCTTCTGCTCCTCGCTTAGCGGCGTCTCCATCAGCAGATCAATCATCCCCACCACCCCGTTCATGGGCGTCCGGATCTCATGGCTCATCATGGCCAGGAACTCGGTCTTGGCTTTCGCGGCAATCTCCGCCGCATCTTTGGCCTTGATCAGCTCCTGATTGATCCGCTCCAGTTCCAGCGTCTTCTGTTGCAGCAGCATGGACTGGTTCTGATGGCGCTTCGTCGTCAGGTACATATCGACAAAGCCATCTATTTTGGATTTCAGAATCTGCGGAATGAATGGTTTGACCATGTAATCAATCGCACCCGCAGAATAGCCTGCGAACAGGTGCTCCGCATCCTTGCTGTTGGCCGAGATGAAGATAATCGGGATATCTTTCGTCTTCTCCCGGGCTTTGATGAGCTTGGCGGTCTCAATCCCGTCCATCCCTGGCATCTGCACATCGAGGACGATAACCGCATATTCGGCTTTTAACAAGCATCTTAGCGCTTCTTCGCCCGACCCGGCCTTGACCAGCACGTACTGCGGGCTCTCCAGCACCGCTTCCAGTGCCAGAAGGTTCTCCGGACGATCGTCTACCAGCAGGATATGAATCGGTTCTTGAACCCCCATAGGCCCCTCCTAGCAATTCATTTTACTTTACGATAGATTTTTTCCACTCTATCCAGGGGTTCGTAGCAGTCGCTGTACCTGGTGAAATGAATGGATTCCTTCGCACCGAGGACGAGCACTCCGAAGCGGCTCAGGCTCTCGTGGAACAAGCCATGGACATGATCGCGGAGTTCGTCGTTGAAATAAATCATTACGTTGCGGCACAGAATAACGTTGAATTCGTTAAATGATGTATCGGTCGCCAGATTATGCTCGGCAAAGATTATATTTTTACGCAGATAGGGCTGGAAAATGACCGAATTATACTTGGCGGTATAATATTCGGAGAACGAGCCCGTACCTCCCGCTTCCAGATAGTTCTTGGTATATTGCTTCATCTTGCTGATTTCGTAGACGCCTTCCTTGGCCTGCTGCAGGGAACGGTTGTTCATATCGGTCGCATAGATGCGGGCTTTCTCATACAAGCCTTCTTCATGCAGTAGAATCGCCATGGAGTAGACTTCCTCTCCCGTTGAACAGCCTGCGTGCCAAATGCGGATGTACGGATAGGTACGCAGCAGCGGAACCACTTTGCGCCGAAAGGCAAGAAACAATTCAGGGTCGCGGAACATCTCGGTAACCGGGATCGAAATACTGTAGATAAAACGCTCGAAGCACTCCCGGTCATGAAGCACCTTATCCTGAAGCGCGGATATCGTAGACACATTCTCCGCATGGACATGATGCCAGATTCTCCGCCGTAGGGAAGGGAGCGCATAATTGCGGAAATCGTAGCCGTACATCCGGTGAATCCCGCTCAACAGCAATTCAATTTCAATTGTCTCCAGTTCGCTGCCGCTGACATCCTCGAAAGCCGGGTCCCCGAATTCCCAGTTATTAGTAAACATAGCTTCCAGCTCTCCCTGCGAGGCGTTGCATTCGGTTTCAGCGCCTTGAAGTCATAAACCTTGTACATGTATTACCCCGATTCTTGCGTTACGAATACAGCCAGACGCGCATTAAAGACAAAAGCTGGTCCGTGTCGATCGGCTTCTTCATATAATCGGAAGCGCCGGCTTCAATGCACTTGCCCCGGTCCTCCTTCATCGCTTTGGCCGTCAGGGCAATGATTGGCAGCTTGGCATACTGCGGCATCTCGCGGATTCTCTTCATTGCTTCGTAGCCGTCCATCTCCGGCATCATCATATCCATCAGGACGAGATCGAAATCATGGGCCGTCAGCATTTCCAGCGCCTCGCGCCCGTTCTCCGCAAATTTAACCTCCATCTGATAGCCTTCGAGCATACTCGACAGGGCAAAGACATTGCGGATATCATCGTCCACCAGCAAAATCCGCTTGCCTTCGAACAACTCTTCCTTGTTGTGCAGCTTCTGAAGAATCCGGCGCTTGTCTTCCGGCAAGTTCGCTTCCACCCGGTGCAGGAACAGCGTCGTTTCGTCCAGGAGGCGTTCCGGCGAGCGCACATCCTTGATAATGATGGATTCCGCATACTGACGGAGCCGGGTCTCTTCCTTGCTGTCCAGATCCTTGCCGGTGTAGATAATGATCGGCAGATCGTTGAGTTCTTCGTCATCGCGGATCTGGTCCAGCAGCTCGAAGCCGTCCATATCGCCCAGCATGAGATCCAGCACCATGCAGTCGTAATGCTGACGGCGCAGCTCGGCCAGCGCCTCCGCTCCGCCCGAGACCGCTGTAATGGCTACATCGTCGTAGCCGATCAGTTCCATGATGGAACGGCGCTGAATGTCGTCATCCTCGACGATCAGCAGATGTTTCAGCGTGCTGGAGGTGTAGGCCTCGATCTGGGTAAAAGCCTGCTCCAGCGCTTCCCGCGAGGAAGGCTTGCGCAGATAGGCCATGGCCCCCATCATCAAGCCCTGCTTCGGTTCGTCGATCACCGAGACGACGTGAACCGGAATATGCCGGGTCTCCGCCGAGCTCTTGAGCTCGCGCAGGATGCCCCATCCGTCGATGACCGGAAGCTGGATATCCAATATAATGGCATCCGGCAAATAGGTCTTCGCCATTTCGAGTCCGACATCGCCCTGAAGGGCGGCCAGTGCCTTGAATCCGCGGCTGCGGGCCATATCCAGCAGAATCTTGGCGAACTTGACGTCATCTTCAATTACAAGCAGCACTTTATCGCTTGCCGCCAGCTCCTCCCGGTCGTCGGGAATCCGCAGCGGCTCGGCCGCTTGGGAAGCCGCCGCCTCGGTCACAGCCGGGATCGGATACACGGCCGTCGGCAGACCCATGAAGGTCTCGGCGCCCGGCTCCTTCGCCTTGCGGACGTACTCGCCGTTGACCGGCAGGAACAGCGTGAATTCGCTGCCTTGACCCGGCTCGGAATCCAGTACAATCGCTCCGCCGATCAGGCGGGCCAATTCCCGGCTGATGGACAGGCCCAGGCCGGTACCGCCATATTTGCGGCTGGTCGTGCCGTCCGCCTGCTGGAAGGCTTCAAAGATGAGATCGCGCTTGTCCTCCGGTATGCCGATGCCGCTGTCTCTGACGGATACAGCCACATAATCCCCGGCGGGCAGCCCGGCCGGCAGAAGCTCTTCGCCGGCCCGGGCGATTTTGAATTCTACAAAGCCTTGGCTCGTGAACTTGAACGCATTGGAGAGCAGGTTCCGCAGAATCTGCTTGAGCCGGTGACCGTCCGTCATGAGGACATCCGGCAGCGGCTCGTCGAACAGAATGCGCAGGCTCAGATTCTTCTTCTGGGCCACCGGAGCAAAATTCTGCTTCACAAACGTCTTGATTTCGACCAGCGGGACCGCTTCGCGGTTCAGTTCCATCTTCCCGGCGTCAATCTTGGACAGATCCAGAATCTCGTCAATCATCTTCAGCAGGTCTGCGCCCGAAGTGTGGATGGTCTGCGCGAATTCAAGCTGCTTCTCGGTGAGATTGCCGTCCTTGTTCTCGCTTAAGAGCTGCGACAGAATGAGCAGACTGTTCAGCGGCGTCCGCAGCTCATGCGACATATTCGCGAGGAACTCGGATTTGTACTTGCTTGTAATGGAGAGCTGCCGGGCCTGCTTCTCAAGCTGGCTTCGCGCTTCCTCGATCTCGCCCCTGCTCTCTTCGACGATCTGCACCTGTTCTTCCAGGGAACGCGTCTTGGCGATCAGTTCCGTATTGTAATGCTCCAGTTCTTCCTGCTGGCGCTGCAGCAGCTCTTCGGAGCGCTTCAGCGCTTCCGTCTGCTCTTCCAGATTCTCGTTGGAACGGCGCAGCTCTTCCTGCTGCGTCTGCAATTCCTCGGACTGGCACTGCAATTCTTCCGTCAGCGCCTGGGATTCGCGGAGCAGCTCCTCCACCTTCAGGCGACGGCTGATATTATTGAGAATAACGCCGAGATTCACGGCGAGCTGTGCCAACAGCTCCTGATGCAGCGGCGTGAACGCCGAGAAGGCGGCGAATTCCATAACGCCGAGCACTTCTTCCTCGAAGACCAGCGGGTAAATCGCAACATGTCCCGGGAGATGCTCGCCCGAAGCCGAGGTTACCTTGAGGTAATCCGCCGGCGTCTCGTCCAGCACAATCGTCTTCCGGTCCACTGCGGCCTGCCCTACAAGTCCTTCACCGATATGGAAGCTCTCGGGACGGCTGCTGTCCATCGCATAGGACCCGGCCAGCCTCAACCGGTCGGCGCGGCTCTGTTCCTTCAAATACACGGCGCCGAACTGGGCGCCGAGCACCGGCGTGAACTCGCTGATGAACATCTGGGCGATCTGGTCCAGAGAATTGACACCCCGGAGCAACTCGGTGACGCGGGCGACGTTCGCATTCAGCCAGGAGCGGTCGCGCTGGGCGTCGGCGTAGGCTTTTTCCAATTGCTGCTTCTGCTCAATATCTTCCGCCATCTTCTTGAAGACATGGGCGATCTCGCCGATCTCGTCCTTGGAGGCGATCCGGATGCGCCGAATCGCCTTCAGCTTGCCGCTGCCGAAGCTCGAGATCATCATGGATACCGTGTTCAGGCCGCGGGTGATGCTTGGCAGCACCCACAGAATCACGCCCAGCCCAAGCAGAAGACCGACGATCATGATGACGGATACCGCCTGAATGGAACGCTCATACGCTGACTTGGAATCGCTGATCTCATCGGAGATGGCCCGATCCTCGAAGTCCGCCAGGCTGTTCAGACTGTTCAGCATTTCAATTTGGGCCGCCAGACCGGTATTGTTCCGGTAAGCGTTGGCCTTGACGCTCTCGCCCCGGTCAAGCATCTCCAGCACCTGCACACGGTAGGTCTCGAACGCATTCCAGGAGTCTTCCACCTGCCGGGCCAGCTGCTGCTCGTCCGCCGTCTTCTCGGCATCGCGAAGCGTCTTCAAGTATTCCTGCGCTCTGTTGAGCATCCGGTTCATTTCGCTGCGCTGGGCATCGCTGTCCGTCGCATCCGGATTCAGCAGCAGGTTGGCCAGTACGCGGGAAATATCGTTCGCCTCGCCCCGGAATCCCGAGGAGGCGCGGATCTTCTGATAACGATCCTGGTAGATGCTGTCAAGCTGATGGTTCATAAATTTAAGCCGATCGAAGCCGACCATCGTCAGGGCGAGCATAATGACAAGCAGCGCGCTGAAGCCGATCAGCAGTTTGGCCTTGATCTTCATTCCTTATCGTTCCCTTTCTCCTAGCGTTATCCATACCAGACACTTGTCGTCGTCCCGATTGCTCTGGGCGCCGGTAAGGAAGGTTTCCCGCATTTCCTTCTCTCTCCATCCGTGTTCGCCTCTCAACCGCTCAATAAGGAACTCCAACTGGTCTTCCTGGCCGCCCTCGGCCATCTCCAGCAGACCGTCTGTATAGAGCGTCAGATGGCCTTCTCCCTCATAAGTGAGCGTCTGCGGCTGAATCTCGATCCGGTCGAACAGTCCGACCGGATGGCTGTTGCTCTCAAGCAGCACGGGACGTTCCCGGCCGTCTTCAAAGAACAGCGCCGGCGGATGGCCGGCGTTGACATAGTCAATCCACTTCAGCCTTGTGTCTATAACCATATAGATTGCCGTAAAATAGTATTGGATCAATTGGTTCTCGATATAGAGCTGATTGAACCGCCGGTTAAGCTCCTGGACCACTTTCGCCGGTTCGACAAAAGTAGTAACGGTATCCTTCAATACAGACGCAATGAACATGCAGAACAGCGACGAGGAAATGCCGTGCCCCATCATATCGAGCAGTACAACGCCGTACCGGCCGTCGCCGAGCGGGTACCAGGAATACAGATCCCCGGCCAGCTCGTAGGAGGGCTGATAGAGAGCGTGAACCTGAAATTCCGGCTCTTCAATCGGGAGGCTGAGCACCGCGTTCTGAACGAGCGCCGCCAACTTCAGCTCATCCTGAATCCGCTGATCCCGTTCCTTGTGCCAGTCTTTCTCCTGCTTAAGCCGGAGCGCCAGACGGATTCGGGCCATCAGTTCCACCTTGTTGATCGGCTTGGTTACATAGTCGACCGCACCGGCATCCAGCGCTTCGGCCAGTTTCTTGGAATCGCCGACAGCCGTCACCATAATAATCGGAATATCGCGCAGCACTTCATGCTGCTGAATAATGCGGCAGGCTTCGATTCCGTCCATCTCGGGCATCATCATATCGAGCAGAATCAGATCGACATCGGACTTCCATGGACGTTCGCTGCTGATCTGCCGGTCGGCTCCAAGCCGCTTCAGCATATCCCGGGCTGAGGACTCTGTAACAATATTCCGGTAGTCCTCTTTCTTCAGAATCTCCCGGATAATTATGATATTGGTTGGATTATCGTCCACAATCAAAATTCTCATGGGTTCACCTCGCAAAGCGATATATAGAGAAAAGACAAGTATTCTTCAAAAATCGACCCACTACCATTTAACTATATCACAGCCTGATTTGTTCAACAAAGCAACCTCCAGCCCCACTGGAAGTGGTTCTGGAGGTTCCCTCATTCACCATATGTTGGGAGGCATATAGGCATCAAGACCGGGCCGCCTTCTTGGCTACCAGAAGAACCTTGCCCTGGTTCAATTCTTTCTCATAGAATTCAGCTTCGGAGTCGCTGAAGCCGAGAGAAGCAATCTTCGCGCGCAGCTCGCTGCCTCGGGAACGGAACAGATCCGCTACTATACCGAGCAGGCCTTCTTCCTGCCTTCCGACCTCATTCGCATCGGCCGCTTCCGCAATACGGTCCTCTCGATCCTGATCGTAGCTGATGACATAGATCTCCTCCTTCGTATAACCGCCGTCCTTCAGACGGTTGATCTCCTCAATGGCGTTAACGCCGTTCTCCACAAGCTTGGCGTAAGCCTGAGTACGAATGGGATCCATGACTGCATTCTCCTTTACGCTAAAAGTTCCGACTATTCATTAACCGGAGTACCGGGAAATGAAACACCGTTCAGGAGGAAAATTCATCGAACAAATCTATGCCTTCCCAAGCTCCGCTCGACGGATTGCGGTAAATTTTCAGTGCCGCCGTACCGCGCATATAGACGTCGCCGTCTTCAGCGGCATAGTCGACCCGGCCCAGTATGCTCCGAAGATCGGAAGCAAGCGGGTCGATGGTTCGTCCATTGATAACCAGCCCGTACTCCCTTGCCTGCTGCGGCTCTACATGTACATACACGACCAGCCCTCCTTCCACGCCGACCGTAGCATCGGCGTAGCGGTAAGCCTCACCGCCGGCAATTGGGTCCGGCGTAATGGAGACAGGGTCCCCCTTCGCCTGGAGCAGCTCTTCACGGCTGGAGAAGAGCGCAGCTCCGGCCAGCGAGTCGAAGCTGGACAGATAAGGGTCCGCGCTGCCTGCCGTCAGCAGAGAATAGACCGGAGCAGCGATGTTCCGGACCTCCCGGGGCGGCTCTGTGCCCATTGCGGAATCCGGTGTCTGAAAGAAAGGGAACACTAAACTCAGAAGCAGGAGAACTGTATGCATGCGGCGCCGCCTTTCTCTCGGTAACCGATACCGTTATTTGACCCGTGCCGTTATTTCCGGTATTTCTGCCACAGGCCTGCCGCAACGTCGACGCCTTTCATGACGGCCGTCAGTTTGCCCGTGTTCTTCTTCGGATAGGAAGCCTCGTAGCTCTTGAGCGTCCGCTCTTCGGCCGGCGACAGCGGAGTCTTGTCGATGGAGATCGCTTCGCTCTTCGACTTCAATTCCCGGCCCTTGCGGAATTTCTCGATTACCGTAACCGAGACCTGCTTGACGGTCAACGTCAGTTCGCTCAGCACTTCACCCAGATTCTGAACAGAATCCATAATCGGATCGATCTTCTGGATCTTCCCTTGGACATCGGCTGTGATGTCGTTGGCGTGCCGTACGGTGGTCTTCACTTCATAAGTAAGCTCATCAATGGTCTTCTGCACTTCCTGAAGCGTCTGGCTGACTTTGTCGAGCGAGGTCTTCGCGGAGTTCAGGGTCTTGACCAAGAAGAAGACCAGGACGGCGAATGCAATGGCTACTAGTGCGATACTGAGATCAATAATCATTAAGGGTGTGCTCCTTCCGTTCGGTTCGTATTTGTGTCTCAATATTGACTAGTTACCCCTGCTTTCCGGGACCGAAACAACGGTCCGGCGCAGGCTTTCCGGCGTCATCTCCCCTTTGTTTCAAAGCCCGAGGGACGCGTTTATAGATGGACTACACCAACAATTGAAAGGGTGAACCAATCATGCTGAGATGGTCTGTGCTTCTCCTTGTAATCGCGCTGATCGCCGGAGTATTCGGATTCTTCAATATTGTGGCGGCATTGGTCGGCATTGCCAAAATTCTGTTCTTCGTCTTCCTCGTCCTGTTCGTCATTTCGCTCTTCACGGGACGCCGGGGACGAACGATGTAGCCGGTTATCCGGCCCCAGCCGCTTCAATCTTATGTATATGCGTCGGCCAGTGCTCGAATCGCCCCGGCCGCGCCGCCCAAGCCCGGAAATTTCGCAGGCCCGGAAGCCGCCGAATCTCCGGGTTTTGTGCGTCCGGGAAGTATACTCTCCCCTCCTTCGAAGAGTCCTCAAATTTCTTGCAGCGAAAAGATGGTTCATCGTGCCCAATTTATGTTTACTAGGATATTGATCACACGGCATCTTCTATAAACCATAGGGAGGTAATTGATTCATGAAAAAGTTCGCAACAATCGCAGCAGCCATCGGCTTGACCGCAGCGCTGGCCGGAACGGCCGCAGCAGCCGACACCGCAACCGGAACAACAGCTACGACTTCCACTGTGACCGGCAGCACATACACGCTGGTGCCGGAACCGGTAATCACTCCGGCTGATCTGAAGCCTGCCACGCCGATGATTATTCTGACTCGTCCGGCAGCCTTCTACCTCTCCAGCACTTCCCTGACTCCTTCCGGCGTTCTGGCTCCGCAGACAGTTGATACCACAGGCAACGTCATGACCGACGCGATGGGCAACGAGTGGAGAGAAATCTACACCTGGCTGGGCAAAGCCTGGATCAAGGTCCCTGCTTCCGCTTATGTAATCACGCCGTAAACGGAGCGGCACCGCTTCACCGGCACTCCAACTTGTCCTGACCATAGAGTCTCTACATAACCGGGCAGCCAGGCCGTCAAGTTCCGGCAAAGCCCTCCAAGCGCAACCGGTCGGGATGTTCACACTGAAGAAGGGTATTTCCTCAGCCGTACCCGGCCGTGGAAATACCCTTCTTCCGTTTAAGCACCCGTCACAAACGTGTACCGCGTCCGCTTCCCGACTGCTGAATATTTATATTTCAGTGGATGACCGAACCTCCGTACAGGAATCGGTACGTCCAAGAAGCGCTGATCGTATCCACACGCACCCCGCCTGAAGCCTTCGAGTACGTATGAAGCATCTGTCCATTGCCAAGATAGACGGCAACATGAGTGATGACGGCGGCGGACTTGTCGATCCCGGCGTAAGCCGAAGCCGAATTGCCTCTGTAGCTCATGAAGAACATAAGGTCCCCGCGCTTCAGACCGCCAATCTCCGAAACCGCCTTGCTGTCCGACAGAATCCAGGCACCTTGAGCCCGGGAATCGGCCGGCAGCGTAAGCGATGCGGCTTCCTTGAAGATCTGCCGGACCAGATCCGAGCAGTCGAACGTAGCCGTGTCGCTTCGGCTGGAGCCATATTCGTACGGCGTTCCGAGGTACTTCATTCCGGCACTAATCACTTGTTCGATTCTCGCTGCCGCATCTCCTGCCTGTCCGGCAGAAAAAGCCGATGCAGGTTCTGCCGGAGCAGGCGAATCGCCTGCGGCCGGTGGCAGAAGCCGGATGTAACGCTCAAGCGAGCTCGCGTAACCGATCCGGCCCTCCGGTGTCCGAATCTTATAGAAGTAATCCGTCGGCTGATCCAGTATCGTAACGGTGCTTCCCTGTTTCAAATACGTCAGGAACCGCCCTTCCAGCGAAGGCTGGTCGCGCAAATTTACCGTAGAGACAATGACTGCGCTGCGTCCGGCCAGCGTAGCCGGCGACGCGGAGTTCCCCGCCGCGTGAACCGTTGCGGCGCCTGCCGCACTGCCCGCGCCGGCTGCAATGCCGACTGCCCACAAAGCGGCAGCCGCCTGTCTGATCCATTTATGCATAATGTCGTTCCCCCGATGACTGAAGATCCGAAATCCAACAAGGCGCGCGCAGCCGTCATTGTTTTTCTGCCCTCATTATAGGCTTCGCCTTCGTCCGGGAGCATGAACCAAACTTCATAAATCCGAGTGCCAATTCATGGAACCGGAGTGAGTCTACAGTCTCGATTCCTCCTTGGAATTGGTGGAAATTACAGAGAATTAGGAAGAGGCCTCCGTCTTCGGTTCCACATGGACATGCACATTGAAGATATTATGATGCTTGCTCATCCGTTCTTCAATCGTATCGCTGATAAGATGGCTCTCCCTCACTGTCAGTCCGGGATCGACCTCGACCACGACATCGACCAGCACCAGATTGCCGTGAATACGAGCCTTCATGTCCTTGATTCCCTCCACGCCCGGGATCCGGGCAATGGTGCTGCGCAGGTCCAGCAGCTTGTCTTCGTCGAATCCGTCGGTCAACCGGTACGTGGAATCCCGGAAAATGTCCCAGGCCGTCTTGACGATCAGCAGACCGACGAGGACGGCGGCTGCCGGGTCCAGCCAGGGCAAGCCCAACTGGGCGCCGACGATTCCCACCGCGGCGCCGATGCTGACCATCGCATCCGACAGATTATCCTTGGCCGCAGCCATCAGCGCGCTGTTGTTGATCTTCAGCGCCAGCCGGCGATTGTACAGGTAAACTCCCAGCATCACCACAGCGCAGACCACGGCAATCCCCGCCGACCAGATATTCGGGTCTGCGCGTTCTCCGCGCAGCAGAGAGCGCGAAGAATCCAGAATAACCTGAAAGCCCACCATCGCCATAATGAAGGAGGCCAGCAGCGCCGCCACCGTCTCCGCCCGGAAGTGGCCATAGGCATGGTCCGAATCAGGCGGTTTGCGCGAGATGCGCAGTCCGATCAGGACGGCCAGCGACGCTACAATATCCGTAAGGTTATTGAAACCGTCGGCCAGCAGCGCGCTGGAAGCGAACCAATAGCCGCTTATCAGCTTCAGGGAAGAGAGAATGAGATAAGCCGCAATGCTGATCATCGCTCCCCGCTCGCCCTTGCGTATGTCTTCATAGATGTCTGTCAATTGCCGACACTCCCCTGCTTAAGTTCATTCACCTATCCTAGCAAACGGCGGACTGGTGGGTCTAGAGAAACAGTTTTGCCGCTCCGCAAAGAAGATGGCCCCGTCCATTTGCCTTGGCCGGCGCTTCCCGCCGGGAACAGCTTCAACTATTCTTGCCCTTGTAGACCTATTTAAAAACCTTTAAAATCAAGGTGTATGCCAGAGATTGCCGCATTCCTTTGACGGAGGTTACTCAAGATGAACGAGAGCAATGACAGACCGAAAGTGAATCTCGCCGACGCCATTAAGGCCAAGCTGGAGCAGAAGAAACAGCAGAACAGCGCGAAGCCCGGCTCCTTCCAGGCCGGAACGGCGAAGACCCTGAAGACCCAGAACAACAAGAAGCCGAACAACCAGCGCCGCCGCACCGGCGGGTCCTGATTGCCCGCGCCCGGCGCCCGGCTTGTCCTGTCCCAACAACGCAGGATTGACGCAAGGCCTGCAAGAAACCGTTCCTTCCGCTTCTGTCCTCACGAAGCGGGGAACGGTTTTTGTTAGCAGCACATACGGAAGGGGCCGTCCCCAGCCATTGAATGGCGTGTGGGACGGCCCCCTTTTTTGACAGCTCTTACACTTCCACCGGATACATCCGCTGGCGCAATTCCTTGACCTCGTCGTTCTCCAGATATTCGTCGTAGGACATGACGCGGTCGATAATGCCGTTAGGCGTAATCTCGACGATGCGGTTCGCGATCGTCTGGATGAACTGATGGTCATGCGAAGTGAACAGAATCGTGCCGTCGAAGTCGATCAGCCCGTTGTTCAGCGCGGTAATGGATTCGAGATCCAGGTGGTTCGTCGGCTCGTCGAAGACGAGGACGTTCGCGCCGTTGAGCATCATCTTCGCCAGCATGCAGCGCACCTTCTCGCCCCCGGACAGCACACTCGCCTTCTTCAGCGCTTCTTCTCCGGAGAACAACATCCGGCCCAGGAATCCGCGCAGGAACGTCTCGTCCTGATCTTTGGAATACTGGCGCAGCCATTCCACGAGATTCATCTCCACGCCGTCGAAGAACTTCGAGTTATCCTTCGGGAAATACGCCTGCGTCGTCGTAACGCCCCATGTATATTCGCCTGCATCGGCTTCCTGCTCGCCCATAATGATATCGAAGAACGTCGATTTCGGCAGCCCGTTCGGGCCGACGAACGCGATCTTGTCGCCTTTGTTGACCACGAGTCCGAATTCGTCCAACACCTTCTCGCCGTCCAGCGACTTGGTCAGACCGGTAACCGTCAAAAGCTGCTTCCCGGCTTCGCGCTCCGGCTTGAAGTTCAGGAACGGATATTTGCGGTTCGACGGACGGATGTCGTCGAGGGTAATTTTATCGAGCTGCTTCTTCCGGGACGTCGCCTGCTTCGACTTGGAGGCGTTGGCGGAGAAGCGCTGAATGAACGCCTGCAGCTCCTTGATCTTCTCTTCCTTCTTCTTGTTGGACTCGCGCTGCAGCGCGAGCGCCAGCTGGCTGGACTCGTACCAGAAGTCGTAGTTGCCGACGTACATCTGGATTTTGCCGAAGTCGATGTCCGCAATATGCGTACAAACCTTGTTCAGGAAGTGACGGTCATGGGATACCACGATAACGGTGCCTTCATAGTCCATGAGGAAGTTCTCGAGCCATTGAATCGATTCCAGATCCAGATGGTTGGTCGGTTCGTCCAGCAGCAGGTTGTTCGGACGGCCGAACAGCGCCTGGGCCAGCAGGACGCGGACCTTCTCGTTGCCGGACAACTCCGCCATCTTCTTGTCGTGCAGCTCGCGCGGAATGCCGAGACCGATCAGGAGCGCGGCGGCGTCCGGCTCGGCGTCCCAGCCGTTCAGCTCCGCGAATTCGCCTTCCAGCTCGCCGGCGCGCAGGCCGTCCGCTTCGGAGAAGTCGGATTTGGCGTACAGCGCATCCTTCTCCTTCATGATCTCATACAGCCGGGTGTGGCCCATGATAACGGTCTCCAGCACCGGATATTCGTCATACTCGAAATGGTTCTGCTTCAGCACGGCCATCCGTTCGCCCGGCGTAATATGAACTTCGCCCGTGTTCGGTTCAATCTCGCCGGAGAGAATCTTCAGGAAGGTCGATTTGCCGGCGCCGTTCGCTCCGATCAGACCGTAGCAGTTCCCGGGAGTGAATTTTATATTGACATCTTCAAAAAGTGCGCGCTTTCCGTAGCGGAGGGTCACGCCGCTTGTACTGATCATGTTCGCATTACCATCCTTTTCACATAGGTTTCCGGCCTATTATAGCATAAAACCCGGCGGCCCGGTTGGGATGGACCGCGCGGAATTTGAGATTGCCCGTCCGGCTTCGTAAATTACTCAAAAATAAGATAAACTAAAGCTATAACCGCACGCAAGGCAGGCGACACTACGGGGCGGCGCACCCGCCCGAAGGGAGACCGACATGAAGATAACCTTTATTGAGCCGACGCCGAGTCCCAACACCATGAAGCTGCATCTGGACGAGAGTCTGGAGCCCGGCGTCCGCCGTACCTATACCCCGGATACCCTGCGCTCCGCTCCGGCCTGGGCGCGCGAAATGCTCGCGATTCCGGGCGTGGACAGCGTCTTTCACACCGCAGACTTCGCGGCGCTCGAACGGAGACCCCAAGCCGACTGGGCGGCGATTCTGCGCGAGGTGCAGACCCGGTTCGGCGGCGAAGGCCTGAGCGGCCCGGATTTTGACCCCGGCGACGAGAACGCGGGCGCGCACTTTGGAGAGGCGCAGGTATTCGTCCAGATGTTCCGCGGCATTCCGATGCAGATTCGGGTCAAAACGCCGGGCGGCGGCGAAGAGCGGATCGCCCTCTCTTCCCGGTTCACCCAAGCGGTGACGGAGGTCGCCAGCGCGACGCTCATCAAAGAGCGCAAGCTGACGGATTACGGCGTCCGCTACGGCGAACCCGCCGAGATCGCCCGGGAAGTCGAGCAGGAGCTTGAAGCCGCCTATCCGCAGGAGCGGCTGGACTCGGTGGTCCGACAGGCGATTGCCCACGGGGCGAAGGGCGAGTTCGTCGAGCAGCGCAGCAAGCGGCCGGAAGCCGAGCTGCTCGCTGCGCTCGGCAGCGAGGACTGGCGCGAGCGCTACGCCGCGCTGGAGGATCTGACGCCGAAGCCGGAACTGCTGCCGCAGCTCGCCAAGGCGCTGCGCGATCCGAAGCTGCAGATCCGCCGGCTCGCCGTTGTCTATCTCGGCGATCTCCGGACGCCGGAAGCGATGGAGCTGCTCTATGAAGCGATGCGGGACAGCGCCCCGGCGGTCCGGCGCACCGCCGGAGACACCCTGTCCGATATCGGCGATCCTGCGGCGACGAAGGTCATGCTCTCGGCGCTGTCCGATTCCAGCAAAATCGTCCGCTGGCGCGCCGCCCGCTTCCTCTATGAGGTCGGCACCGCCGAAGCGCGGGACGCCCTCCGAGGAGCGGCGGACGACCCGGAATTCGAGGTCGGCCTCCAGGCCCGCATGGCGCTGGAGCGGATCGAGTCCGGCGAGGAGGCGGCCGGAACCGTCTGGCAGCAGATGTCGGAGCGGCGCCGTTCCTAGCGAACGGAATTCCGTTATTTGTCATTGCTTCCCGCCGGGTCTTCGGCTATACTGGCAACTGGCAGTTTATAAACGAATGAAGAATGATACGCCTCATCATACTCACGATGAGGTAGAGGTCGCGGAGATCAAGAGTACGCACGGGGAGACGCAGCAGCCGTCAGTGAGCCGTCCGGAAAGGGAAATCCGCCGAAGTCCGTCTGTCGCTGGTGAACAGACGGGCTGGGGCCGTTGCCGAAAGGGACGGAACTGTCACGCTTCAAGGAGAATCTGCCGGGCATCGCCCGGTTCTGGTTGTCCCTGCGGCGTGTTGCGCTATCTTCACGGGAGAGTACGATGCGGCAGCCGATACAGGATGAACCGCAGCGCTGTTGCTCTGCGGTTCTTTGTTGTTTCCCCGCAGCTTCCACCCACTCCCCTTTTATGAACTTTCCGTATCCCACATCACGAACAGAGGAGTGTTCTGCATGACCCCTACCACGAACAGCGGCGGCCTTCGCAAGAGCTTCAAGGCCCGCCATATGACCATGATCGCCCTCGGCGGCTCCATCGGAACCGGACTGTTCCTTGCCAGCGGCGGCGCCATTGCCTCGTCGGGACCGGGCGGCGCCCTGCTTGCGTACGCAGCCGTCGGCCTGATGGTCTTCTTCCTGATGACCAGTCTCGGCGAGCTCGCCACTTACCTGCCGGTATCCGGCTCCTTCAGCACCTACGGCACCCGGTTCGTCAGCCCGGCCTTCGGCTTCGCCATCGGCTGGAACTTCTGGTACAACTGGGCCGTCACGATTGCAGCCGAGCTGTCGGCCGCCACCGTCATCATCAAATACTGGTTCCCGGGCAGCAACTCCATGCTCTGGAGCCTGCTGTTCCTCGTGCTGATGTTCGCGCTCAACGCCCTGTCGGCCCGCGGCTACGGGGAGTCCGAGTACTGGTTCGCCCTCATCAAAATTGCCACCGTCATCGTGTTCCTTGTCGTCGGCGTCCTGATGATCTTCGGCATCCTCGGCGGGAAATCCACTGCCGGGCTGGATACCTTCAATCTGGGCGGCGGTTCCTTCCACGGCGGGTTCTTCGCCTTCGTCGGGGTCTTCATGGCCGCCGGCTTCTCCTTCCAGGGAACCGAGCTGATCGGCGTCGCCGCCGGCGAGAGCGAGAATCCGCGCCGGAACGTTCCGATCGCCATCCGCCGCGTGTTCTGGCGCATTCTGATCTTCTATATCTTCGCCATCCTGGTGATCGGCATGATTATCCCGTACACCAATCCCGACCTGCTTCGCGGCGGAGTCGATGACATCGGCGTCAGTCCCTTCACCATCGTCTTCAACAAGGCCGGGCTCGCCATTGCCGCCTCCGTCATGAACGCGGTCATTCTGAGCTCGGTGCTCTCGGCGGGCAACTCCGGCATGTATGCGGCCACCCGGGTGCTCTACGCCATGGCCCAGGACCGCATGGCCCCGCGCGCGCTCGGACGCCTTACCCGGCGCGGGGTTCCGCTCAATGCCCTGCTTGTCACCACCGCCGTCGGCATGCTTGCCTTCCTCGCCTCCCTGTTCGGCGACGGAACCGTCTACACTTGGCTGCTGAACGCCTCCGGGATGTGCGGGTTCATCAACTGGCTGGGCATTGCCCTCTGCCATTACCGCTTCCGGCGCGCTTTCCTCGCGCAGGGGCGTTCGCTGGATGAGCTGCCGTACCGGGCAAAGTGGTTCCCGTTCGGCCCCCTCTTCGCCTTCGCGCTCTGTCTGATCGCCGTGCTGGGCCAGAATCTCGGCGCCTTCACCGGCGGCTCGGTCGACTGGTACGGCCTGCTCGTCTCTTATGTCAGTCTGCCGCTCTTCTTGGCCGTCTGGATCGGGTATGCCTGGAAGCGGAAGAGCCGGATTATTCCGCTCACCGAATGCGACCTGACCCCGCATCCCGAGTAACGAACGGATGGTCCGGAACAGCTGTCAGGCAGCGGCGGGGACGGTCTTCCGCCAATCCTAGAGAATAAGAAAGCGGCAGCCCCGGGATTGCTCCCGGAGCTGCCGCTTTCTTGCGTCGTACAGCCTGCCCGCAGACAGGGAAGGAAGCCGTCAGCTCTTCCAGTTCACTTCCACCTTCAAATCATTCGTCCCTGCAAGCCGCTCCGCACTGTAGGAGAGACTCTCGAATCCGAGCTTATAGAGCTGCTGCAGATCCGACTTCAGACTGCTCTCGCCGCCCCGGTAGCGGAATTGGACCGAAGTTCCGCCTTCTGCCTTCTTCTGCAAGGCCAGAATGCTGAGTTCCGCCGCCGAACCGACCGCCTGCTCCTCGTTCAGAATATCATAGCCCAGATCCTTCTCCAGCGCCCGGTAGACGGCGGCTTCGCTGCCGCCCGCCGCGGCCAGCTTCTCCAGCGTCCCGGCATACACCGTACCGGCTGCGGGGTAATCCCGCGTCCAGCTGTGGTCCTGACGCATCTGCGCATCGCTCAGCAGATAGTAATTGGTGGAGGCTTCCCCGCTCCGGTCCGGCAGCGGGTCATCCCAGGTCGTGTCCAGATGATACCATTTGCCCTCAAGCTGAACGAGATTCCAGGCATGGGACTGGGATCTTCCGTTCTGCCGGGCGGTGCCTTCCGCAATCCGGACCGGAATGCCCGCCGCCTTCAGCAGCTTGTAAGTCAACAGCGAATACCCCTGGCAGACCGCGCTGCCGTCGTGAAGCGCCTCATAGGCGGTATAGCGGGTATAAGAGAGATCATATCTCAAGTTCAGCACCACCCAGTCATGGATGGCCTTCACCTTCTCATGCGGGTTCATGCCCGGATGGACGATCTTCTGAAGAACCGCCTTCACTCTGGCATCGACATAAGCCGTCTCCTGGAGACTCTCCCGGTATTTCAGCTTAACCGATACCTGTGCCGATTTGGACCCGCCCTGATACGAATAGGCATAGCTGTCTACAATGTAATAGAGATACGGATCGCTTGCCATCGCCTGCTCGATAGAGGTCTTGATGGCCGCCTTCAGGCGGGACGTCGAGCCTGCATAGGCGAAGCTGACTCCTTCTCTCCGGTTAGTCATGGCCCCCGCCAGCCGGGCCGTCATTTCGGCGGTGTTCCGCAGCGCCGCATCCTTGGAGGCAGCGTACGCTTCGTCACGCCCCCAGTACACGACCGGAGGAACCGCCGCGGCGACCAGCATGCCGAGCAGAACGGCCTTTGTTATTTTCCCCATCCTCTTCAGCCTTCCCGCTTCTGGTTTGGTCTTCGGCCCGGACCGTAAGTGGGTCCGGACTCACATACTTCCATATTTTACTTGGGATTATCGGAGTTTCCAATGCGGCCCGAGCGCTAACTTTGCGCCAGGATGGCACGGTGTTCAGACCTACCTTTATTATCGGTACTCACGGCGCGCGGAATAAGACCCGCTTCGGCCAAAAAAAGAGACGGCTCCACAGACCGTCCAAAGGACTGTCCATAGAACCGTCTTACGGTGTTCAGAGGGGCGCGGCTCCGGGCGAAGACGTCCAGACCCGCGTCTCACCGCTCTTCATCCGGTAGCTGCCGTCCGCTTCCGGCTGCGCTCCGCCGGCTTCGGCCAGCTCTTCCCCTCCGCCGCAGCGCAGCCGGAGCTGGCCGTCCCGGCCGGCCGTAATCCGCACGGACCGGATGGTTCCTTCCGCCCATTCCATATCGACCGTGTAGCCGCCGCGCGCGCGGAGACCCTGCACGCGGCCCGACGCCCAGGATTCCGGGAGCGCAGGCAGCAGATGAAGCTCGCCGAGATGGCTCTGCAGCAGCATTTCGGCGATGCCCGCCGCCGCCCCGAAGTTGCCGTCGATCTGGAACGGCGGATGCGCGTCGAACAGATTCGGATAGACCGACCGGGTCAAGAGCGTGCGGACGAAGCGGTAAGCGCCCTCCCCGTCGCCCAGCCGGGCGTGAAGGTTGATCAGCCAGGCGCAGCTCCATCCCGTATGCCCGCCCCCATTCTCGATCCGGTACTGCAGCGACCGCCGGGCCGCTTCCACCAGTTCAGGCGTATCCCGGGCGTTAATGAGATCGCCCGGATACAAGCCGTACAGATGGGAGACATGCCGGTGGCCGGGCTCGGCTTCGGAGAACGGCTGCGACCATTCCAGCAGCCGCCCGTCTTCGCCGATGCGCAGCGGAGCCAGCCGGTCCGCCGCCGCCTTCAGCTCTTCCCGGAACTCTGCGTCAATTCCAAGTCTTTCGGCTGCTTCCATGCAGTTCTCCAGCAGTTCCCGGATCAGCGTCATGTCCATCGCCGATCCGGCCGAGATCGAGCAGCTGACCCCGTCCGCGGTCAGGAAGCGGTTCTCGGGCGAGGTCGAAGGATTGGTGACGAGGAAGCCGTCCGGCGCTTCCACCAGCCAATCCAGACAGAAGAGCGCGGCTCCCTTCATCAGCGGGTAGGCCGTCTCCCGGAGGAACGGCTCCGAAGGGTGAAAAGCATCATGCTCCCACAGATGCCGGCACAGCCAGACGCCGCCCATCGGCCAGAAGGCCCAGCTGGCGTCCCCGCCGGTCGGGGACGTCATCCGCCACAGATCCATATTGTGATGGGCGACCCAGCCGCGCGCTCCGTAGTGGATCGCGGCCGTCCGCGCTCCCGTCCGGCTCGCTTCGGCGATAAGGTCGAACAGCGGCTCATGGCATTCGGCCAGATTGCACACCTCGGCCGGCCAGTAATTCATCTGGGTATTGATGTTGGTCGTATAATCGCTGTTCCACGGCGGCTGCACATGGGGATTCCAGATGCCCTGCAGATTCGCCGCCTGGGTTCCCGGCCGCGAACTGGCCATGAGCAGATAGCGGCCGTACTGGAACAGCAGCGCTTCCAGCGCCGGGTCTGCGCCTCCTTCCCGATAGGCCGCCAGACGCCGGTCTGTCGGAATATCGTCCCGTCCGGTTCCGCCGAGATCGAGGTCCACCCGCCGGAACAGGGCCTGATGCTCCCCGGCATGCCGGCTGCGCAGCTCTGGGTAGGAGCGCCTTCCCGCCCGAAGAACGCGCTCGGCCGCTCCCGGCAGCCGGGCGCTCGGGCGGGCTCCCTCCGAATCTGCCGGGAGATGCGCGGCCCGCCGCCGGAGTTCTTCATAATTCGTCTCGGCCGCAAGCAGCAGCGTGAAGCTGTCCGCATTCCGAATCGTCAGGACGCCATCCCTGGAGACGACGCTGCCGCCCTGGGCGACAGCATGAATATGAAGCGCAAAGGTCATGCCGAGGTTCTCTTCGTACAGTACCGAGAGCGGATGGTCGCCGAAATAGTTGTCGGCGATGTTCGAGGGCGCGCGACCCTTCATGACCAGTCCGGCTTCCGGCAAGGAAGCCGTCTCATAGCGGAGAGGGCTGTCTGCCGTCACCCGGGCGTTCAGGCTTCCAGCCCTCCCTTCCACCCGCACTACGCACACTCCGTCGGGGACGCTAACGAACGCTTCCCGAAGGACCGGATGGCCTCCGGCCTCCGCCTCGACCCGGGCGATGCCGCTGTCCAGATCGAGGAGACGCCGGTAGGCGTGGCCTTCCCGTCCGCCTTCCAGCTCCAGATGCAGACTGCCGAGCGGCATATACGCCTGGCAGTTCACGCCCAGCATCCGCGCATTGACCCATTCCTGCGCCTCCGCATACTTGCCGGCAAATACCAGCTCGCGCGCCTTGCCCAAATGGCGGATGGCCTCATAATTGTTCGTGTCCCGGGGGAACCCCGACCACAGCGTATCGTCATTGAGCTGCACCAGCTCGCGCGCCCCGCCGCCGAACAGCATCGCTCCGAAGCCGCCGTTCCCGAGCGGCAGCGCCTCTTCCCAGACCGATGCCGGCTTGTCATACAGCAGTCTCCAGTTCCTGCCTTCCGCCTTCTCCGTATTCCCGTTCATGCTCCCCATCCTTTCTCCCTTCGCGGGCGGCCGACGCCTCCGGAATGCGCAAAGACCCTGACGCAAGGTCGGGGTCTCTGGCAGTTATCCTTCATTCGGCCAAGCGGCCGTTGCCTTACAGGGCTTTGCCTGTGAACAGCTCGACTCTCTTCTTCACGAGCTCCGTATACTGGGCTTCCATATCCTTGGCGCCGGCTTTGTCCAGCTCCTGCAGGAATCCGTCGTATACCTTGTCAAAGTCCGTTATCTTGGAGAGAACGGCTTCCGGAATCCGCTTGCGGACGATGTCCTGCGTCTTCTGGTAGATCACCTGATAGTCGCCGTCGGTCGGAACCGCCATGTTGTACAGCGCGCCCCATGCCTTCGGTTCGAAATCCGATTCCTGCGGGAACAGGTCTTTCCAGGTCGTCGCTTTATAAGCAGCCAGCGATTTCTTCTCGGCTTCCGAGTAGCTTGCCGTAATCTGCTCAGGGAAGTTCGTGGTGTAGTAGTTGCCTGTCGAATCCTTCACGCCGTCGCCGTAGTGCGGAGCAAACGCTGTGTAGAGGCCGATGCCGGTTTCTTTGGCAAAGTTGGAGTTGTCGTTGACCTTCTTATCCAGCACGTCGGCCGGAATGGTGCGCTTGCCGTTGGCGTCAACCGTGTAGTGCTTGCCTTCAACGCCCCAGTTCAGCAGAACCTGGCCTTCTTCGGAAGCGAGCCAATCCATGAACTTAATGGCGCGAACCGGGTCCTTGCAGTTCTTGCTGATGCTGATGCCGTAGCCGTCTACCCCTACGCTCTGGAAGGAGTGATCCTTATACTCGGAAGACATCGTCACCGGGAAGTGGGCGTAGGTGTATTGATCCTTGCCGGCCGATTTCAGCGCGTTCTCGGCTTCCTGGTACTCCCATTCCTGCGAAATCAGGCCCAGTACGCGGCCGCTGGCGATCTTGGCTTTGTATTGGTCATCCTTCTGCACGAAGGTGTCTTTGTCGAGCAGACCTTCATTGTAGAGCTTGTTCAGCCAGCGGAAGTATTCTTTCTCTTCCGGACGCTTGTAGTGCAGCTGGGCTTCATAGGTCTCCGGATTGACATAGTATTCGCCGTCATCCGGTGCTCCGGTTGTAATAAAGGCCGGGTTCGTTACCGTAATCATGATCTTCCAGTCATCGGCGTTCAGCGTCAGCGGAATCGTCGGCTGGCCGTCCGTCTCCGGATGCTTGGCAACATAATCCTTGAGTGCCTTCTCGTAATCTTCCACCGTCTTGATCTCCGGATAGCCGAGTTCTTCCAGCACGCGGTGCTGAAGCTCGAAGCCGCCGCCGGCGTCAAAAGCTACGCCGTCCACGCCTACGTTCGTCGGAATGGAGTAGATGCCCTTGTCGTCATTGCTGTATTTCAGACGGTTCATGTTGTCGCCGAAGATCTTCTTGATGTTCGGCGCATACTTATCGATCAGATCGGTCAGATCCAGCAGCTCGCCGGCATCGACCAGATATTTGATTTCGCTTTTGCCGAACAGAATGTCCGGAACTTCGCCGCTGGCGGCCATCAGCTGAATGCGGCTCTGTCCGCCGCCGCTGCCTACGTCATATTCGGCGTTGATGGTAACGCCGGTCTTCTCGGTGATCACTTTGCCCACGTCGTCCTTCATGCCGTTCCAGTTCGGGCTGGCGTCTGCCCCGAAGAACGAGAACGTGATTGGCGATGTATCCATCTTCTCGGCGCCTGCTGAAGCGCCTGCAGAGGCGCCTGCGGAAGCAGCGGCCCCGCTGTTGGTGGCCTTGCTGCTTTCCTTGTTATTGTTGTTGTTTCCGTCGCCGCAGCCGGCAATCATGATAGAACTGGCGAGCGTCAGCATAAAGACGGAACGGATGCTTTTGCTTTTCATGGTTCGATCCCCCTTGATAATGTTAAATCTGGTTCATCTATGCATGGATCAGGCAAGGCCTGGCTATGCCGATACTTGGGTAACGCTTACAACACCAGCTGTAAAAAAGGAGTTGAAGCGGCCGACAATTTCATAATTTTTCCGGTTGTTAGCAGAGATTCAGGGAGCCCGGCTGGCTTGCCGGACTTCCCTTTCCCCCTTGAGTACTGGCTGTTCCTAGGCTTTGACCGCCCCGAGCGTCATGCCGCCTACGAAGTACTTCTGCAGGAACGGATAGACGAGGAGAATCGGTACGGTAACCACGATGGTAATGGCCATCTTGATGGATTCCGGCGAGATATTCGCCATCTGCTTCGCCATGTCGTTCACATTGCTTACTGCGCCGGCGCCGCCCTGGTTGGTGGTAGCCAGCACTTTCATCAGCTCGTACTGCAGTGTCGTCAATTGAGGCTTGCTGCCGTTGTAGAGATAGGTGGAGAACCATTCGTTCCACTGGCCGACGGCCAGGAACAAAGCGATGGTCGCAAGAACCGGCTTACAGAGCGGCATGATGATTTTGTAGTAGATCTTGAAGTCGTTCGCTCCGTCCAGCTTCGCGGATTCCTGCAGGGCGTATGGCAATCCGTCCATGAAGGAACGGATGACGAATACGTTGAAGGCGGATACGGCGCCCGGGAGAATGTAGACCCAGAACGTGCCGATCAGATCGAGCTGTCTCATCAGGATGTACATCGGAACCAGACCGCCCGAGACGTACATCGTCAAGGCCAGGAAGGTAGACAGCGCCTTGCGGGCCCGGAATTCCTGGCGGCTGAGCGTGAAGGCCAGCATCGAGGCACTGATAAGACCGATGATTGTGCCCACCAGGGTGCGCAGAACCGAGATTTTGAAACCTTGGATCAGACCTTTATAGGCAAAGATGCGCTCGTAGTTCTCCAGTGTCCATTCCCGGGGCCAGATGTAGATGCCGCCTCTTACCGTATCGACCGATTCGTTCAGCGAAATAGCCAGCACGTTCAGGAAGGGATACAAAGTTACGATCATGATGATTGCGAGAAAGACGTAGAGGAAGATGTCGAAGAGGCGTTCTCCCTTGGTCATGTTAAAAGCCTTGGTGTTCATCTTTGGTCCCCCCTTACATGATGCTTTCTTTCGTGAATTTCTTCATCAAGCCGTTGGCGCTTAGCAGCAGAATGATGCTGACCACGGAGGTGAACATGCTGATTGCGGTGCCGTATGAGAAGTGTCCGATCTGTATGCCGTATTTAAGCGCGTACAAATCCAGGACTTCCGAATAATCGGTAACCAGGTTGTTGCTGAGCTGGAACTGCTTCTCGAAGCCGATGCCGACCAGATGGCCGATCGACATAATCAGCAGGACCATTACGGTAGAGCGGATACCCGGAAGCGTGATATGGAACATTTGCTTGAACCGGCCTGCGCCGTCGACGCGGGAGGCTTCATACAGTTCCTTGTCGATGCCTGTAATCGCTGCCAAATAGATGATCGCGTTCCAACCGGTTTCTTTCCACAGGTCCGAGGCGGTTACAATGCCCCAGAAGTATTTCCCTTCCGCCATGAACTGAATCGGCTTGTCGATAATATTCGTCCACAAGAGGAGCTGATTGATAATGCCGCCGTCGATCGAGAGCATCTTGGTGACGATCCCCGCAACCACGACCCAGGATACAAAGTGAGGCAGATACGATACGGTCTGAACCGTGCGCTTGAACTTGTTGCCTCGGAGTTCGTTCAGCATAACGGCGAATATAATGGGAACGATGAAGCCGAATACCAGGCCGAGTCCGCTCATGACGAGCGTATTGCGGAGTACCAGATAGAAACGGTCATCCTGGAACAGCCTGGTGAAGTTATCGAATCCTACCCACTTTTGTTCGCTGAATGACTTGGCCGGTTTGTAATTCTGGAAAGCCATCGTCCAGCCCCACAGCGGTACATAACTGAAGATAAACACCCAAATTACGAATGGAATTGACATCATATACAGATACTTCTGCTGAACAATGCTCTTCCACAATCCATTCGACCGCTTCTTGCGCGGGGTAGAGGAGTTTACGCTTTCATTGGCCGATACACTTGGCTCGGTTAGCGCTTCCACTTTCTACATCCCCCTTCGTTGTTATGCCTTAATGATAACGAAAAGGATGCGCTTTCAGTACCCGGCAGATTGCACGTAAAATCATATAGAAATTTGACATTGATCCAGAGGACTGGCCCTGTTACTGAATCGGTTCGGCCACTCTCGGAATGCTGAATTCGATTGTGGTGCCCTCTCCTTCCCTGCTGTCGATATGCAGTCCGCTGCCCTCCCCGTAGTACAGCACAAGTCGCTGGTGAACGTTGCGGAGTCCGATCCGGTTCTTGGATTCTTCCTCCGGCCGGCCGATAACGCTGCGGATTTCCTCCAGACGAGCCTCCGTCATCCCCGCTCCGTCGTCGCTGACCCGAATATCGATATAGTCGTCCCGGCACAGAATGCACACCTTGACCTGAACCGTGCCTTCCTTGTTCTCAAGCCCATGGATGACCGAGTTCTCCACCAGCGGCTGAACAATCAGCGGCGGAATGAGGGTAGCCATGCAGTCCGGGTCGACATTCAGCGTGTACGCCAGACGGTCTTCGTAACGGAATTTCTGAATTTCCAGGTAGGAGCGGACCATCTCGATCTCATCCTTGATCGGAGCCATATCACGGCCGACCTCAAGGTTCTTGCGCATCAGCTTGCCGAGCAGCCGGACGGTGTTGGCAATTTCCTTCTCGCCTTTGATATGGGCGTTCATCCGGATCGACTCCAGCGCATTGAACAGGAAGTGCGGGTTGATCTGGCTGGCCATCATCTTGAACTTGATTTCCTTCTGGGCCAGCTCCAGCTTGTTATTCCGCTCATTGGTCTCGACCACCCGTTCGATCAGCTGATTGATGCTCCCGACCATGTAGTTGAACTGCCGGCTGAGCTGGCCGATCTCGTCGTTGCCGTCGATATTGGACAGCACGCTGAAATTGCCGAGCGCAACCTGATTCAGCTGGCGGCTGAGCCGGAGCAGCCGCTTCGTCATGAGGAACGAAATGGCGTTCACCATGCCCAGCGCAACGACCAGAACGCCGAGAATGATGCCCAGACCGAGCGCGCTGACGCGATTGGCATCGCGGACAATATCCTCGGTGGCGAACACCGAGATAATTTTCAGCTTGCTGATGCTGTAGAGGGGCATAAGTTCATCGACAATCACATAGGAATTCACGCCCTTGACGGTTGTCTTGATGACCTTGCGCGTATCGTTCGACAGATCGACTCCGATGTCCAGCGAATCCAGCGTTCGGCCGACCTGCTCCTGGCTCTTGGCGGCGGCGATATAGCCCTGCTGATCCGCAACCAGCGTCTCAAAGGGCTCCTGATACAGCATGCGGGCCAATACATCGGGCTTCATCTGAATCATCAATATCCCGGTCCGCTTGTACTCCTGGTAGTTCACCTGACGAATCAGACTCAGCTTGTTGATCGATCCGGTCGAGCTGGAGCTGTAGATGTCCTTGTCGGGGATGTACAGCCAGTACGTCCCTTTGTTCTTCAACACCGAGTTGTACCAGATGCTGGACCTGATCTCGTCGTTGATTGGAGCGATGGACATATTGTCGACCAGCGTCGGATTGTCAATAAAGAAGCGGATATTCGAGATTTCCTGATACTGAAGAACGTAATTGTCAAAAACCTCGTAGGCGTGGTAGGCCTTCGTGAGCTGCAGCGGACTCTCGTACCTGGTATTGACCAGCTCGCTTAGGTTCGAATCAAAGACGAGCAGACTGGAGATGTTCGTCGGCACCGTCAGCATGGAGGACATCTGGCTCTTGATCTTGGCTACGTTGTTGGTCGCCTGGTCAATGGCTCGGCTCAGCGCCTCCCTGCGGTAGTAGCTGGTCAGACTGATGCCGACCACAAGCACGGGGAGCATGACGAACACACAGTAGAACAGAATCAGCTTGTTCTTCATCTTCATATCATTGATGGCGCGAATCAGCTTTTTGATGATACCCACCCCTTCGCCGGGCTCGTGCCCGAGGTCCTATACTATCATAATACCCGATAAAAAAACACAAGCAGAGCGTCTCCGTCCGCGGGGCGGAGACGCTCTGCTTGCTTGGTTACCGCGGCCTTCGGCCGGTGCGCCGCTTGGACGTCAGAGCGCAAGGGCAAGCGGTCCGCCTGCCTTTGCGCTGGCGTGCCGCCTAGCATTCCTTGCGGTAGGCTGTCGGCGACATGCCGACATATTTCCTGAATTTGGCATTGAAATAATCCGGGTTGACGTAGCCTACCCGCTCCGCCACTTCATACACTTTCATGCCCTGCGCCAGGAACTGCTTGGCGTTCTCGATCCGCACCTTGTCCAGATACGTATTGAAATGTTCGCCGGTGTAGTTCTTGAACATCTTGCCGAGATAGGCGCTGTTGTAGTTGAACATATCGGCCAGCGTGCCAAGCTTGAGATTCTCGCTATAGCGGCGCTGAATCAGATCCAGAATCCGCTTGAGCTCGTCTCCCCTTCCGGCGGTCAGCCCTTCCGCAACCCGCTCCAGGTAGGCAATCAGCCGTTCGCGGAACTCGCTCAGGTAATCGGCGGTATACGCTTGGCTCAGCGCCGGTTGGTTCTCCTCGATCATCGGGCGGGACTCCGGATAGGCGCTCTCCAGCCGCGCCGAAATGCCGCTGACAATCCGCATCAGCTGGTCCTTGACGGTCCGTTCCTCCTGCTTGTCTGCGGCCAGCCGGCCAAGCAGGGACGTTACCGTATCTTCAATGGTTCCGGCGCTGCCGCTCTCAACGGCCAGCAGCAGCCGGTGCTCCTCATCCCGGAGAGAAGCTTCTCCGGGATGAACGGAAGGCAGCGGCCAGGAGGAAGAATCTCCGCTTAAGAGCTCGCCCTTCGCGCCGAAGAAACGGACACCCAGCAGCTCGCGAGCTGCGGCGCAGGAACGAACGGACAGCCCGGCGCCGGATACCGCTCCGCCCGCAGCCGCGAAGAACTCCAGATTCTCCTTGAGCATGATTCGCTCCAGCTCTCCCCACAGCGCAGCCCGGGCCTCCTGATCCTGGAGCGGTTCCGTCAGAAGCAGACCGAGATAAGGCGGATAGACGAAGAACAAGCCGCGTTCGGGGTCGGACCAGCGCCGCTGCAGCGCCTGTCTGGCCCGCTCCTCCCGTTCTTGGCGTTCTTCCTCCTTCTTCAAGGGCCGCTTCAGCTCGATCAGGACCACCTCGGTCTCGCGGCCGGCTACGCCGAGCAGCACAGCCGCCTCATCGGCGGCTTCGCGGCTTCCTCCCGGCTGAAGGAGCTGATACAGCAGCGTGTCCCGGTCAGGTCCGCTCTGCTCTTTCAGGAGCGCTTCGTTCTGGATCGTCTCCCGAAGCTTGTTCAGATAATCGATCAGTTCGTCTTCATCCACCGGCTTCAGCAGGTAGCCGTCAGCCCTGTGCGTGATGGCCTGCTTCGCATACTCGAAGTCAGCATGGCCGCTCAGAATCAGCACATGGCACTCTTCTCCTCCCTGCCTCAGCTCGCTCAGCATCCGCAGGCCGTCCATTCCGGGCATGCGGATATCGGCGATGATCAACTCTGGAGCAAAAAGCTGATATTGTTTAAGCCCCTCGATACCGCTGCTTGCGGTAGCCACCACCGTATAGCCCAGTTCCTCCCAGGGAATGAGCAGGCGCAGCCCCTCCCTCAGCTTGGGCTCATCATCCACGATCAGCACTTTTATCATAGGATTACCCCTTCGTCGCTGGTCCGGCGGGTGATGCCGGGCTCTGTTAGTTGCGGAATTCAGCGAGCCGGCGGTTGAGTTCCTGTGTCTGTCCGTATACTTCGCGGTACAGCGCATAGATCTTCTCATAGCGCTCCGCCTGCTCCGGGTTCGGCTCGTAGCGGCCGGCTGTCCGGATGAAGGCGGCCGCGCAGTCGCCGAGAGAGTCGAACCATCCGGCGCCGTAAGCTGCCAGCATGGCCGCTCCCAGGGCAGGTCCCTGCTCGCTCTCCAGCCTTATTATTGTAGCATTGAATATATCGGCTTGCATCTGGAGCCAGTCCGCATTCTTCGCTCCGCCCCCGATCGAGACGATCTCGGTAACCGCCTTGCCGGAACTCCGCACGATATCCACCGACTCCCGCAGGGAGAAGGTAATCCCCTCCAGCACCGACCGGGCAAAATGCTTCAGCGTGTGGCCCGAATCCATACCGAGGAAGCTGCCCCGGATGTCGGAGTCCGCATGAGGCGTGCGTTCGCCGACAATATAAGGCGTGAACAGCAGACCGCCGCTTCCCGCCGGAATCCGGTCAATTCCCGCAAGCAGTTCATCGAAGCCCATCTCTGCGGCAAACGTCTCCTTAAACCAGGTCAGGCTGTAGCCTGCCGCCAGGGTTACGCCCATGATGTAATAGCCGTCTTTCTCGGCATGGTTGAAGAAGTGGGCGCGGCCCCCAAGGTTCAGCGTCTTGTCGCTCTCGTAGGACAGAACGACTCCCGAAGTCCCGATGCTGCACATCGTCTTGCCTTCTCCAAGAATCCCCGCTCCCAGCGCGCCGCAGGCATTGTCCGCACCGCCTGCGAACACCTTGGTGCCCGGCTCAAGTCCGGCCGCTTCGGCGATCTCGGGCAGCAGTCCGCCCGTCTGTCCGAAGGATTCGGTAAGCGGCGGGCAGAGCGACAGCGGCAGGTTGAAGGCTTCGGCGATCTCCGCGCTCCAGCTCTTGGAGGCGGCGTCCAGCAGCAGCGTTCCTGCCGCATCCGAATATTCCGCGCCGTATTCGCCGGTCAGGCGGTAGCGCACATAATCCTTCGGGAGCAGGAACAGCTTGGCCTGATCCAGCAGTTCAGGCTCATTCTCCTGCACCCAGAGCAGCTTCGGCAGCGTGAAGCCTTCCAGCGCCTTGTTCCGGGCAATGTCAATCAGCTTGGCGCCGAGCGTGCTCTCAATTCGCCGGCACTGCGCCGTAGTGCGCGTATCATTCCACAGAATCGCCGGGCGAAGCGGCTTGCCTTCCGCATCCACCAGCACGAGTCCGTGCATCTGCCCCGAGAAGCTGATTCCGTCGATCTCGGCGGGCCGGACGCCGGTCTTCTCGACCAGCCGGTTCAGCGAGACAAGCGTTCCCTTCACCCAATCTTCCGGGTTCTGCTCGCTGTAGCCCGGCTTGGGGCGCATCAGCGGGTAGCTCTCCGAATGTTCGCCTGTAACTCTGCCTTCGCGGTCTACAAGCACCGATTTCACGGCGCTGGTTCCCAGGTCGATCCCGATTACATAACTCATGAACGTACCTCCTGTATTTGGCTTGAATCTTCCTCTGATAATGGTCCGCTCCCCGGCCGTTCTCCGCGGCGCGCCGAATGTCAAAAAGCCGGGAGGGAGACGGTTCATCCGCCTCGCCGCCCGGCTTCACGCGAGCCTTCTATTCCGCCAGAATGTATTGGTTCAGGACAGCCTTCAGCATTTCCTGACGCCCGGATTCGTTCTTGCGCGGGTTCTCGTTATTCAGGGCATATTCGGCCAGGGAAGCCAGCGTGGCCTTGCCTGCGACGACGTCCGCTCCGATGCCTTCCTTGAAGGAGCTGTAGCGTTTGGCGATGAAGTCCTCGAATACGCGGTCTTCAATCAGCTTGGCAGCTACTTTCAGCCCCTTGGCGTACGTGTCCATACCCGCGATGTGGGCCAGGAAGAGATCCTCCGGCTCGAACGATTGGCGGCGGACCTTCGCGTCGAAGTTGATGCCGCCCTTGCCGAGACCGTCGTTCATCAGCACTTCATACAGAGTCAGCGTGGCGTCATAGATGTTCAGCGGGAATTCATCCGTATCCCAGCCGAGCTGCGGATCGCCCTGGTTCGCGTCGAGCGAGCCCAGCATGCCGTTCAGACGGGCAACGCGCAGTTCATGTTCGAATGTGTGGCCGGCCAGTGTCGCATGGTTCGCTTCCAGGTTGAGCTTGAAGACCTTGTCCAACTCGTACTTCTGCAGGAACGAGATGCAGGTAGCGGCATCGAAGTCGTACTGGTGCTTGGTAGGCTCTTTCGGCTTCGGCTCGATCAGGAATTGGCCTTCAAAGCCGATTTCCTTCGCGTAGTCGTTGGCCATATGGAACAGGCGGGCAATGTTGTCCAGCTCCAGTCCCATGTCGGTGTTCAGCAGGGTTTCGTAGCCTTCGCGGCCGCCCCAGAACACGTAATTCTCTGCGCCCAGACGCTTGCCGACTTCCAGACCCTTCTTGATCTGGGCTGCGGCATGGGCGTATACATCGGCGTTGCACGTCGAACCTGCGCCGTGCATGTAGCGCGGATTCGTGAACATGTTGGCCGTATTCCAGAGCAGCTTCTTGCCCGAAGTCTTCATTCCGGCTTCCAGCAGATCCACAATGGTGTCAATATTGGCGTAGAATTCGCGCAGCGAGCTGCCTTCCGGAGCGATGTCTACATCATGGAAGCAGTAGAACGGCAGCGCCATCTTGTCCATGAATTCAAAAGCCGCTTCAACGCGGGCTTTCGCTTTATCCATACCGCTGTATTTATCCCATCCGCGAATGGCGGTTTCTGCGCCGAACGGGTCCGATCCGCCGGCTGTCAGGGTGTGCCAATAAGCCATCGAGAAGCGCATATGCTCTTCCATCGTCTTGCCGGCTACCACTTCTTCGGGGTTGTAGAATTTGAATGCGTAAGGGTTGGTGGAACGGCTGCCTTCATACTTGATCTTGCCGACCGTTTCAAAGTATGCCATTTGGTAAAATCCTCCCTGGTCTTCATAATGGAGCGCCTGCATTAGCAAGCGTTTGCAAAATCATCATAGCATATGGATTTGACTTTGTATATTGGTTAAACTAAGTTTATTCAAAAAATTTTATTCCCCTGGAACCGGACGGGACTTGGGTGTGAAATCTGTTGCATTTTGCCGGAGACCGTCCTAGACTTAGGGGCAGCAACTGGCCGACGCGGCCTGTAACCAACGATACGATACGAAATGGGGCATCTCTCTGTGAACGTCACCGGCGATCAGGCACTCGTCAAAAAAATCAATAAATCGCTTGTCCTCCGCACGATTCGCGGCGCATCTCCCCTCTCCCGGACCCGGGTCTCCCAGCTCACGGGACTGAATAAGGCCACGGTCTCCAACCTGGTCGCCGAGCTGTGCGAGGATAAGCTGGTCATCGAAGCCGGACCCGGCGAATCCAGCGGCGGGCGCAAGCCGCTCATGCTGCATTTCAACGAAGGCGCAGGCTGTGTGATCGGCATGGAACTGCGGGTTAAGGAAGTGGCCGGCGTGCTGTGCGACTTCGGCGGCCATATTCTGCAGGAGCGCGAGGCGGCCCTCCCCTCCCACCGGCCGGAAGAGGTGCTGGAGACGCTGATCGCGCTGGGCCGGGAGCTGACCGGCCTCGCTCCGGCGACGCCCCATGGATTGGTCGGAATCGGCATCGGCGTCCCGGGCATGGTGGACGAGGACGGACTGATTCTGCTTGCGCCCAACCTGGGCTGGGAGAGCGTGGATCTCAAGAGCGGACTGGAGCGGGCCTTCGGCGTTCCGGTCACAATCGACAATGAAGCGAATGCCGGCGCGCAGGGCGAGCTGAATTACGGCGAGGCGCGCGGCGTCCGCCATCTGCTCTATATCAGCGCCGGCTCGGGGATCGGGTCGGGCATCATTATCGGCGGCGAACTGTACAAGGGAGCCCGCGGCTATGCCGGCGAGACCGGGCATATGACCATCGAGGCCCAGGGCCGGTCTTGCAGCTGCGGCAACCGCGGCTGCTGGGAGCTGTACGCGTCGGAGAAGACTTACGACGACGCCGACCTGCCCGCCCGTACGACCGGCGGGCTGACCCGGCTGGCGGCGGCCGGCGATGCAGTCGCGGCCGGACATTTTGCGCGGATCGGCGAATATCTCGGCATCGGCATCACCAACCTCATCAACAGCTTCAACCCCGAGCTGATTGTCATCGGCGGCCCGCTCTCCGAAGCCCGGGAATGGCTCGGCGAACCGCTGCGCCGGGTCGTCTCCGAGCGCACCCTGCCCTATCACAAACGCGAACTGACCATCGCCTTCTCGAAGCTCGGATCGCGCGGAACGATGATCGGGGCGGGCATCGCCGCCCTGCTGGCCTATCTCGGCGAAGTCCGGGTACGGGTGTAGGGGAAGCACCGTGGAGACTCTGATCTTCTGGAACCATGTCGGCAGGGAACACGGCGGACTGGAATACGCCCCCGATATCCGGAAGAACCCGCCGGATGTCATTGCGCAGGCTCTGGCGCTCAAAGAGCGCCGCTGCCGGGACAATGCCGCTTCCACCCGCTATATCCGCTATGACGACGTCACCCTGCTGGAGCTGCCGGCATCGCCGGCCGACCGGCCTTTTCTTATCGTGTACCGCCTGGACCTTGGCCTCCAATACTCGCTGCACTACAAGACCCGGTACCCCTGGTGGTTAATCGACATTGTGGACATCCGGGAGATTCGGCCGAATGTCTTCTGCGTGCATGACCTGTTCATCGACGTCGCCCTAAATCCGGACGGCAGCTACCAGGTACTGGATCTGGATGAATACCGAACCGCTATCCGCCTGGGCGTGCTTGGCCCCGAACAAGTAGATGGCAGCCTGAAGTCGCTGCATCTCATTCTGTCCGACCTCCATTCCGGACACTTCCCGAATGAATGGCTGAACCAGCTTCAGCAGACCTTTTTTTGAATAACGCTGGATAACAAAGAACAGGCCTATCTTGGCGGGTACGGAGCCTGCCTTGGTAGCCTGTTCAACTTGAAGCATGGATGTCTTACTACTGAAACTAAAGTTCTTATACGGGTATTTCATGAGGGTTGGATATAAAGTCAGACCTTATCTTTCGCTTGAAGCAGGAGAGGACCCATAAATTAGCAATCGGACAAAAGCTCGGAGAGTATCTGATAATCTACCGACTTTTTTAAAACGCTTTTCTCCAGAGAGAACCGATTGAACACAACCACGATAACAAAGGTCATCGAGAGAATAGTGTAAATTATAGAATCCTCCATCATCTTCTTAACGTCTGTATCCAGACCAAGAGCAGCTTGTACAAATGCTCCATAGGAAGCAAAGGAAAACACGCCAATCATTGAAAGCGTAAACCACACTTTTCGTTTTGCAGTTTCTGACCGCTTTAGAAAAATATTCGAAAGTTGCTTGCGCTGTTCTGGAGAGATCGTTGAAATATACATGCCCAGTTCGTGTGCCAGAAATGCTATGTGAAGGGGATGGCGCTCCAGCTCGAAGAAGAGCCAGGGAGGAGAATCCGGCTTTAGAGCATGGAAGGGGGCAGATTTCGCCATAAGGCCGAATTCAAGGTTATCGGCAAGTTTGAGTAGGAAATACCCTGCAAACATCACACTAACATCTATAATCTGCCAATACCAAACCAGTTGTCGGGTAATGATGATCCAAGGTACTCCGACAACACCAAGAATGCTCAATAAAAGGGCTGCACTCCTTACAGAGATGGTGATCCAATTCCTATAGCGCCGATGACGCTTTCTCTCCGCTTTTTGATACTCCTTCCAAATTTCCTTTTCATGCTTCAACATGGTGAGTTTTGTTTCAAAAAACTGATCCATCCCCATAGTCTCCCTTTTGTTCTGATACCATATTTAACGGATAAAGAGACTTGCCGTTTCACCGACAGCGGTTCGGCTGAACCGCCCGAATCCACTAGTCGACATCTCCACCTCCTACGCGGAGATTTCCTTAACTTCAGCTCGTTTCTGAAACGAGATTAACAAAAACAGGCCTTTATGGTTGTATCCAACCATAATCGACCTGCCCATAGTAACCATTATTCTTATCTAGGGGATGAACCAGATCTATCCTGCCTACGTCCCCTGTATGCGGCTCGAAACGGGAAGCCGATTGAGACTACCTTGAATGATGGGTTCTTCAGCACTGAGTATTTCTACCACACAAGGTCTTAATTGTATTAATTATTAACGCAGGTATTCCGCTTCCCACTTTTCTTGTTTCTTAACTGGACTAAGAAGTGAAATATCTTCATAGCCGTAGTTGACTTTCATTTTACCCGAAATATCTAGTAAATAGGTCAAACTCGTCCATTGCTCTTGTTCTTGAACCTTAAACTCATTCCAAAGTTCCTCAAAAAATTCATAAAGCTGATGCTTTAATTCTCTGTGTTTCCGTTTGTCTACACTGGAGATATCCAAAATATCCAAACTATAAATTGGTTTATCAGAGCCGATAGGGTAATAGTAGAAAAAAACCTGTGAGAAACCTTCCCTAACCTCAGCATAGAGTGACACTCTGTCCCAATCTTCCGGAATCATGCTATTTAATATATTTGCAATTTTTTGGAATAAAATTTCCATTTTCTATCCATTCCTGCAAGGTATAGTAGGGTAAGCCTAACTGCTCGGCGGCTTTCTTTGGTACCATCTCATCGCTCAATCTTACTGCATCTTCTTTAATCTCCTCGTCAGCTTTCATTTTATTTCATACGAGGGTGTTTTTCGATTGCATTTATATCGTAGCACTCCAGAATTTTATTTTTTATTATATTGATATAGCCTTGATACGTTTCCTTCTGTTCATCGAACATCCAAATATCCGCTAAATCTATTAATTCGTTTTTTTCAACGTTTTCAATCATTCTGTCTAATTTACTCTTATATGCAGAGAGTATTTCCGAATGAACAGATGATAACTTTTCCATTAATTCTATTGAATCAATATCAGCATAGAAAGGTGTATTCTGTTCATCAATCCTTTCAATAATTTCAAACGTCACTAAATCTGTAAAAACATCCTGTCTGATACAACGAATCAAATCAAAATTAGATAACTCACATAGACACTTCCCGGTGATTTCCAAGTGCCATACAGGTAGTGACATATACTACACTTTCATATTCTTGATCAGTCAAATACTCTTTTAATGTCTTTTTTCTATTAATCATATACATTACTCCAATCCTTAATTAGGTGGAAACACTCCGCCATGTGGATTAAACATAGTCTCAATTTTTTCCATTTTAGAATTTACCTCATTAAACTTAGATGTGTAAATTTGTCGAAGTTCAGCATCTAAATTAGGATTTTTCAGCATCCCTTCCCAACTTCTTTTTAAATCAACTAAACCACGATATGCATCAGAAACTTCTTGAGCATGATCAATCATTGGTGGCGTCTGACCATAATCGACCTATTCGATGTAACCGAATACGTTATTCTCCTTACAAAAATTGATTTGTTCCTTGTATTATCCAATAACGATAGACCTCAGGAATGACCTCTATAAATTGCCCGTACTTTCCCAGCCATCCATCCGGCACATAAAATTCATAAGACGCAGGCTCGGGATAGTAGGATGTCAACTCCTTATTATCAAAATCCACGTATAGGGAAGGTAACATATCTGAAATATGACTATACGTTCTCTGTTCTAACATCTCCCTTAATTCTTCTGTTCTTGCCTCGAAGTCACTAAGCTGTAGGAGGAAGTCTTCCGCCGTTTCCTCGCTTACTACGGCAATATTAAATCTGTCGGAGAAATCATCAGGATCAGGAATGTTATATCCTTTCTCAAGATATGAAGAATTTAGTTTTTTCAAATCTAAAAACCATATCTCCTTATCTGCAACAAACCATCTGAAATGGTTCTTATTTTTAACAAGAACTATTACAGTCTCAGCATACTTCGGCTTCTTAAGCACTTTGCCTCCTCCTCAGCATTCAAGTACCTCGATAATTCTATTTTTTTATTTTATCATCCTCTTCAAGCCACTGAATCCAAGGGGCAGGAAATTCATATGGTGCTGCTCCCATTGATTACGAAGGATCGCTTCTTTGTTCGGTATCACATTTGTATTTACATCAAGCTGTATTCTAACTTGGCTAGCATTTGGCATTTCGCCACCTTGAACCCTTTAGTACGAAACACCCCGCCGTCCAACATAAATGAAATTAGCTTAATTTATTACTTATTGCTATCAGTAATTCGTTGATTTTCGCTTAATAACTTTTTGGCTTAATTAGAGGGCAGGTGGCTAGCCTTTAACACATGACTTTCCCGTTGTGAAATGTTCAGTATAGTCCTGACAATATAGTTGTCGGACTATAAAATAGTTGCGATGTACCCGACACTATATCTATCGGGGTATCTGTTCGCAAAGTTGCGATTTTTTTCAAAAACCTGTAAGAAAACGAAGATAACAAAAAACAGGCCTATCATGGGTTATCTGACCATAATCGACCTGTTTATTCGGCACTGGGTAGCCCCCGCCGCTTTTAGTCGCATACTTCCCAGTAAACGTCCTGAGCTACAATGCAGACCTTTCCAACATCATCATTACCTGCAAGAATGATTTCTATATTCCCCTTATCATCTTGGACTTTCACTTCGAGAATCTCATTGCTGTTAATCATAAACTTTGGCGGTTCAATCTGAAACGAGCCTACATCAGTGAAAGTCAGTACCCCCGCCTGCATCTCGGGTTCAGATTCATCATAATTTGCTTGCTTCCACTGACACAAGTCGAGTTTGATTTGAACCTTATTCTCATTAAGCAAATATTCAATGTCCTCTACAATGTTATCGTGCAAGTCAAAAGTCGCCAGCAACTCAGTTGGTTTAATAATAATCTCCTCCTACGGGACGATATGAGACGCTTTTGAGCCTTTAGCAACAGGATTACCATTTGTGTCAATATAATTATATATTTTTATGTTACTATTCGGATTATTAACATGGTAATGGTCTTTGCCCTCAAAGCCATTCGCTCCCGGTTTTCCCGGGTCAAACCTTACCTTCATTCCAGTCTAGGATCAATAAATCATACATGCAACTACGAAACCCTCCCATTAGATGGGATACAGGGCCCTAGCTTCTGAATGCATTCTTTGACTTTAATCTTCGTACGAACAGGAAAAGCTAAATTTGCTCGGCTCCTTTATCTCCCGCACGCTACTTAGGCGGTGCGTGATGCATGGCTAGGCACATTGCCAAAAAAATATTACATCCAAACCTGAAATCTAAATATTACGAACGGATTTTAGCACGAAAATCTTCGAGTATTTTCCTTACTGGTATGCTAGCAGTAGGGAGTAAATCATTTACACGTTGTAGAATCTGGGTGTTATCCAGTATCATATTTCTACTTTCTTGATTTGAATAACTTCTTAACGTATCGATGCCTATCTCGAATAATTCGCTATCATTAGTACTGAGCAAAGAGATTAGAATGTTAAGTTCATGAACATTACACTTGTTATCCAAGCAATATGCTATTTTTCTTTGCCATTCTATTGGCTTACTAAGCACCTGATTTGAAAGTTCATCCCAATCACTTGGACTAAACTCTAGAAGTATCTCGCTAGCTATGACACAGCCATCATCGTACCAAGAATCTACTGTTGCTTCAGCAGATAAAAGGTTATCTAGTTCTTTGAACATATTTGATGCCTCCACTTAAAATTGGGCTAAAAACCTGATGGGCGTGACGAATTTATCGTACCTGTTGGATATCCGCTAGTTACATCATCGCCATCTTTGATTACATCAATTTCTATACCATTTATAGTAGCTCTATGCCAAGTTGCTCCATCCCTCAATCTTGTAGATATGGTTGGTGTATTACCAACATCAGGTATGGCATTCAGCGCCTCTTTTCCAAGCGCTCCTGCTCCCTTTGTGAGTACCGCGTCCACAGCTAACTCTCCGGCCTTTTCCCCAAGCACTTTCGTCCGATCTTCCGGGCTCATCTGCTTCAAGGCCGTATAGGCTTGCTGTGTCATCTGATAGGCATTTGTCGCGGTTTCCTTTGTTCAGCCTGATTGCTTGCCCCACTATTCAGTCCGCAAACAAAGAATAACAAAAAACAGGTCAATCATGGTGGTGTCTGACCATAATCGACCTGTTTAATGGAATAGCGTTACTTAGGGTATAAAATTCAGTCTTCGTTGTACGCACAATGGAATGATAATATCTTTATACGGGTATTACATGGGTTATATTGAGTTATGGGTTGAATGATGAATTCATTAGGCACTGGGTAGCCCCACCAAAAAAGAAACCTTGAAAGGCATAAAGCCAATCAAGGAAATAAAGCTTTAAAGATTAATCTTGTTTTCGACCTTATATTTATTGCTTAATTTTCTCTCAATGGAAATGACGATTTCGTTAACTAAACGTAGAAAATCCTCTCTATCTTGTTCCTGAGCAAATCCCTTAAATTCAAAATTCACTTCATTATCCTCAAACAAGCTATCATACGTTTCTTGAATTTCATCTAACGCTTTAGCAATGAAGGAATCATTCTCAAGTTCAATAGCAATATTATTGTCAACCAACTCACCAACTTCATCGTAAATCCACATTGGATAGCACTGATACTCTAAGTATAGTTTTATTTTTTTCATATTCCCTCCTATTTTATCGACACTGGATTTGCACCTACAATAAATCCATTGTTGCCTGTAGTTATTGCAACCCTTTGCGTCTGTCCATTGAAGCTGACCTCGTAAATTGGTCTGCCAGTTCCCTTGCCTTGATATCCCACAATTTTCCCACCACTTACTGCCTTTGTTATAAATTCAGGCAATTGACCTTGACTAATTCCTTTGGCGGCAAAATCATCAGCATGATTAAGAATATGATTTAACCCTGCCTGTGAGTTTCCATTTTCAATCCATACTAATTTACCATCAGCATTTCTTGTTACAGCAACAACATCATTTGGATTATACTTTACTCCACTATTTGCAAGTTCGTCCATAAGTCCTTGTGGTTTAAGATCACCCGTCCCCTCAACTCCTCCCTCTATCTTCCGGACCCAATCAGCCTCCGCTTCGCTCACCGGGATTCGGATGCCTTCAGGCGTGGTCAGTACAGCGCCCGGTTTAGGCAAAAGCTCTCCGGCCTTTTGGGCTAATGTCCCGGCCGTCTCCAGCGTGGCATTCAGCGCCTCTTTTCCAAGAGCGCCTGCTCCCTTTGTGAGTAGCGCGTCCACAGCTAATTCTCCGGCCTTTTCCCCAAGGACTCTCGCCCGTTCTTCCGGGCTCATCTGCTTCAAGGCCGTATAGGCTTGCTGTGTCATCTGATAGGCATTCGTCGCCGTTTCCGTCAAATGGGTGGACGCATACAGGATTTGTCCCGCCTGATCCTTCACCTGCCCCACTGCCTTTGGTAAATCTGTTGCTGCTAAATAGGCAAACTGGGCAGCTTGTCCGGCCTCATGCCAGGCACCGTCCATAACGCCTTCCCCGAAGGTGGTAGCCAATTGCAGGCCGAGCGGGATCTGCTGTTGGTAGGCATCCACCTCCATCTGCAGATTGCCAAAATAGGCACCGTCGTATTTCTGATGAGCAGCCGATCGTTCCTGTGGCGGGATATAATCGAAGGTTACGGGGTCATAACCTTGTTGTAAAGCGTATTGCTTGAATTTAAGTGATTCCCGATTGAAAGTCTCGCTCACTTCTCCCGGGAATAAAGTATATCCCGTATCCCGGCCAAATTGCTGCAATAAACTTTGCATACTGGCCTCGTTGACTTTTGGAACAGAAGCCGCGGACGGCTTAACAGTGGTGCTGGCCGAATTGGTATATACCAGCGGAACTCCGTTCGAGCCCAATGGTGTGTTCAAGGGAACGCTGCCGCTGCTACTGCTGCCCGACCTGGGCGCGCTGCTGCCGGAACTTGAATTGAGATACGTCAGCGGAACTCCGTTCGAGCCCACCGGCGTATTCAAGGGAACACTGCCGCTGCTCACGCTGCCCGACCTGGGCGCGCTGCTGCCCGAACTTGCATTCACGTATACCAGCGGAACTCCGTTCGAACCCACCGCCGTGTTCAAGGGAACGC
>NZ_VYKK01000017.1 GCF_008710135.1 Paenibacillus spiritus | reverse complement strand
TAACCAGGGGGTTTTTCCAATGTCTATTCTAAGGGGTGCACTTCATGCAGCCCTCAAGGTCTGAATATTTTTATCTCATACTTCGATTACCATTAGCCCGTCTACATACGATTCTATTGAGGAAGTATCAAGCCACGGCGATTCATTTTCTCTGACTGTATAAAAGCGTAGTACAGCTTCTTCGTCGTCAAAAGAAAGAATGAGAATGAACCTCTTGTTTGGGTTGAACTGCTTGTAAAGGGTAGCCGCCCAAACTTCTATTATCTTTGTTGCAAGCATAAATACTTGAAACGGACTAGAATTTTCAGAGAAGAAATCATTCAGATGAACATGGTTATAATCTGCTTCAAATGCAGTTCTATCAGGAATGAACTGATTCGGTGAGAACTGACTCGGCATATTATCGTTACTATCTTGCCTTAGTAGAACACATCCTTCCCATTCAAAAAATTCAGGAAAAATAATGTTCTTAGCAGTATTGAAGTTAATTTTAATTTCTGATTGTTTTTCTTTGTCCACTATTTCATCGAGAAACTTCTTCATCTTGGAATTTATTTTCAATCTAACACCTCGTTTATGGAGTATAAGGACTTTCCCCAAGATACTGCGTGAGACCAACATTTAACTTTTTAACAAAGTTAGGGTCTTCAAGCATTTTATTTACACTTTTCGGAGCAAGATTTCCACTTGAATCTAAAAACGCCTTTTTATTGGGGTCATACAAATACTTATTATTGTTTGCATCTTGGTAGTGAATCTGTCCTGCACGTTGTCCAGGGTTTGGATTCTCAACATCAATCCTCGCCTTGCTACCGTTTTCTTTCCATATAGTTTTACTTGTAACTTGAACACCATTTGCCCCAAATGGACAATTCGTATTATGAACCCAAATACCAAGGTCACTGACGAAGTAGGTATGGAATTCATCGACTGTCATGTTGTAAACTGTGACGTGCTTGTGCAACATTTCAATACTAGTTATTTCGAGTGTATTCCCATCACTTTGAACAAGCAAGTCGCCAACCTTGAGGTCTTTAACGAATGTCCATCCCTTGTCCTTCACATAAAACGGATGATTGAATGTCGATTCTATTACTTGGTCGCCCACATGGATTTGATAAATTTCATCCGTCTCATGGTTCATTGTAGCCGTAACCTCTTTATAAGCTACCTCACCAGTCTCTTCATCCTTGGAAAGAACCTTATCTCCGACTTCAATGTCTTCGATATTCTTCTCCCCTTCGTCTGTTTGAGCTTTAGTACCCGCAACAAAGCAGTTACACCCTCTATTTGTGTTTCTCTGGGTGGAGCGCACAGCGGCTCCCAATGCAAGATAAGCAACATATTCTGCTTCAACGGATTTATAATACTCGCCAATTAAAGTTTCCCTCGCCCAGTCTGCATTGCCAGCACTATTTTTATAGGCACTTGTCCCTGTTAACAATCCGTACAGATAATTGTAATGATTTTCACTCATAAAAGAACCGAAATCGTAGTAATTCCAAATGAAACTCTTGTACAATTGATAATTTATATTCGTCTTGCTCGACCCGGTTTTCACCCTTGCTTCATCAATAAGGAGTCTAAGCTGATTGACCGCATAAGGCTCCCATGCCTTGTTCCCGGTGGGATCGAGATATCTTAATGGGTTATTGTATACATATGTATACAGGTTTAACGTTAAAGGATTATCAAATTGCCCTTCGACCGTATCCTCATTTAAGAAGCGTCCCATACTCGGATCATACCAACGAGCCCGCAAGTACTGCAGATCTGTTGAATCATCCCATAACTCACCCGCATAACGGAAAGGGTTATATACGGATTCCACCTGAGAAGTTATATTACCCCAAATATCATATTTATACTGGTTCAACAACGCTCCCTGCTGGCTTCTGATTTCCACCAAATCTCCATGTCCATTATAACCCGGATAAACCATACTTCCATCCGCATAACGAATTGCTTCTAGGCGCAGCCCTCTCAGATAACTGGCCACCAACTTCGGTTGACCTTTGACTACTTGCGCTTCTGCAATGATTTGATTTCCATCGTAGTAGTATCGAGTTGTTATACCGTCTACAATACGTTCGACCAGAAGTCCGTCCCCATTGTAATGATATTCTACTTTTTTTCCGTTTATTAGGGCTTGAGTTAACTGGTTTTGCGTGTCGTACTTATACTCTCTGTCACTCAGGGATTCCAGTCCCGTCCCTGAGACTAGCCCAGTCCGATTACCGCGGGAGTCATAGGTATACTTCTCTCCATTGTTCTCTGTGCTTGTCTCAATTCGGTTCAATTTATCATATCCAAAATTGTCCGTTATTGATTTGGGTTCTTCTCCCCCCAGCTGTGTCCAGATCCTCTCCTGAATGTTATTGTTCACATCATATTTGTACTCGTACTTATTTAATGTGCGGCCGGCTAGTTCTTCACTGCTGCGTGTTAAATCTATACCTGTATACTTATAGGAGTGTGTCAACCCTATATCTGTATCAACCTGGTCTATAACTCCATTTTTATTATAGCTATAGGTAACCATGGGGTTCTCGAGACTGGCGCCAACTTTGTATAATCTGTTCATTGCATCATACGAGTACTGAACATAATCTCCAAATGGTCCTGTCATTTCCGTGCGGTTTCCGTTTGCATTATACTCTGTAATTTGAAGCTTCAGTTGATCCGGATAGGTGACTTGCTTAAGTAACCCTGTGTCCGGTTCATACTGATAGGAGGTAGTTCCAGTATTATCACTCATAGTTAAGCGATTTCCTGCCAAATCATATGTGAATTCCACCGCTTCATCCGGGGCAATCCGCTTTTTCAGACGATTACGGTTATCATATTCATAAGATGTTATTACTCCGTTACGGTCTTGCTGTGATAGGAGGTTGCCCGCATTATCATAACTATAAGTAGTAAGCCGGCCTGCCTCATCCGTTGCAGTTAACCTCTCCCCAAGTTCATTATATGTGTACTGCTTTTTAGTCCCGTCCGGATGGGTGAGCGTAATTAGATTCCCCAACATATCATACTCATATTGGGTTGTCTCACTTAATGCGTTGGTTACCGAAATTAACTCATCATTATCATTGTATTTGTAGGTAGTGGACGCTGATTTTCCATCAGTATACTTCCACAACTCACCGTTCCCTTGATTGTAATCATAGCTGCCCAACAGGCTTATCTCGCTGTCGGAATTCTCCTTTTCCTCAACCTTAACTTTTTGTCCCCATTTATCATAGGTTTCAATCTGGGAGTAACCTTCCCCTGTAGTAGATGTCACTGTACGGACTTTATCATCGTATAATTTTATGGTTTTGGAAGCATCGGGATACTCCGTGGATGTAAGTCTATTCCAAGCGTCAAAATGGTATTGAGTCTTGTTACCTAGAGCATCCTGATCCCAATCCTTTCTTCCGAAGGCATCATATACTATAGATGATTTCCGCTTATAAATCCCCTTCTCAAAAATTCCACTCTCTAATTGCCATCCAAGGGCATTCCACTTCGTCTGACTGACCAAATTATTCTCATCGGTCACTGTTACAGTATTCAGCAAATCATCGTAGACAGCAGTAAGGTTGGATTGATCTGCATGGGTAACCTCTATTACTCGTCCTAATGCATCATATTTGTAAGAGCTGCGATTGCCTTTCCCATCTGTTGCAGATAATAAATCTCCCGTAGAAGAGTCATACTCTCTTTCCACCGAGATCGTACTTTTTTGTCCTTCAGCATCGTGTACATCCATCGTTTGCTTTTCAGCAAACGCGTGATTTGTAGCGTTATAGTCTGTCAAGACCGTAATATTCTTATCCTTATTACGAACAGTTTGAGAGAGAATATTCCCATAGTCATCGAATTTATCAAATGTGATAGATTGCAACAGTTCCCCTTCCGCATTATTCTTCCTTACGCTAATATTTGTAGTCTCCCCTTGAGGATTTCGTGTAAAAACAGTGAACCGGTAACTGCCCTCATTCGCGGGCTCCATTTTCGTTGATAGCAAGTGACGATCATCATAAGTTGAGGTAACATTATGACCTTGTGCATCTGTCGCTTTAGTGATATTTCCGTAGTCATCGTAGTCCGTAGTTTCTACAAGAATATCCCCATTTTGATTATTTGAGACGGTTATTTTTGTTGGTGTTTGAGCCGGATAGGAATGACCGTTCACATACTTTCCATATTCGTAACTGGTAGTTCTGCTAACTCCCCCACCACTCTGGACTGAGGATTCCAAAAAGAATCGTGCCGGTGTCTCCGTGTCAATGTAATCCTTCCGGTAATGGAACGAGGTGTCCGTGAGTCCGTCACTCAGTCGAGTCGAGAAATTCAAGTCTTGATTTCCCGAAGATCCCATGTCGGTCTCATTGTAGTTGATTGACTTTCGGTTATATTCTGATGATTGGCCGTTCTTATAAATGATACGATCCAGTCTAGAAGACAGGCGGTAACTTTCATTATACGATCTTTCCCCAAGATATCGTTTAACAGGCCCTTCCTCGAAGGTATACTCCGTAATTGCTCCGGTTGGATGCTGTACACGTGTCAGCAAAGCATATGGATTGGATACTGCTCGTTCAGCATAGTCACTCAACAAATTGAACCAGGCATTTTTGATTTGATAACTGTAGGTCGTCTTTCGCCCAAGCGGATCGGTTACGCTGCCCAACAATTCTACGCCTTCTTCAGTATGCTTGTTATATACAACAGTTCGATCACCAGATTTCAGAGTGACAGTCTCTGACGTATAATTAATTTCAATCGTGTTATCAATCGCATCTTTCACCTGACTCAGCAACTTGGAATTATAAATTGCATTATAGGTGTAAGCAAAGTTAATCGTATTGTTCTGAGAATCTGCAATTTGAATTAGTAAGCCATTGGAATTAAAATATTGTCTAGTCATCCCGTCGGAGCTAATCAATACGTTCTGTGATTGTTCTCCATTCACGTTTACTGACGTATCGGTAACAAACTTTACTCCCTGCCACTCGCTTTCTTTAAGCGCTCCGTTCTCAATAGTATAGCTCCCGCCATCTCCCGGATGAATAATATTCCTTCCGTCTTTAACTTCGACGAATGGAAGATTCCAGCTCCAGCCTTTCCCTATAGGATAAAGCTTATCCAGGGTTGGCTTACTGGTTGTATTAAAGTAATTTGCTCCTACCCCTGTTCCTATCACATATTGCTCAATTGAGGCGCTTGCTGGTGATGCTATATAATAATGGACAGTTTCGTTGCCTTCAATAAAGGTACTCCCAAAGGACATCCCGGAACGATTATTAAAGAAGTTTTGTTGAGCAACTGCATTTTTCTGCTGGTCAAAATCACCGCCATACATTACTTCTATACTTGAATTCTTTGTATCCTCGATTTCGCGAGGCTTCTGAAAGGCCTTCCCATATCTGGAATATATGTAGCGAACACGTCCTTTATCTGTAGAGGTCCATGGCGTATATCGATCCGGTGAATAATACTCAGCTTTTTCTACAGTACCACCATAATCCTGAGTATAGAGACGATTGTCCACAGCTTCTTTTCGAACAGTTCCAGAGTACTCCGCTTGGAAGGACTTGGTGCATACCCATCCAGGTGTTCCTTGAGTAGGACAAGTCTTTTGGGTAGTCGTCCCGGTTCTGGTCAAATCCCCTTTGTAACCATCCGAATCAGAGTAGGGTAGTGAAAGCGGGACTTCATCGCTATACACTTGTGCTTCCCAGGTTCCGTTCGGGTTGTATACCCCCGAAATTGTTCGTGTACGTGTTCCTGTGGCCACTTTACTTTGGGCTGCTGTGTAAGAACCCGTAACTTTGACAGCGCCAACTTTCTTAAGACTTCCGCTGTACCCGTTCCATGGAGGAATAGTATCTTGAAAGGAATTTACAGATGACGATCGCGAATCAGTCAGATATAAGGAATCACCCGGAACTTTATAATAACGATTGGAAAGAAGGTTAACTGCATTTTGCGCCTGCTCCTCAGTATCATATGTTTGGTCTATTGTTGGGTCTTGAAGAAGAGGACCCGAAAAGTGATCCATAATCCCGTCCGAGTTCTGGTCATATTGGATGAGCATATATTCTTGAACAAGCACATCATACTTCGTGATAACCGGAACTCGTATAGCATTATAGGTGACACGCCAAGCATACTCCGGATATGCATACGTAGTGTAATCATATCCCATATCAAAAAATTGAGCGTCTCCTGTGTTATATTGACGACTCAATGTAAACGAGAGGCCATTTCTCCCGGGCAGGGTTAAATCGTCGCTGCGGAGAGACACTCCTCCGCTTAAGGTGGAGATTGATTCGTTGTCTAACCCTACTGTGTAAGGCGCTTCGTTAAATGAAGTTTTGGAATACACCGGCGGTTTCTCCAGCACCGGATTTTCTGGTGCATCCAATGCAGAAGCACGTAACATAGATCTCTTATTGCTTAGATAAACACTATTATTAACGGTATCAGCAATTTCAGAAGATTTCGGTTCGTCATATACAACGCCAGTCACGCTGTTTAGCGGCACTATTGGTATATTCCGCAGTTCCTGAGGGACAAGCTCGCTGTATACTTCCGGAGTTACTTCAGCAGACGCATTTACTTCAGAAGGACTGAATAACAATCGTGTCTCTTCATAGCTAAGCCCCCGAACTTGGGATTGAAAGAATAGATTATAAATTTCATTTAAAGAATAGCCTTGGTCTAATTGGCTTTGTACAAACGTTTCTGTAGTTTGAAAACGTTCTAAGATGTCCGACATGGTTAACTGGTAAACTTGGCTTGAAGGTATAGTAGAATTATTAGTATTTGTCTCTGCTTTCACTAAAGAGATTGAAAGATCACCAAATAAGTTTATAGTTAGCAAGATGGACAGCAAAAGAGCTGTTACTCTGATTCTTCTTCTGTTTATCATTACTTGACCTCACTTTGTTTATGAACATAATTATTTCGACACTTTAAGGGGAGTTTTTACCTGGGTTAAATTTCCGTTATTATCATATATATATTCTATTCTGGACTTCCCATCTATAATAACGTAGTCTATTCGGCCAAGAGGGTCGTAATGATACTCATATATAGCACTTCCGGCCTTATCTACCGTTAAACTATAAGCATCAGCTAGACTATAGGCTCCTTTATAGCCAACAACCTTAATGAAGTATGTCTGGCCTGCTTCAACCTTAAAGAAGACTTCTTCCGTTATTCCAGTTCCCAATATCCCGGAGGTTATTAATTTTTGATCCTTATTATAAATGTAAATATCATAATCTTTACCTGATGGAACATCCAATACTACCTTTTCCCTTTCTGATAAAGAGGCTTTAAAGGAAAAGTAATCTACGTCCGTTGCAGAATTAATAAGAAACCCCTCCATATTGCTTGTGATCAGGGAATATGCTTGTTCGATTGTATTGTTAGGCTCTGCTATGTCAGGTACTATAAGATTCGTCCGGAAGGATGGAGTAGACCAGTCCAAGCCGTCTGAGACGAATACTCTAAAACTCCATGCACCCGCTTCAAGTTTATTGATAGAGTAGCTTTTGGAAGACCCTATCAACTTCCCGCTATCAAAAGCAACAGATGACCAGTTATCTCTGGAAGCTTGAATTTGGTAATAATTTTGTTGTTGTTCACTCCCATTAGAGTCACTATACGACCATGTTAAGTTGATTGATGAGTTATTTGTGAGTTCCTGCCCATCGTTATAAGAAGTGAATGAAGCGTAAGGCTTATAATTAGTTCGGAAGAAAAAGTAATTCGAGAATGGCATAGGCTCCCCTTTTTCATTCCTGATGCTTACTCTCCAGTAGTAAAGGCTTCCTTCCTTAAGAATCCCAGAGGGAAGCGTAAAATTTGTATTGCTCGAACTCACCCATTTTGAGTCATATAAAGGGACATGATTGCTTGATTCAACCACTACTTGATAAGCGGTCTGTACAGCATCGTTACTCTGCAATTTCCACATTAATGTAGGAGGAGTATCAATTGGTATGATGGGCGGAGAGTAACTATTGCCGGGACTGACGTTTATTGGAGCAAGCGGATTAACAAAGGTTTTGTATCTCACTCCAAAAGTAGTAGTAAATTCGACATATAAATTACTATCACTCCAACTAGCTTTATCTAGAGTTTTGAACTTTGTAGGATCGGGGACAAGTTCACTTACTGACAAGTTACAGACCTGTTCATAGTTAGTAGAAGAACGGGCAGTTTTCAATACGATATGATCTGTTACCCAAGTAATTCCGTAAGTGCGCCCTGTTGGAGAATTTCCAGAAACTGCAACCTGCCAGGGTGCCAGCGACACTTTTACGGAGCCATCTTTTGTAGTTGAATTCTGGTCCTTATCCTCCGTTTCAGGCAAGGTCGGATTAGGATTAGGGCTTTCCCCCAATTGAGCAAGCCCGTATCCGTATTGGTTGTCTCTTCCGGTTTCACCAAGGTCCATAGCATTTCGATCCAGTATTTCTCTCAATTCCTTATTGTTGAGGTTTGGGTGTTCCTCCTTCATTTGCGCCAACATACCGGTTACAAACGAAGTAGCTACGGATGTTCCACTAATTGTAGAGTAACTATTATTTATATATGCACTATGTATTTCTTCCCCTGGAGCCATTACTTCTAGCGAAGGACCCGTGGCTGAGAAAACAGAGCGTTTGTTCTTAGAGTCTATCGAACCAACCGAGATAACAGAGAGGTACTTAGCTGGGTATTGTATATTATCTTGGTTGCCATTGCTGCTTCCGTTATTACCTGCAGACGCTACTATTAATATCCCTTCCTGATAGGCCAAGTTAACGGCTTCATTTAAGGCTACTGAATTAATATCCGTAGATAAACTTAAATTAATAATGTCCATATCGTTGGCGATGCTCCACTCAATAGCTGAAATCACACTGGATAGCTTCCCATTCCCATCACTATCTAGAGCTTTTAAGGCGTACAATTCAGAATCAGGTGCTTGCCCTATTATCCCTATGCCATTATTCAATGCACCTATAATACCTGCGACATGTGTTCCGTGACCATGATCGTCATCATAAGAGGAAGTATACGAGACAAAAGATTGTCCTCCCGCTACTTTTAGATCCTGATGATGAAGGTCAATACCTGTGTCTACGATAGCTATTTTTATATTTTTTCCTGTAAAAGAACCTTCGGGGTTCTTTTGTATACCTTCTTCAGTTAAATTGTTGGAACTAACGGACTGAACATCTGCCTTTAATTCAATATCCGGTTCTATGGATTTTACTGCAGGATCTTTTTTGTACTTTTCAATTTCTTTATTGCTTAATTTCAATGAAACGGCATGAAGGCGCTTATGTTTTTTCTTAATCCTAGAATTAGGAAGTACATTTTCATTGATCTCTTGTTTGAACGTAACAATTACATCTTTTTGAGTTTCGGCGGCAGCCAGAGTAGTTTTTACAGGAGCCGCAAATCCTCCTATTAAAAAGCATACAAACAAAATGCAAAAAAATAATCTCTTTTTATCCAACCTATTCCCTCTCCCCCAGTTTTTATAAACACAAAAATAAATATATCTTAGAAATCAAAAATTTACGTTGGATTATTTTGTGTTGTTTAACAGCCCAAAATAAAACCGGCCCCATCCAGGGCCGGTTATCATTTGAATAATCTTATTTTTCTTCCCCTATCTTCCCGCCCCGCCGCACATCCAGGATATCCAGCACGAACACGAAGATCGGGATGCCGAGGATCAGGCCCCACACGCCGAGGTAATGCTCGGAGAACAGCAGGACGACGAGGGTGTAGAACATCGGCAGGTTCATTTTGGAAGCCATAAGCTTCGGATTGAGGAAGTAGCCCTCCAGGAAGTGCAACACGGCGATCATCACGAGCACGAAGACTACCGTCTCCAGGCCGCCGATGTTATAGCCGATAATGCAGAGCGGAATCAGCGAAATGACGAAGCCCGCTACGGGAATCAGGCTGAGCAGGAAGATCATGACGCCGAGCGCGAACAGGTACGGGAACTGCATAATAACCAGGCCGATAACGGTAAAGACGGTATTGAAGAGGGCGATCAGAATCTGCGCCTCGATCACTTTGCCGAACGACTGGATGAATTTGAGTCCAAAATACTCCAGCTCGTTGTAGAACCACGAGATTTTGCTGTCCTTCAGCCGGGCCGTGAACGCCACGATCCGGGATTTCTCCAGAATGAAGACCAGGCTTAAGATGAGAGAGAACACGAAGGTCGTGCCCCAGTTGCCGATGGCGGTGACATAATCCAGCCCGCGCTCCATATAATCCTGATAGTTCAGATCCTTGACGGTTCGGAACAGGTACTGGGCGAAGTCATTCTGGGGAATGTTCTCGGGAGTCAGATTATTGAGGAAATTGGTCAGCTGCTTGACCTGCACGAAGATCTTCGGCAAATAATGAATCAGCGCCAAGGTCAGCATCGTGACAAAAGCCAGATACAGAACGATGACAATCACCTTGCTGTTGACGCGGATATAGCCGCCGATGGCCTTGGACAGCATCACCTGAAAGCTGTTCATGATATACGCAATCAGAAAAGTCAGCAGCACCAGGTTCAGCATATCCCGAATGCCGTAGATCAACAGACCGATCAAAATCAGGATGGCGAACCGCCTCACGGTCAGATTGGCGGAAAACCGCTTCAGAACTTCCATGCTCTCTCTCCATTCACCTTGCAAATTGCACTTAGGTACAGTCTACCGTATGCCCTGCGCGTCCCGCAAATCGAATCTTCCCGAACCGGCCGCTTAACCTGTATAATACAAGAATTGGCCGCCCGGCAAAAGGACCGGTCAACTTCGCACAACAGCTTGACCATCAACTTAGACGGAGGCTTACCAGACTGTGACGAATCCCCATCCCCCGGACGCCCGGGCGCTTCCCGAAGCGAACGCCGCCTCATCGAGACGCCATTATATCTTGCAGGTCCTGACTGTATTTGTCGGGTTCCTGATCTTCGGCTTCTCCGAGAATATCAAAGGCCCGGCCATCCCCCGTATCCAGACGGAGCTCGGGCTCGGCGAGCTTGAGATCGGCCAGCTCCTGTCGCTCAATTCGCTCGGTTATCTGCTGGCCTGCACCTTTACCGCCTGGCTGATCCGCCGGATCGGCATCAAGGCCGTCTGTCTTATCAGCTTCGGCTCAATGGCCGTATCCGGCATCTTCATCTTCTGGTCCCATAATTATCCGACGCTGTCGTCGTCCTTCTTCCTCATGTGCATCGGCAACGGCATGCTGGAGATCGGGCTGGCCGTGCTGGGCGCGCGCATCTTTGTCCGCAACACAGGGACCATGATGAATCTGTCGCACTTCTTCTACGGACTCAGCTCCACCGTCGCCCCGATGGTCGCCTCGGGCATGATGACGCTGCACGTAGGCGGCAGACTGCTCGACTGGCGCGATGTCTATCTCATTATTCTGCTGCTGTCCGTACTGCCGATGATTCCGGCGCTGGCCGGCAAATTCCCGGCCCACAGCAACATGCCGGAGGACCGGATTCCGCTGAAGACCATTATGGGCGACCGCGTGATCTGGCTGCTGGTGGCGATTCTGTCGTTCGGGGTCATCTCGGAGATGGCCGTGGGCGGCTGGCTCGTCAATTTCCTCGAAAAAGCCTACGGCTGGAGCGGACCCTCCTCCTCGGCGATGCTGTCCGCTTTCTTCCTCTGCTTCACCCTCGGCCGGCTGCTGCTCGGACCGGTGACCGACCGGATCGGCTTCGCCCTGTCGCTCATTCTCTTCTCGGCCGTATCCGGAGTGCTGACCTTCGCCGCCATCTTCGCCGGCGAGCCCGGCGCCTTCCTGTTCGCCGCGGCGGGCGTCGGCATCGCCCCGGTCTATCCGACCGTGATGGCCCTGATTGCCCAGCGCTACCGGCGCGGCAGCGATGCCGTCATCACGTTCATCGTCACGCTGATGGGCGTCGGCAGCGTGCTCGGCAACTATGCCATCGGCGCGATTATCTCCGGCATCCGGCGGATGGTCTCCGGCGGAGACGGAGACAACGCCCTGCTGCGCGGACTTCAGGCCGGGTACGGCTTCATCGGGCTGTGCGCCATCCTGTGCGCCCTGTCTGCGATTCCGCTCTACCGGCTGCTGAAGAAGCGCGGCGAACTGCTGTAAGGCAGACGCGACGGCTTCGCGCCGCGGACTTCGATATATGGAATTAGGGGCGGGCTAATCCGCGCCCCTCCTGAATGCAAAAACAGACGGCCTGCGCTTGACACGCGGCCGTCTCTTTGGTCTGCTCTCTATTATTTGCCCTTATTTGCCCCATTCACCAGGTAACGCCTTACAGCATCTGATGGCTCGGCCTGCATTTTAACATAATCCGTCCTTTTATCTCCATCGGGGTCACTATACGTAATTTTTACATACAGCGTTCTAAAGATATTCAAAGTATGTTTATCCAACAACTCTTTGTCGAGTATAAAGCCCCTGAACAGGCTGATTCCATTCATATCCTCACCCGGATTAAAATTTACAGGCTTGTCATTGAAGGCGTTGCTTTGAAAAACATCACTCGTCTTCAGCCTCTTCGACATATCGGGATCCAAAGAGAAACTCATCAGAATATCTTTCATTGGCGTCCGCGGTTTGCGGATAAAGATCTCATAGACTAAACGGTCAGCGTCTTGTTCTTGACTTAAATCAACGGTTGCTGTCAACTTGTACCGGTCATTGGAAATCGTTTTCGAGAACCCTTGGTTTTCTTTCATATGTTCGGACAATGCGTTCAGCTCTTCCGTATATCTCCCGTTATGCCGATCACAACCGGTAAGTTGAATGAGAAGCACGAGCAGCGTGACCGCTATAAGTTTTCTTCTCAGAATTATGACCCCCTCCAAAAAAGCAAAGCCTCGTCTTACTCTGCGTATGTCCATTCTTCGCAGAACACTTCTTGCCTAGAAGGCACGAATACGGACAGCGGGAATAATTGGCCTTCACCGACAAAAACGGGCTTGTCAGTACAGAACGCGCCACAGATAGAAGGTGGCATACGCCTCCCAGCCTCTCCACCCTGCGAACAACTCCAGCAGTTCCGGCATCGTCGGCTTCCGGTCGGTCCCGAGTGTATGCCGCACCGCGTTGTGCAGTCCTGCATCCCCGATAGGAAAAGCGCTCGGATCGCGCAGACAGCGCATCCGCACATAGGCCGCCGTCCAGGGGCCGATGCCCTTGACTGCCGTCAGCGTACGCCCCGCATCCTCCGGCGACGCAAGCGCTAGCAGCTCTTCCCGGCTGAGCAGCCCTTCGTCGATCCGCCGGGCGACCTCGAGCACGGTCCGGGCCTTGCTTCCGCTCAGCTTCAGGCGCATCAGCTCCTCTTCGGTCACGCCCCGCAGCGCCTCCGGCTTCGGGAACAGCGGATAGCGTTCCCCCTCATACTCTCTCCATTCCCCGAACGCCTCGGTCAAGCGCTGCTTGAGCAAATAGGCAAAGGCAAGGTTGACCTGCTGCCCGAGAATGGCCCAGCAGAGCGCCTCGAACAGATCGGGGATGCCGACGATCCGGAGGCCCCGGTGGCGGCGCAGCAGCGGTCCGAGCACCGCATCGTTCTCCCCCCGCTGATAGAACGGCGCCAGGTTCCGGTCCAGATCGAACCAGTCCGCGACATATTCCCGCAGCTCCGCAAGTCCGGCTTCGGACGGCATCTCCCCGGTCAAGGATTCGGCGGCCAGCGTACCCGGCCGGGAGAGCGACAGCCGCACCGGAAGACGCAGACCGTCCGCTTCGATCAGGCGGATGATGCTTTGGTCCGCCGGATTCGTCCGAAACAGGCATTCCAGCGGCGTTCGGTCCAGATAAGCCAGACATTCTTCCCAGCTGAACAGCTCCGGCAGCTCCCGTTCAAAAAGCAAAACGCTCATGTCCGCCCTCCCTCACATTACGAATGCCTTCCAGCTGCAAAAGCTGCTGCTTCAGTCCAAGTCCCCCGGCATAGCCGGTCAGCGTGCCGTTCGTGCCCACAACCCGGTGGCAGGGAAGAAGGAGCGGGAGCGGATTGCGCCCGTTGGCCGTTCCGACCGCCCGCAGCGCCGCAGGCTTCCCGATGCTCTCCGCCAATTCCCGATACGTCCGGACCTCTCCATAGGGGATATCCGCCAGCGCAAGCCAGACGCTCTGTTGAAACGCTGTGCCCCGAAGATCCAGCGGCAGGTCTCCGAAAGCGGCGGGACGGCCGGCGAAGTAATCTGCGAGCCGGTCGCAAGCCCCCCATTCTGCCAAAGGACCGGGACCAACCGCGATGCTTCCTTCCGGGACATGCCGGCCCAGCCAGGCCAGCGCCGTCTCCTCCGGCTCGTGCCCGAACGACAGCCGGCACAGGCCCCGCTCCGTTGCCCAGAGCGTCCAGCTCCGGCCTATTCCTTCCATCCCGTGCTTGTATATCCGCGTCTTCATCGGTTCTCCTCCTCCGCGATGTCTTCTCCGGCAGCCTCGGCGGCTGCTCCTTCCCGCAGGGACAGCCGGTATTCGCTTGGCGTCATGCCCGTGCGCTGCTGGAACCAGGCGGCAAAATGGGAAGCGCTGCGGAACCCAGCGCAGCGCCCGGCCTCGGCTATGGGCCGCTTCCCTTCCGCCAGCAGCCCGCAGGCCTTCTCCAGCCGCAGCGCATCCGACCGGGCCGCCGGAGTCTGCCCGGTCACTTCCTTATAGATGCGGTGCAGATGCCAGGGGCTGACGCCCAGCTCCGCGGCCAGCTCGGCCAGCTTCGGCGGCCGGCCTTCCCCGGCCGCAAGCATAGCGTCGGCCTGCATCGCCAGGACGGCGTCGGGGCGTAGGGCCCCGTGCTCGTCGGGGCGGCATCTTTTGCAGGGACGGTAGCCGGCCTGAAGCGCCTCCTCCAGCGTCCGGTAGAACGTCACATTCTCCGGCTTGGGCGTTCTTGCCCGGCAGGAAGGGCGGCAGACGATGCCCGTGCTCCGAACTCCCGTATAGTACACCCCGTCATAGGCCGCATCGCAGGCAGTCACTGCCTGATACAGCCGGTCGAAGAGCGTCTGATCCATGTCGATCTCCTCCATGGCCCCATTATAGCGCATCACTCCCGCTTCTATAAGGTTCGCGGGCCAGGAGAGCAAGATCTCGACAGTCAAGCCGCTTACACATTTTCACAATAAAATTGGCATTTTCTCCTCCGCAAACAGGATTTTCCTCCTGCATTGTCGAATTGGTCAGCAGAATTCCGTGCGCAGCGCTGTCGTCCTGCGCATGACTTGGGGGGAAATTGATTCATGAATAAACTGCCATACGCAGAGATCCAGTCCGGGCTTCAGACCGGAGATCTGATTCTGTTCAGCGGACAATATGAAATCAGCAAGAAGGTGGAGAAGCTTGAAGGCAGCCCGTGGTCGCACGTCGCCATGGCCGTCCGCCTGCCGGAATTCCAGTACCCGCTTCTCTGGGAGTCCACCGCACTGACCGACCTGCCCGACGAGACCTACCAGGACCATATTCCCGGTCCGAAGCTGGTGAAGCTGGAGGACCGCCTGCGCTCCTACGGCAGCGATGTGGTGCCTTATGTGCCGCCGCGCTACGCCGTCCGGCCGCTGGTGATGGATCGGACGACGGAGATGCTGGACGCTCTTCGGCATCTGTTCACCGAAATTCACGGACTTCCGAATCCCGGCCAGTGGGAGATGATCTGGGAAGTAGCGCTGGGCCGCCTGTTCCACATCCGCTCCCAGCAGGACAACTACACCTGCAGCGAGCTGGTCGCCGAATCGTATATCCGCATGGGACTCTTGAGCCAGGACTCTGTCGTCAACGGCTTCATGCCGAAGGACTTCTCCTCGGACGGCAACCTCGAGCTGCTGAAAGGCCGGTTCGGCGAAGAAATCGAAATTTCGCTGGACCCCGAGAAAGAGCCGGTCTGAGCGCTTCATGACTCCGGGAGTGAACAGCACCGCCGGTTGCCCAGACCGGCGCAGGCCCGCTTCGGCCTGCACCCGCAGGCTGGGAGCGCTTGGACTGCTTCTGCTGCTTGTATTGGCCTGGTTCCCGGCCCGCGCAGAAGCCGCTTACCCCGCGGAAGCCGGGGATTTCCAGCAATCACTGGACCTCAAGGATCGCCTGGCCATTCTTGAGGACCGGACCGGCAAGCTGACGATCGAGAACGTCCGGAAGCCGGAGTTCAGCAGCCTGTTCCGCTCCTATTCGGACAGCGGGCTCGCCGGGACGCTGAGCGATTCGGTCTACTGGGTCCGAATCCGGCTTCATAACGGTTCTCCATACGCGAAGAACCTGCTGCTGGAACTGTCCAAGCCCCAGCTTAGCGAAGTGACTCTCTATCAATTCGAGAACGGCCGGCTGATTCAGAAGGCGCATACCGGGCATGCCCTGCCTTTCGGGGAACGGGAGATCCTGCACCGTAACTTTGTGTTCCAGCTGGTCTTTCCTCCATCGGCAGAGCAGGAGCTGTACATGCGGGTGCACACGGACACGTATCTCCAGCTTCCGATGAAGCTGTGGGAAGTGCAGAGCTTCGTGGAGCGCGAGCAGAATGTCAATCTGATACTGGGCGCCTATTACGGCATCATGCTGATTATGGCGCTGTATCATGTCTTCCTGTATTTCTCGATCCGGGACCGGACGTATTTGTACTATATGATGTTCATTCTGTCCTTCGCCGGACTGCAGCTGGTCTGGGACGGCCTCGCCTATGCCTATCTCTGGCCCAATGCGCCGGCCTGGGAGCTCAAGAGCAATCCGGTGTTTATCGTTCTGACTACACTGGCCGCCCTGCTCTTCACCTCCAGCTTCCTGTCCGTAGCCCGGCATTCGCCGCGCATGGGTCGAATCATGAAGGGCGTCTCCGCCGGCATGATGGCCTGTCTGGCCTCCTTTCCGCTGCTGTCTGCCGCAGCCTCAACCCGCATCGCCGTCTATGCGGCCACGGCCGGACTTCTGACCTGCATCGCGGGCGTCTTCGCCGTCCGGCTCCGCTCGCGGACCGTGCTGTATTACAGCCTGGCCTGGGCAGCGCTGTTCGCGGGGGCGATTCTGAATATTCTCGCCGCCTTCAAGCTGTTGCCGCTGAACTTCTGGTCGCTCTACGGCATCCGTCTCGGCTCTGTGGCCGAGACGATGCTGCTGTCGCTGGCGCTGGCCGACCGCTTCAATCTGCTTCGCAGCGAGAAGCGGCTGGAGGAGCGGCAGGCCGTCATGCTCAAGGCGCTGCACCGGGCGACGCGGACGCTGACCTCGACGCATAACATCGACCAGCAGCTGTCGCTGGCGCTGACCAGCCTCTCCCGGGTCACCGGCTGCGAGAGCGGCTGGATTCTGCTGGAAGAGGAAGAAGCCTATGTACCGAAAGCCGCCGTCGGCTCCGGAGGCGGAGTCTGGAACAAGCATGAAGAGGGCGGCCTGGAGGACGACCCCTTCTATGCCCGTCTGCTGGCCGAACGGACCGTGCTGTGGACGGACGGCAGTCTGGTCCCGTGCGGAACCGGGCCGGGCGTCCGTACCTGCATCGGCATCCCGGTGATGTACCACGGACGCGTGCTCGCCCTGATCGTCCTCTACAGCATCGGCTACCGGACCATCAGTCAGGAAGAATGCCGGATTCTCTCCGATTTCTCCAGCCAGGTGGCGGTCTCCATCGAGAATGCCCGGCTGTTCGGCGAGATCAACCGGATGGCGACCACCGACGGTCTGACCGGCGTCTACAACCGGACGTACTTCCTGAAGCTGGCCGAACGCCACTTCGACCGGAGCCAGGGATCGGATTATCCGCTCTCAGTGATTATGGTCGATATCGACCATTTCAAGAGCATCAACGACCACTACGGCCACCAGGCCGGCGACCGGGTCATTCAGGAAGTCGTCTACCGACTTCGGAAGCTCCTGCATTCGCGGGGACTGATCGGCCGTTACGGCGGCGAAGAATTTATCGTTCTGCTGCCCGGCGTCCGCGCTGATCGCGCCCTCCGGCTCGCAGAAGCGATGCGGGAGCAACTGGAACTGACGCCGGTGGAACTGGAAGCCGATGAGCAGACCATCACCATCAGCCTTGGCGTCGCTTCGTCAGACCGCTCGGTTCACTCGTTGACCGAGCTGATCAACAAAGCCGACCAGGCCCTGTACGATGCCAAGGAGAACGGCCGCAACCGCGTCCGCGCTTACGGCAGCAAACGCTCGGTCTAAGCGCGTGCCGGCCCGGGAGAAAGAACGGCCGGTTATCGCCGTTAAGGTCTCCCTCGGCGCCGACCGGCAGGGAGTGCCGGGTCGGCATGGACCGCCAGAGGCACCCGTTCCGTCAGGCCGCCAGGCCAGCCGGATACGACGAGGCCGCCAGGCCCCCTCAAGGCCAGCCGGATACGGCAGCTCCGCCAGGGTCCTCCTGGCCAGCCGCCGCCAACAAGGCAGCCGCTCCGAATATCGGGGCGGCTGCCTTATTAGGGTCCGGTCTGCAATGAGGCTCTGTTCATCACAAAAGCACCGGCGAAAAAATGCTATACTGAATAAAATCAACTTCACCACCCGGGAGAGTTCAAATATGGAAGCATTCTATCCGCCAGGAGACGACGACTGGCAGGCGCTGCTGGCAAGCGCGGCGGCGAGTTTTGAAGATCTGACGCTCAAGCAGGGATTCCAATACGAGAAGCAGGGCCGCGTGGGCGAGTTCGCCATGCCGGAGCCGGACCTGGTCCGGGCTGTTGTCACAGACCGGGAGGCCTATACGGCCGAGGTCCCGCTCCGGCAGCCGGAGACCGGCAGCTGCGGCTGCGGAGCCGGCAAGCCGTGCAAGCATATGGCGGCGGCGCTGATGCGCTATGCGGCGCTGGCCGGGCGGCCGGTTCAGCAGCTTGCGAACGCCCGCTTCGCCGGCGCGGCGAGACCTGCGGCAGCCGCCGAGCCGCACCGCGCGGAAGAGGAGCGGCAGGCCGGTCCGGAGCAGGAAAGGCTGTACGGAGCGGGGGCACGCCCGGACGGGAAGCGCCTGACCGGACCTGAACCGTCCGGCGCCCCGGCCGCCGTTCGCAGTGCAGCGGGGCGGGATCGCCGCCGACGGGACCCGGCAGAGGAAGGGGCGGCGCTGATCCCTTCCATGACCGCAGCGGGCTGGCGGGAATATTTCGCGCTCTGCACCGCTTCGCTCGACGCCGCCCCCCGTACACCCCGCTACGCCGAGGAGGCGCTGGCAGCCCTGCTGGACCGCTGTCCGCCCCTTCCGCCCGGCATCGGCAAGCTCTACAGCCTGCACGCCCGGCTGTTCGTCCTGCACCGGCTGACCGCGCCGCCGCCGGGCCGGGCCGGGCTTCCGGGCTGGGCCGCGACGCCGGGGTATTTTACCCATCTGGCCATTGCGGGCCTGCAGCGGGAGCTCGCGGAAGCGGCGGAGTCGGGACCGCCGGAGGGCGAAGGAGAGCCCGCCCTGGCTGCGCGGATGCTGGAGACGCTTGCGGTGCTCCGCGCCGAAATGCTGGCCGACTCGCGGGAGCAATCGTTCTACGCCGATCTCTACTTCGCCTTCACCCGAAGCTGGCTGCTCCCGGGAATGCCCGATCTGGCCTGGTGCGAGGCCGAGCTGGACGTCCTGCTCGCCGAGGAGCCGGTCCGCTCCTCCCCGTCCGGGCGGCTCCAGCGCCTGCTGGCTGCCGCCTGGATGGCGCTGATTCTCCGCCGGGACGAAGACGCGCGGCAGGCGCTTAAGTCCGCCGCCGAACTGCCCGGGTTCTCCGCCGAGCGGATGAATCTGTACTGGCAGCGGCTCGCGGAGCTGGAGGAATGGGACCGCCTGCTCGAATGGCTGTCCGGGGCCGCAGCGCTGCTACGGGAGTGCCGCTACCCCCGGCTGGCCGATTACTCCGCTTACTGGAACGCGGTGCTGGAACGTCGGCCGGAAGCGGAAGGCCGGATGTGGCGGACGCTGGATGAGCTGAGTCCGCTCGGTGAAGACATGTACAAGGAGCAGCTTAAGGCCCGCGGCCGCTACCGCGAGTGGATGGATCTGCTGTTAAGCTCCGGGAGTGACCCGGCGGAATTCCGGGCGGCGGAGCTGCAGGAGATCGAGAAGCGGGAACCCGCGCTGCTTCTGCCTTTTTATCACCAGGCCGTGGAGCGGCTGATCGACGGGAAGAACCGGCAGGATTACAGAGCGGCCGTCCGGCTGCTGAAACGGCTGGCCAAAATCTATAAAAAGCTCGGGCGCGCCGAGCAATGGGAAGGCTATCTGCTGGGCTTCTCGGTCCGGCACAGCCGCCTGCGCGCGCTTCAGGAAGAACTGCGGAGAGGAAAGCTGATTCCATGACTGTACCGTCCCCCCGGCTGCTCGTCTGCGCCGAAGCCCAAGGCTTTGGCCCCTCGGCCAATGCCGTTCATCTGCTCCGCCGCTTGGGAATCGACCCGCGGCAGGCCGACTATATCGGCTCGGAGACCAGCTACGAGTATTTTGCGAGCCTTCAGCTTCAGCCCATCCCGCTCCCGCCCCTTCTGCCGGATGCGATGGCGCTTCTGTCCCGCTACGATTGTCTGCTCTCAGTCATGAACAGCCGGCTTGCGATTCTGGCCAAAAAGGCCGGACTGCGCGTCGTCTACGCCGACCTCATCTTCTGGCTCTACGATCCTCCGGCTCCCCTGCCGGTGTACCGGAAGGAAGCGGACCGGCTTCTTGAATCCGCCTCGGGCGAAGAGCTTCAGGAACTGCTTCGTCCTGCGGGCCGGACCTATGACCGTGCTTATCTGGAGGAGCGGGAGAAGCGTTCCATCCTGGCTCATCTGACGGCGGACCTCAGTCTGGTCGAAGAGTTCGTTCCCTGCGGGGAACGGCTGCGCGCCTTTCTGGAGCCCGCGGGCACCCGGTTCCTTCCGCCTGTTCTGGACGAGGCGCTGGACACCGTGCTGGACTCGTTGCCGGCTGCCCGGCGGGAAGCCGGGCAGCTCTTCCGAAGCGGCACAGGCCGGGGCTGCGCCCCGGATTCTTGCCGGGACACAGATCGGGGCGGCAGCCCCCCGGATTCTTCGCCTTCAGCTGCGGAATACACCCGGCCGAACGCCTCTTCTGCGCCGGACCTCCCCGCTTCGCCGGACGCTCCCTTTGGGCGGACGCTGGCCGTGCTCGGCGGCATGTCCGAGCAGAACCGCTACCGGAAGCTCATGAACGACACGCTTGGCGGAATTCCCGGCATGGAGATGTGCGGCTCCGCCCTTCTCGCGGGAAGCCGCACGCTTCCGCCGGAAGAGTACTTTCGGAAGCTGTCCGAATATCCGGTCGTCGCGGCCCAGCCGGGCTTTGCCACCCTCTGCGAAATCCTGTATCTCGGCCTAACGCCGGTGGTTCTGCCGCCGCAGAACGCCGGCCAGCTTCGCTATACCCGCTTCATGAAGGCTCATCTGGACCGGGGTCTCTTCCTTGACTGGGAAGAGCTTGTCCCGAGGCCGCCCTATTACGACGACTGGGCGTACATGAAGCGGGTCGAGGCGGAGATGGAGAGCTCCCCCGGACTCGCTGCGGAGCTGCGCAGTCTCCTCGAAGAGCGCCTCCGCAGCCTGCATGAGAACGGGCCAAGCCCGGAGATGCGCCGCAGGCAGGACCGGTTCGTCCGCGAGCAGCTGAGCGGCGGGCTTGCCCCGGACCTTGCCGGGACGCTGCGCTCCCTGCTGAACCCCCTTAAGGCCGGCTCTGAAGAACCTCTCTCCCGGCACACCGACAAGAAAGGAAGATCGACATCATGAACCGAACCCTCCATGCCTTGACTGTCCAGATGGCCCTCAGCGAATACGGCGACGCCCTTCTCTATGCCCTGAATGAGGAAGGCGGTTCCTTGCCGGGACGAATGCTGAAGCACCGCCTCTTCGCCTGGCATGAAGAGTCGCTGTACGGCACCGAGCTGGAGGTGCGGCGGCTGGGCGAGCTGGAGCTGATTGTGCTTCCTGCCGAGATGGTGCTGCCTTACTTTGCGGAACCCGGCCACTTCCTCCGGCATATCCGCTGGGAGTGGGAAGGCGACGGCGCGCCCCTGACCGGCCTCGCCGGTCCGCTGATGGCCTGCGTCCGCAAGCGGGCGTACGCGCCCTCCCTCTCCGCCTACCGCAAAGGCCGGCTGGAATGGATCTGGGACCGGTCCGAGCTCGCGGCCGAGGTTCGGCGGATCGGCGAAGCCCCAATAGCGGCCGGCGGCCCGGACGAAGAAGACGGCCAAGGCGAAGAGAGCGCCGCAACTCTGGAGGGAGCAGCGGCGGAAGGCGGTACGGACGGCGGCCTCGAGAGCGCTGCCGACCGGGCGGCCGCAGCCCGCTATGCGCTGCGGCGGCTGGAGGAGAATGCCGAGTTCGCCGAGGCGGTCCAGGCCGCCTTTACGGCCGCCGTCTTCCGGACCTGGTACGGGACGGAGAGCGAAGCGGCCGATCTGCGCCGGGAATATCCGGCGCTGTTCGAACGCGGCGGGGCTCTGGCGGCAGCCGGAATGAGCGCGGAGAGCTGGCTGATTGCGATCGGCTGGAAAGCCGACACGGCCCCGTTCCGCCCGCTGCTGCGGCTGCTGGAGCCGCAGCCGGACGAGCCTGGAGCCGCATGGCAGCTCCAGCTTGCGCTCCAGGACAAGGCCGACCCGTCGGTCCTGGTCCCGGCCGCTCTGGCCGCGGACGGCACCGCGGCCGGGAAGTGGCCCGCGGCTTGGGCGCCGCACGCCGCGGAACGGTCCGCCGGCTGGCTGGCGAGCCTGCGGGCCGCGCTGCCGCCGGAGCGCCTCGCGGCCGGCGGCGACGTGCTCAGCCGGCCGCTGGACAACACGGCGGCCTGGCAGTTCCTGACGGCGCACAGCCGCCGTCTGCTGGAAGCCGGCTGGCAGGTGCTCCTGCCGGCCTGGTGGGAAGCCGCGCGCCGGCGGAAGCCGCGGGTGAAGGCGAAGCTCCGCGAAGAGGACGGGAAGAAGCGCGGCCCCTCGCAGCTTGGCCTGAATGCGCTCGTCGATTTTGACTGGCGCATCTCCATCGGCGAGGCCGATCTCAGCGAGGAAGAGTTCGCGGAGCTGGTCGCCCGGGGCGAGCGGCTGGTCCGCTTCCGGGACCAGTGGGTTCCGCTCGACCCCGAGCTGCTCGCCCAGATCCGGCGCGTCATGGACGGCATCGACAAGCGGCGCGGCCTCTCCTTCCAGGATGTGCTCCAGCTGCATCTGCGCCGCTCGGGCGCCTTCGCTTCCCCGGAGCCGCCGGAGGACAACGGCGATCCGGCCGAGGACGCCGGCGCCCTGCGGCCGGAGCTGGACGTCGAGCTGAACCGGCGGTTCGCCGAGCTGCTCGGCCAGCTGGCCGAGGGCGGCTGGCCGCAGCCCGCGCCTTCGCGCGATCTCCAGGCCACCCTGCGCCCCTATCAGCAGGAGGGCTTCGCCTGGCTGGCCTTTCTGCGCAGCCTCGGCCTTGGGGCCTGTCTCGCCGACGACATGGGCCTCGGCAAAACGGTGCAGCTCATTTCCTATCTGCTGCACGTCCGGGAGCAGAGCGGCGGCCGGGACGGCTTCAGCGGTCCGCCCTACTCCGTCTCTCTCATCATCTGCCCGACTTCGGTGCTGGGCAACTGGCAGAAGGAGCTTGCCCGGTTCGCGCCTTCGCTGCGCGTCCGGCTGCATTACGGGCCGTCGCGGGCAGCCGGTGAGGAAGAATTCGCCGCTTTTGCAGCGGGAGCCGATGTCGTGCTGACCTCCTATGCCACCGCGTCGCTGGACCGGGAGCTGCTGGCCGGACAGATGTGGTCGGCCGTCTGCCTCGATGAAGCCCAGAACATCAAGAACGCGGGGACGAAGCAGTCGGCGGCGGTCCGCTCCTTTCCGGCAGTTCACCGGATCGCCTTGACCGGCACACCGATCGAGAACCGCCTGGCGGAGCTGTGGTCGATCTATGACTTTCTCCTCCCCGGCTACCTCGGCTCCGCCAAAGCCTTTCAGGACCGGTTCGCTGCGCCGATCGAGAAGGAAGGCGATCCGAAGCGGACCGCAGAGCTGCAGCTGCTGATTCGTCCGTTCATGCTCCGGCGCAAGAAGAGCGATCCCTCCATTCAGCTTGCGCTGCCGGAGAAGAATGAGACGAAGACCTATGTCGCGCTTACCGGCGAGCAGGCTTCGCTCTACGAAGGAACTGTAAGCGAGCTGATGAAGGAGATGGAGCAGCTTCAAGGCATGCGCCGCAAAGGCGCCATCCTGGCCGCCCTGTCCCGGCTGAAGCAGCTCTGCGACCATCCGCTGCTGCTGAACAAGGAGCTGCTTCCCGAAGACGGGGGCGAAGAGCTGGAGGCCCCGGACCTTGCCGTGCTGGTTGCCGGCTCCGCCAAGCTGGAGCGGCTTCTTGCAATGGTCCGCGAGCTGCGCGAGGAGGGCGAGCGCTGCCTGATTTTTACCCAGTATCTCGGAATGGGCCGGATGCTTCGCCGCGTGCTCGGGGAGGAGCTGGGAGAGCCCGTGCTGTATCTGCACGGGGGCACAGCCAAGCAGGCGCGCGACCGGATGATCGAAGCGTTCCAGAGCGGCGGCGCGGAGCCGCTGCCTCCGGGCGCGAAGCAGCCCGGCGTCTTCATCCTCTCGCTGAAGGCGGGCGGCGTGGGGCTTAATCTGACGGCCGCCAATCACGTATTCCATTTCGACCGCTGGTGGAATCCCGCCGTCGAGAACCAGGCGACGGACCGCGCCTACCGGCTGGGGCAGACCCGGCAGGTACAGGTGCATAAGTTCATCTCGCTCGGCACGCTGGAGGAGCGGATCGACGATATGCTGGAGAGCAAGCAGCAGCTCAGCGACAGCATCATCGCCGGGTCCGAGAACTGGATTACGGAGCTGTCCACCGATGCGCTCCGGGAACTTGTTACGCTGAGGCGCCAGTGGTAGAGGGGCTTCGAGGTCCGGGACTCCCGGCTTCGGGCCACAGCAAAAAAGCCAACCGACCGGAAGCCGCAGCTTCCCTCTGTTGGCAATAGGCCAAAAATTAGCCGTGCGGTATCGTCCGCACGGCTGTTTTTTTAAGGAACACAGACAAGGTCCTGTCCTTCCCGGTCCGAACCTGAATTGCTGTCTTAGAAGACCTTCGTGGTCCAGGATTCGCAGTTCCAAATGTCGGTTGCGATCTCGCGGTAGAATTCCGGTTCATGGGAAATCAGCAGAATGCTTCCCTTGTAGGCCTTCAGCGCCCGCTGAAGCTCTTCCTTGGCATCGACGTCCAGATGGTTCGTCGGTTCGTCAAGCACGAGCACATTCGTCTCGCGGTTAATGAGCTTGCACAGCCGGACCTTCGCCTTCTCGCCGCCGCTCAGGACGGCGATCTTGCTCTCGATATGCTTCGTCGTCAGACCGCATTTGGCCAGCGCTGCGCGGACCTCGAATTGGTTCATAGACGGGAACGTCTCCCAGATTTCCTCGATGCAGGTATTGTAATTGCCTTCCTTGGCTTCCTGCTCGAAGTAGCCGATCTCCAGGTTGTAGCCCAGCTCCACCGAACCCGACAGCGCCGGGATTTCGCCCAGAATGCTGCGCAGCAGCGTCGTCTTCCCGATGCCGTTCGCGCCGACCAGCGCGATCTTCTGGCCCCGCTCCATCGTCAGGTCCAGCGGCCGGGACAGCGGGCTGTCATAGCCGATCACCAGCTCCTTGGCCTCAAAAATCAGCTTGCCGGACGTCTTTGCCTCCCGGAAGTTGAACTGCGGCTTCGGCTTCTCCTTGGCCAGCTCGATAATCTCCATCTTGTCCAGCTTCTTCTGCCGGGACATCGCCATGTTGCGCGTCGCCACGCTCGCCTTGTTCCGGGCCACAAAATCCTTCAGCTCCGCAATCTCCTGCTGCTGACGGTTGAACGCCGATTCCAGTTGCTGCTTGCGCATTTCGTAGACCTGCTGGAACTGGTCGTAGTCGCCGACATAGCGGGTCAGCTTCTGATTCTCCATATGATAGATTAGGTTGATGACGCTGTTGAGGAACGGGATGTCGTGGGAGATCAGAATGAACGCATTCTCATACTCCTGGAGGTAGCGCTTCAGCCACTCGATGTGCTGCTCGTCCAGATAGTTCGTCGGCTCGTCCAGGAGCAGAATGTCCGGCTTCTCCAGCAGCAGCTTGCCGAGCAGAATCTTCGTCCGCTGCCCGCCGCTGAGCTCCGACACATCCCGGTCCAGCCCGATATCCGTCAGGCCGAGACCGCGGGCCGTCTCCTGCACCTTGGCGTCGATCATATAGAAATCCTGGTTCGTCAGCGTATCCTGAATGGTGCCGACTTCCTCCAGCATCTTGTCCAGCTCTTCCGGCGTGACATCGCCCATCCGTCCGTACATGTCGTTCATTTCCTGCTCCAGATCGAACAGATACTGGAAGGCGCTGCGCAGCACATCCTGTATCGTCATTCCCTTGGCCAGCACCGCATGCTGATCCAGGTAACCGACCCGCACCCGTTTGGACCATTCGACCTTGCCTTCGTCGGGCTGAAGCTTGCCGGTCACGATATTCATGAAGGTCGATTTGCCTTCGCCGTTCGCCCCGACCAGTCCGATATGCTCGCCCTTCAGCAGACGAAAGGATACATCCTTAAAGATCGCACGATCTCCGAAGCCGTGACTCAAACCTTCTACATTCAATATGCTCATTTGGAATATACACCTTTTTTTCTTATTTGATCGTTATATTATAAGGGACGACACCCTTAAAGCTCAACAATCTTTCACGGCACGCGTCGGCAAAAAAGGCAAGCGTCCCGTTCCGGGGCACGCTTGCCTTGCTCACGATCAGGAACGGCGGCCTTTCGCCGCCGTCTCAGTGCTTCCACACATCGGCGTATTCCGGATTTCTCCGAAACTGGACGCCGACGTAAGAGCACTGGGGAATGATCTTGGCTCCCTCTTCCCGCGCTTCCTCCACCAGCCGCTGCAGCAGCCGCTGGGCGATATTGCCGCCCCTGTAGTTCGGGGACACATAGGTGTGGTCGGCAATCCAGGTATGTTCATCCGCCGGCACATACGTGATCTCGCCGATCGGCCCTTCCTCCGTCCGGATAACAAAAGCATGATGCTCCTTCACGATTTCACCCACATCGCTAAAGTCCTTTCGTTCCATGCCAATCCCTCCTTCTCTTTTAACTTACCCAATCCGCTCCACTTTCTTCCCATCCCCTATGAATCTGCTAGGGATTCTGCTAAGACGCAGAGATTTGCGCAAATTTAAAATAGTCATTGTGGCATGTTATCTGACTTTATTAGACAAAAGCGTACTATTTTCGAGATCAAAGTGCCTGCTTTTTGTTCAAAATTTCACAACATTTCACCTACTCGCGTTAGTTATTTGGCTCTAAATTCCAGAAATTGCGGGGCCTTTCTGAAATTTGGAGTAGATTTTGCATTTTACCGGTGGTAAAATCTTGTTAATATTTTTCCTACCATTCCGGACGGAAATTCAATAGGTTTTGAGAGGAGGACCGCGGGGCCGGTACGGTCGGTGGGGGAATGAGTAATTTTTCAGAACATATGACACGGAGGGGATTTTATTTTGGAGTGGAACAAACTACCTCGCAAGGCATCCATTCTGGCTCTGTCACTGGGAGTGACGGCCGGCATGATTCCGGGCGCTGCCTTCGCAGCCTCGTCGGACAGCCTGCAGAAGCAATCTTTGACTCAGAATTCCGCAGCGCCTTATATTTCACCAGAGATCAACACCAAATCCTCGAAGGATGTCCGCGTTATCGTTCAGCTCAGCGGCCAGCCGGCAGCCGTCGGCAAGTACGCCGCGAAGCAGGGCATTACAGCTCTGGCCAAGACCGCTACGGAAGCTTCGGTCAAGAGCCAGCAGTCCGACGTTCTGGACAAAGCTGACGATAAGGGCATCGACCTGACCGTCAATTACCAGTACGACACCGTTCTGAACGGTTTTGAAGTTACCATTCCAGCCGACGAAATCCCGGCGCTTGCGAAGATTCCGGGCGTCGCCTCCATCTATCCGAACAGCACTTGGTATGCGCTCCCCGACCAGCAGACGACGGTTACGGAAGAGACGTACCGCAATGATATTGCGCCTCTGCAGCAGATCCATGCCACCAACGCCTGGGACATGGGCTACACCGGCAAGGGGCTGAAGATCGGCGTCATCGACACCGGCGTGGACTACACCCACCCCGATTTGAAGGACGCCTACAAAGGCGGATACGACTCCTTCTATCAGGACAATGATCCGTACGAAGAGGTTCCGCTCACCAAAGACAACGACCCGTATCATGTCGGATACGAGGGCACGTATCACGGCACCCACGTAGCAGGTACGATCGTGGGCCAATACAAGGACAGCGAGATCGCCCAGAAGGGCGTTGCCTACGGCGCGGAACTGTACGCCTATAAAGTACTTGGACGCAATTTGGACGATCCAAGCACTTCTTCCGGCTCCTCCGCCCAGGTTATCGACGGCATCGAGCATGCCGTTAAGGACAACATGGACGTCATTAACCTGTCTCTGGGATCGGACAGCGAGAAGGATGTGAACTCTCCCGATTCCATCGCGATTAATAACGCCGTTCTGTCCGGCGTGACTGCCGTTATCGCCAACGGCAACAACGGACCCGGATACTTCACGATGGGTTCGCCGGCGGTATCGCAGCTCGGCATTGCCGTCGGAGCGGTTAACAGTCCGGTGAAGCAGTTCTCCGGCACGTTCAAGGCGGCCATTGCGGCAAAGGTCACCAATGCCACTTATGCCACCGATTATGAGTTCCGCCTCATGGGCTATGAACTCGGCAATGACGACTTTACCGGCATTCTGGGCACCGCCCCTGTCCGCGTTGTCTACGCCGATCTTGGCGCCGACGACGACTATCCAAAGAATGCCGATCTTAGCGATGCGGTGGTGTTGATCTCACGCGGCGACCTGGCCTTTACCGACAAGATCGCCAACGCCAAGAAGAGAAACGCCAAGGCTGTGGTCATCTTTAACGGCAACTTCAAGACAGTCAAGCCTGACCCTAACAATAAAGACACCTGGTATAATACAGCGGATCTGTCGGAGAGCATCAAGGACCGCGACGGCTTCATCGGCACTACGCTCGGAGATGGCTTCGACAACATCCCGACCTTTGATATCAAGGGAAGCACCGGCCGGCAGCTTGCGAGAGCCATTCTCGCCAACCCGGACAAAGACGTCTATTTCACTTTCCCTAACGACTACCATCCGTCCATGTCCGCAGGGGACCAAATCACCAGCTTCTCCTCCTGGGGCCCGAACACCGACGGCAAGCTGAGCATCAAGCCGGATATCGTGGCTCCCGGCGACGGTATTCTGTCCACCTGGCCGGCATACGGCAAGGATCATCCTGAAATTTCTTACGAGCACGCCTACAACCGGATCAGCGGTACAAGTATGGCAACGCCGCACGTAGCCGGCCTGTCGCTGCTGCTGCTTCAGGCGCATCCCGAGTATTCGCCTCTGGACGTTCGCGCCGCTCTGGCCAACACTTCTCAAGCTCTGACCTATACCGAGAAGGGCGTCGTCTATCCGGAAGACTTCTACGCCCAGGGACCTGGTCGTGCCAACGTGGAGAATGCCATCAAGACTCCGGCGATTCTCGGAGCGGTTGAACCGATCACGATTCTGGACAAGAACTACCAGAAGCAGGCTATTACGAACTTCAACCCTTCGACCAGCTTCGGCACACTGACGCCAAGCTCGTCGGACAGCAGAACGCTTCAGCTTCAGAACAAGAGCGATCGCTCCGTAGCCTACTCGGCTTCTATTGAGTGGACATACGGCGGGGCAGGCGTTGAAGCAAGTCTTGACGCTGAATCCGTAACGGCCAGTGCTTATGGCACTGATGACTTCAACCTGAATGTTCAGGTGGCCAAGGATGCCGAGCCCGGCATGTACCAAGGCTATGTCGTTCTGACTTCGCCTGGTCTGCCGACACTCCATCTGCCATTTGCCATCTCGGTCGATGAGACGACCAATCAGCCGGATTGGGGCACAGGCATCCAGGAGCCGGTTCTCCAGAACAAAGTGATGTACAACAATGAAACGAATGTTCTGAACTTCAAGATCAAAGCCGAAGATATCAACTATTATGAAGTGGATCTCGTCGGGCTTGACGACAAGACCAGAGGCTACTTCGAAGTGAACAGTACCGGATCTCCATCCCAATACTTCGGCCCGTATACGTACAGCACAGTCATCGGCTCGACTTATTATCCGTATGACGAGAAGGGCAATCCGGTTCTCGACGCCAGCGGAGCTCCTGTAACCGCCAAGCTGACAGCCGGCGAGTACAAGATTCAGATTGTCGGCATCAAGGCCAAGGACAATACGAAGCTCCCGGTCAAGATTGACCTGCTCAACGATGATTATTACACCGCCTACACCGCATTCCGTTACATCGATGCTGCCAACCCCAACCCAACCGCTCCTTCCACGGGAGGCTCCAGCGGCGGCGGCACTGGCGGCGGTGCCGGAAGCGGCACTGTAACCCCTGCTCCTGCGGCGCCTGTACCTGCTACGGCAGCGGCCGTTGTGGATGCGGATGCCAAGCAGGCGGCGGTAGCTCCAACCGTTACTTCCGCGAACGGCGTATCTTCCGTTACCGTAGCGGATACGGCCCTGACTGCGGCGCTGACGGCCGCCGGAACCGGCAAAACGGCTGTCGTGATCACGATTCCGGCGACCACCGATAAAGCCGCCACGGTCAACCTGACCGGCGACCAGGTGAAGAAACTGGCCGGTCTCCAGACAGGCAGCACCGTTGTCGTCAGCGTGAACGGCTCGGCCGTCGCTCTGCCGGTATCGCTGCTGACAGGCACGCCTGCGGGCGCCAGCCTGAAGCTGGACATCAAGCAAGCCCCGGAAGCAGCGGCCAAGCTGACCGCCAGCGTAACCGGAGCCAGCGTAATCGGCACACCGATTTCCTTCGAGGCTGCCTGGACTACCGCTACGGGAAGCACGTATCTGAACACGCCGGTCAACGTCTTCATCGACCGCTCGTTCACCGTACCGGGCAAAGTAGAAACCGGAGGCGTACTGTTTGAAGAAGGCGGCGTTGTAACGCCGGTTGCCTCCAAGTTCGCTCCGCAGTCCGACGGAACAACGCTCGTCACGGTTAGCCGTCCGGGCTTCTCGACTTACGCCGCTGTAAGCAAGCCGGCAGCGGCCTTCACGGATATCGCTTCTTCCCCGGCGGCAGACGCCATCAAGAAGCTGTCAGACAAGCTGATTATTCAAGGCACTTCGGCTACTGCCTTCTCGCCGAAGAGCAGCCTGACCCGTGCGGAATTCACCGCACTGCTGACCCGTGCGCTCGGTCTCCGCACCGATGCCAAGGCCTCCTTCTCCGATGTGAAATCGACCGACTGGTACGCCGCTGACGTTGCCGCAGCCTCCAAGGCCGGCCTCATCCTCGGGGTAGGCGGCGGCAAGTTCGCACCGACACAGAAGGTTAGCCGCCAGGAACTGGCCGTCATTCTGGACCGGGCGCTTAAGCTGACCGGCACAGAGCTGAAGACCAATCCGTCCCTGTCGGCCTACGCCGACAGCGCGAAGATCGCGCCTTACGCGAAGGACAGCATTCAATCGCTGACCGCTGCGGGCGTTATCTCTGCCGATCAGGGAACCAGCTTCAATCCAAAAGCCAGCGCCAGCCGCGAGACGGCAGCCGCCGCTCTCTACCAGCTGCTGAGCAAGGCCGGATTGATCAACTAATCGGCCATTCAAGCCATCTGCCCCTGGGCTCCTGCCCGGGGGCACACCACAAAGAGACCGCTTGCGGACATTCCGCAAACGGTCTTTTTGTCATGCCCTCTCTACATACCTTCCTCTTCGTGCGATCACACGCTTCCTTCCGCATTCCTAGTGTACGCTCGCCTCTCCAGTCTCCCCCAGAAGCGCCAGCACGGCGCCCAGCAGCACATTGACGCCCTTCTCGCAGTCCTCGTAGGACGTCAGCTCATCCTCGCAGTGGCTGCGTCCCCGCACGCTCGGCACAAAGATCATCGCCGCCGGCAGATAGCTTGCCACGAACTGGGCATCATGTCCGGCCCCGCTCGCCATCTCCTTGGCGGAATAGCCCAGCGACCGGGCAGACTCGGACACGGCTGCGCATACACGGGAATCGAACCGGACCGTATCGCGCGCCCACTGCTTGACGCTGCTTACCTCGCATCCTCCCGCAGATCCCGGCAGCTCCCGGATGATCCGCTCCGCTTCGGCGAGCACCTCCATGTCCTTGTGCCGGGCTTCCACCGTAAATACGGCCCGGTCCGGGATGACCGTATGCACATTCGGATAGACATTCACGCGGCCCATTGTAAAGACCAGTTCCGGATCAAGCTCCCCGAGACGCTCCCGAAGCTCGGTTACCAAATCGGCGGCGGCGAAGAAGGCATCCCGGCGCATTCCCATCGGCGTCGTTCCGGCATGGTTGGATTCGCCCCTAACCGTAATTTCATAGCACACCATGCCGACGACGCAGTCCACCAGTCCAATCGTTACGCCTTCACTCTCCAGCACCGGCCCCTGCTCAATGTGCAGCTCCAGATAAGCGGCCGCTTCGCGAAGCCGGTTCTCCTCTCCGCCCTCGAAGCCGCTGGCGCTCAGCGCCTCGCCAAACGTCACCCCTTCCGCGTCGCGCTTGGCCAGCATTTCCGGCTTGCTGAATTTGCCGGAGAGAACGCCCGACGCCATCATGGAGGGCTCGAACCGGGCGCCTTCTTCATTGGTAAAATTCATGACCGTTACCGGACAGCGAGGCTGAATGCCGTAGTCGACCAGCGTACGGATCACTTCCAAACCTGCGATCACGCCGAGGACCCCGTCGAACCGGCCGCCCTTCACCACTGTATCCAGATGCGAACCCATTACAATCGGCGGCAGCGCCCCGCTTCCCGCCAGTGTCGCGTACATACAGCCCATGTCGTCCATCCGCACCTCCAGCCCCAACTCCTCGCAGCAGGAGCGAAAATACGCCCGCACCTGAAGGTCCGGCCCGCTCAACGACAACCGGGTCACGCCGCCTCCCTCCGTCCGCCCGATCGCTGCGAATGCATCTATCGTGCTTCGCAATCTGGCTCCGTCTACATTCATCTGCTTTAGCTGCATAGACCTGTCCCCCGCTTTCTTCGGATACTTACAATCTGCCTGTTTTCATGGTAAAACCCGTTCCGGTCTTTTACATGTGACAGAGTGTCAAAGATTGGGCAGCTTATCTCCTCGGTTATGTGACAATCCCCGCGTCGTTGCCGCCATTCTGACACCATCCTTACCTTCAGCGATACAAAAAAGGGAGTGCGGCCGGCCGCACTCCCCCTCTGATCCTTCCTCCCGCCGATTGTCTCTGCCGTCTATCTGCCCTCCGAAGGCAGGCGTTCGGCAAGCTTCTCCGCCAGCCGGTCAAACGCCGCAGTACGCGTCTCCTCCGGGATGGCATCCAGACTGTCGCCGACGCTCAGTTCAAAATAAGCCGTCTCCCCGCCGGGACGTACGCCGCGCGCAAAGACAACGCCGGTCTCCTCCGTAACCTCCGCCAGCACGGCCTCCAGTTCCCCGGGAGCCAGCTTCGTATGAACATGGAACATGTTCGTGACCGGCTCGGCCGGGCGGGTGGATAAGCCCGGGCAGCGGTTAAAGGCAGCCGCCAGCTTGCGGGCGCCCTGCCAGTAGTGGTTCATGCGGGGCAGCCGCCGGTCCAGCGCCGCTTTGCCGGACAGGAAATACGGATAGAGGCTGATGAGGTCGCCGCCATGCCGTCTTTTCCATATCTTCGCTTCTTCCGTCAGCTTCGCATCCCCGGCAAGCACCGCACCCGCAATGCCGGCAAGACCCTTATAGAACGAGATGTACACACTGTCGAAGAGTGCGCATACTTCAGCCGCCGTCTTGCCGTAATAAGGAAGCGCCTCGAACAGGCGGGCCCCGTCGAGGTGCAGCGGAATCCCCCGCTCCCGGCAGAGCGCAGCCAGCTCCTCCAGCTCGGCCCAGGCCGGCAGCTCGCCGCCGATTTCCCGCTGCGGCAGTTCCAGCAGAAGGCAGGAGACTTCCTCCTTCATCGCCCGGACATCCTCCGGCGCAATCAGCCGGTCGGCGGCCCCGAGCAACACCGGCTGAATGCCGTGCAGCTTCTTCAGCCCGTCCTGTTCATGAATCTCCAGATGGCATAGCGGATGATAGGCTACTCTGGCCGTTCCCTTGCGGTCGCACCAGATCCGCATCGCGATCTGCTGGGCCATCGTTCCGCTCGGGAAGAAGACCGCCGCTTCCTTCCCGAGCAGCGCGGCCATCTCTCTCTGGAAGCTCTCGATGATCTCGCCGGTTCCATATTGGTCCGCCGGCAGGTCCTTGTCCATTCCATCCAGCAGCTCCGCCAATTGGCCGACGGTGCGGGGACCTGTACCGGCCAGCCAATACCGGGCGCTCCGGTTGGCGGCCACCAGCCGATCCGCCGCCAGCGAGGATGCGCTTGCTCCGTAGCCCCCGGAAGAAGGGTTCTTCTCTTTCTGTTCGTCTGCGCTATTCATTCTAATCCTCTCCCTAAGGGAATCGGTGATTCCCGACTATTCGTTGTTCATGGTTCGCTGCTGCTTCCTGTGTACGCCCCTATTCACCGAAGCGAAACGGCCAGCAGGCCGAGGTACTCTTTGAGCGCCAGCGAAGTCATCGCCATCGCCGATCCGCTCGGCGTCAGCTTGCCTGCGTACAGGCGCAGCGGCCCGCCGGTATTAGTCGTATAGTCGGTCGGATACGGCTGCACCGTCATCCCCGCCTGCCGGAACTCCGCCACTGCCCGGGGCAGATGAAAGGCGGACGTCACCAGAATGGGCGCCTTGAAGCCGCCTTCCCGCAGCAGCGCGGCCGTGTTCTCCGCGTTCTCCCGGGTGCTGCGGGACCGATTCTCTATCCGGATGGCCGATTCTTCCACTCCGAGTCCGAGCAGCTGCCTGCGGGCGATATTCGCCTCATTCCCGCTGTCCGGGTAGACCTGTCCGCCTGAGAACAGAATCGGCAGCCCGGTCAGCCGGTGCAGCCGAACGGCCGTCAGCAGACGGCCCGAAGCCGAACCCAACTCGTTCCCGCGGCCGTCGATATCTGGCGTCGCCGCTGTCGCTCCGCCTCCGAGAACGACAATCATGTCGCCTTGAGGCGCAGGCTGGGGGTAACGCCCCTCCAGACCGCCGATCAGCCTCTCCCCGACCAGCGGAATGCAGGTTGCGTACAGCAGCAGCGTGAGGGTCAGGACTGCGGTTCCCAGCCGGCGGGAACGGCGCCGATACAGCAGGACTGCGGCTGCCAGCAGAAGGAGAATCAGCCCTCCCGGCGGCAGTACCCAACTGTACAGAATTTTCACAACGTACAGCAATCCAAGCATTCCTCCCTTTATGAATTTCAGCGTTCCGTTATGTATCCGATCCTACTTCCGTCAAAAAGGAGACAAGCCTTTGCGAACCCTTTAGGCCCATGCTACAATATGAAGGTTGTAGGGCGCAGTATTTAGGGAGGTTCGAGAAAACCCATGTTAATCATTGGAATTGCCGGCGGAACCGGCTCCGGCAAAACGACCGTCGCCCGCTCGGTGATCGAGCGCCTCGGCACGGACAAAGTCACGTTCATATCCCAGGATAACTACTATAAAGACCATTCGCATCTGACGCTGGAAGAGCGTGCGGCCATCAATTATGACCATCCGTTCGCCTTCGACAATGAACTGCTGATCGAGAACCTGAAGACGCTTAAGGAAGGCCGTCCGGCCTTGGCGCCGGTGTATGATTTTACCGTTCACGCCCGTTCCCGGGAATTATCGACAGAACTCGCGCCGAATCACATCGTCATTATTGAAGGCTTGCATGTGTTGTCCGACGAGAAGCTCCGCGAACTGCTGGACATCAAGGTGTTCGTCGATACCGATCCGGATGTGCGGATTCTGCGCCGCGTTCTCCGGGACATCGAAGACCGCGGGCGGACGATCCAGTCTGTCCATCATCAGTATCTCACCACCGTCAAACCGATGCACGAAGCGTTCATCGAACCGTCGAAGAAGTACGCCGACCTCATCATTCCCGAGGGCGGCCAGAACGAAGTCGGGATTCAGCTTCTGGCTGTCCTGACCGAGAAATATCTGACCGGCGAGAAATGGGACCGCTGAGAATCGTCTCTGCGTCTCCCGCCCGCTGTCCGGCAAGCGCCCGGCTCCGCCTCATCGGCGGGACCGGGCGCCCTGTGCTTCCATGCAGGCCTCTTTCCCTTTCTCTTACGCCTTAGGCATTCTCGACAAAATCCCAGCTCAATACCGAAAGGTCCTTCGCATAGCCCAACCTGTCCAACTCCGCCCGCACCTCCGGAATGCGGTCGCCCGGCACAATGACCGCTGCCACATCGCCGGGTCCGAAGCGGAAGTCGCCCAGATGCCGCCATTCCCGTTCCCGGTAGAAGCTCTCCGCGTCACGAACGGCATAATCCGTCATCTTCACAAAGTTCATCAGGAAATGGTCGGCCGATGCGGCCATCCGGCCGGCAAATTCGCGGTTGCTGCGCGAAATATACATCACCGGCATAAAGGACTCATGAATGACCGGGGCCCGGAATCCGATGGCCACCCGTCCGTAATATTGGGAATGGCCCGGCAGATCCTTGAACGGCACGTCTGTGACCGAGCAGAATGGAGCGGTCTCCTTCTCGCCGTACAGCAACTCCGTACAGGAAGCGATCAGCTTCCGCGTTCCCAGAATCCGCAGCAGAATTTGGGCGGCCTCCCGGTCATCCAGAGGCGGGCGCAGCTTGACAATATCCAGCGGACGCTCGACCAAATGCCAATCGACCTGCGGCGAACCGGTAAAATGCCAATAGATGTTGGAATAATATCGCTGCATTTCGCTCTCCTCCCGCAGGGTTCTCCCCTACAGGAAATTACCCCGGGCTCTTTCTTCCGACGCCAAAAAGGGCTGTCCGGCATCCCGGGCAGCCTGACACCGGGAGGGCGGCTGTCCGTCTTCCGGTAAGACTATTCTTCTGAATCCACGTTGTGGTATACCTGCTGTACGTCTTCCAGATCCTCCAGCACATCGATCAGCTTCTCGAACTGCGGAACGGATTCCGCCGGCAGTTCAATGTAATTCTGCGGCAGCATGGTAAGCTCGGCTACCGTGAATTCCGTTACGCCCGCAGATTTGAAAGCTTCCTGCACGGCTCCGAACTGCTCCGGATCGGCATAGATAATAACGGAGTCTTCTTCTTCAATAATGTCGCGCGCATCGACGTCGTTCTCCATCAGGATCTCCAGCGCTTCCTCCGCACTCTTGCCGGTGAAGCCGATAACCGCCGTGGAGTCGAACATGTAGCTGACGGAACCGCTGACGCCGAGGTTGCCGCCGTTCTTCGTGAACGCCGCGCGCACTTCAGCCGCCGTCCGGTTGACGTTATTGGTCAGAGCATCGACGATAATCATCGAGCCGTTCGGACCGAATCCTTCATAGCGCAGTTCGTCGTAGACCTCGTCGGAGTTGCCTCTTGCCTTCTCCAGCGCGCGGTCAATGATCGCCTTCGGCACATTGTAGGTCTTGGCCCGTTCCAGCACCACCTTCAGCGCCCGGTTGGATTCGGGATCCGGCTCCCCCTGCTTGGCAACGACATAGATCTCACGGCCGAAACGGGCATAGATTCGGCTCGTATTGGCGTCCTTCGACGCTTTCTTCTCTTTGATATTATTCCACTTACGGCCCATACTTTATCGCTCTCTTTCATGATTTGGATATGCGCTAGTCCCCCTTATTATAGCTCGTTCGGAGCCCACGGACAAATGAAAACCATTTTAGCCCTTCCCGCCTTTCTGCGGCTTTCTGTCCAGACCCGCCGCTATTCCCAGCGGCAGGCAGGCCGCGGCCATCGCTGCCCGCGTGCAGTCTACCCACACCGGCTTGGCCTCAAGGCCGAACTGGGTAGCCCACAGAACGGCTGCGATCAGCGAAGCAGCCAGCACCAGAGTGCCCGAACCGGCCCGCTGGTGCAGATACAGCGGCAGCAGCGACAGAAGTCCGATGCACAGCGAGCTAAGCATCAACCGGCCAAAGAAGGCGCCGGTGAAGAATCCTTGCAGAGAGACCGCCGAACCCGCCAGCCGGTAGACCGGTTCAAAGATCAGCAGCAGTCCATCCAGCAGCAAAGTCGAGAGCAGGGTTCCCAGCAGCCCCATGGCCGGTGCGCGCCAGATTCTTGTGCCCGTATGCCGTTTCCCTGCGGCATCGGCCACACGGGCCGTCCAGCCGGTGAGAACGATGCAGCCCGGCCAGATAATGGAATTGTTAATTTCCCTGAGCGCCTCTCCCATCGACCCGAAACGCGGCTGTCCCCGCCCCTCCAGCCCCAGCAGATAGAGCAGGAGGAGCACCGCAGCATTGAAGAGAAAGAAAGCTGCGGCCACTTGCTCCGCAGCGCCCGGGCCGATCACGGCTCCGGCTTCAGGGGCAGCGGCAGCTGGCCTTGTGAACTCTGCCGCATCCTCTCCCCGGTTCTTCTCCTTATCCTGTTCAGCCGGCAGCCCATCCACTTCAGCGAACACAGCCGATTCCCCTCCTTCTCGCTCCCGTTCCGGCCTCAAACAGACAGCAGCCAGGATCGACAGTCGATCCTGGCTGCTGCTGCAGTCCGCTTGGTACTGCTCAACCCGCTTGCGGGCGATCAGCTCGGCCATTCACCTTTAGCGGTCTTGACAATCTTCGATACGGTCGACCGGGGGGAGTCGCCGAACATCAGATTAAGCTTCTCGAACACCTGGGGAGAAACATTCGTCTGCACATCCGCAAGCTGGAGAGTACCACCCTTCATACCTTGTACCATTTGCCACAGATTCTGAGACATCTCTTTCATCCTCCTTTTATCGGATAGCTAGATTATAAGACGAACTCCGAGCGCCGCCATGAGTATATTGTGCAATCTATCGGCCCTCCAACTCTCTGCACAAATTACTCTTCTGCGCCGACTGGAAGCAACGCTACAATATCAGGCAGAGGCGGCGCCGCCGTCCGTTAATTCAAGGAGGTTCTGACCCGTATGATTATGATTGATCTGGATCTTATGATGTTCAAGAGAAGAATCGAACTGCCCGAGCTGGCGCAATTGACCGGGATTGCCCCGGCCAGCCTGGCGGGATTGTGCAGGGGAAGCCATCCCTCCATCCGGCTGGATCTGCTCGACAGACTGTGCGAGACTCTCCAGTGCTCGCCGGCCGATCTGCTCGTCCGGATCGAGGAAGCTCCCCGTGTCCGGCTGCACTGAGCGGCCGGCTCGGGCCCTCCGCCCGGCAGCGCAGATCTTCCTATTTGACGAACTTCACCTTCACAATCCCCATCTCGATGCCGCGCATAATGGCGGCCACCGTTGAATTGACATTGAACTTCTCATTAATGGTCTGCAGATGGTTATTGACCGTCCGCCGGCTGATGTAGAGCCGGTCCGCCACTTCCTGCTGGCGCAGCCCCTCCGCCATGAGCTGGAGCACCTCCTTTTCCCGGTTGGTCAGCGGCTGGGTATCGGAGTCGTACTTCGGAAAGATCAGCCCGCCCCGGGCCACGAACTGGATATGCTCCACGAGCTCATGAATTGAAATATTCTTGTTGATGAACCCCCGCGTTCCCATCTGAATCGCCTGGTTATGGTATTCGATCAAGTCGTAGCCCGACAGGAAAATAATCTTCTGCTCCGGATACCGTTCCAGCACCTTCCGCGCCATCTCCAGTCCGTTGTAATCCCCCATATGTATATCCATCAGCACAATGTCCGGCCGGCCAGCGGCCAGAATGTCCATCATCTTCTCCGGCGAAGTATGCGTCTCGAAGCGCTCCACCATGCCCCGCATAGAAATTTCCAGGCTCTTGGCAAACAGCTTGTGGTCGTCAAACAGCATAATGTGCATAATCCTTGTCCGCCTCCTTCAACGGAATTTTGATTTGGGCATGGGTGCCGCAGTCGCCGCCGCTGCGGATGGAGAATTCGCCCCGAAGCACGCTGACCTCCTGCCGGATGGACAGCAGGCCGATATGCAGGCCCCGGCCGCTCTCCATGCCGTCTTCGCAGTCCTCCGAATCAAATCCCTTGCCGTTATCGGTGACATCCGCGATCAGAAGGTCCCGGTCGGTCGCATAGAGCGAGACGACAATCTCGCTGGCGTCGGCATGCTTGACCGCATTGGTCAGCAGTTCCTTAATCATGCGGAACAAGGCGTACGCCAGTTCTCCCCCGGGATCGAGACCGGGCTCCGCGTCCAGACGAATCTGCAGGCCGGGCCGGTGTACGGCCTCGCGTTTCATTTTGCCGCACAGAATGCCCAAGCTCTCCACGAGTCCAAGGTCGGCCAGCGTCGTCGGATAAATATCGAACATCCGGTCCCGGATCGAAGCGTTCAGCTCGCCGAGCGTGTCCAGCATCAGCTCCCGCACATCCGACTGCCGGGTATGGAGCACCTCCGTCATATTGCGCAGAGCCAGAATGGGCTGAAGCACATCGTCGTGCAGATAGAGGGCAATGCTTTTGCGGATATCCTCCTCCTTCTGCTTCATGGTCACGTTGACATAATCCTCCTGGCGGATGGTCGGAACCAGGATGCGCCGCTGCCGCCCCCGGTGCAGAATCTCCGTTGTCTTCAGAATTTCGCAGATGGTGTCGGCCATGACGAGAATCGTATTGACTTCATCGGGCGTGAATTTGTCGCCGCCGCGTTTGTGCCCTGCAATCAGCCATCCGTGCACCTCATTCCGGTACTTCAGCGGGAAGGAATAATACGATTGCGTTCCGTAGGCAAAATAGCCGATGCTCTCCTGAAGCTGCCGGGTATCGTATTTGCGAAGCGAGAACGGCTCGAACACGCCGCTCTGCTCCAGGACATAGCTGCGCCCGTCCTCCTTCCAGATAATCAGCGTTCCGTCCAGAGCGATCGTCCGGTCGATCAGCTGGCGGATCAGATTGCTCAGCGTGGACAGGTACTGATCGTAGGTTACTTTTTGCAGAATGTCCTGGCGTTCCTTCTCCATCTTCTCCCGGGCCTGATTCACCATATTCAGATGGCGGGTCGCCAGACGACGCTGGTATAGCAGACAGGAGTAGAAGAGAATGGTCCCTGCATAGAGAAGCAGCAAGGTCTGGAACAGGGTGATGCCCAGCAGGCAGCTGCTGAACAGCACGAGCAGGGCAGCCCCCGTGAGCACGAATGCCGTCAGCTTCAGCAGATACATGTAGTTGAGATGGGTGCGGAGCGGCCGGCTCCGCTTCATCAAGATGCAGCCCGCCGCTGCGGGAACGAGAATAAGCGCGTAGATCGTATTGAACTTGACCGAATCGGTCAGAAAGTGGCGAAGAAACGTATAGGCCGTAATAAAAGGCAGCAGCGCGCCCCAGATCGAGACATTGAGCACCGTCCGTTCCCAGTTCAGCACCCGGCGCTGTCTCGCCCTGTAGTAGACCGACAGCCGGATACAGCTTGCGGCCATGACCAGCAGATGCAGGAACAGCATATAGGCAAGCTCCGCCCGGAAGCTCAGCAGCGCGGCGGCCGTCGCCAGCGCCGAGCCGAGCAATAGACGGTTCCATTTGCGGTAGGGGGCCTTCCGGGGAAGCTCCGTGAAGTGGACGAAGAACATGAACAGAGCGTTCGGCGCAAGGCTCATCAGTACCCGCCCCACGGCATAATAGCCCCGGGAAGGCCCGTTCAGCAGCAGCAGAATCCAGGCGGCCATATACATGCAGACGATGAACCATCCGGCCGCCGGCATCTTCGACGTATTCAGATAGACGAACGTGCCCAGCCCGATCAGCAGGGTGATGAACAGCAGATCATCTCCGTACCCCTGCGGACTGCCGTCCTTGAACAGGACCACAGTCAGCATCAGCAGAATGGAGTGGGCCGGAATCAGGCCCTTCCAGACGGAACGGCTCATTCGGGACCCAGACCCAGATAGTCCAGCAGACGGGCGTTCCGCTCCTGCTCCTCGGGGAAACGCGTGCGGAGCAGCTCCGCACATCTCTCCTTGTGCATCTCGCGGATAATGGCGCAGTATTCCAGCGCGCCGCTGGCGGCCAGGCGCTCCCGGGCGGCTTCCTGCGGGACGTCTCCGGCCGCGCAGCCGCGCAGGAGCCGCGCCGTCTCCGCTCTTCCGTACTCCTCCGGCATATCCAGCGCCTTGATCAGCGGCAGCGTCGGTCGCAGACGCGCAAGATCGCTCTTGCCCTCGCTGAAGACTCCGTGCAGATCGTTCAGCAGCTGGGTCGCCGCGGCGGCCGAATCGCAGAACGCTTCCCAGAATTCGCGCCGGCCGGGGTCGGCAAGGAAGGCGACGATTTTGAAGAAAGCGGCGGATTTGGGCAGAATTTCGGTCATATAGCGTTCTTCATCCATGCCGTCGAATGCCGTCCGGCTGACGTCGATCCATTCTCCGTGGAGCGCCTCCTGCAAATAGGCGTACAGCCGATCGGGCTCCTCCGATACCCGGTTCAGCCGCCGCAGGCAATCCACCAGCAGATCGGTGAACAGAAAGACCGCCCCCGATTCGCCGATTGCGTCCGCCAGCGCCGGGTTATCTCCGTCCGCCAGATCATCCAGTATCTTCGAGGACAGACAGAGCAGCTCAACCGATACCGCAATCTCCTCCGTCTCTGCCCCGCAGAGCCTGTCCGCATAACCGGCGAGAAGAAGATACAGCCCGCCCCAGCTGAACCGGTTCAGCCTCAGCGGCAGATTCAGCGCCTCCAGCACAGTTGCGCCGCCGTCCCTTCCATACTTGTCCAGCAGAGTTCTGCGGCGGATGGCTCCTACCATATCCTCAATTCCGGCAGCCCGATTCATTTCCATTCCCCTTTGCCTGGTATAGGTTTTGATGCTCTAAATTGTAAAATAAATAGAAATTTTTGTAAATGACATTTTTCTCCCTGCAGGGTCCGGGATATGCCAAAAAAGCCGCCTCTCCTTTTGGAGAGACGGCTCCGCTCAATGCTTCAGATGACTTGATGCCGGGCCCACCGCCGGCTGAGGAACCGGCGCAGGAAGATCGTACCGCGAATGGCCCATTCGCATTCCATGGCGACCCAGATGCCGATGATGCCGAAACCGAAGACGATGCCGAGCAGATAACCCAGAACAACGCGGAACAGCCACATCGACAGCATGGCGACCAGCGAGGTGAACTTGGCATCTCCGGCCGCGCGCAGCGCCGCCGGCGTGATGAAGCTGATCGACCAGAGCGGCACCTGAATGATCGTATTCATGAGCACAATGATCCAGATGTCGTCCACGATGGCCGCCGGCGGGTGGAACAGCGAGATCAGGGGATGGAAGAACGGGAGCACCAGCAGCCCCATAAGCGCAAAGGACAGAGACGACAGCTTGAGGAACGTCTTGATGAACTTGCTCGCGTCGTCGATGTTGCGGCTGCCCATGCATTGGCCGACGACGGTCACAATCGTCAGCGAGAGGGCATTGGCCGGAATCTGCATGACGAGCGCGATGGAGCCGGATATGGCGTTCGTCGCAATGGCGTAAGTGCCCAGGCTGACGACGAAGGTCTGGGTCAGGATTTTGCCGCCGTTAAAAAACATCTGTTCCGCCGCAAACGGCATCCCGATCGACAGAATTCGCTTGACCATATCCAGCTTCACCGCCAGGAGATCCTTCAGCTTGAGTCGAAGGCTGGTGTCGAGCCGGAACAGGTAGTAGACTGCGCAGGCCGCGCCGAGGTAACGGGCTATATTGATAGCCAGCGTCATGCCCAGCACACCCATCCGGAATCCGTTGATGAACAGCACGTTCAGCAGCACATAGGCAATATTCATGATGAGGGACAGCCACAGGGAGGCTCGGGTCCGGCCGATGCCCCTCAGCGCGCCGCAGACCGCTTCCACGACGGCGATGCCGAGGTAGGAAATGCAGCTTCCGATCAGATAGAGCCGGGCGTTCGCCATGACTTCCGGTTCGGCAGCGCCGAACAGTAGCCGCAGCAGCGGAGACGACAGCGCAATTCCGGCAAGGCCCGTGGCCAGCGCCAGCAGCGAGACCGAGGAGACCGTACCGGCCGTCGCCCGGGAGACCATCGCGTCGTTGCCGCTTCCTTTGTACTGGGCTACGACAACGGTGCCGCCGGTAGAGACGGCGATGAAGACGCTGATCAGGAAAATATTCAGCGAGTCAATCATATTGACCGCGCTGACCGCCGCCACTCCCGCCGAACTGATCATCGCCGTGTTGGCCACGTTCAGCCCGACCACAAAGATCTGGTCGACCAGAATCGGCAGGAACAGCGCCGCTATGGTCCTGTAGTCCATCGTCTCTCCCGTCAGACTCCGCGCCAGCCTCCCCGGCTGCCGCGCCGTCTTCCCTCTGCTCCCAAGCTGTGGTTCCATCTCTGCATTCACTTCGCTTTGGTCGGATTTGGACAATCAATAAATATAAAAAGAAAGGCCCTCCGGGCTAAGCGCCGGAGGGCTGGACTGCGATATTCAAATCAAGATGCGGTCGAGAGGACTCGAACCTCCACGGGGGGTTAGCCCACACGGACCTGAACCGTGCGCGTCTGCCAATTCCGCCACGACCGCATAACTATAAGGGGCAGTCACAAGGGATAATATATCATGGATAGGAGTCAGGCGCAAGCCTTATTTTGAAACGGGATTACCGGTTCCCCGTCGGGGAAACATTTGTTCCGATAGATGTTGACGACCAGGGAAATATTGTATATAGTTGGGTCAAACCATAGCTGAAAGCAGGGAAGCACCCTGCGGACAGGCCATTGCGCCTTGTTCCGCAGGGTGCTTCTTGCCGTCTGCCGGCGAAGACTGCTTCGGCTTCCGGTACATATTCATAGAAATGAGGATCGAATTCCATGCCAACCCCTGACCCTTGTGTGTACCGCCGTTCTTCCCGTCTGCTTGCCCGCCTGCTCGTTCTGTGTCTGGCCGCCGCTCTCCTGGTCCTGCCTCCGTCCGGCTCCGCAGAAGCCTCAGGGGCGGAGTCTGCCGCCGATTTCAGCACAGCGCTGGCCCGCATGGACGGACTGTATGACGGGTATGGCGCTCTGGAGGCGGCGATTAAGCTCGAGAAGGCGGAGATTCGCGATCTCCGTGCGTCCAATGACCTTCGGCAGCAGCGCATCACCGCCGCCGTCAAGCTCATTGACAAGGCCGTCATCGACAAGCTGTCCGCAGCGGCCGCCGGCACATCGGCCGGCTATGCTCCCCTGCTCCAGCAGTATGCCGACCTCGGCAAGCGGGCGACCGCCGCCCGCGGGGCCAAGGACAAGAAGAGCGCCGATCTGCTGGACTTGCAGCGGAACCGGATGAAGCCGGCCGTAACCGCCGCCCGCCAGGAGATTGCGGGTGCCAAAGCGGCGCTGGCGGAAGCGAAGAAGACGGCGGCGGCCAAAGCCGCCGCCGTCCGGGAAGCGCTGGCTCCGGTTGCGGCTCTCCGCAAGCAGATTACGGCGGAGAACGGGAAGATCGCGTCAGCCAACAAGACCCGAACCGCCGCCGGCAAGCGTTATCGCTCGGCCGTCAAGGCAGGGCTTGCCATGACGGCTGCAACCGAGATGGCGATCATGTACAGAGAACTCGGCCGGATTCATGCCTGCTGGCAGAACATGTACGGCTGGGAGAAACAGATCAGCGGCGTCCTCGCCGCGGCAGAGGCCAAGCTTCCAAAATAATGGCCCGACAGGCGGGATGAGGCGTCCGTCCGCTCTCTCCGTTCCCTTTAGGATCAGGACACGGGATTGAATTCAATCGTCTCGATGTGAAGGCCCGGCTTGACGAACTCCAGCTTCATTTCGTACACGCCGGCCTCCAGCCGGACCTTGACCTGCTTCAGCCTGATCCGGCGGCCGCCGGTTCCGTTGGTCTGTATCGTCGTTACCGGCTCGCCGCCCAGCGTTACATTGCAGGCGCTCTGCGCCAGATGATCGCCTTCGGACATTACGGTGGCGAACATCCGGTACTCGCCGGAGCGGCGCACGGCCACCCGGGTAACTCCCGAAGGGTTCGGCGTGATCGCGCCGCCCTCTTCGGGCAGTTCCGCCGCGCCTTCCGGCGAGAGGCCGGAATCGCCGGAGAACGATTGGACGGTCTCCCACGTTCCCTGCTCTCTGAAGAAGACCGGAGCCTGCATGATGAAGCCGCAGATATTGGCGGCGCAGCGCTGAAGCTCGCCCCGGGTCAGACGCCCGTCACCGAGCGCCTCCAGCGTATTGTCGCCGCTTGCGTTCACTTCGGCGCCGTAGTTGCTCACGACCATGTACAGATCATTCTGGGCGCGGACCATCGCGGCCGTGTTCTTGGGGTCGGCCGTCCCGCCTTCGACAGGATCATTCATCTGGGCCCACCAGTCGGTCATCACAATGCCCTGGAATCCCCATTCGCCGCGCAGAATGGTCGTATTCAGGTCATAGTTGGAGGCCGACCAGTGACCGTTGACCGGATTATAAGCGGTCATAATGCTCTTGGCTCCGCCTTCGACAACGGCGATCTGGAAGCCCTTCAGGTAGATCTCGCGCAGGGCTCGCTCGGAGACGACGGCGTCGACCTTGCTGCGGTATTTCTCCTGACTGTTGCAGGCGAAATGCTTCAGCGTGGCATTCGATCCTCCGCGCCGGATGCCGCGGGTGCAGGCTGCTGCGAAGATACCGGTAACCAGCGGATCTTCCGAGAAATACTCAAAGTTCCGGCCGTTGAGCGGGCTCCGGCGGATGTTCAGGCCCGGCCCGAGCAGGGTGTCAATGCCGTTGCGAAGCAGCTCCTGGCCCTCCAGCACATACAGCTCCTCCACGAGAGCCGGGTTCCATGTTGCCGCCAGCAGCGTTCCGATCGCTACCTGCGTCGCCTTATGGCCGCTGTCCATCCGAATGCCGGAAGGGCCGTCCGCCGTGCAGGCAACCGGAATACCGAAGCCGGCCAGCGCGTCGCTGACGCCGCCGAAGGCGGAAGCGGTGCCCGGAGTGACCAGCGGGCTGCTCATTCCTTCGCCGCGGACGATGGCGGCCAGGTCCTCATCATCCAGCTGGGCGATGAAGGACTCCATACGGATTCGCCCTTCCTGAACATTCCGGAGCGTATAGCCGAGATCGCCGGTCTGCTTCAGCTCGCCCGGCAGGTTCTGCTCTATCCGTTCGGCCATGGAGATCCGGCGGGTCGGGACCTCTGTCCACTGCGGCTCATAGGTTCCGTCATTCTTGCGGGCTCCCGGCTTCAGCCGCCGGAAGCTCTGCGTCGGAGCTCCCGCTTCCTGCAGCTGTTCGACCAGCGTGAGCTCGGGCACGAGGTAGCCTTCCCGGCCTTCTACCCGGATCTTCGCCGCCCTGCGGACACTGCTTCCGACATGCAGGACGTAAGTGCCCGCCTCCAGCACATAGGCCGAGCGGTGGCCCGTAACGCCTTCATCGTCATAGGCAGCCATGCGGTGAACCGGGAAGCTCAACGTAACGGTCTCGCTCTCGCCCGGCTTCAGCAGCCCCGTCTTCGCAAAGGCTGCCAGCGCCTTGGCCGGCCGGCCAAGCAGCCCCTGCGGCGCTTCATAATAGACTTGGACGACTTCCTGTCCGGCATAGGCGGTTCCGGTATTGGTAACGACAGCCTCCAGGTTAAGAACAGACCCGCCTTTATCAGAGGACAACCGGGCTTCGCCGGGAGCAATGGAGAAGGTCGTGTAAGACAAGCCGAACCCGAACTCGAACTGCACCCGGTCAGGGCAGAAGGTCTCGAAATAACGGTATCCGACATAAATGTCTTCCTGATACAGGTTGGCGAATTCATTGCCGTGGTTGCGCGTCGACGGATAATCGCCGATCGAACGGGCAATCGTATCGGTCAACTTGCCGCTCGGCGTCACCTCTCCGGACAGAACGTCGGCGATGGCGTTGCCGCCCTCCATGCCGCCGTGCCAAGCATAAATGACACTGGCGATCGGATGAACATAATCTCCGTCGTTCAGCCAGCTCATATCGATGATGTTGGAGACATTGAGGACGACTACCGTCTGCTCGAAATGAGCCGTAACCCGCTCCAGCATCGCCTTCTCTTCTTCGGTCAGCCGATAGCTTCCGGGTTCATCGGCATTATCCTGGTCTTCTCCGGCCGTCCGTCCAATGACGATGACCGCCTTGTCCGAACGGCTTCTCGCACCGGCCACCAGTTCATCGGTCAGCGGCATTTCCCGCTGGTGCCACGGCTCGGCGGCCCAGCCTCCGCCGCCGTTGTCGAACGGATTCTCTGCAATCCACTGCTCATAGACCGCAGCCAGTTCCTCATCGACGGCGAGGCCGGATTTGGACCGGAGCCCGCCCAGCAGATGGGTGGTGTACGCGACATGCACGCTGCCGCCCGAGCCGGTACCGCTGCGGTAGTAATCAATTTGGGTACGGCCAAATATAGAAACGCGTTCTCCCTTGCGGAGCGGAAGCGTCTGTTCGTCATTCTTCAACAGCACGGCGCCCTCTGAAGCCGACCGGCGGCTGAATTCGGCGAAGCCCTCCAGGGGGACTCCCAGTTGCGTAATCTTCATTGTTCCTCTTCCTCCTGTCTGTCCGTTGATTCTTCTGCATATCGGTTCCCGTGACCGGGTTGTTGGGTTGTGAACGCGCGTTTAAAACCCTTCATCCGCTCTATCTTACTATATAAATAGCGCTTTCACAAAGGGTAAATGCTTGAAGCGGATTTCTGCCTTCTGCCGAGCGAACTGCGGTATCGGCTTGGCTGCCGGGCGCCGGGCCTCCCTCTCTTGCGGACACTGCTGCTTCTAGTATGAGAGAAAGATTAATACCGGTCCCGTCCGTCTGTGTACGCCGCGCCGCACAGAAAAAGGCGGACCCAAGGTCCGCCTAGTCAGTCAGGCCGTTCTCCGCCGTAGCGGACTTCGTTGTACCGGTCGATAATCCGCCGGACTTCCCGGTCTTCCAGTTCCGTGAAGCGCTTCTCCGGTGAAGCGATATCGGCTCCGTTCTCCAGCGGGGTCCGGCTTGGCCGGTAGCCGAAGCCGCGCTTCACCGCTCCGCGCAGCAGCCGCCGGTACGCGGCCCTCGGGTCCTCGTCCGCAGAGCGCGCGGAGATCCCCAGCCGCAGCCAGCGGCGCCGTGCCGGCGCTGCGGCGCGCTCGATCTTCTCAACCTCGTCGATATACCCGCCTTCGGCCTCCGGCGCTCTGCGCCCTTCGCGCAGACGCCGCAGCAGCCGGCCGAGACGGCGAAGCCCGTACCGCACCCGTTCAGGCAGCCAGCGGCGCACCAGCCGGTACAGCAGCACAAGCAGCGCAACCGCCGTTGCCGTCGCCAGCAGACCGAGCAGAATATAGCCGGCAATACGCAGCCATTCCGGCGTGCCGGCGGCGGCATCCTCGCCCTTGGTGAAGCCCGGCATCGCCTGCGGCAGCACTTCGGCCGGCTTCTCTTCAGGGACAGGCGCGGCCGGCTTCGGAAGCAGGCCGATCAGCCAGCGGGCCACCCTGCGCAGCAGAGGACCGAGGCCCTGCCAGCCGGCTGAGGCGGCGACAAGGAGCAGCAGGAGCCCGGTCATCCGCCGGTTGACCGTCTCAATCCGGCCGGCCGGCGCCGCCTCGCCTTCGACGTTCAGCGCAGCGGCGCGGATGCGGTACCGGTTCCAGCGCAGCAGCAGCAGGAACAGGGCCGTCATGCCCGCGCCGTACAGCAGCGGGGCATAGGGAGTCAGCCCCGCCGGCTTGGAAGCGGCGATGGCCGCATACATCAGGGCCGCCGCGGCGACCCCGACGGCCGGTACCTGCGGCAGCAGGCGGGCCCAGCCCCGCTGCCGGCCGATCAACAGGCCGCGCAGCGCAGCGGCCAGCAGGGCGGCCCCGCCCGCAAGCGCGGCGGGGCGAAGGCCGTACGCGGCGACGGCCATCGCCGCCGCGGCCAGCAGCAGCGCCAGGGCCGCAGGCAGCGCCCGGCCGCTGCGGATCTGCCGGGCGCCCGCAGCCTGGCCGCCCAGGTGCAGCAGGCCGATCCCCAGCAGGAGGATCGGCGGGGAAGCATGCAGCGCGTAGACGGCGTACAGCAGCGCTGCCGGGAACAAGCCCGCCGTCTCCAGGAGGGCGACGGCGGCCATTGCCCGCAGCTCGCGGCTGCGGGCACGCCCGGTCTCCCGGGCGGCTGCCGCCCCGGGAGACGGCTCCGGGCGGGAGTCCGCTTCCTTCCGTCCGCCGCTTAATGCCGCCTGCGGCTTGGCTTTATCGTTCATCGCGCGCGCCTCCTCCCCATAGCGGTTCGCCGACTACCGTAACGCGGTGCCCCCGCTCTTCCAATGACCGGATGGCATCCGCAATCCGGTTCGAGACATGGGCGGTGACGAGCAGATAATCGAGCGGCTCCCGCTCTTCTTCCGCCGCTTCGCGCGCCAGAAATTCATAGAACGGCTCCCGGGCCTTAAGGTCGGTCCCGGCCATCGCCTCCAGGAGCAGCACGAGATGCGGAAGCCCGTGACCCGGCGCCACCCGCCCTTCCGGCCGGCCGGCGGCCTCCGAGACGCAGGCGTTATGGGCGTAGCCGGCAGCCATGCCCTGATGGATCAGCCGGGCGGCCACCGTCGCCGCGCAGGACAGCGCAGCCTCCAGCCGCGCGGGCTCCGTAACGACGCTCCACATCGCCTCCGATTCCTCGATATTCAGGCAGATCATGGCCCGGGGATCGGCGGAATGGCCGTTGCGGCGCACTTGAAGCCCGCCGCTACGGGCGCTGGCTTTCCAGTGAATGCGGTTCAGAGGGTCGCCGGGCGCGTACTCGCGGATGCCGCTCCATTGGAAAGGATCTTCGACAATCCAGCGCCGCACAGCCAGTTCTCCCTGCCAGGTCCGCCACGACAGCGGCAGCTCCTCCTCTTCCAGAAGCCTCGGATAGACCACCAGCCGCTGGTTCAGCGGAATCTGGCGCGCCGGCGTATAGACCCCGAACAGATCGCTGCCGGTCATGGTCACCGATTCGATCCGGTAGATTCCCCAGCCTTCGCACTCCACTTGGTACGTGCGGGTAATCCGGGTCTTCGGAGGCAGCGTGAACAGGCTGGCATGGTTCTGGTAGATGCTGCCCTTGCTGATGGCCGTCTCCCTACTCCGGGCAAAAGTCAGCGAAGCCGGAAGCAGCGCCTCCAGCCGGAGCCAGGGAACCGGGAGCACCTTAAGGTTCGCAATGGTCTCCACCATCTCGATCCTTTCCCCGGCATGGCAAGCCTCCGTGCTGAACCGGCGGGTATAACCGAGCTTCGACAGCGACCTTCGGCCGAGCAGCCAGCCCTGCAGAGTCATCGCAATCATGCAGGCGATGAGAAGCCAGATCAGCGCCATCAGCGAACGCCGCCTTCCACGCCTTCCTCGCTTGGAACCGGAACCTTCGCGGCGATGTCCAGCAGCAGCCGCTCCGCCGTCTGTTCCTGAACGCCATAGCGGCGCTTCGGAACGAGGCGATGGGCGCATACCGGGACAAGCAATTGCTTGATATCGTCCGGCAGCACAAAAGAGCGGCCCCGCAGCGCTGCCAGCGCCTTGGAGGCCCGGAGCAGCACCTGGGTTCCGCGCGGGCTGACGCCGAGCGCCGTCTCCGGATGCTCTCGGGTCGCCTCGGCCAGCGCCACGATATAGCCGAGCAGGTCGCCGCTTACGCGGACCTCTTCGCAGAGCCGCTGCGCTTCCAGCACTTCGGCTGCGGAAGCGACCGGAGCAATGACCGAGGTTCCTCCCCCTTCTCCGAGCGTCCGCTTCAGAATCTCTACGCCTTCGCCGGCGGTCGGATAACCGAGCCGCATCTTGATCATGAACCGGTCCATCTGCGCTTCCGGCAGCGGAAAGGTTCCCTGGTTGTCGATGGGATTCTGGGTGGCCATGACGAGAAACGGCCGCTCCAGCGGCATGGTGATGCCTTCGACGCTGATCTGCCGCTCATCCATGCATTCCAGCAAGCTGGATTGCGTCCGCGGCGTCGCCCGGTTGATCTCGTCGGCCAGCACAATCTGGGTGAACAAGGGACCGGGGCGGAAATGAAACTCGCCGTCCTTCTGGTTATAGTAATGGCTTCCCGTCAGATCGGAAGGCAGTAGGTCGGGCGTGAATTGGATGCGCTGGAAGCCAAGGCTCAGCGAGGCCGCCAGGCTTTTGGCCAGCAGCGTCTTGCCGGTGCCGGGGACATCCTCCAGCAGCACATGTCCTCCGGCCAGGAGCGCTGTCAGAAGCAGCTCGGTCTCTTCCTCCTTGCCTACGATCACCTTGCCGATATTCGCCTGCAATCTCTGCGCCAATGCTATTACCTTGTCCATACCCGATCCCTCCGTATGCGCTCTCATTCGTTTATCTGCTTATTATAGTCCATTCCCGGTAAAGCGGCACAGACAAAAGAGACACCCTCTCCAGGGTGCCTCTCTGTTGCTCGCTGCCGGGGCAGATCCGCCGGAGATCCGATTGCACGTTCGTTATTTCGGCTCTGTCGTTATTTCAGGTCTTTCCATACCCAGCTCTCAACTTCCGGCAGGTCGGAGCCTTCTTCCCGGATGTAGGCATGGTGCTTGGCGATGACCGCATCCATCTCATCGGCGATGGCCCGGTATTGTTCTGGGTTCGGCAGGCTCAGCACCGCTTCCTTGGCCAGGTCGAACCGGTCCATCTGGTTCAGCACGCGCATGTCGAACGGGGTGGTGATATCGCCGTTCTCCCGGTAGCCGTGCACATGCAGATTGCGGTTGCGGCGGTCGAAGAACAGATCCTTAATGAGTCCTTCATAGCCGTGGAAGGCGAAGATAACCGGCTTGTCGGCTGTGAAGTAAGCTTCGAATTCGTCGTCGCTGAGGCCCCGCGGGTCGAGCTTGCTGCTTCTGAGCTTCAGCAGATCGACGACGTTCACATAGCGGATCTTCAGGTTCGGCAGCTTCTCGTGCAGAATCGAGATGGCAGCCAGGCTCTCCATGGTCGGTTCCGTACCGGAGGAAGCGAAGACAACATCCGGCTCCTGACCGCCGCAGGTCGAAGCCCAGTCGATGCTCTTCAAGCCTTTATTGACAAGCTCCTGCGCTTCGTCCGCGCTGAACCACTGCGGACGCGGATGCTTGGACGAGACGATCAGGTTGATCTTCTGGCGGTCATTCAGCACCTTGTCGAATACGGCCAGCAGGGTGTTGGCATCGGCGGGCAGATATTCACGGATGAATTCCGGCTTCTTGTCGGCGAGATGGCCGAGCAGGCCCGGGTCCTGATGCGTATAGCCGTTGTGATCCTGCTGGAATACGGTCGAGGTCGCCACGACGTTCAGGGACGGAATATCTGCGCGCCAGCCCTGATCGGTCGCTTTGCGCAGCCATTTGAAGTGCTGGGTAATCATCGAATCGACGACGCGCAGGAACGCTTCATAGCTGGCAAAAAATCCGTGGCGGCCGGTCAGGACATAGCCTTCCAGAAGGCCTTCGGCCTGATGCTCGGACAGCTGCGAGTCAATGACCCGGCCGTAGGAAGCCAGGAACTCGTCGTTCGGTTCCTTGACGGCATCCATCCACTGCCGCTTCGTTACTTCAAAGACAGGTCCCAGGCGGTTGGACATCGTTTCGTCCGGTCCGAAGATGCGGAAGTTGCGGTTGTCTTCATTGAGGGCGAGGACGTCCTTCATGTACTTGCCCAGAACGGCCATATCCTGCGCTGTAACGGCGCCCGGTACGGAGTTATCCAGCGCAAAATCGCGGAAGTCCGGCAGACGGAGTTCCTTCACGAGCCGTCCGGCATCCGTCACAGGATTCTTGCCCATGCGGCGGTCGCCCGTCGGCAGAATTTCGGCAATGTCGGCTTTCAGCTTACCATCGTTCTCAAAGAGTTCCTCCGGACGGTAGCTGTTCATCCATTCCAGCAGCGCCGGCGCGTGCTCCATATGCTTCCGGTCAGCCGGAATCGGTACCTGGTGGGCGCGGAACGAATCTTCATTCGGCATATTGTCCCACGATTTCGGTCCGGTCCAGCCTTTCGGGGAACGGAACACGAGCATCGGCCAGAGCGGGCGGGTTGTCTGTCCGCCGCCGGTGCGGGCCTCGCGCTGAATGTCCCGGATTTTCTCGACGATGAGGTCCAGCGTCTCGGCCATAGCCGGGTGCATCAGCGCCGGATCGCTGCCTTCCACGAAGTGCGGTTCCCAGCCCATGCCTGTGAAGTAGGCGGTTATTTCTTCCCGCGACATCCGGGAGAGGATGGTCGGATTGCTGATCTTGAAGCCGTTCAGATGCAGAATCGGCAGTACGGCTCCATCGGTCGCCGGATTGATGAACCGGTTGGAGAACCAGGAAGCGGCGAGCGGTCCGGTCTCGGCTTCGCCGTCGCCCACGACTACAGCGGAGATCAGGTTCGGGTTGTCGAGAATTGCGCCGACTCCGTGCGACAGGGAGTAGCCCAGTTCGCCGCCTTCATGAATCGATCCCGGCGTTTCGGGAGCCGCATGGGAAGCAACGCCGCCCGGGAAGGAGAACTGCTTGAACAGCTTCTTCATGCCGGCAATATCCCGGGTAATGTCCGGATAGATCTCGGTGTAGCTGCCGTCCAGATAGGAGTTGGAGACCATGACCTGACCGCCGTGGCCCGGTCCTTCGATATAGAACATATCGAGATCGTACTTGGTGATGATCCGGTTCAGATGCGCATAGATGAAGTTCTGGCCCGGGATGGTGCCCCAGTGCCCGATCGGCTTCACCTTGACATGATCGGCTTGCAGCGGTTCCCGGAGCAGCGGGTTATCCTTCAGGTACAGCTGCCCGACCGAAATATAATTCGTAGCGCGCCAGTATGCATCCAGCTTGTCGAAATAGGTTTTGGACGAATAATCCACTTGCAGAGTCAGTCCCATGATTTCTCTCCACTCCTTAATATCAGCCTTCCGATCGATTGTGAAAAATTTCTCTTTAATTCATCATACCAACTTAATTATAAAATACAACCTTTTTTATAATTGATACGGTCCAATTTTGTGAAAAGTTGAACAACATATGGACGGATGGTCATTCGCCTTTTCAACCCAATAAAAAAAGACCGGAGTCTCCTCCAGTCTTCCGCTTATTGCACCGATACAAACGTGTTAAATTTTAGGTATTGGTAATGAATGCGCATATGGGAGAATTCCAGCGGCGTTCCGTTGTCGAGGAAGAAGATCCCTTCCATAATGCCGACCGGCTCGTTCTCCTTCAGCAGCAGCAGCTCCCGGTCCTGCTCCTGCGAAGGCTCCGCAAAGATGGACATGAAGGATTTGGTCACGGCCAGATTGTGCGCGTTCTCCAGATAATTGAAGATCGACCCTTCGATGATCGTCTGGTTCAGGTTCTGCACGATCTTGATCGGAATATACCCCGTCTCGAACATAAAAGGCACATCGTCGAACAGGCGGAGCCGGACGATTTTGTAGACAAAATCATGCGGTTCCAGGAACAAATCCCGCTGCAGCTCCTCCGTCGGCGGAATCACCTCGAAGCCCAGCACCCGGGTCTGCGGCTTCTGGCCGTTCATATGGAAGTTGTCGGTCACGCCCAGATTCGAGCCTTCATAGTTAAAGACCGATTCGTTCTTAATGTACAGGGGGTTGATGAAGGTCCCCGATCCTCGCTTCTTGAAAATAATTCCGGCGTGCTCCATCTTCGTCAGCGCCTGCTTCACCGAGCTGCGGCTGACCTGGTACAGCTCGCTCAGGCTGCGCTCATCCGGCAGACGCATATCCGCAAACTGCCCGGCGAATATTTTCTTCTTCAGATCGTCGATAATTTGCTTGTACACGAACTCTGCCATTACGTACTTCCTCTCCGGTCCTCTGCTTCGTTAGTCTCTTGGTTAACTATAGCATAAGCTTGTCCACAAACTCTATGTCCGCAGCCGCAAATTCATACGCTCCCAGCCCGCTGGGATGGACCCATTCGTACCGGTCGTGGTCGGTCAGCACCGGCTCGCCGCCCTCCAGCACGGCGCGGTAAGCCGTCAGCCGGATATGAATCTCTTCGTACCGGTGCTCGCTGACGCCGAACCGGGCGTAAGGCCGGATGCGCAGCCCCATCTCTTCCAGCAGCTCGCGCTTCAGGCATGCCTCCGGCGTCTCCCCCGGCTCCAGCTTGCCGCCCGGGAACTCCCAGAGCCCCTTTTGGGCTTTGCCTCTGCGTTTGCGGGCAATCAGAATCCGCCCCTGACGGTCTTCTATAATCGCTGCCGCCACTTCGATCATTGCCCTCACACCCCTTTCTTCTCCTGAACTTACTATAGCCGAAGCACGGGATTTTTGTCTTTGACAGGAACACATGTTCGATATATACTTCCATTTATATAAAGGAGGGTTCCCCGTGGACGTAATGGAGAAACTCGAAATTCTGACCGCCTCGGCCAAATATGACGTCGCCTGCACTTCCAGCGGCTCCAGCCGCAAGGGGAGCGCCGGCGGCATGGGCAACACCACCAGCATGGGCATCTGCCACAGCTTCGCCGCCGACGGCCGCTGTATTTCGCTGCTGAAGGTGCTGATGACGAACCGGTGCGTCTTCGACTGCGCCTACTGCGTGAACCGGCGGTCCAATCATACGCGGCGGGCCACTTTTACGCCGGAAGAGATTGCCGATGTCACGATGCAGTTCTACCGCCGCAATTATATCGAGGGCCTGTTCCTGAGTTCCGGCATTCTGCGCAATCCCGACTATACGACCGAGCAGATGATTGCCGCCCTGGAGCTGCTGCGCCACGTTCACCGCTTCGGCGGTTACATTCATGTCAAGGCCATTCCGGGAACGGACGAACGGCTGCTCTCCCGGCTCGGCCTTCTCGCCGACCGGATGAGCGTCAACATCGAGCTGCCGTCACAGGCAAGCCTCGGCAGGCTGGCGCCGGACAAGAGCAAGGATTCCATTCTGAAGCCTATGGGACTCATCCAGGCCCGAATCCGCGAGAATCGCCACGATCTCGTCCGTTACAACCATGCGCCCCGGTATGCCCCCGCGGGCCAGAGCACGCAGATTATTGTGGGAGCGACGCCCGACACGGATCAGCGGATTCTCGCCTTGACGGAAGGACTGTACCGCAAATACGGCTTGAAGCGGGTGTTCTACTCCGCCTACACGCCGGTCGTGGAGCATTCGCTCCTCCCTGCGCTGGACACCAAACCGCCGCTCCTGCGGGAGCACCGGCTGTACCAGGCCGACTGGCTGCTGCGCTTCTACGGCTTTCGCGCGGGCGAGCTGCTGGACGAGTCGGCCCCGAATTTCAATCCGCTGCTGGACCCGAAATGCAGCTGGGCGCTGCGCAACCGGGCGCTGTTCCCCGTGGAGGCCAACACCGCGCCTTACGAAATGCTGCTGCGCGTACCGGGCATCGGAGTGCGCAGCGCCCAGCGAATCGTCAAAGCCCGCCGGGCCGTAAGCCTGGACTTCGCTGCGCTCAAGAAGCTGGGTGTGGTGCTGAAGCGGGCTCAGTTCTTCCTGACCTGCCGGGGCCGCATGCTGGAGGGGCTGAAGGTCAGCGACCATACGCTGCTGCGCTCGCTGATGTCCGGTCAGGAGCTGGCGGCCTTCCGGGAGCCGCAGGCGGAACAGCTCTCCTTCTTCAGCGAGGCCGAAGCGGCCGGACTGCCGGAGCCCGCAGCGCCTGCGGACCTCTTCCCCGGCGGGCCTAATTCTTCCCGGCCTCTTGGCGAAGCGGCTGCGGGCGGACCGGCTGCCGGCGGGCCCGCTGCCGCCCGGGCTGAATCCGCCTATCCGCCGATCCCCGAAGCGGCCTCGGGTACCGCGGATTCCATCGACGCGCTCGCCCAAGAGGCCTCTTCCGGGAGGACTGCTTATGTTTAAGACGGCTGCGCTGGCCTACAGCTATGACGGCAGCTTCGAAGGGCTGCTCTCCTGCGTATTTGAGAGTTATGTATGGAAGGAGACCCCGCTGGCCATTCAACCGGATGGCGATGGACCCGGGCTGCTGCTGGAGTCCAAATGGATCGAGACCGATCCCGAGCACGCCGGACGCGTCCTGCGGTCCATCCCCCAGCGCATCGGAACGGAGGCAGAGGAACTGGTGCGCCTGGGCTTCTGCACCTGTCTCCCGGACAAGGAACTGCTGCTGCTGAAGTTCCTCCAGCTCGGCTTCGCCCATGGCCCGCGCGTCATGGACATGCTTGCCGATGACACGGTGGATGCGCTGCTCAAGGCCGTTCTGCATTTGCGGCGGGAGAGCCACCGCTATCTCGGCCTGATCCGCTTCTCCGTCTACGGACCGGTCATGGCGGCGGTGATTGAGCCGCGGAACCGGGTACTCCCGCTCATCCGCGACCACTTCTGCGACCGGTTCGGGGGCGAACGCTTCATGATCTATGATGCCGCCCACCGCATGGCGCTCATTCACGAACCGGGACGATCCGCCATCATCCCGCTGGAAGCGTGGACCCCGCCCCAACCGGATGAGACGGAGGAGCGCTACCGGCGGCTCTGGAAGGGCTTCTACGAAGCAATCGGCATCAAGGAACGCCGGAATGAGCGGCTTCGTATCTCCAATATGCCGAAGCGGTACTGGAAGGAGCTGACGGAGATGGACGGCGGCGGCTGGGGAGCCGCGGTTGCCCGGTCCCGGGCCCGGGCCCGCTCCGCGTCCCCGTCCGCACCCGGCGGAGCCGGCGGTGCACCGGCGGCGGAATCTCTTCCGGCCCCAGGCGGGAGCGGGGCTTAGGGTTAAGCAGTCTGCCGTCGTCGCCGTCCGCAAGGCGGCACTGAATGCAAAAGAAGGTCGGCGCTGGCCGACCTTCTTTATTTTGCAAGGATGGCATTCAGGAAGACTGTCCGTGGCTGCCCCAGGTTACTTCTATTACTGGCCCGCTCTCAGAGCCTGCTCCTGGCCGTTGACGCTGAACCGGTTGAAGGTTACTTTGCCTTCCAATGAGACGATCCGCAGCGAGTGGGGGGCATCGGTCAGGTTTTTGACTTCGTAGACGACTTTGCTGTAGCCTTCGAGGTTCGCTGAAGTCAGGTCAATGATGCCCTTCGCGACGTTGTCGATATAGACCTGCGCCGTGCCCATGTTGCTCTGGACATTGGACAGCCAGCGTACGCCGGTGCCGGTGAAGCTGAAGGAAGCGATCTCGCCGGAGCTTTCGGTCTCATTCCAGCTTCCGTTCTCGTTGGTTGCAATGCCGGCCGAGTAAAAGATCCCCTCGTCACTGAAAGCATAATCGCGCCAGCCGGTCTCGGTGGAGGGCAGTCCCTGCTTCGGCGTCAGCTCGATATAATCGAGGTTGACTCCGCCGGTGTTGCCGCTGTCATGACGCAGCATCACGGTATTGGGCCCGTCGGTCAACGCCACTTCGGTGGCAATGCTCTTGTAAGCGCCCGCGCCCGACGACTTGCCGGTCGAGGCAAAGGTCAGCTTGCGAATCAGCTTGTCGTTGACGTACAGGTTCAGCGTAGCGTCCGCCGCGGTGGCGTACCCGATGCGAACCGAATAATCGCCCGCACCCGGCATGATGTTGATAATGCTGACGCTTGCTCCGCTGCCGTGCATATCCCGGACATAGCCTTGGGAAGAAGCCGCGGCGTCGGCTGCCGTCTTGGCGATGCCGCCGAGCTTGCCCTTCTCGGCCTCATAGAGCGGTCCGCCCGGCGTTACCGGCATATCCGGCACGGCCAGCGTGGCCGGACTGCTCGCCGCCGAGCTGTTGCCGGAATCGTCAAACGCCCGGACGGTGTAGGCATAGGTATGGTCATAGGCGACCGAGGTATCCGTATAGCGTGTCACGGCAGCGGGAAGGACGGCCAGCTCGGCCCCGTCGCGGTACAGCACGTAGCCGGTTGTTTTGCGGTTGTCGGCCGACTCGCCCCACTGGATGACTGCGGTATTCCAGGTCGCCATAGCGGCGCTGGCAATGACCGGTTGCGCCGGAGCCTGCGTCTCCTTCGGCGTCAGGTACAGCTGCACCGCTTCGCCTGCGGCCACATTCAAATCCACATCCATATACGGCGATGCCGTGCGTTCATAGGAAGAGTAAGCTGCCCCCAGCGTTTTGCCGTCCCGGTACTGCTCTACCCGGTAGGCGGCGTTATCCGGGAACATAATCCGGACCGCAACCCGCCGTGCCGGGGTGCCGGCCGGCTCGAAATTGACGATGCTGACAATCCGCTTGTCCGCCGAAGCGCCGATGCTTGAAGCGCCCAAGGCCCGGGTGTCGACAGCGCGGACATAGATTTTGCGACCGGCTGATTCATCGCTGCTCAGGAAGGAGTAGGCCAGGGGCGATCCGTGCGTCGCATAGGCAGCCGCCAGCCTGCGGAAGGTGCGCAGCCGCGTCTCCCCGCCCTCTGCCGCATTCGCCGACCAGGCCGCCGTGTCCGCAGCGCGGTGGGTGCTCCAGTTGGCAGGCTGGGCAAAGAGCGCATAGTTCGGATTGGCCGTATCGAAGGCGGTATGCTGCATCATATGGTCGGCATAGCCGATGTCGGCGCGCAGCTCCCGGTCGAATGCCGCGGCGTATTTGTAAGCCGTAGCGCCGAACTTGCTGTTGTCGGTATGCAGATCGTTGGCGCCCGTCTCCGTCATCATCATTTCCTTGGGCAGACCTTCTTCCGTGCCCCCGTTGTAGGACAACAGGTTCTCGTTCAGGGAGCCACCCCGGCCCTGCGTAAGGCCGGACAGCCCGTAGCTGTGGCCGTTCGTCAGATCGGACAGGGCTTCAATCGGTCTCCGCTGGGCGGGATCGCGCTCCCAGCCGTAGGGGGTGCCTTTGGAGGGCCAGTAGGCCCAGCCGGGGGCCACGATTTTTAACTGGGGATAAGCGGCCTTCTGAGATTGGAGGAATTGCGCCAGTTCCACCAGGGATGCCTGGTTGTGATTGAATACGCCCGGCTCGTTGTCCAGCTCCAGGTAAGCGAAAGACGAACCGTAGGAGGCCATGAACTGGCGGATATACGTCTTGATCTCCTCGGACACATGTCCGGCAAGCATCTCGGTGCTGCCCATATAGTTGGAGCCGATCATGCCCACCACCGGCTGGAGATTCAGGTCCTTTAGCGTCTGCAAATACGCTCCGAGGCCGTCCTGCCACTGGTTGCGCGTATCGGACCAGGCAGGGACCCGCATCATATTGCCGCTGTAGGCGGAACCGAGCCATTCGGTCAGACCCGGCAGCAGCCGGGTCACGTTGTCGTTCATGGCAAACCCGTTCGTAATCGCGGTTCCGAGGTGGACATACCGGCCATGAATCGGCTCGGCGGCCGGGGCCTCCAGAGCGGTCAGCGACAGCTCGTCCCACTCGTACCAGAGATAGGCGTCGCCGGATGTGCCGGCATAGGAGCCGGCATAGACCTCCAGCTTGAGCTCGTTGCTCCCGCTCTTCAGCAGCTCCACCGGAATATACAGCCGGTATCCATCGCGGTAAGGATTGGCGCCGCCGCTGCCCGAGGTCCCGGCAATCTGCAGCATGCCCGCCAATCTTCCGTTGGAGTACACGGCCATCTGGGGAACCGACATATAGGCATTCAGAATGTGCACATCCAGCTCCGCGCCATACGCCGGCAGCGCATCCAGCTTGTAGCCGATGGAGAGCGTCTTGTTGACGCTGGCCTTCATTCCTTTGGGAAAAGCTTTCCAGTCCGGCGCAGCCGGGTCGGAGGCATAGGTGGAGTAGACTGCCGTCATCGGCTTGAAGTCGGCAAATTCGGCGGAGCTTCCGTCATGCTTGCCGATCTCCCAGAGCTTGCCCTGCGGAGCAGCGGCGGCAAGAGCGGCTGCACCAGCCTGCGGAGCATAGACCGCTTGCGTGACGGCAGGCTTAAGCGCTGGAGAAACCGACGGCGTGATTGTGATGCCGGCGGCGGTTGAAGCGCTTGCGGGCTGCTGCTCGGCATATACAGGTCCCATGGAGAGGGCCGGTCCGCCGAGAATCAGGGCGAGCGCCGCCAGGGCGGAGCCTGCTCTGGACAGCAGCTTGCTGCGCGGGCGGCTGCGCCGGGCGGGGATGGGAGTTGAAGCTTCTTGGCGGTCATTGCAGATATTGCGGGTGTTGCCATCAGGTCTGTTCCATGAAGTCATGGTATTTCTCCTCCGTTAAAATAGTTCCCTGATCGCCGCCGCTGCCTTGGGATAGGTTAGCGGCGCCCGAATGGGCGGAGGAGGAATTACTTTTATCAAACGGCGGGTCTAAATCGGCGGCATACGTTCAAAAAGCTCTTCCCCCAAGTGAGTCTGCTTGATTGGAACCGATTTGATTTCAGGCAGAAATCACTCTTTTTCCGGCAGCGCGGCTGCCACCTTCGTCCTGCGTCCCTTGAAGCGGAGCAGAGCGAAGAAGGCCCTATGGCTTTGCGTCCCTGCCTTTCGGCAGGTTTGCCTTTGTCACAATATAGGGTGAAGCAAATAAAGGACGACGGACGGCATCTTGCGGGGAATCGCTGCGGCGGCTTGCCGCGTACCGGAAGAACGGCAGGAAAGAGGGTTCGGATAGGGGAGAACTTCAATGCGAATCGGTCACGTTCAGCAAGCTATCCAGCAAGCGTTTCTACTCTTGTATATCGGTCTTCCGGGAGTTTCGATTTAGACTCGGACAGCCCCTATCTTTCGCATTTCTGAAAGGATTGTGACGATTCATATGGGCAGTTGTCAGCCGCCTTCGATACGGTTGGGCCATAAGACTCACAATCTGCCGGCAAAAAAGCCGAGTCACCGTCCGCGATAAGTTCACGCAGGCGATGCTCGGCTTACAGGGTTAAGGCGCTCTCCGCATCCTTTAATCAGCGTTTAACCTGATTAGGACTGGTGTTCGTTACGACAGGCAGCATCTTCTCACTCTTCTCCATGAGAGCTCGACATTGGCCGCAGACCGGCTGAATCGAAAAAACAAAATTATCTCTCATCCATCCGTTGCACTCTTCATTGGTGCAGGACCATATGGCCGTCATCTCTTCTGGAAGATCCGCCATCAATCTTTTCCGTGAATAGTACATGCAGCATCCTTCTTTCTCTGGTGGAATAAGGAGCGAAAAAAAAGCCCCAATGCTAGGATTGGGGCTCTCGGTCAGCTATTTACAGTTTAACAACATTCTCGGCCTGCGGGCCGCGGTTGCCTTGAACCACGTTGAATTCAACGCGCTGTCCTTCGTCCAGCGATTTGAATCCGTCACCAACGATAGCGCTGAAATGTACGAATACGTCATTTCCGCCTTCTACCTCGATAAAGCCAAAGCCCTTGTCTGCGTTAAACCACTTTACTGTTCCTGTTTCCATTATTCATTACCTCCACGATATTATTTACATGATCTTAAAATTCCTAAAAAAAATCACATATTGTACAAGGTTATAAAATCAAAATCATAACCCTCTACAATATGTGAGTTCAGGTCGAAATTTCAATAAACTAACTATAACACATCTGGGGAGCATTGACAACTCCCCTTTTATTTTTATTTACAGAGTCGTCAGATAGCGCTCACTCGCCCCTATAAGCCTGTTGCAAGGCCGCCAGGTCGAATTTCTTCATGTTCATAAAAGCCTTCGTTACCCGCGCCGCTTGCTCCGGCGTCCCCTTCTCCAGCAGCTCGCCTATATTGGCCGGAACAATCTGCCACGATACGCCGAACTGGTCGGTCAGCCAGCCGCACTGTTCGGCTTCGGGAACCGCAGACAGCCTCTCCCAATAATGATCGATCTCTTCTTGCGTATGGCATTTCACCATAAAAGAGACGCCTCCATCGAACTGGAACCGATGATCATGCGCGCTGTCCATGGCGGTGAACCACAGGTTCTCCAGCCTGAAGTCCGAGAACAGGATCGTCCCCGCCTGATCGGGTCCCGAGCCTTCCGGGTAGCGGACAAGCATTCCCTGCCGCGAATTGCCGAATACCGAAACATAGAGAGACATGGCCTCTTCCGCCCTGCCGCATACCTCTCCTACAAACGTTAGAGCAGGCAAAATAGCCGGCCGCTCCTCGCCTTCCGGATTCGTCAGAATCAGCTGCCAGGACAAGCCGTACTTGTCCTGAATCCAGCCGTACCGCTCGCTGAACGGATACTTGCCCAGCGGCATGAGGGCTTGTCCGCCCTCGGATAACCGGTCCCAGACCTCATCCAGCTTCCGGGCGGCGTTCTTGTCGCGCGAAGGATCAAAGTTCACGAAGAAGGATACCGACGGGTTGAACCGGAAATGAGGTCCCCCGCTGATGGCCATGAACTCCTGTCCCCAGATTTCAAAGGAGACTTGATCGCAGTCGCCCGAAGGCGTGCCCGAAAGGGTTGTCACCTTCGTGACTCTGGATTCCGGGAATACCGAAGCGTAGAATTGAGCGGCCTCCACCGCTTCTCTGTCATACCACAAGTGCGGCACGATCTTTGGATTCACGTTGGCCAAGGATCATTCCTCCCCGGGAACATTCACTTGAAACGTAACGCCGAACCTGTCCTTCACAATTCCGTACAAGGGGCTCCAATCCGTCTTCTGAAGGGGCATGACAACCTGACCGCCGTCCGCCAGCGCATTGAAGATCTCCCACGCCTCCGCTTCTTCCGAGGGATGAATGGCAATCTGAACCGTATCCCCCTCCGCCTGGTGCGCCGTCCCCGGAAAAGTATCCGAGAACATAAGGTCCGTATCCCCGACCTTCAGCTGCGCATGCATCACAAGGTTCTTCATTTCATCGGTTAGCGGATGACTCGGATTCTCCGGCATATCCCCGAACGTCATGATCCCCACTACATTCCCGCGCAGCGCTTTCGCATAGAAATCCAACGCCTCTCGGGTATTTCCGTTAAAAACAAAATACGGGTTCAAACGGATTGACATCATTCTTCATCCCCTTCGCAGTACAAATGGGCTTTCAGCTTCATTATACACAAAGATTGGAGGAAATATATGTTTTTACGAACGTATGAGCTCTTTTTTTGAATAGATGTTCTTCTCCTTTGAGGGAAGAGTAATTTCAATTATCTTTTTTGTTACCTTTATTATCTGGATAACTTATCATCTGAATCTTTGTATCTTTATGTAGAGAAGTATATTCATAGGTTGCAAAATACATTTCTTTAAGCCGTAATAAATTCCAAGTGTTTCTACTATCTATCCATAAAAATTTTAAAGGGTTTTGATTTTTTATCATAAGGATTTATCGCTATGACTCCTCACTTTTTTCCTGAAAAATCCTTATCTACAACTTTTAGATACGAAGTAGCAGTGCTTCTAGAGGTAGAACATCGTATTAAAAAGAAAATAAGAAGTAACATTTCTGAACTGTGCCTTTGTTCTTAAATATATTACTAATTACAATAGAGTACGATAACATAAAAAAGACACCCCTAAAGGTGTCTTTCACTGATACTCCATATGGAGCCGAGGGGAGTCGAACCCCTGTCCGAAGGCAACGCCACACAAGCTTCTACGAGTGTAGTCACGGTTTTGATGTCACCCTAGAAGCCCCCGTAACCGGGTCCCCTTCGGGTCAGCCTGATTATCTTCTTCTGCTGACCCCAGGCGGAGACCAGACAGCCAAAAACAGGCTACAACATACATTATGTTAAATCCACATCTAAATAATGCTTAGCCCTACTTTGAAGTTGCTCCATTATAAATCCAGCTTGTTCCGAAGAAAGGCTCAACTCATCAGATATCTTTTTTAAATCATCTCCATTAATTAAAAGATAAATAACCTTTCTTTCTAAAGATGATAGTCTTGCCAAAAAAATTTCTACATCAATAATAGTATCATCATATGGAATTGATCTTATGAATTCTAAATGAGTGTGAGATTCATTATGAATACGCACAGGTGCATCCACTGAAAAAATGGATTCCATTCTCCTTATAGCCCATGCTTCTTTGTTTTTTTGTTTCATAATTATTTTCAACTGTGCTAAAAAATAGTCTTCAAAGCATCCAAAATGGGTATTGTAAGTACGAATAGCATGGATAAGAGCCACCACACCTTCCGTAATTCTATCTTCAATTTCCAAACCTTTGTATGAATTTTTGCATTCATTAACTACAAGCGGAAAGTAATGATTTACGACGTCAGCCTCAGTAATTTTCTCTTTCACTGTATAGCTTTATTAGGAAGCATATTACGAAGTCCACTTTTTCTGGGTTTCTTAGGAGTATTTTGGGGAGTGAGCGGTACTTGCTTTGGAGGAACTAACGTAGCAAACCATAAATCATCTTTTTTTTCAACAGTATAACTTGCCGGAAAAGAAATTCCTCGCTTTTCGATTACCTTAACTAATTCGAGGTCTTTTATTTTCCCATTTTTCAAAACATGATATCCCTTTTCAGCTATTCCTAACAGCCCAATATTCTTTCCGTCTGAACTTATACCTATTGTTAGCTGTTTAGGAATGAATTCATAAAGCTTGCTGTTTAAACAGAATCCCTTTTCATTAGATACACTTATTGAAAATACCGGCTTAGAAGGACTAGGTAAAAACCATTCTAGCTGATAAATATCAAATTTTTCTTTCCTATTAAAATCATCATTCATATCCATTCTCCTTTTTTGTACCAAATTGGTATTTCTAATCATAATTTACTTGGATTCTATCTATTTTTCTATGACAATATATATTTGAAATATACATACATTGAAGTAATATATTAGAGTTATTCTATTGAAAAAATATAATGTCTATACTATGCTTAAAGCGTATATAGGTCAGATACTTTTATCTGTGGATTGAAATAATGTATGTATTTTTCAAGACAAAGTAAAAAAAGCCACCTTCTGTATGGTGGCTTTTTTTATTAGTTAATCACTTATAACAACGGTTATCATTTTAGACGGTACTACAAAAGGGATTTTTTTTCATAGGATGCAATCACATTCTTTATTTTCTCAAAGCCTCGATCTCTTGCTCTGTTAATCCAGTAGCTTTTATAATAGTCGTTATGTCCAGATTCAAGCCAAGCATGTTTGTAGCTACTTTTTTTATGCCTGCCATTTCCGCACTACCCAGCATAGAAGCCTCGTCATGCAAATACTTCTGTCTAGCCTCATACAAACGTCTGGCCTCTGAATCCTGGCTCAAGTATTGCAAGGTATCCATCGCCTTTTCCAATCCCGGTTCATTCATCTTCAGCACCTCCCAATGGGTTGTATCTACGCCCTTGAGGAACAACAACCAGTTCTCCAATCCACCGTTTGATGGGATCACATCATCCAACTTTGGCAGCTCCAAAAAATGGACCTCAATATCGTCAAGCAGTGGTATCAATGTTCGGTCTTCGCGGAGATGAAATATATTATGGTACTCGTCATTCGATAAGAAGGCATAGTTCAAAATGTTAATGGTGACGCACTTCTTCAGTTCCTGATACTTCTCGCCTTCCTGAAGCTGACTGGCGTATCGCTTGCTCCAGTAGAACAGCGTTCGCTTCTCGATATCGTATTTGTTGAACAATTGCATCTCAATGTCTATCAACTTACCCTCAGCCGTCTTGGCATAAACATCAAAGATGGACTGTTTGTCGAGTGGATCATCTTTATCCGTATAGGGATTCATCAGGATGATCTCTGTCAGCGGCGGCTCGCCAGCTTCGGTGAAGATGCGGTTAAGAAACGCCAGCAGCACATCTTTATTGTTCTCGCTGCCAAATATCCGTTTAAATACAAAGTCCACACGCGGGTCCAGCAGTTCCATCGGCATCAGCTCCATTCATTATTATTATATCATTTTTCAAGGGTTCTGAACCTTGCAAAGATACGTAATACCGCTCAGATTAAATCAGGCTGTCGTTTGAATTACTGTAAACACAAATTATATGCAGCAGAGTAACTGAATGTCTGAGAAGCTCTGGAGGCTTTGAGGGCTAATTCAGAAGTAGCCTTTAGGTAGTCCAAGTGCAGATGATGGGGATGAACGACAAAAACGCACGGTGAAGGGAGCAATCGTATCACTAGTTACGTGGCAGCCAAAACCTCCTGTCTCCGTATAGCTGAAACTCACTGCATCCATTAACAGTAAGCTCCAGAAATCGCATCATAGCAAGCTTTTCAACCACTACGTATAGTCCAAAATAACCGTGAAAACGAAAAAAGACACCTTAGAAGGTGTCTTTCACTTTACTCCATATGGAGCCGAGGGGAGTCGAACCCCTGTCCGAAGGCAACGCCACACAAGCTTCTACGAGTGTAGTCACAGTTTTGATGTCACCCTAGAAGCCCCCCGTAACCGGGTCCCCTTCGGGTCAGCCTGATTATCTTCTTCTGCTGACCCCAGGCGGAGACCAGACAGCGTATCCCACTACTTGTTAGCCCCTATCCCTGTCACATGGGCGATGCAGGGTAGAAGCACGCTCACAGGTTATTAAGCTGCGAAAGCGTAGTTGTTGTTTTGTTTGCCGTTTAATTGGCTTTAGCGTTGATGAAGCGGACGCGTCCCCACTACTCGCTACCCATGCTCGAACTACCCCCGTCGAATCCAAGAACGGCCCCTCATTAGAAAGGGCAGCTTCGGATCAAGCAGGCCGTCCGGCAAGAACGGTGCTGACATTGAAGCGCTAAGTCTTACATACAGAGTATATCACAAATGGCGGAGAAAAGGGATAGATCCTCAAGGAAATGGTGCCATCCCCTGCCACTTCTGTTCTTCAAGCCCTGCCGCGCGGCAATCTGTCGGCATATTTGGCCCGCAGCTTCCCCAGGTTCTCCAGCCTGGACAGCACTTGCTCCTTCATCGACAGTCCGATGCTCAGGATGATCTGCTCCACCAGCAGCAGCGGCGCCACCATGGAATGGAATTCACCCCGTTCACCCCGCCGGACATAAAAGGAAACCTTCACCGAAGCGCCGTCCCGGAATTCCTCCCGGTCGGTTATCATGACTGCGGGGCAGCCTTTCTCCTTCACATAATCGAGAATGACCTCAGTCTCGGGCAGCAGGCGGGTGAAATTGAAGAGCAGGACGGCATCTCCGGCCTGGACATGGGCCAGCGGCTCCAGCAGCTCGTGACCGCTCGCCGGCATCAGGCGTACCGTCAACCCGAACCGGGACAGGCGGTAGCGAAGCAGCTCGCCGAGCGCCGCAGCCGGTCCCGGAGCATGAAGGTAGATGAGGTTGGCTCCGGCCAGCAGCGCCGCGGCTTCCTCCAATTGTCCGGGCGCGATCCGCCCCGCCGTCTCCCGCAGATGGAGGATGGACTGCTCCAGCGTGTGAAGCGGCAAGCTGTCCGGGTCCATGCGGGAGATGGTTGTCTCCAGCTTCACCGCCGGCGTGTGGGCCGAGGCGGCCCGCAGCTTCCGCCGGAAGTCCTTCCCGCTGTCATACCCCGCCGAACGCCAGAACCGGGACACGGTAGCGATGCTGGTGCCGATCCGGTCGGCCAGCGCCTGCTCGGTCAGGAACAGCACTTCGTCGGCATGGTTCTCTATGAAAGCGGCAATCTTCCGCTCCCCGGGTGTAAAACCGGCTTGCTCCGGAAAGATCCGGCCTGGAATAGACGGCATGGCGCATCTTCCTTCTTTCCTTATAAAGTCTCCGCGATGGCTTCAGCATACCCGCGATTTGTTATGTAAATTTTATTTCATCTTTTTCAATATGTAAAATTTATTACAATGCGTTGACAAACCCTCCCGCCTCGCTTAATAGTTCCCCCCTAGACTGAACCTGTAACCCATCCGAGAAGGAGGCTGATGTCCATGAAGAATAGAACCCGAACCCTCTACACCCTGACGTCTTCGCAGAAAATGATGATCTTCGTCCTGTCCATGTCGCTGTACGGCCTGTCCAACATGTTCACCGAGCTGATTCCCGAGCTGCGCCTCGGGCCGGTAGAACTGTCCGTCGAGTATTTCGCCTTCATCCCGCTCACCCTCTGCATCCTGTTCCATCCGCTGTATGCCGCAGTCGGCGCGGCGCTGGGCGAGATCATCTTCGGCGAGCTGATGCTCGGCCAATTCGGCGGTCTGGGCGAACTGGAGAAGTTCCTGACCTTCTCGCTGGCCATGTACATCGCCGGCCGGATGGTGCGCAACCCGCTGAGCCGCATGCAGGTCGGAATCGCCGCGATGACGGGCGTCGTCCTGCATCAGCTGTGCAGCAGCCTGATCGACATCGGCAAGGTCTGGATCGGGGTAGAGGAATTTGAAGCTGTACCCGGACTGGCCGAGAGCGTCGTGATCGTCGAAGGCGTAGGCTTTCTGAACGATGTTCTCTTCTCCGGCATTCTTTTTGCGCTCCTGCCTACGCTCTATCTGGTTCCCCGTCTGTACGGCAAAATCGAGCCGCTGCTCGGCATTCGTCCTCGCGACCGGTCCACCCGTTACGAAGGGGCGGGCGTGCTCACGCCCAAGATCGTGACTCTCGGGCTCGCTCTTGCGCTCGCCGCGTTCGGCGCTGAATTGCTCTCCGAGACCGATTGGAATATCGGGGAGTGGGAGAGCGGGTGGGCCGGCCAAAGCGGTGCGGTCTGGATCAGCATCGGAGCAGCCGCAGCCGTCGCCGCCGGGACTGTGCTCCTGCTGCGCCTGAAGCGGGCCCGCAGTTCCAGAACCGGAGCCGACACGGAGGGTATGCCTTATGCGCGTTAATCCGGCCGCCCAGCTCCCGGCCGCTCCCTATGCGGCGGAAATATGCGGAGTCACCTTCAGCTATCCCGGCTCGGATCATTCCGTCCTGAACGGGGCCTCCCTGACGGTAGGGCACGGCAGCTTCACCGCCATTATCGGCGGCAACGGCTGCGGCAAGTCTACGCTCTGCAAGCTGTTCAACGGGCTAATTCCCCACTATTATTCCGGGGAGTTCTCGGGGGACGTCCGAATTAACGGAGAGGATGCCGCAGACCGGAGCGTGGCCGAGCTCTCCCGGATGGTCGGCTATGTGTATCAGGATTTTGAGAACCAGCTGGTCCGACCGACCGTGCTCGATGAGGCCTGCTTCGCTCCGATGAACTACGGGCTCGCCGATTACCGGGAGCGGGCGCTGCGCGCGCTTGATCTGTGCGGATTGGCCGGCCTCGAGGACCGCTACATCTGGGAACTCAGCGGCGGGCAAAAGCATCTGCTCGCGCTGGCCGGCGCGCTGGCCCTGGAGCCCGGCATCCTGATCGTCGATGAGCCGGTCTCCCAACTGGACCCCCGGCATGCGCGCCAGGTCTACGACGTGCTGCGACGCATCCACACGATTCACGGCCGAACCGTGATCGTCATTGAACACCATACAGAGTTTATCGCCGATTACTGCCAGGACGTCTGCCTGATGGAGCAGGGCCGGGTCGTATGGCAGCTTCCTGTGGCCGAAGCGCTGAACCGTCTGCAAGATCTGGAGCGGCTCGGCATCCAGCCGCCTGAAGTAACCCGGACGGCAGCCAGACTTGCAGCGCTCCAACCGGAGGCCGCCGGGACGGCACGGGAACCGTACCCGATTACCGTGGAAGAGGCGGCCGCATACTTCAGCCGCCTGCTTCCGGCCGGTCCCCCGGCTGCCGCCGGGATGCAGGCAGCTCTATCGGTGCCAAACATGCCGAAGACGGCGGCCTTCCCACAGTCGGAGCCAGGGTCCGCGGCAGAGCCTGGGGCGGGCTTCGTGTCAGGATCCGTTAAGGGGCTCCTGACAGGGCCCGATGCTTCCGGCCCTGCCCAAGGTGAAGCGGCCGTCATCCGGCTGGAGCGCGTATCGCTGGGCTACCGCTCGATCCGCAAGCAGGTACAGCCTGTCCTGCACGGGGTGACGCTCCGCATCGGCGAAGGGGAACGCGTTGCCCTGGTCGGCAGCAACGGCGCCGGCAAATCCTCGCTCATGAAGCTGATTGCCGGAATCGCCCGGCCTTCGTCCGGAGCAGTTGAGGTGCTGGGTCAGGATACCCGCACCCTCACGCTGGAGCGGCTGTCGCGGGAGGTCGCTTATATTTTTCAGAACCCGGAAGATATGTTCATCGAAGACAGCGTCCGCAAGGAAATCGCCTACTGCCTGGACAGCCGCGGTTATGCCGAGCCCGGGAAGACGGTGGATCACATGCTCCGCAGCTTCCGGCTCGGACCGCTTCAGGAGCGCGATGCCCGTCTCCTGTCCGGCGGCCAGCAGCGCCGGGTGTCGCTTGCGATCGGCTCGGCCGTCCGGCCTGCCGTCATGCTGCTCGACGAACCGACCGCCAATCTGGATATGGCGACCCGGGAAGAGCTGCTGGGCATGCTCCGGGAACTGGAGCAGCACGTACGGACGGTCATCATCGCCACGCATGACATGCAGCTTGTCAACGAATGGGCCACCCGCGTAATCGTCATGCATCAGGGGGAGATTACCGCCGATGGGACGGCTGCGGAGATTTTTGCCGATTCCGGTCTGATCGGCCGGGCCGGGCTTGCTCTGACCCAGAGCATGGAGCTGTCGGCTGCGCTGGGCCTTTATCCGGTCAGCAGCTCTCCGGCTGCTCTGGCCGACCGGCTCCGCCGGATGCAAATTCAAGAAAAGGAGGAGAACGGCCATGCAGCTTGTCCGCAGCTGGTTTAACCGCATCTCGTTGGACCGCATTCAGTTGGAGCTGATGAATACCGCCTACGGCAGCGGACATGCGTCTCTGTCCCGGCTTGACCCGAGGGGACTGCTGATCTGGTATCTCTTCTTTGCCGTGGTCCCCTGGTTCATCGGCAGCATGACGGTTCTTGCGGGATTATGTCTGCTGATGATACTGACTACCGCTCTCTCGCGCGTCTCGCCGTTCATTCTGTTCATTCTCGCTCTCGGTCTGATCGGCCAGGTCGGATGGCTGTTCCTGCTCTCGCTGTTCTTTGGCGGCGATGTCTCCTCCGCCCTGCCGCTGCTGAAGCTGACCCTCAAGCTCTCGGTGGTGTCCCTGGCCAGCATTACCGTCTTCTCGGGGATGGACCCCGAGAAGATCAGCGACGGCCTGCTGGCGCTCGGCATGCCGGCGGCCTTCTCCTTCAGCCTGTCCTACGGCTACCGCATTCTGCCGGTGCTGTTCGAGGAGTTCCGCAACGTGCTGCTCTCCTACCGGCTGCGCGGCCGGGTGCCGGAACGGCCCGGTCTTCTCTACTGGCGGTATGCGGTTCACTATGTAAGACTGCTGGTGTACGCCTTCTTCCCCTTGATGCTGGCGACGGCAAAACGCTCCCGGACGACCGTAGAAGCCTTGGAGACGCGCGGCTTCTCTTACGGCATGAAGAATCCCGCCGCCAAGAAGCTGAAGCTCGCCCATCTCCGGCTGCGCAGGCATGATGTTCTGTTCCTCGGCGGATCAGCGCTCTATACAGCCGTCCTGTTCGGTCTGGACCGCATTTGATAAACCACATTAAACAAGGAGACGATTTCATGCGCATTGATCTGCATACCCATGCCAAATTATCCAAGGCCACCGATTTCTCGCCGGCCTATTATGAAGAAATGGCCGCCGAAGCGGCAGGGAGCGGGCTGGATGCCCTGGCTCTAACCGAACACTTCAATACCCGCCATTTCCATGACGTGTACGAATCGCTCGACCGGATGTACCCCTTCAACGGGGAGTATTACGAAGCAGGTTCGCTGAAGATCTTCCCCGGTATGGAAGTCGATATCCGGGAGAATGGACATATCCTGCTCATTGGGCGCAAGGAGCATATTCTGGAGGTCCGCCGCGGCCTCGAGCCTTGTACGGAGAAGGGCTGCTTCATTCCGTTCGACGAACTGATAGCGATGACCGAGGACCTCCCTCTGCTGCGCATCGGCGCGCATCCTTTCCGGCAATCGACGCCGCTTCATCATTTGAAGAGAGAGCAGTTGATGCGGCTCGATGCCTTCGATCTGAACGCCAAGGACCTGTACGAATACGGAGCCGCGGCCAACCGGGAGCAGGTCGAGCGCCTGGCCGCCGGGTTGGGCAAGCCCGTAACCGCCGGGAGCGATACCCACCAGTGCCTCCAGTACGGCAGTGTATACAATGAACTGCAGCATCCCTGCCATACGGCGGCTGAGCTGAAGCAGGCTATATTGAACCGCGCCTATACGCTTACCGTCGCCGACAGCCTGCCGCTTCAGGTCAAAGCCTCCGTTATGCTCAAAAAGCTGCTGAAGCGGCTCCATCGGCTTGAACAAGCCGAACCCGCACCTTCCCTATAGGCGGCCCTGCCGCTGCCAGCGTTCTCCTCGGACTGCCGCTCCCGGCGGCCCGGAAGGGTCGGGGAATGACCGATTCGGCCCAGCGCCAGACAGGCCATTTCCGCCGATGCGTGACATCGGGGAAATGGCCTGTCTTTGTAGTCGGTATCCTGCTGTTCCTTCATCTTTGGCTGACGGGTCGGTCAGCCGGTCAGCGGGCGATCTTCTGCTTCTCCCGCAGCGCGCGCTGAATGTCGCGCTGGGCATCGCGTTTGGCGGCTGCGTCGCGTTTGTCGTACTGCTTCTTGCCCTTGCCCAGGCCGAGCAGCAGCTTCGCATAGCCGTTGCGGACGTAGATCTTCAGCGGGACAATCGTGTAGCCTTCCTGCTTCGACTGGCCGAGCAGCTTGGCAATCTGGCCCTTGTGCAGGAGCAGCTTGCGCGTGCGGGTCGGATCGTCCGGGTTGGCGCGGTTGCCCTGCTCGAACGGGCTGATGTGCAGGTTGTGCACGAACACCTCGCCGCCGCGGATCGTAGCGAACGCGTCCCCGATGTTGGCGCGGCCGTTGCGCAGCGACTTGATCTCGGTTCCGGTCAGCACCATGCCCGCTTCATACGTATCTTCAATAAAGTAATCATGGGAAGCCTTTTTGTTCTGGACGAGGACTTTGCCCTCCGCTTTCTTGCCCATGACCATCACTCCCCGGTTGACAAAATAAGGGCGCCCGCCGTGTGCGGGCGCCGGTCTTTATTGTATCAAAAGCGCCTTTGCCCGCGCAAGGAGACCCTGGCGGCGCAGCAAGCCGCCAGGGTCCCTTGTCCGCGCGGTGCTATTTCTTGCGCTTCCGCTTGCGGCCTTCCCCGCCGCCCGGCGTCACATCCGGGCTGATGAACACGCCGCTTGGCGTGTTCTTCTTCCGGCGGCCCTTGCCGGACCGGCCGCCGCCGTAATCGCCGCCGAGGTCCTCCCGGCTGCGGAACTTCGTGTCGCCGCTGATCGCGTCAGCGGCGCTTCCGCCAGCGCCTTCCGAAGGAGCGCCGTAGCCGCCCTTGCCGGAGCCGAAGCTGAAGCGGATGCCGGGACCGCCGGCTTCGGCTCCGCCCGGAGCGCGCCCGCCGGAGCGCTCCGTCAGGGCCGTGTGCGCCCGGCGCGCATCCTCGCCGGGCCCGCGTCCCTTGCCGCGCTTGCCGCGCGCGGCGCCCTGGCCCGCGGCTTCGCCGCGCGGGCCGCCGCCTTGGCCGCCGCGGGCACCGGCGGCCTCACTGCCGCCCGGCCGCCCTGCGCTGCCGGGCTTGCCTTTGCCGCGGCCCGCTTTGCCGGGGCCGCCGCCCTGAGCCGCGCCTGCGGAGCCGGCGCGGCCGCCCTTGCCGCCCTTCTTGCCCGGGCGGCCGCCGAAGCCTCCACCCCGCCGTTCCCCCGCCTGGCGGGGCTTCATATCGACCAGCTCGAAGTCGATCGTATGGTCGTCCATGTTCACCTTGGCGACGCGGATCTTCACTTCGTCGCCGATGCGGAACACTTTGGACGTCCGCTCGCCGATCAGCGCCATATGGGTCTCGTCAAAATGGTAATAGTCATCCGTCAGATGACTGAGCCGGATCAGGCCTTCCACCGTATTGTCGAGTTCGACGAACATGCCGAAGTTCGTTACGCTGCTGACCATGGCATCGAATTCCTCGCCCACCTTGTCGAGCATGTACTCGGCCTTCTTGAGCTGCTCCGTATCCCGCTCCGCCTCAACGGCGACGCGTTCGCGCTCGGATGACTGCTGGGCAATGTCCGGCATCCGGCTCGCGAGGTATTCCTGGCGCTTCTCGGAGAGCGCGCCTCCGCCTTCCAGCACCTCGCGCATTACCCGGTGAATGACAAGGTCGGGGTAACGCCGGATCGGCGAGGTGAAGTGCGAATAGAATTCCGCGGCCAGCCCGAAGTGGCCGGTGCTCTCCGCATCGTACTTCGCCTGCTTCATGGAGCGCAGCATCATCGTGCTGATAACGGTCTGCTCTTTGGTGCCCTGGATGTCCTCCAGCAGCTTCTGCAGCGCCCGGGGATGCACCGAGTTGCCGCGGCCCTTCACCTGGTAGCCGAAGTTGGCCGCGAACGCCATGAAGTTCTGCAGCTTCTCGGGGTCCGGGTCTTCGTGAATCCGGTACAGGAACGGCACCTTCAGCCAGTGAAAATGCTCGGCGACCGTCTCGTTCGCTGCCAGCATGAACTCTTCGATAATCTGCTCGGCCACCGAACGCTCGCGCTTGACGATATCGACCGCCTTGCCGTTCTCGTCGACGATGATCTTGCTCTCCTGGAAGTCAAAGTCCACCGCACCGCGGCGCATCCGCGCGTCGCGCAGCTTCATGGCAAGCTCCTTCATGAGCTTGAAGTCATTGACCAGCGGAGCGTAGCGCTCCAGCAGCTCCGGGTCCTCGCCCTCGAGGATTTTGCGGACATTCGTATACGTCATGCGCTCCTTGGTACGGATTACGCTTGTAAAAATATCGTGCTTCACGACCTTCATCTGCTCGTTGAATTCCATCTCGCAGGACATCGTCAGCCGGTCCACCTGTGGGTTAAGACTGCAAATGCCGTTGGACAAGCGGTGCGGCAGCATCGGAATCACGCGGTCTACCAGGTAGACGGAGCAGCCGCGGGCATACGCCTCCTTGTCCAGCTCGGAATTCTCGCGCACATAATAGCTGACGTCGGCAATATGAACGCCCAGCTTATAATGGCCGTTGTCCAGCAGCTGCACATTCACGGCATCGTCGAGGTCCTTGGCGTCTTCCCCGTCGATGGTAACAATGTTCAGGCCGCGCAGATCGCGCCGTCCCTGCTGGATAATCTCTTCTTCGGTAATCGAGTCGGGAGCCGCGTTCGCTTCCGCCATGACTTCGTCGGAGAAGCCCTCCGGAAGCTGGTGCTTGCGGATTACGGACAGAATGTCCACTCCGGGGTCATCCTTATGCCCCAGAATTTCAATAATCTCGCCCTCGGCCGCAGCTCTCCCTTCCGGATAATGCACAATCCGAACAACGACCTTCTCGCCGTCCACCGCCCCGTGGAACGATTCCTTCGGCACGAAGATGTCGCGGTTGATCCGCTTGTCGTCCGGCAGCACGAATCCGTACGTCTCGAAGCTCTGGAAGGTGCCTACCGTCTGCTGCACGCCCCGGCGCACAATCCGCACCACTTCGCCCTCCATCCGGCCGCCGGAAGGACTGCGCGAGGTTACCCGTACGAGCACAATGTCGCCGTTCATTGCGCCTTTGATGTCGTTCGCATGGATATAGACGTCGGGATGCTCCCGGTCGTCCGGAATCAGAAAGGCAAAGCCCTTGGCATGCGCCTGAAGCCGCCCGCGGAGCAGATCCATCCGCTCGGGCACGCCGTAGCGCCCCGTCCGTGTCAGCACGACCCGGCCTTCCTGTTCCAGGACCCGCAGCAGTTCCTCGAATTCCCGCAATTCCTCGCTGCCTACAAGATTCAGGTGCAGGACGAACTCGTCGTAGGTCATCGGTTTATAAGCGGTCTCCCGCATAAAAGCAAGCAAATGGTCTTGGGTTATCACTTGACAAGTCACCTCGGCCGCCGCGGCACGAGGGCCCGGCTGTATGTATATTTCTCCATTACTACTTCATACCCTAGTATACACGAAATTAATCCCCGGCATCCCTGCCGGAACGATCCTGCCGCACCATGACCGGAACGCCGCTGTTATCAAAAAAACCTCCGCTCCATCACAGAGCGAAGGTTTAGATCGTCCAATGTCCGTTTAGTCGGTAAGAATAGCTACAACGATCGACAGGATGAAGAATCCGGCCGCCAGACCAACCGTAATACGCTGAAGCACCAGTTCCATGCCGCGCGCCTTCGATTTGCCGAACAGATGCTCAGCGCCGCCGGAGATGGCACCCGACAGCCCGGCGCTCTTGCCCTTCTGCAGCAGAACCACCGTAATCAAGCCGATCGAGAAAATGAGAAGCAGCACCTTCATGAAAATTTCCATTTCTTCCACCCCCTACTCAAGCATCACTATCTATGAGAATTGGAATTCACGTCACACAAACAGCATTCTTATTTTATCATAGCCCGAAAGCGATGACAACCTATTCCTGGGATATGGAATCGCGCCGGTCTCTTAACCCGGAATGCCCTCCCCGAAGCAAAAAAACCGCTCCGGCCTTAGGCCGAAGCGGTCGAAGATCACGAATCTGCGGCAGAATCTGCCCGGCAGAACCGATTATCTCTTGAGGTTGTAGAAGGACTTCAGGCCGTTGTATTGAGCCAGTTCGCCCAGTTCGTCTTCGATGCGAAGCAGCTGGTTGTATTTGGCGATACGGTCTGTACGGGAAGGAGCACCTGTCTTGATCTGGCCGGCGTTGGTAGCAACCGCGATGTCGGCAATGGTGCTGTCTTCGGATTCGCCCGAACGGTGCGATACAACAGCCGTGTAACCGGCGCGCTTCGCCATTTCGATGGCATCGAAGGTTTCAGTCAGCGTACCGATCTGGTTCACCTTGATCAGGATCGAGTTGCCGATACCTTCTTCGATGCCCTTGGACAGACGCTCGGTGTTCGTTACGAAGAGGTCGTCGCCTACGAGCTGGATCTTGCCCCCCAGCTTCTCAGTCAGCAGCTTCCAACCTTCCCAGTCGTCTTCGGAGCAGCCGTCTTCGATTGTGATGATCGGGTACTTGTCAACCCAGGAAGAGAGCAGGTCAACGAATTCAGCCGGTGTGAAGGACTTGCCTTCGCCTTCGAGGTGGTACTTGCCATCCTTGAAGAACTCGGTGGAAGCCACGTCCATGCCCAGGAATACGTCGACGCCTGGCTTGTAGCCGGCTTTCTCGATGGCTTCCATGATGGAGGACAGGGCATCTTCATTGGACGAGAAGTTCGGAGCGAAGCCGCCTTCGTCGCCTACTGCCGTGTTCAGGCCTTTGGCCTTCAGTACGGATTTCAGGTTGTGGAAGATTTCAGCGCCTGTACGCAGGGCTTCCTTGAAGCTTGGTGCGCCAACCGGCAGAACCATGAATTCCTGTACGTCGACGTTGTTGTCGGCGTGTGCGCCGCCGTTCACGATGTTCATCATCGGAACCGGAAGCTGCTTGGCGTTGAATCCGCCCAGGTATACATAAAGCGGCACGTCCAGAGCAGCGGCAGCTGCGCGGGCTACGGCCATGGATACGGCCAGGATGGCGTTGGCGCCCAGCTTGCCTTTGTTCGGCGTTCCGTCCAGCGCGATCATGGCTTTGTCGATGCCCAGCTGATCCAGGGCGTCCATGCCGATCACTTCAGGGGCGATGATCTCGTTCACGTTCTTAACGGCGTTCAGAACGCCTTTGCCCAGGTAGCGGGACTTGTCGTCGTCGCGAAGCTCAACGGCTTCGTGAGCGCCAGTGGAAGCGCCCGAAGGTACGATGGCGCGGCCCTTGGCGCCGGATTCCAGATATACGTCAACTTCAACGGTAGGGTTGCCGCGGGAGTCGAGGACCTCGCGTGCATATACGTCGGAAATAATGGTCATTTCAATTCATTCTCCTTTGTATGCGTAATGGGAATTGCTGCTGTGCTTACTTGCGTCTTGCAATCATGGACTGGCCGGTCATCTCGGCCGGCTGCGGCAGACCCATCAGATCCAGGAAGGTCGGAGCCACGTCAGCCAGAATGCCGTGTTCGCGCAGGATGACGTTCTCGTCGGTCACGATGAACGGAACCGGGTTCGTCGTATGCGCCGTGAACGGACGTCCTTCTTCGTCGAAGACCATATCGGCGTTGCCGTGGTCGGCGATGATGATAACGACCCCGCCCTTGGCGGTAACGGCATCCACCACTTTGCCTACGCACTCGTCGGTCACTTCAACCGCCTTGATCGTCGGCTCCAGCATACCGGAGTGACCGACCATGTCGGGGTTGGCGAAGTTCAGAATGATGGCGTCCTGACGGTCGGCTTCGATCTCGGCTACGCAGGCCGCAGCCACTTCGTAGGCGCTCATCTCCGGCTTCATGTCATAGGTTGCCACCTTCGGCGAATTGATAAGAATGCGGGTCTCGCCCGGCAGTTCCACATCGCGTCCGCCGCTGAAGAAGAACGTCACGTGCGGATACTTCTCGGTCTCCGCAATGCGAAGCTGCTTCTTCCCTTGCTGAACCAGCACTTCGCCCAGCGTGTTGACCAGGTTCTTCGGCGGGAAGGCGACATAGCCGACCACCGTTTCACTATAAGTCGTCATGCAGACAAAATGCAGGCCCTGCGGGAACTTCGCTCCGCGGTCAAATCCGGCGAAGTCCGGCTGTGTGAAGACCTGGGACAGCTGAATCGCCCGGTCCGGACGGAAGTTGATGAAGACGACGGAATCGCCGCTCTCCACGGTTGCCGTCGGGTTGCCGGCTTCATCGGTAATGACGGACGGCTCCAGGAACTCGTCATAGACGGAGTTCTGGTAAGACGCCGTAATTGCCGACAGCGCGTCGGTGTACTTCAGGCCTTCGCCGTCTACGATGGCGCGGTAAGCCTTCTCGACGCGTTCCCAGCGCTTGTCGCGGTCCATCGCGAAGTAGCGGCCGGACACGGTTGCGATGCGTCCCACTCCGATTTCCTCGATCTTGGCGATCAGCGCCTGGATATATTTCTGTCCGCTGTCCGGAGCCACGTCGCGGCCATCCATGAAGGCGTGGATGTAGACATCGCTCAGTCCTTCTTTCTTGGCCAAGTCCAGCATGGCGAACAGATGATTGATATGGCTGTGAACGCCGCCGTCGGACAGCAGTCCGAACAGGTGCAGCTTCTTGCCGTTATCCTTCGCGTTCCGCACAGCCGCTACCAGCGTGTCGTTCTCGAAGAACTCGCCGTCGCGGATCGACTTGTCGATCATCGTCAAGTCCTGATACACAATCCGTCCGGCCCCGATGTTCAGGTGGCCGACTTCGGAGTTGCCCATCTGACCTTCCGGAAGACCGACGGCTTCGCCGCATGCGGTCAGCGTCGTGTTCGGATACTGCTTCAGATAACGGTCATAGTTCGGCTTGTTGGCTTGGGCGACGGCATTGCCTTCCGTCGTTCCCCGCAGGCCAAAGCCGTCCATGATAATCAGAGCTACCGGTTTTGGAGCGGACATTACTTCGCCCCCTCAACCAGTTGCACGAAGGAAGCAGGCTGCAGGCTGGCGCCGCCGACGAGTGCTCCGTCGATGTCGCTCATACCCATGTACTCGGTTACGTTCTCCGGCTTCACGCTGCCGCCGTACTGGATACGGATGGCATCGGCCGTCGCTTCGTCGTACAGGTCTTTAATCAGGCTGCGGATATAGGCGATTACTTCGTTGGCATCGGCGGAAGTCGACGACTTGCCTGTGCCGATTGCCCAGATCGGTTCATACGCGATAACCGTCTGCGCTGCCTGTTCCTTGCTCAGTCCCTGGAAGGCGCCTTCGGTCTGTACCTTGCAGACTTCCTTCGTCTGGTCGGCTTCGCGTTCTTCCAGCTTCTCGCCGACGCAGACAATCGGAGTCAGGCCGTGCCGGAAGGCAGCGTGCATTTTCTTATTGACGATTTCGTCGGTCTCGCCGAAGTAAGCCCGGCGCTCGGAGTGTCCGATGATAACATACTCTACGCCCAGATCCTTCAGCATCACGCCGCTGATTTCGCCGGTATAAGCGCCATTGTCCTCGAAATGCAGGTTCTGTGCGCCGATTTTGATCGTTGTGCCTTTCACGGCGGCTGTCAGAGCCGGCAGGTTGGTGAACGGCGCGCAGATTACGGTCTCAACGCCCTCCAGTTCCGCCTTGCCTTTGACTTCCGCTACAAAACTCTCGGCTTCCGGAACGGTCTTGAACATCTTCCAGTTGCCCGCGATAATTGGTGTTCTGCTCATGGCAAGCTTGCCTCCCTCTATCGTCTTACTTGTCGTTCAGCGCTACTACGCCAGGAAGAGCCTTGCCTTCCATGAATTCGAGCGATGCTCCGCCGCCGGTGGAGATATGATCCATCTGGTCGGCCAGGTGGAACTTCTCGGCTGCCGCAGCAGAGTCGCCGCCACCGATAACCGTGTAGCCTTCGGTTGTCGCGCAAGCCTGCGCAACCGCCTTGGTGCCTTCTGCGAATTTATCAATTTCAAATACGCCCATCGGCCCGTTCCAGACGATCAGCTTGGAGTTCTTGATGACATCGGCGTAGATTTCACGTGTCTTCGGCCCGATGTCCAGGCCTTCCCAGCCTTCCGGAATGGCAGTAGCGTCCACAATCTGCGTATTGGCGTCTGCGCCGAACTTGTCGGCTACCAGAACGTCAACCGGCAGCAGCAGCTTCTTGCCCAGCTTCTCGGCCTTCTCGATGAAGCCCAGAACAGCGTCGATCTTATCGTTGTCCACGAGCGAATTGCCGATTTCGTAACCCTGTGCTTTAGTGAAGGTATAGGACAGGCCGCCGCCGATCAGAACATTGTCAGCCAGCGTCAGCAGGTTGTCGATGACGTCGATTTTGTCCTTAACCTTGGAACCGCCGATGATGGCCGTGAACGGACGCTCCGGATTAGAGAGCGCTTTGCCCAGTACGGACAGTTCCTTCTCCATCAGCAGGCCGGATACAGCCGGCAGGAAGTGCGCGATGCCTTCTGTCGAAGCATGGGCGCGGTGAGCGGCGCCAAAGGCGTCGTTGACGAACAGATCGGCGAGCTCGGCGAACTGCTTGGCCAGCTCCGGATCGTTCTTCTCTTCGCCCGGGTAGAACCGGACGTTCTCAAGCACGAGCACGTCGCCGTTCTTCAGTTCGGCGATCTTCGCCTTAACGGCGTCGCCGATCGCTTCATCGGCCTTGGCTACCGGTTTGCCCAGCAGCTCGGACAGGCGTTCAGCGGCTGGCGTCAGACGCATGGAATCAACGAATTGGCCTTTCGGACGGCCCAGATGGCTCGCCAGAATTACCTTCGCGCCGTTCTCGATCAGGTACTTGATCGTCGGCAGCGTTTCGCGGATACGGGTATCGTCGGTAATCTTGCCGTCTTCGAGCGGCACATTGAAATCGACGCGCACGAATACGCGCTTGCCGTTAACTTCAACATCACGGACACTTTTCTTGTTCATGATCTATCCTCCACACACGCATAATAGGTTCAAATCGAACACTCGTAAAAGAGCGGAAACTGCGAATCCCGTTTCCGCTCTATGGATGGACTATAGTGGCTTGCGAAATTATTTAATCATTTTGGCGAAGTATTCCAGCGTACGAACGAGCTGTGCCGTGTAGGACATTTCGTTGTCGTACCAAGCCACAGTCTTCACGAGCTGCTTGTCGCCTACAGTCAGAACCTTAGTCTGTGTAGCGTCGAACAGGGAGCCGTAAGTCATGCCCTTGATGTCGGAAGATACGATTTCGTCTTCTGTGTAGCCGTAAGTGTCCGGATCGGAAGCTTCCTTCATGGCAGCGTTGATTTCGTCAACGGTTACCGTCTTGTTCAGAACGGATACCAGCTCAGTCAGGGAGCCAGTCGGTACCGGTACGCGCTGAGCAGCGCCGTCCAGCTTGCCTTTCAGTTCAGGAATAACAAGGCCGATTGCCTTGGCAGCGCCAGTCGTGTTCGGAACGATGTTCTCGGCAGCGGCGCGGGCACGTCTGAAGTCGCCCTTGGCATGCGGAGCGTCCAGCGTGTTCTGGTCGCCGGTGTAGGCGTGGATCGTTGTCATCAGGCCTTCTACAACGCCGAACTTGTCGTTCAGAACCTTGGCCATAGGAGCCAGGCAGTTCGTGGTGCAGGATGCGCCGGAGATAACCGTCTCGGAACCGTCGAGGATGTCATGGTTGACGTTGTATACAACGGTCTTCATGTCGCCGGTAGCCGGAGCGGAGATAACCACTTTCTTGGCGCCGCCCTTCAGGTGCAGCTCGGCTTTTTCCTTGGAAGTGAAGAAGCCTGTGCATTCCAGAACGATGTCAACGCCCAGGTCGCCCCAAGGCAGTTCTTCCGGATTGCGGTTAGCCAGGACTTTAACTTCCTTGCCGTTTACTTTGAAGAAGCCGTCATGAACTTCAACTTCACCCTGGAATTTGCCTTGCGTTGTATCATATTTGAGCAGGTGCGCCAGCATTTTGGCATCGGTCAGGTCGTTGATAGCTACTACTTCGATGCCTTCCACTTCTTGAATACGGCGGAAAGCAAGGCGGCCGATACGTCCGAATCCGTTGATACCTACTTTTACAGTCATTGAATAGTTCCTCCTAAGTATCATTTATTTATTCAAGACAGACGGTTGAGGCCTGTCAAGACAACAGGTTAAGTATAACGCATGATGAGGGCTAATGCTCGCCATTATGTGGAAACGGCGTCTCCCGCGCTGCGGGCGGCTTCGATTTCGCGTCCGATTTCCATGGCGGCGGCTTCGTCGATCACAAGAATGTTCTCGCGGCCGAACCGGAGCATGGCGTGAATGGCTTTGGCCTTGCGCTTGCCTCCGGCGATGCCGATGACCACTTCGGTGCGGATGATGTCCTCCAGGCGGAGTCCCATCGTCAGCATCGTGTGCACCACTTCGCCCGATTCATTGAAATAGTAGCCGAACGACTCGGCTACGGCTCCCGCCGTTCGGATAGCCGCAATCGCGTCTTCTCCGAGCTTGCGCCGGCGCGTCATCTCCATGGCATCGCCGATGCCGTGCACGATGATTCGGGAATGCCGGATCGTGTGCACAATCTCGCCGATGTTCGGATCATGGGCCAGGGACTGATAAGCGTCCTCTCCCAGCAGATCCGGGACATGCAGCAGCCGGTAATTCGCACCCACCCTCTTGGCCATGGTGGAGGCAATGGTGTTGGCCTGGATCTCCATGCTCTCTCCAAGCCCTCCGCGTGCCGGTACGAACCAAGTCTTCTGAAAAGTCGGCGCAATGGGCGCCGTTAATTGATCCGCCATCTCCGCGAGCGTGGAACCGCCCGTTACGGCAACCGTATCGCCGGGCTTCAGCACGCTCAGCAGCGCCTTGGCGCCAGCGCGTCCCAACTCCCGCTTGGTTACCGGAGAAGCATCGCAATCTCCCGGTACAATGACCAGCTTGGACAAGCCGTACTCTCGGCGAATCAGCTCTTCCAGTTCGTCAAGGCCGAACAGGCTCTTGGCGATGGGCTCCATCAGATCAAGCAGTTCGCGGCCGGCTTCGCTGATGCGCATGCCGACGCTCTCAATCTCGATCAGCCCCTGGGCTTTGAGCAGATCCGTCTCCGCCCGCAGCACCCGCTCGGTCATATCGAGGGATGCGGCCAGCGTCCGTCGTCCGATGATGTCGGACAGCAGAATCTGGTGCAGAATCGTATACCGCCGTTTGAGGGTCTCCATTAGATCAGGCAGAAGCTGCTTTTGGATCTCTAATAGGTTACGCATGCTTTCACTCCTGCGGTTTCTCTCTTCCCCTTCTCTATATGGTCTTAAAACGTCCCGGGTTAACGTTTTAAGTCCCACTTGTATTCTACCCAAAACTTCCACCGAGTGCAAGTGCTCCCGTCTAGAATTCGCCCGTCTCTATCATCTTATGCAGCAGACGAAAAAGGCATCAGCCTGTCCGGCCGCGCCGCAGGGCCCGGTCACATAAATTTGGACATATGACTTGCATTCTTCCTGATGTTGATCTATAATAAGTTCTGTTGCGCCCGTGGTCCAATGGATATGACGTAGGCCTCCGAAGCCTGAGATCCAAGTTCGATTCTTGGCGGGCGCGCCATTAACTTCTAGATTATACAGGAACAGCAAGACATACTTGTAATTAACCATCGTGCCACGAATTAACCAGAGAGCCGCTTAGCGGCTCTTTTTTCGGTCCGAGTTTGACTTTCTTTGACTTTTTGTTTTAATTTGGTTATCATGTGGTAAAGCAGTATCCTAAGCCGTTCAATTCAAAGGAGGTTATCCGAAAATGAGTTATATTCCAATGGTCGTTGAACAGAGCAACCGCGGCGAGCGGGCTTACGACATCTACTCCCGCCTGCTGAAGGACCGCATCATCTTCCTCGGTACCGAAGTCAATGATGTGGTGGCCAACTCCATTATTGCCCAGATGCTGTTCTTGGCGGCGGAGGATCCGGATAAGGATATTTCCCTGTACATCAACAGTCCCGGCGGCTCCATCACAGCCGGCATGGCGATCTTCGATACGATGCAGTACATCAAGCCGGACGTATCCACCATCTGCGTCGGCATGGCCGCGTCCATGGGCGCCTTCCTGCTGACGGCCGGCGCGATCGGCAAGCGCTACGCGCTGCCCAACAGCGAGATTATGATTCACCAGCCGCTCGGCGGCGCCCAAGGCCAGGCTTCGGATATTGAAATCCGTGCCCGCCGCATTCTGAAGATGCGCGACAAGCTGAACCGCATTCTGGCCGAACGTTCCGGCCAGCCGCTGGAGCGCATCGAGAAGGATACAGACCGCGACTATTTCATGAGCGCGGAGGACGCTGCCGCTTACGGTCTCGTCGACAAAGTCATCGAGCACCCGATGTCCGTGGGTCAATAATCCCAGGACCCAGGCAGCGCATGACGAAGACCCTCTTGGCCTCATAAGGCTCAAGGGGGTCTTTTTGTGAACAAAATGCAGCTTGTAGGCCCTTCTTCTTACACCAGCGGACTGTAACCCAGCGCATTCAGCCGTTCGGCAATGACCCGGTAGCCCCTGCCGTTCGGATGCAGTCCGTCGAGGGACAGGAGCTCCCGCTCGCTGCCTGCGAAGGCGCCGTATATATCGGCGAAGCCGCTGGTTCTGCTGCTGTACCGCCCGGCATGCCGGTTAAAGTGTCTCACCCATTCCGCCGCTTCCGCCCATCTCGGGTACGGATTGTAGAGTCCGACCGTCCGCAGAAGATAGGGCCTGCCGTCCTGCGCTTTGATCGAGCCGATAGCCTGCATAATCTCTCCGTAATGCCGCGTGGCTTCGTGGACAGCTCCTAGGGGGAGCGCCGCAGCGCCATTCCCCCTTGCCGAGCGGGCCGCCCGGATTAAGTCGTTGCCGCCGATCGACACCGTAATGACATCCGCTTCCCGGATCGCCTGGCGGAACATGGCGTTCCGCTGAATGTACCAGAGCAGCTCCGTTGTCGTCAGGCCGTTAATGCCCAGATTGGTGTGCGCCACGAAAGACCTCAGCCGGGCTTCCGTCATCCGCCGGTACAACGGAACGAAGCCGTTTCCCGGCAGCGCCCCGAAGCCTGTTGTCAGCGAGTCTCCTAGCGCCGTGTACTGATAGACCACTCCCGCTCCTCCTTTGCCGAATGCCTCGTTCACCTATTCAGCATATGAAGAGCGGCCTGGGGCGGAACCGGGAGAATGTCCTAAGATTAAATACTTGTAAAAAATTGTATCTATGTTCCTATATAATCTTTTCGTTATGTAGATTACCATGAACAATGTGGATCCACATAACAATAAAGGAAGAGAATGTTATTATTGAAAAAAATTATTACACTTTGTATCTCTATCTTTTTACTTCTGCCCGTTACCAGCGCTTTTGCCAATGACTCCTCCTCATTCAGTTCGCTAAATCAATCGGAAATTAATGATTTAGAAACCGCGAAACAAGCAACCGAGGGACTTAAAACCCAAATGGATAAACAAGAACCACTTTTTATCGGTGATCCTAAAACAGCAGAAAATCAAGCTAGTACAATTAGTACAGATATGTCCAGACAAGCTGCAGGCTCGTATACCTCAAGAGCTGGTGAATTTTTAGTTACTACAGACACAGCCAGCAGTTCTTCTAGCACTTGGGCCGGAGGACATGCGGGCCTTGTCTATTCCAGCAATTATGTTCTAGAGTCTTTTGGAAATAAGGGGGATATGAATGGCGTTAAATTATGGCCCAACGATTGGGATGCAAGGTACGAACATTTCCAACTGCGTACTGTAATTGGTACTACACTTCAACAAGATATTGATCTTGCTCTTAAAGCATACAATCATCTAAACAAACCATATAACTACAACTTCTTTAATATTAATCAATCTTCAAGTTTTTATTGTTCTCAACTCGTATACTACATGTTTAACAGTATGTACAACATTAATTTAAACGATGGAGGGGCTGTTTGGCCCGTTGACTTAACTCAGAGTGAACATGCTTACGTAGTTTACTCACAATAATCAGGACAGCTACCTCTACTTCTGACTGAATGTCGGCAAGAATTTAAGTCAATTCTTGCCGATATTCATTAAATATCTTTAAGAAGGGACTATTGTATGCGGGTAAAAATATTAATAGTGTGGATTTTATTGGCGGCTTTTATGTCCTCTTGCGGCTCGTCTTCCGAGAAGGATAAATACAAACTTCCGGATGACTACGCTTATATGGCCGTATTTACTTCCTTTCGTAGCTCTCACAGTGAGTTCCGGTTCTATTCGGATGACTGGAAGCTGATTCGCACCTTAAAGCTTAGTGCAGGTGGAGTCACACCCGGTAAAACTTATAAAGGTAATTATTATTTTGTAAGTACGGGTACACCGCGACATTCCGGAAATCAAATTATTGAATTGAACAGCCAACTAAACAAGCTGGTTACGGTCCCCACCAGTGATTATCCTATGGATGTAGCTATTCAGAGAGGTTATGCATTTGTGATTCATAACACGGATATCTCTTATGGCGAATTGAATAAGATTGATTTGGCTTCCGGCAAAATTGTCAAGCAAATCAAGGTTCCCGGCGTTCTTCGCACGATTACTTCGAATCAAGATCGGATCTATGTGCTCTCCGATCATATTCAGGAGCGCATGCAGCACATATCGGTGTACGACTCCGAACTGCATGCGATTCACGACTATAAGAACCGTTTGACAACATTCTCAACCGACACCTTCTTCCTAGACCCTACCACACTAATGCTTGCTAATAATGCGATGGATGATTTCAATGGACCAGCGAAAGTCTTGGCTACTCTTCACCTTGAAAGCGGTAAAATCCAGACCATACCCTGGAAAGGTGCCTCTCCCTATCAAGTGCTCAGCTACGGCGAAAGTCTGCTGGTCCCCCAATACTCGCTGGGCCAATCCACAGATAACTCTATTACAGTTATAAATCCTGACACGGGTAAGGTTACTCATCGTTTTCCCCTAGCGGCTCCTCCCAACCGCAGTCTGGTACATGGAAACATCTTCTACTCCATCTGGGATAACCAAGTATATCAATACGACATCGAGAATAACTTCAAATGGATCGCTACTCACCCCCTCCAACCCACCGGCGATCTCCGGCTCATTGACTTTTGGGTAAGGCCGGATTAAGCAGTGAGGCCTTCGGCAGACTTCCGGTCTCACTATTTCAGCGCGCCAAGCACGCTCTGACCCGGAGGCAGCAGCTCCTTGAAGTCAAAAGTAACAAGCGGGAAGCCCTGGGCATATGCGGTATAGTCATAGAGCTGGAAGAACAGGACCGCCTTGCCCTCTTTCAAATAAAAGTATTTCTCGGTCGTCAGCCCCGTGAACCCGCCAAGATAGCCGCCCATCGCTCTCAGCTCCTTGCCGGCTTTGGCGTTCAGCACCTTCTTGTAGTTGGGATTGGCTCCGAACAGATCTTTCAGCAGCAGGCGCTTGCCGTCCTTGAGGGAGAAGGTAAAGCCTTGGCGGTAGGTCATGCCGTGGGCTCCGCCCAGATAGCTGTACTGATCCATGACGAGGCTGAGCAGCCCGTTGCTGTTATAGGTCACCAGGAAGCGCGAGTCGAACTCATACGGGCGTTCATCCTCGCCTCTCTTCGCAAGCTCGTTGTTCATCTCCGCGGTAAAAGCGGCATTCGCCTGCTTTAGCGTCTCGTTGATCTTCTGCTGTACTGCAGCGTTGTTCAGCCCGGAAATCTGCGGATACTCCAGATGAATGGCGGCCCCTTCCTTGTCCGCAGCATAGGTGGACGAGCTGACGGCCAAGGCGTTCTGGGCCTTCGGCATCAGGTTAAGCCGGCCGGAGGCCTTGCTAAAATCCGCCTGATATCCCATATAGTCGGTCAGCAGACCGACCGGAACATAGAGCTTCCCGCTCTGCAGGAGACCCTCGTACTCGGACAGGAAGAACCCGTTCACCGACGGCGAAATTCCGTACTCCGAGACATACAGGGTCAGCTTCCGCACGCCGGAACCCACTTGATAGGTCTGCTGTTCTTTATTGTAGGTTACGTTCAGCTTCAGCGTATCCCGCAGGAAGGAGACCGGAACCCAGACGGCACCCTCCTTATAGAGTCCCTGCTGCTTCGTAACCGCTCCATTCCACTTCAGCAGGACGGTGCTCTGCGCCGCCTTCTGCACAGCAGCCGCCGGCGCAGCCAGGCCCGTCTCCGCCGGAAGGCCTGCCGCCAAGAGCGCCGCAGCCGCGGCTCCAATTCCCCACCGTGCGGCCTGTGTCCGCCATTTGCTGCCTGTTCTTGTATCCTTGTTCTTGTTCATCGCTGTCGTCGTCCTTTCGGGTTATGAATTCTAACAATCCGCTTCTACTATTATAAAAGGGGCTGTACGCGCAGGGGGTTACAGCAGCCTTTACAATTTGGTAAGCTTTGGCGCCGTTCCGGCCCGCGTCTATGACATTTTCTTAAACGATATTTCAAATTTTATTCGATAGCGATAAAAAAAAACCGCCGCCGCATTGCGGCGACGGACTGTCGCACCCCTCGGGACGGCCGCTAAGGGCGGTCCTAATTAAGCTGGTAGACCACGCTGAGCTGGGTGGTCACCTTCACTTCGCCGGTCGAAATCGTCGTGTCGGCGTCTGCGGCCGTGGAAGCCGCCATCATTTTGGCCTGCTCATACATGACCGGCGTATCGGTACTCACGCTCTGGCTGACGGACAGCACCGGTCCGAGCCCGCGTTTGGCCGCTTTGGCGATGGCGCCGGCTTTGACATCGGCGTTGGCCATTGCCTTCTCGATCACCTGGGCTTCAAAGGCCGATGTATCTTCGACCGCAAAGCGGGCGCTGCCGATATTATTCGCTCCGGCCCCCGATACGGCGTCCAGCAGAGCGCCCACCTTATCCAGGTCGCGATAGGCTACCTGCACGACATGGTGAGCGTTGTAGCCCTTCACCTGCTGGCCCCCCTTCTCGCTGTAAGTGTAATTCGGCTGGACGTAGAACTCGGCGGTCTGGAGATCCTTGTCGCTGATGCCCCACGTGTTCTTCAGCAGTGTCGTCACCTTCGACATCTTGGCGGCATTGGCCTTCTGCGCTTCCTGGGCCGTGGCGGCCGAAGAGTCGGCTCCAATGTTCAGGTAGACGATGTCAGGCTTCATCGACAGCTCGCCTTTACCCACGACGCTGACGGTATTCTTGGTGGATTCCTCGGCCGCAAACGCCTTCTTCGGCTCCTGCCCTGCTCCGCTCAATGCCATTCCTCCAAACAACAGACTGCCTGCCAGGACAACGGCTCCCGCCGATTTGATCCAGTTTCTCATGCGTTGTTCCTCCTTCAAAATGAGTACGTTTCCGTACCTTCTTTGACGGAAGCTGCGAACAAAGGTTGCAGCGGAATTCAGGATTTCTCCCGGCACAAATAAACGGACGCCGGTTGGGTCCGGCGTCCGTTCTCTGCCTTAATAGGGATGGAAGCTGAAGGCTTACTGGTTCTCGAGCTCTTCCTTGCTGACAAGGCCGATAAGAGCCGCCACAGCCTGATCGGCATCGGCGCCTTCCGCGCTGATATGAATCTCCGTACCGGAGCTGATCGCCAAACTCATGATCCCCATGATGCTCTTGGCGTTTACTTTTTTATCCTCTTTCTCAACGAAGATTTCCGAAGAGAACTTGTTGGCCTCCTGCACGAACAATGCCGCGGGCCGAGCATGGAGACCCGTCTTCAACCGTACAACTACCGGGTGCTTTGTCATGAAACGCTTACCCCCTAATTAAGATCTGCCCAAATACGCATTTAATTTTCTCACATTATAACATTATATCCGAAACCGCAAAAGCGAACTAGAAAAAAAGTTGGCGTTTTCGGAAATCGCTTACCGGGCGGCTCAGCCGCCGCCCCGCAGTTTCTCCGCCAGCTCGTCGATCTTCCGCAGCCGGTGGTTCACGCCGGACTTGCTGACGTTCCCCTTCAGCATCTCGCCAACTTCCTTAAGGTTGATGTCGGGATGGGCCAGCCGGATCTCGGCCACCTCCCGCAGCTTGTCGGGCAGATTCTCAAGGCCCATCTCCTTCTCAAGGAACTTGATGTTCTCGATCTGGCGGACGGCTGCGCTGATGGTCTTGTTGAGATTCGCGGTCTCGCAGTTGACGATCCGGTTGACGGAGTTGCGCATGTCGCGCATGATCCGCACATCCTCGAACTTGAACAGGGCCTGGTGCGCGCCGATCAGATTCAGGAACTCGATGATCTTCTCGCCTTCCTTGATATAAAGAATGAAGCCCTTCTTCCGCTCGATGCAGCGGGCGTTCAAATGGAATTCACCGGCCAGCTCAACGAGCGCCTTGCAGTGCTCTTCATACATGGAAGCGATCTCCAGATGATACGAAGAGCCCTCCGGATTATTGACCGAGCCGCCCGCCATGAAGGCGCCGCGCAGATAAGCGCGCTTGCAGCAGTTCTTGCGTACCATCGACGGGTCAATCCCGTCGGTAAAGACAAAACCCTCCGAGACAATCTTCAGGTCGTTCAGAATCTCCTCGACCCGGGCGGGAATGCGGACGATATAGACGTTGTTCTTCTTCAGCCGCATCTTCTTGCGAACCAGAAGTTCGGTATGAACCTGGTAATGCTTCTTCAGCAAAGAATAAATCCGCCTTGCAATCGCGGCATTCTCCGTCGAGATATCGAGAACGATTCGCTTGTTCGAGAGCTGCACCGAGCCGTTCATCCGGATCAGGGCCGACATTTCGGCTTTTTCGCAGCAAGGCGGGCTCTCGATCATCGTCAGCTCTTTTTTGGTCAACGCCGCAAAAGACAAGGTCCTCACCTCTTCTTCCCATCAAAATGGCGCGGTACGCGCCGCTAGTGGCCGGTGTCAGACGACCGGCCGCTCGCTTCGCCGGCTCATCCATTCCTCTACCAGCTGGTAGATATGATGGCTCAGCCGCTCCGTATCATGCCGAAGATAAGTGCGGAACAGCACAAGCCGGTCGGCAATCAGCTGATACCGGTTATCCAGCAGCGCTTCCGAGTCCAATTCGACCGGCTTCGCGCCCTTCTCGGCATATTTGTCCTGGACAGGCGCCGGAATCTCGCCGTTGTTGACGATCACATAATCGAACAGATGCAGGCCGATATGGTCATAGACCGCCTGCAGATGATCGCTGACCGTATAATTATCGGTCTCGCCGGGCTGGGTCATCACGTTGCAGACAAAGATCTTGATGGCCTCCGAGGATACGACCGCCTCCGCCAGCTTCGGCACGAGCAGATTCGGCAGGATGCTGGTGTACAGACTTCCCGGCCCCAGCAGAATGGCGTCCGCCTGGGCAATCGCTTCAAGCGCCTCCGGCAGCGGTTCCACATCGGCCGGCTCCAGAAAAACGCGCTTGATCTTCTTGCCGGCCTCGGGAATCTTCGATTCGCCGCTGACCAGGGTGCCGTCCTCCATCAAGGCGTGCAGCACGACGGCTTCTCCGGCGGCCGGCAGCACCCGGCCGCGAACGGCAAACACCCGGCTCAGCTCCCGCACCGCGGTCACAAAGTCGCCGGAGATGTCGGTCAGCGCGGCCAGGATGAGATTGCCGAGGCTGTGCCCGGCCAGCCCTTCTCCGCTGCTGAACCGGTATTTCATAATGTCTTCCATCAGCGGTTCTACGTCCGCCATTGCCGTCAGCACATTGCGGATGTCGCCGGGCGGCGGCATCTGCAGCTCGCTGCGCAGAATGCCCGAGCTCCCGCCGTCGTCGGCCACGGTAACGATGGCCGTGATATCGAGCGGCTTCTCTTTGAGTCCCCGCAGCATCACGGACAGACCGGTTCCCCCGCCCATAACGACGATGCGCGGCCGGTGCCTTGCTGGTTCAGCCATTGCGATCCCTTCCCTCGTTAGTGGCGGTCGCGCTCGGCGTCCCGGTGGCTGACCGATACGGATTCCGTCTCGCTGACTCCCAGCATTTTGCCCAGATACTCGGAGATGGCGACCGAACGATGCTTCCCGCCGGTACAGCCGATGCCGATAATGACCTGGGCCTTGCCTTCCTTGTGGTACTGGGGAATCAGGAAATGAAGCATATCAAGCAGTTTGGTCAGGAACGCCTGCGTTTCAGGCCATTTCATTACATAGTCATATACATCGCTGTTCTGGCCGGTATGAGGACGCAGTTGATCGACATAATGCGGATTAGGCAGAAAACGGACGTCGAAGATAAGATCGGCGTCGATCGGGATTCCGTATTTGAAGCCGAACGACGTAATGTTGACGGACAGCGTGCTTTTGCCGACATGGGAGAAACGGGAGACAATCTTCTCCTTCAGCTGCGCCGGCTTCATATTGCTGGTATCAATCACCTGGGTGGCGGAGTTCTTCAGTTCCTCCAGCATTTTGCGCTCCAGCCGGATGCCGTCCAGCGGCATGCCCTTGGGAGCCAGCGGATGATGGCGGCGGCTCTCCTTGTAACGCTGTACCAGTACAGAGTCCGTTGCGTCCAGGAACAGAATCTCGCAGCTGATGGTGAACTGGTCCTTCATGAAGGCCAGCGATTCCGACAACGCCGTAAAAAACTCCCGTCCGCGCAGGTCGATGACGAGCGCTACCTTGGCGATCTTGCCTTTGGACTGCTCAATCAGCTCCGCAAATTTCGGGATCAGCACGGGGGGCAGATTGTCGACGCAGAAGAAGCCAAGATCCTCCAGACTCTGGACGGCAATCGTCTTGCCCGCCCCGGACATTCCCGTAATGATAATGAGGGTGGCTCCGGCGGCTGCGGGAACGATATCCTGTTCGGTCATCAAGCTTCCCCTCCTAGATTAAGGTATGAACGTGGACCCGATGTTAAGAACGCAGCAGCAGTCCGGCCGCACCGACGATGCCGGCGTCGTTGCCGAGCTGGGCCGGAATGATGGACACGCCGGTCTGCAGCGGAGCGGGAGTGAGCTGGGCGAACACGCGGCGCACTTCGTCGAACAGAATGTCGCCGGCTTTGGATACCCCGCCTCCGATAATGAAGACTTCCGGATTCAGCACAGCGGCGAAGGCGGCCATCGACTTGCCGAGATAGAAGGCGGCGCGTCCGACGATGCGCAGAGCGACTTCGTCGCCAGCCTTGGCCGCGTCGAAGACGTCCTTGGCCGTGATCTGCTCGACGAGCGACAGCGTCGTCCGGTCGCCGCGGGCCACGGCGTCAGTGGCCATGCGAATGATGCCTGTAGCCGAGGATACCGTTTCGAGGCAGCCCATTTTGCCGCAGCCGCATTGAATCGCTTCCAGGTCCGGAACAACGGAGATATGGCCCAGCTCGCCGGCCAGACCGGCGTAGCCCTGATAGATCTTCCCGTTGATAATAATGCCGCCGCCCACGCCCGTTCCGAGCGTATAGCAGACGCAGTTGTCGATGCCGCGGCCCGCGCCGCTCCAGGCTTCGCCGAGAGCCGCCACGTTGGCGTCGTTGTCTATGCGTACGGGCTTGTTCAGTCGGTTCTCCAATATGGCGCGGATCGGCACATCCCGGAAGCCGATGTTCGGCGCCAGAATAATAATGCCTTCCTTAATATTGGTGAATCCCGCCACGCCGGCGCCTACGCCGGCCAGCTGATCCCAGGTGTAGGGGGAATCCTCAACAATCTGGCGAACGTATTTCTCGATATTGTCGATGACGGTCTCAACGCCGTCCTGGGTTCCGGTCGGACCCTCAAAAGTGTGCAACAGCTGCCCTTCGGCATTGCAGATTCCCACTTTAATGGCGGTCCCGCCCAAATCCACGCCTACGTAGATGTTTTCCGACATGTTACAAGCCACCTTTTTCTCTTCTCGTATTGGCATTACGTTACTCACTATAATGGAAGGTGTTCCTGCGGTCAAGGATTCACGGCACACCCGGCTCCCTTTCAAAAAAACTGCAATCAGAGACCTTATTCATCATTAGAAGCGCGGGTCAGACGGTGAGCCATGTAGAAAAAGCAAAACCGCCCGCTGCCCTAGCGGCAGACGGACGGTTGAATCAGGCTAATCGGCCAGAATCCGTTTCTGGCCTTCGAGCGCCCGGATCGGCGCGATGTTCTGCGTGAACTCCAGCGTTCCCCGGTAAGCGCCCGCTTCGTCGCGGACGGCGAAGTAGCGGATATACACCATTTTATCCTTGAATTGAATCCAGAAATCCTCGGCATCCTTGCGGCCGGACTTGAAGTCCTCCAGCAGCTTCTCGACGACGTGCACGCTCTGCGGCGGATGGCAGTTCTGGACGGTGCGGCCGATGACTGCCTTCGTGCGGGCGAAGATCCGCTCCTTACCGTGGGAGAAATACCGGACGACATCGTTCTCGTCGATAAACGTCAGATCCACCGGCAGGTGGTTGAGCACCAGCTCCAGCTGCTCGACCGACAGGATGCCGGTGGCAAAACGGACATAGCCCTGCGGCGTCTGTCCGGCAGCGTCTGCGGCTTCGCCGGCTTCCGCTCCGGCGGAACCCTCCGCACCGGACATGGCGGCGCCTCCGGCGGCTGCCGGGTTAACCGCGCCCGGCTCCGGGGCGCGTTCAGGAACCCATTCCCGCTGCGGCGAGGTGAGGCAGAAGCCGATTTCGTCGCTCTCGCGGGCGATTTTGACCCATTCGTCTTCGGTCAGCTTCTCCAGGGCCATCGGCAGCAGGATGTTCTCTTCCTTGAAGATCATTTCGTTCACTTCGCGGATCACGATCTCCAGCGCATCGAGTACCGCCGGCTTGTTGGCTGAATCGTAAGGCGCAAGCAGCGCCTTGGCTTCCTTGATGACCGCCCGGATCGCATCGTCCACGCCCCACATGACCTTGGTCGGCCCGTAGATGCCGTATTTCTCCAAATACGGGAACAGCAGATTCTCCTTGCGGCTGTAGTGCTTATCGAGATCCATCAGCAGGCTGAGGTCTTCCAGCAGCTTGTAGATCGTCTCCTGGCTGTCTTCCCTTGTGAATTTGTCCACATGCAGTCTCAGGCGAAAATTAACGACGCGCTCGACCTCCCGGTTCTCCTCCTTGAATGTGTGGACCGGATGGCCTTCCTGCTCTTCGGGCGCATTCGAACGGTGGATGTCCTGAATCGATCCCTTGAAAATCGCCGTGTGCACCGAGCAGAGCCGCTGGACTTCTGCAACCGGAATGCCTTCCTCTATCATCAGCGCGTTCTCCATTGCGGAAATCTCCGATACGGATACATCTCCGACCGCTTCCTCGAAGCGGGCCTTCACTTCCTCCACGCTCTTGCCGGCGTGCAGCTCCTTGATGATCTCTTTCAGCATTTCCTGACGGCGGGTCTGCTCCGGCGCTGCAATCTCCCGGTTGTTGATCAATTCGCTCATCTTCGTTCCTCCTAATATATAGGTCGTCTTCTACTCGGCAATCTGAAATCCGCGGCTGCGAAAAGCCGCATAGACCGTCTCCGGCTCCATCTTCTTCATCTTCATGCCCTTGGCCAGCGTCATGAACCGGCCTGCGGTCTGAAGCATGCCCGGCTTGGCAATATCGCGGAAGCCCAGTTCCGTCATAATCTCCATCGCTTCAGGATGGCGGCTGACGAGGTCGAAGACCGTTTCATCAGGGTTAAGCACTTTATCCATAAGGAAGCGCTCCTTTTCCGTTACCTTTACTTCAAATTTAAGTGATAATCATTATCATCATGGTATCACCGGGACCGGTTCCGCACGTGTGACGGAACGCACAGCAGTTGGGGCATTCCTGCGACAAAAAAGAAGACCGCCCTAAACGGACGGCCTCCCTTTTGTTACGAAACCCAAGCGCAGTGCGCTTCGGGATTATTTATCCAGCGATTCGCTCCAGTCGTGCACCATCGTGCCCTCCAGGAACTTCTCGGCGTCCATCGCCGCCATACAGCCAGTTCCGGCTGCCGAAATGGCTTGGCGGTACCGGGTATCCTGCACGTCGCCGCAGGCGAACACGCCGGGGATATTGGTCTCCGTCGTGCCCGGACGAACCGCAATGTAGCCGTTCCCGTCGGTCGTAATCTGCCCGCCGAGGAAGCCGGTATTCGGCGTATGGCCGATGGCCACGAACACGCCGCTGGCTTCCACCAGCTCTTCCTCGCCGGTCTCGTTGTTGCGGACGCTCAGTCCCTTGACGGCGCCCTGCTCGTCCGTCGCCACCGCAAGCGGCGTACGGTTCAGCGCCCAGGAGACCTTCGGGTTCTCCTTCGCGCGGTCCTGCATGATCTTCGAGGCCCGCAGCTCGCCGCGGCGGTGAACGACCGTGACTTCCGAAGCGAAGCGGGTCAGGAAGCTGGCTTCCTCCATGGCGGAGTCGCCGCCGCCGACGACGACGATTTTTTTGCCGCGGAAGAAGAATCCGTCACAGGTGGCGCAGGTGCTGACGCCGCGTCCCACGTTCTCCTGCTCGCCCGGAATGCCGAGGTAACGCGCCGAGGCGCCTGTGGAGATGATAACCGTCTCCGCCTCCAGGGTGCCCATACCGCTGACAGTCAGCTTGAACGGACGCTGCGAGAGATCGACCGATTCCACCCATCCGTTCTTGAACTCGGCGCCGAAGCGCTCCGCCTGCTTGCGCATATTGCCCATAAGGTCAGGTCCCAGAATACCTTCCGGGAATCCGGGGAAGTTCTCGACTTCCGTCGTCGTCGTCAGCTGACCGCCGGGCTGCAGCCCTTCGATTACGAGCGGATTCAGGTTGGCCCGCGCCAGATAGATCGCAGCGGTCAGCCCGGCGGGTCCGGTTCCGATTACAATGGTTTTGTACATAGGCTTGTTGGCCTCCTCGTCATGGATGGAATTCTGCAAAATCAAATACAGGCACATCAGCTTCAGGCGATCAAGGTTGACCGGCGGGGTGTCCCCCCTCTTAGGAAGGCTCCATGCCGATCAGATGATGCAGCCGGCTCAGCGCCGCTTCTTCCACTTCTTCGCCCTGCGTCGGCAGCGGCTGCTGCGCCAGCTCGCGCAGCACTTCGGCCAGCTCGTTGTCGCCGATCCAGTCCAGCGCCTCCAGCACCTGCCGTCTCAGGGCGGTGTCTCCGTAGCGGAGCGCCCAGAAGAAGGAGGAGCGCAGCAGCGGGTTGCTGCGGGCCTGCTCCGCGAAGCTGCCCGAGCGGTCCTTCCACTGCTTGAGCTGTTCCTGGAAAGGAAGCTGGTAGTTGTAGCTGACCGGCGGCAGCGGTTCGCCCGCGGCGGCCGACCGCCCGAGCTGGGCGAGATAGAAGCCGGGTACCGCCGAATCCGGGTCGGCCTTGCCGGCCTGCCGCCAGCGGCGCTCCGCTTCGGCGTACAGACCGCTGTTGCAGGCTGCGGCCGCGCAGTAATGCAGCAGCACGGCATCTGCGCCGGCCTCGCCGTTCTTCAGGAGGCGGCGGAAATGCCCGTAAGCGGCCCGGTGCCGGCCGAGAATGCCCATCGTCGTCGCCAGCTTGAAGACATGCTCTTCATGAAACGGCAGCATGTTCTCCAGACGGCAAAGAAGCGACTCCGTCTCTTCTCTTTTACCCTCGTATTGCAGAAATATCGCCAGATTGCACAGCGCATGCAGATTGCCCGGCTCCAGTTCCAGCACGCGAGCGATGCTGGCCTTGGCTCTGGCGAAGCGTCCCATATAGAAATGCGCAAGCGCCAGATTATTATGCGCCGCCAGGAAATCGGGTACCTTCTCGACGATCTCCTCCAGCATCTGTACGGCTTGGGGGAACTGCCCCTCTTCCAGCAGCGTCCGGGCCTGCTCGTGTTCGGCCATGCCCTCCCGGCTCTTGATCCGGTGCGGCGCAACCGGACGGTCCAGCTCATGGCGCAGAAGCTCCATCAGCTCTTCGGACTCGGCCAGGAACTCGCCGCTCGGGTCCTCTTCCAAATAAGCGATCAGCGAACGCTCCGCCTGCTCAAACTGCTCCATATTGGCATAGTTGTTCGCCATGTAGAAATGGCATTCCGTCATCGCCGGATCAATGGCTTCCAGCACATGGGCCAGCACCTCGTTCGAGGCCTGATAATCGCCCATTTCCGACAGGATACCGGCCATATTGCAATGATTGACCGGGTTCTCCGGCTCGTATTCAACCGCTTTGCGGAAATTTCTCAGCGCTTTGTCGTATTGCAGCTTGTCGAGCGAACGAACCGCCCGTTCAAAGAAAAAATGCGCATCCAGCGTAACGGACAGCAGCTTCCCGCTCTCTCCGCCCCGCTCTGATGTCTGTTCGATCATGGAAGCAAAGCACCTCCTTATCTGCTTCCCTTCTTGCCTGGGCCGCCTTCTCCATCCTTGTCATGGGGCGACCGTCATCCAACAGTATATCATAAATGCACGGCCAGTTCCCGGCAAGTAGGGCTTGAAGATCAACATGGGGAAGCGGGCGGAAAGGCAAGAGGCTCAGTTAAGCGGGAAGACAGCACATCTGGCGGGACGGCCGCAAAAAAACGCGGGCTCTAGATGCCCGCGTCCTCCCGAAGCTTGTCGATGGATCCGCCTTCCATGATAATCCGGGTCGCCCGGGCGAGAATCGTCGCTACGGACAGCACCTTGAAGGTGTCCGGGTGCGTCTCCGGCAACGCAATCGAGTCGGTGACGACAACCTCCTCGATGCCCGGATGGCTCAGCTTCTCCAGCGCTTGCCCGGAGAAGAGTCCGTGGGTGGCGCAGATAATGCTCTTGTTCGCGCCCCGCTCCAGCAGTCCTTCGACCACATTCACGATGGTCGTTCCGGTATCGATCAGATCCTCGATAATGACGGGCGTTCGTCCCTCGACATCGCCGATGACATGCGTGATGACCGATTCATTGTGAGCCGGGCGCTTCTTGATCATAATGGCGAACGGCGAATCCAGCCGGCTGGCCAGCTTCTCCGCCATCGAGGCCCGCCCCGCATCGGGAGAGACGACGACCACATCCCGCAGCCCCTTCGTCTTCAGATAACCGCTGATGAGATCAAGCGCGGTCAGATGGTCGACCGGAATATTGAAGAACCCTTGAATCGCCGCGGCGTGCAGATCAATCGTCAGCACGCGCGTCGCTCCGGCGGTCGTCAGCACATCCGCGACCATCTTGGCCGAGATCGGCTCCCGCGGAGCCGATTTCCGCTCCTGGCGGGCGTAGCCGTAGTACGGCACAATAATGTTGATCGTCCGCGCCGAGGCGCGCTTGGCGGCATCGATCATTACAAGCAGCTCGACGAACAGCTCGTTGATCGGATGCGACAGCGACTGCACTAGGAAAACATCGCAGTTGCGAATGCTCTCCTCGTAGTGGACATAGATCTCCCCGCTGAGAAACCGGGTAAGCTTGATCGGCCCGAGCTCTACCCCGAGGCGCTGGGCAATGTCCGCAGCCAGCTTCGGGTTGGATGAGCCGGAGAAAATGCGCAGATGAGGCTGCTGGAAATCCGCCATCATGGGTCCTCCCTTTTTTGAAAATACCGATACTTGAACCGGCTCCGCCGGGAACCTACAGCGGGACCGCCGACCGGCGCCGTCCCTCGAATACCGCCAGCTCCGTGAAGCCGATCTCCCGGAGCTGCGCCCGGGCGGCGTCCAGGCCTTCGCCGAGCTTGGCCGGATCATGCGCATCCGAGCCCAGCGTCAGCGGTATGCCGAGCGCCCGCGCCTCCCGCAGCAGATACGGCGCGGGGAACATCTCCTTGCAGGGCTTCGTGAGGCCCGAAGCGTTCAGCTCCATGGCGGCGCCGGAAGCGGCGATGCCCCGCAGCGCATCCAGCGCCAGCTCCCGGGCTTCGGCGCGGCCCTCTTCCGTGTCCGGGCCGAAGCCGAATCTTTTGACGACATCCATATGTCCAATGATATCATACATCCCCGTTGCCGCCGAACGCTTCACCGCCCGGTAATAGGCCCGATAGACCTCCAGCGGATCGCGGCCTTCCCAGCCCGCCGTCTGCCGGAAATCCGTGATGTCCCATTCTCCCAGAAAATGGACCGAGCCGATCAGATAATCCCACGGATACGGCTCCAGCACCCGCGCAATCTCCTCTTCATAGCCTTCGATATAATCGGCTTCCAGACCGACCCGGATTTCGATGCTTCCCCGGTACTTCTCCCGCAGCTCGAGGCACTCCTCCACATAGCGCGGCAGCTCGGACAGCGGCATCGCCATCTCCGGATAATAGCGGTCGGGGTCGACGTGAAGAAGCGGCAGATGGTCGGACAGCCCAAGCTGGCTGTAACCGAGCCCAATCGCCCGTCGCACATAATCCTCCAGCTTGCCTGAGGCGTGTCCGCAGCGCTCATGATGGGTATGATAATCGATCAACACGGCCATGGTTCAAGCCTCCTTCTAATCGCGGCGCGGACGCTCGTGCCGGGCGCTCAGCTCCGCCATAATCTCATCAAGCGGCAGCTTGCGCTCCTGCAGCAGGACCAAGAGATGGTAGATCAAGTCGCTGACCTCCAGCCGAAGCTCGGCATTATCCTTGTTCTTCGCGGCGATAATCGTCTCCGAAGCCTCTTCGCCGACCTTCTTCAGAATCTTGTCCACGCCCTTGTCGAACAAATACGTCGTGTACGCGCCTTCCGGCCGCGCCGTCTCCCGTTCGGCAATGACCCGCTCCAGCTCCGCCAGCACGGCAAAACGTCCCGCGCCTTCCGAGGAAGCCGCCTGCGCCGTGCTCGCCGCATTCGTCCCATCCGCAGCCGAAGGGACAAGCCCGCCCAGCGAGGGCGTCTCGCCCTGCTGCTTGTCCTGCCGTTCTTCTGCCGGAGGCAGTTCCCGGAAGAAGCAGGTTCTCTCCCCGGTATGGCAGGCCGGTCCGTCCGCACGCACCAGCACGAGCAGCGTATCGCCGTCACAGTCGTACAGGACCCGGTCCACCCGCTGCGTATTGCCGGAGGTGGCCCCTTTATGCCAGAGCTCGCTGCGGGAGCGGCTCCAGAACCAGGTCTCTCCGCTCTCCAGCGTCAGTTGAAGCGATTGTTCGTTCATATAGGCGAGCATCAGTACCTCGCGCGTATCGGTATCCTGCACGATGGCCGGAACCAGCCCGTCCCCGTTCCAGCGGATTCCCGGCGCCCCGTAAGTCTGGCTGCCGATTTCCTGTCGTCCGTCGCTCATCGAATCTCCACTCCTCTGTTCTTCAGGTCGGCCTTCAGCTTGCCGATCGCAATTTCCTTATAATGAAAGATGGTCGCCGCAAGCCCCGCGTCGGCCTTCCCTTGCGTGAAGACTTCGTAAAAATGCTCCTCCCGGCCCGCTCCGCCGGAGGCAATGACCGGAATATCGACCGCGTCCGCAACGGCCGCCGTCAGCTTCAGATCGAAGCCGTCCTTCGTTCCGTCGGCATCCATGCTGGTCAGCAGAATCTCGCCGGCTCCCAGCCTTTCGGCTTCCCTGGCCCACGCTAACGCCCGCAGACCCGACGGCTTGCGTCCGCCGTGGGTGTACACCTCCCACTCGCCCCACTCGGGATTGAACCGGGCGTCCAGGGCCAGCACGATGCACTGGGAGCCGAAACGCTGCGCGCCTTCCGCGATCAGCGCCGGGTTCGTCACCGCCGCCGTGTTGATCCCGATCTTGTCGGCGCCGGCCCGCAGAATCGCCTTCATATGTTCCGGCGACGAGATGCCGCCGCCGACCGTGAACGGGATCGAGATCTCTCCGGCCGTCCGCCGCACGACCTCGATCATTGTCGCCCGCCCCTCCACCGAGGCGGATATATCCAGGAACACCAGCTCGTCGGCGCCTTCGCGGTCATACAGCGCCGCCAGCTCCACCGGGTCGCCGGCATCCCGCAGATTCACAAAATTCACGCCCTTGACGACCCGCCCGTCCTTCACATCCAGGCAGGGAATGATCCGTTTTGCCAGCATGGGGTCCCTCCTCTCTTCCTCTTCTCTCTATTCTGCTCTCTGCCCAGCTCACTGTGCCTTCGCCTAAGCCCGGGGCTCCAGCGCTCCAAGCGCCTCCGGCAGCGAGATTGCGCCCGTATAGATCGCCTTGCCGACAATGGCCCCGCCGACTCCCGCATCCCTGTGGGCGCTCAGCCGCAGCAGATCGTCCAGCGCGCTGACCCCGCCCGAAGCAATCACCGTCTTCCCGCTGGCCTTCGCCATCGACAGAATTCCTTCCACATTCGGCCCCTGGAGCATGCCGTCCCGGGAAATGTCCGTATAGATGAATGTCTCGGCTCCCTTGACCGCCAGCGACTTCGCCAGATCCTCGGCCCGCACCTCGGAGAGATTCAGCCAGCCCCGCGTCGCCACGTAGCCGTCCTTGGCGTCGATACCGATGGCGACCCGGTCGCCGTATTTCGCGAGCACCGCTTCCGTGAAGGCCGTATCCTCAATCGCCGCCGTGCCGATAATGACCCGGCTGACGCCGACCGCGAACAGGCGCTCCACATCGGCCAGCGAGCGGAGCCCGCCTCCGACCTGCACCGGCACATTCACGACCGAAGCAATGGCCCCGATGACGGCATCGTTGATCGGATGACCCGCCTTTGCCCCGTCGAGATCAACCAGGTGAATGTACTTCGCTCCCTGCGCCTCCCAGGCTTTGGCCGCCTCCAGCGGATTCTCGTGGTAGATCGTCTCCTGATTATAGTCCCCCTGCTTCAACCGGACGCATTTGCCCCCCAGAATATCGATGGCCGGATATACGATGAATGATGACATGGCCGTTCCCCCGCTTCCCTGTATTGGTTCCCCGCGCGGCCGGCCCCAATCGGTTCCGCCGCCTTCTTTCGCTACAGCTCCAGCTTCATAAAGTTCTCCAGCAGCCGTCTCCCCGGCTCCCCGCTCTTCTCCGGGTGGAACTGCATGCCCATCACGCTCCCGCGCCCGACGACTGCCGTTACCGGGTGTCCGTAATCCGACACCGCCAGCACATCTCCCGGCTCTTCCGCCAGGGCATGATAGGAATGGACGAAGTACACATGCCCTTCGTCCAGCCCCGCCAGCAGCGGGTGCTCCGGCTGAAGGAACCGCAGCCGGTTCCAGCCCATATGCGGCACCTTGTAGCCTTCGCGCGGCTCGAACCGGACCACGCGGCCCGGCAGCAGGCCGAGGCCCTCGTGGGCGCCGTATTCCTCGCCCCGGGTGAACAGCAGCTGCATCCCCAGGCAGATGCCCAGCAGCGGCTGCCGCCCTTCGGCGGCTACCTCGAGCACCGCCTGATCCAGCCCGGTGTCCCGGAGATGCGCCATCGCATCTCCGAACGCGCCTACGCCCGGCAGGATAACCCGGTCAGCCGCCAGAATCTCGGCAGCGTCGCCGGTTACCAGCGCTTCCTGCCCCAGCCGTTCAATCGCCTTCGCGACGCTGTGCAGATTGCCGATGCCATAGTCTACGATGGCGACCGCCATATTTACAGCACTCCCTTCGTCGAAGGCACGCCCTTGACCCGCGGGTCGATGGACGTGGCCTCGTCGAGCGCCCGGCCGAGCGCCTTGAACACCGCCTCGATCATATGGTGGGTATTGCTGCCGTAATGCACAATCACGTGGAGCGTAATGCGCGCCTCCAGCGCGAATTTCCACAGGAACTCCTGCACCAGCTCCGTAGAGAAGCTGCCGACCTGGGAAGAGGGATACTGCGCCCGGTACTCGAAATGCGGCCGGTTGCTGATGTCGATGACCACCTGGGCCAGCGACTCGTCCATCGGCACGAACACGCTGGCATACCGCTTGATGCCCGCCTTGTCGCCGAGCGCCTCCCGCAGCGCCTGGCCGAGACAGATCCCGATGTCCTCCACCGTGTGGTGATCGTCGATCTCAATGTCTCCCTTGGCCGTCACGTCCAGATCGAACTGTCCGTGCTTCGTGAACAGGTCCAGCATATGGTTCAAAAAGGGCACATCCGTGTTCAGCTCCGCCTGCCCGCTGCCGTCTACGGCCAGAGACAGCTTGATATCCGTCTCGTTCGTTCGGCGGGACAGCGCCGCCTGTCTGCTCGATTCCTTATTCTCCATGGCTCGTTTCCCCTTTCGCTTCGCGCTCCAGCCGGATTTCTATCGCCCGCGCGTGGCCCTCCAGCCCTTCCCGGCGCGCCAGCTCCATGATGGCAGCGCCGTTCTGCAGAAGCGCCTCCCGGCTGTAGTAGATCAGGCTTGATTTCTTGATAAAATCATCGACGTCCACCGGCGACGAGAACCGCGCCGTCCCGTTCGTCGGAATAATATGATTCGGCCCGGCCCAATAGTCGCCCACCGGCTCCGAACTGTACGGGCCGAGGAAGATCGCGCCGGCGTTCCGGATCGCGCCGGTCAGGCCCATCGGGTCCCGCGTCACGATTTCGAGGTGCTCCGGCGCCAGCCGGTTCACCACCGCAATCCCTTCCTCCAGGGACCCGGTCACAATGATCGCCCCGTACGCCTCCACCGAGGCGCGGGCGATCGGTTCGCGCGGCAGCGCGGCAAGCTGCCGCTCCACTTCGGCGGCGACCTGGTCCGCCAGCCGCTGGGACGGGGTGACGAGAAGGGCCGAGGCCATCTCGTCGTGCTCCGCCTGCGACAAAAGGTCCGCGGCGACGTAGGCCGGCTCGGCGGTATCATCCGCCAGCACCACAATTTCACTCGGCCCGGCGATGCTGTCGATATCGACGGCCCCGTACACCTCGCGCTTGGCCAGCGCGACATAGATGTTGCCGGGCCCGCAGATCTTATCGACCGGAGGGACCAACTCCGTGCCGTAGGCCAGTGCGGCTATCGCCTGCGCGCCGCCGATCCGGTAGATCTCGCTTACACCCGCTTCCGCGGCCGCCACGAGAATATACGGATCAATGCCTTCTCTGCCGCCGGTCGCGGGCGGGGTTACCATGACGATCTCCGGAACCCCGGCGATCTGGGCCGGGATGACATTCATCAGCACCGAGGAAGGATAGGCAGCCTTCCCGCCGGGAACATAGACTCCGACCCGCTGAAGCGGCCGGATGATCTGGCCCAGGACGCTGCCGTCCGGCTGCAGATCCATCCAGGAGTTGCGCTTCTGCCGGGCATGGAAAGTGCGGATGTTGTCCGCCGCTCCCCGGATTGCCTTCACGAATGAAGGCTCCACCTCTTCATACGCCGCCTTCAGCTCCACCTCCGTTACCCGGATGCCTCCGGCATCCAGCCGGACGCCGTCGAACCGCTCCGTATAGCGGAACAGCGCGGCGTCCCCTTCCTTTTTGACCCCGGCCACAATTTCCCGGACCGCAGCATTCTGCTCCGGTGTGCCGTAATCCACATCCCGCCGCAGTTCAAACTCGCTTGCCGTTACTATCTTCACTGCCCGCTTCCCCCTTCTGCTCCCGCTCTCCCGTACTTACCGCTGCGCAGCCCGGATGACGGGCTCCAGCCGGTCGCACAGCTGCTGAATCTCCGCATTCTTCATCCGGTAGCTGACCCGGTTCGCCACAAGCCGGCTCGTAATGCCGAAGATGCTCTGAAGCTCCACCAGCCCGTTCTCGCGCAGCGTCTGTCCCGTCTCCACCATATCCACAATCCGGTCAGCCAGCCCGATCAGCGGGGCCAGCTCGATGGAACCGTTGAGCTTGATGACCTCGACCTGCTGGCCTTGCTCGCGGAAATACCGCGAGGCTACATTCGGATACTTCGTCGCCACCCGCTGCTGAATGCCCGGCTTCCAGTCGGGCAGGCCGATGATGGACATCCGGCACCGCGCGATGCCGAGGTCGAGCAGCTCGTAGACGTCCCGGTCTTCCTCCAGCAATACATCTTTGCCGACGATGCCAATATCCGTCACGCCGTATTCCACATAGGTCGGCACATCGACCGGCTTGGCCAGAATAAATTCCATCCCCGCCTCCGGTACCGGAATCACCAGCTTGCGGGTCGCTTCGGCATCTTCCGGAACCGGCAGTCCCGCCGCCCGGAAGAGCGCCGCCGCTTTATCGTAAATCCGCCCCTTGGGCATCGCTACCTTCAATACCTGTGCCACTTCCGCCGCCTCCCTGTGTCTTCTATTCCGCTCTGTTCGCAGCGGGAGCGGCATAGGTCACGACCTCGGCGTATTCCTCTGCCGGAGCTGCCGCCTCGCTAGCCGCCGCTGAACTCCCTTCGCGGGCCGCCGCAACAAGCCGCGTGATGACCTTTCTGCCCTCCGCCCGCAGCCGGGCTGCCGCCTCCAGCGCTTCCCGCCGCCGGGACGCCTCGTACCGAACCAGCACCGGCAGCGCGGTATCCGCCGCGGCCTCCTCCGGCACGCCGTCCAGAATCCGGTTCGTCTTGAGCGAGAAGCCGGTGGACGGCACATCCCGGCCGAACTGCTTCAGCAGATTGTCATATCGGCCCCCGCTGCATACCGGGAATCCGAGGTCCGAAGCATAGCCCTCAAAGGTCATGCCGGTGTAATAGCTGAAGTCCCCGATCATCGTCAGATCGATCAGCACATGCTCAGAGACGCCGTAGGCCTCCAGCACTTCCCATACCCGGCACAAATGCAGGATCGATTCCCGGGCGAGCGGGTCGCCGCTCAGCGACAGCGCCTGGCCGCAGATCTCCTTGCCGCCCCGCAGCCGGAGCAGGCCCTCCATCTCTTCCTTCAGATTGCCCGGCAGCGCGAGCCGCTCCAACGTCTCGCGGAAGGCCACATAGTCGCGGCCCAGCAGATGGCTCTTCAGCTCTTCCTGCGCCTGCGGCTGTCCGGGCAGCGTCTCCTGGAACAGACCGTTCAGGAAGCCGACATGGCCCATCGCAATGCGAAAAGACCGTACCCCCGCCGCCTGAAGCGAAGCGATGGCCAAAGCCACGACCTCGGCGTCCGCCTCCGCCGAGTCGTCCCCGACCAGCTCCACGCCGGTCTGGTAGAATTCCGCCTCGCGGCCGGCTTCTTCTTCAATGGCGCGGAACACATTGGCGTGATACGACAGCCGCAGCGGAAGCGGCTCGTCCCGGAGCAGCGAAGAGACCACCCGGGCCACCGGCGCCGTCATCTCCGAACGCAGCACCAGCGCCTGGCCGCGGTTGTTCAGCAGTTTATACAGCTTCTGATCGGAAGTGGAGCTGGCCACTCCGACCGTATCGTAATACTCCAGCGTGGGCGTCATGATCTGACGGTAGCCCCAGAGGCTCATGCATTGCAGCACATCATTCTCGATCTTGCGCAGCTTGCCGACGGCGCGGGGCAAATAATCGCGTACGCCGACCGGCTTCTCGAAGCCTTTCGGTTTCGACATGTCGGGATTCACCTCATCCATATGCGAATCGGCCTTCGGGCCGTTGGTTCGTTGTTCACTTGCCGGAATATCCGCTTTACCGCACCACTCACTCCGGACAATCGCTTTATTATGGTAAAGTGGTAGTAAAGTAAAGGATTTTTACTATGGTACCACGGCCTGTGAAGTTCCGTCAATTGCGGCGCTTGGCTCTTCTTTACAATTCCCCTTTCGGGGTGTTCTTCCTCCCTTGCGGCCCTTCCGGGTCTGAAATATTTCCCGGGCTTCTCGCGCCCGCATTTCCCAAGAACCGGTAATGGCTAGTCAAAAAGCCCGTTCCCGCCAAGCTTCAAGCGGGAACGGGCTCCTATCGGGGACCCGGCAGTCGTCTCCTGCCGTTGGGACCAACCGGCTATCCGGTCTTGCCAGCCGAACGGACGCCGGCATCGGTACGATTCTTCGCGGACCGCCGGGGCGCCGAGCCGAACAGAATCCAAGCGGGCTTCACATAGCGGAAGGCCAGCGCCACGACCACCCAGGAGATCAGCAGGGCTGACAGGAATCCGCCGAGGATTGCCAGCGAATAGGCGGCGTAGCCGCCGTGAAAATCAATCCGCCGATACACATACAGAACGGCGGGATGCATCAGGTAAATCCCGAACGAACAGGCCCCCGCCGATACCAGAAGGCGGGTGAACAGGCTCCGTCCCGCTCCGTACAGCAGGAAGGACAGCCGGAACAGGATCAGGCACGACAGCAGCGCGTGGGCATTGGCGAATCCTTCGTACCAGAAGCTGTTGATGACCGTTTTGTCCGTGTACGTCGTATACCAGAGCTCCACATGAACGATGCCGGCGGCCAGCCACAGCAGCCACAGAACCGCCCAGAGTCCGGTCCGGCCCCTGCCCTTGGAACCGGGGGACGGGACGAGCCAGCTTTTGACGGTCGGGTAGTAGACGGCGATCGCCGCCCCCAGCAGGAAGTAGGAGAAGTAAGAGATGGACAGGCTCCCCTTGGACAGATGCCACAGATCATGGCGAACCATATATTTATTCAGCACGACGAAGCCCCACTGCAGCGCGAGACCGGCCAGCGGCGCCCAGGCGGCGATGCGGCGGTTCTTCTGCAGCACCCACAGGAAGAGCGGGAACAACACATAGAACTGAATAATGATGACAATATAGTACAGATGCGTATACGCCGTACCCGTCCACAAATACTTGAACAGCTTGGCCCCCATCTCCCCTGCCGGGGTTCCCCAGGCATGTCCGGCTTGAAGCTTCAGTCCGTAGTAGAGAAGCGAGAAGACGACATACGGAACTACGATATATGTCAGGCGCTTCCGGTAGAACGTAAGCAGCGTGCGCCCTCCCAGCGGCCGGTCGATATAATTGTAGAACAGCACGAAGCCGCTGAGGAAGACAAAGGACGGCACGGCGAACTGACTGAATTTATTGATGTACAGAAAAGGGTGAAACAGCGGTGTGTTCAGCGTCTCCGCCAGCGTCCGCGAGGTTGCATGGATAGCCAGCACCGCGAGAATCGCGATGGCCCGGAATATATCCAGCTGCGGAATGCGTTCTTTGGATGCCATTTAAGATTCCTCCTCATCTCTGTCCGAGTGGAGGTCCGCCGCAGCCTCTGACCGGCTTGCCGGCTTCAGCTCCCGCAGCGGATTCCCGCCGACTCTCGCCCCGGGCGGCACATCCCGGTGTACAACCGACCCCGCCGCCACTACAGCGCCGTCTCCGATTGTCACTCCCGGGAGAATCGTGGTGTTGGCTCCGATCATGACCCGGCTGCCGATCACCACTTCGCCCAGCCGATACTCGTCGATCAAGTATTCGTGGGCCAGAATGGTTGTATTATAGCCAATGATTGAATTGTCGCCGATCGTAATCTTCTCCGGAAAGAACACATCGACCATCGCCATCAGGCCAAAAGCCGTATGCTCCCCGACCTTCATACCAAGCGCATGGCGGTAAATCCAGTTCTTCACCTTCAGATTCGGGCAGTACCGGCACAACTGAATCCAGATAAAATTCTTGATCCCCTTCCAGGGGCTCACGCTCCGGTAAATATGCCACAGCGAGTTCTCGCTCTCTACGGGATATGAGGTCGTCCTTCTCACTGGCTCCCCCGTCCTCCCGCAGCAAGGGCCAGCAGCTCGCCCATCTCTTCAATGATATAGTCGGGTTCATAGCGTCTGAGCGTCTCCGGCCCCTTCAGCGACCAGGCCACGCCGGCGGAGAGCACGCCTGCCGCCTTCGCCGACTGGATATCCGCCGGACTGTCGCCGACCATCAGCGTCTTCCCCGGGGCTGCCCCAAGCTGCCGCAGCGCCGTCAGCACCGGCTCCGGATGCGGCTTGGGATGCGTAACCTCATTGACGGTTACAATCGTCTCCATATACTTTGCCAGATCGAACATGTCCAGCGCCCGAATGGTCGTCGGCCGGATCTTGGTCGTTACCACACCCAGCTTCACGCCCCGGCGATGCAGTTCCTCCAGCGTCTTATCCACTCCCGGAAAAGCCTGAATCAACCGATCATGATGCTCATTCTGATACGACCGGTAGGCCTCTTCCAGCTCCTGCACCTCGGTTCGTCCGGTGAACGCCGTCAACTGATGCTTCAGGGTCGTCCCCATGTGGGGAATCATTTCTTCCCGCGTCGGCAGCGGAAGACGGTGAGTCTCCAGCGCATAACGGAACGAGCTGAGAATCAGCTCGTTCGTGTTTACAATCGTTCCGTCCAGATCGAACAGCATGCAACTTATCATTTACCGTTTCTCCTCGGGCTGATCCGGCGGCGAAGCCGTCCCGGTCTTCTCTTGGTCTTTGGTCTTGGCGAGTCCTGACTGTTCGCTTGGCTCACCTTGCGCAGCCGAACGATCCGGAACACGATCCGGGGCGGCCGGGGATGCCATTTCTTGTCCCTCGGGCTGCTGCTTCGAAGACACAATCGGGTCCAGATAGCGGGCCTGGGCCGCCCCGGTAACCCGGCGAATGATGATAATCGCCACCGCGGCTACAACAAGGAGCAGCGCCAGCAGCTGAGAGGTCCGGATATTGCCGTAGTTCGGGTCGAAGCTGCCCTGCTCGAATCCCATCCATTCCATCGGCTTCCACAGCGTATTCAGCATGGAGGCAACTCCTGTGCTGCCGTTGAAGCCCAGACTGTCTGTCCGCAGCGCTTCAATGAAGAAACGTCCGATGGAGTACCAGATGAAGTAGGACATGAACAGCTCACCGGCGCGCAGGAATTTCTGGCGACGGAGAATGAACAGCACGGCGATGCCGACCAGACTCCACAGCGATTCATAGAGGAAGGTCGGATGATGATAGGCGCCGTTTATGTACATTTGGTCTACAATGAAGTCCGGAAGATGGAGCTTGTCTCTCAAAAAGGTCTCGGTCGCCGGTCCGCCATAGGCTTCCTGGTTGACAAAGTTGCCCCACCGGCCGATCATCTGACCGGCCAGAAGCGAAGGCGCGCATATATCCGCGATTCGCCAGAACGAATAGCCTTTGCTGCGCGTGTACAGAATGGCGCAGATAATAGCGCCGATAAGTGCTCCGTAAATGGCAATGCCGCCATTCCAGATTTTAAAGACATCAATTAGATTGTTCTTATAGTCCTCCCACTTGAACGCCACAAAATATATCCGCGCCCCTACAATGGCGGACGGCACGCCCAGCAGCAGCAGATCCATGAAGAACTCCTGCGGCATCCCGAAGCGGCGGCCTTCCCGAATCGCCAGGTAAAGCCCGGTAAGCGCGCCCAGACCCAGAATCAATCCATACCAATGCACCTTCAGCGCACCGATCGAGAAGGCGATCGGGTCCAGTGCGAGCGGAAATCCATGCATTATGCTTACCCCCTAATCGAGATCATCCATATCTTCCGAAATGGTCGCCGTCAGCTTCTGCGTGAATTGCATCGCTGCATTGAAGCCCATCTGCTTCAACCGGTAATTCATCGCCGCTACTTCGATAATGACGGCCAGATTTCGGCCCGGGCGGACCGGTATGGTTACGAGGGGCACATCGGTATCAATAATGCGCGTCGTCTCTTCGTCCAGCCCCAGACGGTCGTACTGCTTGTCCTGCTGCCAGGCTTCCAGACGGACAACGAGCGTGATCCGCTTATGGTTGCGGATAGCTCCGGCGCCGAACAGCGTCATGACATTGATAATGCCGACCCCGCGGATTTCCAGCAAATGCCGGATCAGCTCCGGCGCCGTGCCGTGCAGCTGGTTATCGGAAGTCTGGCGAATCTCTACCGCATCATCGGCGATGAGCCGATGGCCGCGTTTGACGAGCTCCAGCGCCGTCTCGCTCTTCCCGATGCCGCTGCTCCCCGTAATCAGCATACCGACTCCGTATACATCGCAGAGCACGCCGTGAATGGTTGCTGTCGGCGCGAGTCTTCCTTCCAGGAAGCTGGTCAATCGGCTGGAGAAAATTGTGGTCGCCATCGCGCTGCGAAGAACCGGCAGCTGCTTCTCGTTGCTGATGCCAATCAGTTCCTGCGGCACTTCCAGCCCGCGTGTAATGACAATGCACGGCGTCCGGTCGTCGCAGATCCGGCGAAGCCGGGCTTCCCGCTCCTCGGTAGGCAGCATGCTGAAGAATGCCAGCTCTGTCTTGCCCAGCAATTGCACGCGGTCTTCGGGATAATATTCAAAATAACCGGCCATCTCCAGGCCGGGACGGTTCAAATCGTCCACTGTAATCGGCCGTTTCAGGCCCTCGTGTCCCGATATGACCTCCAACTGAAAATGCTGTACCAGCTCAGATACCTTAACCTTCTTGGCCATCTTCTAATTCTTCCTTTCGTCGCCCAGCTTGGTGGCGATCCGTTCTCCGCAATTTCCGGACGGATTCCAGCTCTCTGACAGTTGGTAATTCTCCTGTTATCTTATCGGATACCATGCGCTATTGCAATCATGCTGTACCGGGGGCAGCAAGACAAAGAAAGCCGCGTTTTCCTCATCGGAAGACGCGGCCTTCATATTCAATCGGCGGGCTGCCGATTCTTATCCCAGCAGAATGTTCAGCTCGGATTCCTTGTCGAACAGGTGAATTTTGTTCATGTCGACTGCGAGTTTCGGCTTGCTGCCTTCGCGAGTCGTCGAACGTCCGTCCACACGGGCGATTACGGTATCTTTGCCTACGCCGCTCAGGTAGAGCAGCATTTCATGGCCCAGGTTCTCGGTAACGTCAACCAGAGCAGTGAAGATCGTTCCAGGCGAAGCTTCCAGGAATACCGGCTCTTCGTGAATGTCTTCCGGACGAACGCCCATGATGACTTCCTTGCCGATATAGCCTTTGCTGCGAATCGTCTGGGCTTTGCCGCCAGGAACTTCTACGTCCAGGTTCTCGGCTTTGAAGCGAACGGCTCCGTTCGACTCGGACAGCGTACCATGAATGAAGTTCATCGTCGGGGAACCGATAAAGCCTGCTACGAACAGGTTCTCCGGATAGTTGTACAGTTCTTCCGGGGAAGCGGCCTGCTGAATGATGCCGTCCTGCATAACGACGATGCGGTCGCCCATGGTCATAGCTTCCGTCTGGTCATGCGTTACGTAGATACAAGTCGTTTCAAGACGTTTTACGAGCTTCGTGATTTCAGCGCGCATCTGACCGCGCAGCTTGGCATCCAGGTTGGACAGCGGTTCGTCCATCAGGAACACTTGAGGATCACGTACAATTGCGCGGCCCAGGGCAACACGCTGACGCTGACCGCCGGAAAGCGCCTTCGGCTTGCGCTCAAGCAGATGCTCGATATCGAGGATCTTGGCAGCTTCGCGTACTTTCTTGTCGATCTCGTCTTTCTTGACTTTGCGCAGCTTCAGACCAAACGCCATGTTCTGGTACACGCTCATATGCGGGTACAGGGCGTAGGACTGGAACACCATCGCGATATCGCGGTCTTTCGGGGCTACGTCGTTCACAACGCGGTCGCCGATGAACAGCTTGCCTTCCGAAATTTCTTCCAGACCGGCGATCATGCGCAGAGTCGTGGATTTCCCGCAGCCGGAAGGACCGACGAGTACGAGGAATTCCTTATCTTTAATGTCGAGGTTGACATCGATAACCGTGGCTTTATCGGAACCCGGGTATTTCTTGAACACATGCTCTAAACGTACGCCTGCCATTGAACTTCCCCCTTGAATCGGAATAAATTCGCAATAACTTATAGTCCTATCTTACCCCAGTCTTTATGTAAACGCTATTTGTAACGTTCACAAAAAACCTATTTCCTTTTCGTCACTTTATACAATAGCAGCGTCAGCTTCACAATAGCCGCATCCCCGAATACCCGGACATCGGCGCCGGTCTCCTGCTTGATCTTGTCAAGCCTGTACAGGAGCGTATTGCGGTGAATGTAGAGCTTCTTGGCGGTCTCGCTCACATTGCACTCCATCTCGAAGAACGTTTCGAGCGTAAGCAGCATTTCCTTGTCGGCCATCACCGAGGCGAACTGGCCGAACTGCTCCAGCAGAAGTCTCCGCCGGGACTCCGGGATACTGTTGACCAGCCGCTCCAGGTGAAGCCTCCAGGGCAAATGAATGTATTCCCCTATCTGAAAAATCCGCCCCAATATCAGCGTCTCACGCAGAAGCGCCGTACTGCCTACCAGCTCCTTGGCCGGAACCATGGCCGGCGCGACCCCCAGATGGAACAGGCCGCCCCACTCGGAGGCGATCAGCTCGTGCAGCCCCATCGCCGCCTGAGCGAGCAGATCCTTTGTATCGTAGTCTTCGTCTTCTTCCTTCTCTTCGCTTCCGGTGAGCAGCTCTTCCCGGGCCAACACCAGCCATTCCTTGTCCTGCAGCGGAATCAGCAGAGCCGTTTTGTCCAGATAGCTCCTCACCAGCTTCATCAGCGAGCCGTAAGTCAATTCCGGGGCCCCTACCGTCTCGCTCACCAGCAGAAAAGGAATCATGCTGCCGAATGTCCGGCTCTTTAGCCCCATCTCCTCCGGGATCTCGGCATCGCGTTGATCCTGCTCGAGCTGCCGTTCCAGCCAGGCCCCCAATTCTCTGGCTTCCGTTTCTCCTTCTTCTTTGTGAGCCGATGATAATGTCGGAGCCATAACCACGTTGGCTGCGGCCAGCGAAATCAGTTCCTGTTCCAGCGCGGTCAACCCTTCGCCGTCAATCCAGAGTGCCGTGGTCTTGCCTTCCTGCTCGTGAAGCCGCACCCACAGCCGGGCGCCTGCTAACACTGGAGCGCTCCCCTGTTCCTCTACGCCAAAAAGAGAAGCAGCCTGCTGCTTCCCCATCAACTCAATCCCCGTATTTCTTCCGGTAATTTGTCCAAGCCTAAGCCGTAGCGTTTCACTGTTCATTGCCACCTGCGCCCCACCACTTTTGCTTTTTTCATTATTTTATCACACTTTGTCGAATGAGTAGAAATCTCAATGGAACGGATCCGTACCTTTAAGCCTCTGCAAGTGCTTATTGATCCAGATGGCGGCGATGGCCCCTTCGCCCATGGCTACCGTTGCCTGCTCGGCATGCACGCCGAGGTCGCCTGCAATCCATACCCCTTCCACATTCGTCGTAAGCGACCGTGAGTCGGCTTCCACATGCTTGTTCTTGTGAAGTTCGAGTCCCAATTGTTCCGCCAGCTCGGAGTGGACCGTATTCCCGCCAAAAGCAATGAACCCGCGCTCGGCCTCCAGCCTCTCACCGCTCTCCAGCCGAACGCCGGTAAGCATCCCGTCGTCCTCTTCCTCAATGGCAGCGGCCGCCTGTTCCAAGTAGCGTACCCCCAGAGACTCCAGGCGTTCAAGCTGTTCGGCAGACAGGGGCTGCCGCTCGTGATTGAGATAGGTCAAGTCGTCTGTGCGCGCAGCCAGAATCAGCGCCATCTGATATCCGGCCGTCCCGGAACCAAGCAGTACCGTCTTCCGGCCCTGAATCTCGAAGCCGTCGCAGTCCGGGCAGACATAGACGGATCTTCCCAGACAGCGCGTGAGACCGGGCAGAGAGGGATAACGGTCCATGATCCCCGTCGCCAGCAGAACAGTTCTTGCTTTGTATCGCTTCCCCTCGGCGCCTTCCAGTTCGAATTGTTCCCCCTGCTTGCCGGCCTTTATAATAGTATCCGTTGCAAAAAGCACGCCGGCCCGCTCCGCCTGAAGCCGCCCCCTGGAACGCAACTCCTCCCCGGAGATGCCATCCGGGAAGCCAAGGATATTATGATAGCTTCTGCAAATGGAAGAGCGGCCCGCGCCTTTGTCGACGACCAAAATCCGGTGCGCCGAATAGCGGCCTAACTGAATGGCCGCTTGCAGACCGGCAAAGCCGCCGCCGACAATTACGGTATCATATATCATGGAAGAAATTCCTCATTTCACATTTGGATTATCTTATATTTAAACGAATCCGGTTATTTTAAACTCCCTTGCCGGTCTGTCCCCAAGCAGAGACAACAAAAAAGCCGTCCTTCGAAAAGGACAGCTTGTCATTTATATAACTGGTGGAGGCTGATGGATTCGAACCACCGAACTCGTACGAGAACAGATTTACAGTCTGCTGCGTTTGGCCACTTCGCTAAGCCTCCATAAAAAGTGGCTCGGGACGGAATCGAACCGCCGACACGAGGATTTTCAGTCCTCTGCTCTACCGACTGAGCTACCGAGCCATATTCGGTTGTAAAAAATGGCGGAACCGACGGGATTCGAACCCGCGATCTCCTGCGTGACAGGCAGGCATGTTAGGCCTCTACACCACGGTTCCGCATTTGATTACAATGGTGCCGGCGAGAGGACTTGAACCCCCAACCTACTGATTACAAGTCAGTTGCTCTACCAATTGAGCTACACCGGCATGTTACTAATTCCGTACTTACCACTCACTAAATGAGTGGTGGAGGCTGAGGGGTTCGAACCCCCGACCCTCTGCTTGTAAGGCAGATGCTCTCCCAGCTGAGCTAAGCCTCCAGGTATGTATGGTAGCGGCGGAGGGGATCGAACCCCCGACCTCACGGGTATGAACCGTACGCTCTAGCCAGCTGAGCTACGCCGCCATACGAAGAACTATAAAATTGAGGATGGCGGAGAGAGAGGGATTCGAACCCTCGCACCGCTTACGCAGTCTAACCCCTTAGCAGAGGGTCCCCTTATAGCCACTTGGGTATCTCTCCATCCAATGGTCCAGGCTTGATCGCCTGAAAACCGGATCCGAAACTCACATTGCAACTTCTTT